>NZ_CP134880.1:0-1200000 GCF_032102965.1 Demequina capsici | reverse complement strand
GCACAGTTGCGCCCGCGAGCCCTCCAAGGCCCACCCAGAGGGTCCGTTGCATCAAGGAGGCAGAGGCCTCGTCCGTGAGCACGCCGCCCACCACCGTGCCGAGCGCACCGTCGCGACCGCCTGGCAGCAGCGCAAGAACGCCATCCGTGCCGAGCGCACGCACCAGGCCCCACGCGACCATCGCCATGACACCGATCGCGAGCAGGAGCTTCGGCAGGAACCACGCGCGCCGAGGCGACACGAGCAGGCCCACGACCACCAGGCCGATCCCCATCCACAGCCCGTACTGGGCCGCCAGCTCCATGACGTGATAGGCGGTGCGCGCGCGCTCGAACGTGTCCGCGTCCATCACGACGACCTCGACCGGCGCGATGTCCACCGCACTCGCCACTGAGCCCAGCACCGCGACGCCGTTCAGCTGGTCGGCGACCAGCGAGTCGACATCCACGACGACGACCAGAGGTGCAGCAGCGCGCGAGTCATCGGTGAGCGCCTCCGCGATCTGCTGCCGCGCGGCCTCCGCCTGATCGGCGACGAGAGTCTTGAACGCGTCGGAGCCCGCCACGTTCCGAAGAAGGTTCCCCACCACGTCCGACAGCCCGAGACCCTGCAGGTCGACGCCACGTCCGGCGAGCCAGTCGCCGACCTCACCGGTCATGGCGTCCGCGATCCGGCTCTGCACCGCTTCGGAGTCGAGCGCCCGCTCGGTGATCGTCACCACCGCAGTGCCGTCCTCCACCGCCCTCACCGCGACGGAGCTGATCGCCCAGCCGACGATGGACAGCGCGCCCGCGAGGATGCACAGCGCGGAGATGATCGTCCTCAACAGCTTCATCGACGTCCCTCATCCCATCCGAAGAAGACCCGCTCGCACACCGCTCGTGCGCGCCGTGCGGCCCGAGCGTACCGGTCGTCGAGCTCCGGACCCGTCTCCTCGGTGTCCATGATCTCCGCCAGCACCTTGAGCTCGCGCGCGTCGACAGGAAGCACGTCCGCGTCTCCCTGCCTACCGCGCAGCGCGATAGCGCCACGCAGATCCGTCGCGAGCGTCCAGGCTTCGCGAAGCGTCGAGGCGTCCTCGACGTCGAGCAGACCTTCCGCCTCCGCCACGTCCAACGCCGCGCGCGTCTCGGTGGTCCGCAGCCCCACCACGCGGTGCGCATGCTGCAGCTGCAGCAGCTGGACGGACCACTCGACATCCGACAGGCCGCCGGGCCCCAGCTTGAGATGCCGGCGAGGGTCCACTCCTCGCGGCAGGCGCTCGGACTCCATGCGAGCCTTGAGGCGTCGCATCTGCGCGAGCGCGTCCTCGGTGAGCCGCTCGGGGTAGCGCACGGGCTCCACGGCCGCGACGAACCTCGCCCGCAGCTCGGGGTCTCCCGCGCACGGCCGAGCCCTCAGCAGCGCCTGCGCCTCCCACGGGTCGGACCACCTCGCGTAGTAGCCGACGGTCGAATCGAAGGATCGTGCGAGCGGACCGTTGCGGCCCTCGGGACGCAGATCGGCGTCGATCTCAAGCGGCGGCTGAGCGCCGACCTTCTGGAGCAGGCCACGCAGCACTGTCGCGAGACGCTGCGCGTGGGCCGTCGCCTTGTCACCACCGCCCTCGAACACGAACTGCACGTCGGCGTCCGAGAGGTAACCCATCTCACGCCCGCCGTAACGCCCCATCGCGACCACGAGCAGCTCCGGTGGCTCCTCACCGATCTCGTCGCGCACCAGGCTCGTCGCAATGCGCAGCGCGCCCTCGATCAGCATGTCCGCCGTGTCGGTGACGGCTCCCGCCGCCGCCGACGCATTGATCATCCCCAGCGTGTCCGCCGCGGCCACCCGCGCGTTCTCTCGACGGCGCAGGCCTCGCATGGCGGTGATGGCCTGCTCCGCGTCGTCGCTCCGGCGCAGGATGGCGTCCGCCTCTGTCCACAGCCGCTCGTACGTGCGCGGCTTCAGATCCTCGTTCGTGCCGAGCCACCGCACCTGCTCACCGCTCGACAGCAGCGCGCGCGTCACGTACCCCGAGGTGGACAGCAGCCTCGCGAGCCGCTCCGCTGCGGCACCCGAGTCGCGCAGCAGCTTGAGGAACCACTGCTGGTCGCTGAGCTGCTCGGAGAGCTGACGGAAGGCGAGCAGGCCCGCGTCAGGCTCAGGCCCTTCGGCGAACCAGCCGATCATCGCGGGAAGCAGCTGCTGGCGGATCGCCGCGGATCGCGACACGCCTCGGGTGAGCGCGACGATGTGGCGCAGGGCGGCGTCGGCATCCTTGAACCCGACCGCCGCAAGACGGTCCCGCGCGGCGGTGCTGTCCAACCGCGCCTCGCCGGTGCTGAGCCTCGCCACGACGGGAAGGATCGGCCGGTAGAACATCTCCAGGTGCATCGCACGCACCCGCCGGCGGATGTCGTGCCACACCTCCTCCATGTACTCGACCGTGGCGAACCCCGACGCTCGCGCGAGGATGCGCCGGTCCTCCTCCTCGGCCGGCATGAGGTGGGTCCGGGAGAGCTTCCGCAGCTGCAGTCGGTGCTCCCACACGCGGAGCTGACGGTAGGCACGGTCCATGGCCGCAGCCTCGGGACGGCCGACGTATCCACCAGCCCGCAGCGCAGCGAGCGCGGTCAAGGTGGACCGCGAACGGAGGGTCTCGTCCGCACGGCCGTGGACCAGCTGGAGCAGCTGGATGGTGAACTCGACATCTCGCAGACCGCCAGGCCCCAGCTTGATCTGGCGATCCGCCTCATGCGCAGGGACATGCTGCTCGACCCTGCGCCGCATCGCCTGCGCGGCCTCGACGAAGCCCTCGCGAGCGCTCGCGGACCAGACGAGCGGCTGAAGCATCTCGACGTATCGGTCACCGATCTCAGGGTCGCCAGCGATCGGCCGGGCCTTGAGGAGCGCCTGGAACTCCCAGCTCTGTGCCCACCGCTCGTAGTAGGCCAGGTGCGACGCGAGCGGACGCACCAGGGCACCGTCCTTGCCCTCGGGCCGCAGGTTCGCGTCCACCTGCCACAGCGGGGGCTCCGCAGCGAAGCGGTCGCACGCGCGCGCGGCCGCCGCCGCCATGCGCGTCGCGACACGCAGAGCCGCCTGGTCGTCCGCGCCCTCCGCCGGCTCCGCGACATAGATGACATCGACGTCGGACACGTAGTTGAGCTCGCGCGCCCCGCACTTGCCCATGCCGATGATGGCGAGCCTCGTGAGCGCGTGGTCAGGCTCGGCGGCACGTGCGAGCGCCAGCCCCGCCTCGAGCGCCGCGCCGGCCAGGTCCGCGAGAGCGGTGCCGACGGTGGGCATGAGGCCGATCGGATCCGACTGCACCAGGTCGGTCGCCGCGACCCGCAGCAGCTGCCGGCGGTACGCGACGCGCATGGCCGTGATCCCCTCGTCGCCGGCAAGGGTGGCCACCGGCGCCATGGCAGCGGGGTCGGCGCCGACGGCCTCGAGCAGGCGGGCACGCACGTCGACCTCGTCGAGCGGCTCGTCCTCAGGCCAGCTGCTGAAGTCGCGCACCAGCTCGGGGTGACGGACCAGGAAGTCCCCCAGCGCCACCGAGCCGCCGAGCACCACGCCCAGCCGACGACCCGCGGGGGTGTCGATGATGGCCCGCAGCGGCTCCAGCACGCCCGCGTCGCGGGCGGACTCGCACAGCCGGAGCAGCTGCAGGAGCCCGACGTCCGGGTCAGCGTAGAACGACAGGGACACCGCCGGGTCGATGAACCGGATCCCGGCGACGTCCGCGATCTGCTCGATCAGCTGCTCGGCGCGCGTGGAGTCGACGACTCCCGCGCGCCGCAGCTGCGTGGAGAACGAGACCTCGCGTGAGCTCATGCGTCGGCTTCCGCCGCTGCTGTCACAGGACCGGCAGGTTGGTCTCGAGCTCGTAGGGCGTGACCTGCTCGCGGTACGCCTGCCACTCGGCGCGCTTGTTGCGCAGCACGAAGTCGAACACCCGCTCGCCGAGCGTCTCCGCCACGAGCTCCGAGCGCTCCATGGCGGCGATCGCCGCGCTCAGCGACTGGGGCAACGGCTCGTAGCCCATGGCCTTGCGCTCCGACTCCGACAGCTCCCAGACATCATCCTCGGCGCCAGGGGGAAGCTCGTAGCCCTCCTCGATGCCCTTGAGACCGGCCGCGAGCATCACAGAGAACGCCAGGTACGGGTTCGCCGCCGAGTCGAGACCGCGGTACTCGATGCGCGTCGACTGGCTCTTGCCAGGCTTGTGCACCGGGATGCGCACGAGCGCGGAACGGTTGTTCGAGCCCCAGCAGACGTAGCTGGGCGCCTCGGATCCGCCCCAGAGGCGCTTGTACGAGTTCACGTACTGGTTGGTGATCAGCGTGATCTCGGGCGCGTGCTTGAGCAGACCGGCCGCGAACTGACGCGCAGTCACCGAGAGGTCGTACTCGCTCCCCGGCTCGTAGAAGGCGTTGCGGTCGCCCTCGAACAGGCTCAGGTGCGTGTGCATCCCGGAGCCAGGCGATCCGGCGAGCGGCTTGGGCATGAACGACGCGAAGACGCCCTGCTGCAGCGCCACCTCCTTGATGACCGAGCGGAACGTCATGATGTTGTCCGCCATGGTCAGCGCGTCCGCATAGCGCAGGTCGATCTCGTTCTGGCCCGGACCGATCTCGTGATGCGAGAACTCGACGGAGATGCCCATCGCCTCGAGCATCGTGATCGCGTCGCGGCGGAAGCTGTGAGCCGCACCGCGCGGCACATTGTCGAAGTAGCCCGCCTGGTCCACCGGCACCGGCAGCTTGCCGTGCTCGAGCGACTCGAAGAGGTAGAACTCGATCTCGGGATGCGTGTAGAACGTGAAGCCCTTCTCGCTGGCCTTGTCGAGCGTGCGCTTGAGGACGTTGCGCGGGTCCGAGAGCGCCGACGCGCCGTCGGGCGTCTCGATGTCGCAGAACATGCGCGCCGCACCCTGACGCTCGCCCCGCCACGGCAGCACCTGGAACGTCGTGGGGTCGGGCCGGGCGATCATGTCAGCCTCGTACACGCGCGTGAGGCCCTCGACAGCCGAGCCGTCGAAGCCGATCCCCTCGCTGAAGGCGTTCTCAAGCTCGGCCGGCGCGATCGCGACCGACTTCAGGACTCCGAGAACGTCGGTGAACCAGAGTCGGACGAACCGGATGTCACGCTCCTCGACAGTGCGGAGCACGAATTCCTGCTGCTTATCCATAGACCTCATCCTGCCGTATCCCTGTGACGAACGTGTTTCCTTGCTGAGGGCGCGCCGTACCTGGCCGAACGCGCATCGGACGCCAAGCGTTCCGGCGTAGGCTTCCGCCATGACGGACCTGCGCATCGCGATGGCACAGATCAACACCTGCGTGGGCGACATCCCTGGTAATACGTCGCTGATCATGAGCAGCTGCCGGGCCGCCGCCGCGCGCGGCGCTCAGCTCGTCGCCTTCCCTGAGATGACGACCACCGGCTATCCGATCGAGGACCTCGCCCTGCGCGCCAGCTTCCAGCGCGCCGCAGAGCGCGCCGTCCACACGATCGCCACCGAGCTCGAGGCGACAGGCCTGGGCGACCTTACCGTCGTGCTCGGCACGCTCGGCACGAACGACCACGGTCGGCCCACGAACGAGGCCGTCGCCCTCCAGGGCGGCAGGGTCACCGCCCGCTACGCGAAGCACCACCTGCCCAACTACGGGGTGTTCGACGAGAGGCGCATCTTCGCCCCCGGCGACTCCCCCTGCGTCCTCACGCTCGGCGACGCCCGCGTCGGCCTGGTGGTGTGCGAGGACATCTGGCAGGACGGCGGACCGGTCGCCGCGCTCGCCGACGAGGCGATCGACCTGCTCCTCGTCCTCAACGGGTCACCCTTCGAGGAGGGCAAGGGCATCATCCGGACCGAGCTCGCCCGCAAGCGCGCCGCCGAGGTGGGTGCTCCCGTCGCCTACGTCAACCTGTGGGGCGGGCAGGACGACCTGGTCTTCGACGGTCACTCCTTCATAGTCGCCGCCGACGGTGCCTGGATGGCGAACGCCCCGGGGTTCGAGGACGCGCTCCTCGAATGGGAGGTGCCGACGGCCGGCGCTCCCCCCGTGCAGGGACAGGTCGTCGACTTCGCCTCGGACGACGAGCAGGTGTACCGCGCCGTCGTCACGGGTCTGCGCGACTACGTCGTGAAGAACGGGTTCCGATCGGTCGTGCTGGGGGTGTCGGGCGGGATCGACTCTGCCCTCACCGCCGCGATCGCAGCCGACGCGATCGGCGGGGAGAACGTCGTCGGGGTGTCGATGCCCTCCGAGTTCTCCTCCGACCACTCGAGGGACGACGCCGCAGACCTCTGCAGGCGGCTAGGCGCCGATTACAGGGTGCAGCCGATCGCCCCGCTCGTGGACGCATTCCAGGCGCAGCTGGCGCTCACCGGCGTGGCCGAGGAGAACCTGCAGGCGCGAGTGCGCGGCGTGGTGCTGATGGCCGTCTCCAACCGCGAGGGCCACCTCGTGATCGCGCCAGGCAACAAGTCCGAGCTCGCCACCGGCTACGCCACGATCTACGACGCCGGCAGCATCGGCGGCTTCGCTCCGCTGAAGGACCTGGACAAGACCCGCGTCTGGGACCTGGCGCGCTGGCGCAACGCGCAGGCGCGGCTGCACGGGGAGGTCGAGCCGATCCCCGTCAGCTCCATCGAGAAGCCTCCGAGCGCCGAGCTCCGCCCGGGGCAGACGGACCAGGACTCGCTCCCCGACTACGCGCTCCTCGACGAGGTGCTGGACGCATACGTGGAGCATAGGGAGGGCCGCGAGGAGCTGCTCGCACGCGGCTTCGACGAGGCGGTCGTGGAGAAGGTGCTCTCTCTTGTGGACCGCGCGGAGTGGAAGCGCCGTCAGTACCCGCTCGGGCCGAAGGTCACCGCGCTGGCATTCGGACGCGACCGACGTCTGCCGGTCACGTCGCGCTGGCGTGAGCGCGCCGAGTAGCCCCGCTGGCGTCTGGACCATCGCAGCCCAGCCGGTTGCGACAGTGCGTACCGAGACACCGTGACACCGAGGCAGCCAGGCGGCCAAGCGACCAAGCGACCAGGCAGCCAGGCAGCCAGGCAGCCAGGCACATCCTGCCCGCGCCTGCCCCCTCGCTCCACAGATCGACGATCGTGACGCCCCCAGCGACGTCGTGAACCCCGAGATCGACGATCATGACGGGACCCACGACCGCGTCACGCACGGCGGTCGCGGCGCAGACCGTGCGCGCCGACACCCACGCGGCCGTGCGCACCCGCGCGCACACCCACACGGCCGCGCGCACCGAGCACCGCGCATCGGCCACGCCCGAGCGGCCGCGCGCACCGAGCGCAAACGTCACAGATGTCTATGTGTCGCCACAGACTGCCGGTGAGACGTCACGCATGTCGATCCAGAGCACGAGCCGCCAGGGCGGACGGACCATCGACCACGCGCGCGCGTCGGCGGCGCCCGCCGCCCCGTGAGAAGGTAAATGCATGAGCAAGAAGGTGCGGATCCACCACTTCAAGGAGATGAAGCAGCGCGGCGAGAAGATCACCATGCTGACGGCCTACGACTACCCCACCGCGAAGGCGTTCGACGCTGCCGGGGTCGACATGCTGCTCGTGGGTGACAGCCTCGGCGACAACATGCTGGGCTACGACTCGACGGTGCCCTTGACGCTCGACGAGATGATCCCGTTCGCCCGCGCGGTGTCCCGCGCGGCGGAGCGCGCGTTTGTCGTGGCGGACCTCCCGTTCGGAACGTACGAGATCTCTCCCGAGCAGGCGGTCGAGTCGTCGATCAGGATGATGAAGCTGTCCGGCGCGCAGGCGATCAAGTTCGAGGGCGGTCGCAGGATCGCGCGCCAGGTGAAGGCGGTGACCGACGCCGGCATCCCGTTCTGCGGCCATCTGGGCTTCACGCCGCAGAGCGAGAACGCCCTGGGCGGACGCCGAATCCAGGGCCGCGGCGAACAGGGTCTGCAGGACCTCGTGGCCGATGCGCTCGCGCTTCAGGAGGCCGGCGCGTTCGCGGTCGTGCTGGAGATGGTGGTCGCGCCCGCCGCTGCGGCCGTCACGAAGGCGCTGGACATCCCGACGATCGGCATCGGCGCCGGGCCGGCCACGGACGGCCAGGTGCTCGTGTGGCTCGACATGGCGGGAGTGGGCGAGTGGCACCCCCGGTTCTCGCGCCAGTTCGGCGCGGTCGGCGCGGAGATGACGGGCGCGGCAGCGGGCTACGTGCAGGCGGTCAAGGACGTGGAGTTCCCCGCCGCAGCGCACACGTTCGACAGCTGATCCACTCCGCGTCCGCACGGGCGTGGGCCGAAAGGAGCGCTCGATGGCGAGCATCATCGTGACAGGCAGCAAGGGCAAGCTGGGGCGGGTCGTCGCCGACGTGCTCGCGTCGGAAGGGCATACGGTGCACGGGCTCGACGCCGTGCCGGCACCCCCCGCACTCGACTACACGCGAGTCGACCTGCGTGACTACGGCCAGACGATCGACGCGATGTTCGGTGTCCAGGACAGGTACGACGGGGTCGACGCCGTGGTCCATCTGGCAGCGATCCCCGCGCCGGGCCAGGCGTCCGATGTGGCGACGTTCGACAACAACATCCTGGCGACCTCGCACGTGTTCCAGGGCGCGTTGCGCGCCGGCGTGAGGAGGATCGTCTACGCCTCGTCCGAGACGGTCCTCGGTCTCCCGTTCACGCAGGATCCCCCGTACATCCCGGTCGATGAGGACTACGACGCGCGCCCCGAGTCGAACTACTCGCTGGTCAAGCACCTCGAGGAGCAGATGGCGATCCAGCTGTGCCGCTGGCACCCGGATCTGGCGATCACGGCGCTGCGCTTCTCGAACGTGATGTACGAGGACGAGTACCAGGGATTTCCCGCCTTCGACGACGATGTCACGCTCCGACGCTGGAACCTGTGGGGCTATATCGACGCTCGCGACGGAGCGCAGGCGGTGTCGCGTGCGCTCGCGCACGAGCGGCAAGGCTTCGAGCGGTTCGTGATCGCCAATGCGGACACCGTGATGTCGCGCTCGAGCGCCGACCTGGTGGCGGACCAGTTCCCGCACGTCACCGTGACGAAGGAGCTGGGCGAGCATGAGACGCTGCTGTCGATCGACAAGGCGCGCGCCGTGCTGGGCTACGAGCCGCAGCACTCGTGGCGCCGCTACGTTCGGTAGGCGGCCCGGGTCAGCCCTTGTCGCCGCTCCACCGAGCGTCGTCGTCGTCCCACGACGAGCTCCGCTCCTTGGCGATCTCGAACGCCCGCTCCGCCTCCTCACGCGTCGCGTACGGGCCCATCAGGTCGTCCCAGTTGCTCAGCCGGCCCTTCTCCACCATCCGGGTCCGCACGTTGTAGAAGTACTCGACCTTGTCGCGGCCATCAGTGGACATGTCTCTCGCCTCCGTGAATAGACTGCCAGGTATGGACCCGGTCCGCGAGAGCATCGTCAAGGGGGTCGTGTCGCCCATGCGCGACGTGCCCCGCAGCATCGGACGCCCGCCGTACGTGGGGCAGAGGCGCGCTCCTCGTTGGACGGGTGGAGACGTCTACGACGCCGAGACGGTCGAAAGGATCCGCATCAGCGGTCGCATCGCTGCGCAGGCGCTGGCGGAGGTGGGCAAGGCGGTCCGCCCTGGCGTGACGACGGACGAGCTCGACCGGATCGGGCATGAGTTCGTGCTCGATCACGGCGCGTATCCGTCGACGCTCGGGTATCCGGGTTCCGCGGGCCGGCCGCCTTTCCCCAAGGCGCTGTGCACGTCGGTGAACGAGGTGATCTGCCACGGCATCCCGGACTCGACGGTGGTGCGCGAGGGCGACATCGTGAAGGTGGACATCACCGCCTTCAAGAACGGCGTGCACGGCGACAACTGCGGCTCCTTCATCGCGGGCGAGGGCTCGGACCGCGCCAAGCAGCTCGTCGAGGTGGCGCATGAGGCGATGATGCGTGGCATCAAGGCCGCGATGCCGGGCCGCGAGGTCAACGTGATCGGCCGGGTGATCGAGAAGTACGCGGCGCGGTTCGGCTACGAGTCGGTGCGCAGCTACACCGGTCACGGCGTGGGTCCGTCGTTCCATACGGGACTGGTGATCCCCCACTACGACGCGGCGCCGCATCATGACGACGTGATCGTGCCCGGCATGGTCTTCACCGTGGAGCCGATGCTGGTGGACGGCTCCGAGGCGAATCACGAGTGGGACGACGGCTGGACCGTGGTCACCGACGACGGGAGCTGGGTGGCCCAGTTCGAGAACACCATCCTCGTCACCGAGGACGGCCCGGAGGTGTTGACCAAGCCATGAGCAAGCACATCGCCATCGGAGTGGACATCGGCGGGTCGGGGATCAAAGCCGCGCCCGTCGACATGAGGACCGGGCAGTTCACCGAGGACCGCTACCGCATCCCGACACCGCAGCCCGCGACGCCCGAGGCGATCGGCAAGACGGTTGCCAAGTGCATCCAGCGCTTCGAGCCGTCACGGAAGACGCCGATCGGGGTGGCGTTCCCCGGCGTGATCCAGCACGGCGTGGTGAAGACTGCGGCGAACGTGGACGACGCCTGGGTGGGCACGAACCTTCGCGAGCTGATCCGCGACTACGCGGGCCATGACGTGCACGTGCTCAACGACGCCGACGCCGCAGGCTACGGCGAGTACCGCTTCGGCGCCGCGCACGGGCAGGACGGGAGCGTCTTCCTCGCGACGCTGGGGACCGGTGTGGGCACAGCGATGATCGTCGACGGCACGCTGGTGCCGAATCTCGAGCTGGGCCACCTCACCATCGACGGTCACGACGCGGAGGACTATGCGGCCGAGTCCGCCCGTGCGCGCCACGACCTGGACTGGGACACGTGGATCCCACACCTGCAGCGCTACTTCTCCGAGATCGAACGGCTGTTCTGGCCGGATCTGATCATCGTCGGCGGCGGCGTGTCGAAGTCGAGCCACATGTTCCTCCCCCGTCTCACGCTGCGTGCGCCGATCGTGCCGGCCGAGCTGCTGAACGGTGCCGGCATCGTGGGCGCGGCCGCTGCGGCATGCGCCGAGGACTCCAAGGAGAAGGCTCGCGCGAAGGAGCACGCGAAGCGCGCCGACAAGGAGGCGAAGAAGTCCGCGAAGCGCGCGGAGAAGGCCTCCGGCGCCCGCTGAGCGGACCTCGAGACCGCGTGGGACCGGCCTCGTTCCTGGGACGAAGGGCCCTGAATCCCGACGTGGGAGCGCAAGGTTCCCGCAGAGTCGCGGCCGCTACGCCTCCGTAACCTACGCATGCGTAGGTATCGACCTAGACTCGTGGGCATGACCGAGTCCTCGCGCATGACGACCATCCCCCTGGCCGTGCAGACACCCCCCGACCTCACATTCATCGCGCTCCTGCGGCAGCGTGCGGCGGAGTCTCCGCAGCACGTCTACTGCGAGCACAAGGACCGGTCGGGGACCTGGGTGCCGACCACGCTCGCCGCCTTCCTCGCGGAGGCGGAGCAGACTGCCAAGGGCCTGATGGTGATGGGAGTCGGCAAGGGCGACACCGTGGGTCTGCAATGCAACACCCGCTACGAGTGGGTGGTGATGGACTTCGCGATCCAGGCCGCGGGCGCCATCACGGTGCCGATCTACCCCACCTCCTCGCAGTACCAGGTCGAGGGCATCGCGAACGATGCAGAGCTGTCGCTGATCGTCGTCGAGAACGACACGCATGCGACGGTCGCGCGAGCCATCGACGACGCGCCTCGCGTGCTGGTGATCGACGATGCGACGGCGCCCGCTCTCGCGACGCTCAAGGCTGCCGGGGCTCACATCTCGGACGACGAACTCGCCGCCCGCGCGGAGGGGATCACGGCCGAGGACATCGCGACGATCGTCTACACCTCGGGCACCACGGGCAGACCCAAGGGCGTCGCGCTCCCCCACCGTGCGTTCGTCCAGTGGCCCATCAACGGCGCCGCGGACAAGGACTTCGGCACGTTGGCCGACGGTGACGCTCGACTTCTGCTGTTCCTGCCGCTCGCTCACGTGCTCGCACGGCACGTGGAGTTCCTGGCGCTGGCCTGCGGCGCAGTGCTGGGCCTCTCCCCGAACCCGAAGACGCTTGCGGAGGATCTCGGCACGTTCAGGCCCACATGGATCATGGCCGTCCCTCGGGTGCTCGAGACCTTCTACAACGTGGTCGACGCACGCGCGGGCGGGCCGCTCAGGCAGCGCCTGTTCCGGTGGGCGGCAGAGGTGTCACGCGACATCGACCGGACACGCCAGACCGGCCGTCGAACGTTGGGCCTGCACGCACGCGCGTGGCTCGCGAAGCGCCTGGTGCTGAACAAGGTCCAGCACGCGCTCGGCGGCAACCTCAGGTACATCGTCTGCGGCGGCGCCAAGCTGTCGGAGAGGATCTCGCACTTCTACGGCGGCCTTGCGATCCACGTGATGGAGGGGTACGGCTCGACCGAGCTGGCCGGGCCGATGACCTGCAATCCGCCGTCGCACGTGAAGGTGGGTTCGGTGGGCCGCCCGTATCCGGGCGGAGCCATCAGGATCGCAGACGACGGAGAGGTGCTCGCCCAGGGATCCAACATGTTCGTGGGCTACTACCGCAACCCCGACGCGACGGCCGAGGCGATCAGGGACGGGTGGTTCCACACCGGCGATCTCGGGTCGCTCGACGAGGACGGCTACCTCACCATCACGGGTCGGAAGAAGGAGATCTTGGTGACGGCGAGCGGGAAGAACGTCCAGCCGGCCTGCCTGGAGGACGCGATCCGCCCGTACCCGCTGGTGCAGGAGGTGGTCGTCGTAGGTGACGGCAGGCCGTTCATCGGCGCGCTACTGTCGATCGACGAGACGATGCTCCCGTCCTGGCTCAAGACGAAGGGGCTGCCGACGATGTCGGTGACCGAGGCGGCCTCGCACCCCTTCGTGAAGGATCACGTCCAGGGCATCATCGACCAGGCGAACGCGCTGGTGTCCCGCGCGGAGGCGATCCGTGAGTGGCGGTTCCTGCCGCGCGAGCTGTCGGAGAAGCGTGAGGAGCTGTCCGCCTCGATGAAGGTGCGTCGCCAGCAGGTCGAGGAGCACTTCGCCGACGTTATCGCGAGCATCTACGGCGAGATGCGCTGACGCTCGGGCGCTTCGGAGCCGGCCCCTCGTGTCCGCAAGATCCTCGATTGCCGCAGCCGCGTCGTCCCCACGAGCATCGCGCCCCACCGCTTCCAGGCGCACGACGAGGGCCGCCGTCCCGGAGATCACCTCCAGGACGGCGGCCCTCGTCATTCCTGCGGGGCGCCTCTCGGCGTGCCTGCGGGGCGCCTCTCGGCGTGCCCTCGGGGCTCGGCGCCGTCAGTCCTGCTCGGCGAGCAGCCTGTAGAGACGCTTGCGCGCCTCGGCCAGGATCTCGATCGCCTGAGGCGCCAGGTCCCCGCCGGGGACCCGCGCCACGTGCACCGCCGCCTCCTTGAGCGCGCCGAGCTCGGCGCGGAGTGCGCCGAGCGACTCGGCGGCAGCCGACGCCTCGAAGATCCCCTCGTGCTCGGCGGCATGCCCCGCAACCCAGTCGCGGCCGCCGTCGGTGAGCGACGCGGACCTGCGACCGTCGACGGTGTCGATCGACACGAGACCCTCGTCCTCGAGCGACTGGAGCGTCGGGTAGATGGACCCCGGGCTGGGGGTCCAGGCTCCTCCGCTGCGCTCCTGGATCTCACGGATCAGGTCGTAGCCGTGGCGCGGCTGCTCGGCGAGCAGCACGAGGATCGCCGCTCGGACGTCGCCGCGGGGGCGGCCTCCTCCCGGGCCTCGTCGTCCGCCTCGACCGTGGCCGTGCATCGACCCGGGGCCCATGGGCCCCACGCCGTCGCCCTTGCCACCGAAACCACCGTGGCGGCGCCTGCGGCCGCCGTGGCCGCCCTTGCCACCGGGGCCGCGGTCCGGGCCGTCGAACAGTTCGTCATGCACGTGGTCGTGATCTCTCATCATGGACTCCTTTCATATCGCGACGTGTGCACGATATATCGCGATACACGTCGCGTCAACCCCGTTCCGAATCGCGACCCTGGAGCGCACACGACCCGGACGCGCGCAGCACCCGCGCGCAGCACCGGCCGCGTACGCCACGCGGCGCAGGACGGCGGCCTCGCGCAGCCGCCGTCCGCCCGTGGCCGTACGCTCGAAGCATGACCTTCGCCGATACCCCGGTGCTCGAGAACTCCCTGGTCAGGCTCGAGCCCCTGTCGCAAGAGCACCACGACGATCTGTGCGCCGCCACCGGGTCCCTGCCTGCCACCGCCTGGTACACGACCGTCCCCACCCCCGAGCAGATGGCGAAGGAGATCGAGCGGCGGCTCTCGTTGCAGTTCGAGGGCACGATGGCGCCGTGGGCGATCGTGCCGGTCACGACAGGACGCGCCGTGGGCATGACGACGTTCATGAACCTCGACCAGCCCAACCGGCGCCTTGAGATCGGCTCCACATGGATGGGCCCTGAGGCGCACGGCACGGGCATCAATCCGGCGGCCAAGCTGCTGCTGCTCACGCGGGCGTTCGACGAGCTCGGTTGCATCGCGGTCGAGCTGCGCACCCACTGGCACAACCACCAGTCGCGCGCGGCGATCGCGCGCCTGGGAGCCAAGCAGGACGGCGTGCTGCGCAACCACCAGGTGTGGCGCGACGGCACCCTGCGCGACACGGTCGTCTTCTCGATCATCCAGCACGAGTGGCCCGCGGTCCGCAGCGGTCTTGAGGCACGCATCGCGTCGCACGGATGACGCCCGGCCCGGCGTACGCCAGGAATCACCGTCGCAGCGCGCTCGTTCCCAGGGTGAGATGACAGTCCGTAACCCCGTGCACGCGCTCCGCTCCCGCGTCGGCCACCAGGTGTTCCTCAAGATCGCGGGACCCGATGGTGACGCCGCGCGTCTGCGCGTGCACGACACCCCGGGCCCGCGGTGGTTCCCGCCAGGAAGCCCGATCCGGCGCGTGCACGCGGATGTCACCACGTTCGTCGGGGGCCTCCGCGCGCTGCTCCTCCAGTCGTTGCACCCGCTGGCGATGGCCGGGGTGGCCGGCCACTCCGGGTATCGCGGCGACCCGTGGGGACGCCTGGCACGCACATCTACCTTCCTGGCCTTCACGACCTTCGGGGCAGAGTCCGACGCCCTACGCATGGTGCAGATGGTCCGCGACACTCATGAGAAGGTCCGCGGCACCGCCCCGGATGGCCGTGAGTACGACGCAGGCGACCCCCACCTGCTCACCTGGGTCCATATCGCTGAGGCCGACTCGTTCCTCGCGGCTCACCAGCGCTACGGCGAGCGGCCGCTGACTCCCGAGCAGGCCGACGAGTACGTCGCCCAGTCGGGCGAGGTGGCCCGCAGGCTCGGCGCCGTCGACGTTCCCACCACGACTGCGGAGCTGGCCACCGCGCTCGACGCATACCGGCCAGAGCTCCACGCCACCGCGGCCGCGCTCGACACCGCCCGTTTCCTGCTGCGCGAGCCGCCGCTGCCGCAGGTCGCCCGTCCTCCGTACGCTCTGCTCGCGTCGGGCGCGGTCGCACTGCTTCCTGCGTGGGCGCGCTCCGAGCTCGACCTCGATCGCTGGACCACGCGCAGCTTCGGGCCCACCGCCGGGGCGCTCGCGACGCACGGCATCCGATGGCTGATGGGTTCCGCCGACAGACGCGCGAGCACCGTGGACGATCAGTCGTCGGCGCGTGACCTGGATGAAACATCGTCACGCTAGCCTCGCGTCACGCCCCGGGTAATGCGCAGGACATGAGGGTTTCTCCCCGGAGCGCGATCGGTTGCGACCGCCTCCGATCGGCCGTCGCCTAGCTCAGGAGTCCTCATGACCGCAGTCCCCGCCGCGCAGCCGTCGCCCACCGATGTCGAGGCGCGGCTCGACGCGCTTCGGTCGCGGATCCACGACGAGCTGGACCTGCTCGACTACGGAGGCCGCGACTGGGTCCCGTCCCCCGGGCCCGACGTGCTCGACGTCCTCATCGTGGGCGGCGGCCACGCGGGCCAGGCCTTGGCCTTCGCCTTGGCGCGCAAGGACGTCCGCAGGGTGCTCGTGGTCGACGGCGCTCCCGTGGGCCTGGAGGGGCCATGGAGCACGCAGGCCCGCATGCGCACGCTGCGCACGCCCAAGATGCTGAAGGGGCCGGACAACGACGTACCCGCGCTCGCCCCGCGGGAGTGGTTCGTCGCACGGTACGGCCGGGAGCGCTGGGACGCGATCCGCTTCATCCCGCGCCTCGACTGGCAGGAGTACCTGCAGTTCTACCGGGAGGTCACGGGCATCGACGTCGTCAACGAGACCGCCGTCACCAGCGTCGCTCCGCCCGCCCACCCCGACGGCCCGTTCATCGTCACGCTCTCCGGACCGGACGGACAGACCACACGTCTCGCGCAGCGCGTGATCTTCGCCACCGGGCTTGAGGGCGCGGGAGGCGTCTCGGTGCCGCAGCACCTCTTCCACCATCTCCCGAAGTCCGCATGGGGCCACACCAGCCACATGCTCGACTTCGATGCGATGAAGGGCATGCGGATCGGCGTGCTGGGTGGTGGCGCGAGCGCATTCGACGTGGCGGGGACCGCCCTCGAGCACGGCGCCGCGGACGTCCAGCACTTCATGCGCCGTGCCCAGATGCCTGCCGTGAACCCGCTGCGCTGGATGGAGTACGCGTCCTTCGTGGAGCACTTCTGCGACTGGGACGACGCGCACAAGTGGGATTTCATGCGCAAGGTCCTGGAGATCGACCAGCCGTCCACGCAGTCCAGCATCTGGCGCTGCTTCGAGCACGACAACTACAAGTTCGCGCTCGGATCGCCGTGGCTGTCGACGCGGATGGACGGCGACGAGGTCGTCGTCGATGTGGCCGGCACCGAGCACCGCTTCGACTACGTGATCGCCGGCACTGGAGTAGCCGTGGACCTGCGGATGCGCCCCGAGCTCGCGCCCTTCGTGGACCAGGTGGCGCTGTGGTCGGATCGGTTCACGCCGGCATCCGGCAAGGAGCACCTGGGCCTTGCCGCATACCCCTACCTGACGGGCTCGTTCCAGTTCACCGCCAAGAACGCCGACGCGGCGCCGTGGATGGCTCGGCTCTACCATTTCGCTCAGGGTGCGCGCGTGACGATGGGCATCACGGGCCATCAGCTGTCGGGCCTGCCTGCCGGCGTCCAGCGACTGGTCTGGGGGCTCACGCGCGACCTCTTCCGCGAGCACCAGGCCGCAGTCCGTGCGGACTTCGACGCGTACGACGAGCGTGAGCTGATCTCGCTCGGGCCGCGCCCTGCGGATCAGCCCCCGATCCAGAGGCACGCCTCCTCCAGCTGGGCGGAGCGCCTGCATCCAGGCACGATCGAGGTGTGACGGATATGCGTCGGAGGCCGGCGCATGGACGATCAAGACGGAGGGAACTGCTCCGTCGACCGGCGTGGACTCGCCTACGTGTACTGCTCGGCCGCGTTCATCCGAATCGCACGCCGAGAGCCCGGTTCATCAGGGAAGCCCGCCGACCTGCGTGCCGGCGGCGATCTCGCCGTTCATGATCTGCTGCCAGAACTCCGGCGCCTGATCAGCGTCCAGGAGCACGGCCGACTGACCGTCCACGCGGTAGTCGATCGTGGAGATCGGCGGAGTGCCGGTGACGGCATCCCCTCCGATCGCGCTGTGGAAGGTGAGCGCGGCCTGCGCGAGATCCAGGGCATGAGTGTCGTCGTCGACGCGGAACGCATTCAGGCCCACGTCCGCTACGCGATGCGCGGCGAACGGGTTGAGCAGGATCGACGGACTGAGGATCGCCGACGCGACCGCTGACATCACCTGCTGCTGGCGCTGGGTGCGCCCGATGTCGCCCAGCGGGTCGCTGTACCGCATGCGGGAGAACGCGAGCGCGGTCGCACCGTCGGCAACGTGGCATCCCGCGGTCCAGTTCAGCTCGCTCTTCTCATCGTTCACGTCGGAGTCGTAGCAGAGCTCCACGCCGCCGACGGCGTCGACGATGTCGACGACGCCCGTGAAGCCGACCTCGACGTAGTGGTCGATCGTGAGGCCCGTGAGCTGCTCGACGGTCTGGACCAGCAGCGGCGCGCCACCCCAGGCGAACGACGCGTTGATCTTTCCCGAACCGTTCCCGGGGATGTCCACCCAGGAGTCCCGGGGGATGCTGAGCAGCGCGACCTGGCCGTTCACCGGCTTGTGGAGCAGCATGATCGTGTCCGTGCGCGCGCCCTCGGTGCCGTCGTCGAGCCATCCGTCGCGCGAGTCGGAGCCCACGATGAGGTAGGTCTCGCCAGGGGTGTCTGCCGCTCCGCTCAGCGCGTCCACGTGGATGAGCCTCGACTCGACCCACCGCCATGTCCCGCCGACGACGAGCACGACGATCAGCAGCAGCGCGATCACCGAGTTGCGGAGCAGGTGGCGCTTGCGACGCGGTCGGGCGGTCGTGGCGACCGGCCGCGACTCCCCGGCGGCGGTGCTGCGCGGCGGCACGGGCGCTGCGGACGCGGATCGGCGAGGCGCCTGAGCCGGCGCACGCGTGTCGCCCGCCGCGGCAGGCGCCACCACATCGGGCCGCTGACGGTGCGGGGTGCTCGGCGTCGTGGGGCGCCGGCCGGAGCCCGGCGTCACCGAAGGCGGCGGTGCACCCTGGGCCCGTGACCGCGAGGGCGACGAGGCAGACGGCGCCGGCTGCTGCGGCGCGGGGCGGGTCGAACGTCGCGTCGGCTGGAAGGGATCGCCCGGGCGCGCGGTGCCGCCCTTGGGCTGGATCGATGGCGGCGCGGGGCGACGGGGCCCGGGCGCGCCTGCGGTGCGGTCTCGGCGGTCGTCTCCCCCAGCATTGCTCACGGGCCGAGGCTACCGCCGTGGCACTCGGTTCCCGTGGAGGTTCGCCCGGTGAGGCTTCCCGGGATGCCCCCAGAACACCGTTCCCCGTTGCGCGACGACGTGCGCGGCGTGACGATGGTGGGCGGGTCCCCTCCCCCCGCACCGAGGAGCTTGCGATGACCAGCATCGCCGACGCCGCCCAGCAGTTCCTGTCCCACCGACGGATCGCCGTCACCGGCGTCTCCCGCAACCCCGAAGGTCACGGGTCGAACGCCGTGTACGTGCGACTCCGGGAGCGCGGCTTCCAGCCGTTCGCGATCAACCCGAACGCCGAATCCGTCGAGGGCGACCCCGCCTACCCGTCCCTGGCCGCGGTGCCTGGGGGCGTGGAGGCCGTGGTGATCGGCACGAGCCCACAGCACGCCATGGCCACGGTCGAGGAGGCTGCGGCGCTCGGCATCACCGACATATGGATGCATCGATCGTTCGGCGCAGGAAGCGTCGACGAACCGGCTGCGGCCTGGGGCCGCGCGAAGGGCATGACGGTCATCGCCGGCGGCTGCCCGCTCATGTTCGGGGATGCCTCCGACGGGGGCCACAGGTTCATGTGCAGCGTCATGAAGCTCACAGGCAAGGTGCCGCGCGAGGTCTGACCCGCGCAGTCCGCGCAGTGCTCGCACTCCGCGTCGGCGCGTCTTCCCTGGGCTCGCTTCCCGCGCGCCCGCGCGCGGATCGGTGCGGCGGCTCAGCGACCCGCGTTCTTCCCGTCCCTCCACGACAGCCACTCCGCGACGCCCGACATGTCGTACTCCGGGCCGGTCATGCCGATCGTGAAGAGCGTGGCACCCAAAGCCACCTGCTCCTCGACCTCCGCGAGGGTGCGCTTGCCGATCTCGGTGGAGATCTCCACCTCGGAGACGTCGCGGCCCACGTCCTCGGCATGCTTGGCGAGGATGCCGAGCTTGCGCTCGAGCGTCTGCGCGTCGGAGAAGCTGTGCCAGATGTCAGCGTGCTTCGCGACGAGCCGGAGGGTCTTCTTCTCGCCCCCGCCGCCGATGAGGACAGGGATCTTCCGCGTGGGGGCCGGGTTCAGCCTGGCCCAGCGCTCCTCGATGCGCGGCAGCGCCTCGCCGAGGTCGTCGAGCCGTGACCCGACGGTGCCGAACTCGTAGCCGTACTCGTCGTAGTCACGCTCGAACCAGCCCGAGCCTGTGCCGAAGATGAACCGGCCCGTGCCACCCTTGGCGCTGATGTGGTCGATCGTGCGGGCCATGTCCGCCTGCAGGTCCGCGCCCCGGTAGCTGTTGCAGTTGACCAGTGCGCCGATCTCGACCCGCGTGGTCTGCTCGGCAAGCGCGGCGAGCATGGTCCACGACTCGAAGTGGAGCCCGTCCTTCTCCCCGTACAGGGGGTAGAAGTGGTCCCAATTGAAGAGGACGTCCACGCCCGCGTCCTCGAGCTCGGCGGCCACGTCGCGGATCTTCTCGTACGGCGCGTGCTGAGGCTGGATCTGGACGGCGATACGGATGGGACGGTCGGCTGGCATGACTCTCCTCGGGGAGCGGGACTGTGACACGGGGACGTGCGCCCGCACCGTGCCCGACGCGGATCCGCCCCGTCGGCCACTGTAGCCCCGACCTCCCCACCCGGTGGGCGGCGCCGCACGGGAACGCCGCAGTGCCGCCGCACGTCCTTCACCATGACGCCCCCGGCCCTCCGACGAAGGACACCATGACCCAGGAGATCCCTGATGCGCTCGCGCTGGTCCAGACGGGCTCGGTCGGAGCTGCGACGCCCGACCAGGTGCGCGCGTGGAGGCGCGAGATCCAGCGCTTCCTGCTGCAGTACGAGTTCGGGCTCAGGGAGATCGACACGAAGCTGTCCATCCTGCGCGACGAGTTCCTGGAGCTGCACGACTACAACCCGATCGAGCATGTCTCCAGTCGGGTGAAGTCCCCCGAGAGCCTGCTGGAGAAGATCGCGCGCAAGGGCGTGTCGCACGATCTGGACGCGGTTCGCGAGCACATCACGGACATCGCTGGGATCCGCGTGACGTGCGCCTTCGTGTCGGACGTCTACCGCCTGTTCGACCTGCTCACGCGCCAGGACGACGTCACGGTGCAGACGGTCAAGGACTACATCGCGAGTCCCAAGGCGAACGGCTATCAGAGCCTCCACGCGATCGTCACGGTGCCTGTGTTCCTGTCCTCCGGCGCGGTGCCGGTTCCGGTGGAGGTGCAGTTCAGGACGGTGGCGATGGACTTCTGGGCGAGCCTGGAGCACAAGATCTACTACAAGTACCGCAGGGCGGTGCCGCCGGCGCTGATCGATGAGCTCCGCGAGGCTGCCGACACCGCGGCGGAGATGGACGCCCGCATGGAGCGGCTGCACCGGCAGGTGCGCGCGGACACCGCGCACGCGGAGCAGAGGTAGCGTGCAGGGTGACGGCGGAGGCCGTCGCGAGAGAGAGGGCGACGCGTGCGCGCAGCAGTGATGCATCAGGCCGGGGACGTGCGTGTGGAGACCGTGCCGGACCCGCGGATCGTGAGCCCGACGGATGCGATCGTCCGGTCCGTGCGCGCCTGCATCTGCGGGTCCGACCTGCACCCCTATCACTCGCTTCCCGCGTCGGATCCAGGACGGCCGATGGGCCACGAGCTGATCGGGGTGGTCGAGGAGCTGGGCGCGGAGGTGACGGCGCTGTCGGTCGGCGACCTCGTGGTGGTCCCGTTCGCCTACTCCGACAACACGTGCCCCGCTTGCCGGGACGGATTCCAGGCCGCGTGCCATCACGGCGGCTTCTACGGCTCGAACGGCGTGGGTGGCCTGCAGGCGGAGCTCGCACGCATCCCGCAAGCGGCCGGCACGCTCGTCGCGGTGCCGGGCGTGGACCCCGCGACGGCTGACGACGCGCTGCTGAAGTCGCTCCTGACGTTGTCCGACGTGTACCTCACCGGCTATCACGCGGCCTTCATGGGCGGGGTGACGGCGGGCTCTACCGTGGCCGTCGTGGGCGATGGCGCAGTCGGGCTGTCCGCCGTCCTCGCCGCCAGACGGATGGGCGCCGAGCAGATCATCCTGATGGGCCGCCATGCCGAGCGCACCGATCTGGGCGTCGCCTGGGGCGCCACCGACGTCGTCCCCGAACGAGGCGACGAGGGAGTCGCACGGGTGCTGGAGCTCACCGGCGGCCTTGGCGCCCAGGTGGTGCTCGAGGCGGTCGGCCTGATGCCCGCCTACGTGCAGTCGTACTCGATCGCACGGACGGGCGGCACCATCTCACGCGTCGGCGTGCCTCAGTACTCGGATGCGCCGGTGGGTGGAACCTCGCTGTTCCGCCGGAACCTCACGCTCACCGGCGGCGTCGCGCCTGTCCGCGCCTATCTGGAGGACGCCATCCAGGACGTGCTGAACGGCGAGATCGATCCTGGGAAGGTGTTCGACCGCACCATCGGGATCGAGGACACACCTGCCGGCTACGCTGCGATGGACGCGCGCGAGGCGCTGAAGGTGATGATCGAGTTCTGACGTCCGCCCGCGCGCGGTGCCACTGCTCGACGCAACCGGTCTCACGCAAGGCGACCCGTCGCGTCGCCAGCGACGCATCGCACCGTCAGCGACGCGTCGCGCTCACATCGGACAGCAGGCCCGCGGCCTCCCGCTCATCGGCCCAATGCTGAAGCAGCTCCAGCTGGTCCGCTACCGGCGTGCCCGCCGTGACCGCGTACACGAGCAGCGTGAGATCAGGGTCGGACGGCAGCTCCATCCCCTCGAACTCGAGCTCCATCACACCCACCGCGGGGTGCCGCAGCCGCTTCGCTCCGGAACGATGGAACTTCACGTCGTGCCGGGCCCACAGGGCACGGAACTCGTCCGACCGGGTGGACAGCTCGCCCACGAGCTGCGTCAGCGCCTTGTCCCGGGGCCGCTTGCCGGCCTCCATCCTCAGCAGCGCCGTCACGTCGG
Source organism: Demequina capsici (assembly GCF_032102965.1). Classification (NCBI taxonomy): domain Bacteria; kingdom Bacillati; phylum Actinomycetota; class Actinomycetes; order Micrococcales; family Demequinaceae; genus Demequina; species Demequina capsici. Next base: position 1,177,236 of record NZ_CP134880.1, on the reverse strand, counting down.
CTGCCGCCTGATGCCAGTCGACGAAGAAGTCGCGCGAGGATTCGTCGAGGAAGACATACCTCGCAGTGTTGGTGGGGCGCTCGGGGCTGTCGAGCAGCGGGGCGTACAACGCTTGTGAAGCACGGTTGTGAGCCAGGTGGTCCAGGCGACCGTTGCGCACCCACGCAGGTGCCGAGATCGAGTCGAGGATCGCCTGGATCTGCGGACGCACCACCCCCGCAGGCGGACGGGCCGACGCTCGCGACGAGCCGGGGCCGGCGGCGCGCGCGAGATCGAACAGGTGGGCACGTTCCGCATCATCGAGCCTCAACGCGTTCGCGAGCGCATCGAGCACCGAGTCGGAGGCGCCTGCGAGGTTGCCGCGTTCCAGCCGCACGTAGTAGTCCACGGAGACGCCAGCGAGCATCGCGACCTCCTCGCGGCGCAGGCCGGGCACCCGCCGGTTGCCGCCGAAGGCAGGCAGCCCCGCGTCCTGGGGGCTGATGCGCGCACGGCGCGTGCGAAGGAACTCGGTGACCTCGGATCGGTTCATGCTCACACGGTAGGGCGAAGCGCCACCGTCAGGGAGGGCGGGACGGTACCTCCCGGCACCGGCCGACCGCCCGCCCTGCTCAGGTCAGGCGCCGAGCTCCCGCACGACCGCTCCCAGGGCGCCGACGGCGTCCACCTGCGCCTGGTCTGTCGTGAGGAACACGAAGCCGTCGCCTGTGAGCACTGCAGCGTCGGGGTAGGCGGCCTCGTAGTTCGCGACGTCCATGTCGCGATTCGCGTTCGAGGAGTAGATCGCCAGCAGGTCGTTCCATTCGCCGTCGTCGTCGGCGTCGCACGTGTACTCCCAGCCGGCCACGATGCCTTCGCCCGCGACCTTGCCGCCGATCCATGAGTCGCACCCGGATGCGACACGCACGCTGTCGAGCAGCTCCGACACGTTGACCGCGCTCGACGTGGTCGCCGCGCCGGAGGTCGCCGCGCCGCCGGTCACTGCATCCGCTGCGGTGCTGGCAGAGTCGCCGGTGCCGTCGCCGGCAGTGGTGTCGGAGCTGCAGGCCGCGAGCATCAGGCTGGCAGATGCCATCAGTGCAATGGTGGTCGCGGTCGTGGTGGTTCGCATGGTCGTTTCCTTCTCGATAGGTCCCCGGCGGGGACGGACCCGGCTACGTTACGGCGAGCCGTTTAGGACGTTCGTCCAAAAGGTCCCAGTTCAGCCTGCGCGCCACAGGAACTGGCGTTCGGGGTATCGGCAGTGCCTCCCCTGGATCGCGCCGAGGTGCCTACGGTGAGGTCATGATCACCCTCACCCTGAACAACGGCGTCGTGATGCCCGCCCTGGGCTACGGCGTCTTCCAGACCCCCGCCGACGAGACCGCCACCGCGGTGGCCGAGGCGCTTCGCGTCGGCTACCGGCATATCGACACCGCAGCCGCCTACTTCAACGAGGCGGGCGTGGGCGCCGCGCTCGCCACCTCGGACGTGCCGCGCGAGGACGTCTTCATCGAGACCAAGGTGTGGGTCAGCGACTACGGCTACGACCAGGCGCTCCACGCGTTCGACAAGGCGTCGGCGAAGCTGGGAGTCGAGCAGCTCGACTTGCTGATCCTGCATCAGCCAGCACCGTCACGGTGGGATCGCACCGTCGCGGCGTACAAGGCGCTCGAGACCCTGTACGCCGACGGCAAGGTGCGGGCGATCGGCGTGAGCAACTTCATGCCCGACCACCTGACCCGCCTGCTCGACGCGACCGACGTGGTGCCCGCCGTGAACCAGATCGAGGTGCACCCGTACTTCCAGCAGAAGGAGCTGCTCGCAATGGATGCCGAGCACGGAATCCTGAGCCAGGCGTGGTCACCGATCGGCGGCATCACGTTCTACCCGGGTTTCACTGACGGGAAGCAGTCGACGCTCAACGACCCGACCATCGCCGCGATCGCCGCGTCGCATGGCAGGTCGCCTGCGCAGGTGATGCTGCGCTGGCACCTGCAGGAGGGCCGCTCGGCCATCCCCAAGTCGGTGACGCCGTCCCGCATCGCCGAGAACTTCGACGTGTTCGACTTCTCGCTCGACGCCGACGAGGTCGCAGCGATCGATGCGCTCGACACAGGCGTGCGCAGCGGTCCCGACCCGGACGTGGCCCGCGAGTCCATGTTCGACCGAGTCATCCCCGAGGCCTGAGCACCGGGCCTCGTCACGCGGGCCCCGACACGCGTGCAGAGGCTCATCCGCCACACCCCCGCACCACCCGGACAATCGCGTCAGAAGGAGCACACGCATGAAGTACACACAGTTGGGCCGTTCGGGCCTGCGCATCAGCAGGCTCGCGCTGGGCACGATGAGCTACGGCGATCCGTCCAAGGCGTTCCCCGCCTGGGCGATGCCTGAGGAGGACGCCCAGCCGTTCTTCAAGCAGGCCGTCGAACTCGGCATCAACTTCTGGGACACCGCGAACGTGTACTCGGCAGGGTCGTCAGAGGAGATCGTGGGCCGCGCGATCCGCGAGTACAGCCGCCGCGAGGACATCGTCCTGGCCACCAAGGTCCACTTCCGCATGCACGACGGACCCGGAGGTCAGGGCCAGTCCCGCAAGGCGATCATGGAGAACATCGACGCGTCCCTCAAGCGCCTGGGCACCGACTACGTGGACCTATACCAGATCCACCGCTTCGACCCCACGACCCCCATGGAGGAGACCATGGAGGCGCTTCACGACGTGGTCAAGGCGGGCAAGGCCCGCTACCTCGGCGCCTCGGCCATGTGGGTGTGGCAGTTCGCCGAGCTGCAGCACACCGCGGACCTCAACGGCTGGACGCGCTTCGTGTCCATGCAGGACCAGTACTCGCTGCTGTACCGCGAGGAGGAGCGCGAGATGTTCGGCCTGCTCGCCCACCAGGGCGTCGGCTCCATCCCCTACTCGCCGCTGGCGAAGGGCCGCGTCACCCACCCGTGGGGCACCACCACTGCCCGCAACAGCAACGACCCCGTCGCCGACGCGACCTTCCTCGACACAGACAAGCCCATCGTCGACGCCGTCCAGAAGATCGCGGAGACCCGCGGCGTTCCGATGGCACGGGTCGCTCTCGCCTGGGTGCTGCGCAACCCGATCGTCTCCGCACCCATCGTCGGCGCCACCAAGGTCACGCACCTGGACGACGCGGTCGCCGCGCTCGACATCGACCTCACCGACGACGAGGTGACCGCCCTCGAGGAGCACTACCGGCCCCGCAACCCGGCCGGGTTCTAGGCCTGGGGTCAGAGGGTGCTGGACACCGACCGGTGTCGGGCACCCTCTGACCTTCCACGCGCCGATCCATCGCCCTGTTCGCGCACGAGGCGCACCGAGGGGTGCTCCCGTCGGGAGCGCGCACGGGGAATAACCATCCGGCGGACTACGCTTCTTAGTTGACGATTCAAGCACCTGAGCCGCGACCAAGGAGCACTCCCCGATGAGCACCCCCGCCCTCCCCGTCTCCTTCGGCATCGAGACGTTCGGAGACCTGCCGCTGCACGACGATGGAGAGCCGATGTCGCACGCCGCTGCGCTCAGGCAGGTGGTCGAGGAGGCCGCGCTGGCAGACACGGTCGGGATCGATGCCGTCGCGCTGGGAGAGCACCACCGGTCGGACTTCGCGATCTCTTCCCCCGAGATGGTCCTGTCCGCCATCGCGGCGCGCACCGAGCGGGTCCAGCTCGGCTCTGCGGTCACGGTGCTGTCCTCGGACGACCCCGTCCGCGTCTTCGAGCGCTTCGCCACGCTCGACGCTGTGTCGAACGGACGCGCTGAGGTGATCCTGGGCCGCGGCTCGTTCACCGAGTCCTTCCCCCTCTTCGGCTACGACCTGGCCGACTACGAGGTGCTCTTCGAGGAGAAGCTCGAGCTCTTCGCGCGCCTGCTCACCGAGCAGCCGGTGACCTGGTCCGGCACGACTCGCGCCGCACTGAAGGATGCGGACGTGTACCCGAAGACGGACTCGGGCGCCCTCACGACCTGGGTCGGCGTAGGCGGTTCACCGGAGTCCGTGGTGCGCACCGCGCGACACGGTCTGCGACTGATGCTGGCGATCATCGGCGGCGATCCGGGACGGTTCGCTCCCTACATCGATCTCTACCGGCGGGCCGCCGAGCAGTTCGGCACGATCGCACACCCCGTCGGCATGCACAGCCACGGCTTCATCGCACCCACCGACGAGGAGGCCAACGAGTCGTACTTCCCGGGCTACAAGGCGATGCGGGACCGCATCGGCAGCGAACGAGGCTGGCCCGCGATGACCCGTGCGCAGTTCGACGACGAGGTCGCGTACGGTTCGCTCTACGTCGGCTCCCCTGAGACGGTGGCCGCCAAGATGGCGGCGGCGATCGACGCGCTCGGGGTGGGCCGGTTCGACTTCGTCTACACCGGCGGCGGCGCGATGCCTGCGTCGTCCCGGCTGCGCGCCGTCGAGCTGTTCGGCACCCGGGTGATCCCCAGGGTGCGCGAGATCCTCGCCGACGGCGCCTCGGGATGACCTCCGCCGTGACCTGCGCCGGGGTCGGCCTGCCAGCGGAGCCGCGCGAGGGCCCTCGGCTGCATCGCAGAGGACCTGCCCTCGGCGAGAACCTGCAGGTCGGCGAGCTGCTCCCGCTTGTCCAGGCGTCTCACGCCTCGCATTTCCGACCACCTACCAGGGCATCCCGACGCCGCGGTGGGTAGCGTGGTGCCATGACGGATCAGGACCAGCTGTTCCCCGGCAAGCACTTCATCTCGACGGTGCTCGATGCGCTGGAGACCAAGACACGCATGAGCGGCGGGCTTGCGCGCGTGTACCTGATGCGCGCCGCGATGGCGGGCGTGCTGATCGGCATCATGTATGTCACGAACTACACGGTGCTCGCGGCGTTCGCAGGCGTGGGCGATGGATCGCTCGTGGACGTCGGGAAGATCGTGGGCGCGCTCATCTTCGGGTTCGCCCTGGTGTTCATCTACTACTCCAAGTCCGAGCTGCTGACGTCGAACATGATGATCGTGGCGATCGGCGCGTACTACCGCCGCACGACCATCTGGCGCTCGGCCCGGATCCTGCTGCTGTGCTACGGCGGCAACATCCTCGGCGGACTGGTGGTGGCACTCATCGTGCTGGGCTCGAGCCTGGGCGGCGGCGCGGTCGGCGAGCAGATGCAGCACAGCGTGGACGTGAAGCTCTCCTACGTCGCCGGTGGCGCGTCAGGCTGGTCGGACCTGTTCCTCCGCGCGGTGCTGTGCAACTTCATGATCAACCTGGCGATGCTGCTCGTGTACAACGGCCTCATCAAGGACGACTTCACGAAGTCGCTGGTGATGATCATGAGCGTGTTCATCTTCGCCTTCGTCGGCTTCGAGCACTCGGTGGCGAACACGGTGCTGTTCACGATCGTGGGGCTGAAGGACGGCATCGATGTGGGGCTCGCGCTGGGGAATGTCGGCATCGTGCTGCTCGGCAACTTCGTCGGGGGCGGCCTGCTGATCGGCTACTACTACGCGTACGCGAACGACGACCGCAAGTATCTGCGTCGCCAGAGTCTGCGCGGCCCGCAGCTGACGTCGCCCGGCGACCCTGAGCAACCGGAGTCGTGACGGCCGCGTTCGGGGTGCGTGAGTGTCGGATCTGAGGCGCCGCCGCATCCTGCGGGTACGCGAGTGTCGCGTCTGAGGCACCGCCGCATCCTGCGGGTACGCGAGTGTCGCGTCTGAGGCACCGCCGCATCCTGCGGGTACGCGAGTGCCGCGGGAGCGCGGAGCGGGCGTGCAGGACGGGCAACGCTGCCGGTTGCCAGTCCAACAGAGCGGAACGTAGCCTGGCGGGGTGGCAGGGTCGTCGATGCCCCGGACGGGCGACCACAGCATCCTCACGGCCATCGGCGGCACTCCGCTGATCAGGCTGGGCGGGATCGTGCCCGACGGCGCCGCCGAGGTGTGGGTGAAGCTGGAGGGCGGCAATCCCACGGGCTCCTACAAGGATCGGATGGCGCTGTCCGTGATCCGTGCGGCGCTCGAGCGGGGCGACGTCCGCCAAGGTGACACGCTCGTCGAGTTCACCGGCGGCAGCACGGGCATGTCGCTGGCCCTCGTCGCCGGCGTCCTCGGGCTCAAGTTCACCGCCGTGTTCTCGGACGCGTTCTCGCACAGCAAGCAGCAGGCGATGGAGGCGTTCGGCGCGACGGTGGTCGTCGAGCACAGCGACGACGGCCTGATCACCACGGCGCTCGCGGAACGCATGAGGGAACGTGCGCACGACCTCGCGGCGCAGCCGGGCCACCACTACGTCGACCAGTTCGGGTCGCCAGACGTCCCTCCCGGCTACGTCCCGATGGGCACGGAGATCGCCACGTCGCTCGGTGGCGAGTTCGACGTCTTCTGCCACGGCGTCGGGACCGGCGGTGCGCTCATGGGGGCGCTCGACGGCATGCGCGCGGCGGGGGCCTCGCCGCAGGTGGTGGCGCTCGAGCCGACCCAGGCTCCGCTGCTCTCCGAGGGTCGCAGCGGAGCCCACTCGGTCGAGGGCATCGCGGTGTTCACCGATCCCGCGTTCCTGGACCGGTCGCGGCTGGACGACGTTCGCGTCATCGATCAGAACCGGGCGTTCGACACGTGCCGTCGTCTGGCATGCAGTGAAGGCGTGTTCGCCGGTGCGTCGACAGGACTCAACGTGGCCGCGGCGATCGAGCTCGCGGAGCAGCTCGGCAGCGGCCACCGCGTCGTCACGATCGCGTGCGACACGGGCCTGAAGTACCTGGGCGAGCAGCCGTACGTCTGACCCGCGGCACGCAGGGCGACGCGGAGGGACTCGCATCGCGCCTCGCGTGCGCAGACCGCACAGAGACGTAGACCCTATTCAGGGACGACTTGGAACGTCCCCTCGTAGGTGGACGCACCGGTGATCGCGCCCACGTACGCGGGACCGTACCGGTCGTACTTGGCGTGGAGCTCCGCGTCGATGCGCGGATGCTCCGCGGCGTCCGCGGGCACGAGCTCGAGCACCACGTCCCGCTCGACTCCTCCGGCGCTGACGCGACCCCGCCCGGAGCGGCTCGCGCGCCTGAACCACGGGTTGTCGACGCCGTGCGCCGACCTCACATAGATGTCGTCGCCTTCGCGCGCCACCCAGATGGTGACCCAGGGACGCAGGGTCCCGTCGGGCCGTCGGGACGCGATGCGCAGCTCGTCGGTCTGCGCGATCGTCGCCAGCTCGTGGGAGGTCCATGCGCCCATGCGGGGCTCCTTTCGTCACGTTCAAGGATGGGGCAGGGCCCCACGCGGCACCTCGCGGCGGCGCGTCGGACCCTGGGTGCGGCTCACAGCGACGGGTCGACCATCACTTTGAGGGACTCGCGCGAGTCCATCGCTGCATAGGCTGCGGGGACGTCGTCGATCGACACGACGCGGTCGAAGACCTTGCCGGGGTTGATGGTGCCGTCGAGAACCTGCCGGATGGCGTCCTCCAGGTACGCACGGACCGGGGCCGGACCGCCGGCGAGGCGGGCGTTCTTCCCGAACAGCGAGCCGAAGCCGATCGGAGCCTCCTCGTACTGGGGCACGCCCACACGGGAGATGACGCCGCCGGGGCGGACGATGCCGTACGACTGCTCGTACGCAGGCATGTGGCCCACTGCCTCGAGCACCGCGTGCGCGCCCTCGCCGTTCGTGATCTCCATGACCTTCGCGATGCCTTCGGCGCCACGCTCGGCGACGACGTGCGTCGCACCCCACTCTCGTCCGAGATCGGTGCGCGACTCGTGACGACCCATGAGGATCACGGTGTCCGCACCCAACTGCTTGGCGGCCAGGACGGCGGACAGCCCGACGGCACCGTCGCCCACGACCGCGACGGTCTGGCCAGGCTTGATCTGGGCCATGTACGCGGCGTGGAAGCCTGTGAGATAGACGTCGGAAAGCGCGAGCAGCGACGCGAGCAGGTCGTCGGACGCCGTCTCGGGGTCCACGCCGGGGACGATGACGGCCGAGCCGTCCGCCTGCGGGATCCGCGCGTACTCGGCCTGGAGACCCGCAGCCTGAGGAGTGCCGTACCATCCGCCGTGCACGCAGGCGGTGTGCATCCCCTCCTGGCAGAACACGCAGGTGTTGTCCGAGAACGCGAACGGGACGACGACGAAGTCGCCCTTCGTGAGGGTCTTCACCTCGGCGCCGACCTCCTCGACGACCGCGATGAGCTCGTGACCCATCGACAGGCCCTCCTCGGTGGTGGGCAGCGAGTGGTACGGGTGGAGGTCGGAGCCGCAGACGCAGGCGCGCACGGTGCGCACGATCGCGTCGGCGGGCTGCTGGATGACGGGCATCGGCGCGTCGATGACGCGGACGTCGCCGGCGCCGAACATGTAGGTGGCCTTCATGAGGCGTGGTTCTCCTAGGGGTGGTGGGGGTTGAGGGATCGGGCTGCGCAGGCTCAGCGACTGTCGCGAGGGGATGCGCCGCCCGGGAGGAACGAGTCGGCGACGTGCTCCTTCCATACGGTCGACTCGGCGGGTTCGTCGGCGCTCTCGACCACGGCGATGTGCTCCATGAAGCTGCCGCCCGCGGCATGGAAGTGCTCCTCGCCGGGCTCCGTGTACAGCGTCTGGCCCGCGTGCACCTCGATGAGGTTGCCGTCACGGTCACCGAAGTAGGCGGTTCCCGAGGTGACGTGCAGGAACTGGCCACGGGCGTGCGCGTGCCACGCCGTGCGTGCGCCTGGCGCGAAACGCACCTTCGCGACGGTGGCGCGCTGCGCGTCGCCCTGCGGCGTCGAGATGAAATCGAGCCAGACGTCGCCGGCGAACTGCTCCGGCGGGTTCTTGATGGTGGGGACGGCGGGAAGGATCTTCATGGCGTGCTCCTCTACCGGGCGAACAGCTGCTTGGCGAGCGTCAGGGCGGACACTGCGCGCGGCCACCCGGCGTAGAAGGCGACGTGGGTGATCGCCTCCTTGATCTCGTCCTCGGCGAGTCCGTTCGCCAGGCCCAACGGGATGTGGGCGTGCAGCTGCTCGATGTTGCCATTGGCCACGAGCGAGGTGATCGTCACGAGGCTGCGGTCGCGTGCCGACAGGGCGTCGGTGCGCGACCACACCTTCCCGAACAGCACCTCGTCGGTGAGCTCCACGAACGTCGGAGCGAAGTCGCCCATCATGCGCTGCATGGGGGCCGTGTCTGAATCGGTCATGCCTCCATTGCAGCGCGATGCCGGAGCAGGAACCAGGTGCTGTCAGGGGTGGCTCCACCAGTACCCCCTTCGGGCGGGTGGGCGGACGTACCGTGGAGCCCATGACGACCAGAGACGATGTGCGCGACTTCCTGGTGAGCCGCCGCGCCAGGATCACGCCCGCCATGGTCGGCCTGCCGTCGGGAGGCAGCCGGCGCGTTGCCGGCCTGCGCCGTGGTGAGGTGGCGATCCTCGCCGGCGTGAGCGTCGAATACTACACGAAGCTGGAGCGCGGCGACCTGCGTGGCGTGTCCGACGAGGTGCTCGAGGCGATCGCCGCCGCACTGCGGTTCACCGAGGCGGAGCATCGTCACCTGTTCGATCTGGCGCGCACCGCCAACGCAGGAGCGAAGGCACGCAAGCGCGCCACGACTCGCACGGGCATCCGCCCGAGCCTCCTGCACCTTCTCACGTCCATCACGGACGCTGCGGCAGTGCTCGGGGACCGCACGAGCGGAATCGTCGCGGCGAACAGCCTGGCGCGCGCGCTGTACGACCCGCTCTACCGCACCATGGGCGACCACGTGACGTACGCCCGGTACATCTTCTTCGATCCGTCGTCGCAGCAGTTCTACCCCGACTGGGAGGACATCGCCGACGCGTCGGTGGCGAGCCTGCGCACCGTCGCCGGACGGAATCCGTTCGACCGCGAGATCAGCGACCTCGTGGGCGAGCTGTCCACCCGTTCGGAGGCGTTCCGGGTCCGGTGGGCACGGCACGATGTGCGCCTCCACATCGAGGGCGTCAAGCGCATCCAGCATCCTGCCGTCGGCCTGCTGGAGCTCGAGTACAACACGCTCGTCCTGCCCGGCGACGAGGATCTGACGCTCACGGTGTACACGGCCGCCCCGGGGAGCGACTCGGCGGACAGGCTGCGGCTGCTCGCAACCTGGTGGGCCACGGAGAACGTTCAGAACGCCTCCACCACCACGGCCGAGCCCTGACCTCCCCCGCCGCAGATGGCGGCCACGCCGAGCGCTCCCCTGCCGACGGCGGCCGCGGTGCGCGCCACCGTGCCGACGATGCGGGCGCCCGACGCACCGATGGGATGGCCGAGAGCGATCGCCCCGCCGTGGATGTTGACGATGCCAGGGTCGAGCCCCAGGCTCCGGGTGGAGGCGAGCGAGACCGCCGCGAACGCCTCTGAGATCTCCCATGCGGCGACGTCACCCACGGCGAGGCCCGCGCGGGAGAGCGCCGCACGGGCGGCGTTCGCAGGTTGCACATGCAGCGACACGTCGGGCCCGGCCACCAGCGCCCAGGAGGCGACTCGCGCCAGGGGGCTTTCCACCACTCCCTCGCGCGCGAGCACCAGGGCGGCGGCGCCGTCGGAGATCTGGGAAGCGTTGCCCGCGGTGATCGTGCCGCGCCCGCCGAACGCCGGCCTGAGTCCTGCGAGCGACTCGACGGTGGTCCCCGGGCGCACCCCGTCGTCCGTGGCGACGGGGACCGCACCCGGCTTGGGTGCGAAGGGCTCGATCTCCTCCGCCTGGTGCCCGGCCGAGGCGATCAGGCGTCGATGCGACTCGGCGGCCCAAGCGTCCTGCTCCTCGCGCGTGAGGTCGTAGCGCTCAGAGTGCTCCTCCGTCGACGCGCCCATCGCGCGATGCTCGAAGGCGTCGGTCAGCCCGTCGTGAGCCATGGTGTCGAGCAGCTCGATCGCACCGTACTTGGCGCCCAGCCGCGAGCCGACGTACGCGTGCGGCGCCATCGACATGGACTCCATGCCGATCGTGAGCACCACGTCCGCCTCACCTGCCTCGATGAGCCGCGCACCTTGCGCGACCGCCTCGATGCCCGACAGGCACACGACGTTGAGCGTCGACGCGGGGACGGTCATCGGCACGCCCGCGCCCACGGCGGCCTGGCGGGCCGGGTTCTGTCCCGCGCCTCCCTGCAGCACCTGCCCGGCGACCACCCGGTCGACGCGTCCGGGCGCGAGGCCTGCGCGGCGTAGCGCCGCGGCGGCCGCATGCGCGCCCAGCACCGAGGCAGGGGTGCGCGCGAACTGGCCGCAGTACTTCACGAAGGGCGTGCGGGCGTAGCCCGCGATGACGACGCTCATGAGACCTCCAGCTCGACCCGCACCGGAGCTGCGGTGGACTCGGCGATCCGCTGCTCGGTGACGTCTGGCGCGAGCCGCCGCAGCACGAGTCCGCCGTCGACCACGTCCAGCACGCAGAGGTCGGTGACGATGCGATCCACCACGCCGACGCCGGTGAGCGGCAGGGTGCAGCGCTCGACGATCTTGGGAGTGCCGTCCTTGGCCTGATGGTCGGTGATGACGACGACGCGCCTGGTGCCCGCCACGAGGTCCATCGCGCCACCCATGCCCTTCACGAGCTTGCCGGGGATGGTCCAGTTGGCGAGATCTCCCGTGCAGGAGACCTGCAGCGCGCCCAGGATCGCGGCATCCACGTGGCCGCCGCGGATCATCGCGAACGAGGTGGCGGAGTCGAAGAAGCTTCCCCCGGGGAGCACCGTGACGGTCTGCTTTCCCGCATTGATGAGGTCCGCATCCTCGTCGCCTGCCACGGGGAACGGACCCATGCCGAGCATCCCGTTCTCGCTCTGCAGGGTCACGGTGACTCCGGGCGGCAGATGGTTCGCCACGAGCGTCGGGATGCCGATCCCCAGGTTGACGTACTGGCCGTCCTCGAGCTCCTCGGCTGCGATGGCCGCCATCTCGTCACGTGTCCAGGGCATGTCAGGCCTCCCTCGTCGTGCGCTGCTCGATGTCCTTGACACGCGGTGCGGACCTCACGAGCCGGTGCACGAAGATCCCGGGCGTCTCCACGGTGTCGGGGTCCAAGGGGTGGGGGTCCACCGCCTCGGCCTCGGCGATCGTCACGCGACCGGACATGGCGACAAGCGGATTGAAGTTCCGGGCCGTGAACCGGTAGCGGAGGTTGCCGGCGGTGTCCGCCCGGTTCGCCTTGACGAGCGCCACGTCGGCGACGATGCCGCGTTCCAGGATGTACGGGACGCCGTCGAAGGTGGCCTCCTCCTTGCCCTCGGCTACCGGCGTGCCGACGCCGGTGCGGGTGTAGAAGCCGGCGATGCCCGCCCCTCCCGCGCGCATGCGCTCGGCGAGCGTGCCCTGCGGCGCGAACTCGACATCCAGCCGGCCCGCCAGGTACTGCTCTGCGAAGAGGCGGTTCTCCCCCACGTACGAGGCCACGACCTTGCGGACCTGACCGGACTCGAGCAGGATGCCCAGACCCTTGCCGTCGACCCCCATGTTGTTGCTGACGATGGTGAGGTCGCGGACGCCCGTGTCCCTCAACGCCTCGATCAGATCGGTGGGGTTGCCGCTCAGGCCGAAGCCTCCCACGGCGATGATCTGCCCGTCCCTCACCACGCCTTCGAGCGCCTCCGCTGCGCTCCCGTACAGCTTGCCCATGACGTCCGACTCCTTTGTCTGACCACATCGTGGATTCCTCGGACAGTAGTTCCGAGTAGATGACCGGTCAATCGAGTGGCACGATGTGGTCAGACAACATCGCGATGACCACAATATGGACGCAAGGGAGCGGGCATGGCGGAGCAGGGCGCACAGGTGGTCTCGCGGGTCGCGGCACTGCTGCGCACGCTCAGCGCGAGCGCGGGAGCGCCGGTCCCCACCGCGCGGGCGGCCGCGCTCACGGGTCTCACCCGACCCACCGCGCATCGTCTGCTCTCCGGCCTCGCCGCCGAGGGCCTGGTGGACCGCGACCCGGATCACGGCTGGCTGCTGGGGCCGGAGGCATACATCCTCGGAGCCGTCGCTGCGGAACGGTACGACATCACCGCGCTGGCCGCCGAGGCGGTGCGAGAGGTGGCTCGCCTCACCGGAGAGAGCGCCTTCCTCTCTGCGCGACGCGGCGACGAGACGGTCTGCCTGCTGCGCGAGGAGGGATCGTTCCCCCTGCGCTCGCACGTCCTCTACGAGGGCATCCGCTTCCCGCTCGGGGTGGCGAGCGCGGGCCTCGCGATCCTCGCCATGTCGCCTGCCGCCGAGCGGGAGGCGTACCTGGCACGCACGGACCTCACCGACACATGGGGCGCCAGCCACGGCATCGTCCCGCTGCGCGAACGGCTCGAGGTGGCGCGTCGGACCGGATACGTCGTCAACCCCGGCCTGATCGTCGAGGGAAGCTGGGGCATGGCTGCGGCGATCTTCGACGCGTCGGGTCGGCCGAGCTGGGCACTGTCCGCCACCGGGGTGGAGGCTCGCTTCACACCCCCGAGACAGGCGGAGATCGGCCGGGTGCTGCTGGAGCAGGCGCATGCGGTGGGCCGGCTCATCGCCGATCGCGGGGCCGCCCGGCGCACGCGGTGATCCCGCGTTCCCGTGAACGGATGACACGACGGATAGGCTGTGCCTCACGATCGGAGCACTGTGGCTTCGAGGAAGCGGAGGCCGCCGATGGACGTCGCGATCCCCACGCTGCGCTACTTCACCGTGCTCGCGGCGGAGCTCCACTTCGGGCGCGCCGCCGAGCGCCTCTCCATCTCCTCCCCTTCGCTGAGCCAGCAGATCTCGGGCTTGGAGCGCTCGATCGGCGGCCAGCTCTTCGAGCGGACCTCGCGGTCCGTGACCCTCACCGCACTGGGCGCCGCCTTCCTGCCGCACGCGACGAAGGTCGTCGAGGCGCACGACGAGCTGTGCGAGTGGGTCGAGCGGCGACGGGTCGCGACCGGACCGACCCTGCGGATCGGCGTCGTCGCCGCGGGCGCCGCCCCCCTGACCGCGGCGATCATGAGCGCCGTGGGCTCGATCCCGGACCTGGGCCTCGAGATGCGCCGCGTCGGATTCTTCGACGTCGTGGGCGAGCTGCTCAACGATCGCGCCGACGTGGTGCTCGCCGCCGCGCCGCTGCCCCACGACCCCGCGACGGTCGAGGCGAGCCCTCTGTGGACGGAGCCGCGGGTGCTCGTGGTCCCCGCCGGCCATCCGTTGGCGGACCGCTCATCGATCGAGATCGCAGAGACCGCCGGGGAGACGTTCGTCGCCGCGTCAGGCGCAGACCCGCAAGCGCTCGCGTGGTGGGTAGTGGATCCCCGACCTGACGGCAGCCACCCCCGCATCGGGGCACGCGCAGACGACATCGAGGGGATCCTGGACCTGGTCGAGGCAGGGATGGGCGTGAACATCGCCGCGGCGTCGGCGGCGACGCACTTCCCGCGCTCCACCCTCGCGTTCGTGCCCGTGCGCGACATCGAGCCCGCGACGGTGCTGCTGTGCACGCGAGCGCAGCGCTCGCCGATCGCGGAGACCTTCGTGCGGATCGCTCAGACGGAGGCTCGCCGCGCATGGGCCGCAGGCGGGATGCTCGCCGATCGTTAGGCGACACCTCACGATCCATAGGCATCTCGAACTTCCCAACGCGGAGGGGCTCCGGCCATGCTGGACCCACCCGGACGACAACGGCGTCGTCCGAGAACCGACAAGGAGGTTGGCTCGATGTCCCCGAACGACGCCACCACGCTCGCACCCCAGCACGCAGGAATCCTTCCCGGGAAGCCGCAGCCCTTCTACCTGGACAACGGTCAAGGTGAGAAGTCCGTCGTCTTCGACACCCTCTTCACGATCCTCCTCACGGGCGACGAGACGGACGACCAGTACGACGTCTTCAGCTGCGAGGGCAACGCGGGCGACATCATCCCCGCCCACATCCACCCGTTCACCCACGAGATCTTCTTCGTCATGGATGGCGCCGTGCACCTGTGGATGGACGACGAGAAGGGCTTCAAGGACGACCACGTGCTCACCTCGGGCGGCTTCGGCTACGTCCCGAAGGGCACGATCCACGCCTTCCGCATGGAGGCCACGTCCAAGATCATGGGGGTCAGCTCCGCAGGCTTCGCACGGTTCTTCCACGCGATGGGCCGCCCGACCGACAAGCCGGGGATCCCTTCGCCCGAGGAGTTCTACATCCCGCCGTTCGAGCAGATGAAGGCCGCAGGAGAGCTGTACGGCACGGTCTTCCGCCCCGACTACAACTTCCTTGAGGACTGAGCGCCAGGAGGCGACCGTGCTCCGCGACGTGGTCTACGCGGAGCCGGTCGGCTTCCGGCCCCTGTCGCTCGACCTGTACCCGGCCTCCGTGCCTGACGCGCCCGTGGTGCTGTTCGTGCACGGTGGCGGGTGGCGCCTGGGCGGGCGGACGACGTTCGTGCCGACCATGCCGGGCGGCGACCCGTTCGTGCGGATCGCCTCGGCGGGGCTCGCGGTCGCCTCCCTCGACTACCGGCTGAGCGGAGAGGCGCGCTTCCCTGCGCAGGTGGACGACGTCGCGGCGGCGCTCGCGTGGGTGCGCGTGCACGCCACCGAGCTCGGCGTCGCGGCGGACCGCGTGGTGCTGTGGGGCGAGTCCGCGGGCGCCACGCTCGCCGCCCTGGTCGCGCTGCACGACGACCCCGCCGTCCGGGAGGGTGTGCGCGGCGTCGTCGACTGGTACGGGCCCTCAGATCTGATCGCGCTCGCCACCGCACAGGACGCGCTGGACGACTTGACGACCCGCGAGGCGGGCTGGCTCGGTCACACGGTGGGCGCCGACCTCGCACGCGCCCGCGACGCAAGCCCGGTGTCGCACGTGCGCGCGGGCGCACCGCCCTTCCTCGTCGCGCACGGCGCGGACGACACGGCCGTGCCTGCCTCCCAGAGCGTCGAGCTCGCTCAGGCGCTGCTCGCCGTCGGGGCCGACGCGCAGCTCACGCTGGTGCCGCACGCTGGGCACATGTGGCAGGGGGAGGTGGACCGGGAGGCGCTGCTCGACTCCGCGATCGCCTTCTGCAAGCGCGTCACGCGATGAGCGTGCGCTCAGCCGGCGGCGAGGCGCAGCGAGATGTCCTGGGCGGTGGCGCGCAGCGCGTCCAGCAGCGTCCCCCGCAGGTCGGCGGCGTCGTGACGGTTCGCCGCGACCGCGATGTTGATGGCCGCGACGGGTCGCTCGCCACGCCCGAACACCGGCACCGAGACCGACCGGAGACCGATCGCGACCTCCTGGTCCTGGATCGCGAACCCCTCCGCCCTGATCGCATCGGCTGCCGCGTCGACCTCGGCGAGCGAGCGGGCCGCGTTCGGCCCCACCGCCGCGGTGAAGTCGTGGGTGCGCAGCGCCTCGCGTCGCTCCTCGACCGAGAGGTAGGCCAGCAGCAGCTTGCCCATGCTGGTGTACGCCGCCGGGAGGGTGGATCCCACCTGGACGTTGGCCGTCACCAGATCCGAGTTGCGCAGTCGTACCAGGTAGAGCACCTGATCGCCGAGCAGCACACCCAGGTTGACGGTCTCGCCGGTCGACTCGGCGAGCCTCCGGAGGGGCCGTTCCGCGACCTGGACGAGGCTCGAGCCGCGCAGTGCGGCCGATCCGAGAGTGAGCACTGCGACGCCTGGGCGGATCGTGCCGTCGTCCGTGCGCTCCAGGAAGCCCTCGCCCTCGAGCGTCGCCACCACACGGAATGCGGTAGGCATGGGGATCCCGGTGCGCTCGCTGATGTCGCGGAGCTTGAGCCCGGTCACCGTCTCGTCGAACAGCCGGAGCACGGCGAGACCCTTCGCCAGTGCCTCGATCCGGTAGCGGCCCTCCCCCTTGACACCGTCATTGGCTTTCATGGAGTGAGACGCTATCTCGACGACCGAGCAGGTGCAATGCGGCACGCCATGTCAGGCCGCCACCCGGAACACGCGCAGCTGCAGGGCGAGCGTCGCGTAGTAGCCGACGAGCGCGGTCAGCTCGAACACGACCTCGGCGCCGAGCGCCGCCTCCGCCGTGGCCCAGGCCTCGTCGTCCAGGTCACCGGCCAGGAGCGCGAGCACCGCGTCCGCCACGGCGGCCTCGACACCCGAGAACGCGGAGGCATCGCGCATGCGCAGCGCCTCGATCTCGCGATCGGTGAGCCCATGCGCGCGCCCGACCGCCTCATGGGACACCTGCTCGAATGCGCTGCGCCAGTGCGCCGCCACCAGGAGGATCGCGATCTCCCGTGCCCGGTCCTCGAGCGAGCCGCGGTAGCGCAGCGCGGCGCCGACCTCCTGCAACGCGCCACCGATGCCGGGTGCGAGCAGCATCGCGTTGAAAGGCCCTCGCAGAGAGCCGTCCTGCCTTGTCAGGGCGAAGTGCTGAGGGCCGGCCGCGCGGGGCCCTCCAGCGATCGCGTCGTAGAGCGCGCGCGCCTCGGCATCAAGCCGCTCGGGCGTCAGATCAGGGACTCGACCCACGCCCCACCTCCTCGTCACGGTCGGCGCGCCCGCCTTGACGCGGGCGATTCGCCGTCTTAGATTCAATCATTGAAAGTTCTTTTTGGTCAATGAAAGCGAGATCAACGATGATCCCGACTGGAGCCGAAGAGGTCCACCTCCACGCAGGAGGCCACGACTTCACGGTGCGCGTATACCCCGCCGCGCATCCCGACGGCACTGCCCTGGTGTGGCTCCACGGCGGCGCCTTCATGTTCGGAGACCTGGACGTGCCGGAGGCGGACGGCACCTCGCGCCACCTCGCGCAGCACGGCACCACCGTCGTCTCGGTGGACTACACGCTCGCACCCGTGGACGCGCTCACCTCGATCCCCCTGCCCCCGCCACAGGACGGGATGCCCGACCCCGCAGAGCTCGTGAAGGCGCTGGGATCCGACCGACCCCGCGCGGCCTATCCCGCCGCCTCCCTCCAGGCGGTCGCAGCCTTCGACTGGGCCGCACACCACGCCACGACCTGGGGAGGGTCGCCGGACGCCATCGCCATCGGCGGCGCGAGCGCCGGTGGCAACCTCGCTGCGGGCGCCGCCCTGCGACTGCGCGATCGTGGCGGGATCTCACCGAGCGCCTCCTGCCTGGTCTACCCCGTGCTCCACCCGGTCCTCCCGGAGCCGGACGCCGAGCTCGCAGGGCTGCTCGCGGACCTCGACCCCGCGCTCGACATGTCGCCCGAAGCCACCGCGGCGATCGCCACGAACTACCTGGGAGGCGCCGCACCCACGGAGGCGTACGCGTTCCCCGCCGGTCACGATCCCCGCGGAGTCGCTCCCACTCTCATCGTGAACGCCGAGATCGACCGCCTCAGGGCCTCAGGGCAGGCCTACGCCGCCGAGCTCGCGGCGGCGGGCGTCGACGTCGAGCTCACGCGCGAGATCGGCGCAGAGCACGGCTACCTCAACGGCCTCGACCACCCCGCACGCCTGCGCACGCTCACCCGCATGTCGCGCTTCATCCACGAGCACGCCGCAGCCGCGCGCGCCTGAACCCACCCACAAGGAGAGACCGATGACCCAGATCTTCCCCCGCTTCGCAGGCAAGACCGTCCTCGTCACAGGAGCAGGCACAGGCTTCGGCGCCGAGATCGCCGTGCGAGCAGCCCAGGAGGGCGCGAAGGTCGCGATCCACTACCGGAGCTCGAAGGCGGGCGCCGAGCAGACGCTCGCCCGCGTACGGGCGGCCGGCAGCGACGGGATCCTGGTGCAGGCGGACATCATCAGCTGGGAGCAGATCAAGCGGATGGCGGACGACGTCTGGGCCGCCTTCGGCACGCTCGACGTCCTGGTCAACAACGTGGGCGACGTGTCGAGCGAGCAGATGTCGTGGAAGGAGCTCACGCAGGAGGCGCTCGACGCAGTGATCGACGTGGACGTCAAGGGCACCCTGCTGATGACACACGAGTTCGGCGCACGCATGCTCGACCAGGGCCACGGGGCGATCGTCAACGTCGGCTCCACCGTGGTGGTCAAGGGATCGCCGCGCGCACCGCAGTACGCGGCTGCCAAGTACGCGATCCTCGGCATCACCAAGTCGTACGCGAAAGCGTTCGCGCCTGCCGTCCGTGTCAACACCTTCGCGCCCGGATTCATGGAGACAGAGCGCCTGCTGCAGCGCGAGGACTGGAAGAGCGGACGGCGTGAGGTGCTCATCTCCCAGACCCCCATGGGCCACATCCCGCCGCCCGAGTTCGTGGCCGGCGCCTGCCTATGGCTCGCGACCGAGGAGTCCGCACACCTCACCGGCGGCTACATGCTCGCGGATGGCGGCTTCAACATGGTGGGTGCATGACGATGACCCTCGACGCGCCCACCGCCACCGATGCGCTGATCTCGCTCCGCGACGTGACGCTCGCCTACGGCGATGTCGTGGCAGCGAAGGACATCACCTTCGACGTGCGGCCGGGCGAGTTCGTGAGCCTCATCGGGCCATCCGGCTGCGGCAAGAGCTCCGCGCTGCGCGCCATCGGCGGCCTCCTGGATGCGAACGTCGGCAGCGTCGCCGTGGACGGCACCCCCGTCACAGGTCCTCGCCCGCAGGAGATCTCCTACGTGTTCCAGGACCTGGCGCTCTACCCCTGGCGCAGCGCGCTTCGCAACGTGGAGATCGCGCTGCAGTTCGCTGGAGTGCCGCGCCGCGAGCGCAAGGAGCGCGCGATGGAGGCGCTGCGCCGCGTGGGTCTGGGCGACGTGACGGAGCGCATGCCGTCGCAGCTGTCTGGCGGCATGCGCCAGCGTGTCGCGATCGCGCGTGCGCTGGTCTCGGACGCGCGCATCCTGCTGCTCGACGAGCCGTTCGCCGCGCTCGACGAGCAGAGCCGGCTCAGCATCGGCGCCCAGCTGGTCCGCATCCTCGAGGAGGAGGGCAAGACCGTGGTCTTCGTGACGCACAGCCTTGCCGAGGCCGCGTTCCTCTCGGACCGCGTGGTGGTCATGGGCCCGCGACCCGGGGTGATCCGCGAGGTGATCGACGTCCCGCTCGAACGGCCTCGGCATGCCTCGCTCATGCGCGATCCCGTGTTCCACGACCTTACCGACCGGCTCAGCGCGCTCCTGATCGACGACTCGCAGGCGCACTCATGATCCTCACGCGTCGCGCGGCGGTCTACGGCAGCGTCCTCGCCGTGACGATCGTCGCCTGGATCCTGCTGACCGCGTCCGGCGCGGTGAAGCCGATCCTGCTCGCGGCACCCCTGGACGTGCTCGGTGAGCTGGGCCACCTGCTCTCACACCCCGCGAAGGTCCTGGAGCCGATCGGGGTGACGCTCGCGGAGGCGACCGTGGCGTTGGCCGTCGCCGCCGTCGCGGGCATCGTCACCGGATTCGCGATCGGGCCGTCAGAGCTCGGAGTCCGGGCGTACGAGCCGCTCATCACGACGCTGAGCGCGCTGCCGCTGGTCATCCTGTACCCCGTGCTCGCGGCGACCCTGGGCATCGGCTCACCGTCGAAGGTCGCGATCGGTGCGCTCTACGGCTACTTCCCTGTCGCGATCGCCACGCTGCGCGCCGTGCACCGGGTGGACCGAGGTCTGCTGACGGCGGCCCGCACCATGGGCGCGCGGCGCATCGCACTTGCGACGTCCGTGGTGCTCCCGGCTGTCAGCAGCCCGGTGATCGCGTCGATGCGGGTGGCCATGTCGCTCTCGCTCGTGACCATCATCGCCGCCGAGTTC
Source organism: Demequina capsici (assembly GCF_032102965.1). Classification (NCBI taxonomy): domain Bacteria; kingdom Bacillati; phylum Actinomycetota; class Actinomycetes; order Micrococcales; family Demequinaceae; genus Demequina; species Demequina capsici. The sequence continues at coordinate 1,156,629 of NZ_CP134880.1, read as the reverse complement.
ATCTCCGGCGCGGCCGGGGTCGGCTATCAGCTCGCCACCGCAAGCCAGGGGCTCGACACCCCGGCACTCTTCGCTTGGGTGGTCATCGCGATCGCCCTCACAGTCGTCGTGAACATCGCGTTCACGATGGTCACCACACTCACGAGCAAAGGTATAGAACGATGAAGATCTCACCTCGACTCGCGCTCGGCAGCATCGCCGTCGCAGTGCTCGGACTGACAGCGGCGTGCAGCAGCACGCCGTCCGCCTCCGAATCCTCCGGCTCTGCCACTCCGGACACGTCCACGAGCACCACCCAGGCCATGGAGACCGTCTCGATCAACCTGGGCCTGGTGCAGGGGCAGGACTTCATCCACGCGATGCCGGCCCGCGTGGCGGAGGAGAAGGGCTTCTTCACCGATGCCGGTCTTGACGTGACGGTGATCGACTTCACCTCGGGATCCGATCTGACCAAGGCGATCGCGGGTGGCACGGTCGATGTCGGCGCCGCCACCGGGCTCGACGCGGTCGCCGCAGCGGCGCACGATGTGGACATCCAGGCCTTCTGGGGCATCTACGGGCCCAGCCCCATGGCGCTGATCGTCGGCGCCGACTCGACGATCACCGGCTTCGCGGACACCGCCGGCACCAAGATCGGCATCTCGCGCGTCGGATCCCTGACCGACTACACGCTCCGCGCCGCTCTCGACGCGTCAGGCGTCTCGATCGACGATGTGACCGAGGTGCCGCTGGGCGACCCAGCCACCACGATGGCTGCGCTCGCGAACGGCGACGTCGACGGCTTCGTCCTCCCGGTGACGTTCGCGTACATCGTGCAGGCGCAGGGTACCGGCAAGCTCGCCGAGGTGGCGGGCGACGTCATCGGCGGACCCGACCAGTTCGCGATCCTCATGGCACCGTCCACCTACATCGCGGACAACACGGACACGTTGAAGCGCCTGACGGACGTGTACACGCAGACCATCGAGTGGATGCAGGCGAACCCTGACGAGACCGTCGCGATCGCGATGGACAAGCTGGGCATGTCCGACTCCATCGCACAGGGCACCTACGACCAGCTCATGAGCAACTTCACCACCGACGGCTCGATCGACGTGGACGGCCTCGCCGCGTACGCCAGCGCGCTGCCGTCGCTGGGCATCGCCGACACCAGCCCCGACCAGTCCGCCTACTTCAACGACGCCCTCCAGGGCTGAGCGGAGCGATCACCGTGACCGTGTCCCCCATCGTGACGGGCCCCGCCAGCCATGTGCGCCCCCCAGGTCGGCACGCACCGACGCTGCGGACGCAGGCGGCGCTCGTCCGATGGGGGACGATCGCGGTCGCAGTGCTCGTCTGGGAGGTCGTCACCCGCACGGTGCTGGCCGACGACCCGTACCTGGCCCCGCCGAGCGCGGTGCTCACCACGGGGCTGTCCCAGGTGCTCCAGCCGGACGCGCTCGGCGAGCTGTGGAACACCACCGCGCGCTTCCTCGTCTCCTTCGCCGTCGTGGCAGCGCTCGGCATCCCGCTCGGCATCGTGCTCGGCCGCATCTCGCGGGCGTTCTACGAGGGTTCGCGGGACGTCGTGACGATCCTGTACGCGACCCCCCTCGTGCCGTTCTATCCGCTGCTCGTGCTCTGGGTGGGCCTGGGCGCCCCTTCGGAGATCGCGTTCGGCGTGCTTCACGGCATCGTGCCCGTGGTGCTGATCGTCATGACCGCCAGCCACGGGGTGAGGAGCGACCTGCTCGAGGCGGCGCACACGATGGGCGCGTCGCGCATGGAACGGCTCGCGGCCGTCGTCGTCCCTGCATCCCTGGGGGAGATCGTCGGAGCGCTCAAGATCGGCGCGTCCCTCACCATGCTCGGCGTGCTGCTCGCCGAGCTCATGATCTCGATCGACGGCGTCGGCTCGTTCATCGCCCGCCAGATCGTCAACCACCAGGCGGAACGCCTCGACGCCATGATCCTCGTGGTGTGCGTGGGCGTGGTCGCCGTCAACAGCCTCCTCTCCGCCGTGGAGAGGCGCGTGTCCCACGACGGCGGCCGCTGAGCCGCCGACCCTACAGAAAGGCAAGCAATGAAGCTCATCACCTTCGACGAGGGCCGCGTCGGCCGCCTCGAGCTCGAGGAGGGCGTCGTCATCGAGCTCGACGTGCCTTCCACCAGGGAGTACTTCGAGCGTGGAGGCAAGGTCGGCGAGACGGGCGAGCGCCTGCGCTACGAGGACGTGACGCTGCGCGCACCCATCCGTCCCAAGAAGTTCTTCCACACGGCCGGCAACTTCATCGACCACCACAACGAGCTCACGGCAGTGGACTGGTCCCACCCCGTCCACAAGGGCATCGTCTTCTTCCAGAACCTGGACGCGATCATCGGCCCCGACGACGACATCGTCTACCCCGAAGGGCTCACCAAGGAGCTGGACTACGAGCTCGAGCTCGCGATCGTGATCGGCAAGAGCGGGAAGTTCTTCGGCCCTGACGAGGCGGAGGACTACATCGCCGGCTTCACCGTCTTCAACGACATCACCGCGCGCGACATCCAGCGCAAGGAGATGGAGTCCGGAGTCTTCTCGTTCTCGAAGGGCATCGACACGTTCTGCCCGATCGGGCCGTGGATCGTCACCAAGGAAGAGGTGCCGGACATGCACAACCTGCCGATGGAGCTGCGCGTCAACGGCGAGGTGCGCCAGCAGGGCAACACCAACAAGACGCGCATCACGTGGCCGCACCTGGTCGCGTACCACTCGCCGCAGGTGTACTCCGCCGGAGACCTCATCACCACCGGCACCATCTCGGGCGTCGCCGCGGTGCAGCCGAACCCGTTCGACTTCTACCTGCAGCCCGGCGACGTCGTCGAGGCGGAGATCAAGGGCATCGGCACCCTGCGCAACAAGGTCGTGTCCTGGGAGGAGGCGTACGGCGAGCCCGCACCGAAGCGGGTGGACTGGTGAGACTGGGCAACCTCGACGATCGACTGGTGCTCATCGCGGACGACGAGCACGCGGTCGACGTCGCCACGGCCTCCGGCGGCACGTTCGGTCCCGACCCGATGGATGCCTTCGCCGACTGGCGGACCTTCACCGCATGGGCGTCCACCCTGGACCTGACCGACGCGGCAGGCACGGGCCGGTGCTCGGTGGACCTGGCGAGGCTCGGGCCGCCGGTGCCTCGGCCTGCGCAGATCTTCGCGATCGGCGTGAACTACCGGGAGCACGCCGACGAGGCCGGCTACCCGCCGGACAGCATGCCCGTGACCTTCACCAAGTTCCCCTCGAGCCTGACCGGCCCGCAGGCCACGGTGACGCTTCCCGAGGGCCACGTGGACTGGGAGGTGGAGCTGGTGGTGGTCATCGGCACCGGCGGGCACCGGATCGCCCGCGACGACGCGTGGAGCCATGTGGCGGGGCTGACGATCGGCCAGGACCTGTCCGAGCGGGTCGCGCAGCTCGAGGGCTCCAAGCCTCAGTTCTCCCTCGCCAAGTCGCATCCGGGCTTCTCCCCCACTGGCCCATGGCTGGCCACCCCCGACGAGGTGCCCGACGCGATGGACCTGGCGATCAGGTGCGCCGTCGGCACGGAGACCATGCAGGACAGCCGCACCTCCCGCATGATCTACGACGTGCCGGAGCTGATCGCGCGGCTGTCCGCGGTCGTCACCCTCCTGCCCGGCGACCTCATCTTCTCGGGGACCCCTGCCGGGATCGGGAACCGACGCACGCCTCCCCGATTCCTGCAGGCGGGCGAGGTGCTCACCAGCACGATCGAAGGGCTCGGCGCCATGGTCACCCGCTTCGCCTGACACCGACCTCCGGCGGTCGCTCCCCTCTCCTCCTTGCGGCCACCGGAATCGACGCTCCATGCCATTCAAGGCGGCATGGAGCGTGGAGGGCCCCGTCCGACGGCCACGGACGGGGCCCTCGCTGCGCGGGGCTGCAGGCGAGACCCTGGATCGCGGGTAGGTTTCTGGTGAGCCCCGCCACCGAGTCTGGAGGTCACGTGCACGCCACACCCAAGGTCGCAGTCGTCGGAGCGGGAGCGATCGGCCTCGCGATCGGCTCCGCGTTCGCACGTGCCGGCAGCACGATCCTGCTGTGCGGCGGCCGCACGCCTGTCGAGTCGATCACCATCGTCGAGGACGGCGTCCCGCAGACGTGGGAGGCGACGCACCTGGACACGCCCGGCGAGCTCGGCGACGTCGACGTGCTGGTGCTCGCGGTGAAGGCGTACGCGACCGACGCGATGGCCGGCTGGCTCCGCACAGGTGCCGACGCAGGGGCCACCATCCTCGTGGCCCAGAACGGCGTGGAGCAGGTCCAGCGAGTCGCGCCGCACATCGGCCAGGCGGACGCGATCCCCGCGATCGTGTACCTCAACGTCGAACGCACCGCCCCTGGCGTGGCGACCATGCGGCGCGTCGGAGAGCACGACATCGCGCTGCCCTCGGCCGGTGCAGGCGCGGCTCTCGCGGCCACGCTCGCCGTCGGCGGCATGCGCATGAACGCCGCAGCCGACTTCCCCGAGGTCCTCTGGACCAAGATGATGATCAACTGCGCGGGCAACAGCCTCACCTCGCTCACGCGACGCCGCAGCGAGGTGCTGCTGGACCCCGCGATCGCCGCGCTCGCACGATCCATCACCCGCGAGGTCGCCGCGGTCGCACGCGCGGAGGGTGCCGCCGTGACCGAGGCGGACGCCGACGCCGTCGTCGCGTGGCTGCAGGCGGCAGCGCCCGCGAACAACACGTCGTCCATGCGGGAGGACGTGATGGCGGGACGCCCGATCGAGCACGACGCCCTCACCGGCGCGGTCGTCCGCATCGCGGCCTCGCACGGAGTCGACGTGCCTGTGAACACCATGATCCTGGCGCTCCTCGGAGCGCTGCGACCTGAGGAGGGGTGATGCGCATCTCCCAGCGCGCCATGACCGCCGAGCCGTTCCACGCGATGGGCCTGATCCAGAAGGCCACCGCGATCGAGGACGCGGGCCACCCTGTGGTCCGCCTCAACATCGGCGAGCCCTCCTTCGGCGCCCCGGAGTCGGTGCGTCAGGCCATGGTCGACGCGATGGACGGCCGCGCGCTCCCCTACAGCTTCGCGCTCGGCATGCCGGCGCTGCGCGAACGGATCTCCTGGTTCTACAAGGACCGGCACGGCGTCGACGTGGACCCGGCACGCATCGCGATCACGTCCGGTGCGTCGTCCGCTCTCCTGCTCGTCACAGCCATCACCGTCGATCCGGGCGCGGACGTGCTGCTCGCGGACCCGTCCTACCCGTGCAACCGCGAGTTGGTGCTCGCGTTCGGCGGCCATCTGGTGCCGATCCCGACCACGCCCGCCACCCGCTACCAGCTCACCGTCGAGTTGCTCCGCGAGGCCTGGACCGATGCGACCCAGGCCGTCATGATCGCGACCCCGTCCAACCCGACGGGCACGTCGCTGCCCGCCGCGGAGCTGGCGGCCATCTGCGAGCTGGCGAAGGCGCGCGGCGTCTGGCGGATCGTCGACGAGATCTATCTGGACCTCGCCGACCCCGACTCCGACGGCGCAGCGCCGCAGACCGTGCTGGCGCACGACCCCGACGCGATCGTCGTCAACAGCTTCTCGAAGTACTTCGGGATGACGGGGTGGCGCCTTGGATGGTGCGTGCTGCCCGAGGCCTTGGTGGGCCCTGCCGAGACGCTCGCGATGGACTTCTTCCTCAGCGCCTCGACGCCGGCCCAGCTCGCGGCGCTCGCCTGCTTCGAGCCTGAGGCGCTCGCCGAGGCGGAGGCGCGGCGAGTCGAGCTGGTCGCCCGCCGTCACCTCATGGTCGACGGACTCGCCAGAATCGGGCTTCCAGTGGACTCGGTCCCGGACGGCGCCTTCTACGTGTACCCGGACGTGTCGTCCACCGGCCTGGACGCCTGGACGTTCTGCGAGCGGGCGCTCGCGGAGGCGCACGTGGCGCTCACACCGGGCAAGGACTTCGGTCGGACGCACGGCGACACCCATGTGCGGCTGTCCTACGCGTCGTCCCGCGAGGACATCGTCGAAGGGATCGCCCGGCTGGGCCGCTGGTTGGCCACGCTAGGGTGAGGTGGTCACGGTCCGCGCGCCGCCCTCGCGACGACACGGCACCCATCGATAGCATCACCGCATGGACGGCGCTTCCATCCCGGACGCCGCACGGCGAAGGGGGACGCGGATGGACGGACCGAAGCGTGGCGGTGGCGAGATCATCACGGGCCTGCTGATCGCCCTGATCGGTGCGCCTGTCGCCGGAGTTCCGTTGGCGTTCCTGGGGCTGCAGTCGGGTGCGGTCGCCCTCGTCGTGCTCGGCGCGATCGCCGCGATCGTGCTGTTCTGGTGGGGCGTCTGGAGAGCCGTGACGGGTGCGCGGATCTATCTCCACACCACGGAGACGGCCGCGCTGATCGCCATCCACGGCGCCGATGCCGTCGCCCGGCTCGACGCGGGAGAGTAGCCTCCGCGAATCCCACGGACGCTGTGCGAGCGCGCGGGCGTGCACGAGTGCCTCTCTGCCAGGTGCGTCGATGGAGCTCGATGCGCCACGGCGCGGGTCCGCGAGCGCCGTCTCAGGGACACCGATCCCGCTCGTGCGGTGGGGCGGCACCCTGGCTAGCATCGGAATGAGCAGCGGACAACGGCGTCCGACCGCCTGTAAGGAGTGCGGCATGTTCAAGCTGAAGCGTGGTGCCGACGAGATCGTCCAGGGCCTGCTCCTCGCCTTCGTGGGAGCGCCCGTCGCGTACTCGGCGGTGGCGATCGTGTCGATGTTCGTGTGGCCCGACCTCGTCTCGATCGGAGTGGTCCTGGGGCTCGGCCTGTTCGCTCTCGGACTGCTGCGGGCACTCCAAGGCGCCAGGCATTTCCTGAGGAACCTGGAGACCGCGGCGCTGGTGAGGGCGCTGGGCCCCGACGAGGTGCTGCGCCGCGATCGCGCGCACGACCTGTGACGTCGCGTGCGACCTACCGTCTGCCGTCGCCGAACGCGTCGGTCAGGCTCGCTGCGGTCCCTTCGTCGACCACCAGACGGTGGGGCTCGTTGACGGCGTCGACCAGCGTCAACACCACGGCACCATCCTCCTGATCCGAGTCGACTGCGAGCAGCGCGCGTACAGGACGCGACGCGGCCCTGCCTCCGAACAGATACACGACGACACCTGCGACCGGGAGCACGATCGACCAGATCAGCACGGTGGCGAACGTGGTGCCTTGCATGGCGTGCGCTGCGGCGGCCGCGCCCATCGCCACCACCAGCAGCGCCCACGCGGACACGAGCGCCAAGGCGCTCAGGCGCGGCCACCGTCGCCGCCGCTCGACGAGCCAGCTGCCGTCGCGATTCACCACTGCCCACCCCACGTGACCCCCCGGTTCGACGTGATCCGAACATATCCGATCTTGGGAATGTCGCGCGACGGCAACGCCGTCCGCAGCAGCGCGCCGCTCGCGGGATGACGCACCGCCGCACGCCGCCGATCCCTCACATCCGCACCTGCGCAGTCGAATGACCGGGTGAGATCCGACCTTGCGCAAGCCGCGCGCCCCGGAGAAGGAGCACCCCAGTCATGATCACCCTCGTGTCACGTCTCAAGGTCGGCGCGCGCATCACCGTCGCGCTCGCGGTGCTCGGCGCCCTGATGCTGGCTCTCGCGGCCACGGGGATCGCGTCCTCGCGGTCCCAGCAGACCGCTCAGCAGATGGTGAGCGGGATGCAGCACGCACGCGCGGGCATCCAGGACATGCGCTACCACGACGCGGAGATCAACGGCTGGCAGGCCTACATGTCCGCAGCCGCGAACGCGGGCGAGGATCAGGGCCTCACGTCGGACAACGCGGTGGGCACCCTCGCCGCGATCGACACCGCGGATCAGACCATGACGCAGCTCGCGAGCATGCCGTGGGAGGGCGACGAGGCCGCGGCGTTCCAGTCTCTGCAGGCGGCATGGCAGGTGTTCACGGATGACAACGACGCATACCTGGCTCTGCTCGACGACGGGTCTCCCACGGCCGTCGCTCAGGCGTACGACATGCTCTACAACGAGCTGTGGACCTCGTGGGAGAACCTGCTCAACGCCACCGAGGCGCTCGATGCGCTCGTGGCCGACCACGTGACCGCGACCGAGGCGACAGCCACGGCGACAGCCCACACCGCGACCCTCGTGCAGCTCGTGGTCGCCGCGGCGGCTCTGGTGCTCGCGGTGCTGATCGGGATCGTGCTCGTGCAGTCGATCGTGCGCCCGGTGCGCCGATGCGTCACCGCTCTCGAGACGATGGCGGGCGGAGACCTCACCGCCGACGCCGCCGTCGACACCAGGGATGAGCTGGGGCAGATGTCTCGTGCTCTCGCCACCGCCCAGGCCTCGCTGCGGGCGACCCTGTCCGGCGTGGACCGCAGCGCGACGTCGCTCGCGCAGGCGGCCGAGGACCTCACCGCGGCCAGCGCCGAGGTCGCACGCGAGTCCTCGGAGGCGAGCTCCCAGGCGGGCCGCGTCGCGGAGGCGTCCGAGCATGTGTCGCTGAACGTCCAGACGGTTGCGTCGGGCGCCGAGCAGATGGACGCCTCGATCCGCGAGATCTCGCAGAACGCGAACGAGGCCGCCCAGGTCGCCGCCCAGGCCACGGACGTCGCCGCCGCGACCAACGCCAGCGTCTCCAGGCTGGGCGAGTCGAGCCGCGAGATCGGCAACGTGGTGAAGCTCATCACCCAGATCGCGGAGCAGACCAACCTGCTCGCGCTCAACGCCACCATCGAGGCGGCCCGTGCCGGTGAGGCGGGCAAGGGCTTCGCCGTGGTCGCCGGCGAGGTCAAGGAGCTCGCGCAGGAGACCGCGAAGGCTACCGAGGACATCTCGCTCCGGGTCGAGGCGATCCAGGCGGACACGACCGTGGCGGTGGAGGCGATCGACCGGATCACCGAGATCATCGCTCAGATCAACGACTACCAGATGACGATCGCCTCGGCGGTCGAGGAGCAGACGGCCACCACGAACGAGATGTCGCGCGGGGTGGCGGATGCCGCGGACAGCTCCGGCGAGGTGTCGTCCAACATCAACAGGGTCGCGACCGGCGTCGCGAACTCGGTCGAGGTGGTGAACCGCATGACAGGGTCGGTCGAGTCGGTGCGCACCATGGCCGAGGAGCTCCGTTCCGAGCTGGACAAGTTCGTCGTCTGACGACGCGTGCGCTGCACACGACGGCGCCTGCCGCTCCCGAGGGGGTGGCAGGCGCCGTCTGTGGCGCTTCCTGCGTCAGGCAGCGGGTCCGGAGGCGAGCGTCACGGTCGCGGTCTGAGCGACGCCGCTCGTATCGGTCCACGTGAGTGTCACGGAGTCACCGGGGCTGTGCTCGGCGATGAGGGTGGACAGCTGGTCTCCACTCGTGATGGCTGTACCGTCGATCGCCGTGATGACGTCGCCCGCCACGAGTCCGGCGCTGGCTGCGGGGGTGCCGTCGTAGACGTACGCGATCTGTGCTCCTGCGGTGCTCGAACCGGAGCCGCCGGGCATGAGCGCCATGGTCGCGTCGCTCGCGATGCCGACGCCGAGGAACGCAGGGTATCCGAGCGTGACGTCGCCGGACGCGTCGCCGGCGAGGATCTGGTCGACGATCGACATCGCGTCCTCGATCGGGATCGCGTATGCGGTGACCGTGGCGCTGCCGGTGGATGCGGCGGTGGTCATGCCGACCACCTCGCCCTGGGAGTCGAGCAGCGCGCCGCCCGAATCGCCGGAGACCACGTCGGCCTGGAACTCGATCATGCCGGTGAGCGTCTCGCCTGACACCCAGTACTCGGAGGACGTCGTCACGGACGAGTTGACGGAGGTCACGGTGCCGTCGGCCGCCATCAGCACTCCCCCGCCGGAGGCGTTGCCCACTGCGGTCACATCGTCGGCGACGGCGGGGTCGCCCTCGTTGTCGAGCGTCACGGTCGTCAGGCCGGAGGCGTCCTGGAGCTGCAGCAGCGCGACGTCGGAGGTGGCGTCGGTGCCGACGACCGTGGCGGTGTACGTCTTGCCGGTCGACGCATCGGTGACGGTGATCTCGGTCGCGCCGTCGATCACGTGGTTGTTGGTGAGCACCAGGCCGTCGGAGGTGAGGATCATGCCGGTGCCGGCGGCCTGTGCCTGGTCGTATCCGAGCACGGTGTCGATCAGGACGATGCCGGTGGACTCGGAGCTGCTCGCGGTCGTCGCATCCTGTTGCACCGACGCGGTCGAGCTGGACGATCCGGAATCGCTGCCGGGCCAGGTCCCGGTGCCGCCATACCCTCCGCGCGGACCGGCGTAGGTGCCGCCCGAAGCGCCGGACGACGAGTCGCCGAGGCTCGGCAGGTTCGCCGTCTGCGCGGACGAGCCGCTGGACAGCGCCGTCGTCGATTCTCCGTTCGCGCCGACGACCAGGCCGGTGATGGCGAGCGCGGACACGGCTGCGGCGCCGACGGCGCTCCCTATCACCTTCCGGCGCCGGGAGTGCCGCGCCTCGGGCACCAGCGCGATCGTCAGGTAGCCCGTCTGCGCACCGTCGTCGTGGTGCATGTTCTGAGCGGTCATGGTCATCTCCCTCGCTGAGCTTCTCCCCCTAATCCACTCCTCGAACCGGGGAGGACCCCGGGAGGAACCACAGAGATTGCTAAGAATCCCCGTGGCCGACACGGCACGCAGTTCCCCATGAATAGAAGGCTCCGCGGCGCGATCCACGCGAGGATGATGCCTTGAGGCCGGAGACTCTCACTCCGGCCGCTCGCGGGACGATGAGACTCGCAAGGTCTCGGGCTGAGGAGGGCAGGCGTGAGCGAGACGGAGAACGGGTCCGCCCTGCAGGGCGTCGACGACCCCGCGGCGCGCGTCGCGCAGCTCGAGATGATCCTGCAGCTCGCGCCCGTCGGCATCGGCCTTGTCGACTCGGTGGGGCGCACCAGCATGACCAACGGCGCGCTGCATCGCATGCTCGGGTACACGCCCGAGGAGTTCGCCACGCTGTCATGGTCCGACTACACGCATCCTGACGACATCCCGGTCAACCTCGAGCTCTCCCGTCGGCTCGCCGCCGGGGAGATCGACAGCTTCGAGATGGAGAAGCGGTTCCGCCGCAAGGACGGTGGCTGGATCTGGGTGGCGCTCACCGTCTCGCTCGTGCGCCAGGCGGACGGCAGCCCCGCCTACGAGATCGGCATCGCGATGGACATCACCGAGCGCAAGCGCCTGGTGAGCGATCTGAGGGCCGCCGAGGAGCGATACCGCGTGCTCGTCGAGCGGGTGCCCGCCGTCGTGTACTCCGCTGCGCCAGGCGCGTTCGGCCGTTGGCACTACGTGAGCCCCCAGATCGAGACGATGCTGGGCTTCACGGCGCAGGAGTGGATGTCGGACCCAGGCCTGTGGTGGCGCCAGGTGGACCCCGCGGCCCGCGAAGGTCTCATCGCGGGCGAGCACCTCATGCTCGCCGACGGGTCCTCGACGGAACGGCGATCCGACACCTACCGCATGTTCCGCCGCGACGGCTCGTCGCTGTGGGTCCGCGACGACGCGGTGGTCCTCTACGACCACGCGGGCACGCCGACGATCCAGGGTGTGCTGGTGGACGTCTCCCAGGAGAAGGACCTCGAGGCTCAGCTGGGCCACGACGCGTACCACGACTCGTTGACAGGCCTGCCGAACAGGAGCCGCTTCCGCGAGAGCGTCGACGAGGCGCTCGCCGCGCCGACCCGGGAGGGCCGTGGCACCGTCGTGCTGTTCGTGGACCTCGACAACTTCAAGACCGTGAACGACAGCTTCGGTCACGCGACGGGCGACGAGGTCATCATCGCCGCCGCGGGCCGCATCCGGTCCTGCGCGAGGGAGCGCGACGTCGCGGCACGCCTGGGCGGGGACGAGTTCGGGCTGGTGCTGCGGGACGCGACCGTCGAGGAGGCGTCCGCTCTGGCCGACAGGATCCTCGACTCCCTCCATGGGGCGCCGATCGCATTCAGCGGTGGCACGGTCATCGTCGGGGCAAGCATCGGCATCGCCGTCGCCTGCGCTGACGAGACAGCCGGCACCTTGCTGCGCAACGCGGACCTGGCGATGTACCAGGCCAAGGCGCGCGGCCGGGGACGTCACGCCGTCTACGAGCCCAGCATGCACGAGGGCGCGGTGGAGCAGTTCCGGCTCGCCGAGGCGCTGCAGCTCGCCGTCGCCACCGGTGCCATCACGCTCGAGTTCCAGCCGATCGTGGAGCTCCACTCGGGTGCGACCGCGGGCATCGAGGCGCTCGCACGCTGGCACGACCCGGAGCTGGGCACCGTCCCGCCCTCGATCTTCATCCCGGTCGCGGAGCAGGCAGGACTGATCCACGAGCTCGGTCGGCAGGTGCTGGTCCGAGCGTGCGCCGAGCTCGCGCAGTGGCGCGAGCACACGGGAGGCGACGCGTATGCGGCCGTGAACGTGTCCCCGCTCCAGCTCGAGGACGACACCTTCCCTGACTTCGCGATGACGGTGCTGCGCGACCAGGGCTTGGAGCCACGCGACCTGGTGCTCGAGGTGACCGAGGGCCTGCTGCTGGAGGAGCGCAGCCGCACCACGCTCGGCGCGCTGCGATCGCACGGCGTGCGCGTCGCGATCGACGACTTCGGCACCGGCTACTCGTCCCTCAACCGGCTTCGCCAGCTGCCGGTCGACATGATCAAGATCGACCAGGCATTCGTCAGCCCGGTGGGATCGGATGAGGGCGACGGCGCCTTCCTGCGTGCGATCATCGGGCTCGCACAGACGCTCCACCTCACGATCGTGGCGGAGGGCATCGAGACCCCGCATCAGCTGGACGAGCTGAAGGCGACGTCGTGCTCCTTCGGGCAGGGCTACCTGCTGGCGCGGCCGGGACCCATCACGGCGATCCCCGTCACGCTGAACCGCTCCTCACCGCTCACCGTCGAGGACGGGTCACAGTAGCGCCGCGTCGATGTCCGGGACCACCTCCGCGATCCAGTCGGCGATGAAGGCCGCGACGTAGGCCATGTGGTCGATCGAGATGTGCTCGGTGCCGCCCTCGGGGTCGTCGAAGATCTTGAGCTCGCGCTTGGGGCTGTTCACGGCCTGCTCGTAGGAGCGGTGAGCCATGTCGACGGGGATCTGCCGATCGTTCGCGCCGTGGGTGATGAGGAACGGCACGGCGATCCGCTCGACGACTCCGTCGAGGTGCATGTGCTGGGTGCGCTCCATGAAGTCGTCGAGGTCGCTCGCGTTCCAGACCCAGAACACGTGCTTCCAGTAGTGCGGGACGGGATTCTCGCCTTCCCGATCCACCCGCCGACGCTGCACGGCGGCCCAATCGTGGTTGGCTCCCCAGGCGACGACGAACGTGAGGCGCTTCTCGAACGCAGCCGCACGCGGCGCGTAGTAGCCGCCGAGCGACCAGCCGACGATGCCCGCCCGGCTCGCGTCGACGTCGTCCCTGGTCTCCAGGTAGTCCATGCACGCTGCGGCCCACACCTCGGTGTCGTAGCGCGCGGTGAGCCCGCGCATGCGCAGCGCCTCCCCGGATCCTGGGGTGTCGACCATGAGGGTCGAGATGCCGCGTCGGGCGAGCATCTGCGGGAACTGCGAGTAGTACATCATCTCCTTGGTGGAGTCGAGGCCGTTCCACTGGATGACGACGGGCGGCTTGGTACCAGGGACGACGACGTCGGGGTCGGCGTGCAGGAGGTAGCCCGGCAGGCTTGCCTCGCCGTACGGGATCTCCACAGTCTCGAAGCGGGCGCCCGCGAGCTCGACGTGCTTGAGCAGCAGGTCGATCGAGCGCTGATACGCCGCCTTGCGCCCCTCCCACTCGGGCGACTGGAGGCGTTCGGCCTGGGAGACGTAGAGGCTGGCCCGGTAGTACTTGTCGCCGGCACCGATGCGTCGGCCCCGTGCCTCGTCGTCCTTGGCCGAGGCGACCAACCGGTCGGCGACCGCCGCCCACGAGGCGTACAGCAGTTCGGTTCCCACGTCGTCACCGTTGCGGGAGGCCTCCAGCACGGGTTTGCAGGCCCGGTCCACCTCGTCGATCAGGCCACCGTTGTTGAGCGCGGCCACCGCCGCCATGCTCCACACATAGTTGGTCGGGAAGTACATGAACATGGGGACTCCAGCCGGTTCGCGCCGTTGCGTACGGCTTCACCCTAGGAACCACAGGTCCATCAGCACAGTCGAATCTGTCGATGCGAACTATCAGCGCGAGCGATGCCTCACCGGCCGCCGAGTATCAGCATGAGTGATGCAAGACATACCCAGATAGGGATTCCCTGATATCCGTGGCGTGGCGATAGTGGACCTGAACCGGCAACGGCGCCGGGTACCCCGGAAAGGATCGACGATGATCTCGCTTCTCTCACACCTGTCCTACGTGGCGATCACCTCCCCCGACGTGGAGGCCTCCGTCACGTTCTACGAGCAGCAGGTGGGCCTCGAGGTCGTCGACCGCATCGGCGACGACGTGTACCTGCGCTGCTGGGGCGACTACTACCGCTACAGCGTGGTCGTGAAGCCAGGGCCTGAGCCGTCGCTCGCCTCGATGGCGTGGCGCACCTCCAGCCCCGAGGCGCTCGAGGAGGCGGCCCGGCGCGTGGAGGCCGCAGGCATCGAAGGCGCCTGGGTCGAGGAGAACGCCGTAGGCAGGACCTTCCAGTTCGTCGGACCCTGGGGCCACCCCATGACCCTCCACTGGGACGTCGAGCACTTCCACGCCACCGGCGCCAAGGCCTCGATCTACCCCGACCGCCCCCAGCGCCGCAGCCGACACCTCGGCGCCCCTCGCCAGCTGGACCACGTGACCATCGCCACCAGCGACGTCGACGCGTTCGCCGCCTGGTACCGCGACGTCCTCGGCTTCCGCATCATGGCCCGCACCGTGCTCGACGAGGCCCCGATCTCCGTCTTCTCCGTCATCACCACGAACGAGAAGTCTCACGACCTGGGCGTCGTGCTCGACGGGTCCAGCCGCGCCGGTCGCGTCAACCACTACGCCTTCTGGGTGGACACCCGCGAGGACCTGCTCCATGCTGCCGACGCGCTCATGGAGAACGGCACGGACATCGAGTACGGCCCGTCGATCCACGGCATCGGCGAGCAGAACTTCCTGTACTTCCGCGAGCCGTCGCACCTGCGCATCGAGGTCAACACCGGCGGCTACCGCAACTACGTGCCCGACTGGGAGGTCCAGACCTGGAAGCCGTCCCTCGGCTCCAACAACTTCTATCGCAACAGCCAGATGCCGATGTCGATGACCGAGTCGTTCCCCGCCGCCGACGGCCCGTCCGCCACCGAGGAGGGCGTGCCGGACGAGATCAAGGACGTGCTGCTCAACCCCTACGCCATCCAGGGCCGAGGCTGATCTCCTCCCAGCCGCAGCACTCACGTCGGGGACGGCTCGAGCGACGGCCAGCGCTCAGCCGTCGCCGACGC
This sequence comes from Demequina capsici, assembly GCF_032102965.1. Classification (NCBI taxonomy): domain Bacteria; kingdom Bacillati; phylum Actinomycetota; class Actinomycetes; order Micrococcales; family Demequinaceae; genus Demequina; species Demequina capsici. Next base: position 1,141,224 of record NZ_CP134880.1, on the reverse strand, counting down.
ACGACCCGACCGTCACGCCTCGGCGCGACCGTCCACCTCGCCTGCCATCGACTCGGCGACCTGTGCGAGCATGCCTCTCAGCCACACGTGGCCGGGATCGGCGTCGTACATGCCGTTCCACCAGAACGCATCCTTGATCGGAGCGATCGGCACCGGGAACTCCAGCACGCGAAGACCGTGAAGACCCTGCACTGCCAGAGCGAGCCGTTCCTGCAGCAGCCCGAGGCGGCGAGTCCCGGAGACGAGCGCCGGAAGCGTGACGAAGCTCGGCGTGACGACCTCCACCAGCGGCTCGATCCCCAGCGTCTGCATCTGCCGTATGGCCGGCGTGAACTGCGTCGTGCGGCTCATCGCGAGCACCCACGGCAGCGTCGCCAGATCGTCCACCGTGAGCTCGTCCCCCAGATCGGGGTTGTCCCGCGCGGCCACCACCACCCAGCGGTCGTCCAGCAGGTCCATGTAGCGGTCGGAGCTGATGAACCCGTGCGGGAGGATCATGCCGTCGCAGTCCCGCAGCGACTCGGGCGCCGCCTCCATGGTCTCGCGGGAGAGCGTCTCGAAGGTCAGCCTGACTCGCGGCGCGACCGCGGACACCGCCATCGCGAGCTCGCGACCGGCCATCCTGAACGCGTAGTCAGCTCCGAGTATCCGGAAGTCGCGGTCCGACGTGGAAGGCTCGAACTCGGCCTCTGCGGAGAACAGCCGTTCCATGGTCTGCACCGCGACCCACGTCCGCTCCCGGAGCGAGACTGCGAGCGGGCTGAGCTCGTAGGAGTTGCCGTGCCGCACGAGCAGCTCGTCGCCGAACAGTCGGCGCAGCTTGGCGAGCGAGGCGGACAGCGCGGGCTGGCTGAGGCTCAGGCGTTCCGCGGCGCGGGAGACGCTCCTCTCCTCCAGCAGCGCATGAAGCGGCAGCAGCAGGTTCATATCAAGACTGCGAAGGTCCATGCGCCGACCCTAGCCCCCTATCGGCGACACGAATAGTCGATATCCGAGAATTCGCCTTGGCTGATGCCTTGACGTGGGCTTGACTGGAGCTGGACGCAATGGAGCGTCCCAAGGGAGAGACATGACCGTCACATCCGCACGGCTCGATCCGAGCGCCCCCGAGGCAGCCATCGCCGCCATGGCGAGCGCCGTCACGAACTGGGGCCGGTGGGGCCAGGACGATGCGCTCGGCACCCTCAACCTGATCGACGAGACGGCGCGCACCCGTGCGGCAGGCCTGGTTCGCACCGGCGTCAGCGTCTCCCTCTCCCTGCCTTTCGACATGAACGGCCCTCAGCGGGGCTGGCGCCGGCGCACGAATCCCGTCCACACGATGCTCGACACCGGCACCGACGCGGAGCGCGGTGTCCAGGGCTTCCCTCATGGCATCGGTGGCGCCGACGACGTGATCGCCATGCCCCTGCAGTGCTCCACCCAGTGGGACGGGCTAGGCCACATCTTCGACCACGGCGTCGCCTGGAACGGACGACCCGCCGGCGACGTCGTGACGTCGGACGGCGACCTGGTCACCGGCATCGAGCACGCCGCCTCCGTCATCACCGGCCGGGGCGTCCTGCTCGACCTGGGAAGGCACGTCTCCCCCGCCACGGGCGAGCTGGAAGACGGCTACGCAATCACCGTCGACGACCTCGAGTCATGCGTCGACGCGCAAGGTCCCACCAGCACCGTCGGCCCCGGCGACATCCTCCTGGTCCGCACGGGACAGCTCACCCGGGCCCGCCGCGACGGTTGGGGCGAGTACGCAGGAGGCCCCGCGCCGGGGATGTCCTTCACCACCGCACCGTGGATCCGCGCACGCGACATCGCTGCGATCGCCACCGACACGTGGGGCTTCGAGGTGCGCCCCAACGAGTTCGATGACGCCTTCCAGCCGCTCCACCAGGTCGCGATCCCCCACATGGGCCTCACCATCGGCGAGATGTGGGACCTCGACCGCCTCGCGCAGATCTGCGCCGCCGAGCGACGCTACGAGTTCCTCCTCACCGCAGCCCCCCTGCCGATCACCGGAGCCGTCGGCTCCCCCATCAACCCCATCGCCCTGCTCTGACCGATCCCACCCACCTGCCCCGGAAGAAGGAAGGGAAGAACCATGACCGCAACGACGCGTGTCGCCATCGCCGGAGGTGGCGTCGCCGCCACCGCGCTCGCCATCCAGCTCGCCCGGGAGGGCGTCGAGGTGGACATGTTCGACAAGGCCGACTGTGTGAGCGCGCTCGGCTCGGGCATCACCCTGCAGGGCAACGCGCTGCGCGCCTTCGTGAACCTGGGCGTGTGGGATCAGATCAAGGACGCCGGCTACGCGTTCAACGGCCTGACGCTCCGTGCGCCCGGACCCGGCGCGGCGATCGTGGCGGACATGCCGGAGATCGCCATGGGCGGGCCCGACCTGCCGGCAGGCATGGGCATGTACCGCCCCGACCTCGCACGCATCCTCACCGACGCGGCCGTCGCCGCCGGCGCGCGCCTGCACCACCACGCCGAGGTGACGGGCTGCACCACCGGCGACAGCGAGGTGGAGGTCGAGGTCAACGGAGAGAGCGTCGGCACCTACGGACTGCTCGTGGGCGCCGACGGCCTGCATTCGAAGGTGCGGGAGTCGATCGGCATCGAGGTGCAGCCGGAGCGCACCGGGATGGGCATCTGGCGCGCATTCGTGCCGCGCCCCGCCGAGGTCACCCACACCGAGCTCTACTACGGCGGCCCCATGTACATCGCGGGCTACACGCCCACCGGCGAGGACACGATGTACGCGTTCCTCGTGGAGGACGCTGCCGACCACGTGGACGTCACCGACGAGCAGGCCGTCGAGATCATGCGAGGCCAGTCGATGGCGTACGACGGACCCTGGAACCACATCCGCGAGCACCTGAGCACCGCGTCCCACGTCAACTACACCTGGTTCACCGCCCACATCATCCCTGGCAGATGGAATCGAGGACGGGCCGTCTGCGTCGGCGACGCCGCCCACTCCTGCCCTCCCACCATCGCCCAGGGCGCGGCTCAGGCCCTCGAGGACACGGAGGTGCTCGGCGAGCTGATCCTCAAGCGCGACACGATCGACCAGGACTTCTGGGACGAGTTCCACGCCCGCCGCGTCGAGCGCGCCACGATGGTCGTCGAGTCGTCCACGCTGCTCGGCTCGTGGCTGCTTGAGGGACGGCGCGACGCGGACGTGCCCGGCCTCGTCGCCAGCGTGGCGCAGACGGTGAGCGTGCCGGCGTGAGGCTCGGCCGCTGGACCGTCGGCGGCGTCGTCCACGAAGGGCTCCTCATCGACGACGCCGCGGTCCCCTTCACGGACGGACGCACCGTCGCGGATGCGCTTGCGCTGGGGCGCGACCACCTGGACCGCATCGCCGGATGGGCCGACGGCTCACCCGCCGCGGCCCTGGCCGAGGTCCAGCTGCTCGTGCCGCTCATCGCCGCCTCGGTGCGCGACTTCGTCACCTTCGAGGAGCACGTCGAAGGGATCAGCGCGTCCGTGGACGGGGCCAGCCACGTGGCGCCCGAGTGGTACGAGGCGCCGACGTTCTACTTCACCAACCCGCACACCCTGCTCGGCGACCACGCGACCGTCCGCCCGCCCGTGTCGTCCCGGATGGACTTCGAGCTCGAGGTCGCCGCGATCCTCGGAGGAGCCGCCGGATCCGACGGCCGCGACCTCACCCCTGCCCAGGCCGCAAGGCACGTCTTCGGGTACACGATCATGAACGACTGGTCGGCACGCGACGTCCAGAGCCGGGAGATGCAGGTGCGGCTCGGCCCGTGCAAGGGCAAGGACTTCGGCACGTCGCTCGGCCCCTGGATCGTCACGGCCGACGAGCTCGACCCGCACGCCCACGCCGAGGGATTCCTCGAGCTCGAGCTCGAGGCGTACGTCAACGGCACTCGGGTCGGCCACGACCTGCTGTCACACATGGGCTGGCCCTTCGCGGAGCTGGTCGCCTACGCGTCCCGGGACTCGATCGTCGTCCCGGGCGATGTGCTCGGCTCGGGCACCGCCGGCAACGGTGGATGCCTGGCCGAGCTCTGGGGTCGCTCCGGCGACCTCTGGCCCGCACCGCTGTCCGCCGGGGACGACGTGGTCCTCCGGGTGGAGGGCATCGGTGCGCTTCACGGCACGGTCGGGGCGTCCCAGCCCGCGGCCGCGATCCCGCCTGCACGGTCGCACGACCGCGTCCGCACGCGGGCCTGACACCCCCTCTCACCCCGGGAGATTCAATGTCGAATCCGCTCACCGAGTCCGCGGCTGCCGCGGTCTCCCCCCGCCGCGCCACCTCCTGGCAGGCTGCGCTGCTGCTGGCAGGCAGCTGCATGCCCGTCATGGGCTCCGTCCTCATCACACCGATCCTGCCCCAGCTGTCCGAGCATTTCGGGTCCGTCCCGGGCGCCGAGGTGCTGGTGCCGATGATCGTCGCGATCCCGGCGCTCATGATCGCCGTGTTCGCGCCGTTCGCGGGCCAGATCGTCGACCGCCTGGGCCGACGCAACCTGCTCGTGATCGCCATGGTCGCCTACGCGCTGGCCGGCACCGCGCCCGCGTACCTCGAGTCGCTCCAGTCCATCCTGCTCAGCCGCGTCCTGGTGGGAGTGTGCGAGGCGGCCATCATGACTGCCTGCACCACGCTGATCGTCGACTACTTCCACCAGCCGGAGCGTCGCAACAGGTACCTGGGCCTGCAGACCGTGGCGACCACGCTCGGCGCGACAGCGTTCATCGTTATCGGAGGCGCGCTCGGCGTCGGCGGCTGGCACACCCCCTTCTGGATGTACTCCGTGGCGATCGTCCTCGCGGTCCTCATGGTGGTCTCGCTGTGGGAGCCGACGCGCGAGGGCTCCACCGACTCGCACGTGGCAGCCGATGAGAAGGCCCGCATCCCGTGGGGCCGGATCGGCGTGCCTCTCGCAGTCACGCTCTTCGGCGGCTTCACGTTCTACGTCATGGTGATCGAGGCCAGCTATCTGGTGGTCGGCACGGGAGTCTCAGCCGACGACACGGGGACGATCGGCCTCATGGCCGCCATCGCCTCGTTGGCCACCGCGGCCGGAGCGTTCACGTTCGCCAGGGTGGCACGCCTCCAGGCGAAGGTGCTGCTCCCCGCTGCGTTCGGCCTTCAGGCCGTCGGCATGATCGTGATCTGGCTCGCAGGCTCGTCCTTCGCTGGTGTCGGCGTCGGCGCGGTGATCGCCTCAGCGGGATCCGGGCTGCTGCTGCCGACCCTCCTCACATGGACCATCGCTCCGCTCCGCTTCGAGGAGCGCGGACGAGCGACCGGCATGTGGAACTCGGCGTTCTTCCTGGGCCAGTTCCTCACGCCGCTGCTGATGGGCGGTTTCACCGCGGCCGCAGGCGGGCTGACCGTCGCGGTGGGCGTCGTCGGCGTGGCCGCAGCGGTGATGGGGCTCGGACTCGCGGTGGCGCTGCGCCGCCGGGAGGCGACCGCGCCCGTCCTCGCCTGATCCGGCCGCTCGGGCCGGGGCGCCACGTGGCGGCCCGACTCCTCGAAACGCAGATCGGCCCGCGTCGTTCGATTCGCCAAGGAGCGCTCGATCGCAGGGCGGAGCTGCAGCCGTTCCGGCAGGACGGCGCCCACCCCTTCGCACTCGCGGCGGGGTCGGCGCAGGCAATGCGCAAGGCGGATGAGCTGGCCGATACGCCGGGTTCGCTTCACGCACTGATTGGCGTTGGTGGCCATTGGTGGCGTTTGTTGATCTACCAGGCTCGACGCTCCATTCGACTGGTGGCTATTGGTGGCCGCTTGTGGACTTCTTGCGGACTGTGTGCGGACTGGCGCGAATTAGCGCCCTTTGATCTTCGGGGGCGTCGTGCCTCCGGGGCCGGGCTGAGGCTCGGACAAACCATGGAGAAATCATGACCAGCACAATCAACCTTGACGTGACCGTCGACGAGATGCCGACGAGCACCGACGCGCCCAGGTGGGCGACGATCCAGCGCTCCTACACCGACGAACCCGACAGCCCGTGGTTCGTGGCCCCGGTCGGCCGTGGCTACTTCGTCCCCGGCGTGGGCCAGGAGGTCGACACGATGCTCGCCGACGGCGACCCGGTGACGTTCGAGATCCTCGAGGACCGCGACAGCAGGTGGAGCGACGCGGGGACGTTCATCGACCAGCAGGGGCACTTCAACGCCGCGTTCGCCAGCCCCGACGCGATGCGCCGCTACGCCCGCATCCTGCTCGAGGTGGCTGACGACGCTGAGCGCATTCTTGGCGGTGCAAGGTGAGCGCCGTCAAGACGATCCCCGACGTTCCAGCCCCTGCCTGGGCGACGGAGGCAACCGAGTGGGAGAGCGAGCTGGACGGAACGGCCCACCGCCACGTCAAGCGCCCGCTCACCTACGACATCGTCAACCTCGAGGCGTTCCAGACATGGAACCCGATTACAGGTCAGGTGACTCTTAACGAGCAGCAGGTCACCCTCGAGGGGTGGCTGTACGAAGGTGACGGCAAGACTCTTGCCGAGGAGGCGCGCGGTCTCGCGGCACGCCTGCTCGAGGCGGCGGACCTGCTCGATCGCGAAGGCGGGGCCTTGTGACGGCGCACGTCGGCGCGAACCTCGCGCGCTCTATCGGGGCGAACGTGCTCGAGGCGGCCGACCGGTGCGGGTGGGACGTGCACCGGCTCGGCGATGCCGCGGGCATCCGCAGCACGCAGCTTGCTTCCATGATCAGCGGCGAGCAGGCGTTCAACACCGATCACCTGGTGAAACTGGCGCGCGCGCTCGACATCACGGTCGGCGACGTTCTCAGCGGGATCGCACCCGACGTGGAGCCAGTCGACGCACCTGAGAGCGAGGTTGACTTCGAGACGCTCGTCTACCAGGCACACCGTGAGGGCTGGGCAATGAGCGCACGAACGGCGTAGCCACTACTCGCGGTGGAGGACACGAGAACACGAGAGCGCCCCGGGGTTGACCGCCCGGGGCGCTTTCGACTTCTCTGTTGCACTGTCTGGCCCCACGCTGCGCGTCCGTGCAGGAGTGGACAGCGTCAGGCGGGCGGTAGATCGGGCACGGTCGCAGCGCGTAGGTTCGGTCTATGCTCGACTCGACCGAAGATCGATGGCTTCCGCTCAAGGATGCCTGCGCGTACGTCAGCCTTTCGGAGAAGACGCTTCGAAAGGCCATCAACGACCCGAACGAACCCGTCCCGCTCCAAGCGCTTCGGATCAACCTGAATGGCGCGATTCGCATCAAGCGCAAGGATCTCGATGAGTGGCTCGAGGCTCGCGACGCGTGGGTCGATGCGCAAACCGAAGGTCCACGATTCACGATCTACTAGGTGCGGTTGCGCTCCGTCTCACTTCGGTGGGGCGGGTCGCCTGTCATGCACTGCTCCGCCCGGCGTTACGCAATGTCCCCTCGCGCTAGGCGAGCGTCCCCTGCTCTCCGAGGACGCGGATTGACTCCAGAGTGTGGGAACTCCGGACCACCGAGTCGGTTCCGGCGGCTATGACTGTGTCCACACGGAACTTGCAGGTAACGCGTAGGTCCGGAGCGTCCATTCCGACCACTGACTCGTATAGCTCGGTGTCTGGCACCGCGGCAGCGAAGGGCCGACCCTTGTCCGGCTCAAAGTACATGACCAGGAGCGACCGTCGGCTGCCATCGACGCGGCCCGAGAGTTCGATCCGCTTGGATTCACGATGTGAACTCGAGAGCGCAATGCCCACACGTCTGGCACTGGTCGCGTCGAAAGCAATGTTCTCTAGCGGCTTGCCAGGCCTGGCGAGCGAACCCGAAACCCGCCAGTTCTCCTTCGCGATCTGCTGAGAGGCCTTTCTCAGACCAGCGCGCGCCCGAAGCGGAAGGGACGCGGCCAGGGCTTCAAGGGCTGTGCCATCGGCGTCGACATTGACGCTCAGCAGAGCCGTAACGAGTGCAAGGCTTCGCGCGTCCGCGTCTTCAACGAACGTACGTTCAAGAATGTCAGCGTTCTTCACGACCTTCTGGGGTGGAGTCGCGAGCGACACCTTCACCGAGCCGAACTCAACACCCGTCAGAAGCAGGTTAGTCCGATAGCGCTCCCGCTTCAGGGTGGACTTGGATATCTCCTTGACCGCCTTCGCGAGACCATCCACGAAGGCGGTCAATGCCGTCGCCGCAACACTGTGCGACGGCGCACTATCGTCTTCTAGGTGTAGGTCAAGCAGGGAGCCGAAGGCAGCACCCTCGTCAGCAAGCGCCGCATGGGTCTCGGGGTCGTCGTGAGCCATGGAGCGCATCGACTGCCGCATCACCTCGGCGAACGAATCGTCACCGAAACCTCGCCACGCTACCCGAGCAAGCTGGCGACTGTCGTCGAGGGGCGCCAGCGGCTCCGGCTCCCGACTGACGGTCATCGGATCACCTCCACGAACCCCTTTTGCACGCCAAGCGCAGTGTTTCTGTCACGTCCGCGGACCTTGCCCCACTGATTCCTCCAGTATTGCCTCGCAGCGGGATTGTCGCTTGCGAAGAAGAAGGCATCGACGAGGCCACCCATGGGCTGAGTACCCGCGTCCCGATCGGTGAAGTAGCTCCTGAATACGGGCACCAAGGCAGGATTCCACCGGGCCATGACCGGGCCAGATGCGTGAACGGCCACATCTACATCATGGGGCGCCGCCCAATCCTTGTGAGTGACGAAGCCACCGTCAAGCCAAATGGTGGTGCCAGGGAACAAGGAGTCGAAGCCTTCCATCCAGCTTCGGAAGGCGTCGAAGATCGCACGACGCTCGTCAACGTGCGGGGCACGCGTGACAAACATCTCTTCGATCTCCGCAAGCGATGCGGGGTAAATGTAGGCAGGGAGCAGGGCCAACGGTCCCCCTGGTGCCGGCAGTGCCATGGTCATGAACCATATCGGCTCGCTCCTTTCAGCACTACCTTGAACGTACCGGTATGGCCTGACATTTCCGAAAAGACATGGAGCGGCACAGTCGAGCTGCACTGGGATCAAGACTCCACGGCTACGCAGATCGCACATGCCTACCCCGTGCCGACTGCTCGAGGCGCACGTCGCGCGGGAGTAGGTTCATCCAGCCGTTGAGGTTGCCGAGCACTTGCCGTGACCACTCAGCTCCAGCGGTTTTCCATGCGGCTCGGGCGTCGCGGTCGTCTGGGTCGCCGTTGCCTCCCCACGCGCGATGCGTGGGGCCAGCGGCGAGCTCGCGCGGCAATCCTGACGGGTCCAGTAGTGCGCGACGAATGCGGGCCATCAGGGACGCTCCACGGCTCTGAGCGCACGTTCGCTCGTGTGCCCCTGCCAGCGGGCCGAGTTGGCCGCCTGAGACGCCGCGGAGCGCGCGGACGGGAGTGCTTCGCCGTCCTCGTCCGGAAGGGCGAGCGCCGTCAGGAGCCGGTGCAGTGCAAGGCGTTGGCCGCGAACCTCGGTGAGTGCGGCGTTGACGACGGGCTGGCCCATGCTGCCGGTGACCATCACGCCGTGAGTCTGGATCGCTTCGGCGAGGGCGTCGAGGTTGTCGAGTGTGCGGCACGCCTCGAGCAGCATCGCCGTCTCGGAGTCGGTGAGCTCGTAGGCCGCGAGCGTCGCGGTCCAGAATGCTGCGCCGCGGGTGCCGAGGCCGGCGGGCGGGTCGGTGGGGTCGGTCATGGGCTTGTCTCCCTTCGGGAAAATCGAGCGTTTCGGAGTGGCGCACTTTCTTGAGTCCTCCCCGGCGGGCCGGAGGTCGCGCCGCTGCCCCTCACCCCCTGGGGTAGTCCCCGCGGAGGGCGAGGGGCACTGTGCAAGTCAGTTCGACAGCGCGAACGTGACGGGCTTCATCAGTTGGGGCTTGTCGTCGAACGGCTCCCACTTAGACAGCCTCGCCGCCCTGAGCTTGGTGTCCTTGCGATCCAAGATGGCGCCCCATCGTCCGCCCCGCGCGTTCGTGTTCCATGCCGCGTCGACGTGCACCAGGCGCATCCACGCGGTTTCAGCTGCGAGCGTGACGAGGTGTTCGGCGTTGCCCTTGACCTCGTGACCCGCCAGCCGTGCGGCGGTGGCAAGCAGTGCCAGTGCAGCGTCCACCTCGAGCGCGAGCGCGGGTACCTCGAGCCACGCCTGCTGAACAGCCTTCGGTTCGGCGACGATCTGCGCTGGATCAAGCGCATTGCCGTGTGACAGTCGCCAGGCCTTCGTGAAGGTGTCTGCCGCCTTGTCGTACCGCTTGGCCATGGCGTCGTAGTTCTCGACCGCGACGGTGCCGTATGCCGCCGCGAGGGCGCTGTGCGTGGCGGCGTATACGTGGTTCTGATAGCTGCCCTGCACGTCTGCGCCGACGGGAGTGCCGAGCATCGCGGCGTTGCGGGCGTGCTGGATCAGCGTGCCGAGCTCAAGGTCGTCCGGCTCGTCGATGTCGGTGGTGATGACGCTCGTCAGGCGTGCGATCGCGGAGTCTGCCGTGAACGACTCGACGCGCTCGTAGCGGGATCTGATGCGCTGCCAGGCGTCGGGGATGTGACCACCGGCGGCGACGATGGTGTCGACATTGCGGAGGTGGTCGATGAGCATGAGGTCGGGTGTGGCGAACAGCATGGGATTCTCCTGTCTTGGTGCGGTTGTCTACCAGCGCCGCATCGAGCGGCGCGGCATGTTCTCCATGAACTCTGTGAAGCCCTGGAGAGCCGAGCGCTTGCCGCGACCACCTCCCTGGCCCTGGGAAAGATCCGGCTTCGGTCCGGTGCGTTCGGGCTCTGCGAGGTCGCCGGTCTGGGCCGGCTGCATCTCCTCGGCGCTCGGAGTGAACAGTGCGTTGACAGATGCGGCGAACATCTCGCCGGTAGTGCGTTCAGGCATGGGGGCCTCCTGGTTCGTCGTTGTCGTAAGGGCGCCGAGGTGCGTGGACATCACGAGGCGACCTTGAGCGCGGCGGCGACAGCTCGAGTGCACTCACACTCAGGCTCCGCGGTGGTGCCGTGGACGTCGCAGCGCCAGCGGCGATGGTCGTAGCGCACGCGGACGCTGTGCTCGTCTGTGTCCACGAATCCGATACCGACCCTGACAAGCCTTGCCACGGACTTGGATGCCTCGCCGGAGACGATCCGAGGCCGTGCCCGAAGCGCCGCCTTGCGTTCACGCTCTGCCAGCTCCTTCGCGAACCTGCGCGCGTGCTCACAGACGGCGACAGCTTGGTAGCCGCAAGCGGTGCACGCGACCGCATCGTCATCCATCCGCCGCACGCGCACCTCGTCACCGTTGCGCAGCGCCAGCCACGCGATGCGGCGGTCTGCGGTGATCTTCACGGAGTCCACGTAGTTGCCTCCCCTGTCGTCCCGCGCGCCTCGAGCGCGTGCGATCGCCAGTGCGAGGCCCTCTCCCATGGGTGCGACGTAGGGGTGCTCACCGGCTCGCAGCCGTGCCGGTCGGGCACGTCGGCGACCACGGGCCTTGGCGCGGTGCTTGGGCCAGGAAACGGGCTTGCTCATGAGCGGTTCTCCTTCGTCTGTCGAGCCGTCGCGCGGCGCTGTTGGTAAGTGAGCCCGCCGTAGACACCTGGCTCGCGTAGGTGCTCGAGGCCGTAGCGACGGCAGGCAATCAACGCGGGGCAGGTCCGGCACTCGGCTGCGGCATTCGCCTGCTCGCCTTCGTCGTCGCCGATCCATGCGCCCGGCATGGGGCTCATGCGGCACGGGATCGGCTGACGCTCGCTGTACGCGTCCACGAGCGCCGTGAGTTGGGGCCAGTCATGCTCGAGGGCTTTGGGAAGCCCGCCCGCTGTCGAGCCGGTCATGCGGTGGGCTCGCAACTCGGATGGGTGGTGAATCCACCCATGACGTCGATGTCCGTCAGGGCGGTTCCGCATGTGGTGCAGTCGGTGTTACCCGTTTCCGCACCCTTACTGTCGGTAACGCGGTAACGCTTCCAGTCGCGGAACGCGACGGTGGTTCGCTGGTTGTTCCATCGCAGGCGGGTACGTGCGTCCCTGACAGATGTGGGCGGCGGGTCGAGCTTGTCCATCTCGTCTACGTCTGACGCGGGTGCAGCCTCGAGCGGGTTGCGGTCGGTCGTCGTCGGTGCGATGAGTTCCCAGGGGTTCGCGTAGTCGGCGGTCATACGGAAAGTGGCCGCGAGCGGTTCCTTGTCGCCAGTGGGTCGATGTGCTCGCAGCCCACCGTGACGGTCCTTCGCGATCGTCACGTGAGCGGAGCCACCCTTGCCGGGGGTGAAGGCGTCGGCGACTGTGACGCGGAGCATCGTGCCGCCGATGGCCCGTTTCTTCGCGGCGGTGCCGGTGGCTCCCATCGCGCGCGATTCGGTGTTCTTCGCCAGGTGGTCGATCGCGACGACGCACGCGCCCGCCTTCGCCAGTGGGGTGAGGACCATGCGGTGAACGCGGGTGTAGTCATCGGGCGAGTTGGACGCGCCGCCGAAGGCCGGCACGAGCTCGCCAATGGAGTCCACGAGCACGTAGTTGACGCCCCAGGCGGTGAGGTCTTTCACAACGTCGAGCACGTGACTTCCGTCGTCGGGGTCGACGTAGCGGAAGTGCTCGAGGCCTCGCAGGTTGTCCTCGTCGGCTCCCAGGTCGATGAGACGGTCGACGATGGCGTGCGCGCCGTTGTGGTCCAGGTCGATGATTGCGACGCGATAGCCGCGAGTGACAAGTGCCGCAGCGACGGCAAGGGCGAGCATCGTCTTGCCAGACTCGGGATCGCCGAATAGGACGTTGACCTGGCCGGCGTAGAAGATCGCGACCCCATCGGAGCAGTACCCGTAGACGGGCTTCGCACCTCGAGGCTCGTCGCCGTCGAGCACCTGGGACACGTCGGCGTAGAGCGTTACCGGCGTTCCCACAGTAGGGGGTGGGTAACCGGTAACGCTCTCGTCGGCGGTGTTACTCGTCGTTTCTGCGGCGTTACCGGGAAACGTGGTCACACGGCCCTCCCGGTGTTGATCGCGAGCCGTGCGAGCACTTCCTCTCGCGTCCAGCCTTCGCCTAGCAGGAAGGTGCCGTAGGCGCGGAGGACCGGCTGAGGCATGCCGTAGGTCGATGGCTCGCGGGACGGCCGTGTCTCGCATATCCCGTCGAGCTCGCGAGCGGCGCTCCTCCGAATTCGGCCACGCGCAAGGCGGGCGCGTCGCTGGGCGCGAGCCGTCACGACCGGGCGCGTTGCGTCAGCGGCCCACGCCGCCCATTGGCTCGCCTCGTCGACTTCCTCTCGATCGGTCACGAAGCATCACTGCTCCCGGCGGGCACCCGTGCGGCGTCGAGCCATGCCTGCACGTCGTTCTCGCGATACCTGACCGACCGACCGATCTTGAGATACGCCGGCCCGCGGTCACCGCAGTGCCTGAACCACCGCAGCGTGTTGACGGGCACTCCGGTCCATTCCTCGACGGCGAACTCGTTCAGCAGCCTCTCGCCCATCGCGCCTCCTCTCTTGTGGCCACCCCTCGTGGCTGTTGCCATTTTGCGGTCAGTGACGTACAGTCTGGAAATAGGCGCAGGACAATCTTCGGGAGGCGCAGATGGACGTGGAACTCGTGACAGTGACCGAACTCGTCGACGACCGCCGAGACGGGCGCGTGAGGTGGGCAATATCCGCGACGTTCGTCTCCGCAGAGACCTCCGAGCCGCGATGCATCGACTACCGAGTTCGCGTTGTGCCTCGGGCAACGCACAAGATCGGCGACTTGCCGCTCGCGATCGAGACGGTAGACAACATGCGAGGCGCTGCGATGTCAGTCGCCGACGCGCGAGGGCTTGGCGAGTTCCCATCCGCAGGCATTCCGGGATACGTGTTCGAAGAAGCGTCGCAGGCGCGTCTGCTCGCCAAGGCGCGCGATTGGGTTGCGACTGAACCTGAGCGCTTCTCCATCGAGGTCGCCAACCTGATTCGCCGCACACCCGTAGATCGCGGAGGCAAGGTGCGGCGCGGCCGTCCGCCAAGCATGTCGCTCCACCGGAAGCTCTTGGTCCTCGAGGACGTCGAGCGCGGTTACGCGGAGGGAACCACGCGAGCGGAGATCGCAAGGCGAAACCTCATCAGCGAGTCGGGACTGCGAAACCTCCTGACGTGGGCTCGAAAATCAGCCGACCCTCAGCTCTTCACTGACGACGGCGCGGGCAAGAAAGCAGGACGCCTGACGCCAGCGGCGAGACAACGGCTCATGGAGGGCACCGATGGCTAGCATCACGAAGCGCGACAACGGCAAGTGGCGCGCCCGCTACCGGGACGCGACGGGCAAGGAGCACGCGCAGCACTTCGCTCGGAAGGTCGACGCTCAGCGGTGGCTCGACGAGATCACCGCAGACACGCTAACGGGCCGCTACGTCGACCCGGGCGCGGGCAAGGTCACGCTCAAGACATACGCGGAGACGATCTGGAAGCCATCTCTCCATCACCGCGCCGGCACCGCGCGGCAGGTCAAAGGGCACCTCGACCGCTACGTCTACCCCGCGCTCGGCGACATGCGCCTCGATGCGATCCGCCCCGAGCACATCAACCAACTGGTGGCGAGCGCGAGCATGAAGCTCTCCCCTGCCACTGTGCGGGTCATGTACCGCTACACATCGTCAATCTTCGCGTCGGCGGTGCGGAACAAGCGGATCGCGGAGACGCCATGCAACAGCATCAAGTTGCCTGAGGTGGTGCGCAAGACGCTTGTGCCGCTCGAGCCTGAGGCTGTCGAGCGCATCCGCAAGGCCGTGCCGGAGCGCTACCGGGCGCTCATCACCGTGGCAGCGGGCACCGGGATGCGTCAGGGCGAGCTGTTCGGACTCACGACCGATCGTGTCGACTTCCTCGGGCGTCGGATCACCGTCGACCGCCAGCTCGGCTCAGTGTCCAACGAGCGGCCCGTGTTCGGACCTCCCAAGACCAAAACGAGCGTGCGCAAGATCCCGCTTCCCGTGTCCGTGGGCGACGCCCTGCTCGACCACCTGGCGAAGTTCCCCGCCGGGCCTGACGGGCTGATCTTCACCAACGAGTACGGCGCTCCCCTGCGACGCTCGGGCTTCAATCAGATGTGGACGAAGGCACTCAAAGAGGCGACGATCGAGCACACCGTCTTCCACTCTCTCAGGCACTTCTACGCGAGCCTGCTGATTCGACACGGCGAGTCCGTCAAGACGGTGCAGGACCGCCTCGGGCACGCCTCCGCGACCGAGACTCTGGACACCTATAGCCACCTGTGGCCGGACTCTGACGACCGCACCCGCGAGGCCGTCGACGCGGTGCTCGGACTGGCCTCTTTGGCCGAGCGCGCGAATCCTACTGCGGACTCTGTGCGGACTGAGGGGGTCTCGTCATGACTCCATACCTGGTAAACAGGCAGAAGGCGGATGAGCTGGCCGATACGCCGGGTTCTGTCTCTCAGACCGAAGCCTGAGGGGCGGCCATCCATCTAGGCCCTGGATTGCTCCAGGGCTCGAGCAGCCTACCCGGGAGCATCGGGCGAGCAGCCCTCGAACGCTCCCTGTCTGGCCTTGCTTCGGGTGGGGTTTACCTTGCCGCTCCCGTCACCGGTCGCGCGGTGAGCTCTTACCTCACCCTTTCACCCTTACCCCCGCCGTGAGGCGAGGGCGGTCTTCTCTCTGTGGCACTGTCCCGCGGGTCACCCCGGGTGGCTGTTAGCCATCACCCTGCTCTGCGAAGCCCGGACGTTCCTCGGGATCCCGAAGGATCACGCGACCGCCTGGCCAGCTCATCCGCAAGACAAGGGTACCTGGCGGTTCGTTCGGGCGACACCGTGCAGAGACCGTCAGGACCCTGACGACAGAGGTAGGCGCTGCCACGGCGCGGCCGGGATTCCATGGACGCCGGGCCGGCACCACAGCAGCCGACCCGCGGGCCCGATCGTGGGCTCACGGTCGTCCGTCTCCAGGCCGACGGCCGTGGTGATCACCAGGATGTCGAGCTCGGGCCCGGCGAACGCGCAGCTCGTGGTGAGCGGCGCCCCGGTCCGGACCACCTGAAGCAGCGTCCCGTCGGGCGTGTAGCGGCGCACCTGCCCCGCCCCCCAGAATGCGACCCACAACGCTCCGTCGGAGTCGACCGCGAGACCGTCGGGCAGGTCGCCGCCGCAGTCGACCACGACGCTCGGCTCACCGACGTGATCGGTGCCGTACGCGCGTGTGGTCACCACGTGGGAGAAGGTGTCGGCGTGGTACATCTGCGTGCCGTCAGGGCTCCATCCGATCCCGTTCGACGCGGTGATGCCCGAAGCGATCTCGGCCACCGTGCCGTCCGCCTCGAGCCTCCACAGGCTCTCATCCGCCCGGTCCCACGTGGGCCCCACCGTGCCCACCACGAACCGGCCTGCGGGGTCGCACGCTCCGTCGTTGAGGCGACGGCCAGTGCGATCGGAGACCATCTCCACGCGCCCCACTGTCGCGCCCGAGGAGTCCACATGGATCAGATGCCTTTCGCCCACCAGCAGAAGGCCCCCGTCGTCACCATGAGTGACGGCAGCCACGATGCCCTGCACCCGCAGCACCTCCCTGGGTTCGCCGACGCCGGCGACCGCGACGGGAGCCTCGAGCAGACGGCCGCCGGTGAGGTCCACCCACCTCAGCACGCCCGCGTCCGCATCCCAGCTGGGCGACTCTCCGAGGCTGCACTCGCTCCCTGGGACCGCCACGATGCCGTCTGCTTGTTCTAGGGCGCGCACCTCGCCACCCTATGCCGTGTCGATCGCCCGCCTGCGACGGCAAGTAGCCTGTCCCCCGTGCTCGTGCTTCTCCCGCCCTCCGAGGGCAAGACGGCTCCCGCCGGCGGCGACCCCATCGACCTGGCATCCCTGTCCCACCCCTCCCTCACGGAGGCGCGCCGACGCGTGGGTGACGCTCTCGCGAAGGTGAGCGGTCAGCGCAACGCGTTGAAGGTGCTCGACGTGGGCGCGAGCCTCGCAGCCGAGGTGGCGCGCAACACGACGGTGTGGACCAACCCCTGCGATGCCGCGGCGCGCGTCTACTCCGGCGTCCTGTACGACGCGGCCAGCATGAGCTCGTGGGACGACGCGACCCTCACCAGGGCCGCGTCGCGCCTCCGGATCG
The DNA here is from genome assembly GCF_032102965.1 of Demequina capsici. Lineage (NCBI taxonomy): Bacteria > Bacillati > Actinomycetota > Actinomycetes > Micrococcales > Demequinaceae > Demequina > Demequina capsici. The sequence continues at coordinate 1,124,216 of NZ_CP134880.1, read as the reverse complement.
TCTCCGCGCTCTGGGGTGCCGTCTCCCCTGCCGACCCGATTCCGGCCTACCGCCTCTCGATGGGCACAACGCTGGGGCGGCTCGGGGGCCTCGCCGCCTTCTGGCGCAAGCGCATGGCGGACGAGCTGGACACCTTGGCGGACGGTGGCCTCGTGGTGGACTGCCGAAGCGCCTCGTACATCGCCGCCTACCACCCGTCGGCTCCCTGGGTGACGGTCAGGGTGATGAGGGAGCAGGATGGCAAGCGGTCGGTGGTGAGCCATATGGCCAAGCGCACCCGTGGGCTGCTGGCGGCGCATCTGATGCGCGCCGACGAGGCGCCCGAGTCGGCCCAGGACCTGGCGGACGCCGCAGCGGGGATGATCGGGGACTCGCTGGTGGACGTCGCCCTGACGGCCAAGGCGAAGGCGCCCGACGAGCTCACGCTCGTGATCGCCGGCTGACCGGCGTCGCAGGCTCCGTCAGAGGAGCGAGACTCCCCCGTCGACGGCGATCGTCTGTCCGGTGATGAACCCGCAGGTCATGAGGAACATGTACGCCTGTGCGACCTCGCCGACCTCGGCCGTGCGGCCCAGCGGGATCGCGTCGGACATCGAGGCGTGCGTCTCGGCGAGCGCCTGGGCGTCGAGTCCGCGCCAGAGACCGGTCTCGGTCCACGTGGGCGCCACCGCGTTGACCCGCACGCGCGGCGCCAGCTCGACCGCGAGGCCCTTCACCATCGTCGCGATCGCCTCGTTGCCGAGCGTGGCGCCCGACGAGGTGGACGGGGATCCGCCGGAGCCGCCGGTGAAGGTGAGCGATCCGCCTGCGGCGATACGAGGCGCGAGCACGCGCGCGACCTCCAGGTTGGCGAAGAGCTTCGACTCCACGGTGTCGCGGATGAGCGCGGTGTCGGCGTCCAGGAAGCCGCCGCCCATCGCACCGCCGAGGGTGGAGACGACGTGGTCGACCTCGCCTACCTCCTTGGCGAGCGCCTCGAGCGCGCCCGGAGCCGTGGCGTCGAACGCCGCGCCTCCAGCCGCCGCGCCGATCGCGCGGAGTGCCGACACCGCGCCCTCGAGCCGGCCGCGGTCACGACCGATCAGCACCACCCGAGCACCCGCCTGGGCCGCCTCCCGTGCAACCTCCAGGCCGAACCCGGAGGTGCCGCCCACCACCAGGACTCGGGACCCACGCAGCGCGGCGCGGAGAGGGTCGGAGGCGGTGATGGCAGGGTCGGGCATGGTTCGCTCCAAGGGGTCTGAGGGGTCTCACGTGCGGAACGTTGCGGGCTCCATCCTAGTTCCCCCTCGGGGGTCGTTCTCCCAATTGAGAACTCTTGGCGCTGGGCTGCGGACGTCTCGGCGCCCGTCGCTTCCGAGAGCTCGGCGAGGCCTCCACTGCGCGGCCGCTCAGCTCGTGGGCGCCCCCACACACAGCAGGTGACGCTCCGCCACCGTCCCGTCCGTCGTCACCCTGAGCTGCACGATCGTCAGCGAGGCAGGGGACGGCCACAGACGTGACCACCGGCGCTCGGGAGCCTCGAGCGACAGCCCCACCACCGACTTGATCGCGACAGCGTGGGATGCGAGCGCGATGGACCGTCCGTGATCCCCGTCGCTCACGCAGAGGCGCGCATGCTCCGCTGCCAGATCGGCCACGAGCCCATCCACACGGACCGCGACCTGGGCAAGCGACTCTCCACCGGGCGGTGCGACCTCACCATCCCGCCACTGAAGCAGCGCCCCTCCGTCGCGCGCGACGATCTCCTGCGCCGTCAACCCCTCCCACCGCCCGAAGTCGACCTCCTGCAGACGCGCATCCGTCTCGACATGCGCACCCACGCGCCGCCCGATCGCCGCACCCGTCTCCTGGGTCCGCGTCATCGGAGAGGCCACCACACGGTCGACCGAAGGAAGATCCTGCCAGGTACGACGCCCGATCTGGTGGACCGCGTCGGCAGCCTTCGCCACCTGCACCCGACCGGCCGGCGTCAACGAAGGACCGACGACGCCCGAGCCCGAGAACCGGTGCTCCAACGTCATCGGGGTCACCCCATGGCGCACCATCACCAGCGTCAGCGGCGCGACGAGGTCACCACGATCCGACGGAGCGAAGGCCGAGGCTCCACCCGAGGCGCTCGACGACACCGGCTCCGGCTCCACCTGCTCAGGCGCCACGGACCAGGATGCGCCCGCACTCCTCACAGCGGACCACACGGTCCGCGGGCGCATCGAGGATCGCCGCGAGGTCGCCCGCGTTGAGGGACATGTGGCACCCCTGGCAGGTGCCGCCCAGCAGGGCTGCGGCACCCACTCCCCCGTGCTGCTCACGCAGCTTGTCGTACAGCGCGAGCAGACCCGCGTCCAGGTCGCGAGCGGCGGTTCCGCGCTCGTCATGCACGGTGACCAGCTCGCCGTCGATCTCGCGCACCTGCGCGTCGCGCTCCTCGGTGACCTGCGCCACCTGAGCATCGAGCGCCTCGGCCTGCTCCGTCGCGGACGCGAGCGCGGCCTCCGCCGACTCGACCTGCTCCATCGCCTCGATCTCCACGTCCTCCAGCGCGCTCAGGCGCCGGCCTAGCACCTCGAGCTCGGACTGGAGCGCCTGAAGATCCTTCGCCGAACCGCTCCCGGAGTCGAGCCGCTGCTGGTCCCGATCCTTCCTGGCGCGCACGGCCTGCACATCGTCCTCGGCCTTCTGCACGGCGCGGCGCAGGTCGCCGACCTCGGCGTTGCGTGCGATGCGCTCCTCGTGCAGGTCCGCACGACGAGCGGCGAGCTCCTCGAGCTGGGCGTTCTGCGGCAAGGTGTCGCGCTTGTGGCGCAGCTGCTGCGCGCGAAGGTCGGCGTCCTGGACGTCGAGCAGTCGACGCTGGTCCGCTGCGGGGGCGGTGGCCACGATGGGTCTCCTTATGGATCAGGAACCTGTCGCGCCGAAACGCGCGGTCCACGGGTCTGTGGTGAGGGTGCTCACATGGGTGGAGACGCCGAGCGCCTCCTCGAGGTACCGCGCTGCGCCACGCAGCCACGACCACTCCGAAGCGGAGTGTGCCACATCCACCAGGTAGGGCCTGCCATCGCCGAGCAGCGCCTGTTCGCGCGCGTCGGAGGCGGGGTGATGCCGGAGATCTGCGGTGACGTACACGTCGGCGTGGGCGGCACGCACGGCCTCGAGGAACGAGTCGCCGCTCCCGCCGAGCACCGCGACGGTCTCGATACGTCCCGTCAGGTCGCCGGCCACGCGCACGCCATGGGCGGTGGGAGGCAGCGCGTCGGCCGCGCGCTCCACGAACTGGTGCAAGGTCATCGGCTGCGCCAGGCGCCCCACGCGCCCGATCCCCAAGGACGGGTCCACGCTGTCAGGGACCAGGGGGACCGTGTCGACGACGCCCAGGTCGGCGGCGAGCGCATCGGCCACTCCCCCCGCCGCGGCGTCGGCGTTCGTGTGCGCGTTGAACAGCGCGATGCCGCGCTCGATCAGCTCGTGCACCACGGCACCCTTGGACGAGTCGGCGCGCACGGTGTGCACGCCGCGCAGCAGCAAGGGGTGATGCGTGAAGATCAGGTCGCAGTCCTGGTCGACTGCCTCGTCGACCACCGCCATCACGGGGTCCACCGCGAGCAGGATCCGCTCGACGGCCGCATCGGGACGCCCGACCACCAGACCGTTCCTGTCCCAGTCCTCTGCCAGGCGCGGCGGGTACCGCTCGTCGAGCGCGGCGATGACATCGGACACCTGGGTCATGGCTCCACGCTACTGCCCCGGCCCCTCGTCGGCGCCAGCCGACGGTGCGCCGTCGCGCGACGACCTGCGCGGCTTCTTGCCCAGGATGGCCTCCGGGGTCTCTCCATGGGCGAGCAGCACGTCGATCTTCGCCTCGAGGGTCTGGATGCGGGTGAGCATCTCGGCCTGACGACGTTCCGCGACCTCGAGCGCGTGCCTGTCCCTGTCGGCCTCCTCCGCCTCGCGCTTGTCGTCGTCCTCGCCGGCGGTGACGGACACGAACCATGCCGCCACCGAGGCGGTCACGACACCGATGAGGGCGATGCCGAGCAGCATCATCCCGCCTGCCACGATGCGCCCCGTGACGCTGACGGGCGCGTAGTCGCCGTACCCGACGGTGGTGACCGTCACGAACGCCCACCAGACCGCGTCGCCGAAGGTGTTGATGGCCGAGTCCGGGACCTCGCGCTCGGCTGACAGCACCCACACGGAGCCGATCCACAGGAGCAGCACCGTCGACAGCACGACCGCCTGCATGGTCTTCATGCGTCCACGGGAGGACAGGATCGAACCGCCCTGGGCGAACACCGACAGGATCTTGAGAGGTCGCGCCGCGGGCAGCAGCACCGCGATCACGTCCAGCGGGTGCGTCCAGATGTAGCGCCACGACTTCTCGGACAGCACCGTGCGGATGATCAGGTCCGCGAGGAACACCATCCAGATGAGGATCTGCACCGTCTCCAGGACCACCCGCACGTGGGCCGAGAAGGTCACGAACCCGATGATGCGCGCCGACCAGGCGACCAGGAAGATGAATGCGAGCGCCGCCATGACGCCGTCGGTCCGCTCGCGGTACCCGTGATACCGGCTGCCGTCGGTGATCGTGCTCAGCTGCTCGAACGCCATCGCGGCCTCCCCACGTCCTCGGTCTCCCCCCGAGGCTAGCGCGGGACGCCGCACGGCGACCGACGACTCCTCGGTCCGCGCGCGAACGCATGGTCTGGTGGCGTCCGTTTCCTTCACCGATCGCGGAGCACGGCCGATGAGGGTCCCGACGCCGGTCCACCGCGCAGGCTCCCTGCGCGCCGGACCAGGAGGAAGGGACAGGGACCGACCGATGAGATCCGAGACGGTGCTGATGCTGTCGGTGCGGCCATGGACCTCGCAGGAACACACGCGGTTCTGGCTCGCCACGCTCGCGCCCGCGTTGACGGTCGCGGCGGTGACGATGCTCGCTGCGACGATCGTGTCGGCTGTGGTGGACGGCACCGCGGGCCAGGTCGCCTCCGCGGCGATCGCGCTCTGCGGCCTGGCATACCCGGCGGCCGTGGCGGGAGATGTCGCCAGGCGCAACCCGCCCCCAGGCTTCGACGTGGTGGCGACGGAGATCCCCGCCGCGGAGCACGTCGACTCGTAGCCGGACTCGCAATGGTGGGCCCTGCCGGACTCGAACCGACGACACCTGCGGTGTAAGCGCAGTGCTCTAACCAGCTGAGCTAAGGGCCCTCGGGGAGACATTCTCCCCTAGATCCTCGCGACGTCGCGCCGTCGGCCGACCGCCCTGGAGCTGCGGCGGGAGTCCGACCGGCGCGTCACCCGAGCAGCGCCGCCACCTCCCGGCGGTAGTCGTCCACGTCGCGCGCCTCACCCGTCGGGTTGACCACCGCCCACCTGACCACGCCGTCGGCGTCGATCAGGAAGGTACCCCGCGTCGCCAGGCCCTTCTGGGCGTTGAACACGCCGTAGTCCCGGGACGCGTCGCCGTGCGGCCAGAAGTCGCTCAGGATGGTCCCGCGGTACCGGTGGGTGTCCGCCCACGCCTTCAACACGTAGATCGAGTCGCACGAGACGACCACCACCTGCAGGTCGTCCCGGGCCGCCAGGTCCGGCGCGTCGCGCAGGTCGACAAGCTCGTTGGTGCAGGTGTCGGAGAACGCGAACGGCACGAACACCAGCAGCACGGCCTTGCCGCGCAGCTCCGCCAGCGAGACCTTGCGGCCGTTCTGGTCCGTGAGCGCGAACGCCGGTGCGGGCCGACCCACCAACGGATGGGTCACTTGCTGCGCCCCTTCTCGACGAGCTGGGTGGCCCACCAGCCCGTCCCCACCACGAAGGTGGAGGTGGCGTGCAGGCCGGCCAGGGACGACGCCTCCTCGACATCACGCGGCACGACGGCGCCCGCGCTGCCCGCCTTGGGGGTGAGCAGCCACACGGGCCGCCCGTCGTCCAGCAGCGACTGCACGTCCATCAGCAGGTCGGCGAGGTCGTCGTCGCCGTCGCGGAACCACACGATGACACCGTCCGTGACATCCCCGTAGTCCTCATCGACGAGGGACTCCCCCGTCGCCTCCTCGACGCTGGCGCGAAGCGCCTGGTCGACGTCGTCGTCGTAGCCGAACTCCTGGATGACATGGCCATGCTCGATACCGAGCCTTGCGGCGACTCCGCTGTCAGCGGCTGTCGCGCCCTCCTGTGTCGCCACGGTGGCGGCGCTCCCTTCCTCGTCGAAGCCGCGCCAGCCGACGCGCCTTCGGACCAGCGTAGAGGTCCGCGCGCAACAGGTGCAATCGGCAGGTTCGGGACCTTGGTCCTCGCAGTGATACTGTGCCTCGGTCCCCGCGCGTACCTCCGTGCCCAGGCCGGCGTGACAACGCACCGGATACAGACCAGAATGGCTCGGAGAGCGGCCACACCCGCATTCCCCGATACACAGCGGCGCAGCACCCCGCGCCCGCGACAGGAAGAGGACCCGTGACAGAGCACGGCGCTATCGACAAGGACCCCACCGAGACCGCTGAATGGCTCGAGTCCATCGATGACATGATCAAGTCGGGCGGCGAGAGCCGCGCCGAGTACGTGATCGAACGCATGGTTGACCACGCGGCCAAGCGCCAGCTGTCGGTCCCGCTCAGCCTCAACACCCCCTACGTCAACACGATCCACGTGGACGACGAGCCGGCGTTCCCTGGCGACGAGGAGCTGGAGCGCCGCTACCGCGGCTGGATCCGCTGGAACGCCGCGGCCATGGTGACGCGCGCGCAGGCGCCCGGCAAGGGCGTCGGCGGCCACATCTCGTCCTACGCCTCGGTGGCCACGCTCTACGAGGTGGGCCTCAACCACTTCTTCAAGGGCAAGGACCACCCCGGCGGCGGCGACCAGATCTACTTCCAGGGCCACGCCGCGCCCGGGATGTACGCGCGCGGATTCATGGAGGGACGCTTCTCCGAGGAGGACCTCGACTCCTTCCGCCAGGAGAAGTCCGCCTCCGGCCGCGGCCTGTCGTCGTACCCGCACCCGCGCCTCATGCCCGACGTGTGGGAGTTCCCCACCGTCTCCATGGGCCTTGGCCCCGCCTCGGCCATCTACCAGGCCTGGACCAACCGATACCTGCACCTGCGCGGCATCAAGGACACCTCGCAGCAGCACGTGTGGGCGTTCCTCGGCGACGGCGAGATGGACGAGCCCGAGTCGCGCGGCATGCTGCAGCTCGCCGCCAACCAGGGCCTCGACAACCTCACCTTCGTCGTCAACGCCAACCTGCAGCGCCTCGACGGCCCCGTGCGCGGCAACGGCAAGATCATCCAGGAGCTCGAGGCGTACTTCCGCGGCGCCGGCTGGAACGTCATCAAGGTCATCTGGGGCCGCGGCTGGGATCCGCTGCTGGCCAAGGACGACGGCTCGCTCGTCAACCTCATGAACACCGTCCCCGACGGCGACTTCCAGACCTTCAAGGCGGAGTCGGGCGCGTTCATCCGTGACCAGTTCTTCGGCGGCGACCCGCGCGCCAAGGAGCTCGTTAAGGACATGACCGACGACGAGATCTGGGCGCTCAAGCGCGGCGGCCACGACTACCGCAAGCTCTACGCCGCCTACCTGAGCGCGACTCAGATGAAGAACGGCAAGCCGACCGTCATCATCGCGAAGACCGTCAAGGGGTACGGCCTGGGCCCCAACTTCGCGGCGCGCAACTCGACGCACCAGATGAAGAAGCTCCACGTGGCCGACATGAAGGTGCTGCGCGACACGTTCGACCTGCCGTTCACCGACGAGCAGCTCGAGGCCGACCCGTACAACCCGCCGTACTTCCACCCCGGCTTCGACGACCCGGCGATCAAGTACATGCTCGAGCGGCGCCGCCAGCTGGGCGGCTGGGTGCCCGAGCGCCGCGATCCCGGAAAGCAGATCCCGCTGCCTGACGACAAGGCGTTCGAGCTGCTCGCGAAGGGCTCCGGCAAGCAGGAGGTCGCCACCACCATGGCGATCGTCCGCCTCTTCAAGGACCTGGTGAAGGACAAGGAGTTCGGCCAGCGCCTGGTCCCGATCATCCCCGACGAGGCCCGCACGTTCGGCCTCGACGCGATCTTCCCCAGCGCGAAGATCTTCAACACCCAGGGGCAGAACTACCTGCCCGTGGACCGCGAGCTCATGCTCTCCTACAAGGAGTCCGCGAGCGGCCAGATCATGCACACGGGGATCAACGAGGCCGGCTCCGCCGCCGCGTTCCAGGCCGTCGGCACGTCCTACGCCACGCACGGCGAGCCGCTGGTGCCGTTCTACATCTTCTATTCGATGTTCGGCTTCCAGCGCACCGGCGACCAGTTCTGGGCCGCCGGCGACCAGATGACCCGAGGGTTCATCATCGGCGCCACCGCCGGGCGCACCACACTGACCGGCGAGGGACTCCAGCACGCCGACGGCCACTCGCCGCTGCTCGCCGGCACCAACAGCGCGATGGTCCACTACGACCCGGCGTTCGGCTACGAGATCCGCCACATCGTCAAGGACGGCATCGCGCGGATGTACGGCCCCGAGGACGGCCGCGACAAGAACGTCATGTACTACCTGACGGTCTACAACGAGCCGATCCAGCAGCCGGCCGAGCCGGACGACGTGGACGTCGAGGGCATCCTCAAGGGCATCTACAAGCTCGCCGACGCTCCCGCCGGAGACGGCCCCGAGGCGCAGATCCTGGCGTCCGGCGTGGCGGTCCCGTGGGCGCTTGAGGCGCAGGAGCTGCTCGCCGCGCATTGGGGCGTCCGCGCCACCGTGTGGTCGGTCACGTCGTGGAACGAGCTCCGCCGCGAGGCCCTTCAGGCCGACGAGCAGGCGTTCCTGCACCCCGACCTGCCGGTGCGCACGCCGTACCTCACGCAGAAGCTCGCCGGCGCGAACGGCCCGTTCGTCGCGACGACGGACTACGACCACCTGGTCCCCGACCAGGTGAGGGCATGGATCCCTGGCACGTACGCCACGCTCGGCGCCGACGGCTTCGGCTTCTCGGACACGCGCGCCGCCGCACGTCGCTTCTTCAAGATCGACGGGCCGTCCACTGCGGTGAAGGTGCTGCAGCAGCTGGCCCGCCGCGGGGAGATCGACCCGTACGTGGTCGGCCAGGCGATCGACCGCTACGAGCTGCACGACGTCACGAAGGGCTCCTCCGGCAACGCCGGCGGCGACGCCTGACCTGACGACCCACGTGGGGCCCGTCACGCATCGCGCGTGGCGGGCCCTTCGTCGTCGCCGGTATCGGCCGGGGCGTCATCGCTGTCGGCTGCAGCCGCGCCGTCGACCTCGCTGACGCCGACGGCCTCGACCTCGCCTTCGAGCGCGCTCGGTCCGCTCGTCGCGTTCTCCGAGGGCGCCACGATGTCGTGGCCGTCCGCCGCCTGGCCGTCCGCCGCGTCGACCATGGAGCCCGACCGCTCCGGGGAGCCGGCCCGGTCCGCACGCGAGCCCGAACGTCTTCCGCTCGCGCCGCGCGCGCTGTCGCGGGCAGGGGCAGACCGTCCCCGCGCCGACCGCTCATCCCGCGACGGCTCGGTCGTCACCGCGTCACCCGCCGCGTCCACCTCGCCGTCCGTGCTGTGCCGTGCGGCACGTCCCCGAGGCTGGACGTCTCCACCGTGAGAAGCCGCCGCGAACGCGTCGGCATCCCGGATCGAGCCTCGCACGTCCCAGGCGAGCACGAGCAGCGCGAGCAGCACCCCCGCACCGACCGCCCACAGGCCCACCAGCAGGAACCCGTCCAGCGCGTGGCTGGGCTCGACGCGCATGTACAGGTCCACCGTGCAGGAACCCTCCACGGCGTCGAGGGTTCCCACCAGGTGGTAGACGCCGGTGAGCGGGAAACCGTACGTCTGCTCGAACGCCTCGACGCGGGCGGCGACATCCTCGCGCGCGGACAGCTCGGTCACCTGTGCCTCGTTGGCATAGGTGCCGGTCCACAGCGGGATCTCGAAGCCGCCCACCCGGACCGCGATGGCGCTGTTCCAGTCGGTGAGCACGCTCGACGATGTGGCGGTCCACACGATGGTGTCGGATGAGGAGACGTCGAACGGATCGGTGGCCGACGTCTGCTGCGGGGACACCGGGGCAGTCTCGAGGTCCGAGGTGGCGACGAGCGTGCAGCCGTCGCTCAGGGAACCGCCACCGACCACCTCGGAGATGCCCGTCACGGCGATCCCGGCGGCAAGTCCGGCGACGACCACCATGGTGAGCACGCGCTTGCGTGCGAGGGACGTGCGCTGCGTCAGCATGACCGTGCCGAGCAGCACGCCCACCGCGGCCGCGCCCCAGACGACCGCGCGGTCCGCCGCGATCACCCCGAGCACCGTGAGGAGCGTCACCGCCACCGCCGCGAGGAGCAGCCCCAGGATCCCTCCGAGCAGCGGCTTCGGTCGTGCTCCCATGCGCCCTCCTCCGTCCCGATCCACGCTAGACGGGTCCGCCTGCACGTGCACGGCATGGGCAGGCACTCATGACCTTCAGGTGGAGGGTGAAGGCTTGCACCTTCGTCGATATCCACAGCCAGCTGGGGAAACGGCAGGCTCTCCACCAGGCACTACGTGTCGCGACCGACGCGTTATCCCCCCGAATGGGGGGCACCTGCTTGTGGACTCCATACAAGGCGGCGGTAGTATCGGCGCATGCCCTCGACCGACGCGCGCGCCGAGACCCTGCGCCGTCTGAGAGCAGGCTCCGGACAGCTCGCCACTGCAGCCCTCAAGTCGCTCGACGCCGACTACCACTGGTTCCGCGAGCTTCCCGCGCGCGAACGCTCATGGGTCGGGATCGTCGCCCAGGCCGGCATCGACTCGTTCGTCGCCTGGTTCGCCGACAGGTCCGAGACCACGCGCTCCGCGATGGAGGTCTTCGCCGCCGCGCCCCCGGAGCTCACGCGAGTCATCTCGCTCCAGCACGCCCTGGCGATCGTGCGCACCGCCGTCAAGGTCGTCGAGGGGCACTCCGACGACTTCGCCGCGCCAGGCGCGGAGCAGATGCTCCGCGAGGCGGTGCTCCGCTACTCCCGGGAGATCGCCTTCTCCGCCGCAGAGGTGTACGCGCGCGCAGCCGAGTCCCGCGGCGCGTGGGACGCACGCATCGAGGCCCTGGTCGTCGATGCCCTCGTCCGCGGCGAGGTGGACGACGCGATCCCCTCGCGTGCCGCAGCGCTCGGGTGGAAGCCGGGACCCACCCTGGTCATGGTCGGCACGACAGCGAGCGCGCTCGGCGAGGTCGAGTCGGCCGAGGTGCGCCGCAGCATCCGCCGCGCTGCCGGGAACGCGCTCGTGGGCATCCACGGGGACGACCTGGTGGTGGTCGCCCGCACCGACGAGTCCCACGAGGCTGTGGCGAAGCAGCTCCTGCACGTGTTCGGCCCTGGTCCTGTGGTGCTCGGCCCGCCTGCGGTCACGCTCCTGGAGGTCGCGCGCGCCACCCGCGCCGCGATCGCGGGCGCCACCGCGGCGCCCGCCTGGGCGCTCGCGCCGCGGCCTGTGCACGCGGACGATCTGCTGCCCGAGCGGGTGCTGGTCGGCGATGCCGCCGCACGCGACCGGTTGCTGGCGATCGCGTACGACCCGATCCAGCGCGCCGGCGGAGCGCTGCAGGAGACGGTCGCCACGTTCCTCGACTGCGGGCGCTCCCTCGAGCTCACTGCACGCACCATGTTCGTCCATGCCAACACCGTGCGCTACCGCCTCAAGAAGGTGGCGGAGATCACGGGCTGGGATGTGCTCCACACGCGCGACGCGCACGTTCTCAGCACGGCGATGGCGCTGGGGCGTCTCCGTGAGTCCACGCCTCCGTCTTTGTAGGAAATCGACAGAATCTCATGCGTGATTCTTCGTCGAGCCTGCCCCATGCCGACGCTCCCGTGGGGCACCCTAGAGGCATGCTTGCTGTCCTGTGCCCCGGTCAGGGTGCCCAAACTCCTGGAATGCTCACCCCTTGGCTCGAGATCGAGTCGGTGGCGCAGACCCTCCATGCTTTGTCGGATGCCACAGAGGTGGACCTCATCGCGCATGGCACCACGTCGGACGCGGACACCATCAGGGACACGGCCATCGCGCAGCCCCTGCTCGTCGCCACGGCGATCGCCACGGGTCGCGAGGCCCTCGCGGGCGCGGCTCCGGGCCTGGTCGCGGGTCACAGCGTCGGCGAGTTCGGTGCGGCGGCGCTGAGCGGGGTGCTCTCGGACGCCGACGCGATGTCGCTCGTCACGGTACGTGGCCGCGCGATGGCCGACGCCGCAGCGGCGGCCGAGCCGACCTCCATGGCGGCGGTCCTCGGCGGCGACGCGGAGGAGGTGGCCTCGCTTCTCGCGCAGCTGGGCCTCACCCCGGCCAACGCGAACGGAGGCGGCCAGGTGGTCGCCGCGGGCGCGAAGTCCGCGATCGAGGCGCTCGTGGCCGCACCGCCGGCCCGCGCCCGCGTGATCGAGCTTCAGGTCGCAGGCGCGTTCCACACCTCGTACATGGAGCCTGCGGTCCAGGCGCTCGCCGCCGCGGCGCAGGACGTGGTCCGTCACCAGCCGAGCGCGACCCTGCTGTCCAACGCCGACGGTGCGCCCGTCGCGTCAGGTGACGACGCGCTGTCGCGCCTCGTCACGCAGGTGGCGAACCCCGTGCGCTGGGATCTTTGCATGGAGCGGATGCTGGAGCTCGGAGTGACGGGCATCCTTGAGGTGGCGCCCGGCGGAGTCCTCACCGGGCTCGCCAAGCGTGGGATGAAGGGCGTGTCGGCAGTCGCCCTCAAGACACCCGACGATCTGCCTGCCGCACGAGAGCTCCTGGAGGCACACGCGTGACCACCCTCAACGTCCGTCGAGGACCCGAGTACACCCGCATCCTCGGACTCGGAGTCGCCCGAGGCGAGAACGCCGTGCCGAACGACGACCTGATCGAGCCGATCAACTCGTCGGACGAGTGGATCCGCAAGATGACGGGCATCGTGACCCGTGTGCGCGCGAACAAGGACACGTCGGTGATCGACCTGTCGGAGCGCGCCTCCCGTGACGCGATCGCGAAGGCTGGGCTCGAGGCCACCGACATCGACGCGGTGATCCTGTCCACCATCTCGTACCCGCACATCACCCCTGGTGGCGCGCCCGTCCTCGCCGACAGGCTCGGCGCCACCCCCGCCGCCGCCTTCGACATCTCCGCCGCATGCGCGGGCTACTGCTACGGCATCGGCCAGGCCGACGCGCTCGTGCGCTCCGGCAGCGCCCGCAACGTGCTCGTCGTCGGCGCCGAGAAGCTCAGCGACTGGGTGGACCCTGCGGACCGTTCCATCTCCTACCTGCTGGGCGACGCCGCAGGTGCCGTCGTGGTCGGCGCGTCTGACACGCCCGGCATCGGCCCCACCATCTGGGGCTCCGACGGCGCTGGAGCAGAGCTGATCCACCAGACGTCCTCATGGCTCGACGTCCGCGACGTGCCTGGCACGCCGTTCCCGACGCTCCGCCAGGAGGGACCCAGCGTCTTCAAGTGGGCGTCCTTCAAGATGCCCAAGATCGCCCTCGAGGCCATCGAGGCCGCCGGCCTCACGCCGGACGACATCGACGTCTTCATCCCGCACCAGGCGAACGTGCGCATCATCGACCAGATGGTGAAGCAGATCGGCCTTCCCAAGAAGGTCGTCGTGGCCAAGGACATCGTCGATTCCGGCAACACCTCTGCCGCGTCGATCCCTCTCGCGACCGAGCGGGTGCTGCGCGACGGCGATGCAAGGTCCGGCGACCTCGCGCTGCAGATCGGCTTCGGCGCCGGTCTGGTCTACGGTGCGCAGGTCATCGCGCTGCCGTAGCCGCACCACTAGATTTGTCAGGGTTCACCCACGAGCACGGCGTCGCAGAGGCGCCGACGAACAAGGAGAGAAAGATGGCTCTGTCTGAGAACGAGGTCCTTGAGGGCCTGGCCGAGATCGTCGTCGACGAGACGGGCATCGACGCCGCCGAGGTCACCGCTGAGAAGTCCTTCACGGACGACCTGGACATCGACTCGCTGTCGATGATGACGATCGTCACCCTCGCCGAGGAGAAGTTCGACGTCCGCATCCCCGATGAGGACGTCAAGAACCTCATCACCGTGGGCGACGCCGTCACCTACATCACGGGTGCCCAGGACTGACCACAGCACCACCCAGCGTCACGCACCACCCAGCCCCCGCATCACGAAAGGCTCACCCATGACTGTCGTCGTCACCGGACTCGGCACGACCTCTCCCCTAGGCGGAGACGTCGCGAGCACCTGGGAGGCCGCGCTCGCGGGACGCTCGGGCGTCCGCACGCTCGACAACGACTGGGCTGAGACGTACGGCGTGCCCGTCCACTTCGCTGGACAGCTCGCGGTGCGGCCGGAGGAGGTCCTGTCACGTCCAGAGACCAAGCGCATGGACCCGTCCGCCCAGATGGCGATCGTGGCAGCGCGCGAGGCGTGGGCGGACGCGGGCTCCCCCGACGTGGACCCTGAGAGGCTCGGCTCGATCGTGTCCTCGGGCATCGGCGGGGTCTGGACGCTGCTCTCGGCATGGGACACGGTGAAGGAGCGGGGCGCGTCGCGCGTCCTGCCCCTCACCGTGCCCATGCTGATGCCGAACTCCCCCACCGCGTACGTGTCGCTCGAGTTCAAGGCTCGTGCCGGTGCGCACTCCCCGGTCTCCGCATGCGCCTCCGGCGCCGAGGCGATCGGCATGGGCCTCGAGATGATCGAGTCCGGCCGGGCCGACGTGGTGATCGCGGGCGGCACCGAGGCGGCGATCCACCCGCTGCCGATCTCGGCGTTCGCCGCCATGCAGGCGCTCTCCAAGCGCAATGACGACCCTGCCGGCGCCTCCCGTCCGTACGACGTGACGCGCGACGGCTTCGTCCTGGGCGAAGGGGCCGGCGTGGTGATCCTCGAATCCGAGAGCCACGCGAAGGCGCGCGGCGCTCGCATCTACGCCCGCCTGCTCGGGCGGGGCATGACCGCCGACGGTCACCACATCGCGGCGCCTGAGCCGACCGGCGCCGGCCAGACCCGCGCGATGGAGCTGGCGCTGCAGGACGCGGGTCTCACGACGGCCGACGTGGTGCACGTCAACGCGCACGCCACCTCCACCCCGGTGGGCGACATGATCGAGGCGCGCGGCATCCGCACCCTGCTCGGCTCGCACGCGGACTCGGTGGCGCTGTCCGCCACGAAGTCCATGACGGGCCACCTGCTGGGCGGCGCCGGCGCGCTCGAGTCCGTCTTCACCGTCAAGGCTCTGGAGACGCGCACCGCGCCTCCCACGATCAACGTCACGCAGCCCGATCCGGAGCTGCAGGTCGACCTGGTGCGCGATGTGCCGCGCGCGCTCCCCGCCGAGGGCCAGATCGCCGCGATCAACAACTCGTTCGGATTCGGCGGCCACAACGTGGCGCTGGTGTTCGCCAGCATCTGACACCGCTCACCACGTGCGAAAGGGCCGGGCTCCTCGAGAGCTCGGCCCTTCGTCGTCCCCTCCCCCGACAGTGCGAACCAATCGGGACGGCAACACGCCGGAGATCGACGCCACGATGCTCCCCCACCGGCGTGTCGACCTGCATAGTGGTTCGTACTGGTGGGGCGCCTCAGCCCTAGAGGTCGACAGCGGTCGCCTGGTGATACCTGAGGCGCCATCGATCCGTCAGGGTCCAGATCGAGCTGCGATGCGCTGCACCGCGAGTGCCGTGCTGAGGCATCGAGGTGTAGAGCACCAGAGCGCCGTGCGCGCAGACGGCCTCGACACGGAATCCGGTGAGCGGGAGCACCACGTCGATCTCCTGGTACGGCGCATCGATCGATTCGTCACGCGTGTAGACCCGGCCCGACTGCCCCACCTCGGTGAATCCAGGCGCGAGCACGGCCTCCATGTAGGCCCTGTCGAATCGTGTCTCGGGTCGCCACATCGCCTCCTCCATGGCCTGCAGGAGAAGCGCGTCGTCCCGGGAGAGCTCCATGGGCTACCCGACGCGGTGCAGCCAACGCACGGGGGCACCGTGGCCCGCATAGCGGAACGGCTCGAGCTCCTCGTCCCATGCGGTGCCGAGCGCGAGGTTCATGGCTCGTGACAGCTCGGCGGCGGAAGCGCCTGCCTCGAGCACGGACCGGATGCGGTCCTCGGGTACCACGATGTTGCCGTGCACGTCCGTGACCGCGTGGAAGATGCCGAGCGACGGCGTGTGCATCCAGCGTCCGCCATCGCAGCCGAACGACGGATCCTCGGTCACCTCGTAGCGGACGTGCTCCCAGCCACGCAGCGCCGACGCGAGCGTCGCACCCGTGCCGGGGCGTCCCTGCCACGCCACCTCGGCGCGGAACATGCGGTTGCCGGCAGGCTGGTCGGTCCATTCGAAGTGGGCGCGCGAGCCCAGCACTCCTTGCGCGGCCCACTCGATGTGCGGGCACATCGCGCGAGTAGCGGAGTGCACGAAAAGAACACCACGGGTGATGGCAGCCATGACCCTTCCTTCCTCTGAGGTGCGTCTTCCCCTACGACCTCGAAGGCGGCCCGCTGAGCCGGGTGTGCCTCTATGGTGCCCCAAGGTGGGCCAAAATGCCAGCACACCGGCCGGACGAGGGTGTGTTCGCGTGCCGTTGTGCCACCCTGGACAGCATGGCGACGACGGACGAGCCGATGACCGCGGGGCAGATGCGGGACGCCGAGGACTGGACGATGCTCACCACGCCGGAGTCCGCGCTCATGGATCGGGCGGCCTCCGCCGTCGCGCACGAGTGCGGACGCCTGCTCGCGAGCAGGCCCGATGGCGTGGAGGGTGCGGCCGTCGTCGTGCTGGCCGGGAGCGGCAACAACGGCGGTGACGCGCTCCTGGCCGGTGCGCTGCTCGCGGAGCGAGGAGCGGTGGTGCGGGTCGTCCCGTGCGCTGAGCGCCTCCACGAACGCGGAGCGGCCCGGCTGAGCGGCGCGGGCGGCGTCCAGGCGGAGCTCTCGTCGGGTGCGCTTCTTGTCGCGGGCGCGGATCTTGTGATCGACGGCATCGTCGGGCTGGGATCCCGCGCGGGGTTGCGCGAGCCGGTCGCCGGCGTGGTCGCACTGATCCCGCGCACGACGCCGGTCGTGGCGGTGGACCTGCCTAGCGGTCTCGAGGCCGACTCATCGGCCGACGAGGCCCCTCACGTGATCGCGACCTCCACCGTGACGTTCACGGCGCCCAAGCACTGCCTGGTCGAGCATCCCGCTGCCGCAGCAGCAGGGCGCGTGGTGATAGCCGACGTGGGCGTGGACCTGGGATGGAGGAGCGCCTGACCATCCGGCTCGCGCCGGGCTTCGCAGACCCGCAGCCCTCAGCCCTGTGTCAGGACGCCTCGAGCGACTCCCGCAGCTCCTTCATCGCCTTGCGACGCACGCCCTTGTCCAGGCGGTCGAGGTACAGCTTGCCGTCCAGGTGGTCGCACTCGTGGTTGATGAGGCGGGCCCAGATCTCCTCGCCCTCGACGACCACGAGGCTACCGTCGAGATCCGTTCCCTCGGCGCGTGCGAACGCCGGGCGTTCGCACGGGTACCAGAGGCCGGGGACCGAGAGGCAGCCCTCCTCGCCGAGCTCCTGCATCTCCTCGGAGTTCTCGGTGATGACGGGGTTGAGGATGTAGCCGATGTCGCCGTCGATGTTCCACGAGAACGCGCGAAGGCTGACACCGATCTGGTTCGCCGCGAGGCCGGCCCGGCCCTCGTAGTCGACGGTCTCCAGCAGGTCCTCGACGAGCTGGCGGACCCGGTCGTCGATGTCGGTGATCGGCTCGCAGGGGGTGCGGAGCACGGGATCGCCGGTGACACGGATGTCTCGCATTGCCATGCCGCCATTCTTCCACGCCGATGCGTGTGCCAGGCTGGTCTCATGGTCATGGGCGCGTCGGTGGACGAGGACGACGTCGTCGCGCTGTGGCCGCGCCCGCTGGCGGAGGACGACAAGTACTCGCGTGGCGTCGTCGGCGTCGTGGCGGGCTCGGACGCGTATCCGGGCGCGGCCGTGCTGTGCGTGTCAGGAGCCGCACGCGCCGGCGCGGGGATGGTGCGCTACGTCGGTCCGCGGCGCGCCCAGGACCTGGTGCTGGCGACACGCCCGGAGACGGTCGTCCACGCGGACGCCGACGCGGTGGACCGGCTGCCGCGCGCGCAGGCGTGGACCGTCGGCTCGGGCGTGGCGGACGACGCGGGCCAGGAGGCCGTGATCGGGGCCGTGCTCGCGAGCGGCGTGCCGTGCGTGGTAGATGCTGGGGCGCTCGAGGACTGCGCTCGGGCTCGCCACTCGGGTTCGCGCCGCACGCCTCCTGACCGCGTGCTGATGACGCCTCACGAGGGTGAGCTCGTGCGCGCGCTGGGCGCCATCCGCCACGACGTGACGGCCGCCGACGTGCGTCACGATCGCGCAGGGCACGCGCGGCTGCTCGCGGAGATCACGCGTGCCACCGTGCTGCTGAAGGGCTCCCGCACGCTCATCGCCTCCCCGGGCGGCTCGGTGCGCGAGCTGCCGGTGGCGACGCCGTGGCTCGCGACGGCCGGCGCGGGAGACGTGCTCGCAGGGATCGCCGGGGCGCTGCTCGCCTCAGGATTGGACGCGGCTGACGCAGGCGCCTGCGCGGCGTGGGTGCACGCGCGAGCGGCCGCCGCCGCCGCGGGCGACGACCCGCTCGCCCCCACCGGGCGCGGCGGTCCGATCACCGCGATGGACGTCGCCGCCGCCGTCCCTGAGGTCATCAGGGGCCTTCGCGAGCCCTGAGGCCCGGTCAGCGCGGGGACACGGTCACAGTGGCCACCCGAAGAGCACCACCGCCGCGAAGACGCCGGCAGCGACGAGCGCGACGGCGGCGAGCGCTGCCGCGATGGCGGGGCGTCGCCCGGTCGACATGGCCGGAAGCACGAGCCGGGTCGCGCCGGCGGTCATGGCGCAGGGCAGCACCAGGCCCACGAGCACGAGCACGAGCGCCGCGCCGGCGTGCGGCTGGTCGATGAGGAACAGCGGCGAGGGCACGAGCGCCAGCAGCCCGCCGAGCACCGCGAAGGACGCCACCCCGGTGACGCGGCTGCGGTGGGCGGTCGCGGTGGCGACCACGCGCCCGAGCGTGTGCGACACGAGCGCGATGCCCACGACCAGGATCACCAGGTGGACCAGTGCGAGCGCCACCCCTGTGAGCACCTGCAGGTCGCCGTCGCCGGCCCCGTCGATGAGCGCGCCGTAGGCCCATGCGCCGAGCGGGCCCCACGTCAGGGCGAGCAGCGCGTGGATCGGGATGCCCACGCTGGTCGCGCGCCACGCACCTCGTGCGCCCGTGGGGGCTTCGACCGCCGCAGGCGCCGTCGACTCGCTCATGGTTCCCACCGCCTCAGCTCGGGGGGATGCGGGACATCCCGTCGCAACCAAGCGTAGGCGCGTGGTCGCCCGCCGTCGCCTCGTCGCACGACCTGGAGGCCGCTCAGACGGTGTGGAGGCTGAGCGCGACGCGAGCGGTCGGCACGACGCCTTCGGCGTCGAGCACCGCACGCTTGACGGGAAGGATGTACGTGCCGCGGCCCTTGGAGGGGAAGATGCTCGTGCGCCAGGTCGTCGTCCCGAGCGTGACCTCGACCCTGACCGCTCCGAAGCCTCGGCGGGGTCCGGTCTGGGCGTCCTCGATCACGTCCGCGACATCGTGCGGAAGGTCGGCGAAGACCCAGGTCTCTCGCCTGGATTCCCAGAGGTAGAGGTCGGCGTCGAAGTGGAACTGCGTCACGCGTCGACGCTAGCACCGGGCGGACGGGACACTCGAAGTATTACGCGGAGGTAAACTTCCGCTTTTCCTGTGGCAATGTGAGATGCGTCACATTATTGTGCTCAGAGAGGGAGCTCGGTCGCGTCCACACCCGGGTGGCGCGCGAGACCCCGCTGAGGGAGGCTCTGATGGCGCCTGCACGACTTTGGCGTCGAAGGGGGAACGTCGCGATCGCCGCGGCGACGCTGACAGCGATCTTCACGCTCGCGCTCGGATTCGCGCTCACCGTGCTCACCAGCCCGGTCGCCCGCGCCGATGCGCCCGGCAGTCCTCCCGGACAGTCGAAGGTGGCCGACGATACCGGGCAGGCGGCCTCCGCCGCTCCGCGCTTCAAGGCGCACGGCCCCATCACCGTGACCACCGCGACGCCCACGCTCACCGGCGTCGGCTTCCCCGGCGGCGACTCGACGCTGACCCTTGTCGTGTCCGGCACGTCGAGCTCCGGCGATGACATGACCGGCAGGAGCTGCACGGCGACCAGCTCCGGCAACGGTGGATGGAGCTGCACGTTCGCCACACCCCTGGCGTCCGGCACGTACAAGGTCACGCTCGACCATCACCTTGGCAACGGCAAGACCGTCGAGACCACCTCATGCCAGCTGATCGTCGCCCTGCCCGCGGCCACGCCGCCGGTGATCGAGACGACGCCTCCCGTGGTCGAGACGACACCCCCGGTCGTGGACCAGACGCCGGAGCAGACGGGCGAGGTGTCCACCCCCAAGTCCGAGGTGAAGACCACCGCACCCGCGCCGCGGGCCACCACGCCGCCCGCCGCTCCCGCAGCGGTTCCGGCCGCCGCTGCGGCCCCGCAGGCGACGAGCACCACCACGCCGAGGAGCACCCCGCGCGCCACCCATGCCGCGGTGGTGGTGCCTCCTACCATCGAATGGTCGTTCTCGATCGTGGACGCCGACGGCAACGACATCGGCGGACGCCCGCTCGTGCCAGGTGAGCACCTGTCCGTCGTCGCGTCCGGGCTCCCCGAAGGTGCTCAGGTCGACGTGGAGATCCACTCGACGCCTGTCTCCCTGGTCTCGGCCACGGTCGACGGCACCGGCAGCCTGGTCGCGCCCTTCACGCTCCCGGTCACGACGGAGGCGGGCGCGCATGACCTGGTCGCGACGCTCAGGGCCGACGGCATCTCCGCCTCGGTCTCGTCGCTGCCGGTGATCGTGGCGCCGGCGAAGACGGAGACCATCGTGCTCGCCGAGGGTCCCGCTCCTGCCGTCACCTTGACGCCGGTGCCGCCGGAGCTGACGGTCCACCGCCTGTCGGACGTGCTGCGCACCTGGAGCGACCTCACCGTCACCCCGTTGACCGTGGCCGCAGCGGGCGGTCTGGCAGCCGCGTTCGTGCTGCTCGCGGCACTGCCCGCCGAGCTGCTGCAGAACACCCTCACCGAGAACTACGGCCGAGCGTTCGGATGGCTCACCCCAGTGCGTCGCCGCACCCGCAGCCTGCGGAGGTTCGTGCCGAGCAGGCTCGACAACCCGTGGGCCGGAAGCGCCGTCTCAGTGGCGCTGAGCGCCGTCATCCTGGGCTTCTCCGAACCCCAGTTCGGATTCAACGCCTGGTCCATCCGCACGTTCCTGGCGCTGTACCTGTCGCTCTACGCGATCAACGTGGTCGTGAACGTGCTCAAGCTCGGGTACGCCGCCAGACGCTTCGACGTCAACGGCGTGATGTCCCCCCTGCCCGGCGGCATGATCATCGCCGCCGTGTCGGTGCTCGTCTCGCGCTGGCTGCACATCGAGCCGAGCCTGCTGTTCGGTCTGGTCGTCGGCATCACGCTGGCGCGGGTGCAGTCCAAGGAGGCCGAGGGACGTATCGCACTGTTCGGCGCTGCGACCATCCTGGGACTCGGCATCGTCTCCTGGCTGGGCCTGTCCGCCGTCGAGACGTTCCTGGGGCATGACACCAACTTCGTGGTGGGCCTCACCGAGGACACGCTCGCGGCGACCGCGCTCGAGGCCCTGACGATCCTGCTCGTGGGCCTGCTGCCGTTCGACTATCTGGAAGGCAAGGCGCTCCACGACTGGGATCAGCGGATCTGGGCGGCCAGCTACTTCGTGGCCGCGGCGGCCTTCGTGTTCATCGCCGTGCCGCTGGGCGAGACGTGGGACCAGTCGCAGCAGCCGGTGCTGATGTGGGTGCTGATCGTGGCAGGGTTCGCGGCGATCTCGATCGCGGCCTGGCTCGCCTTCCACGTCCTGCCGGAGCACCGCCACCAGCGCGACGACGAGCACGCTCAGGTCTGACCCGCGGGGCAGCGAAAAGGCCTCCCACCTGCGTTTCCGCGGGTGGGAGGCCTTCCCGTTTCGCTCCCCCGACTGGACTCGAACCAGTAACCTGCCGATTAACAGTCGGCTGCTCTGCCAATTGAGCTACGGAGGATCGCGCGGTAAGACTCTACACGATCCTGAGGCCGGAAAGAACCACCTGCGCCTCCCCTGCGCAGGCGTGACGCCGGGGACGCGTACGCCGCGGTGACCTGCTCCGGGAGGCGCTCCGGCTAGGCTGTGTGCGGCGCGCGCGGACGCACGCCACGGGCCAGTAGCTCAGCCGGTTAGAGCAGTGGACTCATAATCCATCGGTCGCGGGTTCAAGTCCCGCCTGGCCCACCCGCGGAACGCCGATATTCCAAGCAATCACGCGCCTGCGTGCAGCCAACGGTGCAGCCGATCACTCCCGCTCGGATCTCAGAGCCCCACGGGTTCGGTGACGATGTCCCTGTCGGTGACTCCCGTGCCCGCGATGATGCGGTGACGCACCGCCCCGGAGATCGTGTCGACGAGCACGGTCACCACGATGATCACGAACAGCAGGATGCCGATGTAGTCCCACTCGCGATACCGGAACGCCTGGTTCAGCACCGCGCCGATGCCCCCCGCGCCGATGACGCCCAGGATGGCGGACGCGCGGATGTTGATCTCGAAGCGGTAGAGCCAGAACGCGAGCACCTCAGGCAGCACCTGGGACCAGTAGGTCCAACGCAGGATCGCGCCGTGCGATGCGCCCGCTGCGCGGGCAGCCTCCACCGGCCCCGGGTCGATGCCCTCGAGCGCCTCCGCGGTCAGCTTGCCGAGCGTGCCGATGGCGCCGACGCCGAGCGCGAGCGCGCCCGCGTTGGGGCCGAAGCCGAAGATGGGCAGCAGCAGGATGATCGCGAAGATCAGCTCGGGGATGGTGCGCACGATGTTGAGGAACACGCGCGTGACCTGCACGACCACAGGGTGCGCAACGTTGCGGGCGGCGAGGAATCCGAGCGGCACGGAGAGCACCGCGCCGATCATGGTGCCGATCCACGCCATGGAGATCGACTCGAGCATCCCCTTCACCGCCTCGGTCCAGTACCCGCTGTACGGATCCGAGAACGGGTTCTGCATCACGCCCTTGACCATCAGGTAGAAGTACTTCCACCCGTCGGTCAGCAGGTCGGACAGGTTGCCCCATGCCGCGTTGGAGAAGCGGCCGGCAGCGATCACGACGAGCACCAGCACGATCGCGCCGACGGTGGCGCGGATCTTGCTCGGCTCCGCGGGACGGACGACGCGAGGACGCGTCGTGGCCTCGGTGCTCATACGAGCCTCCTTCGCAGGTACTGCGAGAGCTGGTCGATCACGAGCACCACCAGGAACATGCTGATCACCAGGGCGGACACGTTCTCGTAGTTGAAGCGTGCGAACTGCACCTGGATCAGGTGCCCGATGCCTCCACCGCCGGCATAGCCGATGACGACCGACGCGCGGATGTTGAGCTCGAACACGTAGAGCGCGTACGAGAGGAAGTTAGGGAGGATCTGGGGCTGCACGGCCCACCGCGCACGCGAGAACGTGCCTGCACCGGATGCGTCTGCCGCCTCGAGCGGACCTGGGTCGACCGCGTCGATCGTCTCCGACGTCAGCTTGGCGGCGATGCCGATGTTGAACACGAACAGGGCGAGCATGCCGGCGAGCGATCCGACGCCGACGATCGCGACGAAGATCAGCACGTAGGCGACGTCGGGCAGCGACCGGAGCACGGACAGGAACCACTTGGTGGCGCGGTACAGCCGGGCGTCACGGTTCGTGACGGACGACGCCATGTACGCGAGCACGAGCCCCAGCCCGACCCCGAAGAAGCTGGCGATGATCGCGATCGACACGGTCTCGACCCATGCGTCCCACGAATCAGTGAGGAACGACCAGTGCGGGTGCAGGAACTGCTCGACCACCACCCAGCCGTTCGCGAAGTCGGTGAACAGCGGCGCAAGCGTGAAGTCGATCTGCCATGCGGCCCAGGCCGTGATGAGGACCGCGACGACGAGCCCGACGATGAGGCCACGGCTCGGAGCGGGCTTCCGTGGTCGCACCGCCGCGGTGGGGACCGCGGACGCGACCGTCATGCCTGCCCCGGGAGCACGTCGTCGGCGGTGAGGGAGCGTCCGTAGATGTCCTCGAACACCTTGTCGTCCGCCTCGACGCCGGTGCCGTCGAAGACGACCTTTCCCCCACGCATGCCGATGACCCGGTCGCCGAACTGTCGGGCGAGGTCGAGGAAGTGCAGGTTCACGAGAGTCGTGATGCTGAGGTCGCGGTTGATCCGCTGCAGGTCCTTCATGACCATCTGCGCGGTGGGCGGGTCGAGCGAGGCTACGGGCTCGTCGGCCAGCATCACCTGCGGATCCTGGGCGAGCGCGCGCGCGATCGCCACGCGCTGCTGCTGACCGCCGGAGAGCTGCGACGCCCTGGTCCACGCCTTCTCGACGATGCCCACGCGCTCGAGCGACTGGTACGCGATCTCCTTCTCCTCCGCGCTCCACGCGCCGAGGAACGACCTCCACAGGGGGATGTCGTGCATCTGGCCGATCATCACGTTGTTCATCACGGAGGTGCGCTTCACGAGGTTGAAGGACTGGAAGATCATCCCGATGCCGGAGCGCACCTCGCGCAGCTTGCGGTTCGACGCGCCTGCGACCTCGACGCCGTTGACGACCAGGCTGCCCTCGGTGACCGGCACCAGTCCGTTGATCGTCCTGATCAGGGTCGACTTGCCTGCTCCTGACAGACCGACGACCACCACGAACTGACCGTCGGGGATCGTGAGGGAGACGTCGTCGAGGCCGACCACGCCGTTGGGATAGCGGACGGTGACGCCCTTGAGCTCGATCATGTTCTCTGCCTACCAGGGGAATGGCACCGGCGGCCAGCCATACGGCCGACCGCCGGTGCGGGTGTCCTTGACGGAACTCGACTGCCTACGCGGCCTCTCAGCCGAAGTTGGCGTAGGTCGACGCCACGATGCCGGAGAACGCGTCCTGGTTCGCGGCCTCGAGCCCGTCGATGTCGTACACGGCGCTCAGCGCGGCCGCGCCGTCGTCGGTGGCGGCCACGTCGAGCAGCGCCTGGGTGATCTCGTCCTGGGCGGACTGGCTGAGGTCGCCGGAGACCACGACGCCGTCGTTCGGGATGTTCTCGGTGTACGCGAACACCACGACCTTGGTGCCGACGTCCGGGAACTCCTCCGCGAGGTTCGAGCGCGCATCGTTGTACGACACGCCGATGCTGGCGCTGCCGTCGTACACGGCCTGGACCGACTGCGGGTGCCCACCCGCGAAGAAGCCGTTCGGGAACGCGGACGACGGGTCGTCGATGCCGAGGATGCCCGCGAGCTGCGTGGCCGGGAAGTAGTAGCCCGAGGCGGAGGTCGCGTCGACCCACGAGATCGAGGCGTCCTCAGGGATGAGCGCGAGCGCGTCGGCGCCTGCGGGGCCCGAGCCGCCGGTCGCGCCGTTGCAGTACGAGTACTCGACGCCCGAGTCGTCCGTCTCCGTGGTGACGTCGTCGAGGCAGTAGGTGTCGGGGTCGTTGGTGAGCCACTGGCCGACGTACTCCGAGGAGCCGTAGCGGACGGACTGCAGCACGATCGAGGCGTTCGCCTCCTCGTGCGCCTGCCACATCGCGATCGGGCCGAGGAAGCCGATGTCGGCCTGACCGGTCTGAAGGGCGACGACGACGGCGTTGTAGCTGTCGGGCACGAACACCTTCACGTCCACGCCGAGCTGGTCGGACAGCACGGTCGCGAGCGCCTCGCCGTCGGTGGTGATCTGGTTGACGTCGTCGGACGGCACGAGCGCGAGGGTCAGCGTGTCAGGGAGGTCCGAGCCCGCGTCAGCCGACATGGTCGCGGTCGCGGAGTCCGAGGACTCTGCGTCGCCGCTCGAGGAGCACGCGGCAAGGAGCAGCGCGGACGCGCCGACAAGGGCCGGCAACGCGTAGCGCTTGGGGAACTGGATCACTTTTCTACCTCTGCATCTCATCGAAATGCTCGCAACCCCCCCGGGCAGCGGCAGTCGCTGGGCGACCCTTCGACGCTAACCGACGGAGAGTCGGATTCGGACAGACCAGCCCAGAATTAACGTGACGGTTACCTGGCCTTCACCGAATCGTGTCCAAAACGGTGCCGAATCGTGGACGATGCGTCCAGACGGGCCCGGGTCACTCGTCGCGAAGCGCCCGTCGGCGGGCCTCGAGCGCGATCAGGCCCGCGAAGGCCTCGTGCGCCGCGTCGGTGCCCTCGCCGGCGCGCTGCATCGCGCCTCGCAGGTCCGCGATCCGCCGGGTGAGCACCAGGTCGAGCAGGCGCGCGAGGACCGAGGCGGCGTAAGGGCCGTCGTCGCCGCCGTCGTGCGGCAGCGGTGTCACGGCGAGCTCGGAGATGGTCGCGGCGAGCGTCGGGCCCGCCTGCTCGACCACCGCGTCCACCCAGTCCGGTGACGCGGAAGGACCTCCCGCCGCCATGATCGCCTCGAAGACCGCTCGGTACTGCGGCACCGTGAACGCGTCCCCCGCCAGGTCGGCATAGACGCTCATCGCCACCGAGCTGCGCGAGATCGCACCCCCGAGCTGCAGGAGCACGCCGAGCGACAGCGCCTCCATGCGCACCACGGGATCGCGCCGCTGAGGCCGTGCCGGCCCGGCCACCACCTGCATGACCGCGCCCGTCTCGGGGTCCATGGGCGGCGGCCCGTCGTCGTACCCGGACTGGGACGGCTGCTGGGCGGTGCCGCGCCCGGCGGCGCTCCCCTGGCGCGGCGGCGCCTGCCTCGACGGCGCCGGAGCCGCGCGCCCAGCACCTGACCTCGCCGCCTGACCGACCGAGTCGCGCACCGCCTGGACGTCCATTCCCAGCCAGCCCGCGAGCCGCCGTGCGTACTCGGGCTGCAGCACGCGGTCGCGGATGCCCGCGACGACCGGCGCCGACGCACGCAGCGCCGCCACCCTGCCCTCGGCGGTGTTCAGGTCGTGGCTCGCGAGCGTGGTGCGGATCACGAACTCGAAGAGCGGGATCCGGGCCTCCATCAGCGCGCGGACCGCGTCGTCCCCCCGATGCTGACGGATCTCGCACGGATCCTGACCCTGGGCGTCCACCGCCACGAACGTCTGCGCCAGGAACTGCTGGTCGAGCGAGAACGCCTTGAGCGCCGCGTTCTGACCCGCCTCATCGCCGTCGAAGGTGAAGATCACCTTGGAGCCGGTCGAGCCGACCTTCAGCTGCGCGCCACCCGTGTCTCCCATGAGGCGCCGCACCACCTTGACGTGCTCCTCGCCGAACGCGGTGCCGCAGGTCGCGACCGCGTTCGTGACGCCCGCCAGATGGCAGGCCATCACGTCCGTGTAGCCCTCGACCACCACGACGGTGCGGTCGGAGCGGATCGCGCCCTTGGCGAGGTCCAGGCCGTACAGCACCTGCGCCTTCTTGTAGAGCGGAGTCTCAGGGGTGTTGAGGTACTTGGGTCCCTGGTCGTCGTCGTAGAGGCGGCGGGCGCCGAAGCCGATGACGTCGCCCGTGACCTCCCTGATCGGCCACACCAAGCGACCGCGGAAGCGGTCGTAGATGCGGCGCGCACCCTCGGACACCAGGCCCGACAGACGCAGCTCCGCCTCGGTGAAGCCGTTGCGCCGCAGGTGCTCCGTGAGCGCCTGCCAGCCTTGGGGGGCGTAGCCGACGCCGAACTGCGCCGCAGCCTCCCGCCCGAAGCCGCGCTCCGTCAGGAAGTCGCGTCCGACCTTCGCCTCCGGCGAGCCCAGCTGCGCCACGAAGAACTCCGCGGCCACCCGGTGCGCATCGAGCAGGCGCTTGCGCTGCCCCTGCGTGCCTTCCTTGCGAGGGGCGCCGCCCGCCTCGTACCGCAGCGTCACGCCGGCGCGTTCCGCCAGATACTCGACCGCATCCACGAACGAGAGCCCGTCCATGCGCATCACGAACTCGATGACGTCACCGCCCTCGCCGCACCCGAAGCAGTGCCAGCGCCCGGCCTGCGGGCGCACATGGAACGACGGGCTGCGCTCGTCGTGGAACGGGCACAACCCCTTGAGGGAGCCGACGCCGGCGGGCTTCAGCGCGACGTGCTGCCCGACGATGTCCTCGATGGGCGCGCGTTCACGGACCACTGCGATGTCGTCCCTGTTGATAGTGCCCGCCACGTGGCTCACGATACCGGCGCCGCGGGCACCCGTCCGCGCCGCCGCACCGCACCGCAGCCGTGCACCACCCGCAGGGATGGGTAGGCTTGAGCGCGGTCACCGACGAAAGGACACCCCCGTGCGCGTCAACGCCTTCCTGTGCGACTCCGCCGAGGTCGTGCAGGGCAAGATCTACGCCCTGGGCGCCGGCTGGAACGTCATCAACGTCCGCAGCTTCCCCGCGGTCCACCGCCGCCTCACGCTCGCCGCGACGGTCCACGTGCCGTTCACCGCGACGAACGAGCCGCACAGGTTCGAGGTCAAGCTGGTGACCGAGGACGGCAAGGACCACGCGATCGGCCTGCGCATGGGCGAGGACGGCAAGCCCGTGCCCGTGCACGGAGTCGGCGGTGAGTTCACGCTCGGCCGCCCGGTCCAGCTCGTCGACGGCGACGAGCAGGTGGCCCCGTTCGCCTTCCCGTTCGACGGCCTGCGCTTCACCGAGCCGGGCATGTTCTCGTGGGTCCTCTCCATCGACGGCGAGGAGGCCGCGCGCCTCGCCATGCGCGTGCAGCAGGCGCCTCAGGCCTGATGGAGCTGTACTCCGGCATCGTCTACCCGACGGTGCTGATCGTCGCGGCCGTGCTCGTGGCGGTCGGCGTCGTGACCCTTCTTGCCAGCGGCGCGCATCGCGTCCTCAAGGTGGTGGTGAGCGTCGCGTGGGTGGCGACCGCGATCCAGGCGATCGGCGTGATCGCCGCGCTCGTGAACGGCGTGCCGGCAGGGATCGTGATCACGGTCGGCTACCTGCTCGCCTCCGTGGCGCTCCTGCCCCTGCTCGGCATCGGACGGCTCGGCGAGCCGCCCGCACCCGGCGAGCCCGTCGACCCCGACCGCCCTGTGCTGCGCCCCGACCAGATCGTCCGGCTCGACGCCATCGCCGCGGTGGTGATCGGGCTCGCGATCGCCGTGGTCGCGTGGCGCCTCGACATGATCCTGGAGGCAGCGTGACCCCCGAGCGCCGCGTCATGAACCCCGTCGCCCGCATCAGCCTGATCGCCGTGTACGCCGTGCTGTGCCTGGCTGCGACGGGCCGCGCGTCGTACCAGATCGCCACCAAGTTCGCGGAGGCTCCGCTGCCCTACTCGATCTCCGCGGTGTCCGCGGTGCTCTACGGGGTCATCGCCGTCGCGCTGTGGCGCGGCTGGCGCCGCATCGCGCTGATCGGCTCGGCCGTCGAGCTGATCGGCGTGCTGATCGTCGGCGCGCTCGGCTTCCTCGAGTCGTCATGGTGGCCGGACGAGACGGTGTGGACCGGCTTCGGCTCGGCCTACGGATGGGTGCCGCTGCTGCTTCCGCTCGCCGCGCTCGTCACGCTCGTGCGAGCCCGCCGGGTCGAGCCGATCGCCGGGCCCGCCGCCCCCTGAGAGCCGTCGCGTCGCTCAGCGCTCGCCGCGCGAGCGGCGGGGGCTCACCACGAAACGGTGATGCCAGTCGTACGCCGACTTGTCGGTGAGCGAGGCGACCTGGTCCACCGCGGCGCGGAGCCTTCCCGCATCGTCGGACGCGGCGCTGTAGTCCGCGCCGAACTGCGGCTCGAACGCCTCTGGACCCCGGTCGGCGAGGGCCGACACCAGCTGCTTGAGGACGCGCCTCTGCTTCGCATAGGACGGAGACGCCTCACGAGGCGCCATCAGGAAGTGCACGGCGATGCCCTTCAGCAGCACGATCTCCGCATGGGTCTGCGACGGCAGCACCAGCCGGGCGTTGTACCTGGTGAGCGGCCCGTCGCCGTGCGCTGCACGGGTAGCCGCGATCGTCGCGTCGCACATGCGCCCGATCAGCTGGCTGGTCATGTCCTTGAGCGCCGCGAGCGCACGCCGGGAACCGTCGTACTCGTCCGCCCACCATCCGGACGCGCGCAGCCGGTCGAGCGCGTCGAGCAGGCTCTGCTCGTCCTCCCAGCCGTACCACTCGCGGGCGCGCGCGGCGACCTCCCTGGCGACGCCCGGGTCCCGCATCACCGACAGCGAGACACCGTTGTGGACCACGGAGTCCTCGACGTCGTGCACCGAGTACGAGATGTCGTCCGCGAGGTCCATCACCTGTGCCTCGAAGCTGGGCTGGCGCTCCGGCGCGTTGCCGCGCAGCCAGTCGTAGACCGGCCGATCGTCCTCGTAGACGTTGAACTTGCGGATGGGTCGGCCGTGCGCGTCGAGCCGAAGCTCCTGCTCGCCCCACGGATACTTCACCGTCGCATCGAGCACGGCACGGGTCAGGTTGAGCCCGATGCTCTCCCCCGTCTCCGGGTGGATGGTCTTCGGCTCGAGCCGGGTGAGGACCCTGAGCGTCTGGGCGTTGCCCTCGAAGCCGCCGGCGTGGCGGATCGCCTCGTCCAGCGCCCGCTCGCCGTTGTGGCCGAAGGGCGGGTGGCCGAGGTCGTGCGCGAGGCACGCGGCGTCCACGACGTCGGGATCGCATCCCAGCGCCTTGCCGAGCTCACGGCCCACCTGCGCCACCTCGAGCGAGTGGGTGAGCCTGGTGCGCACGAAGTCGCCGCTGCCTGCGCCCAGGATCTGGGTCTTCGCACCGAGCCGTCGCAGGGCGCTCGAATGGACGATGCGTGCGCGATCGCGGGCGAACGACGTGCGGTTCGCGGTCTTCGCGGGCTCAGGTACCAGCCGTTCCTTGTCGGACTCGGTGTAGCCCGTGCTGACGTCGCTCACAGCCCGATGCTATCGGTCATGCGCCGGGCGAGGTCCTGAGTGCCTCGGGGAAGGCAGCGCGACCCGCCCGGGAAGCAGAGGGATTGTTCCCGGGCGGGCCGGCCGTGCTGCTCGACGGGTGCGACGCTCGGGGTGATGCTGGTCCTCGAAGATCGCCTCCGGAGGCACGCTTGCGCGCGAGCCCGCGCACTCAGTGCGCGGCTGCCTCGCGCGGCGATGCCGACGGTGAGCGCAGACCGGCAGGGCTCGCCTGCACCCGGCCAGGCGTGCGGGCCGCGTGCTGGCGCCGTGCCGCGATCAGCAGCGCGGCGACCGCCGCGCCGAGACCCACGACCCCTAGCCCCAGCCAGATCATGAAGATCGCGAAGCCGTCGCTGTGGGCGCCCGTGGCGGCCGACCGCCCGATCACTCCCCAGGTCGACGTGAGGACCGCAGGCATGCCGAACGCGGCATAGCCGACGACCAGCCCCGCGCCGCCGAACAGCCGCAGGCCGATCCGTGTGTCCGATGATGTCAATGCCATGGTGTCCGCCCCTCGCAGCACTCCTGGTCACCCGAGATCGTGCGGTACGATGCGCCCCTCGCGGCCGACCCCCCGGTCGGCCCGTCCGGGAACGGAGCCACCGCTCCCGTTGTGACATTTCTCACACTAACCACGGGAGATGTGGGCCAGAATGCGCCAAGGTAACAAGTAGGTTAACTCCGCGGTGTGCACGTGGACCCGTGCGCGGGAGGTCCCTAGTGCGCCGTCTCCCCTGGCAGCACGACCGCCTTGACCGTGCGGGCCAGGATCCCGACGTCGCCGAGCAGCGACCAGTTCTCCACATAGAAGAGGTCGAGGCGCACCGCATCGTCCCATCCGAGGGAGGACCTGCCGCTGACCTGCCACAGCCCCGTCAGGCCGGGCCGCGTGAGCAGCCGGCGGCGAGCCGAGTCCGAGTACATCGCCACCTCCGCGGCGATCTGGGGTCGCGGCCCGACGAGGCTCATCGAGCCCGCCACGACGTTGAGCAGCTGCGGAAGCTCGTCCAGCGAGTACTTCCGCATGAACCGTCCGAGCGGCGTGATCCGCGGGTCGTCGTGCACCTTGAACAGCGGTGTCTCCGACGTCCCCTGCTCGCGCAGCAGGTCCGCGAGCTCCAGGTCCGCGCCCACCCGCATCGACCGGAACTTCAGCATCGGGAACGGCTCACCGCGCAGGCCGATCCGTTGAGAGCGGTACAGCACGGGCCCAGGACTTGTGAGCCTCACCGCAAGCGCCAGCCCCAGCAGCAACGGTGAGGCGACGAGCACCAGCGCCGCCGACGCCGCCACGTCGAACGCCCGCTTCGTGACACGGTCGGCGGGCGACAGCTGCGGCGTCTCGACATGCAGCAACGGCATGCCTGCGATCGCACGGGTGTGGATCCGCGTGCCCGCGACTCCCACGAGGCTCGGCGCCAGCACCAACCGCTGCGTGGCAGGCTCCAGGCCCCAGGAGATCTCCTGCACCTTGTCAGGCGCCAGGACGTCGGCACTGGTGATGATGACCGTGTCCGCACCGGTGCCTGACGCGATCTCCTCGACGGCGTCGGCACCTCCCATCACGGGGATCCCCGTGCCCGCCACCTCCTCTCCGACCCTGCCGCCCGGGATGCAGGCGCCCACCACCCGGTAGCCCGCAGCGGGCGTCCGCGCAAGCTCGGTGGCGACCTGGCGCACCGACGGCGCAGAGCCGATGAGGAGGACGGTCGCGCTCAGCTCGCCCGCCCGCCGCTTGATCAGGAGCCACTGCCGCCACAGCCACCGCTCGGCCAGCAGCATCACCAGCCCGCCTGGCATCGCGACGAACAGGAACGGCTTCACCGACTCGACGTCGAAGACGTAGGCGACGGTCGCGACGGATCCGAACACCAGCAGCGTCGCGTCGAGCACGCCCTGGTACTCGAGACCGCCCCAGCCCAGCACCCGGTCGCTCCGGGTGTCCGTGAGCTCGAGCGCCACGTGCCACACCGCCACGAGGGCCAACGGGAATCCGAACACGAACCAGATCTGACGGCCCGCGATGCTGCCCCCGTCGAAGCTCGCTCCACCGATGAGGACGATCTGCGTGCCGACCACCACCCACAGCAGCGCGGCGACGTCGCTCAGGACCAGTCGCTGGGCGTGCGCACGGCGCCAGTCAGGTTCGGGCGACCGCGGAGCGAACTCGGCGTCCCCGTCCTCGATCCCTCGCGCGAGGAGGGATTCTCCCTCGGTCATCTGCCCGACCCCCCAGTCGGTCGTCTCGCGACGCCGGGCGCCGGAGAGGCTTCTCATTGACTTGTCAATGACAGATGGTGCGTGACCGATGGTAGCCGTCGAATGTGTCGTCCGTGTGAAATCTTGCGAGCCTCCGACGTGCTCCCGCCCGTGCGCGAGAGGCGATCTCAGGCGGGCGTCGCATGCGAGCGGTGCCTCGCGCCCTCGATCTGCGCCGGACGATCCAGCGCTGGACCGGCCGCCGACGCGGCGGCGTCGAGCGCGCGCTGCTCGACGACGATCCGCGCGAGCACTCCCACGCACAGCCACAGGAGGCCGCTGGGGGGCGTCAGGTCGGGCCCCGAGACCATGCCGGACAGTGCGACAGTGGCGAGCACCCAGAGCACCGGCCGGGCTCGCCGTACGCGCAGCGCAGGGATCACGACCGCCGCGAGCGCCGCGACCAGCAGCACGGCCCCCACGAAGCCGACCGTGCTCAGCACCGTGGGTATCAGCGACGACGCGCGTCCGCTCCCTAGTCCCACGCCCCACCCGTAGGTGTCGAGGAACACCTGGTAGGAGGCTGCATCGGTGCCGGAACGGGCGTCGTACGAGTCCGAGTCGATCTTCACCGACAGCGCCTCCTGCACGAAGCGGTACAGGAGCGGAACGAACCACAGCGCCGCGAGGCCCGTGACGAGCAGCGCGTAGGCGCCGGCGGGAGGCAGGGCGACACGTCCGCGCAGGAAGTCCGCGACGGCGACCACGGCGAACAGCGCGAGCATCCCCATGCCGACCACGAGGAACGTGGTCGACGTCGACACGATGCCGAGCTGGATGGCGATCCCTGCCACCAGCAGGTGACCCAGCCGGCGCAGCCCACGCACCTGGAAGGCCGCGGACACCGAGTAGACCGCCGAGGCGGCCGCGACGGTCGCGAGCGCGGCGGGCTCGGGATAGATGCCTCGGAATCGCAGCGCCCCGCCCGGTGCCGTCTCGATGTAGGCGAATGCCGGGGAATTGTCCAGCACACCATAAGGGAACGGGATTCCCAGGTTGAGGCCCAGGAATCGCCAGAATGACAGAAGCACCGATGCCGTCAGCAGCAGCCCGATGGTCTGCGGTCCCACCCCTGCGGTGTGCGCGAACATGACGACGATCGCGACGCTGAGCGCCAGGTACAGCATCTGCGCGATATTCGACGTGGTGAGCCGACCAGGCTCGAGCGGCGCGGACGACGCGGTGACCGTGGCGAGGCCAGGGAACATGAACGGAGCGGTGAAGGTCACCAGCACGGCCCACACCACGAATGCGAGCAGCAGGCTCGCCCCTGGCACACCCTCGAGCAGGGAGGTTCTCGGGCGACGTCGGCTCGCCAGACGGTTCACCCCCAGCACCGCGACGAGTCCGACCGCGACCGCGTAGAAGGTCGGGACCGCGACAGGCCCGAGCACGAGCGCCGCGCCGGCGGAGGTCACGCCGCCCCACGCGAGCGCACGGTCGTACCTGCGCGACACGAGCCCGTACACGATCAGCAGCACAGAGCCGATCGTGAGGAGCGTCATTCCCGTAAAGTACCCTGCGTCTAAGAATTCCGACATAGATCTTCGCAATTCGCTGTGGTAATGCCGGTGGTGATCTCCCTTCCACGTCTGGAGGCAGTCGATGGAGTTGCAGGACTATTCGCGAGCGATCATGCGGAGCTGGTACGTGCTGCTGCTGTCCGCGGTGGCAGGCGCGGTCATCGGCGCCGTCTACCTGTCGTCGGCGCCGGTCGTCTACGAGGCGACGGCACGCCTGGTGATCGCGGCGAACGATCCGCTGGAGATCCCCGACGCGGCGTCCGGCGCGACCTATGCGGCCTCGATGGCGTCGACGGCGGCCGCCGTGGTGAGGTCGTCCGTCGTGCTGGAGCCCGCCGCGCGCGCGCTCGGCGACACCGTCACCGCCGCCGAGCTCGCTGAGCACGTCTCCACCGCGACCCAGACCGGCACGGGGCTGCTCACCGTGACGGTGTCCGCGTCCGACCCCGACGTCGCGGTCGCGATGGCCGCCGCCGTCTCCGATGCCACCCGGCTCACCGTGCCGAGCACCGTAGGCGGCACGAACGCCGCGGGCGCGCCCACGCTCCGGATCGAGGTGTTGAGCGCTCCCGCCACGCCGGGTGCCCCCGTGTCTCCCGACGCGAAGGGCGTCATGGTCGTCGCGATCCTGATGGGCGTGGCGGTCGGGCTCGCGATCGCCATCGCCAGGTACGCGACCGACCGCCGCCTCCGCACTGCCGACGACGCGACTGAGGCCGGTGCCATCGTGCTCGGCACGGTGCCTCACGGCAGCCGGTCGTTGATGGATGCCGGGCTCCAGGATGACGCGGTCACGATCGCCTACCAGTCGCTGAGGACCACTGTGCTCTCGCTGCTGCCAGAATCCGGCGGCAGCGTCATGCTCGCGCCGCTCACGGGCGGTCGCCATGACGGCGGCGTCGTGGCGAGCCTTGCCGTGTCGCTGGCGCGCGGCGGGAAGCGCACGCTCCTGATCGATCTGGACGTTGACGCCGACCTGGCGGGACGCCTCTGGGGCATGCACCCGCAGGCAGGCGCGCTCGAGGTGCTCGCAGGTGCGATCAAGGGCCCTCGCGCAGTCGCCGAGACTCCGGTCGCGGCGCTGTGGGTGATGGCGGCCGGCCACAGCGACGAGAGCGCCGGCGACCTGCTCGCGCGGCCCGCGCTCGGTGCGTTGCTGCGCTGGGCGGTGGGACGCTACGACGCCGTCGTGGTGAACGCGCCCGCACTCGCCACCCGGCCCGACGCCGTCACCGTGTCGTCGTCCATGGACTGCGTCCTCGTGACCGCGACGCTCGGACACGACACCTCGCCCGACCTCGCAGCACGTCTGCGCGGGCTGGCGGCCGTCAACGCGAAGGTGGACGGGGTGCTGGCGGTGCACGCCCGCCCAGGCATGCTGGCGCGCACCGTCGCCGCGACCAGGCGACGACGGGTCGAGCCACCGCCTCTCGTCGTCGACGACCCGGTGGACACGACGCCCCTCTTCGAGCACGAGCCCGCCGACGAGCTGCCTGCCTCGACAAGCCAGGAGGTCGGCGAACGCGCCTGACCTCCGCATCGGCACCGCCGCGGCTCTTGCCACGCGCAAGCCCCGTCTGTACGTTGGTGACCAATCATCCAGACGGGGCGCAGGTGCCTCTCCGGTAGTACGGACGCGCCTGCGTCCGTCGAGCTCGAGCCACCTGCACCCGCTTGCGAGGGGTGGGTGACATGCGTGGCGTACTGGTGCATGAATGGCTGGCTCGCGCAGGGGGCAGCGAGAACGTCTTCGAGGCGATGTCCAGGATCTACCCGGACGAGGACATGCTGTGCCTCTGGGACGACTCCGACGGGCGCTTCGAGGCGTCCCGCCTCCGAGAGACCTGGCTGGCCCGCACCCCGCTCCGCAGGAGCAAGGCGCTCGCACTGCCGCTGATGCCGCTCGCGTGGCGCACGCAGCGGGGACCGGACTACGACTGGGCGCTCATCAGCTCCCACGCCTTCGCGCACCACGTCGACTTCGGCCGGCCCGACATGCCCCGATTCGTCTACGTCCACACCCCCGCGCGGTACGTCTGGACCCCCGAGCTCGACGGCCGTGGATCGAACCTCGCCGTGCGCGCCGTCGCGGCCACGCTCAAGGGCACCGACCGGCGCAGGGCGCTCGCGGGAGCGCGGCTCGCCGCGAACAGCGCGTTCGTCCAGGAGCGGATCGCGCGCACATGGGGCGTTCCCGCACGCGTGATCCATCCACCCGTCGACGTCGAGCGCATCCAATCGCGCGACTGGGCGCCGACGCTCGATGACGACGAGGCCAGGATCCTCGACGGCCTCCCCGACCAGTTCATGCTCGGCGCGTCGCGCTTCATCCCGTACAAGGAGCTCGACACCGTCATCCGCGCGGGAGAGGCGTGCGACATGCCGGTCGTGCTCGCCGGGCGCGGGCCTGAGCTGCCACGCCTGCAGGCGCTCGCCGACCAGGCGACGGTCCCTGTGACGTTCGTGATCTCACCTTCGAACGCCCTGCTCTGGGCCCTGTTCCGACGAGCAGCCGTGTACGTCTTCCCCGCGGTCGAGGACTTCGGCATCATGCCTGTCGAGGCGATGGCCGCCGGAGCGCCCGTCGTGGCGCGCGATGTCGGAGGCACCACCGAGTCCGTCGTGGACGGCGTCACGGGAGCCCTGTGCGGGTTCGAGTCCCCCGCCTCCGTCAAGGCCGCGGTCGAGCGCGCGACGGCGACCTCGCTCGAGGACAGGCTGGCGCATGCGCAGCGGTTCTCCCAGGCGCGCTTCGCGACCGAGATCCGAGAGTGGGTGGGAGCATGACGCCGAGGACCATCGTGGTCAACGGAGCGTTCCGACCGCAGCGCATCACAGGTCAGCAGAGGTACGCCACCGAGATCGCCGACCGGCTGGGCACGCTCGACGGGTTCGGGGAGCACGCGCCTGCAGGGCGCTGGGCCGGGTCCGCCGCACGCGAGTGGGCGTGGACGCTGCTCCGACTCCCCCGCTCTGCCCGGGGAAGCGTGCTGCTGTCGCTCACCGCGCGCGCGCCGTTCGCACGTCGGCAGGTGCTGGTGGTGCACGACCTCTTCGTGCTCACGAACCCCGAGTGGTACTCGCGTCGCTACATCCTGACGCACGCCCCTGCGCTCCGGGCCCAGCTGCGCGCCGCGCGCGCCGTCATCGCCGTCAGCGAGCCCACCGCGCAGGCCGTCCGTGAGAGGTTCAGCGGCACGATCGTCATCGCGCCGAACGCTCCCAGCACCGTCTTCGCGGACCGCACGCACGGGTCTGCGGCGCCCGCCTCGCACGGGCTCGCCCACGGCGAGTACCTGCTCGCCGTGGGCAGCATGGACCCGCGCAAGAACCTGCCCACTCTCGCCGACGCCTACAGTTCCCTGCCCGAGGCCGCCCGCCGCCGATGCCCGCTCGTCGTCGTCGGGGGCAGCGCGTCGATCTACAGGGATCAGCAGATCGACTGGCCGCAGGAGACGGTGTTCACCGGCTACGTCTCCGACGACGATCTCCGTGCGCTGTACGCCGGGGCGAGGGCCGTGGTCTTCCCGTCGCTCGCGGAGGGCTTCGGCCTTCCGCTCGTGGAGGCGGCCGCTGCTGGCGCACCCGCGCTCGTGGTCTCCGACATCCCTGTCTTCCGATGGATCTGCGGCGACGGCGCCGTGTACGTCGATCCCACCGTGCCGGAGTCCGTGGCCGACGGGCTGCGCGCCGCAATCAGGGGTGACATCCCGCCGTTGACCATCGACCTCACGCGCTTCGACTGGGACGCCTCCGCGCGCACGGTCGCCGAGGTGTGCAGCGAAGTGGCGGGCCGATGAACGCCACGACGTCGACGCGGCTCCATGCCGGCATCGTGCTCGCGTCCGCGGGTCGGCCCGCGCTGCTCTCGGACCTCACCTCGCGTCTCGCGCACCAGACCGTGAGCCCGGTCGCACGGGTCGTGTCGGTGCCGGACGAGGCGAGCCTGCCGCCCGACCTCGACAGCGGGTGGACGGTCGTGACCGGGACCCGTGGCCTGGCCGCCCAACGCAATGCCGGCCTCGCGGCGCTCGGGCCCGACGCGGACGTCGTCTTCTTCTTCGACGACGACGCGATCGTGCGGCGCGACTATCTGGAGCAGGGGCTCGCTTTCTTCGCTGCGCATCCGGAGCATGTAGGCCTCACAGGGCGCGTCCTGCTGGACGGCGCCGCCAGCCGCACCTACGGCGAGGTGGACCTCGCCGAGGCCGATCGCCTGGTCGCCGAGTCCGAGCACGAGCCGCTGACCGGCGCCTTCCGCGCAGGACGCACCCTCTTCGGCGCGAACTTCGCCTTCCGTCGCTCCGCTGTGCCGGACATCGAGTTCGATCCGCGCCTGCCGCTGTACTCGTGGCTCGAGGACCACGACTTCGCACGGCGCCTCATGCGCCACGGCCCGCTCGCCCACGTCGACGACTGCGTGATCGTTCACAGAGGTGCGGCCTCAGGAGGGCGCACCAACCACGTCCGCCTGGGCTACTCGCAGCTCATGAACCCCGTCTACCTGCAGCGCGCGGGGAGCTTCCCCCGGTGGCTCGCGACGTGGGAGTTGTTCCGCCCCATCGCGAAGAACGTGGCCGCCTCCGTGGGGGGACCGCAGGCGGACTGGCGCCGCGAGCGCCTGCGGGGCAACGGCCTCGCGCTCGGCGACGTGCTGCGCGGGCGGATCACCCCTGAGAGGATCACCTCCCTATGAGCCTGGCAGCGCGCTCGCGCGACCCGCGTCCAGTGGAAGGCGGTCGCCGATGCGCCGAGTGACCCGCCTGCCCGCCGTGATCGTCGCGGTCGTGGTCGCCGCGATCGTCGGCGTCTGGCTCGCCACGCACGTCCAGGTGGATCCGCCCGCCACCGTCACGGCCTCGTCGTCCACGCCGGGCACGTCCGCTGCCGAGCTGCTCAGCGTGGCGGACTCGGTCGCGGAGCCGCCTGCGACCGATGTCTCCCCGATCGAGGCGGGTGCGTCGCCCGACGCGTCGGCCTGGCATGTGGGCGATGAGACGTGGCGTTCCGACGGCCCCGCGAAGGGCTCCTGGGTGACCGTCGCCTGGAGCAAAGCGCGCCAGATCGACCACATCCGCATCGACGGGGCCGGCGGACCTGCGCACGCCTACACCGCCGCGGTCGTGTACTTCGACACGGGAGGGTCGTACTGGGTGACCCCTGACGCGCAGGGCAACGTGTCCGTCGACATCCCCGCCGTGACCGCGACCACCGCCACGGTCAGGTTCGTCGACAGCGCCACTCCCGATGCCTCCGTGTCGCTGCGCGCGATCGCGTTCGACGACGCCGGGAGCACGCTCGCGGCAGGCCACGCCGCTCCGATCGCGTCCAGCACCGCGGCGGGCTCGTCGGCCACGGCGCTCACCGACGGCGACGTCGCCTCAGGAGCGGTCGGCGACTCATGGACGCCCGCTGCGGACGACGCGACACCCTGGGCAGGGATCACATGGACCTCGGCGACGTCGATCGCGGCCGTGCAGATCGTCGGTGCCGACGGAGCCGAGGGTTCGGTGCATGGAACGCTGGTCTTCAGCGACGGCAGCACGCTCGCGGTCAGCGGCGTCACCTCGGGCGCAGACCCGCTCACGACCATCGCGTTCCCACCGCGCACCGTCACCTGGATGCGACTCGAGCTCGACGGAGGCGGATCGCTGGGCGAGCTCGCCGCGGTCGACTCGGCCACGACACCGCCGCAGTGGCCGACGCAGAGCGGTCTCGAGTCGCATCCGACCTCCCCGAGCGAGTGCGACCCGTCCACCCCGCCGGTGGGCACGTCCACCGGCTCCGAGCTCGCGCTCGTGTGCCCCGCGACCGGCACCACGATCAGCGGCCAGGCGACGGTCGTCGTCACGGCGCAGGCCGCCTCGACGGTCACCGCCACCGCGTACGTGCCCGGATCGGGCGACGTCGAGATCATCGCATCGCAGGCTGCCGACGCCGACGGCGTCGCGGTGCTCACCTTCGACGCGTCGCCCCTGCTGCACGGACCGATGGCTGTCAAGCTCACGACCGCCTCGGCACGCAACCCTCTCTACGTCCAGCTGTACAACGAGTCGGGCGCGGACGGGACGGCGGCGAGCGCTGTGCCCCCGGGCATGACCTTGCGCTACGAGGACGATTTCTCAGAGCCGCTCTCGATCACCGAGGACGGCGTGGACGCCCGCTATGCGGCCACGAAGCCGGCGGGAGACTCCGGCTCTGAGTTCTCCGACGCGGTGCTCGCAGATCCCGCTTGGGGCACCGACTCCCTGACGAGCCTCGACGGCGGATACCTGCGCATCATCCTGCAGGACCTGGGCGCGCGCACCGACCCGTACGGATGGGACCGGACGTACCTGGGAGGCCTGATGTCGTCCGCGCGCATCGGCTCGTCGGGGTTCTCCGCCCAGTACGGGTACTTCGAGGCGCGGATCCTCGCGCCTGCAGGCGCCGGCACGTGGCCCGCGTTCTGGATGCTCGATACGGAGAGCGCGCGCCTGCCCGGACAAGGCTCCGGCGAGGTCGACGCCGTCGAGCTGTACGGCCACGACCCGACCGGCACGTGCCACACGATCCACAACTGGGACTCGCAGATCCCGTCGCCTGACACCGTCTGCCGCGACGGCGGGGACACGCAGGACTGGGCGCTCACGTGGCACACCTACGGCGTGCTGATCCGACCGAACGGCGCCGACATGTACATCGACGGGCAGCTGGTGGCGTCGCATGACGGCCTCGATCGAGACTCGCTGCCGTACTTCTTCCTGATCAACCTCGCAGCGGGCGGCGGCTGGCCGGTCAACCTGCAGGCGACGGGCGACGACGTCGAGATGTACGTCGACTGGGTACGGGCCTACACGTGACCGGTCAGCCCGCGACCGGCTGACGGAAGCGGCGGTCGATCAACCGGCGGGCGACGGGCCCGGGCGCGGTCAGCGTCGCGAGCGACCATGTCGACACGAGCACGCGGTGCGCCACCCCGTCGGGGCCGGGGGCGAAGGGCGACGTGAGCGCATCCCTGAGCATCCGCGCCGCCGAGTCGCCCGGCAGCGGGCGATCATCGGGACGCAGGCGTCGACCGGCCACGCGCAGCTGCAGCAGATGACGTCCTCGGAACAGCGGCGCCAGCCCGTCTGCCTCGTTGCCGGAGACCTCGAGCGCGAACTGGTGGCGCTGCACGGCCCGTTCCACCCGCAGCGAGAAGCGGGCGGGATCGGTCAGCACGTAGCTTCTGTTGTCGCCGTGAAGGCGATACCTGGCCTGCGGCTCGGTCAGCGTGATCACGTCGCCAAGGTAGGGCGCCGCCGCGAGGCACGACGAGTCGCTCGAGCCTCCGCACCGATCGCCCAGCGGGAAGAGCCGCTCCAGGAAGGACCTGGCGTAGACGTTCCCTGAACCCGGCGGCGTCGGGTACTCCCCCGTCGCACGCATCCATCCGCGGATCTGGTCGGGCGTGGGCGCCGTGCCGAAGCGAGGGAAGCTGGTGCCGACGGGCACGCCTTCGCCGTCGATCCGCAGCATCGGGAACTGCACCTTGCTCACGGCGTGACCCCACACGCGAGCGCTCTCCCGCGCGATGGTCGGCTCAAGGAGATCGTCAGAGTCGAGGAAGACGACCGCGTCGCCTGTGGACGACGCGAAGCCCGTGTTGCATGCGACGCGCGGTCCGGCGTTGTCCTGGTGGATCACGGTGATGTGGTCGGCATATGCGGCGATCTGCTCACGCGAGTCGTCCGTCGATCCGTCGTCGACCACGATCACCTCGACGTCGGGCCAGTCGACGGCGAGCGCGCTCTCGATCGCCTGCGCCACGAACCTGCCGTAGTTGTAGTTCGGGATGATGATGCTCAGCCGCCGCATGCCGCCTCCTCAACGTTCCTGGAAGAACGCCCCGGCCGACCGGAGGCCGTACCCGAGCTGGATCGTGGCGAGCAGCGGCAGACGCAGGGCTCCCGTGGCCTCGGCCACCTCGCCCTCGCGCCACAGCCCGGGCCGCAGCAGCGCGGAGAGCGGCGTGGGTGCGCGCCATTGCGCGATCTGGTCGTTCTTGCCGAAGTCCTCGTACCGCACGCCGATGTCGAGCATCCGCGCCGCCGCCCTGTCCGGCCACACGATGGCACGCTCGAGTGCGCGCCACGCGTCCGGGATGTCGTCGAGGACCCGGCGTGCGGTGGACCCGACGAGGCCGTCCAGGTAGGCCAGCACGCCCGCGAACATCTCGTCGTCGCGCGGGAGCGCACGCTCCTGCCAGCCTTCCACCTGCTCGAGGTTGGACACGATCACGCCATCCCGCTCGTCGAACCGGGAGACGCTGGGCAGGTCGGGTTCGAAGAGCCACTCGAAGAACTGCCAGTAGCGCAGCACCGCCGCCCGGCGGCGCCACGGCGCATAACCGCGAGAGTGCTCGATCAGGCCATGCGCGGGGATGTCCCCTGACGACGCCGTGGTCCAGACATGCCGCGCGAACTGCGCTTGAGAGACGCGCAGCTGCGGGAAGCCCTCGGGCACGATCCTGACGATCGTGCCGTTGAGCCCCGTGTCCACGAACATCGCATGCTCGGCGCCCGCGAGCACGCCGTCAAGATGCCTGGCGAAACGGTCGGACTGGAACAGCAGCTCGGCCCGCGCCGCCGCGCCGCCGCGCGCCGCGAGCGCCGCGAGGATGCCGTCAGGGGTGGCCGGCGCGTCGGCGCCGGGCGTGCGAGGGTCGAGCGGGACGCCCGCGAGCGCCCCGACCGCCCGATCGGTGGTGAATCCGCCGAACTCCCGCGCCAGGGTCCCGGCCGTCTCGGGACCGAGCGGCCGCTCGCCGCGCACCGCCGGCGCGATCGCGGGCCGGATCGTCGCGAGCCTGGTGGCCATCACGGGAACCGCCCTGACCGGCGCCTCGAGCCCCAGGGCGGAGGTCAGCCGCTCGTACGCGGTCAGCATGCGTAGGCCGCCCCTCGCGCAGAACAGCATGGCGGTGGACCCTGGGCGGTCGATCAGGCTGGCGAGGTTCCACAGCCTCAGCGAGAACTCGGCGACGACGGGACCGACGATCGATCGTCCGAACTGCTCGGGTGTCAGCTCGGCCACCGGCGTCGTCCCCTCGCGTAGGTGGGCGCCGCGAGCGCCTTGCCGACGAGCCGCGTGAGCGCGTGCCGTCGCGATCGCGGCAGGTGGACGGCCTGCCACGCCGCAGCCACCGCGTTGTCGTGGTCCGCGTCCCGGGAGTCCCCCACGTGCAGCATCTCGCCCGGTGGGCAGCCCTCGACGCTGGCGACCGCGACGAAGGCCGACCCTGACCTCTTCGTGGCCTGGAGGTCGGCGCTGGTGTACACGTGGTCGAACGGCTGCGCGCCTGCGACGCGTGTGAGCAGCTCGGCCACGTGCTCCGCCGAGTACCAGGTGTCGGTGACCGCGATCACCCGTCTGCCTGCGGCTCGCGCGTCCGCGACCATCGCGAGGATGCCGGGCCGGGGGCTCAGGTGCTCCGCGTCCACGTCCAGCTCGGTGGAGAGCAGCACCTCCGCGGCCTCGGGCCCCAGTCCGAGCGGGGCGGTGGCCGCGCGGCAGATCGCCGCGATCCTGGCCTCGCCGTCGGGCCGTTCCATGTCGACCGCGCGATACGCGTTCGCCTGGGACCACCGCCGGAGCGTGAGCAGGCTTCGCGGCTCGACGCCGAGCGTGGCCGCCGCGCGCACCGCCGCCTGTGCGAGCCGCGCCGTCTGGCTGGATCCGTCCCGGAGCAGCACCGTGTCGAAGATGTCGTACGACACCACCTTCACGGACGCCGCATGCGACGACCCCCTCAGCACCTCGACGCTCACGGCCACCTCCGTGGGATGTGTCGAACCCCTCTTGCGGGTCATGCTAGCCGCGAACAGGGCGAAAACACTATGACGAATCAACGAGGCCCCCTACTGTGGAGGCGTGACAGCCGTCTCGCAGCGGGAACCGAGCTTTCGCCGCGCCGCAGTCCTCATGACCGCGACGAGCTTCCTGGTGCCGGCCGCGGGCCTGGTCACCGCCCCGATCCTCGCGCACGGCCTGGGCGCCGAGGGCCGCGGAATCCTCGCGGCGGCCCTCGCGCCGTCCGCGCTGATGCTCAACCTCG
Organism: Demequina capsici; assembly: GCF_032102965.1. Classification (NCBI taxonomy): domain Bacteria; kingdom Bacillati; phylum Actinomycetota; class Actinomycetes; order Micrococcales; family Demequinaceae; genus Demequina; species Demequina capsici. The sequence continues at coordinate 1,079,411 of NZ_CP134880.1, read as the reverse complement.
CCACCATCGGCCTGCCGCAGTCGCTGACGTTCCACCTGGCACGTCGCCCGAGCATCACCCGACCCACGGTCGCGTGGGCCGCGGCGGCGACCGTCTTGCTCGGGATCGTCGTGACCGTGGCGACAGGCGCGCTGCTGCCCTTCCTCTCCGGGGGCGACTCCGAGCTCGCACGGCTCATCATGATCGCGAGCGTGTCGACGATCCCCGCGCTCGTCATCGGGGTGCTGCGCGGAGCGGCGACGGGTCGCCAGATGTGGCGCTACATCGCGCTCGAGCGGCTCATCATCACGGCGGGCCGCGTGATCGCCTTCGGCGCGCTCTTCGCCACAGGCACGCTGACGGTGTTCACCGCCGTCGTCGTCAACGTCGGCCTGCCGGTGCTCGCGGGGGTCGTGTACATCGTGGTCGCCGCACCACCGCCCACCGACATGGACAAGGACGTCGAGGAGACGGGCACCGTCGGCCCTCTGTTCGGGTACGGGGTCCGCGCCTGGTGGGGCTCGGTCGCATCGATGACCCTGTCGCGGCTCGCGCCGTTGCTCATGGTGCCGCTGTCCACCGCCCACGACCTGGGCCTGTACTCGGTCGCGTCGACCATCTCCGACCTTCCGCTCGTCGTGGTCGTCGCGATCCAGGGAGCGCTGTTCTCCGTGGGCAGCCGGGATCGGGTCGCGAGCAGGATCACCGACACCGCGCGACTGACGACGCTTCTGGCGATCGTCGGATCCGCCGCGTTCGCGGTCACGCTGCCGTGGTGGATCGCCCCGATGTTCGGCGACGAGTTCACCGATGCGCTCGGTCCGACGATCGTGCTGCTGCTCGCCGCCTGCATCCTCGTCCCCGGCCTGATGTCGTCGACGGGGCTCAGCTCATGGGGGCGGCCCGCGCTGAAGAGCCTCGGTCTCGTGGTGACGCTCGTCGCCAACCTCACCGCCTTCGTGCTGCTCGTGCCGCACTTCGGCGCATGGGGCGCCGCGTGGACCAGCGTCATCAGCAACACCGTGCAGACGATCTACATGACGAATGTCTCAGGACGCGTCATCGGCGTCTCACCGTGGAGGTTCGTCCTGATCGGGCGTTCCGACGTCGCGCGAGCATGGGACCTGGCGGCCACCTCCGCGCGCCGCGGCGTCGCGATCGTGCGCCGCTGACCCGCGCGGAGGTCAGCCGCCCGAGACGGAGAGCTCGGCCTCCCTGAGCCTGAGCTCCATGTCGGGCGTGATGTCCTGGGTGTCGAGCCATCCCTCGGGGCAGGCGGGCTGGCGTGCGCTCCCCTGGCGTCCTCGCGCGCCCTCGGCGTCCGGACCGGGGTAGGCGGTGTCGAGGTCCATGGAGTCGAGGTGCGCGCGCAGCTCGGCGAGCGTGTCGACGAGGCCGAGCGCACGTCGCACCTCTCCCCCGACCGGATATCCCTTGAGATACCAGGCCATGTGCTTGCGGATCTCACGCATCGCCTTGCGCTCGTCGCCGCCGAAGGTGTCGACCATCAGCTCGCCATGACGGTAGATCGTGTCCGCCACATGACGCAGGCCGGGCCGCACCCGCTCCTCGCGACCCTCGAAGGCGGCCTGCAGGTCTGCGAACAGCCACGGCCTCCCCATGCAGCCGCGCCCCACGACGACGCCGTCGCACCCGGTCTCCTCGACCATCCGCACCGCGTCCTCCGCGGCCCAGATGTCCCCGTTGCCGAGCACGGGGATCGTCGTGATCGCGTCCTTGAGCCGGGAGATCGCGGACCAGTCGGCGGTGCCCGAGTAGTAGTCGGCGGCGGTGCGCGCGTGCAGGCCGACCGCCGCGACCCCCTCCTTCTCCGCGGTGCGCGCCGCATCGAGGTACGTGAGGTGGTCGTCGTCGATCCCCTTGCGCATCTTCACCGTCACCGGGATGTTCTTGCGCGACGCCTCCTGCACCGCCGCCCGGACGATGTCGCGGAACAGGTCGCGCTTCCACGGCAGCACCGCACCGCCGCCCTTACGCGTCACCTTGGGCACCGGGCAGCCGAAGTTCATGTCGATGTGGTCGGCGCGGTCCTCGTCGACGATCATCTTCACCGCGGCACGGATCGTCGCGGGGTCGACGCCGTAGACCTGCACCGAGCGCGGCTTCTCGTCGGGCTCGTGGTGGATGATCCGCAGGCTCTCGGGGGTCCGTTCCACGAGGGCTCGCGATGTCACCATCTCAGCGACGTAGAGACCGCCGCCGTTCTCCCTGCACAGGCGCCGGAACGCGGCGTTGGTCACCCCCGCCATCGGCGCCAGCACGACGGGCGTGTCCACCTCGAGAGGTCCCAGGCGCAGCGGCGGCAGCAGGCGCTGCCCTGTGGTGGTGCTCGTGCTCATGCACCCATTGTCGCCGATCGGGGAGCGGACCCGGCCCGCCCGGGCAGCTGAGGGATTGCCCAGGCGAGCCGGCGTGCGGCGGCGATGCGCCGCAGGCCGGGGCCTTCACGACCTCGCGCCCTCGCGCGACCGTTCAGTCGTCGCCGACCGGGCTGCCGGCTCGATCTGCGTGGTCGACATCCGCGTCCTCACCCGAAGCCTCCCGCAACGCGTGCGTACCGACCACCGCCGCCCCGATGGCCGTGGTGAGCGGCACGGCGAGCACCAGCCCGATCGACCCCACGAGCGTGCGGACGACCTCCTCGGCGATGTCAGCGCTGGTGAGGGTGGTGCCGATGCTCTGGTCGTAGAGCGACACGAACAGGATGGTGGGCAGCGCCGCACCCACATACGCGAAGGCGATGGTGTAGACGGTCGACGCGATGTGGTCGCGGCCGATCCGCATGGCCCGCCGGAACAGCTCCCGGCGCCCCATGTCCGGACGCGCCGCGCGCAGCTCCCACACTGCGGACGCCTGCGTGATCGTCACGTCGTTCAGCACACCGAGCCCCGCGATGATGATCCCGCAGAGCACCAACCCTTGGAGGGAGACCCCTCGGTACCAGAACTCGAGGTGCACCCCTTCCTCGCTCCAGATCCCGTTGAGCTTGGAGGCGCTCACCGCCCACCACGCGAGGAGCGTGGTCACCGACAGCCCCGCCAGGGTGCCGAGGTAGGCGGTGGTGGTGCGCGCGTTGACGCCGTGGGCGAGGTACAGCAGCACGAACAGCGCACCGGACCCTGTCACCAGCCCCACGACCAGGGGGTTCCCACCGCCGAGCAGCGCGGGCGCCGTGAAGAAGATGATGATGCCGAAGGCGACCACGAGCCCCAGCAGCGCCCCGAGGCCCCTCCACCGCGCGATGATCAGCACCAGCGCCACATAGACGATCAGCATGAGCAGCATGGGTGTGCCGCGTTCGTAGTCGGAGAAGACCAGGTCGCCATCGGGAAGCTCGAGCGCGCGGATCGAGTCGCCGACGTGGACCTCGATCGTCGGATCTCCAGGGTCCAGGACGGTGGCCTCGCCAGCACTCTCGTCCCCCTTGACGACCGCGCCGAACGTGCCGTCGCCGTGGTCGGTCGTCACCTCCGCCTGGACCCAGCGAGAGCCCTCGTCGGCCGTCTGGGTGGAGCCCAGCATGGCCCAGCTCGCGGGCCACACGACCATGGCGCCCACGATCGTCAGGAAGACGACAGCGGCGACACACGATCCCAGAACGATGGACGCGCGGTCGCTCGCGCGAGGCGGAGCGCTCTCGATCGACCCGTGCGAGTGGCCGCCACCCATCTGATCAGGCGCCGAGAAGCCTGGGGGCCAGGTACTCGGAGACCTTGCTGAGCGCGACACGCTCCTGCTGCATGGTGTCGCGGTCGCGGATGGTCACCGCCTGGTCGTCCTTCGTGTCGAAGTCGATCGTGATGCAGAACGGCGTGCCGACCTCGTCCTGGCGGCGGTAGCGCTTGCCGATCGACTGCGTGACGTCGAGCTCGATGTTCCAGTGCTGGCGCAGCTCCGTCGCGAGCGCGTTGGCGGTAGGCACGAGCTCCTCGGACTTGGACAGCGGCAGCACGGCCGCCTTGACCGGAGCGAGGCGCCGGTCGAGGCGCAGCACGGTACGGGTCTCGGTGCCGCCCTTCGCGGTCGGCACCTGCTCCTCCTCGTAGGCCTCGACAAGGAACGCCATGAGCGAGCGGCTCAGGCCGGCCGCGGGCTCGATGACGTACGGGATGAAGCGCTCGTTGGTGGCAGGGTCCAGGTAGCTGAGGTCCTTGCCGGAGTGCTCCGAGTGCGTCTTGAGGTCGAAGTCGGTGCGGTTCGCGATGCCCTCGAGCTCGCCCCACTCGGAGCCCTGGAAGCCGAAGCGGTACTCGATGTCCACCGTGCGCTTGGAGTAGTGCGACAGCTTCTCCTGCGGGTGCTCGAACAGTCGCAGGTTGTCGGCGGCGATGCCCAGGTCGGTGTACCAGGCGTGACGCGTGTCGATCCAGGTCTGGTGCCATTCCTCGTCGGTGCCGGGGACGACGAAGAACTCCATCTCCATCTGCTCGAACTCGCGGGTGCGGAAGATGAAGTTGCCGGGTGTGATCTCGTTGCGGAAGGACTTGCCGACCTGCGCGATGCCGAACGGCGGCTTCTGGCGGGACGCGCGCATCACGTTCTCGAAGTTCACGAAGATGCCCTGCGCGGTCTCGGGACGCAGATAGTGCAGCCCGGACTCGTCGGAGGCGGCTCCGAGGTAGGTGCGCAGCAGGCCGTTGAACATCTTGGGCTCGGTGAACTGGCCGCGCGTGCCGCAGTTGGCGCAGGCGATCTCGGCCAGGCCGCCCTCGGGGGCGCGCCCCTTCCTCTCCTCGAACTCCTCGAGCAGGTGGTCCTCGCGGTAGCGCTTGTGGCAGCTGAGGCACTCGACGAGCGGGTCGACGAAGGCCTTGATGTGCCCGGAGGCCTCCCACACCTGGGGCGCCAGGATCACGGACGAGTCGAGGCCGACGATGTCGTCGCGGCTGGTCACCATGGAGCGCCACCACTGGCGCTTGATGTTCTCCTTGAGCTCGACGCCCAGGGGCCCGTAGTCCCACGCCGACCTGGTACCGCCGTAGATCTCGCTGCACGGGAAGACGAACCCGCGACGCTTCGCGAGCGAGATGACGTTGTCGAGACGGCTGGGTGCGGCCACGGTGAGGCTCCTTAGGGCAAGGCGTCGAATGCTCGGCACAGTCTATCGGGCACGGGAGGTCGCCATGCGTCCGCTCCCGATGCTTATTGACAATGATTCTCATTCTGACTACGGTACTGGTCATGCGAACAAGAACCCTGACGCTCGCCGCGCTCACCGCCGCGGGAACCCTCGGCCTCGCGGCATGCGCGGCCGACGCCGGCACCGGGACGGACCCCTCGACGGATCCAGCCTCGCTCACCGTCGCCGCCGCCTTCTACCCGCTCGAGTTCGTCGCCTCCCAGGTGGGCGGCGACCTCGTCTCGCTCATCTCGCTCACCCCCAAGGGCGTCGAGGCGCATGACGTGGAGCTGTCCCCTGCAACCGTCCGCCAGCTCGGCAATGCGGACCTGGCCCTGTACCTCGCAGGCTTCCAGCCGGCCGTGGACGACGCGATCAGCACCACGGGCGTCGCCGCGCTCGACGCGGCAGGAGTCGTCGCGCTGCGGCCCGCGGATGCCAATGCGGACGGCGAGGCGACCAGCGACGCCGCCGCCGGCAGCACCACGCTCGACCCGCACTTCTGGCTCGACCCCGAGCTGCTCGCCGAGTACGGGGACGCCGTAGGTCAGGCGTTCGCGCAGGCCGACCCTGCGAACGCGGACACGTACACCGCGAACGCCGCCACGCTGCACGCCGCGCTCGACGACCTGAACTCGCAGTTCGCGACCGGGCTGTCCCAGTGCCAGCGCGACACCATCGTCACGAGCCACGAGGCATTCGGCTACCTCGCGGCCGCGTACAGCCTGGACCAGCAGAGCATCGCCGGGATCGACCCCGAGACCGAGCCCTCCCCCGCACGCATCCTCGAGATCCAGCAGATCATCGCGGACACGGGCGCCACGACCATCTTCACGGAGTCCCAGGTGAGCACCACCGTCGCCGACGCGATCGCGGGCGACACCGGCGTCACCACCGCCGTGCTGGACCCGGTCGAGAACGTGGTGGACGGCGACGACTACATTTCTGTCATGACCCGAAACCTGACCGCGCTTCAGGCAGCGCTCGGCTGTGCCTGACGTGACGACCCCTACGGACGTCCCGCCCTCGCTCGTCGAGGCGCGGGACGTCCGCGTGTCGCTGCAGGGCACCGAGATCCTCCACGGAGTGTCCCTCACCGCCGCGCACGGCGAGGTGGTCGCGCTGATGGGCGGCAACGGCTCCGGCAAGTCGACGTTCGTGAGGACCATGGTGGGAGCCATCCCCGCCGCGAGCGGCACAGTGCGACTGTTCGGAGCCGCGGCCACGCCGCAGTCGCGAGCGCGGCTCGGCTACGTGCCCCAGCGCATCACGGCCTCCGGCGGCGTCGCCGCCACCGCCCTCGAGGTCGTGATGTCCGGCCTGCTCGGCAGCAGGGACGAGCGCACCGGCCTCGGCGCGAGGCTCCGGGGCCTGGTTCCTCCCCGCGATGCGAGGGAGCGCGCTCACGCGGCGCTCAGGTCCGTCGGCATCGAGGACCTCGCCGCGCGCGACTGCGCGAGGCTCTCCGGGGGCCAGCAGCAGCGGGTGCTGATCGCGCGCGCGCTCGTGCGCGACCCCGATCTGCTGTTCCTCGACGAGCCCATGGCAGGCGTCGACCTGGAGTCGCAGGTGCAGTTCGCCCACACGATCGGACACCTGAAGGAGCATGGCGTCGGCGTCGTGATCGTGCTGCACGAGATCGGCCCGCTCGCGCGGCTGATCGACCGCGCCGTGATCCTCGAGCAGGGATGCGTCACGTTCGACGGACCGCCGCCCAAGGATCTCGGCGTCCATGCGCTCCCCGGTCACGATCACGAGCACCCGCACGAGGATCCGCCGGCGCCTGACGGCGGCACGCTCGGATTGGAGCTGCCATGATCAACATCCTGTCGGAGCCGCTCGTCCAGCGCATGCTGCTGGTCGGCCTCCTCGTCGGCCTGGCGGCACCTGTCATGGGCACCTACCTCGTGCAGCGTCGCATGGCGCTGCTCGGGGACGGCATCGGCCACGTCGCCCTGGCCGGAGTCGCGGCAGGCTGGCTCGCCGGTTCGGCCGCGGGGCTAGCGAAGCAGGACGCGCTCGCGATCCCCGGCGCCGTCGTCTTCGCGATCGCCGGCGCGGTCGTGATCGAGAGGATGCGCTCCCGCGGCACCGCCGCCGACGTGGTGATGGCGATCCTCTTCTACGGCGGCATCGCGTCCGGCGTGCTGCTCATCGGGCTCGCGGGCGGATCCAACGCGAACCTGCTCGGCTACCTCTTCGGCTCCATCTCGACCGTGACCTGGGCGGACGTGTGGCTCAGCGTGGCGCTGGCGGCGCTGATCCTCATCGTCGGGCTCGGACTGCGGTCGGCGCTGTTCGCCGTGACGCACGACCAGGAGTTCGCGCGCTCCACCGGGCTCCCGGTCGAGGTGCTGAACATGGTGGTCGCAGTCCTCGCCGCCATCACGATCACCGTCGCCATGCGGGTGGTGGGGGTGCTGCTGGTGAGCGCGCTCATGATCGTGCCGGTGGCGATCGCCCAGCTGCTCACCAGGAGCTTCTCGCGCACGATGCATCTGGCGATGGGGATCGGCGCGGTGCTGACGCTCACGGGGATCTGGATCACGATCTTCCAGAACCTTCAGCCCGGCGCGCTCATCGTCGTGCTGGGCGTGGTGCTGTACGTCATCGTCGCCGCCGCGACCGCCGTCACGAGGAGGGCCCGCGCATGAGCGACTCCACCGCTCCTCGACCTCGGATGACCCGCCAGCGCACCGCCGTGCTCGAGGCGCTCGGACACGGCGACTTCCGCTCGGCTCAGTCGTGGCACGACCTCCTGCGGCACGACGGCTCGAACATCGGCCTGGCGACCGTCTACCGGACCCTGCAGTCTCTGGCCGAGGCAGGCGACGTCGACACGGTCGTGACCGACGCGGGCGAGACCCTCTACCGCCGGTGCGAGACCCCGGAGGTCCACCACCACCACCTGCGATGCCGCGTCTGCGGAGCCGCAGAGGACATCGACATCCCCGACCTCGAGGAGTTCGCCGCGCGGATCGGTGCCGAGCACGGCTTCTCCGACATCGCGCACATGCTCGAGCTGACCGGCGTCTGCTCCTCGTGCCAGAGAGCCGGGCGCTGATGGCAGGTGTGCCCTCGTTCGTCTCCGACGGACCCTGGCTCGGGCTGTTCGCGTTCCTGTTCTGCGTGGTGCTGGTGCGCGCACAGGCCACGTACTGGGCGGGACGTTGGGTGCGTCTGGGCGCCGAGGCGGCCGCGCGCGGCGAGGCGGACGGGCGTCGCGCCAGGTTCGCGCGTCGCCTCTCGGGGCCCACGTGGGACAACGCGCAGAGGTTCCTGGATCGGTGGGGCTTCGTGGGGGTTCCGCTGTCGTTCCTCACGATCGGCTTCCAGACGATGGTGAACGCCGCAGCCGGGTACACGCGGATGCGGTGGGACCTCTACACGGTCGCGATGCTTCCCGGCTGCATCGCGTGGGCGGCGCTGTACTCGTTCCTGGGACTCGGCCTCATCGGGGCGTTCTCACGCTCCCCGTGGCTCGGGTCGGCCGTGGTCGCCGCGATCGTGGTGGCGGCCTGGGCGCTGACTACGCTGCGCCGAAGCGCCGGTTCCGCCGTGCGTACTCCTCGATAGCCGCCCAGAGGTGCGTGCGGTCCACATCGGGCCACAGCACATCGGAGAACACGTACTCCGCATAGGCGGCCTGCCACGGCAGGAAGTTGCTGGAGCGCTGCTCGCCGCTGGAGCGCCAGAACAGGTCGACGTCGGGCATGTCGGGCTCATCGAGGTGCGCCGCGAGCGTAGCCTCGGTGATCTTGTCCGGGTTCAGCTCCCCGGCGGCGACCTTGCGCGCGATCGCCTTCGCCGCGTCGGCGATCTCCGCGCGGCCTCCGTAGTTGACGCACATGGTCAGCGTGAGGACCGTGTTGTCCTTCGTGAGCTCCTCGGCCTTCTGCAGCTCGCTGATGACGGACTTCCACAGCCTTGGCGTGCGGCCCGCCCAGCGGACCCTGACCCCCCACGAGTGCATCTCATCGCGCCTGCGACGGATCACGTCGCGGTTGAAGCCCATGAGGAAGCGCACCTCGTCGGGGCTGCGCTTCCAGTTCTCCGTGCTGAACGCGTAGGCGCTGATGTGCTCCACACCGATCTCGATGGCGCCTGCGACGACGTCGAGCAGCGATGCCTCTCCCCTGGTATGCCCCTCGGTGCGCGGCAGGCCGCGCTCCTTGGCCCAGCGACCGTTGCCATCCATGACCACTGCGACGTGCTTGGGCACCGCGTCCTTCGGCAGATCCGGCGGGGTTGCCCCCAAGGCGTGCGGGTACGGCTTCGTCGGGCTCACGAGGGTCAGCCTACTTCGCGACGCATCGCGGAGACGCTCACTCCCGAAGGCTGTCGGAGATGGCGGCGAGCATCGCGTCGCGCGCGTCGTGCGCGCGAGGTCCGCGATGTGCGGCCAGCGCCTCGACCAGCGCCTCGATGACGAGCGCCATGCCCGCGCGGGACGTCTGCAGCAGCTCGTTCTGGAAGGACTGCACGGGTGACGGCACCACCAAGGCGACGGTGGCGCGGCTCACCAGCGGGGACCGTGAGAACGCGGTGAGCGCGAGCGCTGTGGCGCCGCCCTGCAGCGCGGCCTCGACGGCCGCGATGGTCGCGCCGCTGGAACCTGAGCCCGAGATGGCGAGCAGCACGTCGCCGGCACGCAGCTGGCCGGCCGCGATGCGCTGCGCGAGCGCGTCCGGCATGTACTCCACGGGGCGACCGGCGCTCGCCAGGCGCAGCGCGACGTCGTATCCGAGCGGGGCGGAGAGCCCGTTCGCGGACACGATCACGCGGCGACCCTCGTCGAGCGCACGCACGAACGCATCGACGGACGCCTCGGTGAGCCCGGCTGACGCGTGCGGGAGCGCGCGCGAGAAGCGGTCGATCGCCGCCTGGACCACGCCGAGGCTTCCCTCCAGTCCCTCGGCGGGGGCCGCCGTCGCGACGCCTTCGCGGGCGAGCGCCACCCGCAGCTGCGGGTAGCCCTCGTAGCCGAGCGACTGCGCCGTGCGGACCACCGAGGCGCGGCCCACGCCGGCGACGGCTGCGAGCTCCTGCGCTGTCATGTCGATCGCGCGCGCGACGTCTGCGGCGATCGTCTCGGCGACCCGCTGCTCGCTGGGCTGCAGCGAGGGCGCGAGCGCGGCGATCCGCGCGGTCGGCAGCGCCTCAGGAGCTCCTGTCCACGTCACGGGCCCTGACCCCTTCCATGATGCGGCGGCGGATCCGCCCGGACACGGCGTCGATCGTCATCGTCACCACGATGACGACGATGATGAGCACGCCCACGGTATCCCACTTGCGATACTGCGTGTAGCCGGTGAGCATGTCGCCGATCCCACCCACGCCGATGAGGCCGAGGATGGCGGAGGTGCGCACGTTGATCTCGAAGCGGTACAGCGCGAGCGACATCAGCTCGGGTGACGCGGCGGGCCACAGTCCCCAGCGCGCCACCTCCATCACGTTGCCGCCGGCGGCTCGCACGGCCTCCGCAGTCCCGTGCGGCACGGACTCGATCGTCTCGTAGGTCCATTTCGCGTGTGTGCCGATGCCGCCGATCGCGAGCGCGAGCGCGCCGGTGAACGGGGTGAGGCCGGTGACGGTGAGGATGATGATCGCGATCACCACCTCGGGCACGGCACGGATCACGGCGAAGAACGCCCGGAGAGGCAGCCGCACCCACAGCGGTCCCACGCCCTGCGCTGCGGGGATGCCCAGCAGGGTGGACAGGACCACTCCGAGCAGCGCGCCCGTCCAGGCCATCGCGACGGACCGCCAGGTCTGGTAGAGCGCTTCGGGCAGCTTGGACCAGTCGGGATGGGCGAACATGAGGGAGAGGTAGTGGGCCATGTCCGACGGCATCGACGCGAGCTTGCTCCACTCGATGCCCAGGTCCCAGAACGCGACGACGATGACCACGGCGAGCGCGGTCCAGGCGAGCCGTACCGGGAGCGTTCGGGGGCGCGTCGGCACCGCGAGCGCGGTTCTGATCGTGAGGGCGGTGTCGGTCATCGCAGCCTCTTGCGCAGATGGTTGGACGCGACCTCGATGAGGATGATGACCACGAGCAGCAGCAGGATGATCGTGGACAGGGCGTCATAGCGGTAAAAGCCGCGGACCTCGTCGATGAGGCGGCCGATGCCCCCGGCGCCCACGAGGCCGAGGATCGCGGAGATGCGGACGTTGAGCTCGAGCGAGTACAGCACCTGGCTGGCGTACGAGGGCCACATCTGCGGGAGCGCCGTCACCCGGTTGATCTGGGTCTGGGTGCCGCCGGCGGCGCGCCCCGCCTCCATGTAGGACGAGTCGGAGGAGTCGATCGCCTCCGACACGAGCTTCACGACGATGCCGATGTCGAACAGGACGAGCGTGATGACACCAGGGAGCGCGCCGACGCCGACCATCGCCACCAGGATCGTGGCGTACACCAGGTCCGGCACGGCCCGCACGACGTTGAGGACGAATCGCACCGCGATCCGTGCGGGGGTACGGGGGTTCGTGGGGCGCGCGGCCCAGAGCGACAGCGGGATGGCGAGCGCCGCGGAGATCGCGGTGCCGACGAGCGCCATCTCAAGGGTCTCGAGCAGCGGCTGCCATGTGCGCGGCAGGATCGACCAGTCGGGCTGCATGAGCATCGCGATGCGCGAGGCCCCGTTGCCCCAGTTGCGTGCGATCGCGTTCAGGTCGATCTCGACGCCGCCGAGCGCGGGGGTCACGGTGAGGACGGTGACCATGGCGATGACCGCGAGCACTGCGACGCGGCGCGGCCAGGTGGGCGGTCGGGTCGGGATCTCGAGCCCGTCGAGGGTGGTCATCGTGAGAGCCGGTCCCTGTTCTGGATCGGGCGCCCGTAGATCTCCTCGAAGTCCTTGTCGGTCGCGTCGGCGGCGGAGCCGTCGTAGACCAGGCGACCCTCGCGCAGCCCGATCATGCGGGTGGTGTACTCGCGGGCGAGGTCCATGAGATGCAGGTTGACCAGCACCGTGAGGCCCCGCTGCTCGTTGATGCGACGCAGGTCGCCCATGACGGCGTGCGCCGTGGGAGGGTCGAGGCTGGCGACGGGCTCGTCCGCGAGCATCACGGCGGGTTCCTGGCTCAGCGCGCGGGCAATGGCGACGCGCTGCTTCTGACCGCCCGACAATGCACCGGCACGCTGCCAGACCTTGTCGAGCATCCCCACGGAGTCGAGCGCCCGCATCGCGATCTCCTTGTCGCGCGAGTCGGCGACGCCGAGCATGGTCCGCCAGGTGCGGCTATGGGAGAACCGTCCTACCAGGACGTTCTGGTAGACGCTGGCGCGGTCCGCCAGGTTGAAGTGCTGGAAGATCATGCCGACGCGACCACGGACCTGGCGCAGCGACCTCCCGGACAGCCCGGTCACGGTGTGCGGACCAACTCTGACCGCGCCTGAGGTGACGGGCACCAGTCCGTTGATCGTGCGGATCATCGTCGACTTGCCGGAGCCGGAGAGACCGACGACGGCGATCATCTGGCCCGGCTCGACGCGCAGCGAGACGTCCTTCAGCGCCACGACGCCGTTCGGGTACCGGACGGACACGTCGGCGAGCTCGATGGGCCACGGCACGGAGGCCGAGGGCATGCCGCCCCCGGCCTCCGGCTGCATCACAGGGAGATGCATGTGAGGAACGCCCGCCTACTCGCTGAAGCGGGCGTTGACCTGGCGGGCCAGGTCGATCGCGGCAGGGTCGGCAGGAACCCAGTCGGTCTGGTTGAAGATGTTGCTGAGCGTCTCGGGGTCGACGTCCGAGTAGTTGTCCATGAGATCCGTGATCTGGTCCCGGAGGTCCTGGGGAAGGTCGTCGGAGAGCACGACGCCGCCGTTGGGGTACATCTCGGACAGTCCGAAGACCACCACCTTGTCGCCGAGGTCGGGGACCTCGGAGGCGTCGATGGACGAGCGTGCGTCCCAGTAGGCGAAGCCGACCTCGGCGTCGCCGTTGTAGACGGCCATGATCAGGTTGTCGTTGCCGGTGACGGGCACCTGCTCCAGGTCGTCGATGTTGACGCCCTGCTCCTCGAGCGCGAGGACGGGCAGCTGGTAGCCGGCGGGTGATGTGGTGTTGCCGAACGCGACCTTCGTGCCGGGCGCGATCTTCGCGAGCTCGTCGACGGCCACGGGGCCGACGCCGGTGTTCGTGTCGCCCTCCGCGACGCCGTTGCAGTAGAGGAAGGTCTGGCCGGTGGCGGCGTACGTGGCCTCGACCGGGTCGTCCTCGCAGTACTTGGACGCGTTGTCGATGCTGGTGAAGAACTCGGAGGCGTAGGACGATGCGCCGTAGCGGACGTCCTGCAGCACGGCGTGAGCGCCGTACATGTCCTCGGCGGCCGCGAGCGAGCCTGCGTCCGCGATCGCGATCTGCGCCTGGCCGGAGCCGATGGCCTCGACCGCGGCCTGGTAGTCCTTGGTGACCACGCCGGTGACGGTGATGCCCAGCTGCTCCGACAGGTAGTCGGTGAGCGGAGCCGCGGACGTGACCAGGTCGTTGACCTGCTCGTTCGGGATCAGCGCGAGCGTGATCTCGGAGGGCCAGTCGGAGTGAGCGTCGGCCGCGCCGGCGCTGTCGGAGGACGCGGTGGCGTCGCTGGCGGTGGAGCTGCAGCCGACCAGGGCGAACAGCGCGACGCCGACGATGCCGGTCGTCATGAGGGTCTTGCGCATCATTGCTACTGGTGCCTTTCCTGAGGGGTTCCGGTGCCGGATGGCATCTGTGAGGCGGCCGCAGCGGTGGCCGCCCACGCTTCGAGGGAGGGGTAGAGCTCGGGCAGGGTGGCGGCTGCCAGGGTGACCCGGTCGGCCCACGCCTCCCACGTGGAGCCGACGAGAGCTGTCGCGGCGCCTCGCGCGCTCGCAGGTTCGAGGTCGTTCGCGTAGACATCGCCGACGCTCATGACCGGACCATGCGCGAGCGCGTCGTCGATCACCGCGACCAGACCGCCGGGCTTGCGCGCGGAGCACACCCTGCGCGCGATGGCTGAGGCTCCGAGCACCTCGAGCGCCTCGGCGATGCGGATGTCAGGCGAGTTGGTGACGAGCACCAGGTCGGCGTGCTCGGCAAGCGCGGTCAGGAAGTCGTGGAGCCCGTCGGGCGCCTGGATCGGGGCGCGCCGTGTGGCCAGGTGCTCGCGGCTGGCCATGTAGCCCGCGGACAGCGCGGCCTCATCGGCACCGAGCGCGAGCGCCGCCGTCCGGACCGCGTCGTAGCCGTCGATAGCCTCGCCCTCGCCCGCGCCGAAGGCCGCGAGCGCGTCCTGCGCGGCCTCCGCGATCGCGGGGATCCCGGCGAACTCTGCCACGCCGCGGGCGTACGCCTCGATGGGTCCGTCGCCGAGCGCGAGCGTGCCGTCGAAGTCGAAGATCACGGTGGGGCGCATCTGGTCCTTTCCCGCCGCCCCGTTCGGACGACGCGTCCAGACTATGCGCGCTTCATGGACGCATGGGCCACAAGCGTGTGAACATCATGTGAAATCTTGGGGTTCGGCGGCGATCAGCCGCGCCGCCTCGCGCGGCCTCGCGCAGCCCTCCGCGACGGTACGAACCAATTCCGCCGGCGACACCCGAGCGTGTCGGCCGCGCTCGCGGAGCGTCGCGGGCATGTCTCTGCCCGAATTGGTTCGCAGCGTCAGTCGGGCGAGTCTCGACACAGCCGAGGCCGGCCGGGCCAGGTCAGTCGGGCGAGTCTCGACACAGCCAAGGCCGGCCGGGCCAGATCAGCCGAGGCGAGTCGCGACTGGCGATCAGCCGCGGTCGACAAGCCCGAGCGAGCGGACCTTGCGCTCCAGGTGGTACTGCGCGTACGCAGCGATCAGCCCCGCAGCCTCGCGCCGCGCCCGCTCCTCCGACGCGTCGGCCACGTCCCACTCCCCTGACAGCAGGGACGACAGCAATGCGAACGCTTGCGGGGACGGGGCCGCCGCCCCGGACGGACGGCAGTCCTCGCACACCGCGCCGCCCTCGGCGATCGCGAAGGCGCGATGCGGCCCCGGAGCCCCGCACGACGCGCAGTCGTCGAAGCTGGGCGCGTAGCCGGCGATCGCGAGCGACCTCAGCAGGAACGAGTCGAGCATGAGCCCTGCGTCGTGCTCGCGGCGGCTCAACGCTCCAAGCGCGCCGTGCAGCAGCCGGTACTGCGGGTACGCGGGCTCCTTCTCATGGTCGACAAGCTTGTCCGTCGTCTCCACCATCGCCGTGGCGGCGGTGAACAGCGAGTAGTCCTCCGCGATCCTTCGTGCGTACGGCTCGCGGGTCTCCACCTGGCTGATGATGTCCAGGTTGCGGCCCTCGTAGAACTGGATGTCGGCGAGCATGAACGGCTCGACGCGGGCTCCCAGCCGGGACGAGGTTCGGCGCACGCCCTTCGCGACCGCCCTCACCTTGCCGTGGTGCTTCGTCAACAGCGTGACGATGCGGTCCGCCTCACCCAGCTTGTGGGTGCGGAGGACGATCGCGTCGTCACGGTAGAGGGGCACCTGACCATTGTCCCCCGTTGCCCCGACAGCCCCCGCAGGCACGGCTCACGCGCGCCGGACGCGACCGTCAGGAGCCCAGGATCACCAGCTCGCTCGTGCTGCGGGTCATCGCGACGTAACGGTCGACGGCTCCGGTCACGTCGTCACCGAACCGGCTCGGCTCCACCAGCACCACCAGGTCGAACTCCAGGCCCTTCGCCAGCACCGGGCTCAGCGAGCTCACCCGGTCGGTCGGCACGAAGGCCGGGTCCCCGATCACGCAGGCGACGCCGCTGGCGTGATCCGCCAGCCACCCGGCGAGAACCTGGTCCAGCTCTGCGCGGTCTCCGCGGCGCACCGGGATCCCGCTCGAGCGGATCGACGCGGGCACGTTGGCATCCGGCAGCGCCGCGCGGATCGTCGGCTCCGCCTCCTCCATCACCTCGGCGGGCGTGCGGTAGTTGATGCTGAGCCCGGCGGTGCGTGCGTCGACCAGGCCGACGCGGGCCAACCTCTCCTCCCACGTCCACTCGAAGCCGCCGCGCGCCTGAGCCCTGTCGCCTACCACAGTGAAGCTGCCCGACGGGCACCGACGCATGAGGCTGCGCCATTGCGCATCCGTGAGCTCCTGCGCCTCGTCGACGATCACGTGGGCGAAGGGCCCGGCCAATGCGTCGCCGTCCTGGTCGTCGTCCTCCGAGTCGAGCACGGTGCGCAGATCTTGACCGCGCAGCATGGACATGACCTTCATGTCGGAGTCGTCGTTCGCGATAAGGTCGCTCACCACCTCGGTCATACGCGCCCGCTCCGCCCGGAGCGCGGCCCGCCGGCGTTCGCGCCGTGCAGCGTCGTCCCGTTCCCCGATGCGCGCCCGCGCAGCGTCGAGCAGCGGCAGGTCGGCGTCGGTCCACGCGGTGGGGTCGGCTCGCTGAAGAGAGCGCGCCTGGTCCCTGGTGAGCCAAGGCGCGCACATCAGCAGGTAGGCCGGCACGCACCATAGGTCCCCGACGACGTCGCGTGGGTCGAGCAGCGGCCACGACCTTCCGACTGCATCGCGAAGACCCTGGTCGCGGGCCGCTGCACGACGGATCGCGTCGGCGCGGCTCTCGGACTCGATCCCGTAGGCGTCGAACTCGTCTGCGGTCTCGAAGCTCTCGAGGTCGTCCCCGAGCACGTGACGCGCGACGATGTCGAGCAGCGCCTGCCATACCTGCGCGCGGGCCAGGTTGTGCGGGGTGCCTGGAACGGGTGCCTCGAACGCCTCTGCCCAGTCCGAGGCCGTGATCCGCACCTCGGTCTCGCCCGCGTCGACTACCAGGGAGTTCTCCGGCGGCGACTCGTAGAGGCGGACCGCCGGCTCGATCGCCGCGTCGAGACCCGCCTTCAGGAGTGACAGCGCCGGATCCTCCTCTGCCGCAGCGGCACCCCCCCGCACCAGGTCCCGGAAGGTGCACGTCTGCACCGACTCCTCGCCCAGGCTGGGAAGCACATCAGCGATGTAGTCCAGGTAGGGACGATGCGGGCCGACGACCAGCACGTTGCCGCCCTGGGCCCGCAGCCGAGCGTCGGCATAGTTGAGGTAGGCGGCCCTGTGAAGCGCGACGACCGTCTTGCCGGTGCCAGGCCCGCCGTCCACCACGAGCACGCCGCGCGAGTCGGCGCGCACGATCGCGTCCTGCTCCGCCTGGATCGTCGCGAGGACGTCCCGCATGCGCGCGGATCGGCTCTCGGCGAGGGAGGTCAGCAGGGCAGTGTCCTCGTCGAGCGCCGCCGAGCCGGACGCCTCGGACGCACCCACCGGCTCGTCCCAGTAGTCGACGATGCGCCCGCCGCGCCAGCGGTAGCGCCGTCTGGAGGCGACGCCCATCGGGTGCGCGGCGGTGGCGCCGAAGAACGGCTCCGCGGCTCCTGAACGCCAGTCGCGGAGAAGGCGCTCCCCCTGGCTGTCGACCAGCCCTAGACGCCCGACGTAGACCACGTGGCCGACGCCCGTCCTGAAGTGCCCCAGGCAGATCTCGGACCCGTATCGCTCCAGGGCACGCAGACGTCCACGCAGGTAGACCACCTGCTGCTCGCGCTCGACCGCGTCCTGCCACGCACCGCCACCCTGCTCGAGCTCGGTCGCAAGCCGTGCACGCAGATCCGCGAGCTGCCATTCCAGTGCTTCGCCGACCCGCCGCAGGTGAGCCTCGTCGGCGGCGATCAGAGGCGCCCCGGACTTCGCACGCAGACGATCAGGAAGCGCGAAGATCGGTTCAGCCACAGGCCCTCCTTCGTCGGCATCACCCTCCCCGTCGCGCGACGGGCAGGCACGTGATTGTGCCTCGGCAGGGGGGCCTTGCGGCAAGGCCCCCTGCGCGGGTTAACCTGAAGATGCGGCGAGCGACGCGGTGAGGCCGTCGAGGATCATGTCGAGCCCCACGTCGAAGGACGCGCCGAAGGAATAGCCGGGCTGAGCCACGTGCTCCATGGCGAGTCTTGTCATCTGGGGGTATTCGCCCGACTCGAGGACATGGGCGATCTCCTCGGCGACCTCTGCCAGTCCTTCTTGCTGCCCCTGCCCCGGCAGGTTCGCCTCCTCGATCGCGAATCCGTAGACGAAGCTGTCCAGGATCGCGTAGCCGTGCGCCATGAGCTCCAGCGGAAGCCCGCCGCGCTCGAGGGTGGCGAGCATCGCCTCGTGGTGCCGGAGCAGCTCGGGCCCCGGCGACCTCCTCGACTCGAGCAGCGGCACGGACCAGGGGTGACGCACGAGCACCTCCCGGGCTGAGCGGCAGCGGGCGCGGAGGGCCTCGCGCCATTCGAGCTCCTCGGGCGGCAGCTCCATCTCGGAGAACACGCGGTCCACCATGAGGTCGAGCAGCGCCTCCTTGCCGTCGACGTGGTGGTAGAGCGTCATGGGCTTCGTGTCGAGCGCGGTGGCGAGCGCGCGCATCGTGAGCGACTCGACGCCGTCCCTGTCTGCGAGCTCCATGGCGGCGTCGATGATGCGCTCCCGGGAGAGCTTCGCGCGCGGCGCGGAGGCGGCGGTCATGGTTGCTCCTTCGGTAGGGCGCGAGAGCGCGGGGCGGGTCAAGTCTCACAGATGGATCGGGCTTCGAGCGCCGTCGTACTCGCGCGTGTCGGTGGGCCTTCCCTGACCATAGGCGTACTAAGTACGGCAGTCAAACCCACTGGAAGACAAGCCATTCGAGCAGATTCGCTTGACTGTCGTACTAAGTACACCTAGCGTTCTTCCCGGCATACGTACTAAGTACGAAACACGGATCCCGGGGAGGGAATCATGCACACCAGCCGCACCATCAGCGCCGGCGCCGATTCGACGCCGTCCACCGCCGCCGGCATCGACCGAGGGGTATGGCACCTCGCCACAGGTCGCCCGCTCGCGATGCGCGCTTCGGCTTCGGCCTGAGGCGTCCCAGGCAGCGGGTCATGGGGACAGACGTCGCGGGAGTCGTCGTCGCCTTGGGCGCCGGAGCGACCCGGTTCGCGGTCGGAGACGAGGTCTTCGGTACCGCCGACGGCTCCTTTGCGCAGCTGGCCATCGCCAAGGAGGAGCACCTCGACCGCCTGCGCCGACTGGCAGAGTCCGGTGCGCTGCGCGCCGCCGTGGGCAGCCGGTACCCGCTCGAGCGCGTCTCCGACGCGGTCTCCGACCTGGCAGCCGGACGCATCGCAGGCAAGGCCGTCGTCACCGTCCGCGGCGCCCGCTGAACTCCCCCCTTCACATCGTCAAGAACCCTCAGGAGAGCCCCTCATGTCCATCCGTTCCGACCTCGCCCCCGCCACCGCCGCGCGCGCAGCAGGACTCAGCTACCTGGCGATGTTCGCACTCGCCATGGTCGCCAACTTCACCGTCGTCGAGCGCCTCGTCGTCCCGGACGACGCGGCCCTCACCTTGGCGAACATCCAGTCCGACGAGTCGGCGTTCCGGCTCGGACTCGCAGGATTCGTGCTCATCGCGGCGCTCGACCTTGTCATCGCCTGGGCGCTGCACGTGCTGTTGCGCTCCACCGGCGAGGCGAGGTCCCTGCTCGCCGCCTGGCTCCGACTCGGCTACAGCGCGGTGCTCGTAGGAGCCACCGCCTTCATGGCCATCGCCGTCGAGGTCGCGACGGGGCCTGTGGCGGCAGGCGTGGACGATGCGACCCGAGCCTCGCTCACGAGCGTCGCGATGGTCGGATTCGACGCCGCCTGGATGATCGGCCTCGTCGTCTTCGGCCTGCATCTCATCGTGGTGGGGCGCATCCTCGTCGGCGCGAGCCTCTCCCGCGCGCTCGGCGTCGTCCTCAGTGCCGCCGGCGTCATGTATGTCGCCGACACGTTCGCCCACCTGGTCCTCACCGACTACGCGTCGATCGCCGACGTCATGCTTGTCGCGGTCGCGGTGCCGTCGATGGTCGGCGAGATGTGGCTCGCGATCTGGCTCCTGGCCCGCGCCCCGCGGGCACTGGCCGCCCTCCCCGCCAGGGAGCCGGAGCTCGTCCCGGCGTGAGCGCCTCGACGAGGGGTCCCCGTCGCTCCCAAGCCGGGCGACGGGGACCATCGGTCCGCGCGTAGCTGCTCGCTGCCGGGTCAGGCGCTCGCGCGCATGCCCGCCTCGACTCGAGCACGACGGCGGTCCTCGATCGCACGCCTGCGGAGCTCGATCTCGGCCTCCGGGAACGCGTCCGGGGATCCCGCGTCGAAGGGCGGTTCCGGGTCGTACTCGATCGCGAGCTGGATCTCTCGCGCGACCTGCTCCCCGAAAGCGTCGGCTGCGAGCGCGAGCGCCATGTCGATGCCTGAGGTGACGCCACCCCCTGTGACGACTCGACCGTCCCTCACCACTCGAGAAGGTGTCGGCGCCGCACCCACCAGAGGGAGCAGCCTCATCGATCCCCAGTGGGTCGTGGCGCGCACGCCGTCGAGCAGCCCCGCGACGCCTAGCAGGAACGCTCCGGTGCACACCGACCCGACCACCCGAGCGCCACGCGCCTGTACTCGCACGAAGTCCACCGTTCGGCGATCGCTCAAGACGTCGAAGATGCCCTCCCCACCGGGCACGATCAGGTAGTCCGCCTGCGGCGCAGTGTCGAATGTCGCGGTCGGCACGATCGCGAATCCGCAGTCCGTCATCACCGGCTCTGCGCGCGCGGCGGCGATCACGAGATGTGCCCCTGGCCATCGTGCGAACACCTGGGCGGGCCCCGTCAGGTCGAGCTGGGTGACCTGCGGCACCAGCACCATCACGATCGTCGTCGCGCCGTCGGACATCTTCCGCCCCCCTTTCGCGACCATCGTGCGCCGCGCTGCCCGGGGTGCATGTGACGACATGCCGCACGCCGCAGCCTGCGCATGTGAGGACGCGCCGGGGTCCGCCATGGTCGATGGCTTCCCCCGGCGCGTCCGGTCCCGGCCCCGCGTCCCCCGTGATCGACGGGCTGGCGTGGCTCGGCCGGGACGCCGCAGTGTCAGCGCGCCTGGCGGTTCACTGCGGAGATGATGGCCTTCAAGGTGGCCGTGGTGATCGAGGGGTCGATGCCGACCCCCCAGAAGATCTCGTCGCCGATGTGGCATTCGACGTAGGAGGCGGCGCTCGCATCGCCGCCGGCGGTGAGCGCGTGCTCGGCGTAGTCCAGCACCTCCACCTTGACGCCGCGCGTGCCTAGCGCGGCGACGAACGCGTCGAGCGGGCCGTTGCCGGAGCCTTCGATCGTCACCTGGGACCCACCGTCGACGATGTCCGCCGCGAGCGTGTCGGGCCCCGTCTCGGACGACGTCGCGCGGGTCCCGTGAAGCGCGAAACGACCCCACTGCTTGTCCGCGTCGGGCGACGGCAGGTACTCGTCC
The DNA here is from genome assembly GCF_032102965.1 of Demequina capsici. Classification (NCBI taxonomy): domain Bacteria; kingdom Bacillati; phylum Actinomycetota; class Actinomycetes; order Micrococcales; family Demequinaceae; genus Demequina; species Demequina capsici. The sequence continues at coordinate 1,058,002 of NZ_CP134880.1, read as the reverse complement.
TCGAAGATCTGCCACAGCGCGTCGGCCGTCATCTCGACGCCGAGCTCGTCAGCATGCCGCTGGACCACGCGGGAGAACTCGATCTGCAGCCGACGCGGGAGGTCGAGATGACGCTCCGACTTGAGCAGGTACGCGACGCCACCCTTGCCGGACTGCGAGTTGACGCGGATCACGGCCTCGTAGGAGCGGCCCACGTCCTTGGGATCGATCGGCAGGTACGGCACGGCCCAGACCAGGTCGTCGACCGTGGCACCCATGCGCGCGGCCTTGTCCTCCATGGCCTCCAAGCCCTTCTTGATGGCGTCCTGGTGGGAGCCGGAGAAGGCCGTGAAGACCAGGTCGCCGCCCCAGGGGTGGCGCGGGTGCACGTCGATCTGGTTGCAGTACTCGACGGTGCGGCGCACCTCGTCGATGTCCGAGAAGTCGATCTCGGGGTCGATGCCCTGGCTGAACAGGTTCATGCCCAGCGTCACCAGGTCCACGTTCCCGGTGCGCTCGCCGTTGCCGAACAGGCAGCCCTCGATGCGGTCGGCGCCGGCCATGTAGCCCAGCTCAGCCGCCGCGATGGCGGTGCCGCGGTCGTTGTGGGGGTGCAGGCTCAGCACCACGGAGTCGCGGTAGTCCAGGTGGCGGTTCATCCACTCGATCGAGTCGGCATACACGTTCGGCGTCGCCATCTCGACCGTGGCGGGCAGGTTGATGATGACCTTGCGGTCGGGCGTGGGCTTCCACACGTCCAGCACGGCGTTGCTCACGCGGACCGCGTACTCGAGCTCGGTGCCGGTGTAGGACTCGGGGCTGTACTCATAGAAGACCCTGGTATCCGGGATGGTCTCCTCGTACTTCTGGCAGAGCATCGCTCCATGCGTCGCGATGTCGAGTATCTCGTCCTCGTTGGCACGGAAGACGACCTCGCGCTGCAGGATGGACGTGGAGTTGTACAGATGGACGATCGCCTGCTTGGCGCCCTTGATCGACTCGTACGTGCGCTCGATCAGGTGTTCGCGCGCCTGGGTCAGCACCTGGATGGTCACGTCGTCGGGGATGCGGTCCTCATCGATCAGCTTGCGCACGAAGTCGAAGTCGGTCTGGCTCGCCGACGGGAACCCGACCTCGATCTCCTTGTAGCCCATGCGTACCAGCAGCTCGAACATGCGCATCTTGCGCTCCGCGTTCATCGGCTCGATGAGCGCCTGGTTGCCGTCACGCAGGTCGACGGCGCACCAGCGGGGTGCCTTGGCGATCACCGTGGACGGCCAGGTGCGGTCCGGCAGGTCGACTTTGATCTGCTCGTGAAAAGGCCTGTACTTGTGGATCGGCATGTGCGACCTGGTCTGGACGCCGCCGGTGTAGTAGGTGGGCTCGGTGTGCGCGGTGGTGGTCTGCTCGCTCGTCATGATGCTTCCTTCAGGGGTTCGACTCGTCGGTCGGCCGGCACACGAACCACCGCGACGAGGAGCCAGCCTGTTCTAGGCCTCGTCGCGGCAGCTAAGGAGCAGCGAGCGTGCACGCATACGAGCCACCATAGCGCACCGCACGGGCGGCGCCACCATGCAGCCTCTTCCCGATGGTGCCACCGGCCACGGCTCCGACGCCGACTGCTGGCCTATCAAACGGGCCCCCAGCATTCATGCCGCCATACGTCTACGCCGTGAACTCATGGCCATCGTCGATCACGGCATCGCGCCGCCCCCTTCATTTGTAGAGGCGCGTTGGGATGACGTCCCGCGCATCCCTCACCTCAACCGCCGGATTCGCCCGCCGGATCGCCTCGATCAGCTCATCGCCATTGCGCTGCGAGACCAACAACATGGCCCACACGCCTCCGGCCCGTGCCTTGACCACCAAGACCGACCTTCGGTGCTTCACGCGTACGGGTCTGCCCCAACATCGATTGACCGGGACGGTCCGTGCCGGCCAGCGTGCCGCTGGCTGTCTGCGTGACACCACCGGGCATGGCCCACACGATCATGTTCCCCGCCGCGTCGCAGGCCGCGCTGAACGTGTAGGCCGGATACGTGCCCGACGCGGTGTCGAGCTTCTTCGCGGTCGAGGTCACAGTGCCGTCAGTGTCGGTGCACGTGACGGAGCGACCCCACCGGCCATCGCCGGTAGACACGCTCGACAAGGTCGCTCCGACCATCCGCCAGATATGCGGTCGTGGTGGTGGTGTTACATCACCGACACCACGACCTGTCACCGCTCACGCGTTGCACTGAAAAGCTCACCTGGAGCCAGCTCGCGGGCGCTGGGACAGTGGCGGCGAAGCAGCTCCAGCTTGGCCTCAGCTTGCCGCTCAGTCGTCATGAACAACGACCACTTCCCGCCCTGGCGCATGCGAACAACCACCGCATCACGCCTCGGCCACACCCGAACAAAGGCGCGACCGCCGCTCACAATTGACGTCGCCCTCGCGTCAGCACGCACAACGCTCGCGTAAGACCCCACGAGAACGCTCCAGTGTGGTCGCACAAGCCTGAAGACGTCGGCATCGGACGCATCTGGAACCACCCCGAAGGCCACCACATCCGCCGTGGCGGTACGCGGACTCGAACTCAAATAGGGCAGGCCCAGACGCCACCACAACCCAACCCGCAAGGACACCGAACTCTCAGTGATCGCGAGCACTGCGTGTCACCTCCAATGAGAACTGGCGACAGCGGCCGCTGACGCTCCAACCGTGTACCAACCGATGCGCTTTCCACTCCGAACGACCGCAGCTCCAGGTCACATCGTTAGTTGGTCGACCTTCACGTTCCACGCCCGCCTCACGAACCCCTTGGCGACGGCGCCGCTGATCCGAACCTCGCCGCTCTCCAGGAGTCTCGCGCCCGTGCGACGGTCTTCATGCCTGCGGCACCGGTGAGGAGAGTCGCCACGCCGACCGCACAGTCGGCCGTCTTCCCCTTGCCGCTCGCATAAGCGGTGCTGACGGCGCCGATCCTCATGGCAGCCGTACCACACATAGCACGTCCCAACATCCTCGCGATTGAAAGCCCGGCCGTCATTGCTGTCACGTGGTGGCGAACCATTGCACGACCATCGCCAGGTAGATCGCGATCAGCACCCACGCGTGGATCGGCAACCCCGACCACGACCTCGCCACCTCGAACGGTTCACTCGACACCACCCGACGCTCACCACCGAGCGCTTCGAGGATCTCGTCAGCGACCTTGTCCACCCTCGTGCGACGACGCAGCATCAACATCAGATTCGTCGCCTGGATCGCCCAACACCGCCGACTCGACCCGTCCGTGAAATCGACCCGAAGGAACGACAACCCGTCCGACGCCACCCCCGCAATCGCCGTCCGCGGATACCGAAACGTCACCCACGTATTCACCACCACCAACGACTCCCCGTCGACCACGACCCGCGCACGAAACGCCGCCGCAGACGCCCACGCCGTCATCAACACCGCCACAGTCCCAAACACCAGCACACCAGAGACATCGCGTGCCGCACGATCGACACTCACCGCCACCAGTGCAATAACGAGCGCACTGGGATAGTCAGCCATCAGAACGATCATGCGAAGGCCGACCGATGTACACCAGATACGTCGCACCCCAAGCACCTCTGTGTTCATCACAGTCCTAGCATCTCCTCGACGTCGAACAGATCAGGCCAGGCGCTCCCGTGTGGGCATTCACGGTGATCGTCGCGGCGCGCCCCACCGCTCCGCCAGCGGGTGCAGCGGCCTCAAGCCCCTTGCCGACACCGAACCCGAACCCGAACCCGACGAACAGAACACTGACCGCCGCACCCCGCGCGACCTTGGGTCTGCCCCGAGATCCATTGACCGGGACGGTCCGTGCCGGCCAGCGCGCCCCTGGCTGTCTGCGCGACACCACCGGGCATGGCCCACACGATCATGTTCCCCGCCGCGTCGCAGGCCGCACTGAACTTGTAGGCCGGATACGTGCCCGACGCGGTATCGAGTTTCTTCGCGGTCGAGATCACTGTGCCGTCAGTGTCGGTGTAGGTGACGGTGCGACCCCACCGGTCATACCCGATAGACACGCTCGAGATGGTAACTCCAGCCGCATCGACGGACTTTGTGGCGGTCTGCAGACCCGTCACCGGGTCATACACGTAGTCGGTGGTCGGCAGCGCCTGGGACGACGCCAGCCCGGCCGTCGCGGTCGACGACGACGCGGTCCGACCATCCGCCAGATACGCGGTCGTGGTGGTGCGCGTGACCGTCCCGAGGGACTCGACGGTGGTGGTGGGTGCCAGCAGCATCGAGTACCCGGTGGTGCGTACCGCAGGCACTGTGGGCGTCGCCTCTCCCGTCTTGGTCACACACGTCAGGCCCGCCCATTGAGGCTCTAGGCCGATCGGGTGCGCGTTCACCATGCGTCACTTGTGAAGGCGATATGGGAGCACTGATTGCACATCTCTGACTTGCACACGTGGGTTCGCGGCGCAGATCTCTTGCAGCAGCGCCGCACCCTGCGAGCTCGAGAACAAGAGCAAAGTCCACGAACCGCCGGACTGAGCTTTGACAACATACGCTGGCTTGCGGTAGCGAACTCGGACGTACGCTCTGCCACGGTCGTAGTTCGAGCGACCATGCAGGTCGATATAGCCCCACGTCGCGGACAGATTCACCGACCCCAACTGGCTGAAGCGAACGAACTGTGTCGCATCGTCGACATGTAGCCGTCCGACCGCGGCAACCCACTCAACATCAGTCATGTGAAGCGAGGGCGCGGAGCCGAAGAAGAATCCGCCGATGCGTTCGAGCAAGTTCATGCGAACCGAGACATCAGCGCCGACGCGCCTAACCGACATGGCTAGCCTCGCCTCGAATGCCACGCAGAACCCGCTGACATTGCGTTCGAGCTCCAGCCGAGAGCGTTGCCACCATGGCGCGCTGCACGACCGACCTGTACGGTCGCTCGACCCACAACCGAGTGATAGATGTGAGGTACGACGCTCCGACCCCCATTCGCGGCGATCCGCGCTCGACCGGCACTCATGAGCCCCCTCCCAATCTTTCCGAACAGCATCCCGGAGCCGCCCGCCACAGTAGACGCGACACCGAGGCCACAGTCAATGGACCGGAGGTTGCCCGCGCAAGTCCGAGCTGCCGAGTAGGCCCCCACGATGAGTCCAGCAAGAGCGATACCTGCACAAATGCTGCAAGTGAACATTCCTACGACTGATAGCACCAGTCCGATAGTCCCTGCGTTGCGATCGAGCCACGCCCCCGTAGCTCTTAGGCCCTTCTTGATCTTTGACCACCAGTTCTTGCCTGAGGTGTCGTATTTGTTGATGGGGTCTTGGGGGTAGGTGTAGGCGGTGGCGTTGCCTCCGGGGACGGGATCCACGCTGGTGAACGACCCTGTGACGGGGTTGTAGAGGCGGACTCCCATGAGTAGCAGCCCGGTGGTGTCGGTGGCGCGTTCCTTCGCTCCGAGCCACCCGTAGGCGATGACTCCGGTGTCAGGGTCGGTGGTGATGGTGACGGGGTTGCCGTATTCGTCGAAGTCGCTATACCCGCCGACATCGGTGACGGTGCCGTCGGCGCTCACGGTGACCGGCAGTGCGACATCACCATGGATATCGGACAACTGGACCTGCGCGACCCCATCAGTGAGGGTGATTCCCAAGTCACCACCCAGCGACGACCCATACCAAGACGTCGACACGTTGCCGGTGGTGTCGGTCGCGACCGCCCACGAAGGACTGTCCGACTGATCCGCGTAGTGACGCACGAGGGTGGTCGTGCCCGAGCTCGACGTCGTCGACGCGGTCGCACGCCGTTGCAGGGCATCCAGGCTGTAGGTCGTGGTGACACCGTGTTGGGTCACCGACGCGGCGAGGTCGTTGTCGTAGTAGCCGACCGTCACATCCCCCGCGGACACTCCTGCAGGGGTGTCTGCTGCGGGGATCAGGGTCTGCCGCCCCAGGCCGTCATACACGTATGCGGCTCCACCGTTCGCGGCGGTCTGAACCCGACCAGCGGTGTCATACGTCCACGACTGTGCCGTACCCGTCCCGGCCGCCACACACCCCCCGTCCGTGCCTGAGAGTCCGGCGGTGCGGGACAGACGGTTCCCACGCACGTCGAACCGGTAAGTGCGTGTCACACAGGTCGTGACATCTCCGGCAGCCGGATCCGTGTTGACCGTCTCACCTGTGACGGCGGTGCGGTCCGTGACGACTGTCAACCGTCCCGCCATGTCATACGCATACGACCGGTCATATGGGGAAACACTGTCAGAGTCGACCAGCCCGGCAGGCGTCGACTCCGCAACCACACGACCGAACAGGTCAGACACCTCACTCCAACCGACCAGGGCCCGCAGGCAAGCCGAGCTGCTCGCGCAAGTCCTTCACCCGACGCTTCGTCGTACCAAACCCTGCCACCGTCAGCCGACACGCCCGCGCACGCCCCCGGCCGTCCGTGAACGTGAGCGTCGCCCACATTCGAGACTCCCCCGCGTTATAGCTGACGAACCCGTCATATGGCACATAGCCGATGACAAGGTCGTGGTCGACACGATATGTCCTCGTACGAAGCCAGTCGCGCACCACCAGACACCCATGCCGGTCCACCCAGACGCCGCCCACGAAGACCCTGACGACCACGAGTACCGACATTCCCAGCCCGAATGCTCCGAACAGACCACCTTGACCGGTATCCACCGCACCCATGAACGTCGCGAGGCCAAGCACCACGAGCATCGCCGCGAATCCCCACGCAACCAGGCCCGAGCGAACGACGTGCCGTGATTCCATCAACTGGCGCACAGACGACCTACGACTTGACTCGCGCTGCGACGCCATGCCCGACCACATGCTCCGCGACGAAGCCGACCCTGCTCACTGTGAGGTCGTACCTCGTCATCTATCTCCTGCTTCCAAGTCCGTTCCTCACGATAGCCCGCGAGAACGAAGCCCTCGCGGCACAAGCCGCGCGTCCCACGGCAACCTCCGTGAGCCTGCCAGCGCCACCGCCACTGCCGACGACGGTTGCGGCTGTGGCATTTGCAGCCTCCTTCATCCGGCCTAGTCGCACGTACGCGGCCGCGTGGACGCCATTGCAGACTGCGCCGACTGCACCACGCGTGGCCGTCATTGCTGTCACGTGGTGGCGAACCATTGCACGACCATCGCCACGTAGATCGCGATCAGCACCCACGCGTGAATCGGCAACCCCGACCACGACCTCGCCACCTCGAACGGCTCACTCGACACCACCCGACCCTCACCACCCAACGCTTCGAGGATCTCGTCAGCAACCTTGTCCACCCTCGTGCGACGACGCAACATCAACATCAGATTCGTCGCCTGGATCGCCCAACACCGCCGACTCGACCCATCCGTGAAATCGACCCGCAAGAACGACAACCCGTCCGACGCCACCCCCGCAACCGCCGTCCGCGGATACCGAAACGTCACCCACGTATTCACCACCGTGAACGACTCCCCGTCGACCACCACACGCGCACGAAACGCCGCCGCAGACGCCCACGCCGTCATCAACACGGCGGCGATGCCGAAGACGACCACACCCGACGTGTCGCGACTCCCGTTGGAATCGGCCGACGCCACCAGCAGGATCATCAGGAACGAGGCCGGATACGAGAGGAGGTTTACGAGGATCCTCGCTTGCACCGAGCTGCGCCACACCATCCCGGCGCCAACTCTTGACCGACCCATCATCTTCCTAGCATCTCCTCGACGTCGAACAGATCAGGCCAGGCGCTCCCGTGTGGGCGTTGACGGTGATCGTGGCTCCGCGCCCCACGGCTCCGCCTGCGCGTGCAGCGGCCTCAAGCCCCTTGCCGACACCGAACCCGAACCCGACGAACAGAAGACTGACCGCCGCGCCCTTCGCGACCTTGCCCCACGACTGCTTCTTGATTCCACGATTCGTGGCAGCCTCTACCCCGACGAGGACCGTACCGGCGATCGCGCACGCACCTGCCGAAAGTACCAGGCAGGCGCTGAAGAGCGCGATGCCTGCGACAGCGAGGATCGCATCAGAGTGCTTCTTGTAGAAGTCCCAGCCCTTGCGCACCGCGGAGGCCGCCGCCGCCCTAGCCTTCTTCGCAAGCTTGGACCACCAGTTCTTGCCTGTGGTGTCGTATTTGTTGATGGGGTCTTGGGGGTAGGTGTAGGCGGTGGTGTCGCCTCCGGGGACGGGATCCACGCTCGTGAAGAATCCGGTGACGGGGCTGTAGAGGCGTGCTCAACATCGGCGCTCAGATCGCGCCGGGAAGTCGCCGGTTACGGACAGATCTCAGCAGGTCGGCGACGATCTCCGAGTCCTCTCTCGCGACGGCGAGTAGGTACTCGCTAGATCCAGTGTGGACTCGAACTCCGACGAAAAGCGGCTCGCCGTTTGGCGACTCGTCTTCGATTGCGACGCCGTCAAATGGCCCGGCGCCGAATAGCTCGACAAGCGGCGCCGCGAGCGCAGACGGGCGACGAAAGGCGACCTGCTCCCGACGCCACCGTCCTCCGTCAGTCGGCACGAACACCGTGACACGCAACTCGCAACCATCCGAGTATGCCTTCCGGTCTGGCGCCGTCGCCCTGTTGAGCCGCAGCCAGATTCTCAGAACATCGCCGAATGTTCGCGACCCGGCGCTCCGCCGCGCGCTCGCACTTCTTGCACTCATCAGGGCCTCCAATACGTGCGACTTGAGCAGGTCACTCCGGCGGGTACAGGCGCGAGGATCTGGGTGATGCGCCCCAAGGCGTCGTGGGTGAACGTGGTAGTGCCGGACGAGGCGGGCTCCACAGAGAGCAGATACGTGCCGTCGGTCTGCTCGCAATCGATCACCCCGTCGTCGCCCGTAGAGTCGTACACGGTCAAGCCGACTTGGCCCATGCCGAACCCTTCGAACGAGGCAGTCCACCCCGGCCCCAATACATGTCGGAGCGCCACTGACCGTCAGGAAGCGCGAACGTCTGCGACGTCTCCGTGCGCTGCGACAGATCCTCGACCGCCTCGTCGTTGAGGACCGCAAGCATCTCCGCCGACACCGCATCCGGAGCTGTCAACCCCTCCCAGGCACCCTGCTGCGTCCAATCCACCGCCGCGGCAGGCGTCGGCTCGGCAGCGACCGCACCACCCTCACCAACGATCACGATCGTGAACGCCGCAATCACCGCGATCGACACCCCACGCACACCACGGGACCAACGACCAGCCACACAGGCAGAACCCACGGAAATCGCCACAGCGACCCCGCCCCCAACGACCCCCAGCGGACGCACACGCGTCCGTAACAGCGGACCTAGCACCCCGCCGACCGCCGCCCCGTAGCTGCCTCCCCAGGCAACACCCCTGCTCGTGGGCTGAAAGACATATAGCACCAGCCCGATGCCGAAAGCCACCGAAATGCGCGACGCGCCGCAACCGCGGCCCGGCGCGGGTCAGACCGTCAGAACCCCAGGCGCCCCAGCTGCTTCGGGTCCCGCTGCCACTCCTTGGCCACCTTGACGTGGATGTCCAGGTAGACCTTGCGCCCGAGCAGCCGCTCGATGCCCTCGCGTGCCGTAGCGCCGACCTCCTTGAGACGCGAACCCGCGCGTCCGATGACGATGCCCTTCTGAGAGTCGCGCTCCACGTAGACGTTCGCGCGGATCTCGAGCACCTCGCGCGAGGAAGTCTCCTCCCCCGGCTCGATCATCTCCTCGATGACCACCGCGAGAGAATGCGGCAGCTCGTCGCGCACGCCTTCGAGCGCCGCCTCACGGATCAGCTCGGCCACCATGATGTCCTCGGGCTCATCGGTGACCTCACCCGAGGGGTAGAGGGCTGGCCCCTGGGGAAGACGCCCCACCAACACGTCCGTCAGGACGTCCACCTGGATGTCCTTGACCGACGACACGGGCACCACATCCGCCCAGTCTCCCAGCTGCGACACCTCGAGCAGGTGCTCGGCCACGCGTTCGCGTGACACCTTGTCCACCTTGGTGACGATCGCGACGACAGGGGCGCGTGCCTCGGACAGCTCGCGCGCGATCCACTTGTCGCCTGGGCCGACCTTCTCGTCGGCGGGCAGGCAGAAGCCGATCACGTCGACCTCGGCGAACGTCTCGCGGACAAGGTCGTTCAGCCTCTCCCCGAGCAGCGTGCGAGGGCGGTGCAGACCGGGCGTGTCGACCACCACCAGCTGGGCGTCGTCCCGGGTGACGATGCCACGAATGGCGCGTCGCGTGGTCTGGGGACGGGAGGACATGATCGCCACCTTCTCCCCTACCAGGGCATTCATCAGCGTGGACTTGCCCGCGTTCGGGCGCCCGACGAAGCAGGCGAAGCCCGAGCGGAAGCCCTCCGGTTCCTCAGTCATCGTCATGCTCCTTCCTGCGGGACCTGCCCGCACGCACCGTGCGGCGCTCTCCAGTGTCGGTGGGCTCGGGCTCGTCGTCACGTCGGACCACCACGGAAGTGAGCCGACGCCGTCGGCCCTCCGCGCGGTCCGCGAGCAGCTCAAGCCCATGAGCCTTGGCGTGGGCACCCGGGATAGGCACCTTGCCGAGCGCTTTGGTCAGGAGACCTGCGACGGTCTCCACGTCCTCGTCATCGATCTCGACGTCGAACAGTTCCGCGAGCTCATCCAGCGGCATGCGCGCCGGCACGCGATAGGCGCCGCCTGGCAACGCCTCTGCTTCGGGCGCCACGCGGTCGTGCTCGTCCACCACCTCGCCGACGATCTCCTCGAGCGCATCCTCGATGGTGACGAGGCCCGCCACGCCGCCGAACTCGTCCACCACCACGCCCAGGTGGAAGACCTCGTCCTGCATCCTGCGCAGAAGCTCGTCGACCGCCAGCGACTCAGGGACGAACTCGGGATCGCGCATGAGCGCGTCCACAGGCTCCTCGAGCCGCTCAGAGCTGTCCCAGGTGTCCCGCACGCAGTCCTTGAGGTAGATCACGCCGCGCACATCGTCCGTGCCATCGCCTATCACCGGCACCCGGGAGAACCCCGACCGCAGGAACAGCAGCATCGCCTTCCGAACCGGTGTGCCTGCCTGGATCGTGATCATGTCGGTGCGAGGCACCATGACCTCGCGCACCAGGGTCTCCCCCAGGCCGACGATCGAGCGCAGCAGCTCCGCCTCGTCCGCCTCCAGCGCACCTTCCGCCTGCTCCACCAGGTCCTCGGCCTCAGTGAGCTCCGGGTAGCTGAGCGCGGGCACGACAGCGCGGATCGGCGTCGTGATCCACACGAAGAACCATGCGACAGGCGCGAGCGCCCGCAACGTGCTCTCGGGGTACGCCTTCGCCAGACCGCGCGGGACGGCCCGGATGACCAGCAGCGAGAGCACCGCTCCCACTCCCGCAGCCGCCGCGAGCACCCATCCCCAGCTCCAGTCGAGCCCGTCGGCGATCTGCCAGGCTATGAACGCCCAGCTGACGAGTGCAAGCGCCTCCAGCACGGAGTACACGACGGAGGAGGCGGAATCGGCGTGATCCGGAAGCGCCGCGAGCTTCGCCACGGACGTGCGGCGCCCGTCGGGCCTGCGCGAGGACTCAAGCTCGCGCTCGCGCGCATACGGCACCTGCTCGAAGGAGGCGACGACCGCATGCATGACACCCGCGCCCAGCGTGGCGACCACGACCAGGATGATCAGCGTCGTCCAGGGGAAGGCATCCATCGGCCTAGGCCAGTCGCGGGGTCACGCGGCGCGGCCGGCGAGGAACGTGAGCAGGAGCTGACGCTGAAGCGCGAACATCTCCTTCTCCTCCTCCGGCTCGACGTGGTCGTAGCCGAGCAGGTGAAGGATCCCGTGCGTCGTGAGGAGCAGCATCTCCTCCTCGGCCGTGTGGCCGGCCTTGACCGCCTGCGCCGCCGCCACGGAGGGGCACACCACGATGTCCCCCAGCAGACCTGCCGGCGTGGGCTCGTCAGCGGTCCCGGGCCGGAGCTCATCCATGGGGAAGCTCAACACGTCGGTGGGGCCCGGTTCGTCCATCCACTGGATGTGCAGCTGCTCCATCGCGGGCTCGTCGACGAAGAGGATCGCCAGCTCAGCCTCCTCCGCGACGTGCATCTCCCGCAGCACGAAGCGCGCGAGTTCGGCGAACTCGATCTCGTCGACCTCGGCCTCGGTCTCGTTGTTGACCTCGATCACTCGTCGTCCTCCTGGGTGCGTGCCGGTCGGTCGCGGTGCTCGCGGCCGTGCCGGTCATGGCTGTCGCGTCGTTCGAACCTGCGCTGCTGGCCGAGCGGCCGGTCGCCGGCACGCTGCTCGCTGGCCTCGTAGGCCGTGATGATGTCGCTCACCAGCCGGTGGCGGACCACGTCCTCGGCACCGAGCCGGCAGAACGCGATGTCCTCCACGCCCTCGAGGATCTCACTCGCGGCGCGCAGCCCGGACGTCGTACCGCCGGGCAGATCCACCTGAGTGATGTCGCCGGTGACGACCATCGTGGAGCCGAACCCGAGACGGGTGAGGAACATCTTCATCTGCTCGCGCGTCGTGTTCTGCGCCTCATCGAGGATCACGAACGCATCGTTGAGCGTGCGACCGCGCATGTACGCCAGGGGCGCCACCTCGATGGTCCCAGCCTCCATCAGCCGCGGGATCGACTCCGGATCCACCATGTCGTGCAGCGCGTCGTACAAAGGTCGCAGGTATGGGTCGATCTTGTCGTTCAGGCTGCCAGGAAGGAATCCGAGCCGCTCACCGGCCTCCACTGCCGGACGCGTGAGGACGATGCGGTTGACCTTCTTCGCCTGCAGCGCCGCGACAGCCTGAGCCATCGCCAGGTAGGTCTTGCCTGTGCCCGCGGGCCCGATGCCGAAGGTGATGGTGTGGTTCTCGATCGCCGTCACGTAGCTCGCCTGCCCGGCGGTGCGCGGGCGAATGGTGCGTCCCCTGGTGGAAAGGATCGACCGTGCGAGCACCTCCGTCGGCCGGCTCTCGCGCCGTCCGGCACCCGCCGCGGCAGCTGCCGCGGACGCGACGCCCTGCACGCTGCGAAGCATCCGCACCGACTCACGCGCGATGTCCGCCGTGAGCGGCACCCCGGCGGCGAGCACCGACCGGAGCTCGTCCACCGCGGTGGCGGCGGCGGCGACCTGCGCCTCCTCCCCGCTGAGCATGATCCGGTTGCCCCGCACGTGGAAGTCGACGTCAGGGTACGCGCGCTCCACCTCGCGGAGCACCGCGTCGCCGCTGCCAAGCAGCTCTGGCATGGTGGCGGCATCCTCGACGAGGATCTCGCGGCTGGACGTCACGCAGGCTCCCATCCGAGCGGAGCGCCGCCAAGCACGTGACCGTGCGCGTGGAAGACGCTCTGCCCTGCCTCGGCGCCGGTGTTGAAGATGAGACGGAACTGCCCGCCGCACTCCGCGTCGGCGATGCCCTGCGCGAGCGCGGTCATGTCCGCGAGCAGGCCGGGGTCGGCGTTCGCGACCTCCGCCACGTTCGCGAGGTGGCTGCGCGGCACCACCAGCACGTGCACCGGCGCCTTGGGCGCGATGTCGCGGAACGCGATCACAGAGTCGGTCTCGGCAACGACATCCGCAGGGATCTCACCGGCGACGATCCGGCAGAACAGGCAGTCGGTCATAGGTCCAGGGTAGGGCGTCGGGGTGACATGCGCGTCACCGGGTCACCAGGTGCGACGCAGCGCAGCGAGCGCGGCGATCGCTGCCGGACCCGCTGTCGCCGCGCGCAGCACGTGAGGTCCCAGAAGCACGGCCTCGGCGCCTGCGTCGACCATCCGCGCAAGCTCGTCGTCCGAGATCCCGCCCTCGGGTCCGACCACCAGCGTGACCGCCTGGCGGGGATCCTCCCAGCTCAGCCCGGCGAGCGGGACGGCCGCGACCTCGTGCAGCACGAGCACCCTCCCACCGGCGGCAACCTCGTCCCGGATGAGCGCGGCGAGCTCGCGACTCGTCACCACGGCAGCAACCTCGGCGAGCAGCGCCCTTCGGCTCTGCTTGGTCGCCGCGAGCACGAGCGACTCCCATCTGCCACGCGCCTTGTCCGCCTTGGGTCCGCGCCATTGCACGATGGATCGGTCTGCCTGCCAAGGCACCACCGCGGTCACGCCGAGCTCCACCGCGGCCTCCACCGCCTGCTCGTCCCGACCACCCTTGGCGAGCGCCTGCACCAGCGTCACGGACGGGTCGTCGTCGGCTGCCACGTGCGCGACGCGCACCCGGAGCCAGCCGTCGCCGATCTCGGCGATCGGTCCGCCCGCGCGCCGGCCCGCGCCGTCGACCAGGTCGACGACCTCCCCCAGCACGCGGCGCTGGACCGTGACGGCGTGGCGTGCCTCAGGCCCGTCGAGCGTCAGCAGGTCGCCCACCGCGGCGTCACGCGCCGCCGCGCACACGAAGACGGGAGCCGTCACCGTCGGCTCAGCTCCGGCCCTTGAACGCGTCCTTGAGACGCGAGAACACGCCCCCGCCGATCGGCGCGAGGCGCGCCTGCGGCATCTCCTCGCCGCGGAGCGCCGCCAGACGCTCGAGCAGCTCCTGCTGCTCGTCGGTGAGCTCGGTAGGGGTCTGCACGTCCAGGTGCACGTACAGGTCCCCACGGCCGGCGCGCTGGAGCCGTCCCACGCCCAAGCCCTTGAGCCGCACCGTGTGGCCCGCATGGGTGCCCCGAGTGACGTCCACCTCCTGCTCACCGTCGAACGTCTCGACGTTCAGGACCGTGCCCAGCGCCGCCGCGGTCATCGGCACCTCCAGCGTGCAGTGCAGGTCGTCGCCGCGACGCTCGAAGGTCTTGTGCGCGCGCTCGCGGATCTCCACGTAGAGGTCGCCCTTGGGCCCGCCGCCCACGCCGGCGTCGCCCATGTGCGACAGCCGGATGCGGGTGCCCGTCTCGACACCCGCGGGGATGTCCACCTTGATCGTGTGGCGGGAATGGGTCCGTCCGCGACCCGCGCAGTCGGGGCACGGGGAGGCGATGATCGTGCCGTACCCGCCGCAGTCCGGGCACGGCGACGAGGTCATCACGTTGCCGAGCAGCGACCGCGCGACCCGCTGCACGTGTCCCGCGCCGCGGCAGGTGGTGCACGTGGTCGGCTGGGTGCCGGGCGCGCAGCACGAGCCGGAGCACGTGGAGCACACGTCGGCCAGGTCGACGACCACCTCGCGGGTCACGCCGAACACGGCCTCCTCGAGCGTCACCTCGGTGACGACGAGCTGGTCGCCTCCGCGCTGGGTGCGTGACGCCGGCCCCCGCTGCTGACCGCCGAACGGGCTGCCGCCCCCGAAGAACGACTCGAAGATGTCCTCGAACCCGAAGCCTTGGGCGCCACCCTGGGATCCCGCTGACGAACGCGGGTCCACGCCGCGGTCGTACATCGCCTTCTTCTCGGGGTTCGACAGCACCTCGTAGGCCGCGCCGACCTCCTTGAAGCGCTCCTCGCCCTCGGGACCCGCGACGTCGGGATGATGCTCGCGGGCGAGCTTGCGATACGCCTTCTTGATCTCGGCGTCCGTTGCGTTCCGGGACAGGCCCAGCACTGCGTAGTAATCCGTCACTTAAGCGTCAACCACCTTCGACAGGTATCGGGCGACCGCGCGTACCGCGGCCATCGTGGAGGGATAGTCCATACGGGTGGGCCCCAGGGCCCCGAGCAGCGAGACGGAAGGACCGCTTCCGTAGCCGGCAGCGACGATAGAGGTGCGGGCGAGGGCGTCGTTGCGGGTCTCGTGGCCGATCCGCACCGCCACGTCGGAGTCTCCGCTGGTCATCTCGTGCAGGAGCCTGAGGAGCACCACCTGCTCCTCGAGCGCGTCGAGCACGGGACCGATCGCGTCAGCCTCGAGGTCGCTGCCGCGTGCAAGATTCGAGGCGCCGGCGAAGATGACACGCTGCACCGTGCCGCCCCGCGCCGCCTGGATCACGGCCGAGGTCACACCCGCGACCCACGCAGGCTGCCCCGGCCGGTCCGCCCAGGCCGACAGGGGCGGCTCAAGCGCCGTCGGCGTCCTGCCCATCGCGATCTCATTGATCTCGCGCACCGCACGGTCGAGCTCGTCCTGGATCACGGCCGTCGTCACGAGCACGGTGGACTGCTCCACCCGAGCGTCGGCGCTGATGACGACCACCAGGATGCGGTCGAGCCCCAGCGCGACCAGCTCCACGCGCTGCACCGCCGACTCGCGCAGCGACGGGTACTGGACCACCGCGACCTGACGCGTCAACTGGCTCAGCATGCGCACGGACCGCTCGATCACGTCGTTGAGGTCCAAGGCATCGGACAGGAACGTGGTGATGGCGCGCTTGTGGCTGTCCGGCAGCGAGGTCAGCGCGAGGTAGTCGACGAACGATCGATAGCCCTTGTCGGTGGGGATCCGCCCGGCCGACGTATGGGGCTGCGTGATCAGCCCCTCCTCCTCGAGGATGGCCATGTCGTTGCGTATGGTCGCCGGGGACACCCCCAGCCCGGTCCTCGCCGCGAGCGCCTTGGAGCCGATCGGCTCCGACGTCTCCACGTAGCCCTCGACGATCGCGCGCAGCACGGCACGCCTGCGCTCCTCGGTCATGCCGCTCCACCTCCCGATCGACATTGGCACTCGGCACCTGTGAGTGCCAATCCTAACCTTGACGCCCGCCCGGTCCCTCGAGGCGGCCCCAGGAGGCGCCCGGACCGCTGTCCACGGATCCCGCGTGCATCCGCACAATTCGGGCACCACTCGCTAGATTGGTCCTGTCGAGGCGCACCGCAACGGGGGTAACGGCTCTCCCTCGTTCGTCCAGGGCACCACGACCGCACCATATGTCCCAACAAATGAAGTGGTGAGAACGATGTCCGAGACCCCTCCTCCCCCTCCGCCGCCCGCCGCGCCGCAGCCGGCCGCGCCCATGTCGCAGAGCGACGAGCGACTCTATGCCACGCTCGCTCACGCCGGAATCATCCTGTTCGGATTCCTTCCGCCGCTGATCATCTGGCTGATCGGCAAGGACCGCTCCGCCTACGTGGACCGCCAGGCCAAGGAGGCGTTGAACTTCTCCATCCTCGTCACGATCGCCTATATCGTGTCGTCGATCCTGGTCGCCGTGCTCATCGGCATCGTCCTGTGGCTCGCGACGATCGTCGTGACGCTGATCTTCTGCATCCAGGCCGCCATCGCCGCGAACAAGGGCGTCGACTACCGGTACCCGTTCAACTGGCGGATCATCAAGTAGCGCTCAGGGTCTACCCCGAGCGCACAATCAGGGCCCCGCTCCTTCCGTGGAGGGATGCGGGGCCCTGCCACGTCGTGGCACGGTTTCCCTATGAACGACACCGACCGCACCGAGGGCGCCGACACGACGCCCGAAGCCGCACCACAGGACGGCTCCAGCGCGCAGCCAGGGGCCGCGGAGCCGCCGGCGATCGAGCAGGCGCCATCACCGCAGCCCAGCGACGCCCCGCCCGCCGGGGGCCCGTTCCCTCCGCCCGGTGGACCCACCGCGCAGCCGATGCCCGCTCGCATGCTCGAGTCCGAGGCCCGCAACTGGGCCATGCTGATCCACATCATCGCCGCGGCGGCGGCCCTGCTGTCGCTCGGCACGGTGTCCTGGGTGGTACCGCTGGTCCTCTGGCTCATCTACAGGGAGCGCTCGGCGCTGATCGAGCATCACGGCAAGCAGAACCTCAACCTCCAGCTCACGCTGCTCGTCGTCATGGTCGGCGGCGTGATCATCGGGTTCGCCACGCTCTTCATCGGCTTCTTCGTGACCATCCCGGCGATGATCCTCTACGGCCTCTACTCGATCGTCATCTCCTTCGTCGCCGGCGTGAAGGCCAACCACGGCGAGTACTACAGGATCCCGCTGATCATCCCGTTCCTGCGCTGACCTCACCACGGCAGCATCTCGATAGCATCGCGCTCGTGCTGCGCTTCGACGACCCCCTCCCGCGAGCTCCCAGAAGGATCCTCATCGCCGGGGTCTCCGGGGCAGGAAAGTCCACGCTCGCACAGTCGATCGCCGTCACGCTCAAGGTGCCGTACACCGAGCTCGACTCGCTGTTCCACGGTCCCGACTGGACGCCTCGTGCCCGATTCCTCGACGACGTGCGGGCGCTGGTCGGGGCCGACGCCTGGGTCACCGAATGGCAGTACCCCTCCGCACGACAGCTGCTCGCGGAGCGCGCCGACCTGCTGATCTGGCTCGATCAGCCGTTCCTCACCGTGACTCTGCCACGCGTCCTGCGGCGCACGTTCATCAGACGGATGCGCCGTGAGCAGCTGTGGAACGGCAACACAGAGCCTCCGTTCCACACCTTCTTCACCGACCCGGAGCACATCGTGCGGTGGGCATGGACCACCAGGAACGACTATGGCGAACGCGTGGCCTCCGCCTGCGCCGACCATCCTGACCTTCCCGTGGTGCGGCTGAGGTCGCCGCGTCAGGTCGACCGTTGGCTGGCGGGCCCGCTCGCGGACAGCGTGCGCTGAAGCCCGCGCGCCGCGGCACGCGGCGGAGATCAGGTCAGGGCGCGGACCGCGGCATCCGCCAGGAGGCGCCCCTTCAGCGTGAGAAGCAGGCGTCCGGCCAGCGCGGCGCGGCCGTCGAGCACCCCCTCGGCCACCAGGCGGGCCACCTCCGTGGGCCGACGCTCGGGCAGGTCGGCGATGGCCATGCCCTCAGCGAGCCTCAAGCGCAGCATCACCGACTCCAGCGCGAGGTCGTCCGCGGTGAGCGGCTCGCGCTCGGCGGCTGGATCCTCGCCCGCGGCCAGCCTGTCCGCGTACGCGCGCGGATGCTTGACGTTCCACCAGCGCTCGGCGCCGCGTTCGCCGCCGTCCGGATCCACACGCGGACCGAGGTACGAGTGGGCGCCGGGCCCGATGCCCCACCAGTCCTGGCTCCGCCAGTACGCGATGTTGTGACGGCACGCATGCTCGGCGCCGCGCGCCCAGTTCGAGACCTCGTACCAGGCGTACCCCGCTGCGGCGAACCTCGCGTCGGCGAGCTCGTACATGTCCGCCTGCGTGTCTGGATCCACGGGCTCGATAAGCCCGCGCTTGAGCTGCGCACCCATGCGCGTACCAGGCTCGATCACGAGCGCGTAGGCACTGAGGTGATCCGGCTCGAGCGCGATGGCCGCGTCCACGCTCCGCTCCCAATCCGCCAGCGACTCGCCTGGAGTGCCGTAGATGAGGTCCACCGAGACCGCAAGCCCGGCCTCGCGCGCCCAGCCGACCGCGCGTGCGACGTTGTCAGGGTCGTGCGTCCGCTCGAGGACTGCCAGGACGTGAGGCACCGCGGACTGCATGCCGAAGGACACCCGGGTGTACCCGGCGTCCGCGAGCGCGCGGAGCGACTCCCGTGACACGGAGTCCGGGTTCGCCTCCGTGGTGACCTCCGCATCGGAGGCCAGGCCCCATGTCGCGCGCACGCCGTCGAGCAATGCGGCCAGGGCTGAGGCATCGAGCATCGTGGGCGTGCCTCCCCCGAGGAAGACGGTGGACGCCGCGCGTGCGTCGCCCTCCATCACGCGCGCCGCCAGCGCCATCTCGCGCAAGGCGGACTCGACGTACCCCTCCCGGGTGGCGCCCCCCACCTCGGACGGCGCGTAGGTGTTGAAGTCGCAGTAGCCGCATCGCACGCGGCAGAACGGCACGTGAATGTAGACGCCCAGGTCGCGCTGGTGCGTGGCGGACGCCGTCGCGGTCGCGGCAGGCGCGCGTTCGGGCACGGCTACTTCTTCTTGCCCTTGTCCGAGCCGTCGTCCGATGTCGACAGCGCGGCGATGAAGGCCTCGGGCGGCACCTCCACCGACCCGATGTTCTTCATGCGCTTCTTTCCCGCCTTCTGCTTCTCGAGCAGCTTGCGCTTACGGGAGATGTCACCGCCGTAGCACTTCGCGAGAACGTCCTTGCGGATCGCGCGGATCGTCTCGCGCGCGATGATTCGGGCGCCGATCGCTGCCTGCACGGGGATCTCGAACTGCTGCCGGTCGATCAGGTTCTTGAGCTTGCCGACCATCATGACGCCGTACGAGTAGGCCTTGTCCTTGTGGACGACGGCGGAGAACGCGTCGACCTGCTCGCCCTGAAGCAGGATGTCGACCTTCACCAGATCAGCCGCCTGGTCGCCTGCAGGCTCGTAGTCGAGCGAGCCGTAGCCGCGCGTGCGGGACTTGAGCTGATCGAAGAAGTCGAACACGACCTCGGCGAGCGGCAGCGTGTAGTGCATCTCCACGCGGGTGTCGCTGAGGTAGTTCATGGTGCCGATGATGCCGCGACGCTCCTGGCACAGCTCCATGACGGTGCCGATGAACTCGCTCGGCACGAGGATGGACGCGTTGACGATCGGCTCGCGGACCTCGTTGATCTTGCCGCTGGAGAACTCCGACGGGTTCGTCACGGTGACGACCTTGCCGTCCTCCATGTGGACCTCGTAGACCACGTTGGGGGCGGTCGAGATCAGGTCGAGCCCGAACTCGCGCTCGAGGCGGTCGCGCACGATCTCGAGGTGGAGAAGCCCCAGGTACCCGCATCGGAAGCCGAAGCCGAGCGCCACGGAGCTCTCGGGCTCGTAGACGAGCGAAGCGTCGTTGAGCTGGAGCTTGTCGAGCGCGTCGCGCAGGATCGGGAAATCGGAGCCGTCGACCGGGAACAGGCCCGAGTACACCATCGGCTTCGGGTCGCGATAGCCGCCGAGCGACGTCGTGGCGCGACGCGACGCGAGCGTCACGGTGTCGCCGACCTTCGACTGGCGCACGTCCTTCACACCGGTGATCAGGTACCCGACCTCGCCGACGCCCAGACCCTTGGTGGGCACGGGCTCCGGGCTGATGACGCCGATCTCGAGCAGGTCATGGGTGGCGAGCGTCGACATCATCGCGATCTTCTCGCGCGACTTGAGCGCCCCGTCGACCACGCGGACGTAGGTGACCACGCCGCGGTAGGTGTCGTACACGGAGTCGAAGATCATCGCCCGGGTGGGTGCGTCCGCATCGCCCACGGGGGCGGGGATGTCACGGACGACGCGGTCCAGGAGCGCGTCGACGCCCTCGCCTGTCTTTCCGCTCACGCGGAGCACGTCGTCGGGATCGCAGCCGATCAGCTGGGCCAGCTCCGCGGCGTACCGCTCGGGCTCCGCCGACGGGAGGTCGATCTTGTTGAGCACCGGGATGATGGTGAGGTCGTTCTCCATCGCCAGGTAGAGGTTGGCGAGCGTCTGCGCCTCGATGCCCTGCGCCGCGTCGACCAGCAGGATGGCCCCCTCGCAGGCGGCGAGCGAACGCGACACCTCGTAGGTGAAGTCCACGTGACCGGGGGTGTCGATCATGTTGAGCGCGTACGGCTGGCCGGCGACCTGCCACGGCATGCGCACAGCCTGCGACTTGATCGTGATGCCGCGCTCGCGCTCGATGTCCATGCGGTCCAGGTACTGGGCGCGCGCGGCTCGCTCCGATACGACGCCCGTGATGCCGAGCATGCGGTCGGCGAGGGTCGACTTGCCGTGGTCGATGTGCGCGATGATGCAGAAGTTGCGGATCAGCTCAGGCGCAGTGGCGGCAGGCTCGATTCGGGTGTCGGTCACAGGGGGGTCGATCCTCGTCAGGAAGAGTCCAGGGGCAGGGCATCCATGGTCCCACGTTTTCCTGCCCTCATGCGTTGGCGAATGATGCCGATATCCAGTGTGGCGTATCTCACACCCCCCGAGGTATCGCCACCAGGAGGGAAACGTGACTCGCACCGAGGACCTGTTCCGGCAAGCCTTCCGGGAATCGCCGATCGGCATGGCGGTCCTGGACGACGCCGGGCGCTACGAAGAGGTGAACGCCACCTTCGCGAGCGTGCTGGGGCTCAGCCCCGCCGCCGTGATCGGCCGGTCGTTCGCCGATTTCACGCACCCCGACGACATGGTCGCGTCCCGTGACACCCTGCGCCGCATCCGCACCGGGCAGACCTCCTCCGCCCAGTTCCTCAAGCGGTACCTCAGCGCCAAGGGCGAGGTTGTGTGGGCCCGCGTCACCGTGTCCGATGCGCCTGGCTCGCACCTCGACCCGCGGCACCGCCTCGTCGTCCAGGTGGAGGACGTCACCGAGGAGCGGCGCACGAAGGACCTCCTCACGCAGCGGACCCTGTACGACCACCTCACGGGGCTCGCCAACCGCACCCTGCTGCTCGACCGTCTCGCGCTCGCGCTCGACGCGCACCGGGACAGGATCACCACCGTCGCCTGCGCGTTCCTGGACGTCGACCACTTCAAGGTGGTCAACGACTCCCTGGGGCACGAGGCCGGCGACTCGCTGCTCGTCGAGATCGCGCGAAGGATCCAGGACGCAGTCCGCCCGGGCGACACGGTGGCCCGGCTGGGCGGCGACGAGTTCGTGGTGATCCTCGAGAACGTCCGCAGCCGCGCCATCGCCGAAGGCGTCATCGGCGCGGTCACCCAGGCCGTGCAGTCCGCTGTGATCGTCGAGTCGCACGAGATCGTGCCGACGGTGTCCGTGGGCCTCGCGCTCGCGGAGCTGGACTCCACCGCAGAGGGCCTCGTACGTGCCGCCGACACCGCGATGTCCGCTGCGAAGGAGTCAGGACGCGCCCGGCTCGCCGCGTATCACCCAGGGATGCGCCGCGACGCGATGTCCAAGCTGTCCGTGGAGGCGGAGCTGCGCACCGCGATCCGCGACGGTCAGCTCGTCGTGTTCTACCAGCCGGTCGTGGACCTCGCCTCGCGGCGGATCATCGCCTTCGAGGCCCTCGTGCGCTGGCACCACCCGTCGAGGGGCCTGCTGGGGCCCGACGAGTTCATCGGGATCGCCGAGGAGGCGAACCTGATCGTCCCCCTCGGATCCCACGTGATCCACGAGGCGTGCCGATTCATCTCGACGCACCCCGACTTCAACGGCCGAGTGCTCGTCAACGTCTCGACGAAGCAGATCGGGTCCGCGGACCTGACGCGTGTCGTGCGGTCGGCGCTGACGGAGTCCGGCGTAAACCCGTCCCGCCTGGGCCTGGAGATCACCGAGACCGGCATGCTGATGGCCTCCCACGCAGCGAAGTCGGACCTGGAGGCCCTCACCGCCCTCGGCGTGGACCTCGTGATCGACGACTTCGGCACCGGCTACTCGGCGCTGTCGTCCGTGCTGCTCAACCCGGTGTCCGGCCTGAAGCTGGCACGCGAGTTCACCCTGCGGCTCGGGGACCGCTCCACCGGCGACCGCATCTCGATCGCGATGGCCACCCTCACGATGTCCCTGGACATGTACGGCGTCATCGAGGGGATCGAGACCGAGGCGCAGTACGCCTTGGCCCGGCGTCATGGCTGGACCTACGGCCAGGGATTCCTCTTCGGTCATCCGACGCCTGAGGAGCTCATCACGATCGACACGGACGGGACCGTGCACGTGCCGACGGGCGACCGCGGCGCAGGGCTCGCGGTGGGTCTGCCACCGACCGTCCGACCCGAGACCGCACCGCGGCTCCCGATCGATGACAGGGAGAGCCGCCTCGGGCTCGTCGATCCGCTCGAGCAGGCGACGCGCGACTCCCTCGCGAGCCTCCAGGGCGCGGCGCCGGCTCCCGGGTCGAGCAGCCCCGCCAGCCACCGCAACGGCGGCTCGGCGGCAGCGGGCCAGACCTCCCACGACCGTGATCCGTTCGCGTGGACGCACCGCTCCGGGCTCGACACCGGCGTGTTCGGCGTCCACCGCTGACCCGTCGGCCGGTTCACGCTGCGCCCTGACGACGTTGTGGCAGGCTCGCAGCCATGACCCGCGCGCGCCCCAGCCTGCCGGCCCGCCTGCTCCGCCGTCTGGCGCGGGCACTCTCCCCCGCCCGTCGCCGCTCCGCTCGACGCCCCTCGCCACCGCGACACGGCCGCCGGTATCCCGGCGACTACACCGGGAAGGTCGACGTCAGATACGCGCCACGGATCGACGGAGCGCCCGACCCTGGCGAGATCGTGTGGACCTGGGTTCCGTTCGAGGAGGACCACTCTCAAGGCAAGGACCGTCCCGTGCTGCTGATCGGCCACGACGGCCGATGGCTGCTCGGCCTCCAGCTCAGCTCGCAGGATCACGGTCAGGACGCCGTGCGTGACGCGCGATGGGGCCGCAGGTGGGTAGGAATCGGCGCCGGGAGCTGGGATCGTCAGCGTCGCGCGAGCTACGTAAGGCTCGATAGAATCGTCCGTGTCGATCCGGGCGGAGTGCGCCGCGAAGGCGCCTCTCTGGATCGCGCACGATTCGAAGCCGTCTCGAGGTCGCTTTCCGAGCACCACAGGTGGTAAAGTAGGAGGCCGTGCGCGCGCGAGTCGTTCGCGCCGCCCCAGAACTTCAAGTCCAACAACCCGAGGATTCCCGTGGCTAACATCAAGTCGAAGATCAAGCGCATCGGCACGAACGAGAAGGCGCGCCTGCGCAACGTCGCCGTCAAGTCGGAGCTCAAGACCAACGTGCGCAAGGTCCGCGAGGCCATCGCCGCTGGCGACAAGGACAAGGCTCAGGCCGCCCTGTCGACCGCTTCGGTCAAGCTCGACAAGGCCGTCTCCAAGGGCGTCATCCACAAGAACCAGGCCGCGAACCGCAAGTCGGCTCTCGCGAAGCAGGTCGCCGCGCTCTGACGCACCTCATCTCTCGTCTCTCGAGCCCCGCGCCGTTCATCGGTGCGGGGCTCGATTGCGTCTCACGGCGGGACTGCTTCTGGCGGCGCGGCTGCGGCCGTGGGATCCGTGCCGATACGCAGTGACCTGGGTCAGGCGCGCGCGAGATCCGCGACGATCCGCACGGCGCGCTCCAACGCGAAATGCGGTGAGCGCGACGCGCCTTTGATCTCGGCATCCGCAGTGGCCACCGCCTCGATCGCGGACGCGAGCCTGTCCGCGTCCCACATCCGCAGATCCTTCTTCGCACGGTCCACCTGCCACGGAGCCATCCCGAGATCCTTCACCGGGTCCAGGCGGCGTCCCCGTGCGGCGCCGACCTTCGCGAGGGTGCGGAGCTTCGACGCGAGAGCGGCGACGAGCGGCACCGGGTCGGTCCCGGTCGCCACCGCGTGGCGCACGAGCGCGAGCGCCTCGCCAGTCCTGCCTGCGATGGCGGCGTCCGCGACCGCGAAGCCGGTCGCATTCACGCGAGTCCCGTAGTAGCGCGACACGTGCTCCTCGGTGAGCGAACCGTCGACGTCGTCCATGAGCTGCCGGCACGCGGCCGCCACCTCAGCGACATCGCTGCCGACGGCATCGACGAGCGCTCTCACTGCGCGCGCCGCGATGGGCCGTGAGGCCCTCGCGAACTCCCCCATCGCGAACTCCACGACCTCGGAGTCCTTCTTGATCGCGGGGCACGCGTACACCGGGACGTCGGCCTTCTTGAGCGTGTCGAGCAGCTTCTTGCCTCGCACGCCGCCGCCGTGCCGGATGACGACGGTGACCGCGGGATCCGGCGCCTGCGCGTACGCGAGCCCGTCAGCAAGGAACTCGTCGTTCATCCGCTCGGCGCCTTCGACGATCACCAGGCCAGGGTCGTCGAACAGCGAAGGGCTGGCAGCGGCGACCAATGCTCCCCTGGTGTACGTGCCTGCGTCGAGCGTGGTGGTCGCCACTGTGGCTCCGCCGCGGCGCAACGCCTGCGCGATGCGCTCGACCGACCTCGAGGCGAGCAGCTGCTCCGGCCCGGAGATGAGCACCAGGGGCGCCGGCGCGGCCGCGTGCCACGGTCGATCCTGTGACGGACGTGCGGGAGCCATGTGCCTAGCCTGCCATGGGGGTGGGACACCCGGAGGACACCGCGATGCCGCCCTGCGATGTCAGCGCGATGGTCCCGCACAGGTCGGTCCGCACCACCGTCGCACCGGTGGCGCCATAGAGGTCGACGGCGCTCGCCGACGGATGTCCGTAGGAGTTGTCCGCACCCACCGACACCGCGGCGACGGTCGCATCGACCCGCGCTGCGAGCGCCTCCGACTGGCTCGCCGACCCGTGGTGCGCCACCTTGACGAGGTCCACGGTCCAGGGGCCCCCGGCGCGGGCGAGGTCGTCTTGCGACCCCCGCTCGAGGTCGCCCAGGAGCAGCGCGGTCACCCCGCCGGACTGCGCCACGAGAGCAAGGCTCTGATCGTTGACGGCGGACTCGTCATCAGGGTCGGCGGGCGCGTGCCCGGCGGTGCCGTCGGTCGGAAGCACTGTGAGGCCGGCCTGACCGACGCTCACCGACGTGCCGGCCTCGGGCACCGCGGCGGTCACGTCGAGCGCGTCGAGCGCCGCGGCCGCCCTTCGTCCCGCCGTGCCCGTGGCTGCGGCCGACCACCAGGCCGCGCGGATGTCAGCGACCTGGGCGATCTCGCCGATCGCGCCATCGTGATCGGCATGGGGATGGGTCAACACGAGCAGCGACACATGCCGCACGCCGAGCGCCCGCAGGCACTCCGCAGCGCCGCCGCCCGGTCCGGTGTCGATGACGACGGCGGAGTCCTGACCAGCACGCACCACGGTCATGTCACCCTGGCCGACATCGCACACCACGATCGCCCAGTCGGCAGGCACGGAGGTGGTGCCTGCGACCCACCCGCCGCGGAACCCCCACAGCGCGACGGCCACCACGAGCACCGCCCCGGCGATCCTGGCGAAGCGCGGCTTGGCGGCCACCGCAACACTGACCCCCAGAAGCAGCGCCGCCGAGCCCACCAGACCCGCAGCGCCCGGAGGCCACGGCAGCGAGGCGCCCGGCCACGATGCGAGCAGATGGGCCAGCCGTGCGATCGGGATCGTGAGCATCCCCAGCACGCGCACCATCAGCGCCGTGCCAGGACAGCCGACCGCGGCGGCGACCACGCTGACGGCGCCCAGGGCGATCACGGGTGCCGCGAGAGGTGCCGCGGCGATGTTCGCCGGCACAGTCCACAGCGAGAACGTCGGTCGCAGGAGCACCAGCACAGGCGCGCAGGCGAGCTGCGCCGCGAGAGGGACGCTGAGCGCCGCGGCGGCGCCTGACCCCAAGGGACGGGAGAGGCTGCGCCTCAAGGCGGGTGCCAGCAGCACGATGCCGCAGACCGCGCTCACTGAGAGGAGCATCCCAGGCTCGGTAGCGAGATGCGGATCCCACGCGAGCAGGCACAGGACCGCCGCGGCGAGAGCAGGCATCGCCTGCGCCGGACGGCCCCACAGCGCCGCCGCCGCGCCCACCGTCGCCATCGCCAGGGCGCGCATCACCGACGGCTGAGGCAGCACGAGCATCGAGAAGGCGAGCATCCCGAGCATGAGGCCGGCCGCCCGGCCCACGCGACGCAGGCGAAGCCGCCGCAACGCGACGCCGAGCAGCCCCGACACGACAGCGAAGTGGGTGCCGGAGACCGCGGTGAGATGGGTGAGGCCCACCGCGCGCATGTCATCGGCCTGGGCCGCAGGCATCTCGGTCGTGTCGCCGATCACGAGTCCACGCACCAGCCCCCTGACCTCGTCGTCGAGCACGGCGGTGACATCGCGGAACCTCTCACGTACCGCCGCGACCACCCGAGCGGCACCCGTCGGCGGCGCGGAGCTGATCAGTCGCGGGTCCCATGCGAGCGCGACCGTCCGACCCGGACCCGCGGGCTCGAGCGCTCCGGTGACCTGCAGCCGATCGCCCGCGTGCACGGCCGCCCAAGCGCCTCCCGCCACGACCACCACCCGCCCGGACGCCGACGGAAGCGCACCCGCAGCCCCGTCGGCGTGGCATACATCGGCGTCGCCGTCCTCGGGCAAGACGCTTGCGTGCCCGACCGCCGTCACATCGAGGTCCACCCGCACCCTGGCCTCGCCGGAGAACCGATCCGGCTCCGTCGGCTCCGGGTCGGAGGCCGCCACTGCGCACCACACCGCGTCCGAGCTGCCGGTGTGCGCCGCCAGCGGCTCCTCTGCGCCGATCCGAGCACCGCCGACCAGCAACACCGCACCGGCCGCGACGGTCGGCAGCAGGAGAGCGGCGGCGACCGTACGCCGGTAGACGGTCGCAGCGAGGGTGGCGGCAGCGAGCGCCCCGGCGGCGAGCGCCGCCACACGCGCCTCTCCGTACGACACCGCCGCGGCACAGGCCCACGCGACCAGCGCGGACGGGACCAGCCGCAGGTCGTGCCGAGGTGTCACGGCACGACGAGGCCGTCGAGCTGTCCCACCAGCGACTCCCCGATGCCGGACACCCGCGTGAGATCCTCCACGGACACGAAAGGGCCGTTCTCCTCCCGGTCCTGCACGATCCGTGCTGCGAGCACCGGCCCGATCCCAGGCAGCTGCTCCAGGTCATCCGCCGTCGCCGTGGCGAGCCTCACTGGACCGCCGCCGGAGTCGGCCTGCTCACCGACAGCCGGCACCAAGATCTGCTCGCCGTCCTGCGCGACCCTCGCGAGGTTGACGGCCGAGAGGTCGGCGTCGTCGAGCGGTCCACCGGCCGCGTCGATCGCGTCGGCCACACGGTCACCCGCCGCGAGCGACACGAGTCCTGGGCTCACGACGTGGCCCGCGACATGCACGATCACCTGCGCAGGCTGTGCCGTCTGCACCGTGGGGGCTGACGAGACGGATGGCACGGCAGTCGCCGCGGGCGCGGCAGCCCCAGGCGCGCCCGCCACCACCGCCCAGCCGACCACTGCGACGACCGCTGCCAGGAGCGCCACGGAGACGGCGCTGCGCGCGTCGAGCCGCCAGCGAACCCGTCGCGCCTCCGTCGGCATCTCGTCGGCACTGGCACGGCGATAGGCGGAGGCAGCGGCGTGCGCCAGGCTGTCACGCCACCGCTCACGCACGTCCTCGGCATCGTGGTTCCGGTCGGTCGGGAGGTCCATGCCGCGACGCTAAGCGCTCGCACCGCCAGCTCCGTGAGCGCATCAACGCCATGGGGATGGGCGATCGGACGTGTGAGCCTGGGGACCACGGCGCCCGAGCCGGAGGGAGGTGCCCTCAGCGGGCTTCGAGGCCTCGCGCCAAGGAAGCCGGCACCCGAGCGACGACGGCCGCGATCGCGCCCGCGCCCGCATGCGCGGTCAGGACGGCGGGCACGGGGCCGGTGACGAGCAGGCTGCCTGGGGCATCATGGGCGACCGGACCCGTCACCTGCGCCACCGCCTCGTCATGGAGACCCAGCACCGCGGCGACTGCGACCGTGTCCGCGTCGTCATCCTGAAGAGTCAGCGCCTGCACCGCACGCGCAGCGATGGCGACCCGGGCGCGACGTGTGGTGCGCTCGCGCGAATCGATGACCACTCGACCGTCGGCGATCGACAGCAGCGGCCGAAGAGCGAGCGCCGTGCCGAGCGCCGCCGCCGCGACGGACAGCCGCCCCCCGCGGCGCAGAGGCTCGAGCGAATCGACGGTGAAGACGCACATCGAGCCGTCCGCGACCCGCCGGGCGGCCGCAGCGCACTCGTCGAGCGTTCCGCCGTGCCTCGCACGATCCGCCGCGGCGAGCGCCGCGAAGCCCTGGGCCATCGCCACCGTGCCGGAGTCGACGATCTGGACCGGCACGGACGCGTCCTGCGCTGCCGCCCGCGCCGACTCGTACGTGCCTGACAGCTGCCGAGACAGGGTCACGACGAGCACCGAATCCGCCCCCTGGGCGACTGCCTGAGCGAGCGCCGCGCGGAACGTCTCCTGGCCTGGCTGCGAGGTGGTGACCCGCGCATGAGTCGCGAGCGCATCGGCGACCTCGAGGGGTGAGATCCCTTGCCCTTCGTCGAAGCTGAGGTCGCCCACCGAGACACGCAGGGGCACCACCGTGACGTCGTGGGCGGAGGCGAGCTCCGGCGGCAGCGATGCCGCAGAGTCCGTGAGCACCGCCACCCGACCCGTCATGCGGTCAAGGCTAGCGACCCTTCGGCGTTGGCGAGAGCATCGTCGAGCTGCGCGTGAAGCGTGAAGAACTCGGCTGGCATCTCGGCGACGGCGGCGTTGAAGACGTCGGGCCCCGTGTTGATGAGGAGCGAGGGCGGCGGCGAGGCGACCAGCAACGGTGCGTCGACTCTTGGCAGGAGGCCCTCGGACGAAGGGCCTCCCGCGCCGAGACCGACGGCGACCACGGGCCTCTCCATCCGATGCGCGGCGCGCTCGACGATCTCGATCACCGCTCTGCGCGCCACGGTCATGTCACGCGCGCGTTCGACGTCCACCTGCGAGTTGCGGGTCGCGCGCACCACGGGCTTGGCGTTCTTGGGACGACCGAATGCCTCGACGAGCTGGGGCATGCGTCGCGATCGTCTGATATGCCTGAGCGAGCTCACCGTGAAGGCGAGCACTGCGCTGTCGGCGGCCGCGCGTGCCGCCCTCACCACACCCATCGGGTCCCCACCCTCGAGCGACACCGCACCCGCGGCGAGCGCGGCAAGCCCGAGCGAGATCGAGGAGGAGCCGGAGTCGACCACGGAGACCGGCACGGGCGACGCACCGGCCGCGGACTCGGCGGCCACGACCCCTTCGGACAACGAGGTCCCCGCCATGACCGCCACCACGTGGGAGGCACCGTATGCCTCGCAGTCCTTGAACGCGGTGAGCAGAGCGAGCACCTGCGGCTCGAGGGTGCGGATCTCCTCTCCTGCCTTGAGCTGCCGGACGACGTCGTCCACGCTGATGGTGCCATCAGCCGAGGTACCTGCCTCGGTGATGACCCGCACCGGGACCACGCAGACCCCGAAGTGCGCCGCGATGCGGGGATCGAGTCCGCTCGACGAGTCGGTGATGACCGCGACGGTCCTGTCAGTCATGGATTCCTCTCGGTGCGCCAGGCCATGTCCGTCCCTGGGAGGGCGTCCATGCGCGTCGTCCCGCGCGCGGAGCGAACCTGGGCGCACAGGACAGACTCGACCGCACGAAGATACGTTCGCCTCCTGCTGCGGCGCTACCGCGCCTGTGGATAACGTCGCGCATGCACCGCACGTTCCAGATAATGCGAACGCCGGGCTCCGAAGAGCCCGGCGTCGCAGCACCCCGCGGCCGGAGCCGAGAGGCGGAACCTCATGCGGTGACGATGTTCACCAGCCTCGGCGCACGCACGATGACAGTGCGGATGGCCGCATCGCCGATGGCGCGCTGGGCACCGTCCGACGCGAGCGCGAGCTCCTTGAGCTCGTCCTCGCCGATGCTGGGCGGCACCTCGAGGCGATCGCGGACCTTGCCCTTGACCTGCACGATGCAGGTGACAGTCTCCTCGACCAGCAGCGACTCGTCGACGGCCGGGTAGGTGGCCAGCGCGACATCCTCGTGACCGAGCATCGACCACATGTCCTCCGCCGCGTACGGCGCGAACAGGCTGAGCAGGATCGAGACCACCTCGGCGGCCTCGCGCACCGCCGGATCCGCCGGACCCGCGCCCGTGTCGATCGCCTTGCGCGTGACGTTGACGAGCTCCATCACCTTGGCCACGACCACGTTGAAGCGGAAGCCCTCGACGAGCTCCTGCGATTCCTTCAGGGTGCGGTGCGTGTGGGCGCGCAGCTCCGCGTCACCGGTGGCCGGGTCGACGCCGGGCTCGCTGGTCACGTCACGCGCCAACCGCCATGCGCGGGCGAGGAACTTGGCGGAGCCGCCGGGCGACACGTCGGCCCAGTCGATGTCATCCTCCGGCGGTCCGGCGAACGCCATGGTGAGGCGCACGGCGTCCACGCCGAACTCGTCGAGCTGCTCCGACAGGCGCACGAGGTTGCCGCGCGACTTGGACATCGCGGAGCCGTCCATCTGCACCATGCCCTGGTTGAGCAGCGCCGAGAAGGGCTCGCTGAAGTCCACGAGGCCCATGTCACGCAGCGCCTTGGTGAAGAAGCGCGAGTACAGCAGGTGCAGGATCGCATGGGTGACGCCACCGACGTACTGGTCGACGGGTGCCCACCTGGCGACGTCGGCCGGATCGAACGGACCGTCGGTCTTGCCGACGGACAGGTAGCGCAGGTAGTACCAGGACGAGTCGACGAACGTGTCCATCGTGTCGGTGTCGCGCAGCGCAGCGCCGCCGCACCTGGGGCAGGTGGTGCTGACCCAGTCTGTGGCGGCCGCGAGCGGCGACTGACCCTTCGGCTTGAGGTCCAGGCCCTCGGCGGCGGGCAGCGTGACCGGCAACTGGTCGTCGGGGACAGGGACCTCGCCGCAGGCGTCGCAGTGGACGATCGGGATGGGCGTGCCCCAGTAGCGCTGGCGCGAGATCAGCCAGTCGCGCAGGCGGTAGTTGACGGACTTCTCGCCCGCGCCGTCCGTGGCGAGCTCGGCGATGACCTTGTCGATGGCCTCGGCCTTGCCCAGGCCGTCGAGGGAGCCGGAGTTGATCATGACGCCCTCGCCGGCGGTCGCGATGCCGGACTCAGCGGGGTCGGGAAGCGCGGCACCGTCCTCGTCACGGACGTCCACGACCACGCGCACCGGAAGGTCCATCGCCCGCGCGAAGTCCAGGTCGCGCTGGTCGTGCGCGGGCACGGCCATGATCGCGCCGTGTCCGTAGTCGGCCAGCACGTAGTCGGAGGCCCAGATGGGCAGGCGCTCGCCGTTGACGGGGTTGATGCCGTACCGCTTGAGGAACACGCCGGTCTTGGGGCGTTCCGTCGACAGGCGGTCGATCTCGGAGGCGTTCTTCACGGACTCGACGTAGCGGTCGAACTCCTCGCGCACCTCGCCGTCGGCTCCGTTGGCAAGCTCGGCGGCCAGGTCGGAATCCGCGGCGACCACCATGAACGTCGCGCCGTACAGCGTGTCGGGACGGGTGGTGTAGATGTCGATCGGCTCGTCACGACCCTCGATCCTGAAGCGCACGTCGGCACCGTAGGAGCGGCCGATCCAGTTGCGCTGCATCGCGATCACCTTGGACGGCCACGTGTCGCGCAGCGTCTCGAGGTCGTCCAGCAGCTCGTCCGCGTAGTCGGTGACCTTGAAGTACCACTGGGTGAGCTTCTTCTTGGTGACCGGGGTGTCGCAGCGCTCGCACAGACCGCCGACGACCTGCTCGTTGGCGAGCACCGTCTGGTCCTTGGGGCACCAGTTGACCAGGCTGGGCTTGCGATAGGCGAGACCACGCTCGAACAGGCGCGTGAACAGCCACTGGTTCCAGCGGTAGTAGTCGGGGCGATGCGTCATCAGCACGCGGTCCCAGTCGAACGAGCACGCGTACCGCTTCATCGACGCCTTCTGCTGCGCGATGTTGTCCTCGGTCCACCCGTACGGGTCGATGCCGCGCTTGATCGCCGCGTTCTCGGCGGGCAGCCCGAACGAGTCCCAGCCGATCGGGTGCAGGACGTTGAAGCCCTTCTGCACCCAGTGGCGGGCGATCACATCGCCGAGCGCGTACGCCTCGGCGTGACCCATGTGCAGGTCTCCCGAGGGGTACGGGAACATGTCGAGCACGTACTTGGTGGGACGCTCGTCACCCTCACGGCCTGAGCGGAAGGGCTGACGCTCCTCCCACACCGGCTGCCAGCGCTCCTCGAGCGCGCGGAAGTCGTAGCGGTTCTCGTCGTTCTCAACAGGCGTGGTCACCCGGCGATTCTAGCGACGTGAGCACGTGTCACGTTGCGAGGTGCCGGTCGCGGCCCCGACGCGGCCCGAGTGCGGGCCCGTCAGGCGGTCTGCGTGACCGTGACCCTGACGTCGAGCGACGACGTCTCCCCCGCCACGACGCCCATCAGCGGCGGCACGTCCCGGTACTCGCGTCCGCGACCCACGATCACGTGATGGTCGCCCACCTCGCGGTCGTTGGTGGGGTCGAAGCCGTGCCAGTCGCCCGTCCACCACTCGACCCAGGCGTGCGACTCGCCCGCGACGGACTCGCCGATCTCCGCGTCCCGCTTGGGGTGGAGGTATCCGGAGACGTACCGGGCGGGGATGTCGACGTGGCGCAACGCGCCGATCGCGAGGTGAGCGAAGTCCTGGCAGACGCCTGAGCTCGCCTCCCACGCGTGGGTCGCGGGCGTGTGCACCGACGTGGAGCCGGGCACGTAGCCGATGCGGTCGTGGAGCACGTCGCAGATGGCACGCGCCGTGAGCTCGGGACTGAGGCGGCCCGCGGCGTCCTCCGCGATCTGCTTGAGCTCCTCGGACGGCTCCGTCGTCGGGGTGTTCCCCAGGTATTCACACAGCAGGTCCTGGAAACGAGGACCCTGCAGCTCGGTCCATCCCACCCGCTCGTCACGCTGCCGCACCGGCGACACCTCGACGATCGAGGAGCCGACCACGGTGAGCGCGGAATGGGGCTGGAGAACCTCGAACGCGACCACGTCGGTCTCCCAGTAGTCGCGGTAGGTCGTGCGCCATGTCGACGGATCGATCTCGACCCGGGAGTCCAGGACACGCTGCCGCGGCAGCCACGCGGGCGTGAGGCGTGCCTCGTTGTACGAGCTCACGATCTCGCTCGCGTAGGTGAACCGCGTCCGGTGCTCGATGCGCAGCGTGCTCACAGCGACCCCCTCACTACAGCGCCTCCTGGCTCCACAGCGTCGTGGACGCCGGGAGGAAGTAGCGGTCTCGGATCAGGTTCGATGCGGTGGCGCAGGCCCGCTGCACCTCATGCATCTGACCCGTCAGGTCGGTGAGGATCTCCCGCACGTCGCGGTACTCGAGGTTGGTGCGCGCGCGGCCGAGCGCGAGGCGGGCGCGGTTCGACAGCGCCCTTCCCTGCTCGCTTCCCTCGATCTGCTGGAGGATCGTCTCGGCACGTTCCAGGTTGTAGGCGATGGAGCGCGGGAACAGCCGATCCACCAGCAGGAACTCAGCGGCACGCTCCTCGGTCACGAGCGCACGCACGGTGCGCAGATACGCCTCGTGCGCGGAGCACGAGCGCAGCAGGGTCGTCCAGTTGGGACCCGTCGTGCCCTCGAGGTTCCTGGTCATCAGCAGGCGCGCGATCATGTCCGCACGTTCGAGCGAACGCCCCAGCTCCATGAAGTACCAGGCATCATCCCGCGTCGTCGTCGCGGACATGAGCCCCCACACGACGGCGGCCCGCTCGCGCACCCACACGAAGTAGTCGTGGGGGCGAGGCGCACGCTGCCACCGCGACAGCTGCATATGGGTCGTGTTCAGCGACTCCCACACCTCGGTCGAGATCACCTCGCGGGCGCGGCGCGCGTTCTCACGGGCCGCCGCCAGCGTGCCGGCGATCGACGAGGGCGAGTCGGGCTCGTACGCGAGGGCACGGATCACATCGTCGCGGGTGACGGGCGCCTCCCACTGGACGCTCATGACGCTGAGAAGCGACGCGTTGGCGCTCGGCTCGTCCACCCACTGGTCCTCGAGCAGCACGTTGAGGTGCACGTCCAGCAGCCGG
This sequence comes from Demequina capsici, assembly GCF_032102965.1. Lineage (NCBI taxonomy): Bacteria > Bacillati > Actinomycetota > Actinomycetes > Micrococcales > Demequinaceae > Demequina > Demequina capsici. Next base: position 1,022,847 of record NZ_CP134880.1, on the reverse strand, counting down.
GCGGTGTTGTCGGCCCGCTCGACGTAGCGACCGATCCAGAACAGCGACTCTGCGATCCGGCTGAGCATCATGATCCGCTCACCTCCCGCGCCTGCTGCTGCTGTTGCTGCTGCTGACCGTGCGCCCAGTCCTCAGGGTGCGCGTCCTGAGGCACCGAGTCGACGCCTTCGAGCTCCACCTTCGCCTCGGGCGGCGGCACGACGGTGCTGCCGCGGTGGCGGACGCCGCCGAGCACCCACGTGTCCTTGGAGCCACCGCCCTGCGACGAGTTGACGATCAGCTGACCGCGCTGAAGCGCCACGCGGGTGAGGCCGCCGGGCAGGACCCAGACGTCGTCACCGTCGTTGATGGCGAAGGGCCGCAGGTCCACGTGGCGCGGCTCGAGCCCGTCGTCCGTGAGGGTGGGCACGGTGGAGAGCTGGATCACAGGCTGAGCGATCCAGCCGCGCGGGTCCGCGAGGATCAGCCTGCGGGTCGCGTCCAGCTCCTCCTGAGAGGCCTTGGTGCCGATCACGACGCCCTTGCCTCCGGAGCCGTCGACCGGCTTCACGACGAGCTCGTCGAGGCGGTCCATCACCTCCTCGCGTGCGGCCTTCTCCTCGAGCCTCCACGTGTCGACGATCGGCAGGATCGGCTCCTCGCCCAGGTAGTAGCGCGTGAGGTCAGGCATGTACGTGTAGATGAGCTTGTCGTCGGCCACGCCGTTGCCCACGGCGTTGGCGATGGTGACGTTGCCCAGCCGCGCGGCGGTGACGATGCCAGGGGCGCCGAGCGCGCTGTCGGGCCGGAACTGCACAGGGTCCAGGTAGTCGTCGTCGACACGTCGGTAGATCACGTCCACGCGACGGCGGCCGGCGGTGGTGCGCATGTAGACGCGGCCGTTCAGAGTCTCCAGGTCGCGACCCTCGACCAGCTGGACGCCCATGGTGCGGGCCAGCAGGGAGTGCTCGTAGTAGGCCGAGTTGAAGACACCCGGGGTGAGCACCACGATCGTCGGATCGTCGACGCCGTCGGGAGCGGCCTTCGCGAGCGCCGCGCGCAGCCGCTGCGAGTACTCGAGCACGGGGCGCACGCCCATCGCGCCGAACATGTCGGGATACATCTGGCTCATCGCTCGACGGTTCGACAGCACGTAGCTGACGCCCGACGGGACGCGGACGTTGTCCTCGAGCACGCGCCAGATGTTGTTCTGGTCGCGCACCAGGTCGATGCCGGACACGTGGACGCGCACCCCGTTCGCAGGCTCGATCCCTGCGACGGCACGGTAGAAGTACTTGGACGACGCGAGCAGGCGGCGCGGCACCACGCCGTCGGTCACGCAATGCTGGGAGCCGTAGACATCCGCCAGGAAGGCCTCGAGCGTCCTCACGCGCTGCGCGATGCCGGGCGCGATCACGTCCCACTCGTCTGCGCCCACCACGCGCGGCACGATGTCGAGCGGGAAGGGCCGCTCCTCACCTGCGTGGTCGAAGGTGACGCCCTGCGCCAGATAGCTGGAGGCCAGCGCCTCGGCCCTGGCGTAGAGATCCTCGCCGGACATCCGGTCGATCTCGGCGTACACGCGTGCGTACGGCTCGCGCACCTCGCCGTGCACGTCCATCGCCTCATCCCAGGCCTGCGCCGGTGCGTATCCGGCCCACGGGGTCGACCTGCCCTCGCTCATGTGCCCCAATCTAGCCATGACGTGTTTCGCATGCGTGTCAGGCATATCGCCACGGCGGGTCCTCGAGAACGACTTCGACAGGGGATGACCTATCGCTGACGATCGCGCACCGATACGCTCTGGCCATGGCATACCCGAGGGATCTGCTGGCGCCCGATGAGGAGATCATCATCGACGAGCGCCCCCACTGGAAGGCGCTCATCGGAGCCGTGCTCAGCAGCGTGCTCGTGCTGGTGCTCGGCGGCCTCGCATGGTGGTGGATGGCGTCGGTCGACTGGGGCTCCGGCGTCGAGTCGGGGATCGGCATCGCGGTCGCGGTCGTGCTCGTCGGCCTCGTGATCTGGTTGGCCGTCACCCCGTACGTGAGGTGGGCGACGACGCACTTCGTCGTCACCGACCGCCGCGTCATCTTCCGCACCGGAGTGCTGACCAAGAGCGGCATCGACATCCCCTTGGCGCGCATCAACTCGGTGCAGTTCCGGCACGGGTTGGTCGACCGCATGTTCAGGACGGGCACCCTGATCATCGAGTCGGCGTCGGACGATCCGCTGGAGTTCGACGACATCCCGAACGTTGAGCGTGTGCACGCCCGCCTCTACGAGGAGCTCAACGAGGCGCTCGAAGGCGACGACGAGAAGTAGCGGCGTCGCCGCACCTCCTTGTCGCGCCGCACCTGCGGCAGTAACGTGTGCGGCATGCCGCATCTGAGGATCGCCGAGGCCGCCGCGCTCCTGGGCGTGAGCGATGACACCGTGCGCCGCTGGATCTCCGCCGAGTCCGTGCCCACGGTGTCCGACTCCGCCGGTCGAACCCTGGTGGACGGCGCCGACGTGGCCCGCCACGCCGCCCGAGCCTCCTCCCCCGGCGATCGCACGGACGTGCTGCGCTCCGCCCGCAACCGCCTGGCCGGCATCGTCACCAAGGTTCAGGTGGACGGCGTCATGGCGCAGGTGGACATGCAGTGCGGGCCGCACCGGATCGTGTCCCTGATGAGCGCCGAGGCCGTGCGCGAGCTCAGGCTCGAGGAGGGGTCGCTCGCGACCGCTGTGGTCAAGGCCACCACCGTCATCGTCGAGGCGTCCCCCAGAGACGCACGGTGATGACCGGGCCCCGACGCCCACGGGCGGCCGCATCCGCGAGCCTCATGCTCCTTGCCGCGCTCAGCCTCTCCGCGTGCACGGCCGCCGACGCAGGCACGGAGCCGACCTCCGGCGCCGCTGTCGCGCCGCAGACCGTGACGGTGCTCGCGGCGGCATCCCTCACGGACGTGTTCACCGAGATCGCCGACGACTTCGAGGCGGCGCATCCCGGCGTGAAGGTGTCTCTGTCGTTCGCGGGCTCGTCGACCCTCGCGGAGCAGGTGCTGGAGGGAGCGCCGGCCGACGTGCTGGCCACCGCGAACGGGGCGACGATGGCGCAGGTGGCCGACCAGATCGGCACCGACCCGCAGATCTTCGCCACGAACACCCTGACGATCGCGGTGCCCTCGGGCGATCCGGCGGGCATCGGCGGTCTCGCGGACCTCACGCGTGACGACGTCCGCCTGGTCGTGTGCGCACCACAGGTCCCGTGCGGCGCGGCGACACAGAAGGTCGCCGATGCTGAGGGCGTCACCCTGTCCCCGGTCTCCGAGGAGTCCAACGTGACCGACGTGCTCGGCAAGGTCGCCTCAGGCGAGGCGGACGCAGGCATCGTCTACGTCACCGACCTGGCGCGCGCGGACGGCGTGGAGCAGGTGGCGCTCGACGGGGCCGACGCCGCGGTGAACCTCTACCCGATCACCTCGCTGCCCGGAGGCGACGGTCGTCCGACCTCGCTGGCGGACGCCTTCGTCCAGGCGGTGCTCTCGGACGCCGGCCAGGCCGTGCTCGCGCGCGCCGGGTTCGGCGCGCCGTGATCCTTCCCAGGCGACTCGTCCCCCTCGCCGCGATCGGTGCACTCCTGGTGCTGATACCGCTGATCGCGCTCGCCTCGCGGGTGGACTGGGCCAGCTTCTGGCCGCTCGTGACGTCGGAGGCCTCGCTCGCCTCGCTCCTGCTGTCGCTGCGCACCGCGACGATCGCTGCCGCCCTCTGCCTGCTGCTGGGCGTGCCGCTCGGGGTGGCGCTGCATCGTGCGAGGTTCCGCGGAGCCTCGTTCGCGCGCGCCGTGGTGCTCGCGCCTCTGGTCCTCCCGCCCGTCGTGGGCGGCCTGGCGCTCCTGTACGCCTTCGGCAGGCGAGGCCTCCTGGGCGGGACGCTCGAGGCCTTCGGAGTCGAGATCGCGTTCACCACTGCCGCCGTCGTCATGGCGCAGACCTTCGTGGCGCTGCCGTTCATGGTGCTCGCCGTGGAGTCCGCCCTCAGCTCTCGGACGGGCCGCCACGAGGCGATCGCCGCGACGCTCGGTGCGCGCCCATGGACCGTCTTCCGACGGGTGACGCTTCCCGCGCTCGGCCCGGCGCTCGCCACGGGCACCGTGCTCGCGTTCGCGCGCGCCGTGGGCGAGTTCGGCGCGACCCTCACGTTCGCGGGCAGCCTCCAAGGCGTCACGCGCACCGCACCGCTCGAGATCTACCTGGCACGCGAGGCCGACCCCGGAGCGGCCGTCGCGCTCGGCGTGGTGCTCGTGGTCGTCGCGATCGTGGTCGTGGGAGCGACCTTCCGACGGGCGGCGGCAGGATGAGGCTGGACGCCGCCCTCCGCGTCGCGGCGCGCGGGATCGACGTCGCGCTGCACGTACGCTCAGGGTCCACTCTCGCCCTGCTGGGGCCGAACGGCGCCGGCAAGTCCACGGTGCTCGAGGCGATCGCCGGCATGGTCCCTGTCGAGGGCACCATGAGCCTGGGCGAGCGAAGGCTCCTCGAGGGCCGGCATGGCGAGCCCGCACATCGACGCCGCATCGCGATCGTCACCCAGGATCCGGCGCTGCTCCCGTCGCTCTCGGTGCGCGACAACGTCGGCTTCGGGCCCAGATCGCGAGGCATGTCGCGCGCCGACTCCCGCGCCGAGGCGGACCGCTGGCTCGCCGCGGTCGACGCCGCGCCGCTCGCCTCGAGGCGCGTCCAGGCGCTCTCGGGCGGCCAGGCCCGGCGCGTGGAGATCGCACGCGCGCTCGCCACCGGCCCGGAGCTGCTGCTGCTCGACGAGCCCTTCTCTGCCCTCGACATGGACGTCGCGACCGCCATGCGCGCTCTGGTCCGCGAGGTGCTGACGGAGCGGACCGCGGTGCTCGCCACGCATGAGGTGCTGGACGCCCATGCGCTCGCGGACGACGTCGCGGTGCTCGACTCCGGACGGGTGATCGAGCACGGGCCGACCGCCCGCGTGCTCACCCGCCCGCGCACCGCGTATGCCGCCCGCATGGCCGGACGTTCGCTGCTGATCGGCACGTGGCGCGGCGACGTCCTCGAGCTTCCCGACGGTGCACGCGTCGCCGCGACGCCGCACCCCGAGGCCGCTCCGGTCGACGGCGCGCCCGCCGCGATCGCCGCGCGCCCTCGTGACGTGGTGCTCGCCGGCACCGCCTCTCCGGGCGCCGTGCCGGACGTGGTGCGGGCGATCGAACCGCACGGCGACGGCGTCCGCGTCAGGGGCGATCGCCTGGCCACCGACGTGGATCCCGAGCAGGCCGCCTCCCTCACCACGGGCTCGCGGATCGCGTTCGACCTGATGTCCCGTCCCCTGCAGGCCTATGCGCTCACCTGAACGCACGGCACCGCGCAGCCGCACCTGAGATCCCCGCAACGCGTCGGCAACGTCCCGTGCCTACACTGGCCCGCATGTCCCTGCACGGCTCTCGCGTCACCGTCATCACGGTCTCGGACCGGTGCGCGGCGGGCGAGGCGCAGGACCGGTCCGGCCCAATCCTGGTCGAGGCCCTCGTCGCGCTCGGCGCGGACGTCAGGTCCGTCCTGGTGCCCGATGGCATCGTCCCCGTGCGAGAGGCGCTGCTGGCGGCCGCCGCGGAGTCCGACGCGGTCGTCACCACCGGGGGCACTGGCATCAGCTCGCGCGACGTCACGCCTGAGGCGACCGCGCCGCTGATCGAGACGCCGTTGCCGGGCATCCCCGAGACCATCCGCGCCGCCGATGCACATGTGCCGGGCGCGGCGCTCTCCCGGGGCCTCGCGGGGCTCACCGCGGAGCGGGTGCTGATCGTCAACCTTCCCGGTTCCGCCAGCGCCGCACGCACCGGGGCGCGCGTGCTGGCCCGCGTGCTGCCCCATGCGCTGGGCCAGCTGCGCGGCGCCGACCATCCGCCGCAGGAGGAAACCCCGTGAGCGTCGCGCTCGTCGGGCTCTCCGCGACTGCCCTGGACGTGTCGGCGCACATCGCTGCGGTGAGCGGACCCACACAGGGCGCGATCGCGACGTTCCTCGGCACGGTCCGCGACCATGATCCCTCGGTGGTCGGCGAGGTGACGCACCTGGACTACTCGGCGCATCCCGACGCGGGTGCCGTGCTCGCCCGCATCGCCGGCACGGTTGCCGATGCCCACCCCGGCACGACGCTCGCGGTGACCCACCGGGTCGGCCTCCTGGCGGTGGGCGAGGCGGCGATCGTCGCCGCGGCGTCGTCGGCGCATCGTGCCGAGGCCTTCGACGCATGTCGCGACCTCGTGGAACGGGTCAAGGCCGAGCTGCCGGTGTGGAAGCGCGAGATCCTGGCCGACGGCTCGCACACCTGGGTGGGCCTGTGACCGCCCCGCTCGCCGACACCTTCGGGCGGGTGCATCGCGACCTGCGGATCTCGTTGACGGACCGCTGCTCGCTTCGGTGCACCTACTGCATGCCAGCCGACGGAGTGCCGTGGCTGCGCAGGGACAGCCTGCTGACCACAGACGAGCTGGTGCGAGTGGCGCGAGTGGCCGTCGAGGCGGGCATCACCACGCTGCGTCTCACGGGAGGCGAGCCTCTGCTGCGCCCCGACGTGGTGGACGTGGTCGCGCGCATGGCGGCTCTCGAGGGTCCGGACGGGACCCCCGAAATCTCGCTCACCACGAACGCACTGAAGCTCCCCGAGCTCGCAGAACCCCTGGTCGAGGCAGGACTCGACCGCGTCAACATCTCGCTCGACACGCTGCGGGCGGACCGGTTCCTGGCGCTGACCAGGCGGGACCGGCTCGACGACACCTTGGCGGGGATCGACGCCGCGGTACGGGCAGGGCTGGCGCCGGTCAAGCTGAACACCGTCGTGATGCGCGGCGTCAACGACGACGAGATCGTCGACCTTGCGGAATTCGCCACGACGCGCGGACTGCACCTGCGGTTCATCGAGCAGATGCCGCTCGACGCAGGGCACACCTGGGATCGCGGCACGATGGTCGAGGCCGACGAGATCCTCGACGCGCTGACCGCGCGGTGGTCGCTCGCCGAACGACCCGGACGTGGGGCGGACCCCGCCCAGACGTGGGTGCTGGACGGCGGACCCACCACGATCGGCGTGATCGCCTCCGTGACCAGGCCGTTCTGCGGCTCGTGCGACAGGATTCGCCTCACCGCCGACGGACAGGTGCGCGCATGCCTGTTCGCCCGCACGGAGACCGACGTGCGCGCCGTGCTGCGGTCGGGCGGCTCCGACTCGGACGTCGACGCGGCGATCCGACGCTGCCTGCTGGGCAAGAAGGCGGGCCACGACATCGACGATCCCGGCTTCCTGCAGCCGACGCGCCCGATGAGCGCGATCGGCGGCTGACGCTCCCCCGCCGATCCCCGCCGGTCCCCGCCGGTCCCCGCCGGCCCCCACCGGTCCCCACCGATACGCGTGCGGGTGACTGAGTGTCGATCCTGCGCGGTCGTTGCATCCAGCGGGTACGTGGATGTCGCCAAGGCGCGGCTCTCGCTGGGAAGCCGCCGCAGCGTCGCGCGCGCCCAGGAGCGCGCCGCCACCCACGCGCACCGCGACGATGCCGTCACCCCTGGAAGAGGTCACGATTGTGCGGCGAAGCACGCGGTCGCCTCCCAGAGGTCACGCCATTCGACGTACCGTGCCGGTAGAGGTGGATGCTCGGGCGACGGACGGCGACGACGCCGACCCCGGTCTCGAGCCCGCCCTCGGGGGATCATGGCTCGACACCCGTGGTTGAGGGGCCTCGCGGTCGTGCTTGCCTGCGCGGCGGCTGCGGCGATCGCTGGACCGGCTGGCGCGGCACCGGCTGCCCCCGGACCGCCGACCGGCGGGACGGAACCGATCCCTGCTCCGTCGGTTCCCGTCGACGTGGCGGAGCTCGCGGCAGGCACGCTCGCCGCGCAGGTCCAGGCATCGCTCGCCGACACGGTCGTCGTGGGCGACGGCGTCGGCGATATGTCCGCCGTGCCCGACTGGAGCGGAGACCTCGCTGTCGGCGCGGTCCACCAGCTCTACCGATTCGCCACCGAGTGGATCTGGGGCGATGCGATCACCGCTCCCGTGGTCGCGAACCAGGAGTGGCTCGCGCCGTTGATCCTCGACGGCACACCCGTCGGCGCCGTGCGCGTCTGGCTGCCCGACGGCACCGCCGAGATGGCCGGCTTCGACGACAACGCGGTCCTCGGCGCCTCTCTCGAGGAGCTCGACCCTTCGGTGATCCTCATCGAGGACGCCGTGGCAGCGCGGTGGTACTCGCTCGTCGGCGACATGCTGACCCCGGTCCGCGCCTCGTCGGCGCCCCAACAGATCACCGCGCCGATCACGCTGGGAACGGCACGGAGCATGCTGTACCCGGGCGAGTACTCGGAGGACGGTCAGACGTGGCCGGCCGCCGCGATCCAGATCACGCTCGTGGTCGTCCTCGCGGCCGCCGTGCCCGCGGCGATGACGGTCTCCGCGCTGCGCCGACGCCGACAAGCACGCGTGCGCTAACGCCAGAGCCCGTCGATCGGCAGGTCTCGACCGATGACGCGGCACGCCGCGCGGTGCCCCGACAGCATCGCACCGGCGACAGTCGCGGGGTCGTCGGTCCAGGTCGCCTCGCCCGCCAGGTGGAGCACTCCCCCGATCGGCGTCGCGAGTGCGTCGTGGTCTGCGGGGGTCGACCCGCGGGTCATGTATGCATACGATCCGCGGGCGAAGGGGTCGGCCCGCCACGCGGTGCGCCGAACGCTCATCGGCGCGGGGACGTCCTCGCCGTAGAGGCGACGCAGCTGCGCCATCACGGACTCGGCGACCTGCGCATCGGTCCAGTCGGCGGTCTCGCGAGCGGCGGGACCCGCCGCGAACGTGAGCAGCGTCGGCGTGCCGTCGAGCTCGGTGAGGTCGTACCAGGAGTGCCACCAGCGGCCCTCGGGCTCGAGCTGACGGATCGCATACACGCCGTCGTCCCAGAACCGGGCAGGGAATCGCAGGAAGACCTTCTCGAAGTCGTTCATCTCGAGCCTGCGCAGCGGCTCCGTCACCGCAGCCGGAAGGACGGGTGAGAACGCCAGGTCGCCTCCACGGAGCACGCCGACGGGCACCGTCACGATTCCTGCGACGCCCTGCACGACCCCGCCCGACGACCAGGCTCGCACCCCCTGGCCGCTCCACTCGACGCGCGTGACCACCTCGCCGAGCCGCACGTCGAGGCCCACCGCGAGCCGAGCGGGCAGCACGTCGTATCCGTCGGGGAGGACGACCTCGTCGCCATCGATCCGATCGTCGTCGAGCCCGTGCGCCGCGAGGTCCTCGATCCACGCGCCGTACTGCTCCTCGCTGCGGTGCTCCAGGTACTCGCGCACGCGCTGCGCGCGCTCGGGCTCCCCACTGATCGATCCCAGCGCTTGGTCGGTCACGTCCCGGTACGACGCGTCGGGCGTGCAGTCCGCGATGCTCGCCGCCAGCTCGTCGTCGACGGCGTGCACATCCGCCGCGAACGCCTCGGCAGCAGCGCAGGGGAGCCGGGACCCATCGGGACCGTAGTACGCGATGGGCCTGCTATCGACCTGATACCCACCCACCGTGAACTCGTGCGTCCTCATCCCGAAGGCGCTCACCGCCTCAGCGACCGGGCTCCCGTCGATCCCATGGATCCACGAGGCTCCCAGATCCGTGGCGTGCCCATCGGACCGGTCGGTGAGGATGCGGCCTCCCACCCGGTCCCGCGCCTCCAGCACCACCACCCGACTGCCTTGCGCGGCGAGGAGCCGCGCGGCCGTCAATCCCGCCACGCCCGCACCGACCACCACGACGTCGCAGTCGTGCACGTCACCCACCCGCGAAGGGCGGCAGCACGTCGACCGTCGCGCCCGAGGAGATCGCGTCCCCTGGCTCGAGGTACTCGCCGTCGGACAGCAGCGAGCACCGAGGAAGCACCGCGGCCAGGTCTCCGCCATGGGCGCGCACGAGCGCCTCGCGGAGCTCGGCCGCGCTCGCCGCCTCGATCACGGTCTCGTCCACGCCTGCCGCCTCGGCCGCGCCGGCGAACAGCCGGACCACCACGCTCACGGCGACTCCCAGCCGTTCACGAGCTCCTCCACGGCGAGGATCCCGTCGTGAGGATCGGTCCGGGCCGCGCCTGCCGCGTATCCCACCAGGTACGCGGCGATGGGGCCTGCGGGGCGCATGACTCCATGCGCGACCTCACGGACCAGGTCGAGCACCGCGTCGGTGTCGACCGTGCCCGGCGCGAGTCCGAGCGCCGCCTCCACGGCGGCCGTCCAGTCGTCGAGGGTGGCAGGCTCGGTCATGGCTGCTCCTTGCGGTGATGATCCAGGTCGTCCCACGTGTCCACGTCGCGGCTCGCCGCACCGTCGTCGGGCACATCGGCCATGACGAGGTCGGAGATGAGCTGCCACATCGAGGCTCCGTCCGGGTGAAGGTCGGCGAGCGCGCCTCGCAGCGAGGCGATGCGGTAGACGGCCGCGAGAGGCTGCTCACGCCCCTCGCCGTCCACCAACCAGGCGCCGTCCGGCGCAGAGGCCGCAGCTTCCACCAGCTCCGGGACAGCGCGGCCGATGCGCGGCATGTCGCACGCGAGCACCAGGACGTCTCCGGAGCGCTCACCCACCACGTCGAGCCCGGCCGCGATCCCTGCGACCGGACCTCCGCCCGGCGGGTCCTCGCGGGTCACCATCACACCTGGAGGCACGTCGACGGGACCGACGACCACGATCGTCGAAGCCGCGGCGGCCGCTTCCAGCGTCAGGTCGAGCAACGTCCTGCCGTCGACCTCCAGATCGGGCTTGGACGCTCCGCCGAGCCGCCGAGCACGACCACCTGCGAGGATGATCGCCGCGAGCGTCACGCGCGCTCCCAGGTGCCGGAACGGCCCCCGGTCTTGCTGGTGACGCGCACGGAGCGGATCTCCGCTCCGCGGTCCACACCCTTGATCATGTCCACGACTGCGAGCGCCGCGACGGAGGCCGCCGTGAGCGCCTCCATCTCGACACCGGTGCGGTCGGCGGTGGAGACCGCGGTGGTGATGGCCACCCCGTCGTCGTGGATCTCGAGATCGACCGTGCACCCGTGGATCCCGATGACGTGCGCCAGCGGCAGCAGGTCGGGCACCCGCTTCGCGGCCGAGATGCCGGCGACCCGCGCGACCGCGAGGACGTCGCCCTTGGGCACGTCGCCTGATCGGAGCGCCTCGATCACGTGCGGTGCGCACGCCACGAAGCCTTCGGCGGTCGCACGCCTCGCGGTCGGCTCCTTCGCCGTGACGTCGACCATGCGCGCGTGGCCTGCGCCGTCCAGATGTGTGAAGCCCGTCATGGCACCAGTCCCATGACGTCCACCGTAGCGCCCGGCTCCACCTGAACGACGTCCGCGGCTACATACGCGAAGCCGTCCGCCCTGGCGAGCGCACCCGCCAGGTTCGAGCCCGAGCCTCCCGAGGTGGCGGGACGCACCGTGTCGCCCTCGATGCTCACGGGCATGAGCTGCGCACGCCCGTCCGGGGTGCGCCACCCTTGCGCTACGCGCAGCGGACGCGTCGTCGGCGCCGGCACGCCGAGCATCGCGCACAGCATGGGCACCACGAACAGGCGGAACGTGACTGCGACGGAGACGGGATTGCCCGGAGCGCACACGATGGGGACTCCGTCGATGCGTCCCCACCCCTGGGGCTTGCCAGGCTGCATGGCGACCGGCGCGAACTGCACGCCGCGCGGAACCAACGCCTCCTTCACGACGTCGTAGGCGCCCGCGCTCACCCCGGCTGCGGTGAGCACGAGGTCGGCGTCAAGCCCCGCCAACGCTTCGAGGAGTGCCTGGGGCCCGTCTCCGACCACCTCGACCGACGTCACCGCGCCGCCCCATTCCTGGACACCGGCGCGCAGCAGCGCGGAGTTGGAGTCGTAGATGGCCGCGGGACCGAGCGGTTCCCCGGGCGCGACCAGCTCGTCCCCTGTCACGAGCACCGCGACGCGCGGCCTGCGCGCGACGGCCACCTCGGCACGCCCCGCCGCAGCCGCCGCCGCGACGTCCACAGCCCGCAGCCGGCGGGGCGCCGCCAGCACGACACCTCCTTCGCGCATGTCCGCCCCGGCCGGACGGACGTGGGCGCCGACAACGGGCCAGTCCCGGATCCGGACGCGCTCCGTCCCGGCGTCGGTCCGCTCCACAGGGACGACGGCGTCGGCGCCCTGCGGCATCGGCGCGCCGGTCATGATGCGCGCGACGGTGCCGGGCTCGAGCGGCAGCGGCACGTGGCCCGCAGGGATGTCCTGGCTGACGCGCCACGAACCCGCGGAGCCATCGGCGCTCGCGACGGCGTACCCGTCCATCGCGGAGTTGTCCCATGGGGGCGCGTCTGCGACCGCGACCACGTCGCCGCGCAGCACGCGCCCGACCGCCCCGGCCAGCGCCACCGCCTCCACCTCGGTGGGCGAGACGAGCGTCAGCAGGTGCTCGAGGTGCTCGGAGACGCTACGCATGAGTCCTGGCGCGGGACCGGACGCGGATCTCGCGCCACCGGCCGGTGCGGCCGTCGAGGTGATCGAGCCGGCCCTCCCCCGCGTCGTGTCCCAGCAGGACGGCGAGCGCACGCGACGCCATCGCGGTGCCGATCTGGCCGCATACCGCGCCCACGACCCCCTGGCCCTCGCAGCGGTCGAGCTCGCCCACCTCGTCGTGGGGATACACATCGTGCAACGCGACCGCACCGCCGAACACCGTGACCTGGCCGTACCAGCCGTGGACCGCACCCCAGACGACGGGCACGCTGCGCTCACGGGCCGCAGCCGCGACCGCGCGTCGACTCGTCCACGTGTCGGTGCCGTCGACCACCAGGTCCGCCGCATCGAGCAGGGCTCCTGAATCCTGCGTGAGCCGCTCGCACGCGATCGTCGTGGCGCACCACGGCGCGACGCGACGCAGCGCGTCCGCAGCCGCCTCCGCCTTGCGACGACCGACGTCCTCGGGCCCGAACAGGATCTGGCGATGCAGGTTGGACGTCGCGACGCGATCGGAGTCGATGAGGGTCAGCGAGCCCACGCCCGCGGTGGCGAGGTACTGGGCGGCCGGGCACCCCAGCCCTCCCATGCCGACGATCGCCACGTGGGCGCCTCGAAGCGCCTCCTGACCTTCGTCGCCGAACCCTGGGAGCACACGCTGACGCAGGAACGGGTCAGCCATCGCAGCCCGCCATGTAGCGTTCCACGACGATGTCGACAAGGCTTCGATGAGGCGCCAGCGGCGCCGTCACGAGAGTCGCACCGGAGTCCGCGAGACGCTCCTGGAAGACGCCGGGCGCAAGCAGGAAGGAGGCCACCACGACCTCCTCGTCCTCGCCGAACGCACGCGCATCGAGCACGGCGTCGGGCACGCTCGGGTGCATCCCCGCAGCGTAGCCGACCCGCACGGGACCGCCCCAGGCGGTGCGCAGCATGTCAGCCGTCCGCTCGGTGTCCGCCGTGGAGCGCGGGTCCGACGAGCCCGCAGGTGCGAGAACCACCGTCGCCGCGGGCGACGCCCCCGCGTCCCTGAGCCGCTCCACCACGATCCGCACCAGGCGCGAGTCCGGTCCCAGAGCAGGGACCGCGACCACGTCGTCCCGGCCTTCGACCGCCTTCGCGATGTCGTGATGGACGTGGTAGCCGCCGGCGAGCAGCAACGGGACGACGACCGCCGTCGTCCCCCCGCCCGCCGGCTCGATCGAGGCGACGACATCGTCCAGCGAGGGACCGTGGACGTCCACATACGCCTCCCTCACGTCGACGTCAGGCAACGCGCGCCGCACCTCGTCGAGCAGGGCACGCACCGTCGCCTGCCCCGTCGGCGACCTGGTGCCGTGCGCGCACCCGATCAGCGTAGGACGCCCGCTCATGCGATGCTCACCGCCAACGCGTACCCCCTCTTCACCACCGTGCGCACCAGGTCCCTCGATCCCGCGTTCTCACGCAGCCGGTTGATCGCCGCATCGACCGCGTGGCTCGAGCCCTGGGCGCCGGGAAGCATGTCCGAGAGCTGCTCGCGAGTCACGACGCTGCCGCCGGCGCGGGCGAGCGCCCTCAGCAGCTCGAGCCCGCTGGGGGTGAGGGGAAGCACATGACCGTCGAGCACCGCGGACGTCGCACGCATCACGAGCATCCCGTCAGGGGTCGACACCCCCGCCACCGTCTCCGCGTAATGCTTGACGAGCTCGCGCACCAGCGCGCCGAGGCGCCACCGGCTGGGGAACCCGACCTGCATGCCCGCCTCGATCAGCGGAGCCGCCGTGACCGGACCGACGGCGACGAGCAGCAGCTGGCCCGCGACGGACCGTGCACGCATCGCATCCATGAGCCCGTGCTCCTCCACGCAGGCGAGCCACGACTGCGCCGCAGGAGCCGACGTGAACGCCACCGCGTCCGCCCTTCCAGCCGCCGCGTTGTCCACCCACTCCGCGTGAGGTCGGGGATCCAACGGAGGGCCCCATCCGTACACGAGGAGGCTCTGCACCTCCGCTCCCGCCGCCTCGAACGCCTCGTCCAGACCGTCCGCACCGTTGCCGTGATGCTGCACGGCCACGCGCAGACCCGCCACGCCTTCGGCGAGCAGGTAGTCGCGCAGCTCGGACGACGTCTCGGACTCGGCGACCCAATCCGCCTCGAGGCCCGCAGCCTGGATCGCGCCGCGCGCCTTAGGGCCGCGCGCGACGAGCCGAGCACCCGCCATCGCCTCGAGCAGATCGTCGACGAGGCCGGCGGCGTCCGCCGCCTCGATCCACCCGCGGAACCCGATGCCTGTGGTCGCCACGACGATGTCGGGCGGCGAGTCGATCAGGCGCTTCGTGTCCTCGATGAGGCGTGCGTCGTCCAGGTGCGGGATGGTCGAGAGCGCTGGCGCGTGAACGACCGTGGCCCCTCTGCGCTCCAGCGCGGAGGCGAGCTCACGTTTGCGTCGATCGGCCGTGATCACGATGACACAGCCTGCGAGCGGCTCACCTGGCGTCGACATGCGGCTCCCCTACGAGTGCGGGGTGGCTGCCGCCGCCGAGGCGAGGAGCTCGGGGTGCGCCACCTGTCCGATCACGATAATCGCGGGAGGTTTCACCCCGGTTTCCCCTGCGCTACGGACAGCATCAGAGAGCACGGTGCGCGTGATGCGCTCCTGCGGCGTGGAGCCGCGTTCGATGATGGCGACCGGCATGCCAGGTGCCGCACCCGCATCCAGCCCAGCCTGGACGATGCCAGGAAGCGCGTTGACGCCCATCAGGACCACCAGCGTCGCACCTTCGACCATGGCAGCGACGGCCGTGGGATCCGCGCCCGCGTGGCCGGAGGTGATGACGACGGTCCCGGCCACCTGGCGCTGAGTCACAGGGATGCCAGCGAGCGCGGGTACGGAGAGCGCCGAGGTCACGCCGGGCACGACCTCCACGGGCACCCCTGCCTCCAGGCACGCGTGCACCTCCTCGCCACCGCGCCCGAAGACGAACGGGTCGCCGCCCTTGAGCCTGACCACGACGAGCCCTTGCTTGGCTCGATCCACCAGCAGCGCGTTGATCTCGTGCTGCGGCACCGGGTGGTTGTCGGGCGACTTGCCCACGTTGACGACCTCGACGTCGTACGGCACGGTGACGAGCAGCTCGGTGGCGCCCAGCCGGTCGGTGACCACCACGTCGGCCTCCGAGAGCGCCTGACGCCCGCGGACCGTGATGAGCGACGGGTCCCCAGGGCCGGAGCCGACGAGGATCACCCTTCCCTCATGCGCCCGGCGCCGGCGAAGGTCCACACCGCCCGCGTCGATGTGCGCTGCGACGGCGTCGCGCACCGCGCGGATACGCGCAGGGTCCGGCCCCTCCGTCGACACGACGCCGACGGCCAGATCGCCGTGCTGCGACGATGCGGCCTGGCGGGCCGAGCCTCGCGAGCCGTCCGATACGTCGATGCTGAAGATGCGACGCGCGTCGGCCCAGGAGACGACGGTGGCGTTCACGGCGGGGTCATCGGTGGCCGCGAGCACGAACCACGCGTCATCGAGGTCCGCGGCCGCCGCCTCGCGGTCCCGCCACTCCAGGTCGCCATGCTGCGCATGGCGCCTGATGTCATCCGAAGCCGCGGGCGCGACGACGCACACATGCGCGCCCTCGGCGAGGAAGCGTCGCACGCGTCGGGACGCGACCTTGCCCGCGCCCACGACCACCACCCGCCGACCTGTCAGCGCCAGCCCGAAAAGTGCGGTCACTCCTGGTCCTTCGACTCCACCATCACGTCGCCATTGTCGACCACCACCCGGTAGACCTCCAAGCCGGCCTGCTCGCCGACCACCGGCTCCTTGTCCATCGTGGCAAGGCACTCCCCGGTGAGCAGCGAGAAGACCTGCTTGTACAACGGGCTCGCGATCGTCGGCTCCTCACCACGCGAGCCGGTGATGCCCCGGCTCATCACATGCGCGCCGGAGAAGGGGCACAGGTTCTGCACCGCATGCACGGACCCGTCCGCCAGCAGGAACACGGCGACCTGGCGGCCCGCGACGAGCGCTGCCGTGCCGAGCTCGGGAACCAGGTCCGCAAGCGCGCATACGCGGACCAGCCGCCGCGTGCCGATGGTCGTGGTCATGAGCGGACCTCCAGGGTGGTCGAAGCGATCAGCACGGGTCCGGAGGAACGCTCCTCCGTGGTCGCGGGCCGGCGCTGGCCGCGCGTCTCGACGTAGGCGAGCGACGGGTCAGGGGTCTCCGGCGCGTTCACGAAGCTCGCGAACTGGCGCAGCCGCTCCGGGTCCCGCAGCACGGCCGCCCACTCGTCCTCGTACGAGTCGATGTGGCGCGCCATGTGTGCGTCGAGCTCGGCGCAGATGCCCAGAGCGTCATCGAGGATGATCTCCTTCAGCCGATCGAGGCCGCCCTCGAAGTCCTCCTGCCAGGGCGCGGTGCGCTGCAGCCGGTCCGCTGTCCGGATGTAGAGCATCAGGTACCGGTCGATCACCCGGAGCAGGCCGTCGTCGTCCAGGTCCTCGGCCAGCAGCTCCGCGTGACGCGGCGTGAAACCGCCGTTGCCACCCACGTAGACGTTCCAGCCCTTCTCGGTGGCGATCACGCCCACGTCCTTGCCTCGCGCCTCCGCGCACTCGCGGGCGCAGCCGGACACCCCCAGCTTGATCTTGTGAGGGCTGCGCAGGCCCCGGTACCGGAGCTCGAGCGCGATGGCCATGCCCACCGAGTCCTGCACGCCGTACCGGCACCAGGTGGAGCCGACGCACGACTTCACGGTACGCAGCGACTTGCCGTACGCATGCCCCGACTCGAACCCCGCCGCCACCAGCCGGCTCCAGATCGCGGGGAGCTGCTCCAGGCGGGCACCGAACATGTCGATCCGCTGCCCGCCCGTGATCTTCGTGTACAGCTGGAACTCCTTCGCGACCTCGCCGATCACGATCAGCCTGTCGGGCGTGATCTCGCCGCCCGGCACCCGCGGCACGACGGAGTACGTGCCGTCCTTCTGCATGTTCGCCATCACGCGGTCGTTCGTGTCCTGCAGCGCCGCGCGGCCCTCGGCGAGCACGTGACGGTTGTACAGGCTCGCGAGGATCGAGGCGACGGTGGGCTTGCAGATGTCGCACCCGCGGCCGGTTCCGAAGCGTTCGACGATCGCCGTGAACGAGTCGAGCTCCGCGACCTGCACCGCCTGGAACAGCTCGGCACGGCTCATGGCGAAGTGCTCGCACATGGCGGTGGACGCCACCAGGCCCTGCTTCGCCATCTCCTCACCCATGACCTTCTTCACGAGCGGGATGCACGACCCGCACGAGGTGCCGGCCCTGGTGCACGCCTTCACGGCGGAGAGATCGTGACAGTCATGGTCGGTCACCGCGCTGCGGATCGTGCCCGCGGACACGTTGTTGCATGAGCACACCGCCGCGGAGTCGGGAAGCTCCAGCTGCGGCCTCTCCCCTCCACCCTCAGGAAGCAGCCACACCGCCGGGTCGCCCGGCAGCTCCGCACCCACCATCGGTCGCAGGCTCGCATACGCGGACGCGTCCCCCACCAGGATCCCGCCGAGCAACGTCCTCGCGTCGTCGGTCATCACGAGCTTCTTGTACACGCCCGCCACCGGGTCCGAGTAGACCAGCTCGAGCGCGCCAGGGGTACGCGCGAAGGCGTCGCCGAAGCTCGCGACGTCCACCCCCAGCAGCTTGAGCTTGGTGGAGACGTCCGCTCCGGGGAACGACGAGGCGCCGCCGAGCAAGGCATCCACCGCGACCTCGGCCATCGTGTTGCCAGGGGCGACCAGGCCCCAGCAGGCGCCCTGGATGCATGCGACCTCGCCGATCGCCCACACATGGGGATCCGCGGTGCGGCACGAGTCGTCGACGACCACGCCGCCGCGCTCGCCGATCTCCAGGCCGGCGTCTCGAGCCAGCTCGTCGCGCGGGCGCACCCCGGCGGACACCACGACGATGTCCGCGGGGATCTCGTCGCCATCGGTGAACCGCAGCCCGGCGACCGCACCCGAGTCGTCTCCGACGAACGAGTCCGAGAAGGCGTTCAGCCTCACGTCGACGCCGAGCCGCTCGATGAGCCTGGTCAACGCGTGACCGCCACCCTCGTCCACCTGGACGTTCATGAGACGATCCGCCGCCTGCACGACCGTGGTCGCGATCCCCATCGACGAGAGCGCGCCCGCAGCCTCCAGCCCGAGCAGCCCGCCGCCCAGGGCGACGCCGCGGGGCGACCGCCCAGAGCCAGTCACCTTGTGCGCCCACGACTGGATCCGGGCCACGTCGTCGATGGTGCGGTACAGGAACACGCCATCGAGGGTGGAGCCGTGGATGGGCGGCATCCATGCGTAGCTCCCGGTCGCGATCACCAGCTGGTCGTACGGAAGCGTCGAGCCGTCGTCCAGGTGGACCTCGCGCACCGCCCGGTCGATGCGCGTGGCCCGCGCTCCCCGGCGGAGCCGCACCGCACCGCGAGCCCACAGCAGCGACTCGCCGAGCGTGAGCGACGCAGGCTCCTCGCCGGTGAACAGCCGTGACAGACCGATGCGGTCGTAGGGCAGATACGGCTCCTCACCGACCACGGTCACGTGGAACGCCGAGTCGACGTCGCGGTCCATCAAGGCCTCGACGAAGCGGTGGGCGACCATGCCGGCCCCGATGACCACGATGTGCTGGGACATGTCAGGCTCCTTGCGTGACAGCGACCGGAGCCGCGGGGTTGGTGGGGTTCGCGCCGACAGCGCGGTGGCACGCGATCAGTCCTTCGACGAGCGAGGTGCAGTCGCCGCAGCCGGTGGTGGCGCGCGTGCGGCCGGCGACGTCCTTGACCGTCTCGCAGCCGTCCGCCAGCGCCTCGCGGATCCGGCCGGCGGTGACGGTGTTGCAGTTGCACACCTTGTCGTCGTCCTTCAGGTCTGCAGGATCGCGTGTCGCCGCGGCTGCTCCCCCGCCGGCGAGCGCGCGGATCATCAGCTGGGCGGGGTCCGGCGGCACCGGAAGCCTGCGGGTGTACAGGGCGCTGAGGGTGGCGGCCACGTCGCCGTCGCCGATGCACGTGGCACCCACCAGCTGCCCGCCCGACACCACCACCTCGATGTAGCGTCCACCCTCGGGGTCCTTGAGGCTGAGCACCCGGTAGCGCGGGTCCGACCGATCGAAGTCTCCGCAGACGCCCATGGCCACCATCGCCATGCCATCAGCCTTCACCCGCACCACGTCGGACGTGGGCACGGCGTCGGACGCACCGGGAGCGCTTCCAGTGAGAACGCCGACAACGGTGGACGCCTGCTGCCAGCCTTGCGCGACGAGCCCCCGCGCGCCGCCTGGCGGCTGCGCGCAGTCGCCGATCGCCCAGATGTGCGGGTCAGTCGTCGCGAGCGAGTCGTCGACGATCACTCCGCGTTCGCACGCGAGGCCGGCCGCCCGCGCCAGCGTCGTCTCGGGGATGGTCCCTGCACACATGACCACCATGTCGGTGAGCAGCTCGGAGCCGTCCTCGAGCCGCACCGACGTCACACGACCCCTGGTGGTGTGCACCCGCGCGAGCGAGGCACCCGTGTGCGACTCGATGCCGAGCCGCCGCAGGCTCGACTCGGCGACCGCGGATGCCTCCCAGCCCAGCTGCCGCTCCATGAGCCGGTCGGCGATGTGCACCAGACGCACGGCGATGCCGCGACGGGCGAGGCCCGTCGCGACCTCGAGGCCGAGCACTCCGGCCCCGAGCACGACCGCTCGCCGGGCGCGCCCTGCAGCCGTGACGATGCCGTCCGCGTCGGCCATGTCCTTGAGCACGAACACCCCGTCGACGAGGCCGTGCGCGTCGGCGACGCCCTGGACGGCAGGCACTCGCGCGGCGGATCCCGTCGCGAGCACCAGAGCCGCGTACGGGTGGGTGCGACCGGTCGAGTCCACCACCGTCATGAGGTCACGATCCACCGTGACCGCGCTGACCCCCGTGCGGCGCATGATCCGCGGATGCTCCTTGGCGATCCGCAGCAGGTCGGCGCTCTTGGCGCCGGCGACGACGCTGGACAGCAGCACCCTGTTGTACGCGGGGACCGGCTCCTTGCCCAGCAGCGTCACGTGCGCACCGAGGTCCGCCTCCACGAGCAGCTCGGCGAATCGGGAACCGACCATCCCGTCGCCGATGACGACGATCCTCCTCATGACCGGCTCCCTTCGTTCGCTCGCGCAGGGCGAAGCGCCACGGCGCACACCTTGAACTCGGGCATGCCCGAGGTGGGGTCGGTCGCGTCGTTCGTGAGCACGTTGGCGCTGCCCAGCCAGTGGAACGGCACGAACACGGTGTCGGGGCGCACCGCGTCGGTGACGCGCGCAGGGAGCTCGACCGCCCCGCGGGCGGTGCGCAGCTCCACCAGGTCACCCTCCTCGAGACGGTGCGACTCGGCGAGCGACGGGTGGAGCTCCACGAAGGCCTCCGGCTCGCTCCGGACGAGCTCGCCCACGCGGCGCGTCTGGGCACCGGACTGGTACTGCGTCAGGACCCGACCGGTCACCAGGTAGACAGGCGCGTCGCCTCGCACGTCATCCCGAGGACCCTGGTAGTCGACGCACACCATGCGCGCGCGGCCGTCCGGGGTCGGGAACGAGTCGAGGAAGACGCGCGGCGTGCCGGGGTGCGACCCGTCGCCGGCGGGGCAGGGCCAGTGGATCTGCTCTCCTGCGTCGAGCCGTGCGTACGAGACGCCCGAGTAGTCCGCCGCACCGCCGGCAGAGGCGCGGCAGAGCTCGGCGAAGACCTCCGCCGGCTCCTCGGAGAAGCCGCGCGCGCCGAGGCGCCGCGCAAGCTCGGCGAGGATCCACAGCTCCGACCTCGCCTCGCCCGGAGGGTCGACGGCCTTGCGGCGCCGCAGGATCCTGCCCTCCAGGTTCGTCATGGTGCCGTCCTCCTCGGCCCACTGGGTGACGGGCAGCACCACGTCGGCGTACGAGGCGGTCTCCGAGGGCACCACATCCGCGACCACGAGCAGGTCCAGCCGTCGGAGCGTCTCGGCGACGGCACCCGCGTTCGGCGCCGACACGACGATGTTCGAGCCATGGACCAGCAGCGCTCGCGGTCCGCCGTCGGTGCCGAGCCGGCGCAGGAGCTCGACGGCGGGCACGCCCGGGCCGGGCAGGTCCTCGGGGTCGACGCCCCAGACGGACGCCACGTGGGCACGCCGCGCCGGGTCGGCGATCGACGTGTACCCGGGCAGCTGATCGGCCTTGAGCCCATGCTCCCGCCCCCCTTGGCCGTTGCCCTGCCCCGTGATCGGCGCGTAGCCGGAGCCTTCGCGACCGGGCAGCCCCAGAGCCAGGGCCAGGTTGATGGCGGCACTCACCGCGGCGGTGCCTGACGCCATCTGCTCCATGCCGCGCCCGGTGAGGATGTACGCTCCTGCACCGCCCTTGGCCGGGCTCGCGGAGGCCAGCAGCCGCGCGGTGCGGCGCAGGGCCCCGGCGGCGATTCCCGTCACCTGCTCCGCACGTTCCGGCCACCACGCGCTCACGGAGACGCGGACGTCGGAGAAGCCGCCGACCCGCGCCGCGAGGTACTCGTGATCCACCAGGTCCTCGTCGATGAGGACGTGGAGCAGGCTGAGCAGCACCGCCATGTCGGTGCCAGGCACGATCTGCAGGTGCACGCCGGAGCCGTTGTCGGTCAGCGCCGCGGTGGCCGAGCGCCGTGGGTCCACGTACACGAGGCCACCCCGGGAGCGCACGCCCGCGAGGTGCTGCACCAGCGGCGGCATGGTCACCGCGACGTTCGAGCCCATGATCAGCACCGCGTCGGCGCCTCCGATGTCCGCGAGCGGGAACCCGAGCCCTCGATCCATCCCGAACGCTCGGTTCGACGCCGCGGCCGCCGACGACATGCAGAAGCGGCCGTTGTAGTCGATGTACGGCGTGCGCAGAGCGACACGCGCGAACTTGCCCAAGGCGTACGCCTTCTCGTTGGTGAGGCCGCCGCCTCCGAAGATCGCGACCGCGTCGCGCCCGTGCGTCCGCTGGATGGCCGTGATCCTGGACGCGACCATGTCGAGCGCCTCGTCCCAGGTGGCGGGCCGCAGGTCGGCGCCTCGCGCGTCCCGCACGAGCGGCGTCGTGAGCCTGTCGGCGGCTGCCAGCACCTCCGCGGAGCTCCAGCCCTTCTGGCACATGCCTCCCCTGTTGGTGGGGAAGTCGCGTGCGGAGACTGTGACAGGCAGACGGTCACCCGGCGTGGGGGTGAGCGTCTGCGCGCACTGGAGCGCGCAGTAGGGGCAGTGGGTGGCGACCGCGCCGGCGGAGGCATCGGCCTCCGCCGGGCGCGTTGCCGACAGGTCGATGCTCATCAGACGTTGCGCATCCGGGCGCCGGGACGCAGGTAGAACACGACGGTGAGGGCCGCCATCGCGAGGAACACCGCCACGTAGATCTGGAGAGCCGGCACGATCGTGCCGTAGGTCTCGTTCGCCCACTTGTAGACGAACGGGATCGCGAATCCTCCGAACGCGCCCACGGCGGAGATGATGCCGACGGCACCGGCCGCGCGCCGCTTGAAGTCCAGCCGGGACTCATCGCTGTCCTCACCCTGGTCGGCATGGATCCGGGTGAAGATCGACGGGATCATCCGGTAGGTGGAGCCGTTGCCGATGCCGGTGAAGGCGAACAGCGCCATGAACGAGACGAAGAAGACCAGCAACGAGTGGTGCTGAACTCCGAGCACCGCCGTGTACCCGGCGACCGCCATCGCGACGAAGCTCAGAACCGTGACGACGGAGCCGCCGATGCGGTCCGCGAGCCTGCCGCCGTACGGACGGGAGAGCGAGCCGATGAACGCCCCGAGGAAGCCCCAGCTGAGCGCGATGTCGGGGCGCTCGAACACCACCTTGAGGAGCGTGGGGAAGGCCGCGGAGTAGCCGATGAAGGATCCGAACGTGCCGATGTAGAGGAACGCCATGAGGTAGGTGTGGCCGTGCTTCAGGGAGGCCGCGGTCGGCTTCGGGTCGGCCTTCGCCTCGCGCAGGTTGTCCATGAACAGGAAGGCGAGCACCGCGGCGGCGACGGCGAGCGGGACGTACACGAGGCCCGCGTTGGCGAGGCCCAGGCCGCCGAGGCCGATCGCGAGGGGCACGAGCTTCTGAGCGACCGCGACCCCGATGTTGCCGCCCGCGGCGTTCAGGCCGAGCGCCCATCCCTTGCGCCTCTCCGGGTAGAAGAACGAGATGTTCGCCATGGACGACGCGAAGTTGCCTCCGCCGAACCCTGCGGTGGCGGCCACGAGCACCAGCGTCGTGAAGGGCAGCTCCGGATGGCTGACGGCCCACGCGAGCCCCAGGGTCGGCACCAGGAGCAGCATGGCCGAGATGACCGTCCAGTTCCGGCCTCCGAACACCGGGACTGCGAAGGTGTACGGGATCCGCAGGAACGCGCCTACGCCGGAGGCGACCGCCAGGAGCGTGAACCCCTGTCCGGCGGTCAGCGCCCAGCCGTTGGCGCCTGCGGCGACCAGGGCACCCGAGCTGTCGAACGTGCCGTACATCTTGACGACGACGATCGACCACAGCAGCCACACGGAGAACCCGATGTGCTCCGCCACGATGGAGAACGCGAGGTTGCGGAAGGCGATCTGCTTGCCGCGCGCCTCCCAGAAGAGCTCGTTCTCCGGGATCCAGCGCTCGATCCAGCGCCCCTTGCCGATGACGCCTGGCTCGATGTCGAGAGCCTCTGCCTTGTCTGAGATCGTCATTGCCCCTCCCAGGACCTTGCCCGCGGCCTCCGCCATGGAGGACCGTGCGAATCGGACAATGACGACGGTAGGCAGGTGACGTTTCACCGGAGGGCACCAGGAGGTGAAACCTGCGCGACATCGGTCTCACCCGCCGCGCGACCACGCTGTGAGACGGCGTAGCGGCGCCCAGGCGCGCATGCGAGAAGAGGCGAATATCAGGCGCGACGCTCACGGCTGGCAGAGTGATCCGCTGTTGTCGAAGCGTCGGCGCCGGTGTCCGGAACCTCACCCGAGCCGGCACGACGCGGTGAGAACCGTGACGACGACGCTGACGCGAGCATGACGGACGCCTGGAGCGGCGCGCGATCCCTAGGGCTGCTTGGCCTCGCGACCGCCCCAGGCGATGATCGCGTCGACGACCTTGCCCACGTGCTCGTCGGTGTGGGCGAGCGATACGAACCAGGCCTCGTAGGCGCTGGGCGGAAGGGCGATCCCGGAGCCGCGGAGCGAGTGGAACATGTCGGAGTACGCGAGTGCATCCTGCCGCGACACGTCGTCGAACGTGACGGGAGCCTCCTCGAGGCCAAGGAAGACGGAGAACAGCGTGCCCGCGTGACCGACGGCGTGGGTGATCCCGTGAGACGCGAGCTCGGCGCTCACGCCCCGCCGCATCATGGTGGAGACGCGCGTCAGGTGTGCGTACGCGTCGTCGTCCAGCAGCCGCATGGTCGCGAGGCCCGCCGCGACCGCGACCGGGTTGCCCGACAGCGTTCCTGCCTGGTAGACCGCGCCCAGAGGCGCCAGCAGGTCCATGAGATCCGCTCGCCCGGCGACCGCGGCGACGGGGAGGCCTCCACCGATCACCTTGCCGAAGGTGACGAGGTCGGGGGCCCACGGCTCGCGGCCTGCGGCGATGTCCGCGTCCCGCTCGAGGCCCCAGCCGCCGGCGGGTCCCGCGCGGAAACCGGACAGCACCTCGTCGACGATGAAGACGGCGCCCTCGTTGCGGCACAGGTCGGAGATGAGGCGATGGAAGCCCGCAGGCGGGGCGATGACGCCCATGTTCGCCGGAACCGCCTCGGTGATGACGGCGGCGATGCGGGAGCCGTGCTCGGCGAACGCGTCGGTGAGCGCATCGACGTCTCCGTACGGCAGGACCATCGTGTCCGCGGCGACGGCCTTGGTCACGCCTGCGGAGTCCGGCACGCCTGAGGTCGCGAGGCCGGATCCGGCGGCGACGAGCAGCGCGTCCGAGTGGCCGTGGTACAGACCGGCGAACTTCACGATCACGTCGCGGCCCGTCGCCGCGCGTGCGATCCGGAGCGCGGTCATGGTCGCCTCGGTGCCGGTGGACACGAGTCGCACCTTCTGGGCGGGCTCGTAGCGGTCCCTGATCTCCTCGGCGAGCTCCACCTCGGCCTCGGTGGTCGCGCCGAAGCTGAGGCCGTTCGACGCGGCCGCCCGTACTGCCGAGACCACGGCCGGATGCGCATGGCCGACGATGCCTGCGCCCCACGAGTCGACCAGGTCCAGGTAGTCGCGCCCTGCGCCGTCGGTGATCACGGCCCCGGCGGCTGAGGCGATCGGCAGCGGGTGCCCACCCACGCCGTTCCATGCGCGCACCGGGCTGTTCACGCCGCCCGGGAGGATGTCGGCGGCACGTTCCGCCCACGCCTGCTCGCCGCGCAGCGTGCGCAGCCCCAGGCGCTGCATCTTGGTTCTCAACGTCGACGACACGGGCCTCATGCGTCCTCCCTCAGCCAGTCCGCGAGCTCCACCGCGGCGTAGGTGACGACGATGTCCGCTCCAGCGCGGACCATCGACGTGAGCGCCTCCAGATGGGCGGCGCGACGGTCGATCCAGCCGTTCGCCGCCGCGGCCTCGATCTGGGCGTACTCGCCCGACACATGGTAGGCCGCCACGGGAACCGAGGACTGCGCGGCCACGTCCGCCAGCACGTCGAGGTACGGCAGCGCGGGCTTCACCATGAGGATGTCCGCACCCTCCGCCTCGTCGATCGCAGCCTCGAGCGCACCTTCACGCCGGTTGGCAGGGTCCATCTGGTAGGTCCGGCGATCGCCCTGCAGCTGGGAGTCCACGGCCTCGCGGAACGGCCCGTAGAAGGCCGATGCGTACTTGGCGGCGTACGCGAGGATCGACACGTTCTGGAACCCGTCGTCGTCCAGCGCATCGCGGACCGCGGCCACCTGGCCGTCCATCATGCCGCTCAGGCCCAGCACGTGCGCACCAGCGCGCGCCTGGGCGAGCGCCATGCGCTGATACACGAGCACGGTCGCGTCGTTGTGCACGTTGCCTTCCGCGTCCAGCACCCCGCAGTGGCCGTGGTCGGTGAACTCGTCCAGGCACAGGTCCGCCATGACGACGAGCCGGTCCCCCGCCGCGCCTGCGGCCTCCGCGATCGCCAGGTTGAGGATGCCGTCGACGTCGCATGCCGCCGAGCCGTCCGCGTCACGCACCGACGGGATCGCGAACAGCATGACACCGCCGATCCCCGCATCCGCGGCGGCCTCCACAGCGGCGCGCACGCCGCCGAGCGGCAGCTGGTCCACGCCGGGCAGCGAGAGGATCGGGCGCGGCGCGTCCAGGTCCTCGTGCACGAACAGCGGCAGCACCAGCTGCGCCGCCTGCGGTCGCACCTCGCGCACCAGACGACGCATCGCGGGCGTGGTCCGCAGCCTGCGGGGCCTCCTGTTGAGGCTCATCGGTCTCCCTTCGCGGCGATCGCCGACGCGAGCGCGTCCGCGATGCCGTCATAGCTCGGCACCGAGGAGACGGCGTCGACGCGCAGTCCCGCCGCGCGGGCGGCTGCCGCCGTCGTCTCCCCGATCGCCACCATCATGGTCGACTCAGGCACGGGCGCGCATTGCGAGGCGAACCGCTCCGCGACCGATCCTGAGGTGAGGAGCACGGCGTCGACGCGTCCTTCGCGCACCGCGGTCACCGTCTCGGGCGACGCGCCGGGTCCGTCGACGGTCCGGTAGGCCTCGACCGCGTCCACGAGCCAGCCCCTGCGCGCGATCCCCCGCTCCAGCGTCGGCGCGGCAAGGTTGCCCACCGGGGCGAGCGCGCGACCTGCGCCCTCCGGCATGTCCTTCGCGATGCCTGACGCGGTCTGCCGACCCTCTGGGACGAGCGACACCGTCAGGCCCACCTGCGCGCAGACGTCCTGTGTCGCCTCACCGACGGTCGCGACCTGCGCGCGGGGCTGCGGCTCCGCGAGAGTGCGTCCGTGGCGCCGGGCGATCGCGTCCATCGCCAGCACGGCATTGCGGCTGGTCACCGCCAGCCAGTCGTAGGCCCCGTCGCACCACGCGAGGACGGCCGCCTCCAGCGCCTGGGGGTCGGAGGGCCCTTCGATCGCGATGAACTGCGCCTCGTCGACGGTCGCGCCCGCCTCGGCCAGCCGCTCTGCGAGGGCTCGGCGACGTTCCGTGACGGGGACCAGGACGCGCACACCCTCGAAGGGCAGCACCGTCACCCCGCTCCCATCAACCGGGACGCTCCCCGTCCGAGCAGGGCGTGCGCGGCGGCGCGGCCCACGGCCGCGGCCTCCCGCACCGGACCGCGCGCGACCTCGTTCAGCTGAAGGCTTCCTGAGGCGTTCATGACTCGCAGATCCAGTCGCAGCTGTCCGCCCGTCACGGTCGCATGCGCTCCGATGGGCGCCGAGCAGCCGGCCTCGAGCACCTGGAGGGCCGCGCGCTCGGCGGTCACGGCGGCGCGGGTGGGGGCGTCATCCAACGCGGACACCAGCTCGCGCAGGGCCGGCTCGGCATCCTGCCGGATCTCGATCGCGAGCGCACCCTGCCCGGGCGCAGGCACCATGACGTCCACGGAGATCAGCTCGGTCGCGGACTCGAGCCGTCCGAGCCTGCTGAGGCCCGCGGCGGCGAGCACCACGCCTGCGAGGTCGTCACCGACACGCCCCAGCCGGGTGTCCACGTTGCCACGGATGTCCACGACCTCGAGGTCCGGGCGCACCCGCCTCAACTGTGCGGCACGTCGAGGCGATCCCGTGCCCACCCGCGCGCCGGCGGGAAGCTCCTCCAGCCTGGGCCCGGTGGTGCACAGGGCGTCGCGCACGTCCTCCCTCACGGGGATCGCCGCCAGGTCGAGCCGCGGATGGGGCTCGACGGGCATGTCCTTGAGCGAGTGCACGATCAGGTCGCACCCGCCGTCCAGCAGGTGGTCGCGCAGCGCGTTGACGAACACGCCCGTGGTCGACAGCCCGACCAACGAGGCCTTCGAGGTGTCACCGTGCGTGGTGACGATCTCGAGCCCGACCTCGAGGTCCACGCCTCGCGCTGCGGCGGCCTCGACGACCGCGTCGGCCACGTGCTGAGACTGGGTGGTGGCGAGCGCGCTTCCGCGGGTGCCGAGTCTCAGATGCATCCCACCATCGTCCCACGTCCTGGAGCGTCCGCTCCCCGGGGCGGCACCTGAAGCGGACTCATTCCACGTCGCGGAACCCTGAACCCACGAACAGGAGCACGATGGCGGCGAGCGCACCGACGAGCGCGACCCAGGCGGGAGCGAGGTAGCCCATGCCCCACGCGATCAGCACCGCGCCCAGGCCGGAGCCCATCACGGTGGAGGCGTTGAGCGCCGAATGCGACAGCGCCGCTCCGAGCGAAGGCGACGCATGCACCACATCCATGAGCCGCGTCTGGGCAGCCTGGCTGAACACCTGGATGAACGCGCCGAGCGCCACGAGGAAGGCGACCGTGGGCCAGCCCGAGTCCCCCCAGAGCCCGAGCGCCAGCAGGGAGGCCGCCACGCCGATGAGGCCCACGCGCGACGCGAGCAGCGGGCTTGCGTCGGTGAGCCGCCCTCCCGCCATCGCGCCGATCGTCATCCCGACTCCGAACAGCGCGAGTATCACGGTGACCTGGGAGGAGCCGAACCCGTTGAGGTCCTCGAGCAGCGGCACCATGTAGGACTGGACGGCGCCCAGGCCTGCGAACCCCAGGAAGATCGTGAGTATCACCATCCACAGCACTCGGCCGCGCAGACGTGACACCTCCCCCCTGAACGATGTGCCGGGCGTGCCCGCGACCTGCGGGGTGAAGGCCCACATGAGCACCAGTCCCACGACGCCGACGAGCGCGACGACCGCGTACGCCGCACGCCATCCGACCGCCACGGACACCCACTGCATGCCAGGCACCCCGATGATCGTGGCGACCGTGAGGCCGTACATGATCATCGCGATCGCGGCGCCGCGCCGCTCGGGACCGACGGCGAGCATCGCGACGTAGGCAGCGGTGCCGAGGATCGCTCCATGCGGAAGGCCCGCGAGGAAGCGGATGACCAGCAGCGACTCGACTGTGGGAGCGAGGAAGGTCGCGATGGAGGTGACGACGAAGAGCGCACCCATGGCGAGCAGGAGCCTGCGTCGGCCCCAGCTCGCGAGCCCGACCATGATGACGGGGGCGCCGACGACGACGCCGAGGGCGTACGCGGTGATCGTGTACCCGACCATGTCCACCGTCGTGTGCAGCGACGCGAGCTGATCCTGGATGACGGCCGAGGCGCCGCCCTGGGTCAAGGCGATGCCGAATCCCGCGACGATGAAGCCCGACAGCACCGCGGCGGGATGCGGAGCCTGGGCCGAGCGTGGAAGACGCCAGCGCGGCACCCCTGAGGGCGCCGCGGGAGGCAGTGCTGTCATGACCTACCGACTCTCGACGAGCCACAGCGCGTGCGCGCATGCGGCCGGGATGGACGACGCGTCAGCGCCGCCGATGCGGCACCGGACGGCCCCGTCGGGGTCGGGGTCGAGGATCACGATACGCGCGCCTGGCACGAGTCCATGCGCGGCGCACTCGCGGAGCGTCCCGGGGTCCGCATCCGAGACGCGAGCGACGGCCCAGTCCCCTGGGGAGGCGTCGACGGCGCACACCGCCGACAGTCCACGGGGCTGTCCGTCCCTGCTCGGGATCGGATCGCCGTGGGGGTCGGCGTCCGGGTGCCCGAGCAGCACGTCGAGCGCGTCGATCATTCGATCGGAGCATGCGTGCTCCAGCACCTCGGCCTCGTCATGCACCTCGTCCCAGCCGTAGCCGAGGCGCTGCACCAGGAACGTCTCGATGATGCGGTGCCGACGCACCATCTGCAGCGCGACGGCAGCGCCCGCGTCCGTCAGCGCGATCGCGCCGTAGCTCTCATGGGTCACCAGGCCGACGGCTGCGAGCCTGCGGACACGCTGCGACACGGACGAGGCGCTGATCCCCAGCCGTTCCGCGATCGCCTTGGTGGTCGCGGGCTCACCGGTCCACTCCCCTGCGGTCCAGATGACCTTGAGGTAGTCCTCGACGGATCGCGATCGCGGCTCCTCAGGCACGGCGCTCAGTCCTGGGACGCCGGGCCGTGGGGGCCGTCACCGCCACGCCTGCGCAACCACAGGATGGCGACGGTCGCGGCGGCGAGGAGCACGGCCACCCCTCCGAGGCGTGCCCATCCACCCCCTGCAGGCGCCTCGGACGCCTCGGACGTGACGCTCGACGACGGCGACGGCGACGCGGCGTCCGACGTCGGCTCCGAGGCGCTCGCGGATGCCGTGGGCGACGCCGTCGGCGATGTGGAGGGGGACGCGGATGCGGAGGCCGACGGCGCGGCACCCTCGACGGTGAAGTCCACCTGGCCCTCGAGGGGATGCCCGTCCTGGGCGACCACGCGGTACATGAGCGACCAGTCGCCGTTCGCGAGCGCGGGCACCTCGGCCATGACGGTCGTGGCGGAGGGGAAGGTCGGATCCAGCTCGATGCGCTGGTCACCCTGCACGAGGGCGAGCGTGGTGCCCAGGTCGAGCACCTCGCCGGTGAACTCGAGCGACACCTGGGTCAGGTCGCTCACCGTGGATCCATCCGCGGGGTCGGTGCCCACGAGCGACGTGTGCGCCGACGCGGCGGAGGCCGGCAGCATCGCGGCCAGGGCGAGCAGGAGGATCAGGACTGGGCGGAGGACTCGCGAGCGCATGCCCCCATTGTCCACGTCCGGCGTGGTCACCCTCCCGTCACCGATCGTTCACGCACCACCGGCCGATCCCTCACCCGCCGGTCACCCGCGCGGGCGACAATGGTTGCCATGAAGGTCGCGCTGGTCGCCGAATCGTTCCTGCCGCACCACAACGGGGTGACGAACTCGCTGCTGCGCGTGCTCGAGCACCTGGCCCGGCGAGGCGACGAGGCGCTCGTGATCGCGCCGGAGTCGCGCGGCTCGCGGGGCCCCGTGCGGTACGGGATCGCATCCATCACCCGCCTGCCCGCGATGGGCTGGCCGGGCTATCAGGATGTGCGGGTGGCGCTGTCCGGCACGGGCCGGCTGTCGCGGATCCTCGAGGACTTCGCCCCCGACGTCGTCCATCTGGCAAGTCCGTTCGTCCTGGGCTGGACGGCGGTGAAGGCGTGTCACGAGCTGGGGCTTCCCACGGTCGCCGTCTACCAGACCGAGGTGCCGTCCTACGCGGACCGGTACCGCATGGGCTGGGGCGAAGGCATCCTGTGGAACCGGGTGCGCAACATCCACCAGCGCGCCGACCTCAACCTGGTGCCGTCCACGTATGCGATGCTCCAGCTGGAGCAGCTGGGGGTCGACCACCTCAGGCTGTGGCCGCGCGGCGTCGACGCCACCCGCTTCAACCCCGCGAAGCGGTCCGCGGAGCTGCGCGCGCGGTGGGCTCCGACCGGCGAGGTGGTCGTCGGGTATGTCGGGCGGCTCGCTGCCGAGAAGCGGGTCGAGGACCTCGGAAGGCTTGCGGCGATCCCCGGCGTCAAGGTCGTCATCGTCGGCGAGGGCCCGTCGCATGCCAAGCTCGCCGCGCTGCTCCCGGATGCCGAGTTCATGGGCTTCCTGAACGGCGAGGAGCTGGCGCAGGCGGTCGCGTCATTCGACGTGTTCGTGCACTGCGGCGAGCTGGAGACGTTCTGCCAGACCATCCAGGAGGCGCTTGCGTCGGGCGTGCCCGTCGTCGCGCCGCGACGCGGCGGACCCATCGACCTCGTCGACCACGGCGAGACGGGGTTCCTGTACACGCCGGGCCGGCTCGACGAGATGGTGGCCTACGTGCGCGAGCTCGCGGAGCAGCACGAGCAGCGCGCCAGGTTCGGCAACCACGCTCGCGTCTCGGTCGAGGGACGGACATGGGAGCGCGTATGCGACGGTCTGATGGATCTGTACGCCGAGGCGATCCAGCGCCACGACGCCCTCCCGGCGCGCCCGTGGGACTGGGAGGACGAGGAGGTGCTGCGCTGATGCGCATCGCGCACATCGCCAACTTCTACGGCCCCACCTCCGGCGGCCTCCGCACTGCGATGCATGCGCTCGGCAAGGGGTACGTCGAGCGCGGCCACAAGGTCCTGCTGATCGTGCCTGGCGCCGAGGACACCGACGAGCTGACCGAGTTCGGGCGCCGGATCACCCTGCGCAGCCCGGTGCTCCCGCTCAGCGGCGGCTATCGGATGATCTCGAGGCTCCACGAGCTGCGAGGCATCCTGCGCGGGTTCAGGCCGGACGTGCTCGAGGTGTCGGACAGGACCACGCTGCGCTCCCTCGGCGGCTGGGCGAGCGGTCAGGGCATCCCGTCGGTCTTCTTCTCCCACGAGCGCGCCGACGGGATCCTCGCGGCGAACCTGCCGGACGCGCTCGGCGGCCGCCTGCCGCTCGAGTCCATCGCCGACTGGCACAACCGCGGCACAGCGCGACGCTTCACGACCATCGTGTCGACCACCGCCTTCGCCGCTCAGGAGTTCGATCGCATCGGCGTGCCCGTCGAGCGGGTGCCGTTGGGCGTGGACCTCGAGACCTTCCACCCCGACCGGCGCGACGACACGGTGCGGGCCGAGCTCGTCGGCCCCGACCAGTCGCTCCTGCTCATGGCCTCCCGGCTCTCCTCCGAGAAGCGACCCGACCTCGCCATCGACGCAGCGCGGATGCTCGCCTCGCGCGGAGCGCGCGTGCGCCTGGTGTGCGCGGGTGGCGGTGCGCTCGCTGATCAGATGCGCCAGCGCGCGCGCGGCGCCCCCGTGGACTTCCTGGGATTCGTCAGCGGCCGCGAGCGCTTCGCCCAC
Source organism: Demequina capsici (assembly GCF_032102965.1). Classification (NCBI taxonomy): domain Bacteria; kingdom Bacillati; phylum Actinomycetota; class Actinomycetes; order Micrococcales; family Demequinaceae; genus Demequina; species Demequina capsici. The sequence goes on along the minus strand of NZ_CP134880.1, from coordinate 989,584 downwards.
CTCCTCGCAAGCGCCGACGCGGTCGTCGCACCGGGGCCGATCGAGACCTTCGGGCTGGCCGCGCTGGAGGCTCTCGCGTCGGGCACACCGGTGGTCGTGAATGCGGAGTCGGCGCTCCCCGAGGTTGTTGCGCAAGCGGGGATCGCGGCGCCCGCGACCTCGGAGGGCTTCGCTCAGGCCATCGAGGAGCTGCTTGCGCGGCCCGAGCGGGAGCGGCGCGAAGCGGCGCGGGCCCGCGCGGAGCAGCTGCCATGGTCGGTCACGATCGACCGGATGCTGGACATCCATCACGCCGCGAGGGAACGCGTCGCCGGCTGACCGGCGCGTGCGGACCGGCGAGGGGGGCATGACTGTGCGGGGTCCGGTGGTCGTGGCGCTGGGGGATTCGATCACGTTCGGCGTCGGCGACGGCACGCAGCGTCCCGAGGCGGTCACCGGCGTCCCCGTGGGGTGGGCGGCTCACGTCGCTCATGCGGTGGGAGCCTCGTCGTTCACGAATCTTGCGGCGAACGGTGCTCGTGCCCGTCACCTGGGGCTCACGCAGGTGCCGTCGGCCCTCATGGCCATGCCCGACCTCGTGCTTGTCACGATCGGGGGCAACGACGTGCTCCGGGGGGACTTCGACCCTGCCGAGGTCCAGGATCGCGTGGCGGATGCGCTCACGCGGCTGGAGCGTGAGGGCCGGAGGGTCGTGCTGGTGACGCTCGCCAGGATCGGCCTGTTCGACCTGGTAGGTGGCTCCATCGCCGACGTGATGGCGCGGCGGGTGGCGGCGGCGAACATCGCCCTGCGCCTCGCTGCGGCAGGCACCGCCACCGTCGTGGTCGACGGCGCGGCGGCGCTCGCGACGGCGGGAGGACGCGGCTGGCATGTCGATCGGGTACATCCGTCTGCGGCGGGCCACCGTGCGATCGCCGTCGAGGTGCTCGGGGCGCTGGGTGACGCGGCTCCGCAGATGGCGCCCCTCGTGCCCGCGCCCGCGTCTCCCCGGTGGCATGAGCGCGCGTGGTGGCTCGCGCGGCACGGCACCCCCTGGGTGGCGAAGCGCTCCCGCGACCTGATCCCGCAGGTCGCGGCGGTGGTGACGCACGAGCTGCTCGAGGAGCGCCGACGCACCCGTCGGGCGCACGCATGAGCCCCGGAGCACGGCGAAGCGCCCGGACCGCCTAGGGGGCGAGGGGTCCGGACGCTTCGTGCGCTGGTGCGGACGCTGCTAGACGAGCCAGCTGTTGCTCTGGACGATCGGGAGCTTGCGCCACCAGGTGCCCAGACCGATCGACTGCCGGTCGAGCTCGACCCACACGATGCCGAACGTGGCGACGATGTACACGATGTGCTCGTCGAGGATCGGGTTGGTGGAGGGCCACATCTGGGTCATGTACATGAACAGCAGCATGAGGAAGCCCGAGTAGGCGGCGACCCTGGTGCCGATGCCCAGCATGAGGGCAAGGCCGATGCCGAGCAGGCCGAGCATGAAGATCCAGTCGGTCCACCGCTGGTCGCCGAGGTTGACGAAGAACGTGTGGAACGGGCTGTTGACGTTGCCGCCGTAGACCAGGTAGCCCTCGGTGACATGGCCACCGTTGACCCATGCCTTGTCGCAGAAGGCGTCGATGCTGAAGGTGCCATCGTCGTTCGTGGTGCGGCACGTGGAGAAGCCGAGACCGAGCAGCTTGTCCAGGAACGCCCACAGGAACACGAATCCGATGGCGATGCGGGTGACGCTGAGCATCGCCCAGCCGAACTTCGAACCAGTTGTGGTGGAGGTGCTGGCCACCTCGTTCTTGACTGCCATGGTGCTTTCTCCTCGAATTCCGGTTTTCGAGCTTCTAGGTGATTCGTCATTGATCACCTGACTCCGACGGTAGACCTGTCAACGAGAACGCGCACGGGACACAGGTCCCGGTCATTCTCAAGCTCGATACCCCGGCGGGTACCAGGCACTACGCCTCGAGCGGGGTGACGACCTGCTGATCGAGATGTACGGCGAGCGCACGTCCCATGTCGATGCGATCGTCCAGCAGCCATTGGACCTGAAGCCCATCCATCATCGCGATCACCTGGATCGCCGCCAGAGCCGGCTCGACACCGGGGCGCAGCGCACCGTCCTCCGCCAGCGCCGTGAACGCTCCGGCAACCTGGTCCCGGAGGGACTCGTAGCGTTGAGTGAAGAACTCGTGCGCGGGGTGGTCGGCGCTGGTCGCCTCGGCAGACAGGGTGGCGAAGAGCTCCACGAGCCCCCGGCGCCCCGCGTTGAGCCGCGCCGTGCCCACCAGGGACCGCAGCACCTCCCGGGCGGTCGTCCCCTCAGTCGGATAGTCCTCGCCGGTGACCTCGTCACGCCGCTCGAGCACCGCCATGAGCAGCGCCTCCTTCGTGGGGAAGTGGTACAGCACGCCCGGGTGGGTGAGGCCGCTGCGCCCGGCGATGTCCCGCAGCGACGTCCCGTGGAAGCCCGACTCGGCGAACATCTCCATCGCCGCGGCAAGGATCATCTCGCGAGTCCGGCCAGGACGCCCCGCCTTCGCATCGCCGCTCATGAGCATCCCTTCGTCGTGCATGTGACCGTACCCGGTGCTAGCGTACTTACCAAGCGGTAAGACGGCGCGCCGAGCGCTGATCGACCCGCACCATCCGACGACGCATGACAAGGAACCGACCGTGGCCGCACCCGCCTACCTGGACCCCACCCTCCCTACCGCCACGAGGGTCGCCGACCTCGTCGGCCGCATGACCCTGCCGGAGAAGGTGGGGCAGATGATGCAGATGCACACCTATGAGGGCGTCGACCACCTCGTCGAGCAGTGGCACGTCGGATCGATCCTCCACGCCTCCCCCGACAACCTCGCACGCGCGCACGCCCTGGCCGACCGCTCCCGCCTTGGCATCCCCCTGCTCATCGGCGAGGACTGCATCCACGGCCACTCGTTCTTCAAGGGTGCGACGATCTTCCCCACCCAGCTGGGCCTCGCCGCGAGCTTCGACCCGGAGCTGCTGCGACGCGTCGGCCGCGCCACCGCGCGTGAGGTGTCCACCACCGGCATCCACTGGACCTTCTCCCCCGTCCTGTGCATCTCGCGCGACCTGCGCTGGGGCCGCGTCAGCGAGACGTTCGGAGAGGACCCGTGGCTGATCGGCGAGCTCGCCTCCGGGCTCTTCCGGGGCTACCAGGGCGAAGGCGCCTCCGACCGCGAAGGCATCCTCGCGACCGCCAAGCACTTCGCCGCATACTCGGAGACCCAGGGCGGTCGCGACGCGTCGGAGGCGGACGTGTCCCGCCGCAAGCTCCGCTCCTGGTACCTGCCCCCCTTCGAGCGCGTCGCCCGCGAGGGCTGCCGCACGTTCATGCTCGGCTACCAGGCGATCGACGGCACCCCGATCACCATCAACGACTGGCTGCTGAACGACGTGCTGCGCGGCGAGTGGGGCTACGACGGCATGCTCATCACCGACTGGGACAACGTCGGCAACCTGGTGCGCGAGCAGCGGCTCTTCCCCGGCTACGCCGAGGCCGCCGCCGCGGCCGTCAAGGCCGGCAACGACATGATCATGACCACGCCCGACTTCTTCACGGGCGCGCAGGAGGCCGTCGCGCGCGGCCTCCTCAGCGAGTCGCTCATCGACGCCGCGGTCTCGCGGGTCCTTGCCGTGAAGTTCGACATGGGCCTCTTCGAGGACCAGCGCCGCCCGGATCCCGCACGCCAGGCAGAGGTGATCGCCTGCGACGAGCACACCGCCCTCAACCTGGAGGCGGCGCGCCGCTCGATCGTCCTCCTGCACAACGACGCGGTGCTGCCGCTGGACCGCTCGCAGGTGGCCCATATCGCCGTGGTTGGCCCGAACGCCGACGACCCCGACGTGACCCTCGGCGACTGGGCGGGAGCCTCAGGCCAGGCGGACTGGCTGATGGAGGGCCACCCGCGCGAGCAGATCGTCACCGCGCTCGACGGCCTGCGCGCACTCGCAGGCGACGGCATCGCGGTGACGCACGCGCGCGGAGCGGACATCCTCACGACCGAGGTGGACCCCGCCGGCGGCTTCTTCCCCGACGGGCAGCCCCGGGCGCAGATCGTCGTCCCCTGCGCACCTGACGAGGCGCTCATCGCCCAGGCCGTCGAAGCGGCGCGGACGGCCGACGTGGTGGTCGCGGTCGTCGGCGACAGGGGCGAGCTCGTCGGCGAGGCCAAGTCGACCGCCACGCTCGAGCTCATCGGCGCGCAGATCGCCATGCTGGACGCGGTGCTCGCGACAGGGACCCCCACCGTCGTGGTCCTCATGGCGTCCAAGCCGCATGTGCTGCCGCCGTCGGTGCATGCCAAGGCTGCGGCGATCGTGTGGGCGGCGAACCCCGGCATGCAGGGCGGCACCGCCCTCGCGGAGATCCTGTTCGGGGACGTCGAGCCGACGGGCCGCCTGCCGATCTCGTTCGCCCGCCACGTGGGCCAGCAGCCCACGTTCTACAACCAGATCGATGCGCAGCATGGCATCCGCTACGCCGATCTGACGCAGGAGCCGGCGTGGGTGTTCGGTGAGGGGCTGTCGTACACGACCGTCGAGTACACGGACCTCACCGTGCTCACGCCTGAGGTCGCTGCCGATGGCACCGTGCGCGCGGAGGTGACGGTCGCCAACACCGGCACGCGTCCCACGCTCGAGACCGTCCAGGTCTACGTGCGCGACGTCACCACGTCGTCCACCTGGGCAGACCGCGAGCTCAAGGCCGTGCGGCAGGTGCGGCTCGCGCCCGGCGAGTCGGCGAGGGTGGAGCTCGAGGTCGAGGCGGCGGACTGCACCATCGTCGACGCACGGGAGCGACGGGTGGTCGAGCCCGGCGAGTTCGCCCTGCTGGTGGGCCCGTCCTCGCGTCGCGCCGACCTCCTCGTGAGCGCGTTCCACGTCTCGTAGAGTCCCCCCATGACAGCACCGTCCCCGGCGCCGACGCCGACCCGCTCCCTGCAGCGTGCGCGCGTCGGCGTCGCGCTGCTGTTCCTGATGAACGGGGTGGGCTTCGCCAACCTGGTGCCGCGCCTTCCCGAGATCCGCGTCTCCTTGGGCCTCAGCTACACCGGGTACGGCGTCACGATCGCCATGCAGGCGACCGGTGCGCTGCTGATCGGCCTCGTCGCCGGCCATCTGATCCGTCGTCTCGGCTCGGCGCTCGTCGCGACCCTGTCGATGACGGCTCTCGGCGTCGGCGTGGCGCTCGCGGGAGTGGCGCCCACCGCAGTGCTGTTCGGCGCCGCACTGTTCCTGACCGGCGGGCTGGACGCCATCGCGGACGTCGCGCAGAACGCGCACGGCATCCGGGTGCAGCGCGCGTACGGCCGCTCGATCCTCAACTCGTTCCACGCCACATGGAGCATCGGCGCGGTGGCGGGCGGGCTCATGGGCGGCGCGGCCGCCGGCCTGAAGGTGCCGCTGTCCGCGCACCTCGCGGTCGTGGCGCTCCTGATGGCCGTGGTGAACCTTGCAGGGCACCGGCTGCTGCTGCGCGGACCCGAGCGCGACACGGAGCTCGACGAGGCCGAGCTCGACTTCGCCGAGCAGGAGGCTGCCGTCCCGCACCACCCCTCCACCGGCGCGGTGACCCGCGGCGTGTGGCTCATGCTGCTTGCGCTGGGCGTGATCGCGATGTCCGGCACGTGGGTGGAGGATGCTGGGGCCACCTGGTCCGCCAGCTACCTCACCGACCGGTTCGGCGCGGGCGCGACCGTCGCGGCGCTCGGCTTCGTGGCGCTCCAGGGCATGCAGTTCGTCGGCCGTACCCTGGGCGATCGCATGGTCGACAGGTGGGGGCAGCGGGCCGTCGCGCGGGTCGGCGCCCTGATCGGACTGGTCGGCATGGGCTCCGCGCTCGCCTTCCCCACGCTGTGGGGCACGATCCTCGGGTTCGGCCTGGCCGGCTTCGGTGTCGCGACCTTGATCCCCAGTGCGATGCACGCCGCGGACGAGCTCCCAGGCTTCAGGCCAGGCAGCGCCCTCACGATCCTGGGCGGCCTGCTGCGCGCGAGCTTCCTGCTCTCGCCACCGGTGGTCGGCGCCATCGCGGACTCGTACGGCCTGCGCGCGGGCCTGCTGATGATGCCCGTGTCCGCGGTGCTGGTCCTGGCCCTCGCGGGCGTGCTCGCCACCCGGCACGAGCCGTCGGCTCACGGCGGACCGACGGTCCGCTGACCGTGGTGGGCCGGTCAGGACGACGCAGTGCTGGGCTTATAGCCTCGTATCGGGCACGATGGAGGACGTGGAGACCGTGGTGAAGCAGCGAGGCGCACCTCTGCCTGGGTTCTTCGAGGTGGAGGCCGCAGGCCTGCGTTGGCTCGCGGACGCCGGCGGCGCCCGTTGCGCGCGCGTGCTCGACGTCACGTCGCGCCGCATCGAGCTGGAGCGGGTGACCCCCGTGACCGCCACGCCAGACGCGGCCTACGCCTTCGGGCGGGGCCTGGCGCGCACGCACCTGGCGGGTGCCGACGCGTTCGGCTCGGCGCCCGCCGGGTGGAGCGGACCGCTCTATATCGGCGAACGTCCGATGCCTCGTTCGACTGCGGCCACATGGGGCGACTTCTACGCCCATGCGCGAGTGCTCCCGTTCGTCGAGGACGCCCTCGCCGCCGGCAATCTCGAGGTGCGCGAGGCTCGCACCGTCCGCCAGGCGTGCGAGGTCATCGCCTCGGGAGTGTTCGACGATGACGATCCCCCTGCGAGGATCCATGGCGACCTGTGGTCCGGCAACGTGCTGTTCGGCGCCAAGGGCGCGGTGCTGATCGACCCGGCGGCGCATGGCGGGCACGCGGAGACAGACCTCGCGATGCTGGCGCTGTTCGGCGCCCCTCACCTGGACGACATCGTGGCGGGCTACGAGGAGGTGTCGCCGTTGCGGCCGGGGTGGCGCACTCGGGTGCTGCTCCACCAGATGCACCCCCTCGCGGTGCACGCCGTGGGCCACGGCAGGATGTACGGCGCCGCGCTCGCCCGTGCGGCGCGCGCGGTGGTGAACGCCCGCTAGATCTCCACCGACTCGCCGACGGACATCAGCTCCACCGGCACGGTGGTGTGGCCACCGGGACCCATGTGGCCCGCCACCATGCGGAGCCCGATCTCGCTGAAGGCCGCGTCATGGATGGCGAGCGCACGTCGAGGCGCGACCGCAGCGACGAAGGCGACGGTGTCGGCGAACCTGGTCCACGGGCCGCTCACGGGCACAAGGAGCGTGGCGACCGCCACCTGCGGGATCTCGTACGAGTCACCCGGGTGGTATACCCGTCCACCGATGAGGTACCCGACGCTCGGGTCCCGAGGCACGTGCGGGTAGATCTCTGCATGGAGCCCGCCGTGCACGCTGACGTCGATCCCAGCCGCATCGACCGTGTCCCCCGGGGAGACGAACGTGACTGCGCTGCCGATCTCGGAGAGCGGCCCGACCACCGCCTCGAGCCCGTAGACCGGGAGCGAGGGGCGCCGGGCGAGCTCGGCCTCCATGGCGGCGCGGTCCAGGTGATCGCCGTGCGCGTGCGTGATCAGCACCGCGTCCGCCTGGATGAGCAGCTCAGGGGTGCGCGGATCGAACGCTCCGGGATCGACAAGGAGCGTGCGCCCTGCCTCCTCGATCACGACGCAGGCGTGCACGTGCTTCGTCAGACGCATCGTTGTCCTTCCTGTAGCTGGGCGGCCATCGCCACCCTACGCCCGACCTCGGCCGTGATGGCGGACAGGTCAGACGTCGACCATGCCGTCCGAGACGATGGCCCTCGCGCGCTCCAGCGCAGTGTCGAGGTCATCGACCAGGTGATCGTCGTCGGCCAGCGCGGCGAGCGTGCCCGCATGCTCGAGCAGCGCCAGGTGCCGGTCCTGCACCCCCTTGATGAGGACGGTGACGCCGCGGCGCTCGAGCGCGGACACGACCTCGCCCAGCACCTGAGCGCCCGTCGCATCGAGCAATCGGATCTGTGACATCCGCAGGATCACGACCTCGACGTCGTTGACACGTGCGACGCGTTCGAGAACCCTGTCCGCAGCGCCGAAGAAGAGCGCCCCGTCGATCCGCAGCAGGGCGATGCGCTCATCGCCGGGGAACGAAGGCCCAGGGAGCTCCTCGCGGTGCACGCCCGCGGCGTTCGCCACCGAGCGCAGCGCGAAGAGCGCCGCAACCGCCATGCCGATGACGATCGCGTAGATGAGGTCGACGCTGACCGTGATGAGCGCCGTCATCACGAACAGGAGGGCGTCCGGGCGCGAGGCGCGCGTCACCGAGCGCACCACGGCGGGCCGCACCATGGACACGGCGGTGGCCATGAGCACGCCGGCGAGCGCGGCGAGCGGGACCCTGGCCACGAGCCCCGACATCGCGACGACGATCAGCAGCAGCACCAGGGAGTGCGTCACCGCCGAGACACGGGTCCTGGCGCCGGAGCGCACGTTGACCGCGGTGCGCGCGATCGCGCCGGTCGCGGGCATGCCGCCGAACATCCCAGAGGCGATGGACGCGAGCCCCTGTCCCACGAGCTCACGGTCGGCGTCGGCACCCTCGACGTCCGTGTACGTGTGGGCGACCCTGGCTGACAGGAGGGACTCGATGGCGGCGAGCGCCGCGACGGCGGCCGCCGGCGCGGCGAGCTGACGCAGGGTGTCCAGATCCCATGCGGGCAGCGCCGGCGCGGGAAGCCCTGCCGGCAGCTCGCCGATCGTGGGGACGGAGGAGCCGAGCAACGTCACGCCGACGGTGGCGAGCACGATGGCGACGATGGCGCCAGGCACCGCCGTGGTGAGGCGTGGCCAGGCACGCATGAGCGCGCCGACGGCGACGACGATCGCGAGCGAGTGCCACGCGACACCCCAGTCGGCGCCGATCACCGCGTCGATGGCAGCCTTCCATGCCTTGACGCCGCTCTCCGCGTGCGCGAATCCGACTGCGGCAGGCACCTGCTGCAGGAAGATGATGATGGCGATCCCGAGGGTGAAGCCCTCGATGACGGGCCATGGGATGAGACCGACGAGGCGTCCGAGCCGTGCGATTCCTGCGGCGACGACGAGGATCCCCGCCATCACCGTGACGAGCGCGAGCGCCGACACGCCGTGCTGGGCGAGCACGGGCGCGAGCACGACGACCATCGCCCCGGTGGGTCCTGAGACCTGGATATGCGATCCGCCGAAGACCGCGGCGACGACGCCCGCGACGATCGCGGTGATGAGGCCAGCCTCGGCGCCGGCGCCGGAGGACACACCGAAGGCGAGCGCCAGGGGCAGAGCGACGACGCCCACGGACAGTCCCGCGAGCAGGTCACCGCGCCACGTGCGCGGCAGGTCCTTGTAGTCGCGCCGTCCTGGAAGAAGCGCGCGCCAGGAGTCGGCGTTCATGACTGAGCCTCGGCGAGCTGCGCCGCCTGGGCGCCGAGCACCTGGTGGGAGAGCAGCACATCGTGGAGCAGAGTCCTCGCCGCCGTCAGGAGCCCTGCGACCGAGGGGTGCGCCAGCCGATAGGCGACGGTGCTCGCCCGCCGCTCCGACACGACGAGCCCGTACGTGCGCAGCACCCGCAGGTGCTGGGAGAGGTGGGATGCCTCGAGGCCGGTGAGCTCGAGCAGCTCCGCGACCGTCCGCTCGTCCTCCTCGGCGAGCAGCTCGAGCACGCGGATGCGCACAGGATGCGCCAGTCCCTTGAACAGGTCCGCCTTCACCTCGTTGAGCGGTCTGCCGGTGAGCATGCAAGGTTCCTTCCCCAGCGATGACTTGACGGATTCATCATGCCACCTATCCATGACCGCACGATGCCCGCTTCCTCGCGTCTCCTCGAGCGGGGCGGGAATGTTCCGCAGGTTCTGGCGTTGGTTGCATGCGTATGCATATAATTGGTCGCGTACAGCGCCCCGGAGCGAGGAGTCATCATGCAGTTCGGTCTCATGTCCGTCTCGGACATCACACGCGACCCCGTCAGCGGCTACACGCCGTCCGAGGCGGAGCGCATCAAGGCGATCATCACGATCGCGAAGCACGCCGAGGACGTCGGCCTCGACGTCTTCGCCATCGGCGAGCACCACAACCCGCCGTTCTTCTCCTCGTCCCCGACCACGCTGCTCGCGCACATCGCCGCGATCACCGAGCGCCTCATCGTCACGACCTCGACCACGCTCATCACCACCAACGACCCCGTGCGCATCGCCGAGGAGTACGGGATGCTCCAGCACGTCAGCGGCGGCCGCATGGACCTGATGCTCGGCCGCGGGAACACCGCGCCGGTCTACCCGTGGTTCGGTCAGGACATCCGCCAGGGGCTTCACCTCGCCCTTGAGAACTACAACCTGCTGCACCGCCTGTGGCGCGAGGACGTCGTCGACTGGGAGGGGAAGTTCCGCACCGCCCTGCAGGGATTCACCTCCACCCCTCGCCCGCTGGACGACGTGCCTCCGTTCGTCTGGCACGGCTCGATCCGCACGCCTGAGATCGCCGAGCAGGCGGCCTACTACGGCAACGGCTACTTCGCGAACAACATCTTCTGGCCCAAGGAGCACTACAAGCGCCTGATCGAGTACTACCGCAAGCGCTTCGAGCACTACGGCCACGGCACCGGCAAGCAGGCGATCGTCGGACTGGGCGGGCAGGCGTTCCTGGCCAAGAGCTCGCAGGAGGCCCACACGCAGTTCCGCCCCTACTTCGATGAGGCCCCGGTCTACGGCAACGGCCCGTCGATGGAGGACTTCGAGGAGATGACGCCGCTCAGCGTCGGCTCACCGCAGGAGGTCATCGACAAGACCCTGACCTTCCAGGAGGCCTTCGGCGACTACCAGCGCCAGCTGTTCCTCATGGATCATGCAGGACTCCCCCTCAAGACCGTGCTCGAGCAGCTCGACCTGCTCGGAGGCGAGGTCGTGCCCGTGCTGCGCAAGGAGCTCGAGTCGCGTCGCGACCCCGAGGCCCCGGCGAACCCGCCGTCGCACGCCGAGCTCGTCCAGGCGAAGTACGGAGACGAGGAGCCCCGCCAGCCCCGCCCGAACGCGAACCGCGGCGACAACGTCACCGGCGGATCGCCCTACCAGGACTCCGAGGCGGAGGTCAGCGCCTACCCGACGCTGTGACCGCCGCGGACACGCGCGGCTCGGCCGGAGCGGCCCCCACCGTTCCGGCCGGGGCACCGCGCACCCGCCTTGCGAACGACGCGTGGGAGAGCGTCCTCACCGCGTACTCGCAGCTCATGCGGCAGTTCGCGGACGAGGACATCTGGGCAGATGCATCCATGCGGGAGTACGACGTGCTCTACACCCTCAGCAAGTGCGACACGCCCCAGCGGCTGTCGGACCTGGGCCGCCACGTGCTGCTCAGCCAGCCGGGACTGTCCCGCCTGGTCGACCGCCTGGTCGACCGCGGGCTCGTCTCCCGGTGCGCCGACCCAGCCGACGCTCGCGCCTCCCACCTCACCCTCACGCAGACCGGTCGCGACGTGCAGCGCCGCATTGGCCGCGCTCACGGCCGCTCCGTCGCCGAGGCGATGTCGGCCTCCCTCACCGACGACGAGCTCGCGCAGCTGCGCGATCTCGCCTCGAAGCTCTCCCCCGTCGCCCCCCTCGAAGGATCCTCATGACCACCGCAGCACCCCTCCGCCTCGTCGTCGTGAGCGCCGGCGTGTCCGACCCGTCGTCCACCCGGATGCTCGCGGACCGCCTCACGCAGAGCGTCGTGACCGCGGCTCAGGAGCAGGACCGCGCCACCACCGTCACGGTGGTCGACCTGCGGGAGCTCCTTCCCGAGCTTCCTGCCGCGCTGTCCACCCAGCTGCTCGGCCCGCGTTTCCAGCGCGCGGTCGACGCGCTCGCGCAGGCCGACGGCGTCATCGCCGCCGCGCCCGTCTACAAGGCAGCCGCCTCAGGCCTGTTCACCTCCTTCTTCCAGGTGCTGGACAACGACCTGCTGATCGGTCGCCCCGTCGCGCTCGCCGCCACCGCGGGCACCTCACGCCACGCGCTCGTCGTCGACGAGGAGATGCGCGCCCTGTTCGCCTACCTGCGCGCCCTGCCCGTGCCGACAAGCCTCTTCGCCTCCACCGAGGACTGGGCGGACGACGCGCTCGGGACCCGCATCGACCGCGCGGCCCACGAGCTGGTGCTGTTGATGGCGTCCGGTTTCGCGCAGGCCGTGAGGACGCAGTCATGGAACCGCTACCAGCACGCCTACGGCTCCGACGCCGGCCGAGAGCTCGAGATCGACACGGACACGGACCTGATGCGCCTGGCCACCGGAGGCTCACTCGTCAGCGCGCAGGACCCTTTCGATCCGCGCACCGCGCGAGGGGACGCTCGGGAAGCGCTCTGACGCCCCCGGTGTTGTCCTCGCCATGGCAAACTCCCCCGCCGACCGGTCCGTCACCGTGACCCGCGCCGACGAGCGCAGCCGCTACGAGATCCATGTGGACGGCGCGCTCGCCGGCTTCACGGAGTACCGCGACGAAGCCTCGCGCATCGTGTTCACCCACACCGAGGTGGACGACGCGTACCAGGGCCAGGGGCTGGCGTCCGCCCTGGTCGAGGCTGCGGTCTCGGACGCGGCGTCCCGCGACCTCGTGATCGTGCCGCTGTGCCCGTACACGGCGCGCTGGCTCGATCGTCATGAGGTGTCCGGCGCCCGCATCGAAAGGCGCTGACGTCAGTCCATCCAGGTATCCTCGATTGTCGCATCCGCGACGACCACCCGCTGCCATCCCCCTCCGAAAGCAGGCGTTGCCGCATGACCGAGCCGAGCCCACAGACCGCGGTCGACGCCCCCCGGGCGCCCCTGGCGGGCGAGCAGGCGCATGCGTCAAGCCCTGACGGCTCCGCGGCGGCCGAGGACACCGCACGTCGGAACACCACCGTCATCTGGATGCTGATCGTCGCCGCCTTCACGGTGATCCTCAACGAGACGATCATGGGCGTCGCTATCCCGCATCTCATGACCGACCTCGGGATCTCCGCCAGCGCCGCCCAGTGGCTCACGACCGCGTTCCTGCTCACCATGGCGGTGGTCATCCCCATCACGGGATTCCTCCTGCAGCGCATGTCCACGCGCACGCTGTACCTGATCGCGATGAGCCTGTTCACCGCCGGCACCGCGATCGCCGCCGTCGCCCCCGGCTTCGAGGTGCTGCTGATCGCGCGCGTCATCCAGGCCTCGGGAACCGCGATCATGTTCCCGCTCCTGATGACCACGGTCATGGAGCTCGAGCCGCCCGCGACGCGCGGCCGCCGCATGGGCAGCATCTCGGTCGTCATCTCCGTCGCACCCGCGATCGGCCCCACCGTCTCAGGCCTGATCCTGTCGTTCGCCGGGTGGCGCTTCCTGTTCGTGGCGGTGCTGCCCGTCGCCGTCACCGTGCTCGTGCTCGGGTTCCTGCGCATGCGCACCGTCAACGAGCCGACGCACACCCGCATCGACCTGCTGTCGGTGCCGCTGTCCGCAGCGGCGTTCGGCGGCATCGTGTTCGGCCTCAGCCGCCTCGGCGAAGGCGTCGGCGAGGATCCCACGCTTGCGCTGACCTCGTTCGGCGTCGGCGTGCTCGCGCTCGTGCTGTTCGTCTGGCGGCAGCTCCTGCTGCAACGCGAGGACCGGGCGCTCCTCGATCTGCGCACCTTCCGCACGCCCACGTTCTCGCTCTCCGTGGTCATGTTCGCCGCCGCCATGATGGGCCTGTTCGGCGCGATCATCCTGCTGCCGCTGTTCACCCAGGGAGTGCTCGGCATGACGGTGCTCGCCTCCGGGCTCATGCTGCTCCCCGGCGGCCTGATCAGCGGGCTGCTCGCCCCCAGCGTCGGCCGCCTCTACGACCGCATCGGGCCCAGGCCGCTGCTGATCCCCGGCACGGCGCTCGTCGCGATCGCGATGCTGCTCATGGCAGCGTCAGCGAACGTCGGAGGTGCGTGGTGGCCCATGCTCGTGTCACACGTGGTGATGAGCACCGGGCTCGCGCTGACCTTCACGCCTCTGTTCTCTGCGAGCCTCGGCTCGCTTCCGGAGCGTCTGTACTCGCACGGCTCCGCCACCGTGTCCACCTTGCAGCAGGTGGCCGCCGCAGCAGGCACGGCGCTGTTCGTCTCCGTGATGACCGCGCTGACGGTGTCGGGCGTCGCGGAGGGAACGTCGACGGAGGCCGCCCAGGCATCCGGGATCCGCGCGGCGTTCCTGATCGCCGGTGGGATCGCGGCGATCGCGTTCGTGCTCGCCTTCTTCATCAAGCGGCCCGAGACCTCGGGCGACGGCCCCGCGCCTATCGGTCACTGAGTCGTCTGCAGCATCGCGCGCACCGCAGGGCGGGTGGTGCCCGCCTCCGGATGTCACGGACGCTGCCGCATCATCCCTCGCCGACGCCTCGGGCTCTGCCGACGACCCTGCCCCGCTGCGACTGCCAGAACCGGTCGAGCATCGCGCGCACCTCGCCTGCATCGTCGTCGGCGCCGAACACCTCGGTGCCAGGCTCGAACCTCACGCCGTCGGCGAGGCTCCCAGCGACCACCGGATCGAAGCCCAGCGCATCGACCAGGGTCGCCACCGCCTGCACATCCTCGGCGACGTCTCCCGCGATGGCCGCGCCGCGCCGCTCGGGGTGGCCCGGCGGGAACGCCAGGTTCTCGAGCTCGTAGAGGCTCATGTGGTTCAGTGCCTTGACCACTCGCGCCCCCGCCAGATGCGTCTGCACCGTCTCGGAGGTCGACGTGGTCGGATCGTCGAGGTCAGGACGCGCGCCGTCGAGCTCCCACCAGTAGTTCATCGCGTCGACCACGAGGGAGCGCCTGAAAGCCTCGGGATCCAGCTCCCGGAACCGCCCGAGCGGGATCGCGAGGATCACGACGTCGGCCGCCGCCACCTCGGCGAGCGTGCCCGCCACGGCGCCAGGAGCCCGAGCGTCCAACTGCGCCTGAGCCCTGTCCAGCGGCCCTGAGCCCGACCCCACCACAGCGAGTCCGGCGTCCAGCGCAAGCCTCGCGAGCGCGCAACCCACCCGCCCGGTCCCGACGATGCCGACGGTCGTGATGCCACGGCCCTGGGCCACGCCACCTCCCGCGGCGGGCACGACGCCGCGTCCGTCGTTCCCGGTCACGCCTCGAACGCCGCCACGTCCGAGCCGGACGTCGCGGCGGCGACGCGGGCCAGCATCTCCTCCGACATCGTCGGCATCGCGTCGAGCGCGAACCACCGAGCCTCGGTGTTCTCTCCGTCAGCCGGGTAAGGCTCGCCGCTGACGTACCGGAAACGGTACGTCAGGTCGAGGTACTGGGACCGATCGCCGTTGCCATAGGTCATGGGCGGCAGCGTCTTCACACGGACCACCGCCTCAGGCACGGCGACGATGTCCGCCTCCTCCAGGCACTCGCGAGCGCCGGCGGCACCGGGCTCCTCGCCCGGGTCGATGATCCCGGTCACGGGTGTCCACGCGCCGTTGTCGGCACGACGCACCAGGAGCACCTCACGCGCGTCGGCCGTCTCTCGGAGGACCACGGCGGTGACACCGGACAGCCACAGCAGCTCGTGCCCTATCCGTTCACGCAGGGCCAGGACGAAGTCGGGTGTAGGCATGTCGACAACCTACCCGCACCGGACGAGGGTCACTCTGCTCCGACCGTCACGGGCGTCCACTCGGCGAGCTTGGGCGCCCTCCCGTCACCCGACGAGCGCCCGGTGAGGCGCCTGCCGATCCACGGGAACACATAGCGGCGCGCGTAGCGGACCTCGCCGCGAAGCCCGGGCAGAGGTCGCTCCGTGCTTGCCACCCTGGGAAGCTCGGTCTCGTAGCCCAGATGGGTGAGCACCCGCGCCGCGATCCGGGAATGGCCCAGCTCGTTGAGATGGAGCCGGTCCTCCGCCCAATAGGCGGGGTCGCTGATCTCGGTGTCGATCAGGTTGTCGACGACGCTGGCGTGCGGCAGATCTGCGACGTACTCGATCACACGGTCCGTGAACTCCCGTGCTCGCGCGAGCATCGTTCCCGCGCGCGGCAGCTGGGTCGACGGCGCGCCGCCCGTCAGGATCACCAGACGGACGCCAGCCTCGCCTGTGAGGTCGACGACCCTGCGCGTGAGCTCCATCCCGCGCTCGACGTTCCAACCGGGTCGGAGCATGTCGTTGCCACCGCCGTCGATCGTCATCAGGTCCGGCCCGGGGTGCAGCGCAAGCGCCGCATCGCATTGCTCCGTCGCGATCGGTTCGAGCAGGCGGCCACGGATCGCGAGGTTCGCATACTCGACCTGCTCGCCGCAGACGCGCGCGAGTCCGGCGGCGACCATGTCGGCCCAGCCGCGCACGGCGTCGGAACCGATCTCGTCCCCGACGCCTTCCGTGAAGCTGTCGCCGATGGCCACGTATCGCATGGATCGAGGATATCGGGCGCTCAGCGCGAGGATGCCTCCGTGGGAGGCACCTTCAGTGCCTGGTCCACTGCGTCGAGCAGTCGGAAGGCAGCCTCGATGTCCACGTCGTCGCCGACATGCGGCGCGAGCACCGTCCGCCACGAGGCCTTGAGCCGCTCGAGGTTGCTCGCAGCGAACTCCGTGGGCCACAGCTCGGCCCCGCGCGCATCGGTGCGCGATCTGCGACGTTCGATCAGTCCTCGCCGGGTGAGCGAGCGGATCGCGGCGGAGGCGTTGCTCGGCTGCAGCCCCACCGCGTTGGCGACCTCGCTCGGCGAGGTGCCTGGGGAACGATCGACATGACGCATCACGAGCGTCTCCACGACGCCGAGGTGCTCGACATCGGGGTTGCTCATCTCGCGTGCATGCATCTTGCGAGCAACGGTGAGCAGCACGTCAGCGAGGTCGGCGAGGTCGATCGGGGAGCCATGCGTCATCGGATCACTCCTTGGTCGGATTCTCGATTACCGTACTATAGTTATCTCTTCATAACTACTTAGGGGACATCTTGACGCAGCAGCTCGTCGGCGACGCGCCGGTCGCAACCTCCGCCTCCATGAACGGCGACACCTCCTCCGCAGTGAAGGCGACCGCACCGATCACCCTCCCTCTGCTCCTCACGCTCGCCCTGCTCACCGCTGTCGCGCCCTTCGCGACGGACCTCTACCTGCCCGCCTTCCCCGCGATGGCCGTCGACCTCGACACGTCCAGTGCGGGTGTGCAGCTCTCGCTGACCGCCTTCCTCATCGGAGCGGGAGTCGGACAGCTCATCTTCGGCCCCGTGTCGGACCGAGTCGGCAGGCGCGGGCCCCTCGCCGTCGGCGTGCTGCTGTTCCTCGCGTCATCGGTTGCGGCGACGCTCGCACCGTCGGTCACCGTACTTGTGGGCCTGCGCCTGCTGCAGGGACTGAGCGGCGCGGCGGGCATGGTGATCGCCCGTGCGATCATCGCGGATCGCGCGCACGGCACCGCAGCGGCGCACGCCCAGACCATGCTGATGATGGTCGGAGGCATCGCCCCGGTCATCGCACCGCTGCTCGGCTCGTTCCTCGCCGAGCCGATCGGATGGCGAGGCACACTCGGCGTCGTCGCGGGCATCGGCGCCGTCGCCGCCGTGGCGACGCTGCTGACCGTCCGAGAGTCACGCCCTCGCGGGGAGCGGTCAGACCGCACGTCCGCGCGGGCCGCATCCGGCGCAGGCATGTCCGCGCTCCGATCGCGCCAGTACGCCGGGCACGCGATCGCCTTCGCCTTCGCGTTCGCCGTCATGATGGCCTACATCTCGGCCTCGCCCTTCCTCTATCAGCAGCTGATCGGGCTCTCAACCATCGGCTACGGCATCGCCTTCGGGTTCAACGCGCTGCTGATCATGGCGACAAGCGCACTGGCGGCGAGGCTGACATCGACGATGCCCACCGCACGCATCGCCGCCATCGGGCTTGCCGTCAACCTCGGCGCCGTCGTCGTGCTGGGCGTCCTCGCCGCCACCGGCACACCCGCATGGACCCTCGCCATGCCGCTCGCGGTCGCGATCGGCGCGCTCGGACTTGTCTTCGGCTCGACCACCGCGCTCGCGCTGGACGCCGTCCCCGGCTCGCCGGGCCTGGCGTCGGCAGTGCTCGGGCTGGGCCAGTTCGCGCTCGCTGGCATCGTCGCCCCGCTCGTGAGCATCGGCGGCGAGGGCACTGCGCTGCCTCTCGCGATCGTCATGGTCGCGGCCTCCGCCGTCGCGAACGCGACGCTGCACTGGGCGCGCCGCGGAGCGGCTACCCTCGACACGTGACCGACAGCACGTCCCCCGCCGCATCCAAGGCCATCTTCCTCGATATCGACGGTACCTACGCCGACCGAGGCACCGTCCCGGATGCGCACCGCGACGCGGTCCGCGCCGCGCGCGCCGCCGGTCACCTGGTGTTCCTCTGCACGGGGCGCCCGGAGTCACTGATCTTCCCCCAGATGCTCGACGCCGGCTTCGACGGGGTGGTGGCCGCCGCGGGTGCTCACGTCACCGTGCACGGAGAGATGCTCCAGGACCTGCGCTTCCCCGACGACCTGGCAGCGCGCACGCTCGCCGCCCTCGACGCCCATGACGGTCTCTACTGGATCGAGACGCCCGAGGCCACCTACTGCCGCCAGGACACCGTCGACCGCTTCGAGGACTTCCTTCCGGCGCACATGAAGCAGCCCACGAACGGCGGCGTCGCGAAAGCACGTCTGCAGGTGCTGAGCCACCTCACGGTCGTGGACCAGCTGCGCCCGATCCGCATCGGCAAGGTGACCGTCACCCACGCCGATGCCCCCCTGACCGACATCGCCGCAGAGATCGGCGCCGACATCGGCGTCATCGGCAGCTCCATCCCCGGTATGGGCGACCGTGCCGGGGAGCTCTACATGGCCCACGTCCACAAGGCGACCGGCATCGAGGCGGTCATCGCTCACCTGAACATCGCGCAGGAGGACGTGATCGCGTTCGGGGACGGACCGAACGACATCGAGATGCTCGCCTACGCCAGCGTCGGAGTCGCTGTCGAGGGCGCGGCGGAGGCCCTGCTCGCGGTCGCCGACCGGACCTGCGGACGGCCCGGGGACGGTGGGCTCGCCGTAGCGTTCGCCGAGTTGGGGCTCGTCACCTCCTGAGCCGGCTCGCCGATGCCCGGCCGGCGAGCCGTCCCGTTCGTGCGCGGGACCGCCGACGCGATAGCGTCGAGCCATGACACCGAGGTCAGGCCAGCAGATCACCCTTTCTCACGGCGACAAGGTCGCCACCATCGCCACGATCGGAGCGGCGCTCCGAGAGCACACCGTGGCGGGGCGCGACGTCGTCGTGCCGTTCGCAGCGGACGAGATCGCCCCCGCCTTCAACGGCATGGTGCTCGCACCGTGGCCCAACAGGCTCCAGGACGGCGCCTACACGTTCGCCGGCCGCACGCTTCAGGTCGCAGTCTCGGAGCCGGCGCGCAGCACAGCGCTTCACGGACTCGCGTGCTGGGAGCGCTGGGAGGTCGACAGCGTCTCGCCCAGCGCCGTGACGCTCGCGCTCGAGCTCCCCGCCAGTCCGGGCTACCCGTTCCAGCTCACTCTCACCACCACCTACGCCCTCGCGGACGACGGCCTCACCGTCACGACCGTCGCACGCAACGAGGGCCCAGAGCCGTTGCCGTACGGCGTGGGCTTCCACCCGTGGTTCTCCCCCGGCGACGCGCCGCTCGACGACTGCACGCTCCAGCTCGATGCCGCGACGCGGGTCACCGTGGATGATCGGCTGCTGCCTCTCGGCACCGTGCCGGTCGATGGCAAGTACGACCTGCGCTCACCGCGAAGTCTCGCCGGTGTCGTGCTCGACGACGCCTGGGTCGACCCGATCCTCGATACCGACGGGCGATCCTGGTGCCGTCTCTCGTCGCGCGATGGCGCGCTCACCGAGATCTGGGCCGATTCCGAGGCGACCGCCTGGCAGGTCTGCACCGGCGACTTCCCCGGAGTCGAACGATCAGGCGTCGCTATCGAGCCGATGTCGTGCATCGCCGACGCGTTCCGCACTGGGGACCGCCTCATCACGCTCGAGCCCGGCGACATGCATGCCCTCAGCTGGGGGATGCGGCTGCGCTGAGCGCGACCTGGCAGCCCGACCACCTGCGACCGACGTCCCGTTTCGCGTGCCTCGCGCGTGGCGTGCGGGACGGCTCGCGCGTGGCGTGCGGGACAGCTCGCGCGTGGCGTGCGGGAGGCCTTGTGGGCGCGCCGAAACGCGAAAAGCCGCCCCGAAGGGCGGCTTCTGCGGTGCTGTCTCCACACCACGTGGAGCTGAGGGGACTCGAACCCCTGACCCCCTGCATGCCATGCAGGTGCGCTACCAGCTGCGCCACAGCCCCGTGATCTGACGATCCGGTGCTCCTAAGAGCGAGTAAGAGCATAGCCTACATTCAGGGGGAAGTGTTAATCGACGTCCTGCGTCTCGACACCGCGAGGAAGCCGCGCTGCCGACGGGTCGATCGCGTACCGCTCAAGCGACCAGGCCCCCGTCGCAGACCGCGTCATCACGTTCCAGTGGCCGTGGGGAAGCTTGCCTAGCACCGTCGACGAAGCGGGAAGACCCAGCAGCCTCAACGCACCGAGCATGATCGCGCTGCCATGGCTGACGACCGTCACGAGGCGGGCTCCGCGGCACGCCTCCGCGAGACAGTCGGCGACCCGCTGTGCGACGACCTCAGACCGTCCCCAGCCGTCGATGGCCGGATCCGCGCCGCGCATCCTGGCGGCGTACTGCTCGGGCCAGCGCTCGCGCACCTCGTCCCAGGTCAAGCCCTCCCAGACTCCGTACGAACGCTGGGTGAGCCTCGCGTCAGCGATGGCCTCGGCACCGACGGCGGAGCCGATCTCTCGCGCGGTGTCCCACGCCCGCAGCAACGGTGATGTGAGCAGGAGATTGGGAGTTCCATAGGACACGCGCAGATGTCGAGCGGCAGCGCGCGCCTGGTCTCGGCCCGCAGCGCCCAGGGGCACGTCCAGGCTGCCCTGAAGGCGACCGGACACGTTGAAGTCGGTGCGGCCGTGCCTGAGCAGGATCAGCGTGGTCAAGTCAGACCGCCACAGGCTCCGCACCAACGTTGTGGCGGTCGAGACACCACCCGCCGTCGCCGGCCGGCACCAGACGCGACCAGCAGGCGTTCTCGAGATTGCCGAGGGCGCGTCCCGAGGTCGACATCCCGAGCAGGCTGGCGAGCAGCATCCTTCCGGCAGACCCATGCGAGACGAGCACCAGGTCACCTCCGCCGACCGCATCCACGCGCTGCACCCACTCATGCGCCGCCGCCACGGTGCGCTCGGCTAGCATCGCGTGAGTCTCGTAGCCCTTGATCCGCGGCTCGAGGCCCGCCTTCCAGCGGTCGTAGTCCTCAGGATGATGCACCTGGCGAAGATCGGCCTCCAGGCCTTCCCACACGCCATACGACCGCTCGCCGATTCGCGGGTCCCGATGGATGACCACGTCGAGGTCTGTGAACAGGATCTGCGCTGTCTCGATCGCTCGCGAGAGATGCGAAGCGACGACGGTGGGCGCACCCGTGAGCTGAGCCAGCAGCCCCGCGGCGGCATCCGCCGCCTGCGCGCGTCCCGTGTCGTTCAGCGGGATGTCAGTCGACCCCTGCAGACGGTTCTCGAGGTTCCAGTCGGTCTGGCCGTGCCGGACCACATAGAGGCGTGTCACGACACGTCAGGAAGCGGAACGACGGGACAGTCCTTCCACAACCGCTCGAGCTCGTAGTACGCCCGGTCCTCCTGATGCATCACATGCACGATCACATCGTTGAAGTCCATCAACGCCCAGCGGCCCTCGCGGACGCCCTCACGCCGGATCGCTTTCACTCCCTGGTCAAGGAGTGCTTCCTCGATGCCTTCGGCGATCGCGCTCACCTGGCGCTCGCTCGTGCCGGACGCGATCAGGAAGACATCTGCGAGCGGGAGGTGCTCCGAGACGTCGAGCGCGACGATCTCCTCAGCCTTCTTGTCTGCAGCAGCGCGAGCGACCGTCTCGGTCAGCGCAACCGCGCGGTGAGTGGCTGTCACGAACCATGTCCCATCAGTTGGTAGACAAGCAGGCCAAGTACGAACGCGACAGCACCGATGACCAGGAATTGCGCCCAGTGCATGTCCCTCGCGCCCTGAGTCGGTTGAAGCTCCGGAACCTCGCGCCGAGGAACCTCGATACCTTCGGTCACCGGCCCCATGCTCGTCGGCTCGAAACCTGTTCCGGCCGAGCCGGTGGTCGTAGGCGCGTCATGAGGACGGACCAATTGGCTCAGGTCGGGCAGCTGGAGCTTGTCGCTTGGGAGGGAGGCGTCCGGGTCGAATGCCGGCACGGGCCCGGCTCCGAACGGATTCGTGTCCCACACCGAAGGTGCGGCGACGTCGACGCTCCCCGGGGTCATCGCCGCCGGTGCTGCACTGGTGGCGGCGGGAGCGCCGCGGGTGCCGCCTGAGGGCGGGAAGGTCGATCCGGACTGAGGCTGCAGGTCAGTTCGGATCGCAGCGTTCGGACGAGCCTCATCGTGGAAGAGCGACTCGGGGAGCTCCCGCTCGTGCGGCGCGACCTCCCCTCGACTCTCAGCGACAGCCTCGCCGATGGCGCGAGCCGCGTCGTCAACAGTCCGACGGTCGATCGGAGTGCTCACCCGCATCAGGTCAGCAAGGGCTTCATCGGCCAGTCGCTTGATCTCTGCGGCGGGGTCCTCCGCAGCCTCGACGGCCTCGGTCGAGGTCTGGTCGGGAGCGGTTGCGGCAGCGACGACCTGCGTGAGCTCAAGGTCGGGCTCAGCCGTCTCCACCGCGGAGGATCGCGAGACGGTGACCGGCTCCTCGGCAAGCGCGGCGACGGGCTGAACGGGCGACGGGACCGCGACGGGAGCGCCAACCGCAGGCGCGGCGGCTTGCGCTCGCGCATAGGCAGCGCCCTCCTCCATCATGCGAGCCTGCGGGGACCCCGGGGGGAAGAGCCCGAGCAGACTGTCCGGCAGCGCCGGCTCCGGTGCACGCGAGTCAGGACTTCCTGCCGCGTCTGCGACGCCAACGTCCGGGAGCGCTGCATCGAGCGCGGCCGGAGCGTCCGAGGTGGAGGCCTCAGGTGCAGGGCCGTCGGACTCCTCCACGCGGATCGAATCGACCCCGCGTGAGCCTGACCGCTGCGGCTCCTCGAGCGGTTCTTCCCCGAAGATGTCCGCGCCGCGCTGCGTCTCCGCAGCTGCCGACGACTCGGCCGGCTCACCGACCTGCCCGGGTGCCGAGTCTGCCTGGCGCTCGGCAGGCGAGTGCGCAGCGACCGGCGCCGCCGCGGCGGCCTCCGTGTTCCGCGTGAGTCCGGTGAACGGTGCTCGCTCGGGGCTCCTGGCGGCCGGGGGCTCGGTCCTCCCGGTCAGCGCTGCGGCATCGGCCACCCCGGTCAGCGCTGCGGCGTCGGCCACGCTGACCGGCGAGTGAGGCGCCTCAACGTCGGCCAGGGGCTGCGCCGCAGGCTCAGCGTCGTGGACCTCAACGGGCTCGGGCGCAGGCGGTGAGGTGACACCCGTCGGCTCCGGCTCGGGGAAGTGTGCGGCTCGGCGATCCACCGTGGCGGCGTGCGCGATGTCGCGCAGCTCAGCGGATCTGGCCTCGGCCTCGCGGGCCGCCTGCTCAGCACGCTCGCGGGCAAGCCTCTCCTCCACGGCGATGACATCCGGCGTCATCGCGGGAAGCTGGCCCGTCGCAAGCATCTCTTCCTCAGCCGTCCATGTCTCCATGGGACGAGCGCTGCGTTCCAGCGCGCGTCGCTCACGTCGCGTCAGCGGCCGCCCGTCCGGTGAGAGGGCAGCCGTCTCGCTGGTCTCCAGATCGTCGAGCTCGGGGCCGCTCGCTCGCTGCGCACGCAGTCGGCGCTCGCGCCGCGACAGCGGCGCACCCGCGTCAGTCATCCCGTCCTCCGCTGTAGAGATCATGCTCGTCGATGTAATCGGCAACGGGTTGAGGGACGAGGTACCGGATGGGTCGTCCCTCGCCGACCCGTCGTCGGACATCCGTCGAGGATACATCGAGCCCGGGAGCCTCGACCACTTCGAAAGGCCCGGGCAGGGCGGCCATGCTATGTCCAGGACGGGTGACTGCAACGAACGTCGCAAGCTCGGGCAACAGTGATGAGTCACGCCAGTCGGAGAATCGGGCGAGGGCGTCCGCTCCAGCGATGAAGAACAGTGTCGCTCCCGGGTATTCACGGCCGAGATCCCGCAACGTGTCGATGGTGAAGGTCGTGCCTCCACGATCCACGTCGACCGTGGACACCTCGAATCGGGGATCGCCCGCTACAGCGAGCCTGCACATGGTGACACGGTGGTCTCCCGCGGCGGGGCCCCGCGGATCCTTGAACGGCTGAGCCGCAGTTGGCACGATCAGCACGCGCTCGAGGTCGAGCACGGAACTGACCTCGCTCGCCACCACCAGATGCCCATGGTGGATGGGGTCGAACGTTCCGCCAAGAACCCCGATGCGTGCCGTAGCCACGATCAGTGGCGAGTGCCGAGGCTCCTGAACGAGTAGGTCACGAGCAGGAGCCCCACGAGGGCTCCGAACGCGAGAAGTCCGATGGCCGGCGCATTGACGGTGGACTCGTGCACTGCCCCGGCGACCGGGGCGACCTCGCTGAAGATCACAATGGCTCCTTCTTCGTTGCGCTCAAGTATTCCATGAACCGGGGGATGCCCCGCAGCCGACGCCCCGCGGCCTCAACTCACCACGGATGCCCGCGAGCACAGGGGTGACTGCGCAGGACCGAGAGCCAGCGGTACGAGCCGCCAGCCCCGTCGGCGATGCACACGCTCGCCAAGCTTGCCTTGACCCACCCGCCTCAGGGACGAACGTGTCCGTCACCGTAGACGATCCACTTGGTGGTCGTCAGCTCGCCAAGGCCCATCGGACCGCGAGCGTGGAGCTTCTGCGTCGAGATCCCGATCTCCGCACCAAGCCCGAACTCGCCGCCATCCGTGAACCGCGTCGAGGCGTTGACCATGATCGCGGCGGTATCGAGCCGAGTCGAGAACGCCTCGGCAGCGTTGATGTCGTCAGTGACAATGGCCTCGGTGTGGCCGGTCGTGTACTGCTGGATGTGTGCGATCGCGTCATCTATCGAGTCGACCACCTTCACTGCGATGTCAAGACTCAGGTACTCCGTCGCCCAGTCTTCCTCGGTTGCGGCCACGATCTGAACGGTCGAGGGAGCGAACTCTGCCGTCGATTCGTCACCGTGCAGCACCACCTGCTCCGCCGCAAGCGCCTCGAGCAGCGCAGGCATCACACGCGGCGCTGCGTCACGGTGCACCAGCAGGGTCTCCGCCGCGTTGCACACGCCGACGCGCTGCGCCTTCGAGTTCACTACGATCCGCACTGCGCGCTCAGTCGGCGCAGACGCGTCGACGTACACGTGGCAGTTGCCTTCGCCCGTCTCAATCGTCGGCACCGTCGACTCACGGACAACGGTCTGAATGAGGCCGTGCCCACCTCGAGGAACGAGAACATCGACGAGGCCACGCGCGTGCATGAGCGCCTTCGCGCCCTCGCGGCCGAACCCGTCGATCGACTGCACGGCCTCACGCGGCAGCCCGCACTGCTCGAGAGCTCCCTGAAGCACGTCGACGATCACCTCGTTCGACGCCTGGGCAGCCGAACCGCCTCGAAGCACCGCTGCGTTGCCTGACTTCAGGCACAAAGCTGCGGCGTCGACCGTCACGTTGGGCCGCGCTTCATAGATCATGCCGACCACACCCATCGGCACCGACTTCTGCAAGAGACGCAGACCGTTCGGCAGCGTCGATCCCCGGCGGACCTCCCCCACTGGATCCGGAAGGCTGGCGACATATCGAAGCGCTCCGGCGATGGCGGCCACGCGGTCCTCGGTAAGCGTCAACCTGTCGAGCAGCCCGGCACTCATCCCACCGGCGCGCTCGCGCGCCACGTCCACGGCGTTCGCCTCGACGATCCTGGGCGCCTCTGCGACAAGAGCATCGGCCATCGCGTGCAGTGCCTCGTCCTTGGCGGCACGCGTCAGCGTAGCAAGAGCTCGCGAAGCCGCCTTGGCGTGGCGGCATGCATCCAGCACCGCGGCTTCGACATCGACGGCAAGAAGAGTGTCTGTCATGGGGCAAGTCTAGGCGCGGATTGCAGCCAACTCCGAGCGTGGTTTGCGAGGCGACGCGAAGTCAGCCTTCAGCGGCGAACACGAAGCGTCCCGAAGAACGGCTCGAACCGTAGAAATGCCGAAGGGCCGCCCTGTGTGGGCGGCCCTTCGGTGAAGTGTTGTCCCGCAGCGTCCTACTCTCCCACACCCTAGCGAGTGCAGTACCATCGGCGCTGAGAGGCTTAGCTTCCGGGTTCGGAATGGGACCGGGCGTTTCCCTCTCGCTATGGCTGCGGAAACTCTATGGAGATGTCAACGGTTTCCCGTCCGTATCTCGGGAACCGCACAGTGGACGCGTAGCAATGCTTTTGTAAACTTTGATGTAAGTCAAGTTATCGGCCTATTAGTACCGGTCAGCTTCAAGAGTCGTTAGTCCTCTCTTCCACATCCGGCCTATCAACCCAGTGGTCTGCTGGGGGCCTCTCGGGCAAAGCCCATGGAAACCTCATCTTGAAACAGGCTTCCCGCTTAGATGCTTTCAGCGGTTATCCCTTCCCAACGTAGCCAACCAGCCGTGCTCCTGGCGGAACAACTGGCACACCAGAGGTTGGTCCACCCCGGTCCTCTCGTACTAGGGGCAGCCTTTCTCAAGTTTCCTGCGCGCGCAGCGGATAGGGACCGAACTGTCTCACGACGTTCTAAACCCAGCTCGCGTACCGCTTTAATGGGCGAACAGCCCAACCCTTGGGACCAACTCCAGCCCCAGGATGCGACGAGCCGACATCGAGGTGCCAAACCATGCCGTCGATATGGACTCTTGGGCAGGATCAGCCTGTTATCCCCGGGGTACCTTTTATCCGTTGAGCGCTGGCGCTTCCACATGCCACCAGCGGGTCACTAGTCCCGACTTTCGTCCCTGCTCGAGCTGTCACTCTCACAGTCAAGCTCCCTTGTACACTTGCACTCGACACCTGATTGCCAACCAGGCTGAGGGAACCTTTGGGCGCCTCCGTTACTCTTTGGGAGGCAACCGCCCCAGTTAAACTACCCACCAGGCACTGTCCCTGATCCGGATTACGGACCGAAGTTAGATATCCAGAGTGATCAGAGTGGTATTTCAACAATGACTCCACCCGAACTGGCGTCCGAGCTTCAAAGTCTCCCACCTATCCTACACAAACCACACCGAATACCAATACCAAGCTATAGTAAAGGTCCCGGGGTCTTTCCGTCCTGCTGCGCGTAACGAGCATCTTTACTCGTAGTGCAATTTCGCCGAGTTCGCGGTGGAGACAGCGGAGAAGTCGTTACGCCATTCGTGCAGGTCGGAACTTACCCGACAAGGAATTTCGCTACCTTAGGATGGTTATAGTTACCACCGCCGTTTACTGGGGCTTAAATTCAAAGCTTCGCCTTGCGGCTAACCTCTCCTCTTAACCTTCCAGCACCGGGCAGGCGTCAGTCCGTATACATCGTCTTGCGACTTCGCACGGACCTGTGTTTTTAGTAAACAGTCGCTTCTCCCTGGTCTCTGCGGCCCTCAAACGCTTCCCCAAGCAAGTTGGTTCACGCCTCAGGCCCCCCTTCTCCCGAAGTTACGGGGGTATTTTGCCGAGTTCCTTCACCACGATTCTCTCGATCGCCTTAGTATTCTCTACCTGACCACCTGAGTCGGTTTGGGGTACGGGCGGCTAGAACCTCGCGCCGAGGTTTTTCTTGGCAGCATAGGATCACCGATTTCCCGCTAATGCGGTCACCATCAGGTCTCAGGCACATGAGCTGCGGATTTGCCTACAGCTCGCCCTACACCCTTAGACGTGGACTACCATCGCCACGCTCGGCTACCTTCCTGCGTCACCCCTGTTATTACGCTTGACTACTACGGATCTGGTTCGTGCGCGCCACCGAGATTCCCCCGAAGGGTTCACCGGCTTTGGGCACTTAGCATCGTCCGCCTCGTCATGGGCGGTTCTTCGCCGGTACGGGAATATCAACCCGTTGTCCATCGACTACGCCTGTCGGCCTCGCCTTAGGTCCCGACTTACCCAGGGCGGATTAACCTGGCCCTGGAACCCTTGGTCATTCGGCGGACGGGTTTCTCACCCGTCTTTCGCTACTCATGCCTGCATTCTCACTCGTGTGGCGTCCACCACTGGGTTACCCCGCAGCTTCACCCGCCACACGACGCTCCCCTACCCATCCACACGCTTGGACCACGAAGGCCAGGCAGTGTGTGAATGACACAACTTCGGCGGTGTACTTGAGCCCCGCTACATTGTCGGCGCAGAATCACTTGACCAGTGAGCTATTACGCACTCTTTCAAGGGTGGCTGCTTCTAAGCCAACCTCCTGGTTGTCTGTGCAACTCCACATCCTTTCCCACTTAGCACACGCTTAGGGGCCTTAGTTGGTGTTCTGGGCTGTTTCCCTCTCGACTACGAAGCTTATCCCCCGCAGTCTCACTGCTGCGCTCTCACTTACCGGCATTCGGAGTTTGGCTGACGTCAGTAACCTGGTAGGGCCCATCGGCCATCCAGTAGCTCTACCTCCGGCAAGAAACACGCAACGCTGCACCTAAATGCATTTCGGGGAGAACCAGCTATCACGAAGTTTGATTGGCCTTTCACCCCTATCCACAGCTCATCCCCTCGGTTTTCAACCCAAGTGGGTTCGGCCCTCCACGCGGTCTTACCCGCGCTTCAGCCTGGCCATGGATAGATCACTTCGCTTCGGGTCTAGACCCAGCGACTCAAACGCCCTATTCGGACTCGCTTTCGCTACGGCTGCCCCACACGGGTTAACCTCGCCACTGAGCACTAACTCGCAGGCTCATTCTTCAAAAGGCACGCCGTCACCCCATCCAAGGAGGCTCCGACGGATTGTAAGCACACGGTTTCAGGTACTATTTCACTCCCCTCTCGGGGTACTTTTCACCCTTCCCTCACGGTACTGATTCGCTATCGGTCAGTAGGTAGTATTTAGGCTTACGCAGTGGTCTGCGCTGATTCACACGGGATTTCTCGGGCCCCGTGCTACTTGGGATGACTCTCAGGAGTCCGCGAAATTTCGTCTACGGGGGTCGCACCCTCTATGCCGGGCCTTTCAATGCCCTTCGACTATCACGCGGATTTCTGACTCCTTGACTGATCGGCAGATCAATCCAAAAGGTCCCACAACCCCAGACACGCAACGCCTGCCGGCTATCACACGTGCCTGGTTTGGCCTGTTCCGCTTTCGCTCGCCACTACTCACGGAATATCTCTTCCTGTCGGTACTGAGATGTTTCACTTCCCGACGTTCCCTCCACTCGCCCTATGTGTTCAGGCGAGGGTCACTGGACATGACTCCAGCGGGGTTTCCCCATTCGGACATCCTCGGATCAAAGCTTGTTTGCCAGCTCCCCGAGGCTTATCGCAGGCTACAACGTCCTTCTTCGGCTCCTACTGCCAAGGCATCCACCATGTGCTCTTAAAAACTTGACCACAGATTACAAAGATGCTCGCGTCCACTGTGCAGTTCTCAAGCTACGGCCGGTCCCACCCTCACAACCCCAGGCCTGGCCCGAGAAGACTCGAGCAGGTTCCACAGGATCCAGGCGGTCCGTCCAGCCACGCCCCCTCCAACGAGGAGGACCATGGCCCGAAAAGTCTTGTCGCTTCACGCGGCCCGACCCTTCAGGACCCAACAGTGTGCCAACCGCGTCGGTGCATCAGGAGGTTCCAGAACCCGTCCGAAGACAAGGAACGTACTGACCATCCGCTACTCAAACGCCTCCGTCGATGTTCCATCCATGAGCACCCGCCGACCTACATACGAGATCGAAACGAGTCCTGGACAGCCCGAAGCTGCCAGATGCTCCTTAGAAAGGAGGTGATCCAGCCGCACCTTCCGGTACGGCTACCTTGTTACGACTTAGTCCCAATCGCCAATCCCACCTTAGACGTCTCCCTCCCACAAGGGGTTAGGCCGACGGCTTCGGGTGTTACCGACTTTCGTGACTTGACGGGCGGTGTGTACAAGGCCCGGGAACGTATTCACCGCAGCGTTGCTGATCTGCGATTACTAGCGACTCCAACTTCATGAGGTCGAGTTGCAGACCTCAATCCGAACTGAGACCGGCTTTTTGGGATTCGCTCCACCTTACGGTATCGCAGCCCTTTGTACCGGCCATTGTAGCATGCGTGAAGCCCAAGACATAAGGGGCATGATGATTTGACGTCATCCCCACCTTCCTCCGAGTTGACCCCGGCAGTCTCCTATGAGTCCCCACCATTACGTGCTGGCAACATAGGACGAGGGTTGCGCTCGTTGCGGGACTTAACCCAACATCTCACGACACGAGCTGACGACAACCATGCACCACCTGTATACCCCGCCGAAGCACTCCCCATCTCTGGGGATAGAAGGTATATGTCAAGCCTTGGTAAGGTTCTTCGCGTTGCATCGAATTAATCCGCATGCTCCGCCGCTTGTGCGGGCCCCCGTCAATTCCTTTGAGTTTTAGCCTTGCGGCCGTACTCCCCAGGCGGGGCACTTAATGCGTTAGCTGCGACGCGGAACTCATGGAAAGAGCCCCACATCTAGTGCCCACCGTTTACGGCGTGGACTACCAGGGTATCTAATCCTGTTCGCTCCCCACGCTTTCGCTCCTCAGCGTCAGTTGTGGCCCAGAGACCTGCCTTCGCCATTGGTGTTCCTCCTGATATCTGCGCATTCCACCGCTACACCAGGAATTCCAGTCTCCCCTACCACACTCTAGTCCGCCCGTACCCACTGCAGGCCCGAGGTTGAGCCTCGGGTTTTCACAGCAGACGCGACGAACCGCCTACGAGCTCTTTACGCCCAATAATTCCGGACAACGCTTGCGCCCTACGTATTACCGCGGCTGCTGGCACGTAGTTAGCCGGCGCTTCTTCTGCAGGTACCGTCACTTTCGCTTCTTCCCTGCTGAAAGGGGTTTACAACCCGAAGGCCTTCATCCCCCACGCGGCGTCGCTGCATCAGGCTTGCGCCCATTGTGCAATATTCCCCACTGCTGCCTCCCGTAGGAGTCTGGACCGTGTCTCAGTTCCAGTGTGGCCGGTCGCCCTCTCAGGCCGGCTACCCGTCGTCGCCTTGGTGAGCCATTACCTCACCAACAAGCTGATAGGCCGCGAGTCCATCCCAGACCGAAAAACTTTCCCAACAGAGACCATGCGGTCCTGTCGCGTATCCGGTATTAGACCTCGTTTCCAAGGCTTATCCCAGAGTCTGGGGCAGGTTACTCACGTGTTACTCACCCGTTCGCCACTGATCAGAAGGAGCAAGCCCCTCCGTCACCGTTCGACTTGCATGTGTTAAGCACGCCGCCAGCGTTCGTCCTGAGCCAGGATCAAACTCTCCGTAAATGTCAATCAGCAAACCACCCCGAAGAGCGGATCACAAACAAACGAAGTAGACCCGAAGGTCCGTTCAATCTCCAGCATCGAACAATTGTCACTGACAAATTGTTGTCTACCAAAGGAATCCAACATCCAACCCAACCAACAAACGTCAGTCAGACCAGACGCCAGAGGTTAATTGGCATCGACTATGTGGCACACTGTTGAGTTCTCAAAGTTCGGACGCGCACCCAACTCAACCCTACCGGGCCTCGCTCGGGGCAACCCTTCAATCTTACCCATCTTCTCCAGTTTGTCAACTCGCCTCTTCGGCGTGTCTCCGGAGCAGTGGGAGGAACTCCATGGTACCTCCTGGAGCTGGTCTCTGCGACCGTTCCTGGACCATTTCGTTCCGGGGGAAAACACTACATGAGCTCCGAGCCCCTCCTGACCAAATCGAGCAACTTCTTTCAAGACAGATTCGTCCTGCCTGGTAATTGCCCTGATCGGAGTTGAAACTCCCTTTCGGTGAGTCGTCCAGCCGTACAGGGAGCGCCACGCACGGCCCTTGCGCTCTCCGCCGAGCGTCTTATGAACGCCCGAAGCGCATCATCTCTCGGAAAGGGCGGCACGGGCGGCCAGGTCGAACTGGTGCCGCCACATCGCGTCGCCACCTCCGGACCACCGGTGCGGTTCCTGACGCACCATGCGCGGCGGTCGACGGACTAGAGCACGACAAGATGATCGATATGGATGAGCTCGCGCGCGTAGTGCTCGCCGAGCGTCTCGCCGAGCGCGTCGGTGCTCATCCCCATCATCTGGCCGGCCTCCTCCGCTGAGAACCCCGCAAAACCGCGTGCCACCAAGGTGCCATCCGTGGCCAGCAGGTCAACGGGCTCTCCCGCCTCGAACTGGCCTCGAACCTCGACGACGCCCGCTGCGAGAAGTGACGCGCGTCGGCTCACCACCGCCCGTACCGCGCCATCATCGAGAACGATCCCTCCGCGTGTGCGCGCCGCATGCGCGAGCCACTGCAGACGGGTGGTGTCTCTCTTGCCCGTGGGCAGGAAGAGCGTGCCCACGTCCTCGCCGGCCACCGCAGGTCCGGCGTCCTTCGCGCTCGCAAGCACGACCGCGACGCCGGAGGTGGTCGCCATCGAAGCGGCCTCCACCTTGGTGATCATTCCTCCGGTGCCGACCGACGAACCGCGTCGGGAGATGTCGATGCCGCCCAGGTCCTCGGGACCATGCACGACAGAGATCCTGTGGGCTCCCGGCGAACCTGGGACCGCCGTGTAGAGAGCATCGACATCGGTGAGCAGCACAAGCGCATCCGCGGCTATCGCGGTCGCCACAAGCGCCGCCAACCTGTCGTTGTCGCCGAAGCGGATCTCGTCGGTGGCTACCGTGTCGTTCTCGTTGATGATCGGAACGACGCCGAGCGTGAGCAACGACTCCAGTGCTCGCCTGGCGTTGCCGTAATGGGCACGGCGCACCATGTCGTCGGAGGTGAGCAGGACCTGACCCACGTCGAGCGCGTGCCGTCCGAATGCCTGCGTGTAGGCGTGGATCAGCTTCCCCTGTCCTACCGACGCTGCGGCCTGCTGAAGCTCAAGATTCGTCGGGCGTTCGGTGAGGCCCAAAGGACCGATGCCCGCCGCGATCGAGCCGGAGGTCACGAGCAATACTTCGCGTCCACCGCTCCGCTCGCGAGCGAGCACGTCGACCAGTGCGCCCAGACGCGTCTCATCGAGATGACCCCCGGGACCTGTCAGGGACGACGAGCCGACCTTGACGACCACACGTCGGGCGTGCGCCATCACGTGACGCAGGTGCTCGCTCACAGGCCCTCCCCAATCGGGCT
Source organism: Demequina capsici (assembly GCF_032102965.1). Classification (NCBI taxonomy): domain Bacteria; kingdom Bacillati; phylum Actinomycetota; class Actinomycetes; order Micrococcales; family Demequinaceae; genus Demequina; species Demequina capsici. The sequence continues at coordinate 956,365 of NZ_CP134880.1, read as the reverse complement.
CACCGACCGTGGCGAGCCCCCGGCAACACGTCGGCGGTGCCGACTCCCCTAATGGTGTCAGACCTCGCCGTCGTCCTTGGACGGGTCGGTCCAGTGCCCGGCGTCGCGTTCCGTCCAGAGCTCCTGCCGGGCCGCCGACTTCGCGTCCATGCGCTCCTGATGCTCCCGACGCTTCTCGGCTCGCGTCGCGCGATGCGCTCGCTCGTGCTCCTCGATCCGGAGGTCTGTCCCGCGCTGTCCGAGCAGCTCAGCGCCGGCTGCCATGGTCGGCTCCCAGTCGAAGACGACACCGCCCTCGCGCGGCCCGATCACCACCTCGCAACCAGGCACCGCACCCTCACGGAAGAGCGCGTCCTCCACTCCCGCACGAGCCAACCGATCCGCGAGATAGCCGACCGCCTCGTCGTTCGCGAAGTTGGTCTGCCGGACCCAGCGCTCGACCTTGCCTCCGCGGACCTGGAAATAGTCCTCGGCGCCGTCGCGCACATGAGCCACCGTGAAGCCCGCGTCATCGACAGCCTTGGGACGGATGACGATGGGTGCCTTCTCCAGCTCAGGCACCTTGGCGCGCTCCTCCAGGACCATCGCCGCGAGCGCGAAGCCCAACTCGCGCAGACCCTCGTGGCTGACCGCGCTGACCTCGAAGATCGGCATCCCCAGCTGCTCGAGATCTGGCCTCACCAGCGCCGCGAGCTCGCGGCCGTCGGGGACGTCGATCTTGTTGAGGATCACGATCTGGGGTCGGTCGGCCAGCGGCACGCCGCTGATCGCATCATCCGTCGAGTAGGCGCGCAGCTCCTCCGAGATCACCTGCAGGTCACGCAATGGATCACGGTCCGCCTCGAGGGTCGCGGTGTCGAGGACGTGCGCGATCACGGAACAGCGCTCAATGTGACGCAGGAAGTCGTGGCCGAGGCCCTTGCCTTCAGAAGCGCCCTCGATCAACCCGGGGACGTCCGCCATCGTGAAACGGCTGGCGCCTGCCTCCACGACACCGAGATTCGGCACCAGGGTGGTGAACGGGTAGTCAGCGATCTTCGGTCGGACACGGCTCATCGCCGCGATGAGAGAGGACTTACCTGCGCTCGGGTAACCGACAAGCGCGACATCAGCGATCGACTTCAGCTCGAGGACGACGGAGGCCTCCTCACCAGGCTCGCCGAGCAACGCGAAGCCGGGCGCCTTCCGCTTGGTGGTGGCGAGCGCTGCGTTGCCCAGGCCGCCCCTGCCGCCGGCGGCGACCACGACCTCCGCACCGTCGCCGACAAGGTCCGCCAGCACCTCGCCGTCTGCCGACTTGACGATGGTGCCGTTGGGGACGCCGAGAACAAGATCAGATGCATTCGCACCGTGCCGCATGTCACCGGCGCCCTGACGGCCGTTCTCAGCAGACCTGTGGGGCACGTGGTGGTAGTCGAGGAGCGTGGTCACCTGAGGGTCCACGCGCAGCACGACCGATCCACCCCGACCGCCGTTGCCGCCGTCCGGTCCGCCCAGAGGCTTGAACTTCTCCCGGTGCACCGAGGCGACACCGTGCCCGCCCTTGCCCGCTGTCACATGCAGGGTCACCCGATCCACAAAGCTCGCCACGGTCGTTCCCTTCCGTCGGGGCCCCGTGGGCCCGGGTGTCCGCGCGGGGTGAGGCCCCGGCACATGGTCGGCTCAGTGCTGAGCCTAGAGACACGTCAGGGGCGCTGCCTGTCGGCGCGCCCCTGACGATGAGAAGACTATGTGTGGACTACTCGCCCGCCACGACGTCGACGACCTTGCGGCCACGACGCTGGTTGAACGCCACCGACCCGGCCGCGAGGGCGAACAGGGTGTCATCCTTGCCGCGACCGACGTTCGCACCAGGGTGGAAGTGAGTGCCACGCTGGCGGACGATGATCTCGCCCGCGTTGACGACCTGACCGCCGAAGCGCTTCACGCCGAGGTACTGCGCGTTCGAGTCGCGACCGTTGCGCGAGGAGCTCGCGCCCTTCTTGTGTGCCATGAGTGTCTCCTCGCGTTACTTGATGCCCGTGACCTTCAGGCGCGTGAGCTCCTGACGGTGACCGATACGCTTGCGGTAACCGGTCTTGTTCTTGTACTTGAGGATGTCGATCTTCGGGCCACGCTCGTCGCGGATGACCTCGGCCGTCACCTTGACCTTGCCCAGCGCCTTGGCGTCGGACGTGACCTTGTCACCGTCGACGAGCAGGACCGGGGCGAGCTCGACGATGGAGCCGGCCTCAGCCTTGAGACGGTCGACGACGATGACGTCGCCCTCGGAGACCTTCTCCTGGCGGCCACCGGCCTTCACAATCGCGTACACCATGATGTGTCTTTCCTCTTGAAACTCGTTGTCGTGGATCTTCACAGGACCCTGTCCTGCCGCAGCCGCTCCCCAGAGGGCGCAGGCAGGGCTTCGAGGCGCTCTCGCGCCGACGGTCTAGATTACCCGCTCTCGGCACCACCGGTCAAACCGGCGCGCCTGCGGCTCCGGTCAGCGACCGGGAACCGCTCCCAGCGGACATTCCTCAGTCGCCATCGGGCTCCTCATCGAAGTCCTGCGGCTGCGCCTCGGCGTCGGCGACGCTTCCCTCCGACGACTCCTCATCCACCTCGCGTCCCGAGAGCTCGAGGTCGAGCACGGGCTCCGAGCGATGCTCTCCGTCGTGCTCGTCCTCGTGGTGCGCCTTCTCTGCAGCGGCGGCGATCGAGGCGAGCGTCGCCTTGACCTGCGCGCGTGCCTCCTCCCGATCGTCCAGCGCATGGGTCTCGTTCTTGGCGGGCTCGGGCTGCGGCTCCGGCTGCATCCCGACGGTCGTCTTGCCGGCGCGGCTGCGACCGCTTCGCGCACGCCGCGGCTCCGGCTGCTTCTCGCTCGCCTCGGCGACGGGCTCACCGTGCACCAGGAAGCCGCGCCCCTTGCAGTGCTCGCAGGTCTCGGAGAACGCCTCCACCAGTCCCTGGCCGACCCTCTTGCGGGTCATCTGGACCAGTCCCAGCGACGTCACCTCAGCCACCTGGTGCTTGGTGCGATCCCGCCCGAGGCACTCGATGAGGCGGCGCAGCACTCGGTCCCGGTTCGCCTCGAGCAGCATGTCGACGAAGTCGATGACGATGATGCCGCCGATGTCGCGCAACCGCAGCTGACGGACGATCTCCTCAGCCGCCTCGAGGTTGTTGAGCGTCATCGTCTCCTCGAGCGTGCCGCCCTTGCCGACGAACTTGCCGGTGTTGACGTCGATCACCGTCATCGCCTCGGTACGGTCGATGACCAGCGAACCGCCAGAAGGCAGCCAGACCTTGCGGTCCATCCCCTTCACCAGCTGCTCGTCGATGCGCGAATCCGCGAAGACGTCGCCCTGCGAGGTGTACTTGTGGAGACGAGCCATCAGATCCGGCGCGACCTGCTGCACATACATCGACAGCGAGTTCCACGTGTCCTCGCCCTGGATCGTGAGCGAGTCGAAGTCCTCATTGAAGATGTCGCGCACCACGCGGATCGCCATGTCGGGCTCGCCGCGCAGGAGCTTCGGCGCCTTGCCGGTCGTCGCCTCGTCCTGGATGGTCTGCCACTGACGCTTCAGCCGCTCGACGTCGGCGCGCAGCTCGTCCTCCGAGGCTCCCTCGGCAGCGGTGCGCACGATGACGCCAGCATCGGACGGGATGACCTCTCGCAACAGCTTCTTCAGGCGCGCGCGCTCAGTGTCGGGAAGCTTGCGGGAGATTCCCGTGACACCGCCGGCGGGCACGTAGACAAGGAAGCGTCCTGCGAGCGAGATCTGAGAGGTGACGCGAGCGCCCTTGTGGCCGATCGGGTCCTTGGTGACCTGGACCATGATCTGGTCGCCAGGCTTCAGCGCCAGCTCGATGCGCTTGGCCTTGCCCTCGAGGCCGGCGGCGTCCCAGTTGACCTCACCGGCATAGAGGACGGCGTTCCTCCCGCGGCCGATGTCCACGAACGCCGCCTCCATGCCCGGAAGCACGTTCTGCACACGGCCGAGATAGACGTTGCCCGCCATCGACTGCTGCGCCTGATGCGAGACATAGTGCTCGACCAGGACATCGTCCTCAAGCACGGCGATCTGGACACGGTGGTCCTTCTCGCGCACCACCATGGATCGCTTCACCGACTCGCGACGCGCGAGGAACTCGGCCTCCGAGATCACGGGGCGACGGCGCGAGCCATCGCGGTTGTCCCGGCGGCGCTGACGCTTCGCCTGCAGCCTGGTCGAGCCCTGCAGCTGGTCGTCGGAGCTCGATGCCGGAGCGGTGGCGCGCGATCCACGGCTGCGGCGGCGTCGACGACGGGAGGCGCTGCCTTCCGCGCCGTCAGAGTCCTCCGGACCGTCGAGGGGATCGGCGTCGGACGACGCCTCGCCTGACTGGAGGTCGGGAGCGTCGGGCTCGGTCGAGCCGTCCGACTCCTGCTCGCCCTCAGCCTCCGCCTCGCCCTCGGGACGCTTCTTGCCACGTCCGCGGCCGCCGCGGCGGCGACGACGACGCGCACCGGTGCCGTCGGCCTCGGGGCCGCCATCGGATTCAGGGCCGACGGCGGCTTCCTGCTGCGAGGCGCCGGCGCCGTCCGACTGGGCCTCGCTGGAGACGGATTCCTCCGACGCGGGTGCGTCGCCAGGTGCCTTCCTCGTCTTCTTGGCTCCGCCTGACTTGCGCTTGGGCTTGTCAGCCCGCGGAGCACCCGACGCGTCGTCGGAGCTCCGCGGCTCCGTGGCCTCGGACGTGGCCTCCGCGGCGGCGCGCTGCTCGATCTGCGGCGGTCCAGCCGGTGCCGATGCGCGACGCGGCTTGGGGGGTTCCGGAGCCTGGAAGATCAGGGCTGCGGCAGGTGTGACGTTGTCCTCGCTCAATGCGGGTACCTCAATGTCCGGACCGGCCACACCCGGCCCCGAACTGGTCGTCGGTCGCGGTTCACTTCTGTGACCGCGGAAGTCTGTCGGTCGCGGCTGACAGCGGCGCCATACGTGCGCCGCGCCCCCGATGTCGCCGCGTGCGGCTGTAGCCGTGCGGGATCCTGCCAGGACCGGCGGCAACGCAGTCGATGCGTCTGTCGCGCGGTTTGCACCCGGTGTGGACGGGTGCGGACCTGGCAGACATTGTGTCACAGAAGCCGGGGAAAGCCCAGGAGAGCCGCTGTGCCACGGCGATTCGTGCAGGACGTCGGCACGGTGAGGGCGCGCGCAGGGCCGGCGACGGCCGTGTCGCCCCCGTGCTCCGATTACTGTGGACACGTGCGCGCGGACGCCCGCGCGCCCGCACCAGTTCCGTCCCAGCGACCGTGATCTTGCTGGGACGGCGCACCTTGGTAGGACCATCGTCCCGTACTAGGACCATGGTCCCCCCGGTAGTTTCTGACGCATCTACCCAAGGAGGTCCCCGGCATGGAGGCGCTTGACCTCGCCCGATGGCAGTTCGGCATCACCACCGTCTATCACTTCGTCCTGGTCCCGCTCACGATCGGCCTGTCGATCCTCGTCGCGATCATGCAGACCGCATGGGTGCGGACGGGCAAGGAGAAGTGGCTCCGCCTGACGAAGTTCTACGGCAAGCTCCTGCTCATCAACTTCGCGCTCGGCGTCGCCACCGGCATCGTGCAGGAGTTCCAGTTCGGCATGAACTGGTCCAACTACTCGCGCTTCGTCGGCGACATCTTCGGTGCGCCGCTCGCGATGGAGGCGCTGCTCGCATTCTTCCTCGAGTCCACGTTCCTGGGCCTGTGGATCTTCGGCTGGGACAAGCTTCCCCAGAAGATCCACCTGCTCACCGTGTGGCTGTTCGCCATCGGCTCCACGTTGTCCGCCTACTTCATCATCGCGGCCAACTCGTGGATGCAGCACCCGGTCGGCGCTGACTACAACCCGGAGACCGGGCGCGCGGAGATGAACTCCATCGGCGCAGTGCTCACCAACCCGACGACGCTCGCAGCGTTCCCACACGTGATCGCCACGGCGTTCCTGGTCGCAGGAACCTTCGTCGCGGGAATCGCCGTGTACTGGATGGTCCGCAAGCACCGCGAGGACGCGGCGCACACGGACCTTCCCATGTACCGTACCGCCGCGCGCTTCGGCGCCCTGGTGATGCTGCTCGCGGGCGCCGCGGTGATCTACACGGGCGACACGCAGGGAAAGCTGCTCGCCGAGCAGCAACCGATCAAGATGGCAGCCGCCGAGGGCCTGATGGACACGACGACGAGCGCCCCGTTCTCGCTCCTCGCGATCGGCAACCTCGCCGGCGACGACCCTTCATCGGTGACGCACCTCATCGAGATCCCAGGCTTCACGTCGTTCCTGTTCACAGGTGACTGGAACGCCGAGATCCGCGGCATCAACCAGCTCCAGGAGGAGTACGCCGATCGCTACGGCGCCACGGACGCGGCCGGCAACGAGATCCAGTACCGTCCGAACCTCCTCGTCACCTACTGGTCGTTCCGCCTCATGATCGGTCTCGCGGCCTTCTCCGCGGCCCTCGCGCTCACCATCCTGTGGTTCACCCGCAAGGGCAGCATCACCACGAAGCCCTGGATGAAGGCGCTTGCGCTGATCTCGCTCCCGATGCCGTACCTGGCCGCGAGCTTCGGCTGGATCTTCACCGAGATGGGTCGTCAGCCGTTCGTCGTCGCGCCGAATCCCGACGGCGTCGACATGGTGATGCTCCTCACCCAGTCCGGCTACTCGCCGAACGTGTCCGCAGGCGAGGTGGCCTTCTCGCTGGTGGTGTTCACGATCGTCTACGCCATCCTCGGAGTCTTCTGGTTCCGACTCATCCAGCGTTACGCCGTCGAGGGCGCGCCGCAGGTCGAGCAGCCCACCGTCGACGAGGACGGCTCGCGACCGCTGTCCTTCGCGTACTAAGGAGTCCCCCATGGATCTCGCACTGATCTGGTTCGTACTCATCGCGGTCCTGTGGACCGGATACCTCGTGCTCGAGGGCTTCGACTTCGGCGTGGGCATGCTCATGGGGCTGCTCGCGAAGAACAACAAAGAACGACGCCTCGCGCTCAACACGATCGGCCCCGTGTGGGACGGCAACGAGGTGTGGCTGCTGACCGCCGGCGGCGCGACATTCGCGGCGTTCCCCGAGTGGTACGCCACCCTGTTCTCCGGCTTCTATCTGCCTCTGCTGCTGATCCTGCTTTCGCTCATCGTGCGCGCCGTAGCGATCGAGTACCGCGGCAAGATCAACGACGAGAAGTGGCGTCAGCGCTGGGACTGGGCGATCATCGGCTCCGCATGGGTGCCGTCGATCCTCTGGGGCGTGGCGTTCGCGAACCTCGTCCGAGGTGTTCCGATCGCGGAGTCGAACGGCCACCTCGAGTACGTCGGGAACTTCTTCGACCTGCTCAGCCCGTTCGCGCTGCTCGGCGGACTCGTCACGCTGTCGCTGTTCCTCTCGCACGGCGCGATCTTCCTCGCGCTCAAGACGTCGGGCGACTTCTCGAAGCGCGCAGGCGACTTCGCCAAGAAGATCTCCGTGGCCGCGCTCGCGCTCGCCGCAGTGTGGGCCATCTGGACCCAGCTCGCCTACTCGGTCGCCTGGACCTGGGCAGCCGTCCTCGTCGCCGCGCTCGGGCTCGTCGCGGTGGTGTGGTTCGCGCGTGTCGAGAGCTTCGGCAAGGCGTTCATCGCCAACGCCGTCGTGATCGTCGGGGCCGTCGTGCTGATCTTCGGCTCGATGTACCCCGACGTGATGCCCTCCTCGATCGACCCCGCATACTCCCTGACCGTCGACAACGCATCGTCGACCGACTACACGCTCACGGTCATGACCTGGGTGGCCGTGATCATGACGCCGATCGTGCTGGCCTACCAGGCATGGTCCTACTGGGTGTTCCGGCGCCGCATCAGCACAGACCACATCCCGGAGCACAGCGAGCTCACCTTCCTGAAGAAGTAGCCCGTCTCGATGCGACCTCTCGATCCGCGCCTGGTCGTGCGGATCGGCCCGGCCCGCCGTTACATCCTGGTGACGGCGGGCCTGGGCCTTCTCACGGCCCTGGCGCTCGCCGTCCAAGCGCTCCTGATCGCCCGGATGCTCGCACCTCACCTGTCGCCCTCCGCCCTCACCGGCGACGGACTCGGCTGGCTCGGAGAACTGGTGCCCACGTCGACGCGCGCGCTGTCGACCGGACTGCCGATCCTTGCGTGCGTCGTCGTGCTCCGCACGGTCGCCACCTGGCTTCAGGAACGGCTCGCGCACCGCGCGGGCGCGCGCGTCATCTCCGAGCTCCGCCAGCAGGTCGTCGCCCACGCCGCCGGCATGGGCCCGCGGTGGATCGCCTCAGGGCGGGGCGCCGAGGTGACGACCGTGGTCACCCGCGGGCTCGATGACCTGCTGCCCTACTTCGTGCGGTACCTCCCACAGCTGGCGCTCGCCGCCACCCTCACCCCGCTCCTGCTCATCATGGTCCTCGGGCTCGACTGGCTCTCCGCCGCGATCATCACCGCGACGCTTCCGCTCATCCCGGTGTTCATGGTGCTCGTCGGGCTGGTCACGCGTGACCGGTCGGCCACTCACCTGGAGGCGATGCAGCGCCTCAGCACTCGGACCCTCGACCTCATCGCAGGAGTGCCCACGCTCAAGGGCCTCGGTCGGGAGCACGGACCCGCCGCGCGAGTCCGAGAGCTGGGAGAGGCTCACCGCAAGGCGACCATGGGATCGCTTCGCGTCGCCTTCCTCTCAGGCATGGTCCTCGAACTGCTGACCACGCTGTCGGTCGCCATCGTCGCCGTGACGATGGGCTACCGCCTGATCGACGGAGGGATCGGGATCGAGACGGCGCTCGCCGTGCTGATCCTCACCCCTGAGGTGTACCTCCCGCTCCGTAACGTCGGCACCCATTTCCACGCCTCCGCAGACGGGCTCGCCGCCGCCGACGCCGCGTTCGACATCCTCGACGAGCCGAGCCCGACGCTCTCAGGCGACGCCCCAGCGCCCGACGTCAGCGGGCGCTCCCTCGTCGCACGCGGGCTCGCAGTCGACACTCCCGACGGCACGCGAGAGGCGCCCAGCGGCGTCGAGCTGTGGATCTCACCCGCATCGCTCACGGCCATCGTCGGCCCCAACGGCTCGGGCAAGTCCACGCTGCTGCTCGCGTTGGCAGGGCTGCTGCCTCCCACCCGCGGCGCCTTGAGCATCGAGGCTCCTGACGACTCGCCAGGAGCGAGCCGTTCCGTCGCGGCCGTCCGCATCGCGAGCGACGGTCGGGTCCATGTGGACTCCACCGCATGGGCGGCTCAGATCGCCTGGGTCCCGCAGCGCCCCGACATCGGCCCGACCGGCCGGAGGATGTCGCTCGGACAGCGGCAGCAGCTCGCGCTCGAGCGCGCATTCGACTCAGGTCGCCCGCTCGTGCTGCTCGATGAGCCGACCGCCCATCTTGACCCGCGCTCACGTCAGGTCGTCATCGACAGGATGCGCCAGCTCGCGAGGTCCGGCGCCGCCTTGGTCGTCGCGACCCACGAGCCTGACGTCATCGCCGCCGCTGACACCGTCGTCACCCTGATCTCGCGCCACCGCATGGAGGCCGACGCATGACTGCACGGACTCGCCCGCAGCCCGGACCCGCATCGGCCCGACCCGAGGCCTCCCTCAGCTCGGCGGCCGCACTGCGAGAGGCCCTGCGCGACACCGGGGTCCGCGCCTGGCCCGTGATCCGCGCGGTGCTCGCGGGCACCATGGCACTCGGATCCGCGGTCGGGCTCTCGGCCGTCGCGGCGTGGATGATCGCCAGAGCGGCGCAGATGCCGTCCGCCGCCGACCTGGCGCTCGCCGCCGTGATCGTCCGCTTCTTCGGCATCTCGCGCGGAGTCTTCCGCTACCTCGAACGTCTTGCGAGCCACGACACCGCGCTACGTGGCATGGTCGAGCTGCGCGAGCGCACCTACGAGCACCTCGCCGCGGCCGGCGCGGGAAGAGTGCTCACGCTGCGTCGCGGCGACATCATCGCCCGCATCGGTACAGATCTGGACGCCGTCGGCGACGCTGTGGTGCGCGCCCTCATTCCCACAGGCGTCGCGATCACCGTGAGCCTGATCTCCGTCGCTGTCGTCGGGTTGATCATCCCAGTCGCCGGAGTCGTCCTTGCCGCATGCCTGCTCATCGCGGGCCTCGGCTCCGCGGCGCTCACCGCCCGGCAGGCCCGGATCGCGGCCGAGGCCGGTGTCGTCGCGCACGCGGAGGTCAGCTCCGCATCGCTCGCCGCGATCGAGTCGGCCACCGAGCACCGCATGTGGGGCACGACGGCCGCGTCGCTCACCGCCGTCGAGAGCGCGAACCACGACGCAGAAGCAGCCCTCGAGGCCGAGTCGAAGCCCGGTGCGGCGGCTGCCGCGCTCCTCACGCTCAGCCAGGGCGTCGCCGTGATCGGCGGCGTCTGGCTCGCCGTGCACGCCATTGGCAACGGCGCGGTGTCGGGGCCCTGGGGGACGGTCGTCGCGCTGCTCCCGCTGGCCGCGTTCGAAGCGGTCGGCGCCATCCCGGCGGCTGTCCTGCAGCTCCACCGCTCCCGCGCCGCAGCGCTGCGCCTCCGAGAGCTGTCAGCGCCGCTCGCCGACGGCGCATTCGCGGACTCCGCCGCCGTCGATCCGGAACCCGCCGCAGCAGCGAGCACCGTCGCTGAGCTGCGTCTCGACGAGCTCTCGGTCGCCTGGCCCGGGATGACTCCGACGCGTCCGCTCACCGAGCGGCTCGTCCCCGGACAGACGCTCGCGATCGTGGGCCCCTCAGGCATCGGCAAGTCGACGATCCTGCTGGCTATCGCCGGCGCGCTGCGACCGCATCGCGGCACGGTGCTCGTCGACGGAGAGCCTGCAGGCCCTGCCGACACCGGCCGCCGCATCGCGCTCACGGCCGAGGACGCCCACATCTTCGAGACGACGGTCCTCGAGAACCTGCGGGTCGCGCGCGGCGACGTCACCGAGGACGAGGCACTCGAAGCGCTCACCACGGTGGGCCTCCGCGCATGGATCGATACGCTGCCGCGCGGGATCGACACGATGCTGGGCTCCGGCGGGCACACAGTCTCCGGCGGCGAGCGACGACGCCTCCTGCTTGCACGCGCGCTGTTGCACCCCGCGCCCGTCGTCCTCATCGACGAGCCCGCGGAACATCTTGATGACGAGGGACAGGACGCGCTGCGCGCGGTGGTCATGTCGATGACCGCTCGGCAACGTATCGTGGTGCTCGTCACGCATCACGAGTCCCCGCTTGGCTACGCGGAGAGGCAGGTGGACCTGCGTGAGTGAGGAGAGACTGCCGGTGTCCGACGCGCTTGCCAACGCCATCGTAGGAATGAACCGGCTGGACCTCAACGACGTCCTCGACCGGTTCCTGGACGCTGCCACCGAGCACACCGGTGCGAAGATGGCTGCGATCAACATCCTGGACGACGACGGCATCTCCGTGGAGTTCCACTACAACGGGATCCCTACCGGCGTGATGGCGCACATCGGTCGCGCCCCCAATGCGGTGGGAACCCTTGCGCAGATCCCGCGGGAGGGATGCCTCGTCATCGAGGAGCTCACGAAGCATCCCGCCTTCCGTGGCCTCCCTCCCGGTCACCCGCCGATGGGTTCCTTCCTCGGAGCGGCCCTCGTGGTGCGCGATGAGCTCTTCGGGTACCTGTATCTGGCGAGCAAGGAGGGCGGCTTCACCGAGCGTGACCAGCAGATCGTCCTCGCGCTCGCAGCCGCCGCCTCCTCCGCGATCGACAACGCACAGCTCTACGAGCGTGCTCTCCTCCGCGAGAAGTGGCTCACCGCATCCCAGGACATCACCACCCAACTGCTCGCCGACCCCGGCGACGAGGAAGCCTTCGAGCGGATCGTCCAGGCCGCCTCGGAGCTCGCGGGAGCGACCTCGGCGGCGCTCGTGCTGCCTGGCGTCGGTGAGGAATGGGTGATGGAGTTCACCCTGGGCAACCGCTCCGATGAGCTGCTCGGCCAGGTGCTCCCCGAGGACGGGCATGCGCTCACCGTCATCCGGTCCGGCGAAGGCGTGGTCGCCTCCGAGCCGCCAGGCGGCACCGTGCTCCCCGCGGTCCGTGCCTTCGGCCCCACCCTGTACGCTCCCCTGCATTCCGAGGGACGGACCTCGGGCCTGCTCATGCTGTGGCGTGAACCCGGCATGGCGGCGTTCGGACAGAACGATCTGTCGACCGCGCAGCGCTTTGCGAGCCAGGCGGCAATGGCGCTGTCCTTCGCGGAGCTCGCCCATGTGAAGAACGTGTCGCACATGCTCGAGGAACGCGAACGGATCGCGGACGACCTTCACGACTTCGTCTCTCAGGAGCTGTTCGCCACCGCCATCCAGCTCGAGACCATCGCCGCGAATGTGCCCGCCGAGTTCCGCCCGCGCCTTCTGTCCACGCTCGACCACGTGAAGCGCGCGCAGCGCGAGGTGCGCTCCGTCATGGGCACCCTGTCAGGCGAGCGCACGTCGGAACCGCTCTCGGAGCGCCTTCGCCGCGAGTTCGTGCTCGCGCAGGACTCGCTGGGCTTCACGCCTCGCGTGGACGTCTCATGGGAGGACGTAGCCACGGCGGCCGCAGCCGATCCGACGCTCTCGGACGACGCCGTCGCCGTGGTCCGCGAGCTGCTGTCGAACGTCGCGCGTCACGCGCAGGCGACAGCGGTGACCGTGTCGCTTTCCGCTCCCCCGGGACGCTTCATCATCACCATCACGGATGACGGCCTGGGACCGGCCGGCGCGACGAAGCGCCATTCAGGGACATCGAACCTTGCCAACCGTGCGATCCGACGGCAAGGTACGTTCACGCTGGCTCCCGTGCGACCCGGAGCACCCCGACCCGGTACGGCTGCCGAGTGGAACGTCGAGGCGTGAACGCTCGCTAGCCGCGGAACGACTGCGCGCGTCGCGCGGTCGCCCACGCGACGACCTGCGTGCGGCGCTGGAGACCCATCTTGGCGAGGACGCTCGTCACGTGGTTCTTGACGGTCTTCTCGGCGATTCCGAGCTCCGTGGCGATCTCACGGTTCGCCAGTCCCTGCCCCACGAGCGTGAGCACGCGGCGCTCCATGGGAGTCAGACGCGACAGCATGTCGTCCTCGTGCACGTCGATATGCTGGCCGTGCTCGCGACCCGTGGCGGCGTCCTTCACCGCCTGCAGAACCTCCGCGCTGCTCGCGGTCTTCGCGAGGAAGACATCGGCGCCCGCGGAGCGTGCCGCAGCCTTCGCGTCGTCGTCGTCGTAGCTCGTCAGCACGACCACGCGGGTGTCCGGCAACTTCTCACGCACATGGTGGATGACGTCGAGCCCCGTGCCGTCAGGAAGCCGCAGGTCGGACAGGATCACCTGCGGACGCACGGCATCCGCACGGCGCGTCGCCTGCGCCACCGAGGATGCCTCTGCGACGACGGTGATGCCGTCGGCCCGGTCGAGGATGTCGCAGATTCCGCGGCGCACGACCTCGTGGTCGTCGAGGACGAGGACAGTGATGTCGGACATGGGTCGATGCTATCGCTTGAACGAGCGGATTCCCGGCTTGGGCGCCCAGCGTCGTTGACACGTCGCGCACCAATGGGTGGCGCGACCCCCCACGATCGCCCTCCGCAGAGCGCGTCCGCACCGCCTGCACGGCTCCCCCGCGCGGCCGTAGGCCCCAAGCGAGCGATCGAAGTATCCGGACTCCCCGTTCACGTTCACGTACAGCGCGTCGAAGCTCGTGCCACCTTGCGCGAGGGCCGCCGTCATGACCGACCTCACGGAACCGAGGAGTGTCCGCGCCTGGGGTGCCGTCACGGTGTGCGCGGGCCGCTCAGGGTGGATCCGCGCATGCCAGAGCGCCTCGTCCGCATAGATGTTCCCTACTCCGCTCACCACCGTCTGATCCAGAAGCACCTGCTTGATGCCGCGAGTCCCACGGCGGAGCGCCCGCCCCGCAGCCGCGACATCGACGCGTGGGTCCAGCGCGTCCCGCGCGATATGCGCTGCTGTGACCGGCAGCGCGGGCAGATCCGAACCGAAGCCGCCTGGTCCGCCGTCCGGCGTGGGCACGAGCGCCTCCACATGCAGGTAGCCGAACGTGCGCTGGTCGAGGAAGTCGAGAGTCAGCGGTACGCCGTCGTATTTCAGGAGGCTCAGGCGCGCCCGGCAGTGGGGATGCGGAGGCGGAGCGGCATCCCAAGGAGCCTCGTGCACCCGGAACTGCCCGGACATTCCGAGGTGCGCGCTCAGCGCGACCTCGGGGACCGCGTGCGCCCCGGGCTCGGTCAGAGGCAGCCACAGGAACTTTCCGCGACGCACGACCGCGGAGATCCTGGTGCCCGTCACCTGCGCACCGAACTCGGGTGCCCCGCCCGGGAGCAGCCGCACGCAGCTGTCACGGCGAATGTCGACTTCCGCGATCGTGCAGCGTGAGACGAGGGACTCCAGCCCGCCGCGGACGGTCTCGACCTCTGGCAGCTCAGGCATGGGCAGGAGCGGGGTGCGTGGTAGCGGGAGACAGCGGGATGCTCAGGAGACGTCGGACGTGATCGCGTCCGCCTTCAACGAGGACTCGAACGTCGCGAGCGACGCGTACGCAGCCGCGGCGGCCTCCTGCTCGGCGTGCTTCTTCGCACTGCCCGTGCCCTGCCCGCGGACCGTTCCATCGACGACAGCGCGGGCCGTGAACACGCGGGCGTGATCGGGGCCCTCGCCGTCGACGTCGTAGACGGGGGCCGCGAGCCCCAGCTCCGCGCAGCGTTCCTGAAGAGACGTCTTCCAGTCGAGGGCGGCACCGGACCGTGCTGCGGCCGCCAAGGACGGCCCGACCAGCCGCAGCACCACGTCCCGCGACACCTCGATGCCATGGGTCAGGTAGACGGCGCCCAGGATCGCCTCGAACGCATCGCAGAGGATCGAGTCCTTGTCGGAGCCTCCCGTCGCCGTCTCACCCTTGCCCAGCAGGATGCACGGACCGAGCTCGATCTCGCGCGCCACGATCGCGAGCGACTTCTGGGAGACGCAGGCGGCTCGCATCTTGGCGAGCTCACCCTCCGGCAGGTCGGGGTGCGCGTGATACAGGTGGTCGGTCACGACGATGCCGAGCACGGAGTCGCCGAGGAACTCCAGTCGCTCGTTGGTCGGAAGACCGCCCGCCTCATACGCGAAGGAGCGATGGGTGAGGGCGAGCACCAGCAGGTCGGGGTCGATGGACACGCCGATCCGCCGGACCAGCGCGTCAGCCGCGGCCTGGCCCGGGATGCTCACCTGCTCACCTCGCAGCGCGTGGGTGACGCGCCTTACGCCTCGTGCTCGGTGCGAAGCGCCTCAGCGTACTGACGCCCGTTGTACGCACCGCAGGACGGGCACGCCACGTGGGACAGCTTGGGAGACTTGCACGACGGGCACGCGACGGTGGCAGCAGCAGTGGTCTTCCACTGGGAGCGGCGTGCACGCGTGTTGCTGCGCGACATCTTGCGCTTGGGAACAGCCACGGCTAACTCTCTTTCTTCTGGGCCGGCTCGTCGACGTCCAACGTCTGCAGAGCCGACCACCTGGGATCGATCTTCTCATGCGTGTGATCCGGGTCGTCCGCGAGCCGCGCGCCACACTGGTCGCACAGCCCCGGGCAGTCCGGTTCGCACAGCGGGGTGAACGGCAGCTGTTCAGCCACCGCGTCCCGCACGACTTCCTCGAGCTCGAGGGTCTCCCCATCGAACTCGTAGACGTCCTCCGGCTCCTCCTCCTCGTCCTCGCGCTCGACGCCGGGGAGCTCGAAGAGGCCCTGGATCGGGGCCGCGACCGTCAGCCGCACCTCGTCCAAGCACCTCCCGCACTCGCCCACCGCCTCGGCAGTGACGGTTCCGGAGACCCAGATTCCATCCTGCACGGACTCGAGGCTCAGTTCGAGCCTCACCTCCGCACCTTCAGGCACGCCGATCATGTCGGTGCCGAGGACCGCGGGGGCCGGGAACGTCTCCGAGACGAATCGCTGCGTCCCAGGGCGACCGATGATGTCCCGTGCAGGGATGTCGTACGGCGAGCCCGGTCGGCGCTTGGTGTGCGACACGCGCGCCTCCCGATCAGTTCCAGTCCTCAAGGACCTCGGCCACGCCAGACGGCGGACCAGCGCAAGAGTCTACGCGAAGTTGCCGCCTGCACTCAACCCGGAACCGGGCGAACGCCGTCACGCACCGGCGGAGGCGCGTTCCGATACGGCGCGATGGGACTCAGACGTCGCGGCCCAGCGCCCGCAGCACCGCGCTCTCAACGCCCCGAGGCACGTAGGCGGTGATGTCCCCTCCATGCCTCGCCACATCACGTACCAGGGACGACGCGATGTGACTCAGAGCATTGTCCCCTGTGAGGAAGACTGTCTCGATTCCCGTGATGGACCGGTTCATCAGCGCCATCGGCCGCTCGACATCATAGTCGGCCCCGCCGCGCAGCCCCTTGACGATCGCATTCGCGCCGACGCTCTCGCAGAACTCCACGAGGAGGCCATCGGTGGTGGCGACCTCGATGCCGTCGAGATGCGCTGTCGCCTCGCGAGCGAGCTCGAGCCTGGTCTGCGCATCGAGCAGCGGCGACTTGGTCGAGTTGTGCGCGACCGCGATGATGACCCGCTCGAAGATGGTTCGAGCGCGCAACGCGACGTCCACGTGTCCGAGCGTGATGGGGTCGAAGCTCCCAGGGAAGACAGCGATCGTCATGCGTCCACGCTACCGGTCCGCTCGCCGGGCGCGCGGGTCGCCTCGGCGTAATGGACGGCGGTCTCGCCGTAGGCCTTCGCACCGGTGGCGGTCAGCCCTGTGGGCCACGGCGCATCGCCCGCGCGTGCGGCCCACTCGAGCACCACCGTGCCGTCGGGCGCCACACGCGGCGCGAGCGCCTCCAGCACCCCCGCAAGATCTGCCCGAGCGATGTCATAGGGCGGATCGAGCAGCACCAGATCCCACCTCTCCTGGGACCGGGTCAGGAATGGCAGCACCCTCTCCTTGACCACTCGTGCACGAGCCTGAAGCCGCAGCTCCGCCACGTTCGACTGCGCCACTCGAGCGGCGGTCGCCGCAGCCTCGACGAGGACCGCGTCGGCAGCGCCCCTGCTCAACGCCTCGAAGGCGAGCGCGCCCGATCCGGCGAAGAGATCGAGGACGCGTGCGCCCCGCAGCGCTCCGGCATGCTCCAACCGCGAGAACACCGCCTCGCGGACCCTGTCGGTCGTGGGGCGGGTGCCCTTCGGAGGTACGGCGACACGGCGTCCGCCGAGCTCGCCAGCGATGATGCGGGTCATGCGGCCACGCTACCGGTCGCCTGCGCGCGGGGAACATCCTGCGGGCGCCGCGCGCTGACGAGGACGACGCTCCCGTCGTCACGGCGCGGAGGAGAGGACACGGATGACCGACGATTCACCGACCGACCCGATCGACGAGCAGGCACCGACCACGCTTCCGCTGCCCACCACGGGACCAGCGCTCGGATCCGCGCAGGACGGAGACCCGACCGTGGTGCTGCCCGCGGAGGCGATCGCCGCGGCCCTCGCCGGCGACGCGGCCGGCTCCGCCCCGCCATCGGTCCAGCCGGTCGGCGCACACGGCGCGTCGGACGCGGCGCCCGCGGCCACGGATCCTCGTCGGCGCCCGCCTCTCGTGACGCTCGCCATCGCAGGCGCGATCATCATCGTGGTCGGCGTTCTGCTCGGCGCCGCAGCGCTCCTGGGGCGCGGTGCCGCTCCGGTCGCCGCGTCCACGACGAGCCCGTCGAACGCGGCGAGCCCCTGGTCCACTGCGAGCCCGCTCGCCGTCGCCAGCCCGGCCGAGACTCCCAGCCCGACGATGACCTCGTCGGCCGTCGTCGGCACCGACGGCACGCCGGGCGCCGACGGCGCATGCGCGGCCGAGATCCGCAAGGACAGGGCCAAGGACGGCCGCTTCGAGCTCGAGGTGCGGGTCAAGGCCCGCGCGGGCGGCGTGACGACCTGGACCGTGCGCATCGGCATCGGCGACGCGACCGCGACGGACGTCACGGGCGGGTCCCTCACGGATCAAGCGGACGGCGTGGTCACCGTCGCCAGCGAGGAGGGCGCGAAGCCGATCGCCTCGGGCAAGACCGTCACGTTCACGGTGACAGGCACCGGAGAGCCGAGCGGGCTGGACATCGCCTGCACGTCCTGACCGCGCTCACCCGCGTTCCAGGTACTCCGCCTGCTCCGCGCCGAGCCACTCGTCGATCGCCATCGCGAGCGCTCGATGCGTACTCAACGCCGGATCCGCGGCGACCAGGGCTCGCGCATCGTCCCTCGCCTGGGCGATGACAGCGGCGTCCCGCACCACACGAAGGAGCCGGAGCGAGTTCCGGCCGCCCGACTGCGCGGTGCCCAGGACGTCGCCCTCGCGCCGCAGCTCCACGTCCTTGTCCGCGAGCTCGAAGCCGTCCGTGGTGCCTGCCACGGCCGCCAACCGCTCTGCCGCGAGCGTGCCCTCCTCCGCGCTCGTCACCAGAAGGCACACCCCCGGAAGCCCGCCGCGCCCGATCCGACCGCGGAGCTGGTGCAGCTGCGAGATGCCGAAATGCTGTGCGTCGAGGACCACCATCACGGACGCCTCCGGCACGTCGACACCCACCTCGATCACCGTCGTCGACACGAGGACCGGCGTCCGACCCGCAGAGAAAGCCGACATCGCCGCATCCTTGTCGTCGCCGGACAAGCGCCCGTGCAGGAGACCGACGCGCACGCCCGCGAGCTCGGGGCGCGACCGCAGCATTTCCGCGATCTGGGTCGCGGCCGCGAGCCGAGGCCTCGGAGCGCTCGCGCCCTTGACGGCGTCGGCATCGAGCGGCAGCCGCGCCTCGTCCGCGAGATCCTCGACGCCCGCCTCGGGAGCGTCGACGTCCATCGCGTCGGCAGCGTCCGCCTCATCGATGCGTGGGCAGACGACGTACGCGCGCCGACCCTCGGCGACCTCCTCAGCGACCCTTGCCCACACACGGTCGATCCACGCCCGGTTGCCCGCAGGGACGACGTGGGTGACCACGTCCGCACGACCCGGCGGACGCTCGTCGAGCACCGTGGTCTCAAGGTCGCCGAACACGGTCATCGCGACGGTCCGCGGGATCGGCGTGGCGGTCATCACGAGCATGTGCGGCGGGTGGGCGCCTCGGGTTCTCAGCGCGTCCCGTTGCTCGACTCCGAACCGATGCTGCTCGTCGACCACGACCAGGCCCAGGTCCGCGAACTGCACCGTCTCGCTCAGCAGCGCATGCGTGCCCACCACGATCCCCGCCGCGCCGGAGGCGGCGTCGGCGAGCGCCTGACGCCGGGCCTTCGCGCCCTGCGAACCGGTGAGCAGCGCCACGCGGGTGCCGCGCGCGTCTCCGCCCAGGGCACCTGCGTCCGCGAGCGGTCCGAGCATCGCCCGCAGGGAACGCAGGTGCTGCGCCGCCAGCACCTCCGTGGGTGCGAGCAGAGCAGCCTGCCCGCCCGCGTCCACCACCTGCAGCATCGCCCGCAGGGCAACCAGGGTCTTGCCGGAGCCGACGTCGCCCTGGAGCAGCCGCAGCATCGGCGTCTCGCGGGCGAGATCCGCGGCGATCCGCTGTCCCGCCCGCACCTGGGCGCCCGTGAGGGGCCACGGGACCTGCGCGTCGAAGGCGTCCAAGGCGCCGTCGGAACGGCCTGGACGTGCCACCGTGGCATGCGAGTCATGCTCGGCGCGTCGGCGCGCGAGGGCCGCCTGCAGCACGAGCGCCTCCTCGTACACGAGCCGCTTCCGACCTGCCTGCCAGTCTGCCTGCGTCTCGGGCACGTGGACGCCTCGCCAGGCCTCGAGCAACGTGCCGTGGTGATGCCGCTCGAGGAGGCCCGCAGGGATCGGGTCCTCGACGTCCGCGGCGGTCAGCGGGTCGAGCACCGTACGCACCGCACGACCGATACGCCACGTGGGCACACCCGCCGCGGACGGGTAGATCGGGATGGGACGCGAGGCCTCCAGCGCCGCCTCATCCTCGTCCGCCGCGTCGACCCCGACGATGAGATAGTCCGGATGGGTGAGCTGCCGTTCGCCGCGGTACTCGCCGACGGTGCCCGTGAACAGGCCGGTGCGCCCCGCGCGGAGCTTGTCCTCATGCATGCGAAGCACGCCGATCCGCTTGGCGAAGAACGTGAGCCGGAGCGAGTCGCGACCGTCGGTCACGATCGCCTCGAGCATCGCCCCGCCCCGGTTCCGCATGGGCCGTGTCGTCGCCGACCGTACCTGCGCCTGAACCGTGACATGCTCGCCGACTCGGAGATCCCGGATCGGAGTCATCTCGCCGGGTTCGCCGTAGCGCCGAGGATAGTGGCGGAGCAGGTCTCCGACGGTGACGAGGTCGAGCTTGGCGAGCGACTGCGCGGTGCGGGTGCCGAGCACCCGGGCGAGAGGCTCCGTCAGCCGTCCGCCCAGGTGCGGCGACGGAGCGGCTGGCTGAACGATGCGGTCCGCCTCGCCGCGGGGGTGCGTCGTCATGCGACCGGCGACGACTCGACCCCGATGAGGATGCCTGGCTCGCCGTGACCGCCCTCGTACACCTGCACGTCGGCCATGGGCGCCGTCCTCGCGACCAAGCGGCGGACCGCCTCCGCCACGTCGGCAGGCACGCCTCGCGCGAGGATCAGCGTGACGACGTCGGCGTAGGGACCGAGCAGGCGCTCCACATCGTCGTCGAGCGCATCCACCGAGGATGCCCCGGTGGCGGTGCGCGCCACCGCGTCCGCCATCAGCGCCGCGAGGTCCTCCCCCGGGGTGGCGAGCGCCGCAGCCGCCACGGCGGCGATCACCTGCGCCTCATGGCCCGCCTCGAGCACCGTCATGCGCCAGTGCCTGCGTCGCGCGGCGAGCTCGCGTGCGGCGAGGCGCAGGGCCAGGTTGCCGGCGACGACCACGGACGATGAACCGGAGGCGTCCTTCACCGCACGCCGCAGCTCGCGCTTCTTCATGCGGGCGGGATCCGGGACGACGAGCACCACCGCGCCGGCGTCGGTCAGCGGCTCCGCGAGTCCCGGGCACGAGGTCAGGGCCACCACGCCGGTCGCCGCACGATCGGCGACATGGCTCATGAGGAGGCTCCGCACCACGATCTGCCGCGCGTCGACGGACTGCGCGATCCGCACCGCCAGCTCCGGCGCATCGGTGTGGACGTGCGCCTGGGCGAGACCGTGACCGAAGGACACCGTGACGGAGTCTCCGACTCCTTCAAGGTCGAGCCGGAGCCGGTCAACGTCGTCCATGTCGGGAGGCGAGGCGACGAACATCACCTCGTACGCGCCGCCGCCGGGGAGGCCGTGGCCGTGCGGGCTCGGGGTCGAGATCACGCTGTGCCCGTCGCGCAGCTCCCACTCGACCTCGTCGAGGGCTGCAAGCGCATCCCTGCCTGCGAGCGTCTCCGCGAGCATCTCCAGCTGGAGCACCAGGCCGGCCGCGCCGGCGTCGACGACCCCTGCGCGACGAGCGCTGGGCAGCTGCTCGTGAGTCGCCGCGAGGGCGGCGCGGGCGGACACGACGGCGGCGACCGCGACGGCCTCCCGGCCGGCCTTCGCTCCGACAGCGCCGCGCGCGCCCTTCGCGGCCGCACGCGCCACGGTGAGGATGGTGCCCTCGACAGGCGAGCTGACCGCGCGGTACGCAGCCTCGGCCGCGATCTCGAGCGCCTCCGCGATGGCCGCCGGCCTCGCGCGATTCAGGCCGCCGCGCTCGTCGATCGCGGTGAGGAAGCCCGACAGGTACTGGGAGACGATCACGCCCGAGTTGCCACGGGCTCCCACGAGAGCTCCCCTGGCGAAGGCTGCCACCACCTCGCGGTGAGTCGCGTCGTCCGGAAGCTTCGCGACCGCGCGGTTGCCCTCCTGAAGGGTGAGGTAGATGTTGGTGCCGGTGTCCGCATCAGCGACCGGGAACACGTTGATGGCATCCAGGCTCTCGCGCGCCCGCTTCACCGCGTCGACGCCGGCCTCGAGCCAGCGACGCAGGTCCGTGGCCTCGCTCATCCGTCACCTTCTCCGCAGTTCTCGCCGCCTCGCTGCGCATGCCCGGGCGTCGTCCGTTCCTTATCGTGTCACGAGCGTGCGACGATGAGGGGCAAGGACCTCCCACCGGGAGACGGCGTTTGGCGCATTCGCGGATCGTCCTATATCCTTGTGCGGTTGCCCGAGCATCCGGGCTATCCAATCGTGGCACTGTCGGTAGGTTCCGGCGTGCAAGAACTGTAGGAGAACTATCGTGGCTGCCAACTGCGACGTCTGCGGCAAGGGCCCCTCGTTCGGGCACTCCATCTCGCACTCGCACCGCCGCACCAAGCGTCGCTGGAACCCCAACATCCAGCGCGTCCGTGCAGTGGTCGCCGGTACCCCCAAGCGCCTGAACGTGTGCACCTCGTGCCTCAAGGCCGGCAAGGTCACCCGCAACGTCTAAGACCTCCCAGCGAACCTCTCGCTGAGCGCAACGGGCGTCCCCTTCACGGGGGCGCCCGTTCTTCGTGCGCTCACGCGCTCACTCCATGATCCGTTGGAACAGCAGGTGATCCTGCCAGCGCCCTGCGATCTGCAGGTATCGCTCGGCCACGCCGATCCGTGTGAACCCGTTGCGTTCGAGGACATCCTGCGAGCGCCGATTCGACAGCAGCGTCGCCGCCTGCAGCCGGTGCAGGCCCAGCTCGGTGGACACATGCTCCACCACGGCGCCCAGGACCCGCGTCATGATCCCGCGCCCCTCCAGCTCGCGGTCGATCCAGTACCCGACGTTCCCGCTCTGGAAAGGCCCTTGATAGATCTGGGAGACCGTGAGGGCCCCCACGACGTCCGAGCCGCTCGTGATCACCAGAGGCAGACAGGTTCCCGCCTCCGCGTCCCCCAGCAGCCGCCCGATGAGCTCAGCCTGCCCCGCCTCCGTGCTGAAGCCATCGCCTCGCTCGGGATTCCAGGGCGCCAGGTGGTCACGGTTGCGACGTAGCGCAGCGGACAGGGCGCGAGCGTCGCCGCCCTCAACCTGGCGAAGCACCAGGCCGCCTCCAAGGTCAGCCGGAATCGAGCTCATGCGGGCGATGCTAACCCGGCACGGCTCGGAACCGCCCCGCACGGTTCCGGTCAGCGCGAGAAGTGGTCCCAGCCGAGCGACTCGGGCACCGCGCCGTCCAGCCGGACCCCGTCGAACTCCTCGGTCACGCGACCGACGACCTCCCAACCCGACGGCACCGAGCCCGCAGACGGGAAGACCGCGAGCAGCGCATGGTCCTCTCCCCCGGTGAGCGCGAAGGGCAGCACGTCCACGCCAAGAGCCTGTGCCGCGACGGACGCGGCGGGATGCACCGGCACCGCGGCCGAGTCGATCGCGATCCCCACCTCGGAGGCGCGCGCGATCCGACCCGCATCGCGCAGCAGGCCATCGGAGATGTCCATCATCGCTGCAGCGCCGCGCAGCGCAGCCTCGAGACCGGCCCCGACGACCGGGCGCGGACGCTTGAACAGCTGCACCGCCTCCGGAGCGGCGTCGACACCTGCGGTGAGCACCGCCAGCCCCGCGGCACCGGCCCCGAGCGGCGCGGACACCGCGACGACCATGCCCGGGTGAGCGTCGGCCCTGGTCACGACCTCGGTGCCGTGCGTCTCGCCGAGCACAGTGACGGACACGACGATCTGGTCGGCCCCCGACAGGTCTCCGCCGACGACGCCGACGCCGTGGGGCTCGCAGGCCTCGCGCAAACCGTCGGCGAAGTCCAGCACCCAGTCGACGTCCAGGGACGACGGTGTGCACAACGTGATCTGCAGTGCTGTAGGCACGGCGCCCATGGCATCGATGTCCGCGAGGTTCTGCATCGCCGCGCGCCAGCCCACGTCCGCCCCGGTAGACCACTCCCTGCGGAAGTGCCTGCCCTCGACGAGCACGTCGGACGACACCACCAGGTGACCGTCGACGGACAGCACTGCAGCGTCGTCGCCCGGCCCGAGGATCTCGGCGTCGGTCTCCGGCAGCCGCGGGACGAAGAGCGCGATCAGCGCGTCCTCTCCGATCTCTCCGATGGTCGTCATGCGCACAAGCCTAGGTGGACGCGACGGCCTCGTTCTCCAGCCATCCGCCACGCACCGTGGTGCGCCAGTACGCGAGCGCCAGGAAGAGGCCGCGCGCCCCGTTGAAGAGCAGGAAGGCCCGCCACAGGTCATGGCCGCGGTCGTCGCCGATCCACAGCGCCCCGATCGCCAGCACGGGGAAGAAGACGACGACGGCGGACAGCACCATCGTCACGAACATCGCCCGCGTATGGCCCGACCCGAGGAAGACCCCGTCGAACAGGTACGCCAGGGAGCTGAACAGCGGCAGCACGATCACCCACGGGAAGTACTCCCGCGCTGAGGCCGACACCGCTGGGAGGTCCGTCATCACGGCGATCAGCGGATCGCGCGCCGCCAGGTACAGCAACGTGAACACCGCGCCGATCGCGACAGCCGGCAGCGCGGCGGCCAGGTTGGCGCGGTGGAAGCCGACGATGTCGCGCCGCCCGATCTCCCGTGAGGACATCGCCTCAGCGGCATGCGCGTAGCCGTCCTGCGCATATGAGGCGAGGAGCATGAACTGCATCAGCACCGACGTGGCTGCCAGCACGTCCTCGCCCACCCGCGCCGCGTACGCCGTCACGAACGTCAGCACCATGTAGAGCACGGCTGTCCGCCCGAACAGCCAGCCGTTGAGGGACACGACCCTGCCCCAGCCTGCGCGGAGCCCCTTCCCGCGCCACGTCCTCACTGCGGCCCTGACCGTCGCCGGCGCCGCCCGCCACCACAGCAGCGCAGCCACCACCACGCCTGCCCACTCCGCGATCGCCGACGCTGCGGCAGCCCCCGCCGAGCCCCACCCGAGTCCGGCGACGAACGCCACGTCGAGGCCGATGTTCAACGCGTTGACCGTGGCGACCACGGCGAGCGGACGCCGCGTGTCGCCCGCGCCCACGAACCACCCGTTGGCCACCAAGGTCAGCAGGGTCGCAGGAGCGGCCAGGAGGCGGATCAGCGCATACCCCGACGCGAGGTCGCGGACGTCGCCCGCAGGAGCCAGCACTCCCATCAGCAGCGGGATCGCCACCCACTGCAGCGCGACGATCGCTCCGCCCAGCCCCACCGCCATCAGCACGGAACGTTGCAGGTGGGTCACCGCGTCAGCGATGCGACCCCCTCCGAGCGCCCTGCCGACCACGGAGGTGGTGCCCGTGCGCAGGAAGTTCAGTAGCCAGCCCACCGCGCCGATGACGGTGCCGCCGATCGCCACCGCACCCAGGTGCGTCGCATCGGAGAAGTGGCCCAGCATCGCGGTGTCCACCAGGCCGACGAGCGGGACGGTGACGTTCGCGACGATGGCAGGCCAAGCAAGCGAGAACGCGTGACGATGCGGGAGGCCCCGCAGCAGCTCAGTCCTCGAGGACGACATGGACACCTTGGCCGCGGGCGATCTCCACCAGCCTGGACAGTCGCGATGGACCGACGTCCGAGTCGTGGAGGAAGCGCACCTCGGACTCCTCATCGCCCAGCGAGTAGAGCACCGCTCCCTGCCGCGTGGCGCCCACCTTCTGAAGCCTGAGAACGCCCGGCCCGAACGTCGCCCACCGACGACGCGCCAACGGCGACGCCAGACCGGCGAGCTCGAGCCGGCCGTCGAGGACGCGGCCCTCGAGCACCGACGAGTCGCCGAGCGCGACGGCGCGGCCCTGGTATCCGAGCCACGCGTTGAGGACGGTGCCGGGCACGAGCACCACCACCAGCAGCACCGTGAGAAGGCCTTCACCCTGGAGCATGTACCCGAAGACGCCCATGGTCACCACGCCCAGCGCGACCGCGACCGCCCAATGGCGGTACCACGCGCCGAACGGGTCCGCCCAGGCCGGTGGCGGCAGCAGGTTCTCGGTGCGCAGCATGATCCTCCTCGTCAGGCCACCAGCCTACTGACGCCTAGGCTGAGGGCATGCCTCGCAAAGCCCTCGCACTCAGCCTGCTCGTGCTCGGGATGCCCCTCCTCGCGAGCTGCGCGTCCCCGTACGCGGTGGATCCGGCGAAGTACGCGGCGGACCCCGACTGCGCACGCGTCATGCTCGCCATGCCCGACGTGCTCGGCGGGCTGGACAAGCGGACCACGACGTCGCAGGCGACGGCTGCCTGGGGAGACGACGAGGGCGTGGTCGTCGCACGATGCGGCGTCGAGCCGCCAGGACCCACGACGGACGAATGCCTGTCCGTCGACGCCACCACCGGCACCCAGGACTGGATCATCGACGAGACGGACGACTCGTGGATCGCGACCACCTTCGGACGCTCCCCCGCGCTCGAGGTGACCGTGCCCAAGGTCAGGGCCGACCAGGCGCTCGGCGACCTCCTGGCGGTGCTGTCAGGCCCCGCTGCCCTCGCGCCGACGAACGGACTCGAGTGCCTGTGATGCGCTGACGGAGCTCACTCCGGCTCGCGCCCCTCCTCCAGCGGGATGAGCATGGTACGGAAGTCGCCCGGCTCAGCGTGAAGCTCCCAGACCCGCTCCGCCACCTCGTCGATCGTGTAGCGCAGCAGGGGGATCGAGCCTGGGATGACCAGCTGATGCACGCCGATCCCCTCCGGCGCGAGAGCCTCGTGCAGCATCGCGCCGTAGGCGCTCTCCGCCGGGAACGCGAGGGACGTGCCCGCGAAGTCGGCACGCGGCTTCACCGAGGTCCCGCCGTTGACGAGGAGGATGGTGCCCTCGCGAGCATCCCGCATGGCGGGCAGGACCGTGCGAACCGCGTGCATGAGGCCCAGCACCGAGAACTGGAACGCCTGCGTGGCGAGCTCGGGCGTGGCCTCCAGGACCGGCCTCAGGAACGTGCGGAACGGCAGAGGGCTGTACTGGAGGACCGTGATGGTACCCAGCTCGCCCGCCGCGTCCCTGAGCGCCGCCACGAGCTGATCGGGCTGCAGGACGTCGGCCGCGTACCCACGCGCGGGGATCCCCTGCGCACGAAGTTCCGCGGCCATCCCATCGAGCTTCTCCTGGTCACGCGACAGCAGTGCCACCGAGTAGCCTTCCCGCCCGAACCGCCGTGCGACGGCCGCTCCCAGGTTGGGACCCGCTCCGATGATCGCGATGGTGGGCATGAAGGTCTCCTTCGACGTGGCCTGCGCTCCTGAGTCGACCCTAGCGTCAGCGAAGTCCGAGAGGCCGAGCGAGCGCCTCCTGGATCAGCGCCTCGACGAGCTCGGGATACGCGATCCCTGCCGCGGCCCACATGCGCGGATACATGCTCGTGGTGGTGAAGCCGGGCATCGTGTTGATCTCGTTCACCGTGACCGTGCCGTCGGCCGCGACGAAGCAGTCCACGCGGGCGAGCCCTTCGGCACCGACGGCGAGGAACGCGCGGCGGGCGTAGTCGGCCACCTGGCCTGCGACCAGATCGTCGAGCAGGGTCGGGCACAGCAGCTGGACGTGGGACTCGTCAAGGTACTTCGCCTCGAAGTCGTAGAAGGCGTGATCGCCGCCGGTCACGATCTCGCCCTGGGGTGACGTACGCACGTCGCCCGCCGTGGCGAGCACCGCCGTCTCGATCTCCCGGCCGACGATCCCCGCCTCGATGAGCACCTTGGGGTCGTGCTTCACCGCGTCGGCGACGGCGGCCCGCAGCTGGTCCCACGACGTCACCTTGGAGATCCCCATCGAGGACCCCGCACGGGCGGGCTTCACGAAGACCGGCAGCCCCAGCGCCTCGAGCTCCGGCATGCGCGAGGCGACGCTCTGACCAGGCTGCAGCACGATCCCGGGCGCGACGGGAAGGCCCGCATCGACGAACGCCGCCTTCATGAACTGCTTGTCCATGCCCACGGCCGAGGCCAGCACGCCCGAGCCGACGTATCGGACGTCGACGAGCTCGAGCGCGCCTTGGATGGTGCCATCCTCGCCGTAGGGCCCGTGGAGCAGGGGGAAGACGGCATCGATCGCTCCGATGGGCACCACCGAGGCTCCGTCGTCGGATCTCCACTCGGGGTCGCCGACCTGCCGCGGGGGCAGGATCGTGGGTCCCTCGTCGGTCACGGAGGGCATGATGCCGTCGACGATGCGCCAGTCGGAGGGGTCGGTCGACGCACGCGTCCAACGCCCCTCGCGGGTGATGCCTACGGCCACGACGTCGTAGCGATCACGGTCGATCGCTCCCAGCACGCCACCCGCGGTGACGCACGAGACCCCGTGCTCGGACGAGCGGCCGCCGAACAGCACGGCGACGGTCGGCTTGCGTGTCATCGCACCCCTTCGATCACGGTCACGCTCGACACTACTGGCCCTCCGCCTTGCGTGGGCGCGACACCAGGGCGTTGAGGACGGCCTCCTTCGGAGCTCCGTCGTGGATCATGGCGACCACCGCGTCGCAGATCGGCACGTCCACCCCCTGCTCGCGCGCCAGCTCCTGGATGGACTGCGATGTCTTCACGCCCTCCGCTGTGCCGCCCGTCGACTCGATCGCGTCCTGGAGCGCTGCGCCACGGCCGATGGCCGAGCCCAACGTGTGGTTCCGGGACAGCGGCGAGGCGCACGTCGCGATCAGATCGCCCATGCCCGCCAGCCCCGAGAACGTCTCGGGCGACGCACCGAGGGCGAGGCCGAGCCGGGTGATCTCCGCGAGCCCGCGGGTGATGACCGTCGCGGTGGTGTTGTGGCCGAAGCCCATCCCGTCGGCGATGCCGACGCTCACCGCGATCACGTTCTTGTACGCCCCGGACAGCTCCACGCCGACGAGGTCGGAGTTCGTGTAGGGGCGGAAGTACGACGACGCGGTCGAGGCCGCCACGAGCTCCGTCGCGGCAGGATTCACCCCGGCGATGACGGTGGCAGTGGGCTGCTTCGACGCGATCTCCTTGGCAAGGTTGGGCCCCGACACCACGGTCAGCCGCTGGTCTTCGACGCCCCAGACCTCGCCGAGCACCTGCGACATCCGCTGATGCGTGCCGAGCTCGATCCCCTTCATGAGCGACGTCACGACCGCGCCCGACGGCACCAGCGAGCCCATCCCTGCGACGATGGCGCGCACCGACTGCGCGGGCACGGCCACGGCGACGATGTCGGCGTCCGCGAGCGCCTCAGCGGGGTCCGTGGTCGCATGGATGCCCGCGGGCAGCTCCAGTCCTGCCAGCGCGCGGTCGTTGCGACGCTCGTCCCGTACCTGCGCGACGGCGCGAGGATCACGTCCCCACAGCGTGACGTCGCTGCCAGCGTCAGCGAGCACCGCGGCGAACGTGGTGCCCCAGGCCCCGGCGCCGAGGACCGCGGCGCGCGTCACGCGCCGCCCCCCGACCGTCGGCCGCCCTTGCGCATGTCCCACGGCTCTGCCGGAGCGTCCTCACCGCGGATGTCCGCGAGCATGGCCGTGAGGGTGGAGGTGATGCGGTCAGTCGCCGTGCGGAGGGTCTCGGCGTCACGTCCCTGGTCCGCGAGGTCGGTGAAATCGATCGGCGGACCGGCGACGACCGTGATGCGCTTGGGCGGGAACGGCTTGGGAACCTTGCCGTATGGCGCGAGGAGACGGTGCGCGCCCCACTGGGCGACCGGGATGATCGGCACGCCCGAGTCGAGCGCCATCCGCGCCGCGCCTGGGCGAGCGACCATGGGCCACAGGTCGGGATCACGCGTCAGGGTGCCCTCCGGGAACATGGCGATGCAGTCGCCGCGGCGCAGCACCTCGATGCCCTTGTCCACCGAGTCCTTCGCCCTGGCAGTCCCGCGGAACACGGGGATCTGGTCGAGCCCGTACAGCGCACGGCCCAGGACCGGCGCCTCGAAGAGGGAGGACTTGGCCAGGAACCTCGGCGGATGACCGTTGTTGTACAGGTAGTGCGCCAGCGTGATCGGGTCGGCGTAGCTCACGTGGTTGGACACCGCGATGAAGCCCGAGTCGGTGGGCAGGTTCTCGGCACCGTGCCAGTCCTTGCGGGTGACGGTGCCGAAGATCGAGCGCAGGAAGATCGCGGCAGCGCGATATCCGCGGGTCTCTGGAGTCGCCACGTCACTCCACGCTGGCGCCGAGCGCCGCGAGCTTGTCGCGGAAGCTCTCGTAACCGCGATCGATGATGCCGATACCGCGCACGGTGGAGGTGCCTTCCGCCGCGAGCGCGGCGATGAGGTGCGAGAAGCCGCCGCGCAGGTCAGGCACCTCGATCTCTGCGGCCTTGAGCGGGGTGGGACCCGAGATGACGGCGGAGTGGGTGAAGTTGCGCTGCCCGAAGCGGCACTTCTTGTCCCCGAGGCACTCGCGGTAGAGCTGTACCTGCGCACCCATCTGGACGAGCGCGTCGGTGAAGCCGAAGCGGTTCTCGTAGACGGTCTCGTGAACGATGCTGAGACCTGCGGCCTGGGTGAGGGCGACGACGAGCGGTTGCTGCCAGTCGGTCATGAAGCCCGGGTGGACGTCGGTCTGGATGGCGATCGGCTTGAGGTCGCCGCCCGGGTGCCTGAAGCGGATCCCCTCCGGGGTGACGTCGAAGGAGCCGCCGACCTTGCGGAACACGTTGAGGAACATGCCCATGTGGCGCTGCTGGGCGCCGCGGACCAAGATGTCTCCTCCCGTGGCGAGCGCCGCGCACGCCCACGAGCCCACCTCGATGCGGTCAGTCAGCGACACGTGGTCGTAGCCGAACATCTCAGGCACGCCTTCGATGGTCACCGAGCGGTCCGTGTCGACGGAGATGATCGCGCCCATCTTCTGAAGGGTGTCGATGAGGTCCTTGATCTCGGGCTCGACCGCCATGTTGTGGAGGGTCGTGATGCCTTCGGCCATGACTGCGGTGAGGAGCAGCTGCTCAGTCGCGCCCACGGAGGGGTACGACAGTTCATGGTGGATCCCCTTGAGACCGTTCGGGGCGCTGAGGTGCAGGCCATCCCCCGCCTCGGTCACGACGGCGCCGAACTTGCGGAGGATCTCGAGGTGGAAGTCGATCGGACGGTCGCCGATGCGGCACCCGCCCAGATCGGGGATGACGGCCTCGCCGAGCCGGTGCAGCAGCGGGCCGCACAGCAGGATCGGGATGCGCGATGAGCCCGCGTGCGTCGCGATCTGCATCGCGTCCGCCGACTGCAGATCAGAGGTGTCCATGGTGAGGACGCCGGACTGCACGTCGTAGTCCACGTCGACGCCGTGGAGCCTGAGCAGGGACGACACGACCTTGACGTCGCGGATGTCCGGCACGTTGCGCAGGGTGGAGGTGGTGCTGCCCAGCAGGGCGGCGACCATTGCCTTGGAGACGAAGTTCTTGGCGCCTCGGACGGTGATCTCGCCCTCGAGCGGCCGTCCGCCGGTGACGCGGATGGAATCGTTCATGGCCACTATCTTCCCCTATGCGGGCCCGCGCTCCGGCACTGTCCACGGGACGAGGCGCCGCATCGGCGTGGCGCTCGAGGGCGCGGCCGCCGCGCCGGTCGTGCCCTCGAGCGCCGGGACGGCTACGGCTCCAGCCGACCGGCGTGGGCCACGGCCGTCTCGAACGCGTACGAGTCAGGCGCGTAGCGCAGCTCGTCGCCGTTCGCTACCAGCGCCCCCGCCGGTGCGTCGGCGACGGGAGCCCATGCGCACCGTCCTTCGACGATGAGGCCCAGCCACGCTGCGTGGAGCCCGCGTGCGAGCTCGGCCGAGGGGCGGTCTCCCAGCACCTGCGTCACGCCGTCGGCATCCAGCAGGTCCCATGCGTAGGGCAGCTCGTGGCAGTGGTTGGCGAAGCCTGTC
The DNA here is from genome assembly GCF_032102965.1 of Demequina capsici. Taxonomy (NCBI): domain Bacteria; kingdom Bacillati; phylum Actinomycetota; class Actinomycetes; order Micrococcales; family Demequinaceae; genus Demequina; species Demequina capsici. Next base: position 924,672 of record NZ_CP134880.1, on the reverse strand, counting down.
ACCGGCGAACGGTCGCGGAAGTCGATCAGCCAGGTGCGGCCGCCGGCTCCTGCCGCAGTGCGCGCGGCGACCTGCCGGGCGAGCGGCACCCGGAACAGGCCCTCCGTGACGAGCTGGCCGTTGATGGCCTCCTGCCCGATCAGCGAGATCTCCCGCAGCAGCGGCGCGGCGTCCTCGGTGGCGAGCCCGGCCGCGACGAACGCCTCCTCGAGCGCCCCGAAGGGCGGACCCTCCGACGGGAAGGTGAACTCGTGCGCGTTGGTCGACAGGATGGCCGGCACGCCGTCGGGTCCCGCTGCGGCGACGGCGTCGGCGAAGGGCAGCAACGTGCTTCCGTCGATGATCGGCCCGAAGGCGAGGGGCATGACCGCCTGGCCCTCCTTGAAGATCGCCTGGACGGCCCCGTCGAGTCCGGACGGCGTCGGCAGCACGGATCTCACGTCGAGCGCGAGCTGCACGTCCAGCACCGCGTCCTCGCTGAGCGAGCGCCACGACTCGAGCGAGCCGTCGACTCCTGCCGCGCGTGCCATCGCCTCGGACACTCGCCGTGCAGTCGGCACGTCGATCGAGCTGAGTGCTCCCGCGGCGGAGATGGCGCCGTGGAACAGCCCCGCGGCGCTGGGCATCGACAGCAGCGCGAGCACCGCTCCGCCGCCGGCCGACTGGCCCGCGATCGTGACCCTGTCCGGGTCGCCTCCGAAGGCGCCGATGGAGTCGCGCACCCATTCGAGCGCCGCCACCATGTCGAGCATGCCGCGATTGAGCGGTGCCCCATCGATGAATCCGAAGCCGTCGAATCCGAGCCGGTACGAGATCGACACCGTGACGACGCCGTCCCGGTTGAACGCTCGGCCGTCGTACCAAGGGCTCGAGGGAGACCCTGCGAAGAATCCGCCGCCGTGGATCCAGACCAGCACCGGCAGCTGCGCCGCATCGTCGCCGGGGGCGGGCGTGAACACGTTGACGTTGAGGGTCGAGTCCCCCGGGAAGGACGGCTCCGGGATCGTGGTGACGGGACCGAAGGGACGCCGTTGGGGCGTCGGCCCTGGTGCGGTGGCGTCTCTGACGCCGTCCCATGGTGCGGGAGCGGCCGGGGCGGCGTACCTGAGGTCCCCGACGGGGGCGGCGGCGAACGGGATCCCTCGGAATGCCGCGGACGCTCCTCTCCACTCGCCTTGGACCGCGCCGTACGGCGTGAGGACGACGGGCGGCGTCTCTCGCTCGTCCACCGTCGTCACCTCGCCGTTCCCTGCGTCAGGGGGCGTGATGCCCCGCCGTACGGCGAGACCGCTCGGACCGCACTCAGTGTCATGATCACGCTTCCTCCTTGAAGACGTCGCCGGGCGTCGTCGCCCGCGCCAGCCAGTCAAGCACGGCTCGCCGCATTTCTTCAACCCATGAACTAATTCGTCGCCGCCGGACGACGCGGCCTCGCCGGGGTGCGGCGCGGCGCCCGTGCGACCCGTTAGCCTGACGCCATGGCCGCCGCGGACCGGACCCACCTCACCAGCGTCGACGTGCGCGACCACAACCTGGGACTGGTGCTCGCACGGCTCGCCCACCGCGGCCCTGCGGCACGCACCGCGATCGCGCTCGACACGGGGCTGGCGCGCAGCGCGGTGACCGGCCTCGTCGCCGCTCTGCTCGAGGCGGGGCTCGTCCGCGCCGCCGCCGAGCACGCCGCACCCACCGTGGGCCGACCGCTCGAGCTGCTCGAGCTCGACGGATCGCGCATCGGCCTGGTCGCCGCGCAGGTCGAGGTCGACGAGATCACCGTGCTGGCGCACGACCTGGCAGGGCGCCGGCTCTGGCAGCGGACACGCCGCGTGCACACCCCGATCGGTGACGCGCCGTCCATCGCCGCTCTCCTTGCGGACGCGGTGTCGGGCTGCACGGCGGCGCTGACCGAGCAGCACATCGAGCCGTTCTCGCTCGACGTCGTCGTGCCGGGCCTGGTGAGCAAGGACGGAAGCAAGGTCCTGTATGCGCTCGACCTGGGCTGGACCGACGAGCCGTTCCTGGCACAGGTGATCGAGCGCGCGCCGCAGTTCCGCGGAGGCGCCTCCATGCACGGAGACGCCCAGCTCGCCGCCTACGCCGAGTACATGACGCTGCGCCGCGACCCCGGACTCGCAGACCTGCAGCACATGCTGTACGTGAGGTCGCGCACCGGATACGGCGCCGGCGTCGTCACCGACGGACGGCTGTTCCGCGGGGGCCACGGCACCGCCCTGCCTCCCGGCCACCTCATCGTCCAACGCGACGGGGAGCTGTGCGACTGCGGGCGGCGAGGCTGCCTCGTCACGATCGCCGACCCGGAGATCCTCGTCGCTCGCGCCGGGCTCGGTGCGGTACGCGAGTCCGAGGGGCTCCACGCCGCGATGGACGCGCTCGTCGCACACGCCCGCGCCGGCGAGCCGGCGGCCGTCCGGACTGTGACCGAGGCGATCCAGTGGATCCGCCTCATGCTCGCCAACCTGATCCTGTCCTATGAGCCTGAGGTCGTGGTGCTCGGAGGCATGCTCGGCGACCTCGTCGATGACATCGCGCAGATGGACGACGCACTCCGCGGCTTCGTCGGTCTCGGTGACGTCCAGGGACGCGACGCGTTCCTTCCCGCCCGGCTCGGCGACCTCGCCGCCGCCACCGGAGCCGTGCTGCTGCGGCAGCAGGAGCTGCTCGCTGCACCCGTGCGCACAGGTCTGCTGCCGACAGGCCCGGGGATCCAGGACCTCCCCGGCGCGACCCCGCTCTAGAGTGAGCCTGTGACCACGCCTCCTCGCGTCCTGCTGGCCGGTCTCGCGACGCTCGACGTCGTGCAGCTGGTGGACAGGCTCCCCCGACCGAACGAGAAGGTCGGCGCGCTGGACTTCCTTGTCGCGGCGGGCGGGCCGGCCGCCAACGCGGCCGTCGCCTCGGCTCGATGCGGCTCAGCCGCGATCTTCGTGACGGCTCTTCCGCGGCATCCGCTGGCGAACCAGGTGGTCGCCGATCTCGTCGCACACGGCGTGGAGGTGCACGTGGCGGAGGCGGACGGCGACGGCCCACCGCCCACGGCCGCGATCATGGTCACGAGATCGAGCGGCGACCGCGCGGTGGTCTCACCGACCGGATCCGCCATGGCCGAGCGTCCGACGCCCGACGGGCTGGACGCGGACACGCTGCTCGCCGCCGTGGACGCCGTGCTGATCGACGGCTACCACCGGCACCTGAGCCTGCCGCTCGCTCGGGCGGCGCGCATGCGCGGGGTGCCGGTGATCCTCGACGCCGGAAGCTGGAAGGCCTACTCCGACGAGGTCCTCGCCGTGGTGGACGTCGCCGTGGTGTCGGACGACTTCGCGCCGCCTGGCACGGAGGGAGGCTCCGACGCGGTCATCGACGCGCTGCTCTCCCGGGGCGTGCGCTGCGTGATCATCACCCGCGGCTCGGATGCGGTGCTCTACCGGACGCCCGTCTCAGCCGGGGAGGTCGAGATCGCGACGGTACCGGTGGCGGACACCCTGGGAGCAGGAGACTTCTTCCACGGCGCGTTCGCGCACCGTGTCGCCGAGCTGGGACTCGACGACGAGCGCATCCCCGACGACATCGCGTGGGCCTCGGCGGTGGCCGGCGCCTCCCTGGGCGCGTTCGGCACGCGCTCCTGGCTCGAGAGGCCCCTGCCGCACGAGCGCTGAGCCGGGCCCGAGCGCAGTCCACGCGGCCCGGCCGCGATCATCGTCGATCGTTGCCCGGCGTCAGCACCCGGTCCGCGCGGCGCGAGGAGTCGTGCGCCAGCCAGTAGTTCTCCGCATCGACGGCGTCCACCCACGCCTGCGCCGCCGCCCGCACGCGTCCCGTGGCCACGCGTCGTTCAATGAGCCGCTCGCGGCACACCTCCCACGGCACGTCGAGGAACAGGAGCAGGTCGAGCCGCTCCCGGACACGAAGCCATGGCGACGCGTCGAGCCCGAGCCAGTTGCCCTCGACCACGACGATGCGCGTCTCGGGAGGCACGGCGAGGCGGCCGTGGACCGGCTCGTGCAGGAGCCGGTCGTAGTCGGGCACGGGCACAGGCACGGATCGCGGCGCATGCACCTCGTCGAGCACGGCGGCGAGCGCCTCCGGAGCGAACGTCTCCGGGGCTCCCTTCCGGTCGGCCAGGTGCCTGCGTTCGAGCTCTGCCTGCGACAGGTGGAAGCCGTCCATGGGCACGAGCGCCGGCGCCAGCTCTGGCCTGCGGTCGCGGATCGTCGTCACGACCGCGGCCGCGAGCGTCGACTTGCCCGACCCGGGTCCCCCGGCGATGCCGACCACACGGGTCCCGGCCGACGCGTCGGCCTCCTGCACCAGCTGGGCGGCAAGGGCTCGCGCAAGGTCGGACACCGGCGGAGGCGTCTGCTCGGTCATCGCGCATCCCCGACGGACGCGAGCCGACCGCGCACCAGAGGCATGAACACCTCATCCACGATCCACGCCAGGCGCAAGGCTCCGGGCGCGGTCCTCGTCATGAGCACCTCTGCGCTGAACAGGTCGAACGGAAGCGCCAGCAGCCACGGATCGACGGAGCCCTGCGGCGCCTCGCCCCGATCGATGGCGCGAAACCAGGCGTCCTCCATGCGAGCCGCGGCATCGGACAGGAACACGTCACGCAACCGCGCCGGCACGGCGTCGCGCAGCGCGCCCTCTCCCGCCGCCGAGGTGTAGAGCAGCGCGATGTAACGATCCAGGTGCAGGGAGGCGTCGCCGAGCAGCACGAGCACGTCGTCTCGCAGGGAGCCCGTGTCGAGCGGCTCGATGGGATCGAGGTGCCCCCGCCGCCGCAGGGCGGCAGTCCTGAGCTCCGCACGATCGCTCCAGCGGCGCGCGAGGACCGTGCGGCTGGTGCCCGCGCGATGCGCGACTGCCTCGAGCGTGAACGCGTCGTAGCCGGACTCGGTGAGCACATCCCAGGCAGCGTCGAGGATCGCCCGTTCGAGCGCGGCGCCACGACGTCGCGTCACCACCGCCTCAGAGTCCACACCCGTACCTTATTGCGGGCGCAGTCCCGGAGCCAGGGCCGGCGCGTCCGCGCTCTGGCTTGGACGCGCGACGGCCGCGGTCACCCCTGGCGGGATGCCGCGGCCGTGTCGTGCGGACGGAGGTCAGGCGTCGACGGGACGCGCCGCGACGATCTCCTCCTTGGGGAGGGTCTTCGCCGGAAGCGTGCGGGGGCGCCACGACTCACGGGTGCCCTCGAAGGCGGTGATCGCCTCCTCGTCTCGCAAGGTCAGCCCGATGTCGTCCAGACCCTCCATGAGGCGCCACCGGACATAGTCATCGATCTCGAACGGCACTGTCAGCTCGCCGCAGGTCACGGTCCGGTCCTCGAGGGAGACGGTGATCTCCTTGCCGGGCTCCGTCTCGAGCACCTTCCACAGCAGCTCGACGTTCTCCTGGCTGACGATGCCGGTGACGAGGCCCTGCTTGCCCGAGTTGCCGCGGAAGATGTCGGCGAATCGGGAGGCGAGCACGACCTTGAAGCCGTAGTCCTTGAGGGCCCAGACGGCGTGCTCGCGCGACGACCCGGTGCCGAAGTCGGGGCCGGCGACCAGGACGGATCCGTTCGCGTACTCGGGCTGGTTCAGGATGAACGACTCGTCACCGCGCCAGGCGGCGAAGAGCGCGTCCTCGAATCCCGTGCGCGTGATGCGCTTGAGGTACACCGCAGGGATGATCTGATCGGTGTCGACGTTCGAGCGGCGCAACGGGACGCCGACGCCGGTGTGGGTGGTGAACTTCTCCATGGCTGAACTCCCTTACACGAGCGCCGCAGGGGCGTCCTCGAGGTCGTCGGGGCTGGACAGGGTGCCGCGCACCGCGGTGGCGGCGGCGACCAGCGGGGACACCAGGTGGGTGCGGCCACCCTTGCCCTGGCGTCCCTCGAAGTTGCGGTTCGACGTGGAGGCCGAGCGCTCCTGCGGCTTGAGCTGGTCGGGGTTCATGCCCAGGCACATCGAGCAGCCTGCGTTGCGCCACTCCGCGCCGAAGTCGAGGAAGATCTTGTCGAGCCCCTCGCGCTCGGCCTGCAGGCGAACGCGGGCGGACCCGGGGACGACGAGCAGGCGCACGTTGTCGGCCTTCTTGCGGCCCTGCAGGATCGCGGCGGCGGCCCGGAGATCCTCGATGCGGCCGTTCGTGCACGAGCCGAGGAACACGGTGTCGACGGGGATCTCGCGGAACGGGGTGCCGGGGGTCAGACCCATGTACTCGAGCGCGTTGGCGGCAGCCTCGCGGTCCGACTCCTCGGCGAAGTCCTCGGGGCTGGGCACGTTGGCGGAGAGCGGCAGTCCCTGGCCGGGGTTGGTGCCCCAGGTGATGAAGGGCTCGAGGTCGGCCGCGTTCAGGTCCACCTCAGTGTCGAATACCGCGTCGTCGTCGGTCTTGAGCGTCTTCCAGAACTCGACAGCCTCGTCCCAGTCGGCGCCCTCGGGGGCGTGCGGGCGACCCTGCACGTAGTCGAAGGTCGTCTGGTCGGGGGCGATGATGCCGGCGCGTGCGCCCGCCTCGATGGACATGTTGCAGATCGTCATGCGCCCCTCCATGGAGAGGTTGCGGATGGCGTCGCCTCGGTACTCGAGCACATAGCCCTGGCCGCCGCCGGTGCCGATCTTCGCGATGATCGCCAGGATGATGTCCTTGGCGGTCGTGCCCTTGGGGAGCGTGCCGTTGACGTTGATGGCCATCGTCTTGAACGGCTTCAGCGGGAGGGTCTGCGTGGCGAGCACGTGCTCCACCTCGGACGTGCCGATGCCGAACGCCAGCGCGCCGAAAGCGCCGTGCGTCGACGTGTGGGAGTCTCCGCAGACGACGGTCATGCCGGGCATGGTGAGACCGAGCTGCGGACCGACGACGTGCACGATGCCCTGGTCGGCGTCGCCCAGCGAGTGGATGCGGATGCCGAACTCCTTGGCGTTCTCGCGCAGCTTGTCGACCTGGGTGCGGCTCGTCAGATCCGCGATGGGGAGGTCGATGTCGAGCGTGGGGGTGTTGTGGTCCTCGGTCGCGATGGTGAGGTCCGGGCGACGCACCTGGCGGCCCGCCAGTCGCAGGCCCTCGAAGGCCTGGGGGCTGGTGACCTCATGGCACATGTGAAGGTCGATGTAGATGAGGTCGGGCGCGCCGTCCTCACCCTTCTTCACCAGGTGGTTGTCCCACAGCTTCTCGGCAAGGGTGGTGCCCATGCTCTCCTCCTTGTGATCCGGCCTAGACATCTCACAATTTGAGACGCTAGTATCGCTCTATGGACAATCATAGCGGCGTCGGCGTGATTGACAAGGCGGCAGCGCTGCTTGCCGCACTTGAGGAGGGCCCCGCCACCCTGAGCCAGATCGTCACCACCACGCATCTGGCCCGTCCGACCGCCCACCGGCTCCTGCTCGCGCTCGAGCACCATCGCCTCGTGGGGCGCGACCCTTCCGGCGCATTCGTCCTCGGACCACGCTTCGCTCAGCTCGCCGCGGCCGTCGGGGAGGACCGCCTGGTCGCCGCCGCGCAGCCCGTGCTCACCGTCCTCCGCGACCGCACGGGCGAATCCTCACAGCTGTACCGCCCGCACGGAGACCAGCGCATCTGCATCGCCGCAGCCGACCGCACGATGGGCCTGCGCGACTCCATCCCCGTCGGCACCACCATGACGATGGCCGCCGGATCCGCCGCCCAGGTCCTCACCGCATGGCAGGATCCCGAGCGCATGCACCGCACGCTCGCGGCCGCCCGCTACACCGCCGCCGACCTCGGCGTCGTACGCGAACGCGGGTACGCCGAGTCCTCCGGCGAGCGAGAACCAGGCGTCAGCTCCGTGTCCGCACCCGTCTGGGGCACCTCCGGCACGGTGATCGCCGCAGTGTCGATCTCCGGACCGGCCGAGCGGATGACCGCGCACCCGGCCGCGATGCACTCCACCGCGGTCGTCGAGGCGGCACAGCAGCTGAGCGAGGTCGTGCGGCGCACCGCCTCGTGACGACACATCGGCGACACATCGACGCGCTTGACTGCCACCGAGAGGAGCAACCATGCGTCACGACGACTACCTGAGGCTCATCCCGAAGACCGAGCTGCACTGCCACTTCGTGTCCACGATGTCTGGCGCACGACTCATCCAGCTCGCGGACCGTTACGGGGTCGCGCTGCCCACCACCGACCCCGACGCGCTCTTCGCGTACGACGACCTCGCCGACTTCCTGGTCGCGTTCCGGGCGGCCACGGACGTGCTCCGCACGTCCGACGACCTCGCCAAGGTCGCCTACGACGGCGTCCGGGCCGACGTCATCGGCAGCGGCCTGCGCTACAGGGAGTACTACGTCAACCCGCAGTACTTCGCACCCAAGGGGATCGGGTACCGGTCGCTGCTCGACCCGATCATCGACGGGCTCAGCGCGGCGCGCGACGACCTGGGCGTCGACTTCCGCATCGTGGTCGCCATCAACCGGCAGGAGCCGCCAGCCGCCGCCCTGGAGCTTGTCCAGACCGTGCTGGCGAACCCGCTCGACCCGGTGGTAGGCATCGGCCAGGACGACCTCACCCCTGAGCTCACCGAGGACCCCGGGCGCTTCGTGGACGCCTACGCACTGGCCCGCCGCCACGGCCTGCACACGACCGCGCACGCAGGCGAACGACCCGTCGACAGTCCAGAGAGCGTCCGCGTCGCGATGGACGAGCTGCATGTGGACAGGATCGATCACGGATACCGGATCGTCGACGACCCGCAGCTGACGGCGCAGGCACGCGACTCGGGCATCCACTTCGCGACCACGCCGTGGTCGACCACGATCTGCTCCGGCTGGACGATCGACCCGCAGCATCGCATCCGACGCATGATCGATGCAGGCCTCTCGGTGAGCTTCTCCTCCGACGATGCCACGTTCTTCCGCACGTCCGTCGGACGGGAGTTCCGCGAGGCGCTCCCCCTGCTCGGCCTGGGGATCGAGGACGCCAGGAGGATCGCCTTGGCAGGCATCGACGGTGCCTTCTGCGACGACGACACGAAAGCCTCCCTGCGAGCGCGTTTCACCGCCGAGATCATGGCACTCGACGCCACGATCGCCGCGGGCTGACCACCGACGGGACCAACATCCCGCCTGGTCCGGACCATACGAGTCAGTTTCAGGACCTTCGTCCGTCGATCGCACGCCGCGATCCGCGGGACCCTGGAGCATGACGATCTGGGTGGTGTACGAGTCCCTCTGGGGGAACACCGCCGCCGTCGCTCACGCGATCGCCGAAGGCATCGGAGACGAGGCCACCGCGGTCTCCACCTCCGATGCCGTGCCGGCCGACGCCAGTGGACTGCGCGCGCTGATCGCCGGCGCGCCCGTGCACGGGATGTCCCTGCCCACGACGCAGTCCCTCAGCACCGCAGCCGCGCACAAGGTGGACCAGGACCACGCCGCACCGCGCACCGACGAGCCGCTCATGCGGGACTGGCTGCGCGAGCTCCCTGCCCTGGCGATCCCCGCGACAGCCTTCGACACCCGCGTGCGCGGCCCTCTCGGGCGGGGCGCCGCGACCGCGATCATCCGCGAGGAGGCCGCCAAGGGATGCCACCTGCTCGCACAGCCCAAGGGCTTCCGCGTGGACTTCCGCAACGCCGGACCGGAGCACGCCGACCTGCTGAAAGAGGGCGAGCTCGCCAAGGCGCGCGCGTGGGGAGCGGAGCTCGCCGGGCTCCTGAGCTAGAAGATCCGGCTCACTCGCTGGCGGCGGCGGTGGACTTCTGAGCGTTCGGGTTCGAGTTCGCCGCGTTCCCGCCGGCGTTCGAGTTCGCCGAGTTGCCACCGGCGTTCGAGTTCGCCGAGTTGCCACCGGCGTTCGAGTTCGCCGAGTTGCCACCGGCGTTCGAGTTCCCGGAACCGTCAACCGCGCTCGCATCGCTGCTGGCGCCATCGTCAGTCGAGCCGCCGGACCCGCTCGTCGCACTCGGGGCGGACCCTGCCTCGGCGGCGGCATCACCTGCGGCGTTCCCGCCCGCGTGGGAGCTGCCGGAGTTGCCAGGCGCGCCCCCTGTGGTCGCAGAGTCGTCGGTCGACGCCGCAGACTCCCCGGTCGACGACGCGTCCGCCGAGTCGTCCACGAAGATCCCGCGCGCATGCGCGGACACGGCCTGGCCGAAGTCCTTGCCCGTCAGGTCGGTCTCGGCCATGAAGGTCAGCATGTCGGCCACCTGCGCGCGCTTGTCGAGCGACTGGTCCGAACCGTCGCTCAGCACGGCCTCGGCTGCGTGAAGGATGCCCGTCAGCTCCTCGACGTCGGCGGGGTCCAATGAATCCATGTCGTCGACTGCTTCGACGGACAGCTGGAGCGCCTCGTCGACCTCTCCCCTGGCGACCAACGTCTGCACCTCGAGCAGCCGCTCGTGCGCGCCTCCGTCGTTGATGCCGACGGACTCGAGCGCGCGATCGACGCCATACAGCACGTCTCCTGGCGCGGCCTCATCGGCGGCCGCGACACCACCTGCGGCGAAGGCGCCGAGCGCACCTAGCGCGATAGCGGCGGCCGCTGCGCGGCGTCGGGGTGATCCGGCGCGCGACGCGCCGACCGGGCCGCCGTCAAGGGGGGCGGCGGCGGCCACGGCGGCGAGCCGACCCGCGAGGGCGGCTACGTGCGCGTCGTCCAACTCGTTGACGTAGGCCCGGCGAAGACCGCCGAGCGCGTCCGAGAGGACGGCCAGATCCGGGTCAGCCGGGGTGATGCCCCCGGCCAGCACGGCCTCGGCGTCTGAATCGTTCAGTCGGCGAGAGCTCATAGCACTCCTGTCATCGCTCGTCGCCTCGGAAAGGTGACGCACCGTCCGAAAGCTTCTTTCGCAGCACCTTGAGCGCACGGCTCTGGATGGCCTTCACCGCTCCTTCCGACCGCCCCAATGCCTGCGCGGTCTCCGCCACGGAGAGGTCACCCACGACGCGCAGCAGCACCACGTCTCGCTGGGCCTCCGACAGATGGGCGATGATGCTCTCCACCTCGATCAACGACAGCGCGTTCATCGCATCGGCCTCGGTGTTGCCCAGCCAGGCGGTCTCCGCCACGTCGAGTCCAGCTTCTCCATCGACGATGGGCACCTGGCGCCCGCGCTTGCGGAACGCGTCCTGCATACGACGATGCGCGATGGTGAAGACCCATGCACGGAAGTCGCTCTCGTCGCCCGAGAATCGGTGGATGTCGCGAGCGACCGACAGGAAGGTCTCGGAGACCACATCCTCGACGTCCGGTGCGCCGCGGCTGCGCAGATATCCGGTGACCGGGCCGGCAAGGTCGCGATACAGGCTCTCCCACGCCCATGCGCCACCCGCACGGGCGGCTGCGAGCACATCGTCGAAGTAGTCGCCCAGCGACACTGACAACCCCTCGCGCTTGCACGGGCCCGCTAGGTGACCGGCAGCCCGCCCCCCAGTTGGCGACCGAGCGATGCCCGGTTCGGCGTGAATCTAACATCGGATGCCCCCGGGGGCTAAACCGCCTGCGTGCGCGCCGTGTCGCTCGTGCGCGGCGGACGAGAGCAACATCACAGGAATGCAGCGCGACGCGTGCGGTCGCTGAGGAAACGAGAAGAGCTCCCCGCCAACTGGCGAGGAGCTCTAGGTCGTAGCCCCGACGGGATTCGAACCCGCGCTACCGCCTTGAGAGGGCGGCGTGCTAGGCCGCTACACAACGGGGCCCTAGCTGCGATCCGTCACCCTCCCGGGCGACTGGCGCGAGATAAAACTATAGACCATGAACGGGGGCGAGCGCCAATCGGCCCTGGGCGCACCTCGCAGGCCCCCGTCGATCACGCGCAACGCCCCTCCCCTACGTCGAGACACGGTATCCAGTCTTGCCGCATCTCAATTGGTTATGTAAAGTTGAGCCTGACCGACTCAACCTTGTCGTCGCTGACGCATCACCCCAAGGAGGGACACCATGACCGCTTCGTCCCAGGCACCTCAGGCGCAGGACCAGGCCAGCGCGCTCGAGCAGTTCGGCCAGGACTTCACCGCGCTCGCCGAATCCGGAGCCCTCGACCCCGTCATCGGCCGCGACGAGGAGATCCGCCGCGTCATGCAGGTGCTCACGCGCCGCACCAAGAACAACGCCGTCCTCATCGGCGAGCCCGGCGTCGGCAAGACCGCCATCGTCGAGGGACTCGCGCAGCGCATCATCGCCGGCGACGTCCCGTCGTCCCTCAAGGACCGCCGCGTCATCGAGATCGCTATGAGCTCCGTCGTCGCAGGGGCGGCGTACCGCGGCCAGTTCGAGGAGCGCCTCAAGGCCATCCTCAAGGAGGTCGAGGACGCCGAAGGCAGGATCATCCTGTTCATCGATGAGCTCCACACCATCGTCGGCGCAGGCAAGGCCGACGGCTCCGTCGATGCCGGCAACATCCTCAAGCCCATGCTCGCGCGCGGCAAGCTCCGCATGATCGGCGCCACCACCCTCAACGAGTACCGCGAGCACATCGAGACCGACTCCGCGCTCGAGCGCCGCTTCCAGCCCGTCTACGTCGGCGAGCCCAGCCTGGACGACACCGTCGCGATCCTGCGCGGTCTCCAGGAGAAGTACGAGGTCCACCACGGCGTCAAGATCACCGACGAGGCCATCGTCAGCGCCGCCAAGCTCTCCGACCGCTACATCACCGACCGCTTCCTGCCCGACAAGGCCGTCGACCTGATCGACGAGGCCACCTCGGCCCTCAAGATGCAGCTCGACTCCATGCCGATCGAGCTCGATCGCGCCCGCCGGCGCATCATGCAGCTCGAGATCGAGCGCACGCAGGTCGCCAAGGACAAGTCCGAGCACGCCAAGGCGCGCCGCGCGGAGATCGACGCGGAGATCGCCAAGCACAAGGCAGAGTCCGAGGAGCTCAACATGCGATGGGCGCGCGAGAAGGACCTCATCGTCCGCGTCTCGTCCGCGACCGAGCGCCTCGAGTCCCTGCGCGGCGACCTGGAGCGCGCAGAGCGGTACGGCGAGCTCGAGAAGGCGGGACGCATCCGCTACGGCGACATCCCGGGCGCGGAGCAGGAGATCGCCGACGCCCGCGCCCAGTTGGACGCCATCCCCGCCCACGAGCGCATGCTGCGCGAGGAGGTCACCGGCGAGGACATCGCAGGCGTCGTCGCCAAGTGGACCGGCGTTCCCGTGGAGAAGCTCCTCACCGAGGAGTCCGCGAAGCTCGGCCATCTTGAGCAGCGGCTGCACGAGCGCGTGGTCGGCCAGGACAGGGCGATCACGTCCGTGTCCGACGCGATCCGCCGCGCCCGCGCCGGACTCTCCGACGCGAACCGACCCATCGGCTCGTTCCTGTTCCTGGGCCCCACGGGAGTGGGCAAGACCGAGCTGGCACGCGCGCTCGCCGAGCAGCTGTTCGACGACGAGCGGGCCATGATCCGCATCGACATGTCCGAGTACATGGAGTCCCACGCCGTCAGCCGCCTCATCGGCTCTCCCCCGGGCTACGTGGGCTACGACCAGGGCGGTCAGCTCACCGAGGCCGTGCGTCGTCGTCCGTACTCCATCGTGCTGTTCGACGAGGTAGAGAAGGCGCACCCCGACGTCTGGAACGTGCTCCTGCAGGTCCTGGACGACGGACGCCTCACCGACGGGCGCGGACGCACCGTCAACTTCACCAACACGATCATCGTGATGACGTCCAACCTAGGCTCCGACCTGGTGCTCGCCTGGGACGGTCAGGACCGTGAGGCGCTCGAGGGAGACCTCATGAACGTGCTCAAGCGCGCGTTCCGGCCGGAGTTCCTCAACCGCCTGGACGACGTGGTGGTGTTCGACCGCATCGACCCTGCCGCCATGGCGGGCATCGTGCACGCCGAGCTCGAGAAGGCGATCCGTCGCCTGGCCGAGGCCAAGGAGATCGCGCTCACCGTCGAGCCCGCGCTGCGGGACGCGTTGGCGCGTGACGGCTTCGATCCGCAGTTCGGTGCGCGTCCGCTCAAGCGGCTCATCACGACCCGTGTGCTCAACGAGCTCGCCAAGGAGATCGTGGACGGGCGACTGCGCGAAGGAGACGCCGTCACGGTCGGCTGGGACGGCGAGCACCTGGAGGTGACGCACACCGCGCTGGCCGAGTAGGGACCCGCGCACGGCGCCCCGTGCCGCTCACGCGGTGCGGGGCGCCGTCGGGTCACCCGCCCGACGAGTGAGCGGCGCGCCAGGCGTCGATGAGCGCCTGCTCCTTCTCGCTCGGCACGCGACAGCCGCACGCCTCCTGGTGGGCGGCATGCCACTCGCCCCGCTGCTCTTCGCTCGGCTTGGGCGGCATCCGATGCGCCACATGCCACTCTCGGTTGGTCGTGCCCACAACTCCCCCTTCCGGACGGCGGGGACCCCGTTCATCATGCACCCCACCCAGGCGCGCGAACGCCCCAGGAAAGCGAAAAGCCCCTCCCGAAGGAGGGGCTTGAAGCTGGCCTACAAGGACTCGAACCTCGACTGGCGGTACCAGAAACCGACGTGCTGCCAATTACACCATAGGCCAATGATCCGGGGACCGGACCGGGAAACAACTGTACCGGATGATCGGCGATGCCCCAAACCGCCCACCCCGCGGCACGGCTCTTCGTCCGTCCGCACCACGATCAGCCCCGCGACGATGCGACCCTTCATGGTTCGGACAGTGCTCGCGTGTGCGGGGTCGCCAGGGGGCACATTGGGCCAGGCGTCAGGATTGTCGATCTGTGGCACCGGCCGCGCCCAGAACCGACACGATCGTCGATCTGAGACACAGGGAGCACTCGGGCAGGCAGCGCATGCCCGCGCGCGGGGCTCAGCTCAGGAGCGCTGGCAGGGCCGCGAGCGTCCCGATGCGGACGAGCCCCTCACGTGGCGTGCCGTCGCCCGCCAGGCCATCCACGTCCCGCGAGTGCGCACCCGGACGTTCGATCCACACGCCCAGGCCGAGCCCGGCATCGCGGGCGCCGAGCGGATCCACGTCGAACTCGTCGCCCACATACGCCACCTCGGCGGGCGCGAACCCGAGCAGCTCACACGCCAGGTGGAAGACTCGCGGGTCCGGCTTCCCGACGCCCAACGTATCGACGCCCACGAGCATCGGCACCCGGCCCAGCCCGCAGGCCCCGAGCTTCTTCACCTGGTAGCGGCTGTCCGCGTTCGAGAGCCCCCCATAGGGGATCCCCGCCGCATCGAGGGCGTCGAGCGCGGCAGCCGCGTCGTCGTGCGCGGCCCACCCCTCCTGGAAGTACCGTTCGAAGGCGTCGTCCCAGCGCTCATACGCGGCGTCGTCCAGGAATGGGCCGCCGAACTCCACGTGGAGGTCGTTGGCGCGACGGTGCCGCTGCTCCCGGTGCGTCATCTCGCCGCGGGTGTGCGCGCGGTACCAGCCGTTCGCGTCCGCCCGCCAGAACCGCACCAGGTCCTCGTGGTCGACGCCCTCGTCCAGGTAGTCGACGGCGACGGAGGCGAGGGCATGCCGGAACGCGCCGCGGGTGTCGACGAGCGTGTCGTCCACGTCGAACAGCACGGCCCGGATGGGCCCCTCCCCTGTCACGCGCGGCCTACAGGGTCGCGCGCAGTCGACGCAGACGGGCCAGCGAGTGGTCCTTGCCGAGGATCTCCATCGACTCGAACAGCGGCGGCGACACCTGGCGGCCCGTCACCGCGACGCGGAGCGGACCGAACGCGAACCGCGGCTTGACACCCATCTCGTCG
Source organism: Demequina capsici (assembly GCF_032102965.1). Classification (NCBI taxonomy): domain Bacteria; kingdom Bacillati; phylum Actinomycetota; class Actinomycetes; order Micrococcales; family Demequinaceae; genus Demequina; species Demequina capsici. The sequence goes on along the minus strand of NZ_CP134880.1, from coordinate 909,000 downwards.
ACGAGCTTGGCCCGCAGAGCCTCCTGCTGCGCCTCGGGCGAGAAGTCCTCGAGTCCGTCGAGCACCTCGAGGGCGGCGTCGAGGATCTCGGCCGCGTTGTCGGGCATCTTGGCGACGGCGGTCTCGTCGAACTCGATCTCGGAGTCGAGCTGGAAGAGGAATCCGAGCATGCCGGGCGCCTCGCCCAGCAGCTGCATGCGGGTCTGCACCAGCGGCGCGGCCTCGGCCAGCGTCTGCTCCTCGTGCGGGGTCAGGCCGCGGACCTCGGGCGAGCCGACCAGCCCGGCGGCGTGCAGGTACGGCACCAGGCGCGCGGCGAAGTCGCCGAGCGGCAGCATGCGCATGTGCTCGGCGTTGATCGCCTCCGCCTTCTTCAGGTCGAAGCGCGCAGGGTTGGGCGTGCAGTCCGCGATGTCGAACGCGGCGATCATCTCGTCGCGCGTGAAGATGTCACGGTCGGGCGCGATGCTCCAGCCCAGCAGCGCCAGGTAGTTCAGCAGACCTTCGGGCAGGAAGCCCCGCTCGCGGTGGTGGAAGAGGTTCGACTCCGGGTCGCGCTTGGACAGCTTCTTGGTGCCCTCGCCGAGCACCATCGGCATGTGCGCGTACTCCGGCACGGCGTCCGCGATTCCGAGCTCGACCATCGCGCGCCACAGCACGATCTGGCGCGGGGTCGAGGCGAGCAGGTCCTCGCCGCGCAGGACGTGGGTGATCTTCTGGGTCGCGTCGTCCACGGGGTTGACCAACGTGTAGAGCGGCACGCCGTTGGCGCGCACGATCACGTAGTCAGGGACGGTGCCTGCGGGGAACGTGACCTCGCCGCGGATCATGTCGTCGACCGTGATGTCCTCGTCCGGCATCCGCATGCGCAGCACCGGCTCGCGGCCCTCGGCGCGGTAGGCGGCCTTCTGCTCGTCGGTGAGGTCGCGGTCGAAGTTGTCGTAGCCGAGCTTGGGATCGCGGCCTGCCGCCTTGTGACGCGCCTCGACCTCCTCGGGCGTGGAGAACGCCTCGTACGCGTACCCGCCCTCGACCAGCTTGGCGACGACCTCACGGTGCAGGTCGTGACGCTCGCTCTGGCGGTAGGGGCCGTACGGACCGCCGATGTCCGGCCCCTCGTCGTACGTGATGCCGAGCCAGCTCATCGCGTCGAGCAGCATCTCGTAGCTCTCCTGCGAGTCGCGCTCGGCGTCGGTGTCCTCGATGCGGAACACGAGCTCGCCGCCGGTGTGACGGGCGTACGCCCAGTTGAACAGCGCCGTGCGGACCATTCCGACGTGCGGCAGTCCGGTGGGCGAAGGACAGAAGCGGACGCGAACCTTGCTCATTGCTCTCTTTGCTCTATGTGAGGGGGTGGGTAGGTCTGGGATGTCGGGACGACGCGCGCCTAGCGGCGGATCACCGGGTTGCGGAGCACGCCGAGGTCCTCGATCTCGACCTCCACCACGTCACCATGGTCGACGGTCGTGACCCCCGCGGGCGTGCCGGTGAGGATGACGTCGCCGGGAAGCAGCGTGACGACCTCGGACACCGCGGCGACGGCGTTGAGGACGTCGATCAGCATGTCCTGCGTGGTGCCGTCCTGCTTGACCTCGCCGTTGACCCGCGACGTGATGCGGACGTCGTCGTGAGCCAGCTCGGTCTCGATCCACGGGCCGAGCGGGAGCGACGAGTCGAAAGCCTTGGCGCGGAACCACTGGTTCTCCTGGCGCTGCAGGTCGCGCGCCGTGATGTCGTTCGCACATGTGTAGCCGTAGATGTACTGCTCGGCGTTCTCCGCCGCGACCTCCTTGCAGATGCGGCCGATCACGATCGCGAGCTCGGCCTCGATCTGCACGTCCTGGCTGTAGTGCGGGACGACGATCGGGTCGTCGGGTCCGACCACTGCCGTGTTCGGCTTGAGGAAGAGGATGGGCATCTCGGGCTCAGGGACAGCGTTGCCCATCTCCTTCGCATGCTCCGCGTAGTTGCGCCCCAGACAGACCGCCTTGGAACGAGGGATGACGGGGGCGAGAAGCCGCACATCGTCCTGGCGGAGCGGGATCCTCTCGCCAGTGGGCTGTCCGGGGACGTACATCGGGTCGCCCGTGAGGACCACGAGCTCCTCGGAGCCGGGCTCGCCGTCGACGATGGCGTAGCGGGGGTCCCCTCCAGTGGTGAATCGTGCGATGCGCATGGGCTCCAGCCTAGTGCGTCGGCCGCCGCGCGCCGCCGGGGCAGCCGTGCCTACGATGGCTGCATGCCCCGCACCCGCCAGCAGGTCATCGATGCAGCGGCCGACGGCCTGGAGAACCTGCTCGCCCGCACCGACACTCACCCCGACCACGAGCTCGGAGCGGCCTACCTGGACCGGCGCGTGGCCGACGTGCTCGCCCACCTGCACGCATGGCACCTGCTCTTCCTGGGGTGGGTCGAGGCGATCCACAACGGCGAGACACCCGGCTTCCCCGCCGACGGCTACACATGGCAGGACCTCACCTCGCTCAACGACGCGCTGTACGAGCGGCACCGGTCGATGCCGTACATGGAGATCCGCGCCGCGCTGCTCGAGTCCCACGTGGACGCGCTCGAGGCGTTCGCCTCGCTCGACGACGAGCTGATCAGCTCCACCGACTCGATCGAGTGGCTGGGCAACGAAGCGTTCGCCGACGTCGCGCACGAGAGCCTCGGCGGTCACTACGACTGGGCGCAGGGCGTGCTCGACGCGGCGCACATGCCACCCGCCTGAGCAGGCACGACGTGCGCACGGCGCCCCGTAGCCTGTCCGCATGAACCAGCCCGCCGCCACTGCGCCCGAAGGCACAGCCTCCGCGCCGACCCGCGTCCGCGAGCGCATCGGCGGGCTGGACCTGGCGCGCGCAGTGGCGTTCATGGGGATGGTGGCCGCGCACATCGGGGACGACACGACGCGCGGCTCCGACGCCGACGGCTGGTGGTGGCTGTGGATCGTCCACGGTCGCTCATCCGCGCTCTTCGCGGTGCTCGCAGGAGTGTCGATCGGGATCATGGCGTCACGCGCGCCATCACGTCGTCACACGCGCGTGAAGGTCGCCGTGCGGGCCGTGCTGCTGGTGGCGGTCGGCGTCGTCGTGTCCGCTCTGGGAACTCCCGTGTACGTGATCCTGCCCAACCTAGGCCTCATGATGCTGCTCGCGACCGTCGCGCTGGGATGGCGGACGCGGTGGATCTGGGCCGGCGCCGTCGTCCTGCTGGTGGGTGGCGGGCTCGCCTTCGACCCAGTCCTGAGGTGGACCGAGGCGACCGGGCTGTCGAGCGTTCCGCTGGTCGATCGGCTGTGGTGGCACCACTATCCGGCGATCGTCTGGACCGGCTACCTGCTGATCGGGCTCGCCGTCTCGAGGCTGCCGCTGCGCGCGTGGACGACGCGCATGCGGCTCATGCTCGGCGGCACCGCGGTCGGCGTGGGCGTCGCAGCGCTCGGCATCGCGGCCGACGGGCAGACCCCGTGGCCTGAAGCGGACGCCACGTTCGGCTGGTTCCCCGCCTGGGCGTCGATGGAGGCGCACTCGTACAGCCCCGTCGAGCTCGTCTCGAACGCAGGCGTGGCCGTCGCCTCGATCGGTCTGTGCCTGTGGCTGTCCGACGCGACCGGGCCCGTGCTGGCACCGCTGCGCGCGCTCGGCTCGATGGCGTTCACCGCCTATGTGGGCCACGTGGTCGTGATCGCGATCGTCGGTGACGAGATGGTCTACGAGCCGAGCAACGCGGCTCTGGTGGTGCTGCTCATGACGTTCACCGCGGCGGCGTGGGCCTGGCGGAGGCGGTTCCGGCAAGGTCCGCTCGAGCTGATGATGACCGAGGCGTCCACCGCGGTCGCGAACGTCTGGGCACCGCCGGGTCAGCCCCGCGCCGGCCAGCCCCTGCCGCGCTGAGACAATGGGGGCATGAGCGTCGTCCCCGCCCTCGCCGCCGTGCGCACGCTCGCGCGCGCCGACTGGGTGCCGCTCGCCCAGGCGCACGCGGCACAGGCCGACGCCCTCACGGCCGGGCGGCGGGAGCGCGCATCCCGCGGTGAGCGGCACGCCATCGAGGACTTCCTGTACGAGTACTACGCGACCAAGCCGTCGCACCTGCGCCGCTGGCACCCCGGCGTCGGCGTCGCACTGCAGGACGCCGACGAGCACGCGGACTGGCGGTTCTACTGGACCTCAGGCCGACGGACGATCGTGGACGTCGAGGCGTTCATGGACGCGCGGGCCAGCACGGTGGGCTACGTCGAGACGCTGCTCAAGCGCACCGCGACGCGAACAGCCTCGTTCGGCTGCTTCGGGCTGCACGAGTGGGCCATGGTCTACCGCATGGACGGCGACGACCGACGGCATCCGCTGCCCCTGAGACTGGGCGCCGCCGCGACCGACGCGGTCGTCGAATCCCACCCGATCCGCTGCACCCACTTCGACGCTTTCCGCTTCTTCACGCCGGAGGCCGCACCGCTCAACGAGCTGCTGCCGACCCGTGAGACGCAGCCCGCCATGGAGCAGCCCGGCTGCCTCCACGCGAACATGGACGTCTACAAGTGGGCGCTCAAGCTCACCCCTGCCGTCCCGTCGTCCCTGGTCCTGGACGCGTTCCAGCTCGCGTTGGACGTGCGTCGGGTGGACATGCAGGCGTCGCCCTACGACGTATCGTCCTACGGACTGGAGGCGATCGCGATCGAGACGCCCGCAGGCAAGCGCGAGTACGTGGAGCGACAGCGCGAGTTCGCGGAGCGGGGAGCAGCGGTGCGCGATCGGCTACTGGAGGCGATCACCGCCCTGCGCGACGCTGACTCGCGACACTGATTCACCCGTCAGACGCGGCCAGCTCTCAGAAGCGGCACTCACATACCCGGGACGCTCGGAGGTGAGCCGCTGTCAGCCCGGGACGCTCGGAGGTGAGCCCCTGTCAGCCCGAGACGGGACAATGGACTCGATGACCCACACCGATGCGCCCCTGATCGCACGCCTGCCCTCACCCGCGGCGGGCGTCGCGCCCGACCCCGATGCGTTGTACGAGGCGTTCTCCGAGTGGGCGGCCGAGTCCGGCCTGGCGCTGTACCCGCACCAGGACGAGGCGCTGATGGAGATCGTCTCCGGGAGCCACGTGATCCTCGCGACGCCGACCGGCTCGGGCAAGTCCCTCGTCGCCGCGGGTGCGCACTTCGCGGCGCTCGCCGCGCACCGGGCGGGGGCCGGTGGACGCACGTTCTACACCGCACCGCTCAAGGCGCTGGTGAGCGAGAAGTTCTTCGCGCTGATCGACCTGTTCGGCTCCGCGAACGTGGGACTCATGACCGGCGACTCCGCCGTGAACCCCGACGCGCCGATCATCTGCTGCACCGCCGAGATCCTCGCCAACCTGGCCCTGCGCGACGGCGACGCCACCGACGCGTCGCTCGTCGTCATGGACGAGTTCCACTTCTACTCCGACCCGCAGCGCGGCTGGGCATGGCAGGTGCCCCTGCTCGAGCTGCCGCACACGCAGTTCGTGCTGATGTCTGCCACGCTCGGCGACACGACATGGTTGGTCAAGGACCTCGAGTCGCGGTCCGACCGCGCCGTCGCGCAGGTGACGACCGCCGAGCGACCCGTGCCGCTGTCATTCGAGTACCTCGTCGAACCGCTGCCCGAGGTGGTCGAACGCCTGGTCCAGACCGGCAAGGCGCCCGTCTACATCGTCCACTTCACGCAGAAGGACGCAGTCGACCGCGCCCAGGCACTCCTGAGCATGAACGTCTCCTCGAAGCAGGAGAAGGCACGCATCGTCGAGGCGCTGGACGGCGTGCGCTTCGGCACCGGGTTCGGCAAGACGCTCAGCAAGTTCCTGCGCGCGGGCATCGGGGTCCATCACGCCGGCATGCTCCCCAAGTACCGCCGGATCGTCGAGCGGCTCACGCAGCAGGGCCTGCTCAAGGTGGTGTGCGGCACGGACACGCTCGGCGTCGGCATCAACGTGCCGATCCGGACCGTGGTGCTCACCTCGCTCGTGAAGTACGACGGCGAACGCATGCGCCACCTGACCGCACGCGAGTTCCATCAGATCGCGGGCCGCGCGGGGCGCGCCGGCTTCGACACCGAGGGCGACGTGATCGCGATGGCGCCCGACCACGTCATCGAGAACCGCAAGGCGCTCGCCAAGGCGGGCGACGACCCGAAGAAGCGAAAGAAGATCGTCCGCAAGAGCGCGCCGGCAGGGTCCGTGAACTGGACCGACGCCACGTTCGAGCGCCTCCGGGACGCCGAGCCCGAGGCGCTGGTGAGCCGATTCTCCGTGACCCACGCGATGGTGCTCAACATCCTCGCGCGCGGCATCCCGAACCCATGGCTGGACCGCGAGGCCGAGGACCCGGTGCTCGCGATGATGCATCTGCTCGACTCGACCCACGAGACGGACGCGCAGAAGTCCGCGCACATCCGTCAATCGCTGAGGATCTACCGCTCGCTGCGCGTGGCGGGCGTCGTCGAGCACATCCGCGTACCCGACGCCGCCCATCCGCGCGGCGAGCGTCCGTCGGTACGCCTGACGGTGGACGTTCCCCGTGGCTTCGCGCTCAACCAGCCGCTGTCCCCCTTCGCGCTCGCCGCCATGGACCTCCTCAACATCGAGGCGCCGGACCATGCGCTGGACGTCGTGTCGGTGATCGAGGCGACGCTGTCCGATCCGCGTCAGCTGCTGCTCGCTCAGCAGAACGTGGCGCGCGGCGAGGCCGTGGCGGCGATGAAGGCAGACGGCATCGAGTACGAGGAGCGGATGGAGCTGCTCGAGGACATCACGTGGCCGCGCCCGCTCGCGGATCTGCTGGAACCTGCTTTCCTCACCTTCCGTCGATCGAATCCGTGGATCCTGGACGCCGAGCTCTCCCCCAAGTCGGTCGTGCGGGACATGCTCGAGAAGGCGATGTCCTTCGGCGACCTCATCTCGGCGTACGGTCTCGAGCGCACCGAGGGGGTGGTGCTGCGCTACCTCGCCGAGGCGTACCGGGCCCTGCGGCAGACAGTGCCCGAGGAGCACCGCACCGACGACGTGGTCGCCATCACCGAGTGGCTGGGCGCGCTGGTACGCGCCACGGACTCGTCTCTGCTCGACGAGTGGGAACGGCTCATGAACCCCGACGCGGTGATCACGGACGACGCAGACTCGACCTCCCCCGCTGCGCCTCTCGCGGGCCCTGCGCGTCCGATGTCCGGCAACCCCCGCGTGCTGCGGCGGCTCGTCGCGAACGCGATGTTCCGGCGGATCGAGCTCGCCGCACGCGAGGACTACACGGCGCTCGGCGCGCTCGACGACGGCGCCGGCTGGAACGCCGACGCGTGGCGCGACGCGCTCGACCCGTTGTTCGTGGCCCAGGGCGACGACGCGATCGGCATCGGCCCCAACGCTCGCGCCGCCACGCTGCTCACGTTCGTGGAGCCGGGCGGCGACCACTGCATCGGCGTGGCGCGGGCCGCCCTCGCGGCGACGCCCGACGCGACGCTGCCCGCGGGCCGTTGGCTGGTGCGCCAGGTGATCGACGACCGCGACGGTGATCACGACTGGTCGATCACCGCGCTGGTCGACCTCGAGGCGTCCGACGAGGCCGGCGCACCGGTGCTCGAGCTGCTGCACGTCGGCCCGCAGTAGCACCCCGAACGGGGTGCATGAGCGTCGCCTTCGGGGTGAGCCAGTGTCGGTTTCTGGAGTTCGCTGCATCTGACGAGTCAGCCAGTGTCGGTTCGGGTGCATGAGCGTCGACAACCATGTGCCCCGAAGGCGACAACCATGTACCCATCCGCGCCGAGCCACCGCGCGACGCCCGCACCACGACGACGACTAGGGTCGAGGTCAGGCCCACGGAAGGGGAACCATGTCCGACCCTGCAGAGGGAGCACGCCTCGCGGTGCTGATCGACGCCGACAACGCGAGCGCCAAGCACATCGAGCGCCTGCTCGCGGAGATCGCGAAGTACGGCACCGCCAGCGTCCGGCGCGCCTACGGCGACTGGACCTCGACGCAGCTGGCGTCGTGGAAGTCGGAGCTGCTCGAGAACTCCGTGCAGCCGATCCAGCAGTTCAGCTACACGACCGGCAAGAACGCCACGGACAGCGCGCTCATCATCGACGCGATGGACCTGCTGCATGCGGGGCGCGTGGACGGCTTCTGCCTGGTGTCGAGCGACAGCGACTTCACCCGGCTCGCCGCCCGCATCCGCGAGGAGGGGCTGACGGTGTACGGCTTCGGGCAGCGCAAGACGCCCAAGCCGTTCGTGGCGGCCTGCAACACGTTCATCTACGTGGAGAACCTCGAACCGCCCAAGGCCCCGCCCGCCGAGACGGCGAAGACGTCCCTCAGGGAGGACCGACGCCTGTCGAGCCTTCTCGAGGAGGCCGTCGACGCGGCAGCCGGGGACGACGGCTGGGCCCAGCTCGGCGCGGTCGGGAGCAACCTGTCCCGGCTCGCCTCCGACTTCGACTCGCGCACGTGGGGCTACGGAAAGCTCACCGACCTGATGAAGGCCCACCCCGACTACCAGGTCAAATCACGTCCGGCGGGCGAGGGCAAGTCCCCCAACGCCTACGTGCGTCACACCTGAGCAGGCACCCATTCGCCGTCGCCCACCGCAGCCCACCGCTCGAGGGACGACGGGTCAGCGACCACGTCGGTCAGCCACCACGTCTCGTCGGGGCTCCAGCCGGCGATCACAGTCGCGATGCCCTCGGCCAGAGGAATGGCTCGCGTCGCGGCACGCATGTAGCCGAGCACGGTGAGGTGGACCGCGTCGTAATCGCGGGCCACGCGCGCCCAGTCGGGGATCACCCACCGTGACGCGGAGCCCGTCGCGAGCGCCCAGGTGCGCCTCCGCGACGCCGTCACCTCGAGCGGGTAGCGGCGGCACAGCTCGGACCACGCCTCCACCCCGTCGACCTCGTACACGCGCAGCTCCTCGCGCACCGGCACACGGCTCACGGTGGCGCGGCGCCACCCGAGCCGGTCCTCCACCCAGGCGAGGCCCGCCGGTCCGCGAGCCCCGGTGGAGCGCGTCGTCCGCGTGAGACCCGTGGGCGGGATGGACCACCACGGGCCCGACCATTCGCCCGCAGCGGCGTCTCGCCCCGCCTTCGCCTCGCGGGCAAGCGTCCGCTCCTGCCACCGCGTGAGCACCGCCCGCGCAGGCCGCGTGCGCTCGGGAGCCGCGGCAGCACCGTCGGCCCCGTACCCGAAGTCCACGCGCCACTGCTCGTCCCGGGCCGCAGGGGCGTCCCACCAGCGGGCAGCGGGAGCCGAAGCGATCTCGGCGGCCACGCGCGCGATCTGCGGCCGGACGAGAGGCACCGCAAGCAGGACGTCCTCGCCGTCGGGCTCCTGCCAGTAGCGGGCCCGGTCCACGGAGGTGACCACCGCCGCATGCAGGACAGCCGCATCCACGGAGCCGATCGGCAGCGCGGCCCACGCGGACACGACGTCGCCGGGCGTGGGCGTCGGCTCCGGGTTCGCGCGCTCGAAGCTCCCGCCACCGGCCGCGATGGTGAACACCACGCGTGACGACCCGGCGCCGACGTCGAGCTGCTGCGCCATCGCGAACACCGCGCGCGCCAACTCGTCCGTCCCACCCGCGACCTCACCCCAGGCGAGCGCCAGCTCCAGGCACGTGCGCCGCCCGCGGGGGCCCTCGAGGAGATCGTCTGCCCGCATGGAGCCAGGGTAAGCCGCGACCCTGCACCCAGAGACGCACGCCCTTGTCGAACGAGTCGATGATCGCGTGCGCCTGACCCATGCGGAAGACCTGCGGCCTCTCCAGCAGCGGAACGCCACGCGCGATCAGACCGGCGAGGGCGGGATCGGCTCCACCTCTGGTGCCTGACCGGATCGCGGACGGGTCGCCGACACCACCGCTCCGGCACCTGCGAGGCTCACGAGCGCGATCCCCACCACCACTCCCCACGTCAACGCTTGGCCCAGCAGCACCAGGCCCGCGAGCGCGGCCACGGCGGGCGCGAGCGCCATCAGCACGCCGAACGTCTCGGGCCGCAGGTGACGGAGGGCGGAGATCTCGATGCCGTACGGGATGGCCGACGACAGCACCGCGACAGCGAATCCGAGGGCGAGCACGCGCGGATGCAGCAGGGCCGACCCGGTGACCGCGAGCGCGAACGGCAACGTGGCGACCGCTCCGAGGGACATCGCCGCCGCGAGTCCGGTGACGCCGGGAAGCGCAGCGCCTGCGGACCTGGCCATGAGGATGTACACCGCCCACAGCACGGCGGCCGCCACGGCGAACAGCACGCCCAGAGGATCGAGATCGTGCGCGGTGCCGCCCAGCAGGACGACCCCGACCGCCGCCATCACCGCCCACAGCAGGCCGCGAAGGCTGCGGCTCTTCACCACGCTCAGCGTCAGAGGCCCCAGCACCTCGATGGTCACGGCGATCCCCAACGGGATCCGGTCGATCGCAAGGTAGAAGACGACGTTCATCGCGGCGAGCGCCAGCCCGTAGCCGACGAGCACACGCCAGTGGGTGAGCACCCCCGCCCGCAGACCACGCCAGGCCAGCGGCACCAGGACGACCGCGGAGAACAGCAGGCGCAGCGCCACCATCCCGACGGGCCCCGCGTCGGGGAAGACCAGCACGGCGATCGACGCACCCGCCTCCTGGCACACCAGGCCGGCCAGCACGAGCAGCGGCGCGGCAGTGGCAGCATTCACCCGGCTCGGCAACGTCAACCCGCCTTGGCTGGTCGGTCCATCACCACGGTCTCGCCGACCACGGGGACGATGCCGCCCGAGGTGAACGCCGCGAGGTCCGCCTCGAGCGTGGCGATGAGCTCTGGCGGCACACGGACCGTGAGCCGTGCGACGGCGGCGTACTCCGGCTCGTCGAGCACGGAGCCGTGACCGTCGGCCCACTGATGGAGGAATGCGAGGACGCGTCCCGCGTCGGCGTGCGGAACCTCCGCGGTGGCGCGAGCGAGTCGCACGCGCTCCACGAGGACCGCCCGGTCCAGCGCCTCGGACACCGCGCTCCCGTACGCGCGGACCAGGCCACCCGCGCCGAGCAACGTGCCGCCGAACCATCGGGTGACGACCGCGACCACGTCGGTGACGTCACGATGCCGCAGCACCTCGAGCATCGGCACGCCGGCGGTGCCGGCCGGCTCGCCGTCGTCGTTCGAGCGCTGCCGGTCCGCATGCGGCCCGACGACCAACGCCGTGCAGTGGTGCCTCGCGTCCCAGCGCTCCTTGCGGATCGCGGCGATCACAACGTCGGCCTCGTCCACCGAGCTCACCGGCTCCAGATGGGCGAGGAACACGGACCGCTTGATCTCGAGCGAGTGCTCGACCGTCGCCGCGATGGTCGACGGGAGCGGTGCTGTGGTCACTCAGGCAGGGTAGCGGGCGCCGCAGCGTGGCCACGCGCGAGCCGCGAAGGACGCCTGCCGGCGTGGCGGCTCACCCCTTCTTCGCCGGAAGGCCGACTGTTACGGTAGGCACCAACCGAGCACGACCACCCCGACCGGGAGGGTTCCGATGTCCGACAGCGCCGACTCCCTGGCCCCCAGCAGCGACGCGCCGACCGTGCACGTGCATCTCAACCACGGCCAGTACCCGACACCCGATCCGGCACCCTTCGGACCCCAGTACCCGGGCCCCTACGGGTACGGCGACGCAGGGCTCTGGTTCACGATGCGGCACTCCACCGATGCCCCGGAGTCGAGGCTCGTCTCGACGATCCGCCAGGGCATGAAGCTGATCCTCGGATTCGATCTGCTCCACGCCTACCGGAACCGCGCCGCGATCGCTGCGGCGGACATCGTCTGGACACACACGGAGAAGGAGCACCTCGCCATCGGCGCGCTCAAGCGCGCGGGCCTGCTTCGACGCGACCTTCCCGTCATCGCCCAGTCGGTGTGGCTCTGGGCACGGCTCGAGCGCTGGGACCCGGTGCGGCGCCGTGTCGCGGGCCGGCTCCTCAGCACCAGCACCGTGCACACCGTGCACTCCCCCGTGAACCTCGAGGCGGCAGCCCGCGACTTCCCGGACTCCGCGCGGCTCGTGCCCTATGGGATCCCCCTGCGCACCGAGGCACGCGAGGCAGCTGCGCGCACGCCAGGGCGCCGGCCCAGGGTGGTAGCGCCCGGGAACGACCGCGACCGCGACTGGGAGGTCCTCGGCGAGGCCGCGGCCCTTCGGCCCGGGCTCGACGTGGTCGTGCTGTCGAAGCGGCGCCGCGCTCGTCGTCTCGCCGCGCACGCCAACGTCACCGTGAGGCAGGCGCACGGTTCCGCGGGAATGCGGAAGGAGTACGCGGACGCGGACGTGGTGGTGGTGCCCCTCGCCGAGAACGACCACGCCTCAGGCGCCACGACCGTCCTCCAGGCGCTCTCCTCCGGGCTGCCGCTGGTGGTGACGCGGACCGGAGGCATCGAGCTGTACGCGGGCGACGTCGCCGAGTACTGCGAGCCGGGCGACGCCGCCTCGCTCGCAGACGCGATCGATCGGGCGTACGCCCGCGCGGACGATGCGCTGGGCGCGGAGCACATGACGAGTTCGGGCCTCACCCAGCTGGACTTCGTGGCGCGCCATGTGCTCCTCACGCGCGCGATCCTGGCAGGTGAGCCGTTGCCCGACGAGGCGTCGGCCGCCCGGCCGATCTGGGAGGGACTGCTCTCGGGCAGCGAGGGGCCGCCCGCGCACGGCTAGAGGCGGGACTCCAGCTCCGGCTCCCCTGTCTCTACATCGGTGGTCCCCGGCGCGACCGCGAGCATCACCAGCACCACCGCGATCAACGCGAGGCCCAGCCATCCGAGCGGACCGAGCCGCTCGCCGACGACCATGAACGCGAGCACTGCCGCCACCGCGGGCTCGAGCAGGGTGATCGTCGTCGCAGTGCTCGCACCCACCTTCGCGAGCCCGAAGCCGAACAGCACATACCCCACGAACATGGGCACGAGCGCCATGTAGGCAGCGACCGCGAACGCCGCATGGGTGGCCACCAGCGGCGCACCTGTGACGAGCAGCACGGGCACCAGCAGCAGTCCGCCCAGCCCGAACACCGCGCCCATCGACGCGGCGCGCGGCGTGCCCGCCTGCATGAGCCGTCGCGCGGCCCACGAGTACGTCGCGTACGTGCAGCCCGCGACGAGGCCGAGCAGGATGCCCCACAGCGTGGACCCGTCAGAGCCTCCGTGGACGTCCGACGCGCTCAGCAGGCCGGCGCCCACGGCGCCGACGGCGGCCGCGACCAGCCACGCCCGCGTGAGCCGAGTCCCGTCGACCGCCCTCTCGAGCGCTCCCGCAGCGAGCGGCGCGGACGCCAACGACACCGTCGTGCCGATCGCGACGCCTGCCAGGTGCATCGACGAGTAGAACGCCAGCGGATACACGGCGACCGCGAGCCCACCCACCGCGACGATGCGCCAGGACGCACGGAGGCTCGCGCGACCGCGGCGCAGTGCCGGCACGGCGATCGCCGCCTGCAGCAGTCCGCCGATCCCCAGGGCGGCGGCGCCGATCGCGAGCGGGCCGGCGTCCGGTGCGAAGGTGGCGGCGGTGCCGGTGGTTCCCCACAGGATCGAGGTGAGCACGAGCGCGCCGATCGCGGCGGGCCTGCCGTTCACGGGCGCGGCCTCCCGTCGACCGACGTCCGCGCGCCACGCCTGCGGCCGATCCGATCCGGCGAGAACGGCGTCATGCTCAGGGCCTGGGGGTGCCGCGGTTCGCGAGCTCGTCCGCCTTCTCGTTACCCGGGTCACCCGCGTGGCCCTTCACCCATACCCAGGTGATGTCGTGGCGCTGCAGCTGCTCGTCGAGCGCCTGCCACAGCTCCACGTTCTTGACGGGCTGCTTGTTCGACGTCTTCCAGCCGTTGCGCTTCCAGCCCTTCATCCAGGACTGGGCGCCGTTCTTCACGTACTGGGAGTCGACGTGCAGCGTGACGTCGCAGCGCCGATTCAGGGTCTTGAGGCCCTCGATCACCGCCATGAGCTCCATGCGGTTGTTGGTCGTGACCTTCTCGCCCCCGAAGAGCTCCTTGTCTCGGCCGCCGGAGCGCATCAGGACGCCCCATCCGCCCGGTCCAGGGTTGCCCTTGCATGCGCCATCGGTCCACATGTCGACCTTGGTGAGAGTCTCGTCTGCCACCCGCATACGGTAGCCGGGATCGAGCGTCAGGCTGTCGCTGCGCACGCGGGCGACGACCAGATGAGAGGACGGCGACATCCATGGACGCGGACGGGACAGAATGGTCCCCATGTCCCGCAAGCACGACGCCGGTGGAAGCACGCCCGCCATCCACGCGCTGATCGAAGCCGGGGTGGCGCACGGCGTGCATGAGTACGAGCACGACCCTGCCTCCGACCTCAGCTACGGCATGGAGGCCGCCGTCGCGCTCGGCGTCGAGCCCGAGCAGGTCTTCAAGACGCTCTGCTCGGAGGTCGACGGCCGCCTGTGCGTCGGGATCGTGCCCGTCGGCGGGATGCTGGACCTCAAGGCGCTGGCCAAGGCGTTCGGCGCCAAGCGCGCGGAGATGGCGGAGCCCAGGGCGGCCGAGAGGGCGACAGGCTACGTCGTCGGAGGCATCTCCCCTCTCGGCCAGCGCAACGCCCACCCGACGGCGATCGACGAGACGGTGGAACTCTTCGACGAGGTCTACGTGTCCGGCGGACGACGCGGCCTGGACATCTCGCTCGCCCCCGCCGATCTGATCCGACTCACGGGCGCGGTGGTCGCCCCGATCGCGAAGGAGAGCTGATGGACCTCAAGCCGCCCACCCCCGGTTGGGACCCCGGGGCCGCGCTGGCCGCGGTGAAGGCACGCATCCACGTGGCCGAGGCGTCGTGCGGGCGCGCCGGAGCCGGCGTGCGCCTGCTGGTGGCCACGAAGACGTGGGATGCCGACGCGGCCCGTGCCGTCGTGCAGGCAGGCGGCACGCTCGTCGGCGAGTCCCGCATGCAGGAGCTCGCGATCAAGGGCGCGGTCCTTGCCGCGGCCGGGGCGACCGTCCACGTGATCGGCCAGCTGCAGCGCAACAAGGCGCAGATCGCGGTCGAGCATGCCACGTGCATCCAGACGGTCGACTCGCTCGCGCTCGCCGAACGGCTGTCGAGGCTCGCGCTCGAACGCGAGAAGGACCTCGACGTGATGGTCCAGGTCAACGTCTCCGGCGAGGAGTCGAAGGCGGGCATCGCGCCCGGGGAGGCGCTCGCGCTCGCGTCGGCCGTCCAGGCGCTGCCCATGCTCACGGTGACGGGATTCATGACCATCGGCCTGAACTCCCCCGACGAGGCGGCCGTGCGCGCGGGGTACCGCGTCCTGCGCGAGATCCGCGACACGGCGCTGATCGAGTCCGAGCGCGGACGCTACGACCTCCGCGAGGCGTGGGAGCTGTCCATGGGCATGTCCGGGGACCTCGAGTGGGCGGTCGCCGAGGGCGCCACCATGGTGCGGGTGGGCACGGCGATCATGGGAGCACGCCCGTCCGCGTGAGACCGCGACGCGGAGCCTGTGCCAGGTAAGCCAAGCCTCAACTGCCTGGCGGTATGCACCGCACGGCCCTACCCTTCACCCATGGCACGCGACACCCACCGCCCAGACATCTTCGCCGGCCCGGACGAGGAGGCGATGTCGTCGCGCCTCAACTGGCTGCGCGCGGGGGTTCTCGGCGCGAACGACGGCATCGTCTCCATCGCCGCGATGCTCGTGGGCGTCGCCGCGGCCACCACGGACCTGCACATCATCATCATCACCGCGATCGCGGGCATCGTCGGTGGCGCGCTCTCCATGGGCGTGGGCGAATACGTGTCGGTGTCCGCCCAGCGCGACGCCGAGGAGGCGCTGCTGGACCGCGAGCGGATCTGGCAGCGCGCGCGCCCGGAATGGGAGCGCGAGCAGCTGGTACGGCTCAACATGGACACGGGCATGAGCGAGGCCACCGCACGCGCGGCCGCCACCGAGCAGATGGCGAAGGACCCGCTGGACATCCACGCGCGCATGCACCTGGGAATCGATCCCGACGACCTCACGAACCCGTGGGCCGCCGGCGTCGCCTCAATCATCGCCTTCACGATCGGCGGCCTGACGCCGCTCCTCACGACGACCCTGCCGCCTGCAGGGTGGCGCATCCCGCTGACGTTCGTCCTCGTGATCGCCGCCCTGGCCATCACCGGATACGTGTCGGCGTACATCGCGAAGTCCCCGCCCACGAAGGCGGTGCTCCGCAACATCCTCGGAGGCGCCATCGCGATGGCGGTCACCTACGGCATCGGCACCCTTGTGGGCGTCAGCCTCTGACCTCGCCTACGGGACCAGCCTGATCCACTCCTGCGTGCCGAACTTCCGTTCGACCATGCCCTCGGCCTGTGCGACCTCGTCTGCCGTCACCTCTCCCGCCACGGTGGCGTAGCGCGACGCGAAGTGCGCGAGGAACGCCTCGATCACCTCGTCGCGCGGCATGCCTGTCTGGCTGCGGAGCGGGTCCACACGCTTGTTGGCGCTCTTCGTGCCCTTGTCCGACAGCTTCTCCCTGCCGATCCGCAGCACGTCCAGCATCGCATCGGCATCGATGTCGTAGGCCATCGTGACGTGGTGCAGCACCGCGCCCGCTGCATACCGCTTCTGGGCGGCGCCGGCGATCTTCCCGGCTGGCGACGCGATGTCGTTGAGCGGCACGTACGTCGCGTCGATGCCCAGCTCACGCAGCGCCCCGAGCACCCAGTCGTCGAGGAAGGCGTAGGACTGCTCGAAGCTGAGCCCCTCCACCAGCGAGGCGGGCACCGACAGCGAGTACGTGATGGTGTTGCCCGGCTGGATGAACATCGCGCCCCCGCCGGAGACGCGGCGGGTCACCGTCACGTCGTGACGCGCGGCCCCCTCCACGTCGATCTCGTTCCTGAACGACTGGAAGGACCCGATCACGACGGCGTTGCGCTCCCACTCCCACACGCGCAGCGTCGGACCGCGACGGCCCGCGGCGACCTCCTGGCTGAGGATCTCGTCCAGCGCCATCTGCATGTGGGGCGCGCGGGGGGCGTCATGGATCACCTGGAACGTGTGGTCGTGCCAGCTGGTCGCGTGGCCCAGCGCGCGCCGCACCGCGATCGCGACGGCCTCCGGGCTGAACCCGACCATGGTGGCGCCGGCGGTCGCGTGGGCGACAGCCTCCGCCATGGGCCCGACCGCTGTGGAGACCGGCAGCCCCGCGAGCGCCGCGTTGATCTCGAGGATCGCCTCAGCGGGCTCCATGAAGAAGTCCCCGGAGACGACGACGCTCGTGAGCCTGGGGGAATCGCCTTCCGACACCTCGACGTCGGCGACGACGAGCTTGCCGCCAGGGACCTTGTACTCGCCATGCATGGGTCCATCCTGCCCTGTTCGAGGAGCGCCGCACGCACGCGTCACCTCTGACCGGACGAGTTCTCCACAGCAATACGGACATACGGGCGCATTCCCGACATCCTGTGCCACAGTTTCGGTGCCGTGCCAAGCCCATCCTCGCTGGTGGCACGTCATCCGAAGGGAAAGCCATGCACCTCCGTCCACGCCCCACCATGATGCTCGCGCTCGCCAGCGCCGCCGCGCTCGTCGCATCACCTGCAGCCGCCTGCGAGACCGAGCCCACTCCCGCAAGCCCCGCAGACCACCAGATCGCCATCACCCCGGACTGCACCACCGCCTTCATCACGGACGGCGCCGGCGGCGCGATCTCCGTCAACGACCTCGCCACCGGGATGGCGACCTCCGCCATCGCCGTCGGAGGTGCCCAGTCCAGCATCGCGGTGACGCCCGACGGCTCGCAGGCGTGGGTCGTGGTCGCCGCCTCCGCATTCGCGCACGCCAGCACGGGCGCGTCGACAGGGCGGGGCTCGCTCGTCGCCCACGCCGCCGCGAGCGCACAGAGCGACATCGCGATCGTCGACACCGCGACCCACGAGATCACGGCCACCGTCGCGTCCGGCGCCGCGTCGAGCATCTCCTTCACCGCGGACGGCAGCGCGGCGCTCGTCGCGAGCGGCGACAGCCATAGCACCGTCAGCAAGATCGACACCTCGACCCACGTGGTGTCGCGTTACACGGGGTTCTCCTCTCCGTACGACGTCGTCGCCTCGGCCGACGGAAGCGTCCTGTGGGTCAGCGAGATGCATTCCGGCAAGGTCAAGAAGGTCGACGCACGCACCGGGACCACCGTCGCATCCTTCCGGCTCCCCCACGGGGCGGACGCACGCGGCCTCGCCCTGACCGACGGCGACGCGACGCTCCTCGTCGCCTCGCCCGACCTCGATGGCGTCGTGGTGCTCGACGCGAGCACGGGAGCGCAGATCACCACCATCGCCACGGGCCACTCGCCCCACGCGGTGCAGGTGACGCCCGACGGCACTCAGATCGTCGTCAGCGCGACGGTCGACGGCACCGTCACCGCCGTGGATGCGCAGAGCTACGCCATCACCACGACCATCACCGTCAGCGCCTCCGCCTCCTTCACCATGACGGTGCTCTGCGACGGGTCCTCCGCCCACGTCGAGGACGGCGATGACGGGACACCCGTCGTCGTCGACAACCCTGAGCTGACGAAGCCCAGCACGCCGTGCGACGGCCACTCGTCCGCTCCGACGACGGCTCCCACGACGACGCCGACGGCGCCTGCGGACTGCCCGTGCGCCACGACTCCCGCGCAGCCGGAGGGACCCACGTCTCCGTCCCCGTCGGACGACGCCTCAAGCGCGCCGGCGGCATCCGACGAGCCGGCTCCCACCGACACGGCTCCCGCGGCCGACACACCGCACGAGACCACCCCGTCCGAATCCGCACCCGCCGAGACGACGCCGTCGGCATCTCCCACCTCGAGCGAGCTCGCCTCGGAGGATGAGGCGCCCGCCGCGACACCCGTGACGCCGACGCCCACCTCGAGCCCCCAGTCGACCACGGTTCCCTCCGCGACCGCCGCCACCACCGCGACAGTCGTCCTCGCCGACACGCCAGCGGCGGGCACCTCGCAGCTGGCACAGACCGGCGCCTCACCGTCCCTCGCGATCGCAGCCACGATCGCAGCACTCGTCCTCGGAGCGGGCCTGCTCATCACACGCCGCCGACGGACCGACGCGAAGTAGGGCACTCACCGACGGGGTGGGCACCCCGGACTGACCCCTCTCAGCCTGGGTGCCCACCTCGTCACAAGGTCCTGCCCGCCTCGCAAGACCCTCGGTAGCATGGCCGCATGGCGCCGTCCGCTGAGGGAGGGACCGCTGGTCCCAGCACGCAGGACCCCCGCCGTGGCACGGCCGTCTCGGCGCGCACGGGCATACGGCCCACCGCTGTGCGCCCGCATCCCGCGGTCATCGCGATCCTCATCAACGCCGCGCTCCTTGCGATCCTCCTCACCGACCTCTGGCTCCCACGCGGGTACGACATCTCGTCGATGTACGCGTTGGTCGTGCTCGCATCCGCCTTCACACGCTCCCGCTTGGCCGTGTATCTCACGGGGGCCACGGCCACCGTGATCGCGGCGTCGATGATGACGAGCGAGCTGTCCAACTCGGCCTATGATCGCGGACCGGTCGCGTTCTCCCACCTCACCGCCATCGTGCTGATCGTGCTGTCCGGCGCCGCAAGCCTGCTCGCACTGCGGCGCACGGAGGAGAACGCACGCCTCGTCGTCGCGCTGCGCTCCGCCGAGCATGCTCACGAACGCGACAGCCGGATGCTCGACACCGCCTCACTGATCGCGCCGATCGGCACATGGACCTTCGACCCCGAGGCGCAGACTGTCACGTGGCACGAACGCGCCGCAGAGATCGTCGAAGGACGCCCCTTCACCCCCACCGACGTCGACACCGCGCTCGGGCTCATCGCCGAGGACGAGCGCACCCGGGTCCTCAGCACCTTCACCGCGGCGCTCGAGACCGGCAGCCCTTTTCGCGAGGAGTTCGAGTTCACCGGAGGCAGCGGCACGCTCAAGCGAGTCGTCATCATGGGAGACCCGCTGCAGATGGACGAGCATGGACGCACGCTCGTCCACGGCTCCGTCCAGGACATCACCCGATGGGCGGCCGCTGAATCAGAGCTCGAGCGCACGCGGCGCCGCTTCGCGGCGTTGACGGCCGCGGTCCCTTTCGCCGTCTGGAGCGCGGGCGCCGACGGCCAGATCGAGTACGCCAACGAGGCGATGCGCACGTTCACCGGTGCGGGGCCCGAGGCGGGGCAGGGCGAGCACTGGAAGAGCATGATCCACCCCGACGACCGCGATCGCGTGTCCGAGGCGTGGGAGACGTCGATCCGCACCGGCGCGACGTACGACATCGAGCACAGGTACAGGAGGGCTGACGGCGAGTACGAGTGGTTCCACGTCAGCGCCGAGCCGGAGCGCGACGAGGACGGCACGGTGATCCGCTGGTGGGGAGCCACGGTCAACGTGGACTCGACCCGCGAGCTGCGCCAGCGAGCGGAGGACCTTGCCGCCGAGCGCGCCACCATCCTCGAGTCGACGACCGACGGCGTCTACGCGGTCGATCGGGAATGGCGCATCCTCTACGCGAACTCGGCCGCCAAGGCGATGATCGACCGGCTCTCCGTCGACGTCGTCGGAGAGGAGTTCTGGAGCGTGTTCGGCTTCGAGCCGGACCGCGAGGCCTCCGAACAGCTCCAGATCGCGATGAGCACGGGCACCCCCAGCTCGTTCACGTACTTCAGCGAGGCCCTGAACCGGTGGTTCTCCGTCACCGCCACCCCCACACGGAGCGGGCTCTCGGTCTTCCATCGCGACGTCACCGAGATCCATCGACTGTCGGAGCAGCTGTCGCAGGCACAGAAGCTCGAATCCGTGGGGCGCCTCACCGGGGGCATCGCACACGACTTCAACAACGTGCTCACGGTGGTGCTGGGCGGCGCAGAGGCGGTGGTCAACGATCCCGCAGTCGGACACGAGGCGCGCGAGATGGCCGAGCTCGTGGTCGAGTCCGCGAAGCGCGGAGCAGACCTGACGGCCCGTCTGCTGTCGTTCGCTCGCAAGCAGCCGCTGAGCCCCAGCGCGGTGGATCTCGAGGATCGGCTGTCCGGGCTCGCACCGATGCTCAAGCGCACGCTCGGCGAGCTCGTGGAGCTGATCATCGTGCCGAGCGTCGGTCTGCCTGCGATCATGGTCGACTCGGGACAGTTCGACAATGCGCTTCTCAACCTGGTGCTGAACGCCCGCGACGCCATGCCCGACGGCGGTCGGCTCACGATCGGCGCCACGGAGGCCGAGCTCGACGCCGACTACTGCGCCACCCACGCCGAGGCGACCCCAGGGCACTACGTCATGATCGACGTCTCCGACACGGGCCACGGCATCGGCCCCGAGGAGGTCGAGCGCCTCTTCGAGCCCTTCTTCACCACGAAGGCGACCGGCAAGGGGTCCGGCCTGGGCCTCGCCATGGTCTGGGGCTTCGTCAAGCAGAGCGGCGGCTACATCAGCGCCTACTCCGAAGCCGGCGTGGGCACGACCTTCAAGCTCTACCTGCCGCCGTCGGTCACGCCCGCCGTGCAGCTCGTGAACGGGCTGCCGCCGCTCAGACCCATCAGACCCGCCACCATCCTGCTCGCTGAGGACGACGACCTTGTGCGGGCGTTCGCCACGGAACGCCTGCGGAGCCTGGGCCACACAGTGCACGCCGCGCCGTCCGGACCGGAGGCGCTGGCGCTGCTCGACACCGTCGGCCCGGTGGACCTGCTGTTCACCGATGTGATCATGCCGGACGGCATGACAGGCCGGGATCTGGCCGAAGAGTTCCTCCGACGCCGTCCCGACACGCCTGTCCTGTTCACGTCGGGGTACACCGAGAACGTGGTGCTGCACAACGGTCGGCTCGACGACGGCGTGCTCCTGCTGACGAAGCCGTACACCGCGGAGCAGCTGACCGAGCGGATCACGACGGCGCTCGACCGTGCGGAGCCACCGGCATGACGGGAGCCGGCTGCCGGCGCGTCCTCGTGATCGACGACGACGAGCTGGTCGCCGCGATGCTGGTGGCTCACGCGCGAAGCGCCGGCTACGAGGCGCGTTCGACGTCGGATCCTGCGCAGTTCTTCACGATCGCCCGGCAGTGGCGCCCCTGCTTCGTGGTCGTCGACCTGATGATGACCGGCATGGACGGCCTCAGCGTGCTGCAGCGGCTGGCTCGGGAGCGGTGTCGCGCCGCAGTGGTGATCACGTCCGGCGCCGCGCCTGCTCTGCTGGACTCGGCACGCACCTACGCGATCGAATCGGGCCTGCCGTACGCCGGGGCGCTGCCGAAGCCGTTCCGTCGGGGCGACGTCGCAGCGGTCCTCGACTCCGCGATCGCTGAGCCGCGGCCGCAGGAGAGCTCTGCCGAGGCGTTCGCGAGGCAGAGCTACCTGGGCTTCCAGGTCGCTCTGCGCAAGGCGTTGCAGGATGACGAGATCGAGGTCTTCCTCCAGCCGAAGGTGGCCTGCGAAGACGGCACGGTCGTCGGCGCGGAGGCGCTCGCCCGATGGAACCACCCAGCGCTGGGCGCGGTGCCGCCGTCGACCTTCGTGCCGTATGCGGAACGGTTGGGCCTGGCGCCGCGGCTCACGGACCTGGTCATGCGCAGGTGCCTGACCTGGTTGAGCGCCGCGGCGGTGCCGACGGGCTTCACCGTGTCGATCAACGTCTCGGCGTCCGAGCTGGGCGATCCGCGGCTCAGGCACAGGCTGATGGCCGCCTGCGTCGCGGCGCAGGTGTCCCCCAGCCGCGTGGTGCTGGAGGTGACGGAGACGAGCACGGTCGATGACGCGGTCGGTTCGCTCGAAGCCCTGACCCGGCTGGGACTCGAAGGTTTCGGGCTGTCAGTCGACGACTTCGGCACCGGTTACTCGTCGGTGTCGCAGCTCGCGCGCCTGCCCTTCTCGGAGCTCAAGATCGACAGGTCGTTCGTCGCCGGCATGTCCCGGTCCGACCGGTCGGTCACCGTCGTGAGGTCGATGGTGCAGCTGGCAGACGGGCTTGGCTTGTCGTCCACGGCGGAGGGCGTGGAGACCGAGGGTCAGTGGGAAGCGCTCCGGGAGATGGGGTGCACGCACGTGCAAGGATTCCACCTCGCTCGGCCGATGCCGCTCGAGGACTTCACACGATGGGTCGACACGTGGAACAGCGGTGCACGTGCCGGGGCGCGCGGAGACCTCGCGGGCGCCTGAGCGTCCGACTGCCGCGCACCGCCACGGTCAGGGGTTCGGCGACACCTCGTGCGTGGCAAGGCCGTAGTACAGCGAGTCCGTGAGCGCCTCCCACGCGGCCTCGATCACGTTCGGCCCCACGCCCACGGTGACCCACGAGCGGCCCGTCTCGTTGTCCGCAGTCGTCACCAGCACGCGCGTGATCGCATCGGTGCCGTGGCTCGCGTCCATGATCCGCACCTTGAAGTCGGTGAGCTCGAACCGTTCGATGTCCGGGTAGACCTTGGCGAGCGCCGTGCGCAGGGCATGGTCGAGCGCGTTCACAGGGCCGTTGCCTTCGCCGACCACCAGATGCCGCGCTCCCCCGCCGGCGCGCAGCTTGAGCACGGCCTCCGCGCCGGCATCGGTCGGGTCGCCCGGCGTCGACGAGACCCGCACGCGCCACTCCTCGACCGCCCAGTAGCGAGGCATCCGCCCCAGCTCGGAGCGCAGCAGCAGATCGAACGAGGCGTCCGCCGCGTCGTACGTGTACCCGGCGGCTTCGGCGTGCTTGACGCGTTCGGTGATGCGGGACAGCAGCTCGCCCTGGCCCGACAGGTCGTAGCCGAGCTCCTTGCCTTTCAGCTCGATCGACGCACGGCCCGCCATCTCGGACACGAGCATCCGCATGTCGTTCCCGACGAGCGCCGGGTCGGTGTGCTGGTACAGGTCGGGATCGACCTTGATGGCCGAGGCATGCAGGCCCGCCTTGTGGGCGAAGGCGGAGGCGCCCACGTACGGCTGCCGTGCGAAGGGAGCGATGTTCGTGACCTCGGCGATCGCATGCGCGATGCGGGTCGACTCGGCGAGCCCGCCGGGTGCGAGCGCGCGTGCCCCCCGCTTGATCTCGAGGTTCGCGGCGACGGCCACGAGGTCGGCGTTGCCGGTGCGCTCGCCGTACCCGTTGACGCAGCCCTGCACGTGGGTGACGCCGGCCGCGACGGCTGCCATGGAGTTCGCCACGGCGCAGCCGGAGTCGTTGTGGGCGTGCATGCCCAGCTGGGCCGACGTCCTGGCGCGCACATCGGCGACGATCCGTGTGACGTCGTCGGGCAGCATGCCGCCGTTCGTGTCGCACAGGACCAGGGTCGACGCGCCAGCGCGCTCGGCTGCGAGAAGGCAGCGCAGCGAGTAGTCAGGATCGAAGCGGTATCCGTCGAAGAAGTGCTCGGCGTCGAGCACCACGCGGCGGCCCTCGCCGACGAGGAACGCGACGGTCTCCTCGATCATGCGGAGGTTCTCGTCAGGACTCACGCGCAACGCCCTCTCGGCGTGCCTCACGTCGGACTTGGCGACGAGCGTGAGGATCGGAGCCTCGGAGTCCAGCAGTGCGCGTACCTGGGGGTCGGCCGCGGCGGTCGAGCCTGCGCGCCGCGTCATGCCGAACGCGGCGAACTGGGCGTTGCGGAAGCTCAGCTCCTTCGCGACGAGCTGGAAGAACTCGGTGTCCTTGGGCACAGCGCCCGGCCATCCGCCCTCGATGACGCCGACGCCCAGCTGATCCAGCAGCGGCGCGATCGTCATCTTGTCCGCGACGGACAGGTTCATGCCCTCCTGCTGGGCGCCGTCGCGCAGGGTGGTGTCGTAGACCTCCACAGTGAGATCCGTCATCGTGTCGCTCCTCGGCTCGTGCCGTCGGCTCGTCTCTCCCAACAAAAAAGCCTCCCAGGGTGCGGGAGGCTGCGCGTCGGGAGGGGTTCGCCGACGCGCTACGGAATGATGATCGCGGTGTGCATCGCGGCCAGTATGGCACACGCCATCGCGCGCGCACAGCGCAGGCGCGCCTCCGCCCACTAGCATCACTCCTGAGAACAACCGGGGTTCTCGCTCCTTCTGAGGGGAGACGCGAGTGGCTGAGCCCGCACAGCGCCAGCGGCGGATCGTCGTGCCCGTCGCGCTCATCGCCGCAGGGCTCGTCGTCACCTTCCTCATCGATCTCGCCATCCAGTTCCCCATCGGCATGACGATCGCGTACGCGCTGCTGGTGATCGCCGCCATGCGGACCGACAGGATGTCCCTGGTGATCGGCACCGCGGCCGCGAGCGTCGTCGGCATCCTCACCGCCGAGCTGATCGACCACTCCTCGACCGCGTCGCTCACCATCACCGAGACCGAGCATCAGGTGTCACGCGCGTTCCAGGTGGCGGGCGTCGTCATCATCGCCGTGCTGGGGGTCGCAGATCTGCGGCGCCGGCAGCTGGTGGCGCGCGCGCACCAGGAGCGCGACTCGTCCGCACTCGCGCTCGAGGGCACGACCGCGCGCCTGCGCGAGGAGCAGACGCGCACGGCGGCGCTCGCCGAGTCCATCCCGTCACCGGTGTGGCTGATGTCCCAGGACGGCTCGCTCGCCTACGCCAACGACGCGGTGCACGACTACCTGGGGATCGATCCGGTGCACCTCGAGGAGTGGCTCGAGACCGTGCACCCCGACGACCGGGACAGGGTCCGCCAGGCCACCCTCGAAGGGGTCACGTCCAGGACCGTCTTCAGCCACGAGGCGCGCTACAGGAACGCCGCGGGCGACTACCGCACCCACGTGGTGCAGGCCGCGCCGATGAAGGTCGGCGGCATCACCCAATGGTGGTCGACAGCCATCGACATCGAGGACCTTCGCTCCACCCAGGAGCAGGCGGCGCGCACGATGCGCGAGCACCTGGAGACGCTGCAGGCGATCGGCGACGGCGTGATCCTGCTGGACCATGGCCAGCGCATCACCTACGTGAACCCCGGTGCCTGCACCATCCTGGGGCGCGACCGCGACGCGCTGCTCCACCACACCCTCGTGGAGCTCTACCCCTACCTCGAAGGCACGGCGCTCGAGCGCGCGTTCGAGGAGGTGGTCCGCACCGGGCACGCGAGCCACCTGGTGCACTACGCGAAGTTCGCCGCACGCTGGATCGACATCACGATCGCGCCTGCCCCCGAGGGCTTCACCGGCTACATGACGGATGTGACGGCGCAGCGCGAGCTCGAGCGCACGCGGGAGCAGGCGACCCGGCTCGAGTCGATCGGCCAGCTCACGGGCGGGATCGCCCACGACTTCAACAACCTGCTCACCGTGATCGCCGGCGGCGCGGAAGCGCTCGCAGACGACGACCTGCCTGCCCACAGCGCCGAGATGCGCGCGATGATCGCGGAGGCGGCGGACCGTGGCGCGGGCCTGATCCGGTCGCTCCTGGCCTTCGCGCGCCGGCAACCGCTCCATCCGGAGCCGACGTCGATCGTCGAGGCCGTGGTGGGCATGGGCCCGCTGCTGATGCGCACGCTCGGCGACACCATCGCCGTGACCGTCGACATCGCGGAGAACCTGCCGCTGGTGGAGGTCGACAGGGCCAAGCTGGACAACGCCGTGCTCAACCTGGCGATCAACGCACGTGACGCGATGCCGTCGGGCGGCCACCTCCTCATCGAGGCGAGACTGTCCAGCAGCCGCGCCGACGGCGCGATCAGGGCGCTCGACCTGCCCGAGGGCGACTACGTCCGGCTGTCGGTGACCGACACGGGCGTGGGCATCGCGCCGGAGCTGCTCCCCCGCCTGTTCGAGCCGTTCTTCACCACCAAGCCGCTCGGCGAGGGTACGGGCCTGGGGCTCGCGATGGTCTGGGGCTTCGCATCCCAGTCAGGCGGCACGCTCTCGGTGGTGTCCGCTCCGGGCGAGGGCTCGACGTTCTCGCTCCACCTGCCGGCTGTCGCGGCCGCGTCCGCCGCGGCACCGGCGACGCGCGCACCACGCCCCTCCGCCGCAGGCAGCACCGTGCTCCTGGTGGAGGACGACGCGCTGGTCCGCGCAGTCTTGGCCCGTCAGCTCGGCGGCCTCGGATACACGGTCGTGGAGGCGTCGACCGCACCGCAGGCTCTGTCCATGCTCGAGGACCGGCCCGACATCGCGATCGTGATCACGGATTTCGCCATGCCCGGCGGGATGTCAGGCCGAGAGCTCGCAGATCATGCGCGAGCCACGAGGCCCTCCCTGCCAGTGCTGTGCGTGTCAGGCTACACAGAGGAGATGCTCCTCCACGCAGGTGAGCTGGGATCCGGGATGGACTTCCTCGCCAAGCCGTTCACGGCAGAGCAGCTGTCCGCGCAGCTCGAGCGCCTGCTCGGTGGGGACTCCCCGGGGACGGCGACGGCGTGACGACCGCCATATGTACTGATGCTGGACGCCGCACTAGGCTCACGGAAAGGGAGGCGGTCCGTGCGCGCCCCAAGGGTCTGAGGGGAGCCGTATGCCCGAGCATCGCCCGCTAGGGCGGCACACATGGATCGATGTGACGCTCGTGGCCGTCGGCGTGCTCGCGGTGTTCGCCGTCGACCTGGTGTCCGACATCCCGGTCGGCGTGTCGGCTGGATATGCGATGTTCATCCTGATCGGGATGCTGGTGGAGAGGGTCGCGCTCATCCTGTGGACCGGCGCGGCGTCGCTGGTACTGCTCGCGACCGCATCCCTCGCGGATCCCCATTCCGCCACGTTCACCCTCACCGGCGGCAACTTCGTCTTCAACCGCTCCGCGCAGGCACTGGGGATCGTCCTGGTGGTCATCCTTGCCGTCGTCGGCGTGCGGCGACGCGAAGCGCTGGCACGGAGGGCGAGCACCCTGTCGTCCTCGGTGCACGAGCTGGAGTACACGACCCAGGAGCTGCGCGACGAGCAGGCGCGCCTCGTCGCTCTCGCGGAGTCGATGCCGGTGCCCGTGTGGCTCTCCGATGCGAGCTCGACGATCAACTACATCTCGGAGGGCATGAGGACGTACCTGGGAACCGCGCCGCGTGATCGTGCCGAGTGGCTCGCCGTGGTGCATCCCCACGACCGCTCGAACCTGGTCGACGTCCTCGACCAGGCGCTGCCCGCAGGCCAGTCCTACGAGATCGAGGCACGGCTCCGCCGCCACGACGGTGCGTATCGCGCTCATCTGATCCGCACCACGCCCCTTGCCCAGGCCGTGCCCGCCAGCATGGGGACGCAGCACCAGTGGTGGTCCACCGCGACCGACATCGAGGAGCTGCGCCAGAGCCAACGTGACGCCGCGCAGCTGGCGCGCGAGCACCTCGACACGCTCGAGTCGATCGACGACGGTGTCATCACCTACACGTCGGACCTGCATTTCGCGTACGTGAACCCTGCGGCGGCGCGCATGTTCGGCACGGGCCCCGCCGAGCTCGTCGGAAGGCACGTGTGGGAGGTCTACCCGCACGTGAGGACGTCCGAGGTGGGCGACGCGTTCGACAGTGTGCGCCGCACGGGCCAACCGGTCCACCTCACCCAGCACGCGACCACGATCGACAAGTGGTTCGAGCTCACGATCTCCTCCGCCCCGGCGGGCTTCACGACCTATCTCAAGGACGTCACCGAGATCCGCGAGATGTCGCAGCGGCTGGAGCGCGCCAACCGCCTGGAGTCGGTCGGCAGCCTCACCGGCGGCATCGCCCACGACTTCAACAACCTCCTGACGGTCATCATCGGCGGCGCGGAGGCGCTCGCGGAGGAGGACCTCACCGAGCCGGCCGAGCAGATGCGCGCGATGATCGCCGAGGCCGCGGACCGCGGGTCGAACCTGATCCGCGCACTGCTCGCCTTCGCTCGTCGCCAGACGCTCCACCCCGAGCCCACGGACATCGCCGACGCGCTCGCGGCGCTTCGCCCCTTGCTGGACCGCACGCTCGGAGGGGCGGTCACCGTCCGGCTGGACATCGCCGAGGACCTGCCCCCGGTGATGGTCGACCGCGGCAAGCTCGACAACGCCATGCTCAACCTGGCGATCAACGCTCGCGACGCGATGGTCGATGGCGGCGTCGTCCGGGTGACGGCAGCTCGCGTGGCCCACGGTGGGGAGCGTCACATCTGCGACGTCGACCTGCCCGCCGGCGACTACGTGCGCGTCAGCGTCACGGACACAGGCATCGGGATCGGGCCTGAGGCGCTGCCCCGACTCTTCGAGCCGTTCTACACGACGAAGCCGACCGGCGGCGGATCGGGCCTGGGCCTGGCGATGGCATGGGGCTTCGCGAGCCAGTCGGGCGGCACCCTCACCGTCGACTCGGAGCCCGGACGTGGGTCGGAGTTCGCGCTCTACCTGCCGGTGGCCGGCGCCGAGCCGCGGACCGTCGTGCCCCCTGTCGATGCCGTCCCAGCGACCGGCTCCGGCACCGTGCTGCTGGTCGAGGACGACGAGCTGGTGCGCGGCTACACCGCGACGAGGCTCGCGTCGCTCGGCTACGACGTGCTCGAGGCGGCCGACGGCAGGCGCGCGCTCGAGATCCTCGACACCACGGACGACGTGGCCCTCCTGCTCACGGACATGGTGATGCCCGGCGGGATGTCGGGGCAGGAGCTCGCGCACGAGGCCCGGGCGCGACGCCCCCGGCTGCCCGTGCTGTGCGTGTCCGGCTACACCGACAACGTGCTCGCCGCCGATGGCAGGATCGACCCGGACGCCGAGCTGCTCACCAAGCCGTACACGGTCCACCAGCTGGCCGAGCGCGTCGCCCGACTCGTCTCACAGGAAGGGAGCGTCGAGTGACCCCCCTCGACCCGACTCACGCACGTGTCCTCATCGTCGATGACGACGATCTGGTGGGCCGCATGGCGAAGGCCATGGTCACGGCCTGCGGTGCGCAGGCACGCCTGGAGGCGACCGTCGCAGACTTCCTCGAGGCGCACGACACGTGGGGGCCCAGCCACGTGATGGTGGACCTGGTGCTCGGCCACGACGACGGCCTCATGGTGCTCGAGGAGCTCGCGCATCGCCGGAGCACCGCCGCGGTCATCGTCTCGAGCGGCCAGGACATGCGCGTGCTCGAGTCGGCGCTGCGCTTCGCGAGCGCCCACGGGCTGGTCATCGCAGGAGCGCTCGCCAAGCCGTACTCGCGGGCTCGGCTCGCAGAGATGCTGAGCCAGCGCACCGAGTCGCCGTTCGCCGGCCGGCACGCCTCCACTCCGTCCCTGACCGCGGACACGCCTGTCGTGACAGCGGACTCGCTGCGCGAGGCGCTCGCAGCCGGACAGATCACGGTCGCGCTGCAGCCGAAGGTCTCGTGCAGCACCGGCAAGGCCGTGGGCTACGAGGCGCTGGCGCGCTGCATCGACTCGAACGGCCTGGCGATCCCGCCGGGCGCGTTCGTCCCGGTGGCGGAGGCGAACGGCCTGGCGTCCGAGCTCACGAACGCGGTGATGCGCAGCGCGCTGTCATGGTTCGCGTCGTCGCGCCTGCCGCACAGCCAGACCATCTCGATCAACATCTCGGCCGCGGAGGTGAGCGAGAGCAGGCTCGACCAGCGCCTCGTCGCGCTCGCGCATGAGGCCGGGGTCGATCCGTCTCGTGTGATCGTCGAGGTGACGGAGACCGCGGCCATGTCGGATCCCGTGACCTCGCTCAAGCGCCTCACACGATTGCGACTCGAGGGCTTTCAGGTCTCGCTCGACGACTTCGGCACCGGGTACTCCTCGATGCTGGAGCTGGTGAGGCTTCCGTTCTCCGAGCTGAAGGTCGACAGGAGCTTCGTGGCGACTGCGACGACGTCCGAGGAGTCGCGCACCGTCGTCAGGTCGATCATCGACCTGGGTCACGCGCTGGGGATGACGTGCACGGCCGAGGGCGTCGAGAGCCAGGCGGACCTGGATCTGCTGATGCAGATGGGGTGCGACACGGTGCAGGGCTTCTACCTGGGGCGTCCGATGTGGCCGGCCGACCTCGCGACGTGGGAGCCGCCCGAGCACGTGTTCGCCACCCACCTCGCCTGAGGTGCCGGCACGCGCGGCGCATGCCACGGACCGCGCGGCGCGCGCAGCGAACTACCGACGAGCCTCGTACTCCGTCATGAGGTCGATCCGACGCTGATGGCGGGCGTCGTGGCTGAAGGGCTCCGCGACGAACGCGTCGGCGATGGCGGTGGCGTCGTCGAGCGAGTGCATCCGCGCGCCGATCGACCCGATCTGCGCATCGTTGTGCTGACGCGCCAGGCGCGCCGTCTCCTCCGACCAGATCAGCGCGGCGCGGATGCCTGCGACCCTGTTGGCCGCGAGCTGCTCCCCGTTGCCGGACCCGCCGATCACGATGCCCAGGTCGCCGGGGGCCTGCGCGACGGCCTCGGCAGCGGCGATGCAGAACGCCGGATAGTCGTCGAGGGCGTCGTACTCGAAGGCGCCGTGGTCGACGACCTCGACACCCTGCGCACCGAAGTGCGCGATCAGATGCTGCTTCAGCTCGAACCCGGCGTGGTCCGCGGCGATGTGGAGACGCATATGCCCATCATGCCAGCGTCGCCGGGCCGGGAGCGACCATCGAGGGTTCACCGACGCGATGAAGTTCGATGCGATCTCTAGGCCGACAGCGAAACCTGCGGGGCGCCGGGGCGTGTCCCTCATAGGGTGAGGGGCATGACGAAGCGCTCCGGGATCAACACTGAAGAGTTCTCCACCGAGGTCCGTCCGCAGGACGACTTCTTCCGCTACGTGAACGGCGAGTGGGAGCGGACGCATGAGATCCCTGGGGACCGCTCCGCCGACGGCTCCTTCTACACGCTGCGCGACAAGGCGGAGAAGCACGTCAGGAAGATCATCGAGAAGGCCGGTGCCGACTCGCAGATCGGAGCGCTGTACGCGAGCTTCATGGATGTGGACCGGGCGAACGCGCTCGGAACCACCCCGCTCGAGCTCGAGCTGTCGCTCATCGAGGAGGCGTCCGACCATGCGGCGCTCGCCACGGTCGTCGGCACGCTCCAGCGCCATGGCGTCACGGGGCTCGTCGGCTACTACGTGTTCGCCGACAAGGCCGACCCTGATCGCAACGTCGTCTACATGTCGCAGAGCGGTCTGGGGCTGCCTGACGAGGCGTACTACCGCGAGGACGCGCACGCGCAGACGCGCGAGAAGTACGTCGCCCATGTGGACCGCATGGCAGGCCTGACGAGCGTCGAGTTCGACGGCGCCGCAATCATGGCGCTCGAGACGGAGATCGCCTCGCATCACTGGGACGTCGTCAAGTCTCGCGAGGCCGAGCTGACGCACAACCCCACGACCCTCGCGGCGCTCGCCGCCGACGCGCCCGGCTTCGCCTGGACCGCGTGGGCCGAGGCGATCCACCTCCCCGCCGACGCGCACGAGCTGCTGGTGGCCGGGGAGCCCGACTTCTTCACCGGGATCGCCTCGACGTGGGCCGCCACCGACCTCGACGCCTGGAAGGCCTACCTGCGCTGGCGCGTGGTGAACTCACGCGCCGCCTACGTGACCGAGGAGCTCTCCAAGGCGAACTTCGACTTCTACGGCACCGTCCTGTCGGGCGCCGTCACCCAGCGTGACCGCTGGAAGCGCGGCGTGGGCATCGTCGAGGCCGTGCTGGGCGAGCTCGTGGGCCAGGAGTACGTCAAGATCCACTTCCCTGCCGGGCACAAGCAGCACATGGACACCCTGGTCGCGAACCTCATCGCGGCCTACAGGAGCTCGATCACGTCGCTCACCTGGATGACCGACGACACGAAGCGGCGCGCGCTCGACAAGCTCGAACAGTTCACCCCGAAGATCGGCTACCCCGACAGGTGGCGCGACTACACGGGACTCACGCTCGCCGCCGACGACCTGATCGGGAACATCCGCGCCGCCTCCGCGTTCGAGGAGGACTGGGAGTGGGGCAAGATCGGCAAGCCGGTGGATCGCAGCGAGTGGCTCATGACCCCGCAGACCGTCAACGCGTACTACCTCCCGGTGGCCAACGAGATCGTCTTCCCCGCCGCGATCCTGCAGCCGCCGTTCTTCCACCCGGGGGCCGACGACGCGATCAACTACGGCGGGATCGGATCCGTGATCGGGCACGAGATCGGGCACGGCTTCGACGACCAGGGCTCCAAGTACGACGGGACCGGCAAGCTCGACGACTGGTGGACCGAGGCGGACCGCGAGGCGTTCACGCAGCGCACCACCATGCTGATCTCCCAGTACGACTCGTACTCGCCTGCGCAGCTGTCCGACGAGCACCACGTGAACGGTGCGCTCACCATCGGCGAGAACATCGGGGACCTCGCGGGCGTGGAGATCGCGCTCAAGGCGTACGAGATCGCGCTCGGCCACCCGATCGAGGAGGCGCCGGAGCTGAACGGGCTTTCCGCCCTGCAGCGGTTCTTCGTCGGCTACGCGCTCACGGAGCGCATGAAGGTACGCGACGAGGCCCTGATCACGCGGCTCAACACCGACCCTCACTCTCCCAGCGAGTTCCGCGTCAACGGCATCGTGCGCAACATGGATGCCTGGTACGAGGCGTTCGGCGCCGACGTGGACGACGCCATGTGGCTGCCCGACGAGGAGCGCGTCCGCATCTGGTGACTGCCGCGGCACAGCCGCGAGCTCACGGTCGACAGCGGGCTTCGACACCCGGTGGTCCACTTTCGCGCAACCAAGGCGTATGGTGGCCTGACGGGTTCCACCACGAGCCCGCATCCGGACGAGAGGAGCGCCCTATGGCAGACAAGACGAGCATCGACCTGATCGAGCTCACCGCTGAAAAGCCTGTCGCAGAGGAGACCTCGGGCGGTTGCGCCTGTGGAGGCTGCGGCTGCGGCGAGTGACTCGACCCTAGAACTTCACGACCGACGGCGGGATCGGGCTTCGGCCCGGTCCCGCCGTTCGGCATTCCCGGCTCCCGACTCAGGCGCTGCGGAGGACGCGGACCTCCCACGGCTGCAGCGCAGGCCGCTCGCCCACGCTCTCTCCGACGGCCGCGTCACCCTGCCCGTCCTCGCCCGATGCGTCGTCCCGGACGGGGTGGACGTTCCGCAGCACCTGGTGGCCGGCGACGACCTCCTCGGGCGCATCCGCCGGCTCCCCTGACAGGTTCGCGACGACCGTCAGCACGGCTTCATCGAGCCGCCGACGGTAGGCGAAGATCTGCGGATGCTCAGCGAGCAGCATCTCGAAGGATCCGTGCGCGACCACGGGGTCGTCGTGCCGCATCGCGATGAGCGCGCGATAGAAGGACCACACGGAGTCGAGGTCATCCACCTGCGCGGAGGCGTTCAGCCACGTGTGGTTGGGCGTGACCTTCAGCCACGGAGTGCCGGTCGTGAAGCCTGCATGCGGCGTCGCGTCCCACTGCACCGGGGTCCTCGCGTTGTCACGGCTCACGTCCTTCAGCCCAGCCATGACCCGCTCCTCGGTCCACCCCTGCGCCAGGAGCTCCTCATACGCGTTCAGGGACTCGACATCGCGGTAGTCGTCGATCGACTCGAGGCCCGCATTCGTCATCCCGAGCTCCTCGCCCTGGTAGACGTACGGCGTGCCGCGCATGAGGTGCAGCACGGCCGCGAGCGCCTTCGCCGAGCGCGCCCTGTGCTCGCCGTCGTCGCCGAAGCGCGACACGATGCGAGGCTGATCGTGGTTGTCCCAGTAGAGGCTGTTCCACCCGCGCTCGCCCAGCTCGGTCTGCCATCGACCCATGATCTCCTTGAGCCGCACCAGGTCGAGCGGCAGCACGTCGAACTTGCCACCGGGCCCGTGGTCGACGTCCACGTGCTCGAACTGGAAGACCATGTCGAGCTCATGGCGATCAGGATCGGTGACCAGCAGGGCGTCCTCGGTGGTGACGCCCGGCATCTCGCCCACGGTGATCAGCTGTGCGTCGCGTCCTTCGAAGACCTCGCGGTGCATCTCCTGGAGGTACTCGTGCATGCGCGGTCCGCAGACGACGAAGGGGAAACCGTCGCCGAGCCCGCCCGCGCCTGGCCGGCCGTCCTGCAGGGGCAGCACCTTCGAGATGAGGTTGATCACGTCCATCCGGAATCCGTCGACGCCCTTGTCGAGCCACCAGCGCATCATGTCGTAGACGGCGCCCCGCACCTCAGGGTTCTCCCAGTTGAGGTCCGGCTGCTTCTTGTGGAAGAGGTGCAGGAAGTACTCGCCGGAATCCTCGTCAGGCTCCCAGACGGGGCCGGAGAAGAAGCTGCGCCAGTTCGTCGGCTCGGCGCCGTCGTCACCCAGGTCGTAACCGTCGCGCGGCGCATGCCACCAGTACCAGTCGCGTTTGGCGCTGTGCCTGGACGCGCGCGACTCGAGGAACCACGGGTGCTCATCGGAGGTGTGGTTGACCACCAGGTCCATCACCAGACGCATGCCTCGCGCGTGGACGTCCGCGAGCAGGGCATCGAAGTCGCCCATGGTGCCGAAGGCGGGGTCGATCGCACGGTAGTCCGAGATGTCGTAGCCGTTGTCGGCGTGCGGGGAGGCGTAGATCGGCGAGAGCCACAGCACGTCGACGCCCAGCGCCTGCAGGTAGCCCAGACGCTGCCGGATCCCCCTCAGGTCGCCGATGCCGTCCCCATCGGAGTCCTGGAAGCTCCGCGGGTAGATCTGGTACACCACCGCGGACTTCCACCAGTCGCTGCTCACCCTGGGTCTCCTTCCGACGCCGTCGTCCGCTCCAGCCTAGGGCGCGACGTGACGACTGCGCGCCGCGCTGCGGCTACTGTCGCTGCGCCGCCGCGAGATCGGAGTACAGGCCTCCTCGGGTCACCAGCTCCGCGTGAGACCCCGACTCCACGATCCGCCCTCCCTCGACCACATGGATCACGTCGGCAGCGGCGACCGTCGACAGCCGGTGCGCGACCACCAGCGTGGTCCGACCGCGCGCCGCCGCGTCGAGCGCCTCCTGCACCACGCGCTCGCTGACGGTGTCGAGCGCGCTGGTGGCCTCGTCGAGCAGCAGCACCGGCGGATCCTTGAGCAGCACGCGCGCGATCGCGATGCGCTGCTTCTCGCCTCCCGACAGGCGGTAGCCGCGCTCCCCGACG
The DNA here is from genome assembly GCF_032102965.1 of Demequina capsici. Taxonomy (NCBI): domain Bacteria; kingdom Bacillati; phylum Actinomycetota; class Actinomycetes; order Micrococcales; family Demequinaceae; genus Demequina; species Demequina capsici. The sequence continues at coordinate 873,072 of NZ_CP134880.1, read as the reverse complement.
ATCGTCGCGTAGCCGTCCGCGAAGGAGGCGATGGTGTCGTGGATGTTCGCAGCCCTGCACGCCTCCTCGAGCTCAGCGTCGGTCGCGTCGGGCCTGGCGTAGCGGAGGTTCGCGGCGATGGTGTCATGGAAGAGGTACGTCTCCTGCGTGACCACGCCGATCCGGTCCACGATCGACTCGTGCGTGAGCCGGCGCACCGCCTCACCCGCGAAGAGCACCGTGCCGGCGGTCGCCTCATGCAGGCGTGCTGCGAGGTAGACGATGGTGGTCTTGCCTGCGCCCGAAGGCCCCACGAACGCGTGGGTCTCGCCGGGCTCCGCCGTGAACGACACGTCGACCAGCGTGGGCGTGGCGTCCTCCCGCGCACCCGGGTACCGGAAGCCGACGTCACGGAACTCGATCCGCCCCATGGGACCCGGCACGTCGGCGGCATCCTTCGCGTCGGGCGCGTCGGCGATGGCAGGTTCCATGTCCAGGTACTCGAAGATGCGCGCGAAGAGAGCGCGGGAGGTCTGCACCTCGAGCGCCACCCGCATGAGGGCCATCAGCGGGAACAGCAGCCTGGCCTGAAGGGTGGTGAACGCCACGATGGTTCCCGCGGACAGCGTGCCGCCAGCGGCTTCCGCGGAACCTGAGGCGAGGAGCCAGCCCGCCGCGAGGTACACGATCGCGGGCACCGACGACATGACGATGTTCACGAGCCCGAAGAACCATTGGCCGGACATCGCCTGCTGCACCTGCAGGCGGATCTGGTTCGCGTTCTCATCGGAGTAGCGGGCGGTCTCGAAGCGCTGGCGATTGTACGTCTTGGACAGCAGGATGCCGCTGACGGACAAGGTCTCCTGGGTGATCGCGGTCATCTCGGACAGGCTCTCCTGGGTGCGAGCGGCGATCCTCTGCCTCACCAGCCCCACGCGTCGTTGCACCACGACGAGCGCGGGCATCAGGATCACTGCGAGCAGCGTCAGCCGCCAGTCGAGCAGGATCATCGCGACGAGGCTGGCAGCCACGGTGACGACGTTGCCCACGACCGACTGCACGAAGGTGGTGAGGACCCCGGCGACGCCGCCCACGTCGTTCTGGAGGCGCGACTGGATGACACCGGTCTTGGTGCGGGTGAAGAAGCCGAGCTCCATGGACTGCAGCCTGGTGAAGAGCCGGACCCTGAGGTCCCCTGTGACCCTGTTGCCGACGGTCGACGTCACGTACGTCTGCCACACGCCGAGCATGGCGGCGGCGATGAAGATGCCGATCATCGCCGCGACCAGCTCGGTGAGGAGCGCCACGTCGGGCGTGCCCACGGTCCCCGAGCCGTCGGTGGGGAAGAGCGCATCGTCGAAGATCCGCTTGACCAGCAGGGGCGGCACGACCGCGGCTCCCGAGGCGGCGACCACCAGCACCGCGGTCAGCACCAGGTGCGACCTGTAGGGGGTGAAGAGCGCGCCGATCCGCCGCCAGAGGTCAGGGATCTGGGGCGCCTCGGCGATCAGGCGTCGCGCCTCGTCCTCGTTGCGGACCATCCCTCTGCCGCCTGGTGCCATCGCGCCTCGTCTCGTCGTAGACGGCCAGCGTACGACCCGGGCCCGACACCGGTTGACGGCATCGCGTCAGAGGCCGAGCTCGAGCAGCTCCCCCGGTGACGCCTCTCCCGCGGCGGCCGCGAACAGCTCCATGCCGCGACGCACCTGCTCCTGGTCCCCTGCGGGCAGCGAGGCGACCGTCGCCAGGATCTCGGCGCGCCGGCGCCGGGTCACGTCCGCGACGAGCTCGCGCGCCCCCGCGGTGGGCTCCACGTGCACCTCACGCCGATTGCCCTCGACCGGCACCCTGCTCACCCAGCCGCCGGCCTCGAGCCTGTCGACGGTGCGGCTGAGCGTGGACGGGTGCACGCCGACGGCGTCGGCGAGGTCGGCCATGCGCATCGGCTCCGCGCCCTCCAGCACGACGAGGATCCGGAACTGCACGAGCGTGAGCTCCTCGAGCACGGGGGCGAGCGAGCGGGCGACGAATCCAAGCAGCGACCGGGAGGCGAGGAGCGTGGCCGATGCCGTCGCGTCGGCCACGGATCGCGTGCCGTCGGTGGCGCGGGGGCCGTCGTCTGGAGCCGAATTCATGCAACCAAGGTAATGCTTATGCGTGCTACCGTACAACAGTTGCATGAATACACGTGAGGAACCGCTCGTGCCGACCGCCCCCGCCCCGCTCCACCGCCGCGTCCTGACCTGGGTGCGCCGCTCCGAGAACTCAGCCCTGATCGCGCTCGCCCTGGTCGTCGGCGCCGCCGCCGGATTCGGAGCGATCGCGTTCCGCTGGCTGATCTCGACGTTCACGCTGCTGTTCTCCGGCCACTCCGACTACTCAGCGGTCACCGACCATGCCGCACACCCCTGGGTCCCCTGGCTCGGGGGTTTCTTCGTGGTGCTCGCCCCCGCGGTCGGAGGCCTGATCTACGGCCCGATCATCCACCGCTGGGCGCGCGAGGCGCGCGGCCACGGCGTGCCTGAGGTCATGTACGCGATCTCCAAGCGCGGCGGTCGCATCCCGGTGAAGGTGGCGCTGGTGAAGGCGCTCGCCTCGGCGCTCACCATCGGCTCCGGCGGCTCGGTCGGCCGCGAGGGCCCGATCGTCCAGATCGGCTCCGCGCTCGGCTCGGCGCTGGCCAGGGCCGTCAGGCTCAACGAGAGCCAGGTCAGGCTGCTGGTCGCGTGCGGCGCCGCCGGCGGAATCGCCGCGACGTTCAACGCTCCCATCGCGGGGGTCTTCTTCGCGATGGAGCTGCTGCTGGTCAACTTCGCCGCCCGCACCTTCGCCGCGGTCGTGCTGTCCTCCGTGACCGCGTCGGTCATCGCCCGCTCCGTGCTCGGCGACGCCGCCTTCCTGAGCCTGCCCGCGTTCCACGTGTCACATGTGGGCGAGTACGCGCTGTACGTCGTGCTCGGCGTGCTCGCCGCCTTCGTCGCCACAGGCTTCACCAAGGTCCTGTACTGGTTCGAGGACGTGGCCGATCGCCTGTGGAAGGGTCCTGAGTGGCTGCGCCCTGGCGTCGGCGGCCTGCTGCTCGGCCTGCTCCTGCTCGCCGTCCCGCAGATGTACGGCGTGGGCTATCCGGTGCTCGAGAACGCCGTCATGGGCGAGTACCTGATCGGGTTCCTGGTGGTCCTCCTGCTCGCGAAGGTGGTGGCCACCTCGCTCACGATCGCCATCGGCGGCTCCGGCGGCGTCTTCGCGCCCTCCCTCTTCCTGGGAGCCATGCTCGGCGCGGCATTCGGCCAGACGCTCGCCTGGCTCCTGCCCGACGCCGGCATCACCCCCGGCGCCTATGCGCTCGTGGGCATGGCGGCGGTCTTCGCCGGAGCGTCGCGCGCCCCGATCACCGCCGTGATCATCCTGTTCGAGCTCACCGGCGAGTACTCGATCATCCTGCCGCTGCTCCTCGCCGTCGTCGTGTCCACCATGCTGTCCGGCCAGCTCTCCAAGGAGTCCGTCTACACCGCGAAGCTGCGCCGCCGCGGAGTGGACCTCACCAGCCGGCCCGGGACGGCGACCCTCACCGGGGTCACCGTCGAGTCGCTCATGCGCAAGGCGCCCCGCACGGTCAGCACCAAGGTGCCCGCCGCGGAGGCGGTCGAGTTCCTGCTCGCCTCCCGCCGCAAGTCGCTGCCGGTCATCACGGAGCACGGCGAGTACGTCGGAGTCGTGACCCTCGCGTCCGCGGCTGGCGCGATCACGGAGGATGAGGACGCCGCCGAGGTCACCGTGTCCCAGCTGATCGAGTGGCGCGACTACGTCGCCCCCGACACCCCTGTGGCCGACGTGATCGACCGCCTGCTCGAGGGCGAGTCGAACGACGGCCTGCCGGTGCTCGAGGAGGATGGCACGCTCGTCGGCTGGCTGCGCACCGAGGCCGTGCTGAGGCGCATGTCCGCGGCCGTCTGACACCCGCCCCGCGTGCCACACTGATCGGCATGACAGCGCTGCCCTCGATCGTCTTCTACGAGCCGCGGATCCCGACCAACACCGGCAACGCCATCCGCCTGTCGGCCGTCACCGGGTGCGCCCTGCACCTGATCGAGCCGCTCGGCTTCGACCTGTCGGAGCCGAAGCTGCGCCGCGCCGGGCTCGACTATCACGACCTCGCGACCATGACGGTGCACCCGAGCCTCGACGCGCTGCTCGACGAACGGCCCGACGCCAGGGTCTTCGCCTTCACCGGCCGTGGCACCGCCCGCTACACCGACATCGCCTACGAGCCGACCGACCTGCTGCTGTTCGGGCCGGAGCCGACGGGCCTGCCGGACGAGGTGCTCGCGCACCCACGCATCACCTCATGGGTGCGGATCCCGATGCTGCCGGGCCGGCGCTCCCTCAACCTGGCGAACTCGGCCGCGATCGCGGCGTACGAGGCCGCGCGGCAGACCGACTTCGACGGCCACGTCTGAGGCCGTTCAGCGCGCCTTCAGGTGCAGCTGCACGAAGCCGCCGCCGTACTTGCGCACGTCGGAGACCGCCAGGTCGATGCGCGGCATCGGCACCTCGAAGAGCCGCACCCCTCCACCCAGGACCGTCGGGATCACCGTGACCACCAGCTCGTCCAGGGCGCCGACCTCGAGCGCCTGCCGGATGAGCGCACCGCCGTCGATGTAGACGTCCTTGCCGTCCGCGACGTCGTGCGCCGCATCGATGAGGTCCTCGATATCGCCCTCGACGGCCGTGACGGCACCCTCCGACTGCGACAGCGGCCGACGCGTGGCCACCAGGACGGGCACCTCGCCGTACGGCCAGGTGCCGAAGCCGCACGCCACGTCGAACGTCCGGCGGCCCATGAGCAGGCAGCCCACGTCCTGGACGAACTCGTCGTACGTGAGACCGTCGGGCACGTGGTCCACCCACGGCTCGACCGCGAGCGGGACGCCCGTGTTCCGCGGCTCCTGCAGCCAACCGATCTCGTCCTCGGGCCCCGCGATGAAGCCGTCGACGGACGTGGCGAGGTAGGCGCGGACGCGGCCCGGGGTGGTCGACATGGCCTTTACGGTATCCGAACCGTGTGAACGGCTCATTGCGGGAGGACTTCCGGGCGGCACGGACGGGCACCTGCCAGGCGTGATGCGTAGGCGCCGCACGCGGCCCGCCGACACTCCCCAGCGTTGTTCCCCTTTGCCCTCCTTTGGGCTTATCCTGACGCGTGCCGACACGATCGTCGGCCCCTCCCAGCACGGCCGCGGCGTCGCGGCGACCCTCCCGACAAGGAAAAGAATGCGCTCCCGCACGTCCACGTCCCACGCGCTGCTCGCCGCCTCGGTGGTGCTCGCGTCGCTCAGCCTCACCGCGTGCGAGTCGGCGGTGGCGGACCCTGCGGTGCAGACGACGGAGGCGCAGTACGTGGTCGAGGACGCCGCCTCGGAGCAGGCGAATGCCGACCCCTCGGCGATCTCGCCCGACCTGCCGGACCCGTGCGCGCTGCTGGACCCCGCCTCGATCGAGTCCGTCGTCGGGCTCGCCTTCAAGGACGGACAGTTCAACGCGATCCTGTCCAGCACGGACCTGGCGGTGTGCGAGTGGTACGCGTCAGGCGACTCCTACTCGACCGTGCAGGTGCAGGTCGAGCCGATGACCGGCACGTTCGACGAGGCGAAGGCGACCGCCGAGGCCGACTACGGCGCGACCACCGACGTCACCGTGCCCGGCGCCGACGAGGCGTTCACCGCCCAGGACGGCACGGTGGTCGAGCTCGCCGCCGCGGGATACCTGGTGACGGTCCTGCACTACGCCGACGAGTGGACGGACCTCACGGAGGTGACGACCGGCCTGGCCGAGCTCGCCGCCGCGAACCTCTAGCCGGAGCACGCACGAAGCGACCCCTCAGGGGGTGGGATGCCGCGCGTCGTACTCGCGGAACGACGATCCGACACGCGTGAGCACCGCGATGAGCGCGATGATCACCAGACCTCCCAGCAATGGCGGGAACCACAGCGCCACCGCCGTCGCGAGGATGCCCGCATACATGTCGCCCACCCGTGGGCCGCCGGTCACGACCACGACGAACACGCCCTGCATGCGGCCACGCATCTCGTCGGGCGCGGCCTGGATCATCATCGTGGAGCGGAAGATCGCGCTCACCTCGTCGGAGGCACCCATCCCGAGCATCGCGAACGCCAGGACCGCGAGCGCTCCCCAGTGGATGCCGGACCAGCCCGCGGCCGCCTGGTGATCCCCCAGGCTGAGGACCAGGATCGCCGCGCCGAACAGGACCGCGAACGCACCGAAGGCGGTGATCGCGCGGGTGATCGCGAGCCCGTGGCGGTGCACGCGCGCCACCGGGCCGGAGAACACGGACGTCAGCATGGTGCCGATGGCGCCCGCCGCCGTGAGCATTCCGACGGAGAGCGAGCCTCCTCCGACGACGGTCGCGCCGATCGCGGGCATGAGCACGTAGGGGCGGGCGAACGTCATCGCGATGATGTCGACGATGAAGCTCATGCGCAGGTTCGGAGCGTGACGCAGGAAGTGCGCGCCCTCGCGCAGCATCGCCCACCCGACCTCGGCCCTCTCGCCCAGGCGCGGAAGCGACGGCAGCGTCCAGATGCCCAGGAATCCGGCGGTGAACAGCAGCGCGTCCGCCGCGTACGTCCACGCGAACCCGGCGCTCGCCACGAGGACTCCTGCGAGCGCCGGCCCGATCGTGACCCCCACGCCGATCGCGATGCCGTTGAGCGCGCTCGCGCGTGACACCAGATGCGGGGGCATGATCCGGCCGACGAGCGCGGACCTCGTGGCGCTGCCGATGGTGGCTGCCACCGAGTTGACGGTGGTGACGACCAGGAACGGCCACGCCTGCGCCCGCCCGCCGTGGCTGAGCTCCGCCAGATCCCACAGGGCGAGAGCAAGCAGCGCCAGGGTCGACGCCCAGCTGACGAGCGACGCGACGATGAGGAGGCGCCGACGGTCGAGCGCGTCGGCGAGCATGCCGCCCCAGAGGCCCGCGATGATCATCGGCACCAACGAGACACCGCCTACGAGGCCGACCATGAAGGTGGAGCCGGTGATGTCGTAGATCTGCAGGCCGACCGCGAGCACCGACATCTGCGCGCCGATGAGCGACACCGCTCCGCCGAGGAACAGCCGCGCGAAGGCCGGGCTCTCCTTCAGCGGCGCGAGGTCGACGAGGTGCCGGCGTGCGCCCTTCCTCGGCTCATCCTCGCTGTCGGTCACCGCACGAGTGTAGGGGCAGGGTCACGCGGCAGGCGGCGGGGGTGGCGGCGGCTCGGCGTCGCCTTCGCGCTCGCCGGGGTCCACCTCGTCCGGCGTGGGCGGGCTCGCGATCTCGCCGTGGAAGAACTGTGAGATGCGCGCGCGTTGGTCGGGGTCGTTCTCGTTGCGGCCCTGGGTCGCGCTGTCGTACGTGGTGAAGCGGCCTCGCGGCGAGTCCTCGCCCGTGAGGCTGGACACGGTGTGCGCGACGGTGCGGTCGGGTCGGTAGCGCGCGTCGCGGTTGCGATACCTGGTCTGGATGGAGTGCCAGACGAACCATCCGATCGCGGGCCCCGCTGCGAAGAGCAGCAGGGCGATGAAGGCGCCGCCACCGTCGCCGTTGCCGCTCATCAGGACGCCGCCAGCATCGCGAACGCGAGGGGCCAGGTGATCAGCGAGACGCCGATCGCGACGCCCCAGGCGAGCATCGCGGCCTTGCGCGTGTTGATGGGCACCGAGCCCATGGTGGCGCCGGTGCGGCCGTTGACGGCGATGTAGTGGGTCACCATGCGGCCCTTCCTGTTCTCCACGAAGCCGTAGAGCCACACGGGCAGCAGCACCGCGGTCCAGCGGGCGCCGTCGATCCGCACCTGCTCCGCCTCCCAGCGGACGCCGCGGTCGTACTGCCGGACGGTCGGCGCGGCGTCGCCGCGCGCGACGGTGAGGAAGTGGCCCGCGGCGATCGTCTCGGCTTCCGCGATGTCCATGTCGCGTCGCTGCGACGTGTAGTCGTCCCCCAGGAAGTGCGCGTCGAAGCGGACGATGTTCTTCACGTCGAACGGAAGGATCGCGTTGATCACGTTGTTCGTGCTGGTGGCGGACGTGATGTCGGCCTTCTCGAAGTTGGACTCGACGATCAGGTCGTCGATCTCGATGTCCAGGAACCTGGTCACGCCGTAGCGGTCGAACTGGTACCTGGTCGCCTGCTTCTCGCGGACGATCCGGCGGCGCAGGATCTCTCCGACGCCGTCGAGCCGCGCGGACACGTTGCCGTCGACGGTCATGTACGGCAGGTACACGCCCATCACGTTCTCGGGGCGGAACGTCGAGGCGAACTCCGGCAGGGCGAACGACCTGCGCTCCTGCACAAACGCGGAGATGTGTCCCATCGCCTGCTCGCGCGTCACGGAGAACGGCAGGATGCCGTCGGGCACCGCGCCGTTGGGGATGCGGTTGTTGAGCGACAGCACGTGCTTGCACCAATGGCAGCGGGCCTGCAGGGAGCGGTCGGTGTCGATGACCACCTCGGACCCGCATCCGTCGCATTTGAGCGTGACGAGGGCCTCGTCGGAGGCGATGTCGGACGCGGCGGACGAGTATGTGGTGCCCTGCAGGTCGGCGATGCCCTGGGACAGGCCCATCGCTTCGTCGAGCCTGGTGAAGTCCCATGTGTGACGGCAGAACTCGCACATGAACTGCTGCTTCTCAGGCAGCTCGATCACGTCGGAGGCGCCGCACTTGGGGCAGCGGTGGACCCCGTCGCCGCTGCCGGCAGGGGTGGAGATCTCCTCGGCCATGCGGCTAGAGCCCGAGCGCCTTCTTCTTCAGCGCGTCGTAGTCCTCCTGGCTGATGAGCCCGTCGTCGAGCATCTTCTTGGCGGAGGCGAGCTGCGCGTACGGGTCGGGAGAGGCGGCCGGAGCCGGCGTCTCCGTAGCGGCGGCGGCCGCCATGCCCGCCGGAGCGCCAGGGGTCTGCGGCACCATGCCGCCGATGGCGCCCATGCCCATCCCCATCATCGCGAGCCCGGTGCCGCCACCGGTCTCCCCCGCGGACTGCACGCCGCGCGCGACCGACTGCTTGAGGAACGTGTCGGCACGCCCGCCGCTGAGCGCGTCCGCCTTGCGCACGTCGGACAGCAGCTGCTGCGTGTCAGCGTCGTACTCGATCGCGACGATGGTCGCCGAGCTGATCTCCAGGCCCCGCTCGGTGGTCCACTTATAGTTCTTCTCCACCTCCTCCGACAGCGACTTGGCGAAGCCGACGGAGTCGCCTTGGATCGCGGTGATGCGGTGGTCCTTGTCAGGATCGTTGACGTAGCGCGAGAACGCGCCGGCGAGCGAGCCGACCACCTCGTTGAAGAGCTGCTCGGATACCGGGTTCGTGGCCTCCGTGATGTCGAACTGCCTGGCGCCCGCGGAGATGTACGCGGCGGGGACGAGGGTCTTCACGAACAGGACCGGGTCAGCGACCTGCAGCACGTAGGTGCCGCGGGTGATCGCGCCCGCCTGCGTGTTCAGGTAGCGGTCGTCCCAGTAGATGGGGCTCTGCGTGCCGAACCTGTTGTTGGGGATCTCCTTGAGGTTCACGTAGAACGCGAGCTGCTGACCCATGGGACGGCCGCCGAACTTGAAGCGCTGCCACGACGTGGTGAAGGTGGAGTTGAGCAGGCCGCCTCCGGAGAACACCGACTTGGAGTCCTGCGACTCGCTGTCCCAGCGGTAGGCGCCCGATTCGGCCACGACGGCCGTCACGGCGCCGTCCTGGAAGGTGAGGAGGCCGTAGCCCTCGGGGACGACGACGACGGAGCCGTTCGTGATGATGTTGTCCGAGCCGTGGGTGTTCTCACCCCGACCCGCGTTCGTGGCCTGCTTCGCTGCCGGGAACAGGACGGCGGTGTCGCTGATGCCGGCGGGCGGGACCAGGAAGTCCAGGAACTGGTCCCCGAAGGACGACTTCAGCGCGTCCCAGCCTGCGCCCAACGCGATCTGGATGAATCCCACAGCGACTCCTCTCGTCCCGCGCGGCGCGACGCCGCGCGGCTGATCCGACCTGGTCGGACCCTCCCCCTGCCGGACCCGAACGTCCGCACAGGAAACCTATCCGGGCAACGCGAGGAGCCGCAACAGGGTTCCGCAGCGTGGTGGACTCTGCGGCATCTGTGCGCCGCCGCCTGAGCCGTCGCACCGGGATCGGTGTGGCGCGTGCCACGACACCTTCACGCGGCGCCTCACGCGGCCGATGAGGAGTCCATGAGCACCGCCGCCACCCCCGCGCGCGTGCTGGCGGCCGCCTGCACGCTCCTCGTCGTGTCGCTGGCCGCGTTCGCCGTCGGCGGCGAGCTCGTCGGGGCATTGACGGCGACGGCGCTGAACGTGCTCGTCGTGATCACCGTGCTGGCGCGGCTGGTCCGCGCCGAGGGCCGATCCAGGCTGCCGTACGCCCTGCTGCTCGTGGGCTTCGCCGCGCTGATCGGAGTCAACTGGCTGTGGCTCGCCACCGCGGCGTGGGGCGAGGGCCATTCCGCGCCCGCAGGGGTGCACGACGTGCTGCTCGGCATGGCGTACCTGTTCCTGCTGGGCGCGGCCCTGCTGGCGATCGCTCCGACCATCCGACGTGACCCTGGAAGCGTGCTTGACGCGTCGACGCTCGCGGTGGCGCTCGCGTCGGCGGCATGGGGCGCGGAGGTGGCTCCGGCGCTGCACGCCGCGAGCGCCCCGACGGGAGACCGCGTCTACGCGTTCCTCATCACGATGGCGCTGAGCGCGACGACCGGCATCATCGTCGGCGTGCGCTTCAACCGCGCCGTGCCGCGCGCCGGCCGCGCGTCGCTCGTGTACTTCGCGATCGCCGTGCTGGTGGCGGTGCTCGCCAACGGGCTGTCGAGCGCGTTGGTCGATCCGTTCACGGGCGTCGCACCCGTCTGGGTCGACGCACTGTGGCCGATCACCTACGTCGCCGCGTGGGCTGCGGTGGCGCATCCCGCGGGGCCGGAGGCCTTCCAGGTGGGTCCGCTCCACGTGAGCCGGCTCTCGGGCCGCAGGCTCGCCCTGCTGGGAGGCGCGCTGATCGCCACGCCGTTGATCGCGGTGGTCCGCGACCTGACGGGCAGCTACGTGGAGTGGCTGACGGGCACGCTCGCGCACCTGGTGGTCGTCGTCCTGGTGCTGGCGCGCGTGAGCCAGCTCGCCTCCGATCACAGGGACGCCGAGGCGCGGCTGCGGGTGCTCGCGGACGAGGACGGTCTCACGGGCCTCCCGAACAGACGCGCGGTGGACCATCACCTCGAGGCCGCGGTCGCACGGGTCGAGGCGGGGCGCGCGCCGGGGCTCGTCGTGTCCTTCATCGATCTGGACGGCTTCAAGCAGATCAACGACACCCGCGGGCATGCGGTGGGCGACGAGCTCCTGGTGGCCGTCGCGCGCCGGCTCGCCCGCATCTCGCGCTCGCGGGACGGCGACATGGTGGGCCGGCTCAGCGGCGACGAGTTCATCATGATCGCGGTCTGCGACCCGGCGGTCGCCTCCCACGGCATCGACGCGCGGATCCGGGGCGCTTTCACCGAGGGGTTCGCGCTGACCGACGGCACGGTGTCCATCCACGCGAGCATCGGCCTCGCGACCGCGCAGGCGGGCGAGAGGTGCACGGTCGACTCGCTGCTCACCCAGGCCGATCATCAGATGTACGCCGACAAGCGCAGCAAGCGGAGCACGGTCGAGACCTGACCGCTCAGCGGCCGAGCTCGACAGCTGCCTGCGCGACGAGCGCGTGCACGAACGCCTGGGGGATGTTCCCCCGCAGCTGTCGCTCCTCGGGGTCCCATTCCTCGGAGTACAGTCCCGCCACGGTGACGCAGCCGCGCACCCGTTCGAACCAGCGCACCGCCTCCTCGCGCCTGCCGAGGCGCACGAGCGCGAGCGCGAGCGTCGCCTCGCACAGCAGGAAGGCGCCCTCAGCCTCGCCCAAGGGGATCTCGCCGTGCCTGAAGCGGTATGCGTGGCCGTCATGCACCAGGTCGGCGAGCACGGCGTCGAGCGTGCGTGCGTTGACCTCCGCGCGGGCGTCCACGCCACCCCTGATCGCGGGCAGCAGCAGCGCCACATCCAGCCGTGCGTCGTCTGCCGCGCGTCCCCACCTGCCGTCCGGCGTCACGCACTCGTCGTCCACGCGCGCCTCGATGCTGCGCGCGAGCGCCCGCCACTCGCGCGCCGGCTCGGGCGGAGCCTCGTCGGCGATGGCCCGCAGCCCGGACACGCAGATGAGCCGCGAGTGGGTCCACCAGCGGTCCTCGAGCTCCCAGATGCCTGCGTCGGGCTCGTCCCATCGTGCCGCGATCGCGTCGGCGGCGATCCGCGCCGCCTCCCAGCCGGCATCGTCCAACCGCCCCGCGCGGGCCGCACGTGCGAAGAGGAGGAGCACCTCGCCGAACGCGTCGAGCTGGAACTGCGCGTTGGCGTGGTTGCCCGCGATCGGCGTGGCCCCGGGATATCCGGGCACGGGCAGCGGCCGCTCGTCAGGCACGGGCTCCCCGGTGACCGTGTACGCAGGCCGGAGGCTGGCACCGTCCGTTCGCAGGCGCGCGGCGATGAAGGCGACTGCGGAGTCGAGCAGCCTGTGCCCGCCGGCGGCCGAGTCCGCCAGGCCGGCGAAGCACTGGTCGCGCACCCACGCGTAGCGGTAGTCGTAGTTGCGGCTGCCCGCGAGCTGCTCGGGCAGGCCCGTGGTCGCTGCGGCCACCATCCCGCCGTGCCGGCTGGTGAGTCCGTGGGCGACGGCGTAGAAGCGCTCCACGTCCGCGTCCGCGGCGGTGCCCGTCACCTGGGGCACCACCTCGTGCCAGCGTGCACGTGTCGCGGCCCACAGCGCGTCGGCGTCGACCGGGCCCGACCGGGGCGAGGTGGACAGCTCCAGGACCACATCGACGCGACCGCCTGCCGGCACCTCCAGCAGCGCCGTGAGCTCACCGTCGGCGCTCATGACCGCGGAGGGAAGCCCCGTCACGCGCACATGCAGGTGGCCCGTACGCCACGTCCAGACGCCGTCGACGCAGGTCGCGCCGGTCGCGTCGTCCACGCCGAAGCCCGCGCGGGGCGCGAGAGAGACGTCCACCAGGTGCGGCGAGGCTCCGGTCGACTCGAGGCGTCGCAGCACGATCGCCGTGTCATCGTCGCCCGGGTATGCGAGCGCGTCGCTGCATTCGAACGGGCCGTCCGTGGTGGACCAGCGATGACGCCAGACGAGGCTGCGCGGCTCATACCTGCCGCCCCACACCCGCGGCGCAGACCTGGGTCGCACGGTGAACGCGCCTCTGCCGCCGAGCAGCCGTGAGAAGACCGCGTCCGAGTCCCAGCGAGGCGCGCACATCCACACGATCGCGCCGTCCGGCCCTATCACCATCCCCCGCTCGCCGTCGGCCCCGAACGCGTGGTCGCGCAGCGGCGAGGTGGGGATGTCACGTTCGGCCGCGTGCACCATCGTCGTCCTCCTCAGCGGTCGCATGCCGCCGACGCGGGGGCCGGCGTGGCGGTCGATCGCACCGCCACCAGGTGCAACGGGATCGGGGGCGCTCGTTATGCCCGCCCGGCGGTGCCGGTCAGCTCAGGCGCAGCCACTCGGACGCTGCCGCGGCGGACTCGGGAGCGACCCTTCCTCCGCGCGCGAAGTCGCCCCACACCTGCCGGATCGCGGTGCCGACGCGTCGGATGCGATCGGGGCTCTCGTGCCGCAGTCCCTCGGTGCGGACCCATGCGTCGGGATCGCCGAGCAGCACCGGGATGTCCATGCCATGGCCGTCCGCGATCGCCGAACCCGTCGCCTTCCAGCCGAGCAGGTACTGGACCGCGTTGCCTCCCGCCCGCCGATGCGCCTCGACGAAGCGCGCGGCGCCCTTCTCGTACACCGCCGCCTGCAGCGAGCCCGCGACCGCGTGCCGCACGGCGCCGCCGACCACGGGAGCCTGGAACGCCTTGCCCAGCGCGGGCAGCGCCGCGCCCACGACGACGCCCTCGTCGGACATGTGGCCCATCAGCAGGTCCACGTCGCGCGACGCAGCGGTCGCCGCGTCCCTTCCCGACTCGGGCGGCAGCGGGTACCGGCCCCACTGCGGCCCGTACGGCATCAGCCCCTTGAGCCCGTGCTTGCGGGACACCCGGTAGATCTCCGCGTTCGCGTGCAGGACGTCGTCGACGCTCATGGCGGTGTCCACGGGGTGGACGGCCTTGAGCATCGCGCGCTGCATCGCGCCTCGGCGGTCACCGATCCCGAGCGGCGCTGACTGCACGATGGCCCGGCGGAACAGTCCTCTTGCCTCCGGCACGGCCATGAGCGCGGTGATCGCGTCGCCGCCGGCGGACTGGCCCATCGCCGTGACGCGGGTGGGGTCGCCCCCGAACCCCTCGATGCAGGTGCGCACCCAGCGCAACGCCTCGATGATGTCCAGCAGTCCCAGGTTCGCGGGCGCGAAGCGGTCGTCTCCCAGCCAGCCGAGCAGTCCCAGCCGGTAGGTGACGGCGACGACGATCACCCGCTGCTCCCGCACCATCAGCGCAGGGTCGAAGCCCTCCAGGTCGCCGCCGCCCGTCAGGTAGCTGCCGCCGTGGATCCAGACGATCACGGGCAGCGGCTCGTCGCCCGCGCCCGCGGGCCAGGTCACCGAGACCCGCTGGCAGTGCTCGTCGACGCCCAGGCGGTCCACGTACCCGGGGCTGACGGACTCCATGAGGCCGTCCACCCTCTGCGGGCTCACCGGCGCGGGCGTCGCCGCGTCGAACGGACGCCTCCACGGCGCCACGGGCGATGGGCGCTGGAAGCGGTCGGCACTTGCGTACGGGACGCCGCGTGCGCGCCACAGGTCCCCGTCGCGGTGCGCGAGGATCGGACCCAGCGGCGTGTCCACCCGTCGAGCGGTGGCATCGGGCATGACGGAACCTCCCGGTTGCTCAGCGTTGATGACCCCTGCTGTCAGGTTACGCCTGCGCGGGAGGTTGCTCCTCGTCCGCGGGCTCCGACCGGTCGCGGGCGGACGCCACCGCCGCGACCGAGCCGACGGCGAGCACCCCCAGCACGAACGCGAACGGAATGGTCCAGCCGGACGTGCGCTCGTAGATGAGCCCTGCGAGGACCGGTCCTGTCGCCGCAGCCGTGTAGCCGGCCACCTGCACGCGGGTGGTGATCCTGCGGTTCTCGTCGACGTCGCGGGAGCGCAGCACCACGGACAGGAACAGCGCGGTGAAGAAGGCCCCCTGCGCGAGGCCTCCCACCGTGGTCCACAGCAGCCACCAGCCCGGTGCCGCAAGCAGGCCGAGCGGGAGCATCAGCCACCCTGCGGCGATCACGCCGAGCGTGCGCGGCTGGCTCCACCTCAACGGGCCCACGAGCACCGGCACCAGGAACGGGCCGATGATCCCTGCGGCCTGGAAGACCGACGACGCGACGCCTGCCCCTGCAGCGCCGAGCCCCTGCTCGTCCGCGAGCGCGAGCGGCAGCCACGCCGTCATCGAGAAGTAGGACACGGTGTGGCCGGCGAACGCGATCTGCAGCAGCCACACGAAGCGCCAGCGCCCGATCGCGCGCACAGGCGCGCCGGCGCGGCTCCCGCGCGTCATGCTCGGCGCAGCCTCCTCGAGTCCCGCGAGGCGCCGCACCTTGGCGCTGGCGCCCCGCACGCCGGGCGGGTAGACCACGATCCACAGCACCAGCGCCATCGCGCCGACGAGCACGCCCACCCAGGCCGACGCCCATCGCCAGCCCGTGACGAGCGCGATCGGCACCGCGGTCGCCGTGACGAACGCCACCATGATGTTGACGCTCGCGGAGTACGCGCTCATGAGCAGCGCGGCGCGATGCCTGAACTGCCGTCCGATCAGCATCGGCACGGCGATGTTCCCGATCGCGAGCGCCGCCCCGATGACGACGGTGCCCGCGAGCAGTCCGGCCAGCCCCGCGAACGAGCGCACCACGGAGCCGACGACGATGCCGCCGAGGCAGTACAGCATCCCGTGGTTGATGCCCACCCGCCCGAGCAGCCACGACGCCGCGGGGGTGAGCAGGCCGAAGCACAGCGCCGGGATCGACGTGAGCAGCCCGGCCGTCGGGGCGTCCAGATGGAGCTCCGCCTGGATGTCGGACACGAGGGGGGCGACGACCGCGATCGGCGCGCGCAGCACCGTCGCGGCGAAGAGGAGGACACCCACGGGGACGAGCCCCCACCACCATGCTCGTGACCACCGCGGCCGCATCCGGTGCCCTCCCTCGACTGACGCCCGCCGTGCGCGGCGCGCCCTGCCGGGCGGTGCCAGGGCCGCGTTCAGCCTACGCGCGCATCCGACACACCCTTGTCACCTGGTCATGACAGAATCCGCGTATGCCAGGTACCAACCTCACCCGCGCCGAGGCCGAGGCCCGCGCCGCCGTCGTCACCACCGACGGCTACGACATCGAGCTCGATCTCACCACCTCCGAGACGACGTTCCGGTCCACCTCCACCGTCCGCTTCTCCGCCACCCCCGGGGAGTCGACGTTCATCGACCTGATCGCGCCCTCGGTGCTGAGCATCACCCTGAACGGGCAGCCGCTGGATCCCGCCGCGCACTTCGTGGACAGCCGCATCTCCCTGCCCGGCCTCGCGGCACAGAACGAGCTGACCGTCGTCGCCGACTGCGCGTACATGAACACGGGCGAGGGCCTGCACCGCTTCGTCGACCCAGAGGATGGGGAGGTGTACCTGTACTCGCAGTTCGAGGTGGCGGACACGCGACGCGTCTTCGCGGTCTTCGAGCAGCCGGACCTCAAGGCGTCGTTCACGTTCACGGTGACGGCCCCCGCGCACTGGCACGTGCTGTCCAACTCTCCTTCGACGAAGGAGGCGGCCGACGGGACGATCGAGATCGCGGGCACGTCGCGCGACGTCGCGCGCTGGTCCTTCTCCCCCACCACCCGCATCCCGTGCTACGTGACCGCGATCGTCGCAGGCCCGTACCACGAGGTCCAGGGCTCGGTGGAGTCCCGCAAGGGCACGCTGAGCGCGAATGTGTACTGCCGCAAGGCGCTCGCGGAGTTCCTGGACGCGGACGTGATCCTGGACGACACCCAGAAGGGCTTCTCGTTCTACGAGGAGAAGTTCCAGATGGACTACCCGTTCGAGAAGTACGACCAGATCTTCGTGCCCGAGTTCAACGCGGGCGCCATGGAGAACGCGGGCTGCGTCACGTTCCTCGAGGACTACGTGTTCCGTTCCAAGACCGCGCAGGCGCGCGTGGAGCGGCGCACCATCACCGTGCTGCACGAGCTGGCGCACATGTGGTTCGGCGACCTGGTCACCATGCGCTGGTGGAACGACCTGTGGCTCAACGAGTCGTTCGCGGAGTTCATGTCCACCCTGTGCGCCGCTGAGGCCACCAGGTACTCCGACGCGTGGGTCACGTTCAACTCTCTCGAGAAGTCGTGGGCCTACCGTCAGGACCAGCTGCCCTCGACCCACCCGATCATGGCCGAGATCCGCGATCTCGAGGACGTCGAGGTCAACTTCGACGGCATCACGTACGCGAAGGGCGCGTCGGTCCTGCGCCAGCTGGTCGCCTACGTGGGCCAGGACGAGTTCTTCGCCGGAGTCCAGGAGTACTTCCGCAAGCACCACCACTCGAACGCCGTGCTCACGGACCTGCTGGTCGAGCTCGAGGCCGCCTCGGGACGCGACCTGTCCGCGTGGTCGGACGTGTGGCTGCAGAAGGCCGGCGTCACCACGCTCCGCCCCGTGATCGAGGAGGACAGCAACGGCGAGATCGCCGCGTTCTCCGTGCTGCAGGAGGTCCCCGCGGAGTGGCCCACGCAGCGACCGCACCGTGTCGGCATCGGCGCCTACGACGTCGTCTCGGACGACGCGGGCGAGGCGACGCTCAAGCGCACCGCCTATGTCGAGGTCGACGTCGACGGCCCGCGCACCGAGATCCCGGCGCTCGTGGGCATCCGCCGTCCGGCGCTCATCCTGGTGAACGACGGCGACCTCGCGTACGCGAAGGTCCGCCTGGACGACGTGTCGCTCGCCACCGCCGTCAAGCACGTCGGCGCCTTCACGGACGCGATGCCCCGCTCCATGGTGCTGTCCGCCGCGTGGGACATGACCCGCGACGGGGAGATGCCCGCACGCCGGTTCGCCGACCTGGTCCTCGGCTGCATCGCCACCGAGGACCAGTCCACCGTGGTGCTGACGCTGCTGCGCCAGCTCGACACGGCGCTGTCGCTGTACGTAGCCCCGTCCGCCTCGGAGGAGGCGACGCGGTCCGCCGCCGCCACGCTCTGGTCGCTCGCGTTGGGAGCCGAGGCCGGGTCCGACAACCAGCTGCAGTTCGTGCGAGCCTTCGCATCGTTGGCCACCGACGACGTCCAGCTCGACACGCTGCAGGCGCTGATCGACGGCAAGGCGACGCTCGAGGGCCTGCCTCTCGACGCCGACCTCACGTGGGATCTGCTGACGGCGCTCGCCGCAGGCGGCCGGGTGGGCGAGCTGGCGATCGAGCTGCAGCTCAGCAACGACGCGACGGCATCCGGCCAGCGCCGCGCCGCCACGGCTCGCGCCGCCGTCGCCACCCCCGAGGCAAAGCAGGCCACGTGGGACGCGCTCGTGAACGCTGCCGAGGGCGAGGACATGCCGAACGCGTTGCAGTTCGCCGCGACCGCAGGCTTCTCCACGGTGCACGACACCACCCTGCTGGAGCCCTTCGTGGACCAGTACTTCGCGATGCTGCGTCGCATCTACTCGGACAAGACGAACGAGATGGCGACCAACCTCATCGAGGGCCTCTACCCCGTCGAGCTCGCGGGGCGCGTGCCCGACCTGCAGGACAAGGCCTTCGCATGGATCGAGGCCAACGCCGACGCGCACGACGCGCTGAAGCGCCTGGTACGCGAAGGGAGCGACGGCGTGCGCCGCGCGCTTGTGAACCAGGCGGCAGACGCGGCGTACGAGGGCTGATCCGCATCACGCGCGATCGCCCAGCACGCTGCTGGGCGCGCCACGAGGGCCGGGACCTGACATGGGTCCCGGCCCTCGTGCTGTCACGGCCGGACCGGGTGGGTGGCGGAGAATCCGGAAAGGACCACCACGCCCAGCCCGACCGCTGCGCGGCGGGCCTCAGCTCCTCAGCGCCGCAGCAGGCCTGTGCTCCTCCCTGCTAGTTCACCGAGTCGTCCGCGATGATCTGCGTGGACTCGTTGCAGTACGTGACCGCGTTGTTGTAGTCGTCCGCCGGCCGCACGACCTTCCAGTAGAAGGTGTCGTTCGGCGTGAGCGACGTGATGGTGACACCCGTGGCGGTCGCCGCCTGGTTGCCGGTGAGGTCCACGGTCTCCTCGCCTACCGGTGAGCCGCTGCATGCGGAGTCGGTGTAGAGGCCGAACGTGACCTGTGTCGGAGCGTTCGGTGCGCCCGACCGCACCCCGGTGAAGGTCACCGAGTCGTGCAGGACCCACGACTGCGCGGTGGTGGCCCCCGGCGACGCGGGCTGCGCCGTGTTGGTCACGGTGCAGGTGCCGCTGCCGCCGAGTCCGAGCGAGATGGCGCTGCAGTCGCTGTAGGTGACGTAGTAGACGACGCCGCCCTTGGTGATCTGCCAGTGGTCGGTGACCCACACGGCGCCGTCCTCGGTCACGTCGTAGGTTCCGACGTTCAGCGGAGAGAACTCCGTGGACCCGGTGAGGGTGGTGCCGTCATCGTTGACGAAGGACTGGCTTCCGATGGTCGCCGGCGTCGAGTCCTTGAGCGTCACGGAGAAGTCCGCGGCCGCTGCCGCGCCTCCGGCGTGGTTGTCGACCACCTTGTCCACCGTGAGCGCTGCAGGATCGTCGGTGTTGACGATGGTGCACGAGGCCGTGCCGCCCGCAGGGACGACGACGTCCACGCAGTCGGAGTTGTCCTCGGTGTAGCCCGTGGCGACCGTGCTCTCCTGGGCGGTGTAGGTGCCTGCCGGGAGGGTGAGCGACTTCACGCCGTCCTCGTTGTCGAGGTCGGCGGCGTCAGGATCCCACGAGTAGGTGCCCACGTGGCCGACCAGCGCGAAGGCGAAGTCGGCGTACGTGGCCGAGCCTCCATTGTCGTTCTGGACGTCCTTGTACACCGTGAGCGTGCCTGCGCGCTCCTTGTTGGTGATGACGCATGCCGTGGTCTTTCCGACGTCCACCGGGAAGTAGGTCGCGGTGGAGAGGTCGATGGGGCTGCCGCCCTCAGGCGTGCAGATGATGCTGACGAGCTCGGTGGAGGTCACGGTGTCCGTGCCCGCCCCGATCAGCTCGGTCAGCGTGTAGTCGGTGCCTGCGATGAGCCTCGTCTCCGTCACTGCCGTCCCTGCTGCCCCGTTGGCGCCGGGCACGACGTACCCGGTGTCGTCGTTGGCAGGGTTGCCTGTGCTCGTGTCGGCCGCGTAGCGCATGTCCGCGCCCGCACGATCGAGCGTGTACTGGTAGGTGTCGTCGTAGGTGTGCGAGGAGTTCAGGACCTTGGAGATCGTGACAGAGCCGCAGTTGGAGATGGCCGTCGTGGCCGTCAGGTCTGCGAGCACGACGTCCTTGTAGTCCGCGTTGTCGGAGTTGCCCGTCAGCGTGCTCGGGATGATGTTGCCGATGCTCGTGCACCGCTGGGCACCACCGAAGACGGCCTGCGTCAGGTTCACCGCCATCTCGACGTAGCCGGTCGCGGTGTTGACGCCACCGTCCCCATGGTCGGCGGGGATGGCCGTGAGAGGGCCGAGCGTGAGCGCCCCGCCGCCTGCGTCCTGCCACACGCGGTAGCCCAGGCTGACCCCGTTGCCCTGGTAGTCGGCGACGATGAAGAAGTCGCCGGCCTGCCGGTTGGCCCAGGGGTTGCAGTGGGCGATCAGGTAGGAGTTCGGTTGCGAGTAGTCGCATCCGGCGGGAGCCGGGTCGGACATGAACTCCCACGCCGACTGCCCGGTCGTGAACGACTCGATGGTGAAGGCGAAGTAGCCCCATACGTCGCCGTTGACGGTCGCGGAGTCGATGCGGATCTGGGTGAAGTCGGTGCCTGCGTTCGGGTTCGTGTAGTCGAGCACCGGCAGGGGCGTCGTGTTGATGGTCTGGAGCTTGTAGACGTTGCCGTTCTTGGGCCCGAGCTCCTTCGAGTTCCCGGACAGGTCAGGCACGGTCTGGATGGTGGCGTTGGTGTCGGCGACGCCGTCGGTCGGGTTCCACGGCAACGTGGGCAGCGCCGCCTGGGCTGGCACGGCCACGAGGATGGCGGCGAGGAGGGACGCGGCGGCGAGCAGGCCGATGCGCCCCTTCATGGGGATGGTTCTGGTATTCACGGTGGGTTCCCCTCAGCTGGAGAGCTGGCTAGGTGTGGGCACACCTCTCCATGCGCGGGCGCGCCGTCGGCACCCGTCCCCCTTCGACGACGACCTGTGCAGGTGTGCCGAATGAGCCGCCTCAGATGTATGTACGACGGTGTGACATATCTCACACTGAGGACGACTGCTTCAGTGTCGCACCGGCGGTCAGCCGCAGCAATCGGTGCGGACGCGACGCGGGGAGATCGCGCTCAAACCTGGGGTGACGCGTCACCGATCATGGCTGGGACGTGGCCGACCCGAGTCGTCGAGCTCCCGGCGCTCGTCGCGTGGAAGACTTCTTCCCATGCCTGGTCTGAACCTCACCAAGACGGAGGCCGCGGAGCGCGCGGCCGTCATCACGCAGGCCGCCTACGCGGTCGAGCTCGACTTCACGCTCCCGGGCGACGAGTTCCGATCACGCACCACCCTGAGCTTCGTCGCAGCGCCCGGCACGTCGACCTTCCTGGACCTGGTCCCCACCTCCGTCACCGGCATCCAGATCGACGGCGTCCAGGTCGACCCCGCCGCGGTGATCTCCGACGGCCGCGTTGCCCTCGACGAGGTCGACGGTCCGACCACCGTCGTCGTGGAGGCGCTCATGCCTTACCGCAACGACGGGCAGGGCGTCCACCGCTTCGTCGATCCGGAGACGCACGAGACGTACCTGTACACGCAGTTCGCAGCCAACGACGCGCGCAGCGCGTTCGCCTGCTTCGACCAGCCCGACATCAAGGGCACCTTCACCTTCGCCGTCGACGCCCCCGCGCACTGGGTCGTCGTCTCCAACTCGCCGACCCCCGAGCCGACGCTCGTCGCCGGGGCCAGCACGACCGTCGCACCGTCGGGAGCGGTCGGCGTCAACCGCTGGGTCTTCGCTCAGACCGATCCACTGCCGTGCTACGTCGCCGCCGTCATGGCGGGCCCCTACGCGTACGCGGACGGCATGCTCGTCTCCACCAAGGGCGGGATCCCGGCACGCGTGTACGGCCGGGCCCAGCTCGCCGACCACCTCGACGCGGCGGAGCTCCTCGCCACCGTCCAGGCGGGGCTGGAGCTGTACGAGGACGTCTTCGCAACGCCGTACCCGTACGAGAAGTACGACCAGCTGTTCGTCCCCGAGTACAACCTCGGCGCCATGGAGAACGTCGGCGCCGTCACGATCTCCGAGGACCGGCTGCTGTTCCGTTCGCGCCCCTCGGAGGGCGAGCGGGAGAACCGCCTCAACGTGGTGCTGCACGAGCTCGCGCACATGTGGTTCGGCAACCTGGTGACGATGCGGTGGTGGGACGACCTGTGGCTCAACGAGTCCTTCGCAGAGTTCATCGGCACGTGGGCCACAGAGAACGTCACCGACTTCAGGGACTCGTGGGTGACGTTCGGCGCCAACAGGAAGTCCGTGGCGTACGTGCAGGACCAGCTGCCGACCACGCACGCGATCGTCACCGAGGTGCCCGACACCGAGGCCACGGTCTCCGCATTCGACATGATCACCTACGCCAAGGGCGCGTCGGCGCTCAAGCAGCTCGCGGCCTACGTGGGCGAGCCGGCGTTCTTCGGAGGCGTCGCCTCGTATGTGAAGCGGTACGCGTACGGCAACGCGACGCTCGCGGAGTTCCTCGCCGAGGTCGAGAGGTCCGCAGGGCGCGACCTGTCCACCTGGGCGCACGCGTGGCTCGAGACGCCGGGCGTCCCGACTCTCAGCGCCGAGGTCGTGGAGGCCCCGGACGGCACCGTCGCGTCCCTGGACATCATCGAGACCCCTGCCGCAGCATTCCCCGTCGCACACCCGCATCGCCTCACGGTCGCGGGCTACACCCACGCCGACGGCGCGTTCACGCGCGCATGGGAGGCGGACGCATCGGTCGAGGACGGGTCGATCGCGGTGCCCGAGGCCGTCGGAAGGTCCCTCCCCGACCTCCTGCTCGTCAACGACGCCGACCGCACCTACGCCAAGCTGGTGCTGACCGAGACGTCGGTGGCCACCGCGGTGGCGCACATCGGCGATCTCACCGAGGCGAGACCGCAGGCGATCGTGCTCGACGCGCTGTGGCACATGTGCCGTGACGGCCAGCTGCCCGCGGCACGCTACATCGACGCCGCGCTCACCGCGCTGCCCGTCATGGCCAACTCGACCGCTGCGGAGTCGCACGCACGCACGCTCGTCACCGCGCTCCACCGCTTCGTGCCGCCGGCCGACGCGCCGCGGCTCGCCGAGGATGCGGCGGAACGGCTGTGGACCGCGGTGGAGCACGCGGCGCCGTCGTCAGACCTGCAGCTCCAGCTGCTCAAGGCGTACGCGCAGGTTGCGCACACCTCGGACCAGGCCGCACGCCTCGCGGCGCTGCTCGACGGCAGCTCCGCGCTGCCGGGCCTGACGATCGACACCGACCTGGCGTGGGCGCTGGTCCAGTCGCTCGCCGCCGCAGGCGCGATCGATGCCGCAGGCATCGACGCCCATCTGGCCACGGACGACACGGCCGCGGGACGCCGCCGCGCGGCGGGCGCCAAGGCGGCGATCGGCACCGTCGACGCCAAGCGCGCCGCGTGGGACGCGCTCGCCCACCCGGACGGCGCCGCATTGAACAACGCGACCCAGTACGAGGTGGGCCTGGGCCTCGCGCGCGTCACCGACCCTGCAGTGCTCGCACCTGTCGCCGACGCCCTCCTCGAGGACCTGCTCGACTACTACCTGGCCAACGAGGGCTTCGTCGGAGCT
Organism: Demequina capsici; assembly: GCF_032102965.1. NCBI lineage: Bacteria > Bacillati > Actinomycetota > Actinomycetes > Micrococcales > Demequinaceae > Demequina > Demequina capsici. Next base: position 849,053 of record NZ_CP134880.1, on the reverse strand, counting down.
CGCGTCGCCCGCTACGTCCTCCCCGTCTCACTCGCCGGTCGCGTGCCAGGCATCGACGCGAAGGTGCAGGCATGGCTGGAGACGCACCCGGAAGCACCATCGGTCCTGCGCAAGGTCGTGGTGGAGAGCCTGGATGAGATGAGGCGCGCGCTCGAGGCGCAGCAGGCCTGACCGCGGACGCCCAGCGCGTCGGCCGACCCCCATCAACCGTCCGACGCACCGAGCGGTCACGGGCGCTGTCCACCGCCACCGTAACGACGTGCGGCGCCGCGGCGCTGTGACATGCATCACACCTGGCAAGGAAACCGGGTTGATCGACACAGATTCGGACCGATCCGGGACCCACGTCCCCACGTGACGGGCTAGCTGCGCGCCGTCTTGAGCCGGGTCACGAGCCGTCGGACGCGGGGGTGGTCGAACAGGTCGTCGAGCAGCACCGGCACGCCGTTGGAGTCGGTGAGAGGAATCTGCCAGTTCGGATACTCGGTGAACGTGCCCGGCTGGTTCTGCGTCCGCATGTCCCCCACCAGATCGGTGACCGCGATCGCGCACAGCAGCGCAGGAGTGTGCAGCACCAGGGTGTGCATGCCCGCCAGCACGTCCTCATCCGAGTGCTCGACCGGAAGCCAGCCGCGCTCGTCCAGGTACCGGGTCAGGTCGGCCACCTCGCGTCGTCCCTGCTCACGCATCCGCTCCACGTCACCGACGAGCAGCCCCAGCTCCTCCGGCACATCCAGGTCGGTGCCTGCCAGGTATGACGCAGTGGGCGGGTGATCGTGCGTCGTGACCGCGACCAGCACATCCTCGCGGTAGTCCTCGGGCGCGAGCGGGTGGCCGTCGCGCCACTCGAAGCGCTGGACCACCGTGCCCAGAAGCCCCCGCTCGTTGAGGTAGGCCATCACCCAGGGCTCGACGGTGCCCAGGTCCTCGCCGATCACGATCGCGCCGGCACGCTGCGCCTCGAGCGCGACGATGCCGATCAGCGCCTCATGATCCACATGCACATACGCTCCGTCGTCCGCCTGATGCCCGTCCGGCACCCACCACTGGCGGAACAGGCCGAGCACGTGATCGATCCGGAGCGCACCAGCGCTGGCGACGGCGGCGCGCACGAGGTCGCGGAACGGCAGGTACGCGGCGGCCTCCATCGCACGGGGATTCCACGGCGGCAGCGCCCAGTTCTGACCCTTCTGGTTGAACGCGTCAGGAGGAGCTCCGATACCGACCCCTCGCGCAAGGACCGCCTGAAGCGCCCATGCGTCCGCGCCCTCGGGATGCACGCCGACCGCGAGATCGGTCATGACGCCGATCATCATGCCTGCCTCACGTGCTCTGGACTGGGCACGGGCCAGCTGCTCCTGCGCGATCCACTGCAGCCACGCGTAGAACATGATGCGGTCAGGGTGCTGCTCGCGCCACTGCGCGACCTCCTGCGAATGAGGCTTGGCCATCTCCGCGGGCCACGGCACGCCTCGGTGCGCCTCCGCGAGCGCGCACCAGGTGGCGAAGTCCTCGAGCGCCCGACCCTCGCGGATGCAGTACGCCTCGAACTGTGCGTCGCGCCCGATCGACCGCGTCGCCTTGAACACGTGCTCGAGCGCGGCCTTCTTCGCCCGCCACGCACCGTCGCGATCCAGCAGCGCATCCGTCGCGTCCACCCTGCGCGGCCGCTCGGACTCCCACTCGAGCACCGCGCGCTGCTGGCTCGGCAGGTACGCGACCTCGGGGATGTCCTCCACGCGGATGTAGGTGGCGTTCAGGTAGCGCCGCGACGACGGGCTGTACGGCGAGTTCGAGATCGGCGGCACGGGCTCGCAGGCGTGCAACGGGTTGACCAGCACGAAGTCCGCACCGGCGCGCACCTTCGCGAGCGCGCACAGATCGCCCAGGTCGGCGAAGTCGCCCAGGCCCCACGACCGGGTGGAGCGCAACGAGTACAGCTGCGTGTGAAGGCCGTACGGCCTCGCCTCGCGCACCTCCTGCGGGATCTCGATGCGGCGAGGAGTGACGACGACCCAGCCCTTGCCGCGCATGCCGGTCGTGACGCCCTCGATCCGATGCCACCCCAACGGAAGGTCGCCGGGCAGGCGGAACGACGCACGGCCGATCCGGCGGCCGGCGACGTCGCGGGGCGGGACGTAGACGTCCACCTGCTCCAGGTCACGGTGCTCGCCGGTCTCCAGCGTGAGCGACGCCGCGGCGGGCTCACCGTCGGGCACGTGCACAGGGATCACCGCGTCGGCACCCTCGCGCAGCACCGTGACCGCGGGCACCAGCCGGGCCCATCGCAGGTCCTCGAGCCGCCCGAGCGCCTCGCGGCACCTGTCATCGTCCGACCCGTCGACGCCCATCGCTGCGAGGACGGCACGGATCGCGGCCGCGGAGCTGGTCTTGTGCTCGCCCGATGCGGCGGTGTAGTCGAGCGCCACGCCACAGGCCCGCGCCAGCTCCTGCAGGGCGGACGAGGGGCTTTCGTGGACGGCGGCGCCAGATTCGGTCACGTCGTCCATCCTGCCATCCTGCGCGCGAGCGGCACAGGGCGTCGGCGCCGACTCGCCGTGCCCGATCCACTGGTTACTGTAGTGAGCGTGGTGATTCCCGGAATGCTTGCCCTCCTGCCCGTGCCGACGTCCACGACGCCGGAGCCCTCCGTCACGCCGCTGCCCGGCAGCGAGACGGTGGACCAGTGGTCGAGCTACTTCGAACGGACCTTCGGGTCCGGCTGGGGCAACCTCGCGTTCATCGGCGTCATGATCGTGCTCGGGCTCCTGCTCTGGGCCGCAGGTCGCTGGGTGATCACCCTCGTGACCCGGTCCATCGAGGAGGGCCTGCCGCTCACCGAGCGGAAGGCACGATCCGCGCTCAAGAGAGCACGCATCAGCATCCCGCTCAACGACACGCTCGACGCACGGTTGGAGCGCGAGCGCCGCAAGCAGCGCGCCCGCACCATCCGCATCGTCCTCAACTCCACGCTCGCGGTGCTGATCATCACCACCGTGACGCTGATCGTGCTTGCCCAGATCGGCATCTCGATCGCGCCGCTGCTGGCCTCCGCGGGAATCGTCGGCGTGGCGCTCGGCTTCGGCGCCCAGTCGCTGGTGAAGGACCTGATCGCGGGCGTCTTCATGCTGGTCGAGGACCAGTACGGGGTGGGCGACATCATCGACGTGGGCGAGGCGTCCGGCGTGGTCGAGGAGATCGGCCTGCGCTCCGTCAGGCTCAGGTCGGTGGACGGCACCATGTGGTACGTCCCGAACGGGAACATCACCCGGGTGGGCAACATGACCCGCCTGTGGTCGCGCGCCATGCTGGAGATCAAGCTCGGATACGACACCGACCTTGACGAGGCGCGCGAGGCGATGCTGGCCGCTGTCGAGGCCGCACGCAAGGCCGACGAGCACATCGACAGCTCCATCCTGTCGGAGCCCGAGGTGCCCGGGATCGAGTCGTTCGACTACGACTCCGTCACCGTCCGCCTCCTGATCCAGGTGCAGCCCGCCACCCAATGGGACGTCATGCGCGCGCTGCGGCGCGAGATCCGCCGGGAGTTCGCGCAGCGCGGCATCGCCATGTCCCTGCCGCACCAGGGCTTCAAGCTGTCCCAGCCCGCGCCGGCAGACCTCCGCGCGGCAGCCTCTCCCACGCACGCCGACCCCGCCCACGAGCCCGGCCTCGACGAGAGGACCCGCAGCGGCTCCGTCGTCCGCGGTGACGAAGGCGACGTGGAAGGCGAGGGGGACGAGTGAGCGACGCGACCACGCCGGCGCCCGGGATGAGGGTGGGTGCAGGACCGGTGGCCGACGAGGGCCAGAGCTTCTTCGACGCGGTGGGCGGACACCCGACCTTCGCACGCATCGTCGTGAGGTTCTACGAAGGCGTGAGGGACGACGACATCCTGCGACCCATGTACCCCGAGCACGACATGGAGGGCGCGGTACAGCGCCTCACCATGTTCCTCGAGCAGTACTGGGGAGGGCCCGGCACCTACTCCGAGCAGCGAGGACACCCGCGTCTGCGCATGCGGCACCAGCCCTTCCACGTCAACCCGGAGGCGCGCGACCGGTGGATCCTCCACATGCGCGCCGCCGTCGCCGAGGCGGGCCTCGCGCCGCTGCACACCGCTACCCTCATGGACTACCTCGAGCGCGCGGCGCACTCGATGGTGAACACGTTCGACGAGACCCCGCGACCGTGACCTCGTCCTGCGGGGCCATCGCCCGCACGCGACGCGCAGCCGTGCCACGGAACCTTCGACACCTGCGGATAGTCTCGACGTCATGACTCACACCCTCGACACGTGGGCCGACCAGGCGGTCGCGTCCGGCCTCGCGGCGCTCGACCTGGAGCGCACGGCGGACACCAGCTTCACCGGCCAGTCGCTCCCCATGCCGGGCGGCCGCGTCTTCGGCGGCCAGGTGCTCGGCCAGGCGATCGTGGCCGCCGGCCTGACCGTCGACCCCGACCGTCCCGTCCACTCGATGCACGGCTACTTCCTGCGCGCAGGCGACGCCTCGAAGCCCATCGACTTCGAGGTGGAGGTCCTGCGCGACGGCCGTTCCTTCTCCGCACGACGCACCCATGCGATCCAGGAGGGAGCGCCCATCCTGTCGATGATCGCGTCCTTCCAGCTCGAGCAGGAGGGACCGGAGCACCAGGTAGTGATGCCGGAGGTGCCGGGCCCCGATGAGCTGACCTCCGGCGTCGACGTGTTCGCGCCCCTCGCCGGGCACCCCACCGCCGACTTCTGGCTGCAGCGGGCGCCGTTCGACGTGCGGCACGTCGAAGGGCCGATCTTCCTCCGTCCCGACCGTCAGCCGCGCGCCTACCAGTCCACCTGGATCAAGGCCCGCACCGCCGTCGACGTCACCGACCTGACGCACCGCGCGCTGCTCGCGTTCGCCTCCGACCAGATCATCCTGGAGCCGATCCTGCGACGCCACGGCGCCTCGTGGGCCACGCCCGACATCTCGTTCGCCAGCCTGGACCACGCGATGTGGTGGCACCGGCCGGCGCGCGCCGACGAGTGGCTGCTGTACGTGCAGGACGCGCCCACGGCCCAGGGCGGGCGCGGCCTCGCCGGCGCGTGGGTCTTCGCGGAGGACGGTCGCCTGGTGGCGACCGTCGCCCAGGAGGGCATGGTGCGCATGCCTCAGGTCCCCGCGTGATCGAGCTCGCGACCTCCAGCTGGACGGACGTTCAGGAGCACGTCGCCGCCGGCGGCACGCTCGCGATCCTCCCCTTCGGCGCCCTCGAGCAGCACGGCCCCCATCTGCCGCTGTCCACCGACACGTTGCAGGCCGACGGGCTGGCGCGCCGCCTCGCCGCACGCTTCGACGCGATCCTCATGCCGCCGGTGCCCTACGGCCAGACCTGGGACAACGCCGGCTTCCCGGGCACCGTCTCGCTCAGCGCGGCGACGACGACCGCCGTCTGCCTCGACCTGGTACGCGCAGTGACGGGCTTCGGCATCACCACCACCGTGATCGTCAACGGCGACTACGGGAACCGGCTGCCGCTGCACTCCGCGGCGCAGCAGCTCGCCACCGAGTCGATCGACGTGATCGTGCTCGACTACCCCGGCCTGATCGAGGCGGGCGACGACGTGAAGGAGACGCCGTGGGCGGCGCCCGGCCTGTGCCACGCCGACGAGATCGAGACATCGCTGGTGATGGCCCTCGCGCCCGGCACCGTGCGGTCCGACCGGATGGCCGCGAGCTATCCCGAGCTTCCCGCGGACTTCGGGATGCGCCCGCTCCGGTTCGACACCCTGTCGCCTTCTGGCGTGTTCGGCGATCCGCGACCCGCCACCGCCGACAAGGGACAGCGTCTGCTCATGCTGCTCGAGCAGCACTCCGCGGCAGCGGTCCAGCGTCACCTGGATGCGCTGGGCGGAGCAGTGCACCCGTCCGCGTCCGCCCCGGATCTCAACTGACGCGCCTGCCGTGACGCGTGCGCCCCACCGGGAGAGAGGAGGGTGGGAGCGCACGCGCCCAGGTCTATGCGGATGACGCCAGCGCGCGCAGCTGAGTCCGGGACGACACGACGAGCACCACGAGCGTCACCACGTACGGGAGGGTCGAGTAGACCTCGCTCGGCACCGTGAACCCGAGGCCCTGCCCCAGCAGCGCGAAGCTCTCGAAGAAGGCGAACAGCAACGAACCCGCGGTCACGCCGAGAGGCGTCAGCCGTCCCATGATCACGACGGCGAGCACCACGTATCCGCGGCCGGCGGTGATGCCCGGCGTGAAGGAGCCGATGTCCCCCGCCGGGATGATGCCGCCCGCGAGACCCGCCATCGCTCCCCCGACCAGCAGGACGCGTGCGCGCACCTTCCGCACGGGCACCCCTCTCAGCTGGGCGGACTCCGGGTCGACGCCCGAGGCATGGACGCGCAGCCCGATGGTCGTGCGCGTCATGACCCACCAGAATCCGAGCACGACCGGAACCATGAGGTAGACGATGAGGTCGTGGTCGAACAGGACCTGCCCCAGCACGGGGAGGTCCGCCAGGGGCCCCAGCTCGATGCGAGGCAGCACGTCGACGCTGCGGTTCACCTCTCCTGCCGGGATCCACATCAGGTACAGGTAGGTGCTCAGCCCGAGGCCAAGGATGGTCATGGCGAGGCCCACCACCACCTCGTTCGCGCCGAACCGGTAGACGGCGACGTTCATCACGAGCGCCATCAGCACGCCGACCGCGATCGCCGCCGCGAGCCCCGCCCACGGGCCTGAGGCCGATGCCGTCCACACGGCGGTGAACGCGCCCATGGCCATCATCCCCTCGATGCCGAGGTTCAGGCGTCCCGCGCGCTCGACGAGCGTCTCGCCCAGGCCCGCGACGATCAAGGGGGTCGCGAGCGCGACGGCACCGGCGAGGATCGCGATCCATAGCGAGGCGTTCATCGTGCCGCTCCTTGGTCGTCGACCGTCCGCGTGGATCGGCCCTCGGGGACGTGAGCAGGATCGACGGCACTGTCGCCGGTCGCCCGCTCGTCGCCCGCCGGGTCGGGAGCGTCCGGCGCAGGGGTCCGCGGCGCGATGGTCTGGCGACGCGCGGCCGCTCCCATCGCCCCAGCGATGCCGAGCAGGATCACAGCCTTGATCACGTCGGCGATCGACGAGGGGATGGAGCCCGTCGCGGACTGGATGCCCGCGGCGCCGACCGTGAGCGCGGAGAACAGCACCGCGGACAGCACGATGCCGGCAGGCACGAGCTGGCCCAGCAGCGCGACAGCGATGCCGCTGAAGCCGACGCCCCCGGTCACCGAGGTGTAGATCCGTGAGTTCAGGCCCGCGAGCTGAAGGTAGCCGACAAGACCGGCGCCGAGCCCTGAGACGAGCATCGTCCGGTAGATGGTGCCCGCGCGGCTCACGCCGAGCCGCTCGGCGAACCGGGGACGCTCCGCGAACACGGCGATGCGGGTCGCCGCAGCGGTACGGCGCCACCAGACGAACGCCGCGGCGATGACGATCATCGCGAGGATGCCCAGATGCGCACGGGTGTGCGGAATGAGGGACGGCAGCTTGGCCGCGTCCGGGAGCGGGTCGCTCTGCGGGGTCGCCACCGCCTCATCGGTGCCCAGCCATGTGCGCAGGGAGAACGCGAGGAACCCTGCGGCGATGTAGTTGAGCAGCAGCGTGGACAGGATCTCGTTCACTCCCCAGCGCACCAGGAGGAATGCGGGCAGGAGGCTGACGACGGCACCGCCGAGGGCCCCCGCGACGGCACCGCCGAGCCAGTACACCGGGGCCGGAGCGCCGTCGCCGATGGCGAGCATCACGGCGCCCGACGTGAGGGCTCCGATGGCCACCTGACCCTCCGCGCCCACCGAGAAGACACCTGCACGCAAGGCGGGGATGAGCGTCAGCGCCACGATCCCGATCGGCACGGCGCCCACGAGCAGCTCGCCGATCCGGTACGGGGAGCCGAACAGGCCCGACACGAAGCCTTGGAGGCCGACGAGCGGGTTCGCGCCGCTGACCATGATGAGCAGCCCTGCAGCGACGAACGAGGCGAGCACCACGGCTGCGGTGATGGCGGCGCTCCTCAGCGCTTGGAGTCTCATGCGTCGTCTCCGTCCTGAACGTCCGCAGTGGAGAGCCCTGCCATCGCCCGGCCGATCCGGTCCGAGGTGGCCGATGCGGCCGGCATGTCGTCGACCAGTCGGCCGCCCACCAGGACGACGATCCTGTCGCTGATCTCCACCAGCTCGTCGAGGTCGTGCGACGCGACGAGGACTCCCGCGCCTCGTTCGGCCGCAGCGACCAGGCGGTCGCGGATCGCCTGCGACGCGCGCAGGTCCATGCCCTGGGTGGGTCCGTTGGCGACCACGAGCGTCGGGCCCTCGCCGCCCTCCCATGCCGCGTCCAGCTCGCGAGCGACCAGGAGCTTCTGCTGGTTGCCCCCCGACAGCATCCCTGCGGCGAGCGCAGGCCGGGGCGGGCGCACATCGAACGCGCGAAGCACCTGCTCCTGCACCGTCGCCGCCGCTCCGCGAGCTCCGCCGAAGCGCGCCGCCACCCGCGCGGAGGCGTCGCGCGCGACCGCGGCACCGTAGACGGTCAGGTTCGCTCCGACGGACATGCCGGGCACGACCGCGTCCGCCCGGCTCTCAGGGATCCATGCCACGCCCGCCGCGAGCGCGGTGACGGCATCGAGCCCTTCGCGTCCGGCGATCCGGACCGAACCTGCCAGGGGCGCCTCGAGACCGACGGCCACCTCCGCGAGCAGGTGCTGGCCCGATCCGGCCACGCCGGCGACGCCGACGACCTCGCCAGCGTGCACGGTGAGCGAGACGTCATCGAGATCGGAGTCGGACCGCGAGGCGGCGCTCACCGCGTCGAGCGCGAGCACCTCGGCGCCCGGGGCACGCGGCGCACGCTCGCGCGCCGGCGGCAGGTCTCCGACCATCAGCTGCGCGATCCTCGCGGAGTCGAGGCCCTCCGTCGGGCCGCTGAACACCTGGAGGCCATGGGACAGGACGGTGACGTCGTCCGCCACCGACCCCACCTCGTCGATCCGGTGCGTGATGAGCAGGATCGCGGCGCCGAGCTCGCACAGGGCGCGCAGGTGCGCGAAGAGGCCGCCCACCTCGTGCGGGCCGAGGCTCGCCGTGGGTTCATCGAGGATGAGCACGCGAGCACCCTCCGCCAGCGCGACGACGATCTCGCCGAGCTGACGGTGCGCGAGGCCGAGCCGACCCGTCGGGATGTCCACGTCCACGTGCACGCCGGCGCTGTCGAGAGTCGCGCGGAGCAGGTCCCGCGCCTGACCACGCCGTGCGGGCAGGCCATGCGACGACAGCAGGAGGTTGTCCACGAGGGACAGGTCGTGCACCAGGCTCAGCTGCTGGGGCACCATGTTGATCCCCATGCTCTTCGCGTGCGCGCGGTCACGCACCTCGACCTCCCGGTCGTTGAGCAGCAGCTGGCCCCGGTCGGCGGGCTGGATGCCGGCAAGGATCTTGGCGAGCGTCGACTTGCCTGCGCCGTTCTCACCGATCAGCGCATGGATGCGGCCCGGCTGGATGTCGATGGAGACGCCCGAGAGCGCCTGCACGTCGCCGAACGACTTGGAGATGGACCACGCCGCGAGCGCGACGCGGTCCATCTCCTGCGAGGGTCGGATCATCAGTCGTCGAGGGTGATCGAGCCGTCCTTGAGGCCCGCGATCAGGGTGTCGACCTTCGTGGCGGTGTCGCTGTCCGCGCCGTCCACCGCGTTGATGTCGGTGGGCACGAGCCCGCCGTTCGCGATGGTCGAGGTGACGCCGCGTCCGCCGAAGTCGCCGGCGGCGACCTCGTCGACCCAGGTGCGGAAGATCGGGGTCATGTCCAGGTTGACGGTCGAGACGTTGACGGAGGCGGCCGCATCGCCCGCGGCCTCCGAGACTCCGACGGTGGCCACGCCCGCCTCGGCCGCCGCGGAGCCCACGCCCGTGGCGATGCCGTCACCGGTGGTGTAGACGAGCTTCGCGCCCTGGGTGATGAGGCCGCTGGTGGCGGAGGCCGCAGCCTCGGCGTCGTCGAAGCTGCCGGTGTAGATGACGTCGAGCGCCTGCGCGGCGGGGTTGGCGTCGGCCAGGCCCTTGAGGAAGGCGGTATCGGTGGCGGTGACGAAGTCGAGCTCCATGCTCTCGACGCGTGCGACGGGGCTGAGGCCCGTGGCTCCGGCGATGTAGCCGGACAGGTATCCGGCGTCGCTGGTCGAGTAGGTCCAGGTCTCGACGTTGTCGGTGTACTGGTCCAGGATGTCGGCCCCGCCGGACGCCGTGAACATGACGTCGGGGAACTCCTGCGCCACGGCGAAAGCGGCGTCGCCGAGCTCGATGCCGTGCGCGATGATCAGGTCGTAACCTTGGCTCGCGTAGTCGGTCATGATCGGCTCCGCGGTGGCGGAATCGGCGATCTCGTCGCGGATCTCGAACTCGATCAGACCCTCGTCCTGCAGGGTCGTGAGCGCGTCGAGCACCGACTGGTTGAACCCGCCGTCGGTGGTGGTGCCGGGCGTGAGCGCGGCGACCTTGAGCACGTGGGCGCCTGCCGACGCCGAGCTGGAGCCGGTGGCGTCCGCGGAGGCCTCCGTGTCGGCGCTGCATGCGGTGAGGGCGAGCGCGGATGCTGCGGCGATCGCTGCGGATCCGAGCGCGAGGCGCCGGTTCTTGCTTGTCATGGGGACGGTTCCTTTCGGGTTGTCGTGCTGCGGGCGGTCAGGAGGAACGAATGGTGAGGAGCTCGAGGTCGGGAGCGTCCGACTCCACGATCGAGGTGGCGCTCATGGTCGCGCCCACGAACCCTCCCGCGGCGTCGGACCAGTGGCCGAGCACCGCGCCCGTGGCCACCGAGAAGCAGGGCTGGAGGTCGAGGATCGCGGTGTCGGCCGGGTGGAGCTGCGCGTCGGTGAGGCAGACGACGCGGTGGTCGCCCAGGGTGCGCAGCGTGGCCCGGTCCGGGAGGCGGCCCTCGCGCTCGGCGGACACGAGCACGGCGGTGGACAGGAAGCCACGCAGGTCGTCGGCATGGTCGCAGTCGTCGACGGCGCATCCGTCGGTCCACGCGAGGGTGCCGTCGTCGGCCACGTGCACGACCGCGAGCGAGGTGCCTCCCCCGTGCGTGCCCTGCGCCTCCAGCTCGATGCGCAGGGCGAACGCGTCCGCGTCACGTGTGAGCGTGAGGTGCTCGATGTAGCCGGGCTCGGACTTCGTCGCGGTCACGGTGAACGAGGTGGGCCACGCGGCGACGAGGGGCGCGACCGCCACCGTGGCGCCGTCTGCGGGCTCTGCGGCGCGGCCGGCGGCGCCCGAGAGGACAAGGACGGCGGACACCGTGGCCGCCGCCAGCGCCACGGTGGCGGTCGCGCGCCGCGCGAGGCCTCGGAGCGGGGGCCGCGTCTTCGAGGCGCGAGGAGCAGCTGGCATGGGCACGGCTCTCCTCTCGGTCACGTGGTGCGGAACGTGGGGGCGCCCCGCCGGGCCCAGCGTATGACACTTGTTGACAAGTTGGATCCGAGTCGTCACGAATTTACAAGAAGGTAACGATCTCGTGGGTAGATGTGCGTGGCCAACACCGTCTTCGGGGCGCGAGGAAACTACTTGTTAACATGTACGCAACGTCTCACGAGCGCTCCGGCCACGCGCCAGCCGGCTCGCAGAAGCGGCCCACCCTCGCGCGTTGTCCACTCCGGCACGAGCACGCGGCGACACGTCCTACCTGCGACTTCGCACCCAGCGCAGCGCGGATAGCAGGCCAATTGCACAGGTGACGCCATGTCACGAAACGGTCACATTCTGGTAAAGAACTTGAGCGGCCGCTGCTCACGTTGTTACGGTCGATGAGGACTTGCGCCTGGGCGCCGACCTCTCGGTGGGCTCGCGCGAGTCGTCGCAACCCAGGTCCGCGCACACCGATCGCTTCGTCGGTACGCGTATGGCCGTGTGTGTCCGGCGCCGCCACCCGGCGAGTGCCGCGCGGGACCGTGCGGGCGCAGCAGCGTCCCGGTCCAGACGCCGCGGCCCGGATCGTGATCTGAACGGATCCGCGTCTTCGCACGCGGACGCTGAGGACGAATCTGTGAGCAACAGCATCGCCCTGCGTGCCGACGGCCTCTACAAGGTGTTCGGCCGGCACGCAGACCAGGCCGTGACGCGACTTCGCGCCGGCACCGACCGCAACGAGCTCGGACCAGGCATCACCGCCGCCGTCATCGACGCCTCCTTCGAGGTGCAGCGAGGCGAGATCTTCGTGGTGATGGGACTGTCGGGCTCCGGCAAGTCCACCCTGATCCGCATGCTCAACGGGCTGCACGACGTGTCCGCGGGAACCGTCGAGATCGGTGGGGACACGCTCACCGACATCCCCGCGAAGAAGCTCCGTGAGATCCGTCGCAAGCGCGTCTCCATGGTCTTCCAGCACTTCGCGCTGCTGCCCCACCGCACCGTCCTCGACAACGTCGCCTACGGCCTCGAGATCCAAGGGCTGCCCCTGGCGGAACGAGAGGCGAAGGCCCGCGAGGTCACCCAGATCGTCGGCCTGGCAGGCTGGGAGGAGAAGCTCCCCAGCGAGCTGTCCGGCGGCATGCAGCAGCGGGTCGGATTGGCCCGCGCACTCGCCGCCGACACCGACGTGCTGCTCATGGACGAGGCGTTCTCCGCGCTCGACCCCTTGATCCGTCGCGAGATGCAGGAGCAGCTGCTCGAGCTCCAGGCGACGCTCGGCAAGACCATCGTCTTCATCACCCATGACCTCAACGAGGCCATGTTCCTTGGCGACCGGATCGCGGTCATGCGCGACGGTCGCATCGTGCAGATCGGCACCCCTGAGGACATCCTCACGGACCCTGCCAACGACTATGTCGAGCAGTTCGTGGCCGACGTGGACCGCACCCGCGTCCTCACCGCGGAGTCCGTCATGCGCAAGCCCCGCGTGGTCGTGCACCCTTCCGCCGGACCGCACGGAGCGTTGAAGATCATGCGCGACGAGCAGCTGTCCGCCGTGTACATCACCAAGCGCGACCGGAGCCTCGTCGGCTGGGTCACCGACCGTGACGCCCTCGACCTGGTGCGCAAGGGTCAGACCGACCTCACGGAGATCATCCGCAAGGACCACGGCGCTGTCGCATCCGACACCTCGCTGTCGGACCTCTTCATCCCCTCGCTCGAGGCGGCGCTCCCGCTCGGCGTGACCGACGCGAAGGGTCGGCTCGTCGGGGTGATCCCGCGCGTCACGCTGCTCGCCACGCTCGGCGGGGAACCGGAGGCCGCCAAGCAGGCCTCTCCGCGGCCCGACCCGCTTCCCACCGAGGTCGTCGACCAGGCCCTGGAGGCCGCCGTCGACTCCGGATCCATCGACGCGAGGGAGGTGCAGTGATGGACTTCCGCATCCCCTTCGGCGACTGGATCACCTCCGGGCTGGACTGGGTCCAGCAGAATCTCGGTTGGCTCTTCGACTTCCTGCGCGCCCTTTTCGAGGGCATGTACGACGGCGTCTACTGGATCTTCTCCACGCCCCCCGAATGGGCCGTGATCCTCGTCGTCGCCGCGCTCGCGCTGCTCGCCCGCGGCTGGCGCTTCGCCGTCGGCACCCTCGTCGGCCTGCTCTTCATCGTCGGCGTGAACCAATGGGACAACGCGATGAGCTCGCTGGCGCTCGTGATCGTCGCCGCGTGCCTCGCGATCGTGATCTCGGTGCCGCTCGGCATCTGGGCCGCACGGTCGCCTGTCGTGTCGGCGGTCGTGAAGCCGGTCATGGACTTCCTGCAGACCATGCCCGCGCTGGTGTACCTGATCCCTGCGATCGCACTGTTCCGCATCGGCGTCCCGCCGGGCATCTTCGCCACCATCCTCTTCGCGCTCGCACCCGGGGTCAGGCTCACCGAGCTCGGCATCCGCGGCGTGGACAAGGAGGTCGTCGAGGCCGGCCAGGCCTTCGGCGCCTCCCCCGGTCGCATCCTGCGCCAGATCCAGCTGCCGCTTGCGATGCCGTCGATCATGGCCGGCATCAACCAGATCATCATGCTGTCGCTCTCCATGGTCGTCATCGCCGGCTTCGTCGGCGCGGGCGGTCTCGGAGGCCAGGTGACCAAGGCGCTGTCCTCGCTCGACAAGCCGCTCGGCTTCGAGGCGGGCATGGCCGTGGTGGTGCTCGCGATCATCCTCGACCGGTTCACCGGGGCATTCGGCCAGGGGCGCGGCGCGCACCTGATCAAGCGGATCCGCGGCACGGTCCGCCAGGACCCTTCCACCGCGCCGACCCCAGGCAAGGACACCGATCAGCTCGTCGCGGCGGACTCGGGCAACGGCCGCAGCCCCGGGCGCTGAACGGTGGCACCGACCGACGGGACTGACCGGTGGCACCGGCCGTTCGAAATGACCGAAGGCACCGGCCGTCGGCGCTCACCGGCGGCACTGACCGTCCGCAATGACCGACGGCACCGGCCGTAGGGCGCTGGTCCGCCTGACCGCTGACGCGAGGCCCGCGTCCCGCGCGCCTCGTGGACCGACGTCCTCATCACTCCGACACAAGACCTCGCAGCCTCCCAGGGGGAGCTGCGCGCACCCCGCCCCTACCGATGGGCGGATCCGGTGCTCACGACGTGGGGAGACGCCCCTCGTCGGGAAAGGACACTCATCATGAAGATGCGCATGCTCGCACCTCTCGCCGTCACCGCCGCCGCCGGCCTCGTGCTCGCGGGCTGCTCGTCGTCCGGCGACTCCGGCAGCACCACCTCCGCCGACACCTCGGGCTCCGCCACCGCAGGCGGCGACATCACGTTCGGCGTGTTCAACGGCTGGGACGAGGCCAACGCCTCGTCGCTGCTGTGGGAGAACATCCTGGACGCGAAGGGCTACAACGTGAGCCTCGAGTACGCCGACCCGGCGCCTGTCTTCCAGGCGCTCGCCGACGGCGACTACGACCTCACCACCGACGTCTGGCTTCCCAAGACCCATGCGTCGTACCTGGACCAGTACGGCGACAGCATCGTCGAGCTCGGCGCCTGGTTCGACAGCGCCAAGCTGACCGTCGCGGTCAACGCCGACGCGCCGATCGACTCGCTCGCGGATCTCGCCGCGAACGCCGACCAGTTCGGCAACACCATCGTGGGCATCGAGCCCGGGGCCGGCCTCACCGCGGCGATGGAGGATGACGTCATCCCCACCTATGGCCTGGACGGGATGGACTTCATCACGTCGTCCACGCCTGCGATGCTCGCAGAGCTGGACACCGCGATGGCCAACGGCGAGAACATCGTCGTGACCCTCTGGGAGCCTCACTGGGCCTACGGGGCGTACGACCTGAAGAACCTCGAGGACCCGGAGGGTGCCCTGGGCGACGCCGAGTCGATCTACACGTACTCGCGCACCGGCTTCTCGGACGACTTCCCGCAGGTCGCCGAGTGGATGTCCGCCTTCACGATGGACTCCGACCACCTGTACGACCTTGAGAACGCGCTGCAGGCCGCTGGCACGGATGCCGACCAGCAGCAGGTCGTGGCCGACTGGGTCGCCGCGAATCAGGAGTGGGTCGACTCGCTCACCGCGTAGCTCTCGCTCGCGACTCTGGTCGCGCTCGACTTTGGTCGCACTCGACTCTGGTCGCACTCGACTCTGGTCGCAACATGCGAGGGCCCCGGGCATCAGCCCCGGGGCCCTCGTCGCGTTCGTAGCACCTGGTCGGCGCAATGCGGGTAGGCCAGTGTCGCTTCTGAAGAGTCGCCGCATCTGACGGGTGACCCAGTGCCGCTTCTGAAGAGTCGCCGCATCTGACGGGTGACCCAGTGCCGCCTCGACCGGCTCGCACACTCCCAGCGGCGTGCCGGATGCTCAGGATGCCGGTCCCCTCACGGAATCGAACCGACACGGGCCGGGTCCTCGCACGCCGAGATCGAGCACTACCGTGGGCAGATGATCACGCAGGCGATTCCCTCGACGCTCGACGCGGCTCAATGGCTCGTCTCGGCCGCCGGGTCCGTCGACGAGGCGCCCGCCGGCCCGAGTGCGCTTCCGATGATCGCCGCTGTCGCGATCGGGCTCCCGATGGTGGGCGTGCTCGTCGGGTTCGTGTGGGTGAAGATCAGAGATCGTGACGACCCCGCAGGGCCGGTGCTTCGGCCTGGGCGCGACGCTCGGAGCGACGACGGCAGCGGCGCTGATGGCACCGGGAACGTCCACTAGGGCCACAGGCGGCACTGGCTCACTCGTCAGGGGCGGCGAGTTCGGAGAATCGACACTGGCTCACCCGTCAGGGGCGGCGAGTTCGGAGAATCGACACTGGCTCACCCGAAACGCTGAGGAGCCCCCGGTTCGGTCGGGGGCTCCTCACGTCACTGCGGAGGCGGCACACTGGGGACGCGGCACACGGCTGACGCATGCACACGGCCGACGCGACACACTGCGGCCGCGGCACACCGCTGACGCGTGCGACTAGTCGCGCGTGAGCTTGCGGTACGTCACGCGGTGCGGACGCGCAGCATC
This sequence comes from Demequina capsici, assembly GCF_032102965.1. Classification (NCBI taxonomy): domain Bacteria; kingdom Bacillati; phylum Actinomycetota; class Actinomycetes; order Micrococcales; family Demequinaceae; genus Demequina; species Demequina capsici. The sequence continues at coordinate 832,586 of NZ_CP134880.1, read as the reverse complement.
GGCGCCGAGGCGTTCCACCTTGTTCTTCTCGTAGGACTCGAAGTTGCCCTCGAACCAGAACCAGTTCGACGGGTTCTCCTCGGTGCCCTCGTAGGCGAGGATGTGAGTCGCCACGCGGTCCAGGAACCACCGGTCGTGACTGACCACGACTGCGCACCCGGGGAAGTCGAGCAGCGCGTTCTCGAGCGAACCGAGCGTCTCGACGTCCAGGTCGTTGGTCGGCTCGTCCAGAAGCAGGACGTTGCCGCCCTCCTTGAGCGTGAGCGCCAGGTTGAGGCGGTTGCGCTCACCACCGGAAAGCACGCCGGCGGGCTTCTGCTGGTCAGGGCCCTTGAATCCGAAGGCGCTCACGTAGGCGCGCGAGGGCATCTCGACCTTGCCCACCTGGATGTAGTCGAGCCCGTCGGACACGACCTCCCAGAGCGACTTGTCGGGGTCGATGCCGCCGCGCGACTGGTCGACGTAGGAGATCTTGACGGTCTCGCCGACCTTCAGGTCGCCGCCGTCAAGCGGCTCGAGGCCGACGATCGTCTTGAACAGCGTGGTCTTGCCGACGCCGTTGGGGCCGATGACGCCGACGATGCCGTTACGCGGCAGCGTGAACGACAGACCGTCGATGAGGGTGCGGTCCCCGAAGCCCTTCTGCAGGTTCTTGGCCTCGAGGACGATGCTGCCCAGGCGGGGGCCCGGCGGGATCTGGATCTCCTCGAAGTCGAGCTTCCTGGTGCGCTCCGCCTCGGCAGCCATCTCCTCATAGCGGTTCAGGCGCGCCTTGGACTTGGTCTGGCGCCCCTTGGCGTTCTGACGCACCCACTCCAGCTCCTCCTTGAGGCGCTTGGCGAGCTTGGCGTCCTTCTTGCCCTGGACCTGCAGGCGCTCCTGCTTCTTCTCGAGGTACGTCGAGTAGTTGCCCTCGTACGGGTACAGGCGGCCCCGATCCACCTCGCAGATCCACTGTGCGACGTGGTCGAGGAAGTACCGGTCGTGGGTGACGGCGAGCACTGCGCCGGGGTACTTGGCGAGGTGCTGCTCGAGCCATTGGACGGACTCGGCGTCAAGGTGGTTGGTCGGCTCGTCCAGCAGCAGCAGGTCGGGCTTCTCGAGCAGCAGCCTGCACAGCGCCACGCGGCGGCGCTCACCGCCGGACAGCACCTTCACGTCGGCGTCCCCCGGCGGGCACTGCAGCGCGTCCATGGCCTGCTCGATCTGGGAGTCGAGGTCCCACGCGTCCGCGTTGTCCAGGTCCTCCTGGAGCGAGCCCATCTCGGCCAGCAGCGTGTCGTAATCGGCGTCGGGGTTCGCCATCTCCTCGGAGATGGCGTTGAAGCGCTCGAGCTTCGTGTAGAGCTCACCCATGCCCTCGCGCACGTTGCCGAGCACATCCTTGTCCTCGTTGAGCGGCGGCTCCTGCAGGAGGATGCCCACGCTGTAGCCGGGGCTGAGCCGCGCCTCGCCGTTCGAGGGCTGCTCGATGCCGGCCATGATCTTCAGGATGGTGGACTTACCAGCGCCGTTGGGGCCGACGACGCCGATCTTGGCGCCCGGGTAGAAGGCCATGGTGACGTCATCGAGGATGACCTTGTCGCCGTGCGCCTTGCGCGCCTTCTGCATGGTGTAGATGAACTCAGCCACTGATGCTCCGAGACTTGTGGGTTTCGAGCCGCATAGGCCCGCTGTCGACGCCCCTAGCCTACGCGGCGCATCCGGCTCGTCCGAGCGGGGCGTGGGATCGACAGCGGGCCGGCGCCCGTCAGCTCCTCACACGGCGCTTGTGGCGGGCTCGTCGACCGCCTCGGAGGAGTCGTCCATCGTCTCCGTCTCCCAGGGGTCGGACGCGCCGTCGGCGTCCGGTGCGTCGGCGTCGAGCTCGGCGCCGGAGGGTGCGAGGGCGTCCGTCTCTCGCTCGGTGTCGTCCGCCTGCCCAGCCGACGCCGTCGTGCCCAGCGTCGCCTCACCACCCAGGGCGGCGTCCCCGACCGCCCGGGTGAACGTCGCGATCCCTCTCGTGAGATCGTGGCCCACCGCGGTCGCGTCGACCTGCAGGTCCGTACGCGGACCGTCGGCGGCCTCCCACACGTTCGTGCGGAGCCTGCCGGTGACCATCAGCGGTTGGCCCTTGCGCACCGACTCGTGGACGGTCACGGCTCCCGCGCGGAACACCCTCACGGTGAACCACTCGGTGCTGCCGTCCACCCACTCCCCCGCGCCGCGGTCGAACCGCCGCGGAGTGGAGGCGAGCCGGAACGTGCACATGGCGGCACCGCCGGCGCCCACGTGCAGCTTGGGGTCTGTCGCGGCCCAGCCGCCGACCGTCAGGGTCAGGTCGTTCATCTTGCGCTCCTCGCCGGACCGCACGGTGCGGTCACGGGAGCCAGCCTCGGCGACCGGGGCGTCGGACGGACCGGCGGGCACGGTGACGGTGGAGCGGCACGCGGGTCGGCCTGCCTGGGGACGACGCCCGACGGGCTTGCGCGGCGGCCGCCGAGGTCCCGGCGCCGCCTACTGCTCCAGCCGCGTCAGCTCGTCGAGGTTGCGATACGCCTGGTGGATGCGGATGGTCGGCTCGACGAGCGCCTCGCGCACCACCCTGGCCACGGCGTCGTGGCCCACGGCGGTGACGGACTTTGAGGCGGCCGACGCGCGCACCACCTTGGCCATCCGGCCGCGCCACCCGGAGGGGCGCTCCACCTCCGGCCATTCCGCTTCGCCCAGCTCACGGTTGAGAGCGTCGGTGAGCTCCTCGCCGCTGGCGACCGTGTCCGCGAGCACGTGCCGCCACGTGAGGGGCAGCCCATCGGTCGCGGCGTCGATCCAGTCGAGCCGTTCCCGTTCCACGGACGCGAGGCCGATCGGGGCGAGGTCCGGCACCTGATGCCCACGCCCAGAGGCGACGGCGCCCGCGGCCTCGGCACGCGCGTCGACGCCTGCGAGCCGGGCGAGCGACGCGATGATCTCCGTCTTGTCGGGGAGCTTGGGGTCGGCGTCCTGGGCAAGCGCGCGTGCGAGCGCCTTGCCCGCCGCGACAAGGTCCGCCCGCACGGCCTCCGCCGCGATGGAGCCGGACTCGACCGCGCCCGCCAGCTCGGCCTTGAGCCCGTCGACTCCTCGTCCGGTGCGTGCGCTCAGCGGCATCACAGGCACGTCGAGCAGCCCCTCCTCACCGAGGAGCCTCTGCAGGTCCTCGATGATCGCCCAGTCATCGCCGTCGCCGAGCCGGTCGGTCTGGTTGAGCACCATGAGCGACGGCTGGCCGTGCACGGACGCGACCTGGATGTACGCCGAATGGATGGCATGGTCCGCATACTTCTGAGGGTCGACCACCCAGATGATGAGGTCCGCGAGCGGGACCACGCGGTCCACGACGTCGCGGTTGGCGCCGTTGATCGAGTCGTGGTCGGGCAGGTCGAGCAGCACGAGACCATGCAGCTCCGGCGGCGCCTGGGGCACGTGGAACCGGTGCTCCTCACGCACGCCCAGCCAGTCGAGCAGCGGGTGCGCGCCCTCGGAGTAGACGGCGGCGGACGCGTGCGCCGTGGTCGGACGCGTCACGCCCGGCACGGCGAAGTCGGATCCGGTCAACGCATTGAACAGGGTCGACTTGCCGGAGCCGGTACCGCCCGCCAGGGCGACGATGGTCCAGTCGACGCCGAGCGCGAGCCGCTCGTCGCATCGGCCGATGGTCTCCCGGACCTCGTCGCGCACATCGCGTGGGATCGCGTCGGCGGCCCATTCCATGGAGGCGCGCAGCCGGTCCACGCGCTCCTGCAACGCGGTCGTCTGGCCGCGCGCGGGAACGTCGTGGAAGGTGGGGCTCACAGCAGGCCCCTGAGCTCGGCCCGGCGCAGCCGGACCTTGGCGGACGCCTCAGGGAGCAGGGAGGTCACGTCGGTGGGCTTCATCATGTCGAGAGCCTCCTTATTGATGACGTACTTGCGCGCTGCGGTGAGCTCCGCGCGAGCCGTCTCGGACTGCTCGTTGATGGATCCGGACGTGGCGACGGTGAGGAAGGTGCGTGCGGCGTCGACGCCGAGTGCGGCGGACGCGAGCGCCGTCGACAGGCCCTGCGGCCCGATCAGGTCGCGGGCGCGCTGCGCACCGGGAAGCTCCGCCGCCAGCTCGTCGACCCTGTCCAGCCAGCCCCGGGTCGCGTCGGCGGCGTGTCGTTCCCGGATCTCACGTGCGAGGCGCGGGTCACGCTGTCCGGCGAGCCACGGCCCCGGCCCCTCGCCCACGTCGGTGAGCGCGGAGACCATCGCGTCGGACGCGTCCGATGCGGACAGCACCAGGTGCGCCTCGACCGCCTCGGTGATCTCGCGCCTCATGAGGTGCAGCACCTCATCGCGCTTCTCGCGCGCGATCCTGCGCTTGGTCCACATGGAGCGTCGCAGGCGGAACAGCACGCCGCCCTCCCCTGCCGCCTGCTCCCACCTCGCTGCAAGGGACGACGTGGGGATCTGCAGGTACCAGGCCTCACCGTCCTTCTGGTCGGCCTGGGCGGCGCATCGGCGCACCTCGGAGCGGACCTCCTTGGCGGCGGCGGCCTGGTCGTCCATGATCTCTGCGAGCCTCTCGAGCCACTCCTTGAGCGACTCTGCGGCGCCGTGGAGGGTGCGTTCGACGATCGCCTCGGCGGACGCCGACGCCACGGACTCGAGCCAGCGTGCCAGGTTGCCGACGATGTCGCGCGGCACGCGTCCACGTCCCTCGGGGTCCTCGGGGATGACGAACAGCGGCAGGCCCTCGAGACCCTCGTCCTGCAGTCGGTCCACCAGGTCGCGCCTGACGTGGGCGGCCACGTCGACGGTCACGCGGTTGAGCACGATGGCGATGGAGGCACCCCGTTCGGCACCCGTCCGCAGCGCGTCCCACGGCACGGCGTCGCCGTACCGGGCGGCGGTGGTGACGAACAGCCAGAGGTCCGCGGTCTCCAGGAGCTCATGCGCGATCTCGCGGTTCTCGCCGGACACCGAGTCGAGGTCGGGGCTGTCCACGAGGGCGAGACCGCGAGGCACCTCCTCCGTGGCGATCACTTTGGCCTTCTGCTCCACCTCGCTCAGCAGCTGGGTGTCCAGGGGATGGTGGAACAGGTGCGGCTGCTTGGTCGTGGGCCTGAGCACGCCGGAGGGCGTCAGGTCCTCTCCTATCAGGGCGTTCACCACGGTCGACTTGCCGGCACCGGTGGATCCAGCGACGACGACGATCGCGGGCGAGGCCTCCTCGCGGACACGTGGGATCAGGTGGTGGTCCAGCTGATCGAGCATCTGCTCCATCAGCTGCGCGGACTCGCCCTCGTGCCCTGTGGGGAGGGGAAGCTCGGTCGCCGCGATCACCTTGCGCGTGTCGACCAAAGCGTCCAGGAGCGCACCCGGATAGGACCATGTCTTGATCGGCCGGATGCTCATGCCTGGTATCCCCGCAGAAATGCCATGCTCCCAGGCTACCTGCGAACTGGGACGATGCCTCGCCGCACGAGCCGGGGCCCGAAGGATCCCCTCGGATCACACGACGTGGCGACGCCACTCGATCATGGTGGCGGTGAGCACACGGGACGCCTCAGCGAACGACCCGCCGGGCTGCAGCGCGGTGCGCGCCTCGGCCTTGCGCCCCGCATCGAGCTGTCGCAGCACGTCCGCGGCCGCGCGATGGAAGGCAGCGTGCTGCGCCTTGGCGGTGGACAGCAGGCCCGCGGAGTCGGTCACGCCACCCGAGTGCAGCCACCGCCCGAAGGCGCAACGGTCGTCGCGCCCGACCGTCGCGACGTCCTCGTTGTGTCGCCCCGCGCCGACGGCAGCGTTCAGGCGCTTCTTCCACGCACCGTGCGCACCGATGGCCTTGGTGATCTGTCTCGCGACGGGAACGTCCTCGTCGTGCGGCGCGACGAACTGGAAGCGGGCGAGGAGGTCCGTCAGCTCGTCGGTCATGCGCGCCACGTCGGACTGGGCGGCGGTGGTGTCGGTGACGGCGTCGCTCGACGCGCTGGCGGCGTCGGCGATGCGGCTGATCGATGCGGCGATCTGCTCGGCACCGGCCGCCGCCTCCGTCACCGAGCGGGTCATCTCCTCGGTCACGGCGGTCTGCTCCTCGAGGGCGGTGGCGACGGCGGCCTGGCTCTCGCTGACCTGGTCGATGACACCGGTGATGCGCCCGATCGCGGTCGCAGCGGAGTCGACGTCCGTCTGGATCGCCTCGATGCGCGCACCGATGTCCTCGGTGGCCTTGGCGGTGGCCTGAGCGAGGTCCTTGACCTCCGACGCGACGACGGCGAACCCCTTGCCCGCCTCGCCTGCGCGGGCAGCCTCGATGGTGGCGTTGAGGGCCAGCAGGTTGGTCTGCTCGGCGATCTGGGTGATGAGCTTCACGACCTCGCCGATCTGCGTGGACGACTCGCCCAGCGTGGTGACGGTCGCGCTGGCGCTCTCGACGGCGCCGACGGCCTCGGCAGCGACCGCCGCGCCCGCGCTGGTGCTCGTGGCGATCTCGCGGATCGATGCGGACATCTGCTCTGTCGCGGTGGCGACTGCCTGGGCGCTGGTCGACACCTGCTGCGCGGCTGCGGCGACCATGCCTGCCTCCTGGGAGGACCCGGAGACGCCCGCCGCGATCTGGGAGGTGGCCACGGACAGCTCCTCCATGGCGGCGGACAAGGCGAGCACGTCCTCACCGATGGCACCGAGGCCGTTGCCGAAGGCGTCGGCCATGCGGTTGAAGTCGGCCGCGAGCGGCCCGACCACGCTCCCGCCGGTGCCGCCCGCCCGCCCTGTCAGGTCGCCGGCTCCCGCGTGTGCAAGGAGGCCTGCGAGCTCCTTCATGGGAGCGGCGACGCGGCCGCCCAGCCAGGCCGCGGAGACCAGCGCAAGCACGACGGCGACTGCGCCGAGCGCCAGGATCGTCGGCACCGCCCACGCGGGCGCGGCCTGTGACGCATGGACCGCATGGACCGCCACCCCTGCTCCTGCAGCTGCGGCCGCAGCGGTCGCGAACGCACCCAACATGATCTGTGCACGGAAGCTCAGCATGGTGAGCAACCCCCTCGATCGGCGAGACGAGCGGCAGGGCTGCCGCTTCCCTGCGTCGTGCGCCTCGTCCGCCCGTTCGTCCTCGTAGAGGCCTCCGACAGGGGACCTTGGGCCTGACTTGGACGATCGTCGACGGGCCTGGGCTCTGCGGGTCAGCCCAGCAGAGGGAAGTTGTCGTGGAACAGGTTCTCCCGGTCGTAGCGCCGCTTGACCTCGCGGAGCCGCGCCAGCGTCGGCGCAGGGAACGCCGACGCGACGAGCGCGGGATCCTGCCGTGACTCGAAGCTCAGGTAGAGGCCGTCGAACCGTTCGGCCAGTCGCTCCCAGAGAGCGTCGAATCGTGCGGAGCCGCCGATGGCCGTCAGCGAGTACAGGGCGTCACGGTGGGCATAGGCCGTAGCGTCCGCAGGCACGTCCGCGATGGCGCCGCCGACGGGCCGGATCTGGAACCAGGGCGTCGTCCCGGACGCCAGGAGTGCGGCGGCGAGCCCCGCGGCGTCCTCACCGAGCTCGGGGAGCAGGCCCGACCTGAAGGCGGGCTCGCCCTGACCCTGGTGAGGGGTGTCGGGCGCGTTCGCGATGACGTCGGCGTACGAGCCGAGCTGGATCGACTGGTCGAGCAGCGGCGCGATCTGTGCGAACGGCATGACCCGCTCGATGATCGTGTCCGGGTCGCTCGAGTCGACCACCCCGTACAGCTGGACGACCGGCGGCTGACCCGCGCGCGGCGCTCCGGCCATCAGGAAGAGGGTCGTGTCGCGCGGCGCGGCCTCCGTGGCCTCGGCGTAGCGTGCCAGGAAGCCTGCCGTGTCCGACGCGTCGAAGGCGAGCTGCACCCATCCCACCTGGCCGACAGGCTGCGCCTCGAGCTCGACGGCGGTGACGATGCCCATGCTGGCGCCGGCCCCGCGCAGCGCCCAGAACAGCTCGGGCTCCTCGGTGGCGGACGCGTGCAACGGACGTCCGTCGGCGAGCACCACGTCGGCGGCGACGACGTGGTCGATGGTCAGGCCGTGCTCGCGGCCCAGGAAGCCCACGCCGCCCGCAGTGGCGAGGCCCCCGACGCCGACGCCTCCGTAATCTCCGCTCGAGATCGCCCAGCCGTGAGGCTCGAGCGCTCGCGCGACCTCCTGCCAGCGGGCGCCGGCGCCGACGCGCACCCGGCGAGCCGCCTCGTCGACCACCTCGATCGTGTCGAGGGCGCCGAGGTCGATCACGAGCCCGCCGTCGTTCGTGCTGCGGCCGCTGATGCCGTGGCCGCCGCTGCGGATACCGAGGGGAAGGGCCCGGTGGCGGCCCGCGAAGACGACGGCGTCGCTCACCTGTGAGGCGTCGCGCGGCCTCAGCACCAGGCCGGGTGCGCCTGCGCGCATGTAGGTCGACCGGACGGTCGGGTAGGCGAAGTCGCCAGGCTCCACCGCCGTCGAGCGCAACGACTCGGGCACGTCGTCGTACGCGATGCCAGGTCGCCGCGAGGCGATCGCCGTGCGGGATCGCCCCTGGTTCGCTGCCGTGCCACGGTTCCGGCGCTCGTCTGCCAGCCCGGCGCAGACCGTCGGGGCCGTCTCCTCGATGAACCGGGCCAGGGACGACGGGTCGTCGGCGGCCACGACGAACGTGGAGAAGCCGTGCGCGACCGCGAGATCCAGCAGCTGCGACGCGGGCTCGCGCCCGGAGATGTTGAGAAGGCGGGTGATCTCCGCAGGGTCGCGGTCCGCACCTGTGGCCGCGTCGTCGATGCGGGCGCTCTGCTCGGTGAAGTCGCCTGAGGGGACGTACGCGAGGCTCGGGAGCCAGCCGTCGCCCTTGCGTCCGGTAAGGCGGAGCATCCGCGGCTTGTACGCGCCGATCCACAGCGGGATGCGGTGCGCGGGCATCGGGCCCCGCTTGGCGCCGGCAACGGGATAGCGGCCACCTCCGCGCAGACCGCCTCCTTCATGCGGCGACCAGAGCCCGCGCATGAGGTCGATCGCCTCCTCGAGGGCGTCGACTGCCTGGCCCGGGGTGAGCCGCGGCTCGCCCATCGCCTCGATGGCCTCCCAGAACGCGCCGGAGCCGAGACCCAGGTCCAGCCGCCCACCGCTGAGCAGATCGAGCGATGCGGCGGCGCGCGCCGCGACGAGCGGCTGGCGCAACGGAAGGTTGAGGACGTTGGGTGCGAGGTGGATGCGCTCGGTCGAGGCGGCCACGTACGACAGCAGCGTCCAGGTGTCGTGGAAGGACGGCTGATACGGGTGGTCCTGGAACGTCACGAGGTCGTAGCCGAGCCGTTCGCTCAGCTGCGCGAGCCTCACGGGCTGCTGCGGCGAGGCGTTCGTGGGGGTGATGAAGGTGCCGAAGCGGAGCGGGTGTCCGTAGTCCATGGCGCGGGGTCTCCTCAGGACGGGGTCTCACGGGTCAGTGTCGTCATCTCCGCAACGCTCGAAGGCTGCCGACGCCTTCCGCAAGACCGACTGACCCGCCCCCGCGCGCCCGCTACCCTTGTGCATGCGCCCATGCGCATCAGGCCCTCGTAGCTCAGCTGGATAGAGCATCGGACTTCTAATCCGCAGGTCGCAGGTTCGAATCCTGCCGGGGGCGCCGAGGGGCGCGGTCAGTCGCTGACGCGGACGGGCAGGCGCGCGAGCCGCCACGTTGCGGCGACGATCGCGCCCGCTGTGGCGAGCGCGAGCATCAGCAGACCCACCGCGACCCCCACCTCGGACTTCACGCCGAGCGCACCCGGGTCCGTGAGCAGCTGCTCGGCGGGGGCGAGCGCCCACTGGCGGATGCTGACCGCGCGCACGCCCGGCACGTAGCCCGCGAGCACCCCCTCCCACAGCAACGCGTAGATGAGGCCGATGATGATCGGGTTGCGCGTGAGGATCGCGATCGCGAAGAACACCGCCGTGTATGCGACCGCGGCGAGCGCCGTGGCGCCGCTCATGGCTAGCGCGAGGCGGCCGTGCTCGTCGCCCGCGATGAGGCACGCGATCGCGATCGACGCGACGGTGGACACGACGGCCACGAGGGTGGCGACGGAGAGCTTGGACAGCGCGATCGCACGCCGCGACAAGGGCTTCGCAAGCAGATAGACGATGGAGCCGTCCTCGATCTCGGGAGCGATGACACCCGTGCCGATGAGCAGGCACATCACAGGCACGAGCGTGCCGAGTCCGAAGTTCATGACCAGGGATGCGGACGAGTGGATGTCGCCGCCGGAGCCCCAACGCGTGAGGCCGGCAACGCCGAACAGCAGCACTGCGAGCCCCACGAGGATCCAGGAACGACGGCTGCCGAGCAGCGACCGGAACGCGAGCCGCATCACCACGATGTTCATGAGACCTCCTCGGTGCGCGCGTCGATCATCGTGCGACCAGGTAGGCGAAGACGCTCTCAAGCGACTCATCGGCAGGCGTCACGTCGTGCAGCGAGATCCCTTCCGCGACGGCGATCCGGGGCAACGCGTGCACGAACGCGCCGAAGTTCGACGTCTGCACCTGGAGGCCCGCGGCGGAGATGCTCACGGCGTCGGCGGCGCCGTCGGCGATGATCGCGGCGGCGAGCGAGCGATCGTCGCTCGAGGAGATCTCGTACTGGTGGGGTCGGCCGGTCATGAGTCGGCGGATCTCCCGGAAGTTGCCGGATGCCGCCTGGCGCCCGGCCACGAGCACCTCGATGGTGCCCGCGATGTCCTCGACCTCCTCGAGGATGTGGCTGCTGAACAGGACGGTGGTGCCGCTGTCGCCGAGCCGCTGCAGCAACCCGAGCAGGTGGAGTCGCTGGCGCGGGTCCATGCCGTTGAAGGGCTCGTCGAGCAGCAGGACGGCAGGCTCATGGACGAGCGCTGTCGCCATCTTGATGCGCTGCTTCATGCCCTTGGAGAAGGTGCCGATAGGCCGGTCGAGCGCTTCGAGCATCTCCACCTGCTCGATCGCGGCGAGCGCGGCGGCGGCCGGGCGCGGCAGGTAGTGGAGCTCGGCGTTCGCGGTCACGAACTCCCGGGCCGTCATGGAGTCGAACATCGCCTCGGCCTCGGGGACGAGGCCGACGGTCCGGTAGATGTCCGGGTGGCGCCACACCGGCTCACCGTCGAGTGTCACGGTGCCCGACGACGGGGGCAGGAAGCCGCTCATCATCGCCAGCAGTGTGGACTTCCCCGCGCCGTTCGGGCCGAGCAGCCCGGTCACGCCGGGGCCGACCGTCATCGTGACGTCGTTGACCGCCACCACGTTGCCGAACCAGCGGGACACGCCGGAGAGCTGGATCGTGCTCATGCCCCACCGACCTTCCGGAAGCGTCGCATGAGGATCGCGACGGCCCCGGCGATCGCGACCACGAGCACGGCGGTGAAGACGAGCGCACCGACCGCGCCGTCGGGCTGCGACGTGCTGTGCTGCGGCTCGACGCCGAGCCACGCCGCAGCCAGACCGTCGACGAGCAGGTACGGGTCGAGCACCGCGAAGAACGTGCCGTGCGTGCGCGTGGACTTGATGCTGACGACGTCGATGAGCACGTTCGAGACCCCAGAGGTCAGCACGAACGTGGCGAGGATCGCAGCCACGCCGAAGCCCCGACGCTTGGTGAACGAGGCGATCGCGAGCGCGATCGTCGTCACGAGCACGGACAGCGCCGCGGCCATGAGCAGGCCTCCGAGCCAGGCCCACACCTCATGGCCGACCGGATACTTGGCCAGCAGCGCGCCGACGAAGAGCACCGTCACGGGCGTGGCGATGAAGGCGAAGACAGCGGCCGCGAGGCCCAGCACCTTCGCGAGCACGTAGTCGCGGCGCGTGATCGGGCGCGAGAGGTACAGCGGGATGACGCCGTCGCGGATGTCGCGCGAGACCGCGTACGGCGCGCGCCCCGCGACGAAGAGGGACGTCAGCAGGGAGATCGCCACGGGGTACTGGGTGTAGCTGAGCGGCAGGGTGTCGAGCTTGGTGAGGATCGCGACGGTCACGATGACGAGGGCGGGGACGGTGAACAGGCCTACGAGGACCCACGGCATGATCTTGTAGCGCGCGGGGCGGCCGAGGCCGAAGGCGCCGCGCAGCGTCTCGACGAGGAGCGAGCGGAACGCCCACCCGCGCCCCAGGCGCGGGCCGTCGTAGTGCCGGAACCCGATGTCGTGGATGACAGAGCGAGGCGCGTCGGTGCCGGTCATCGCTTCACCTCGCCAGGGGTGGGCGTGGTCTCGAACATCTCGGCCAGGTGATGGCGGCGGCGCTGCAGGCGCACGAGGCCCACGCCCAGCTCGGCTGCGGCGGACACCACCCACCCGGCGACGTCGGCGTCGGTGATCTCCACGGCCAGCGTTCCCGGCGTGGGGCCGGCGACCACTGCGGCGCCGCGACCGCGCAACCGCTCGGCTACGGCATCGGACTGCTCGGTGACCTCGACGAGCAGAGAGCCGCTCATCTGCGTCGCGTCCGCGGTGGAGGTGGAGCGGCGCAGCATGCCCGCCTCGATGACGACGATGTGGTCGCTGATGCGCTCGAGCTCGCCCAGCAGGTGGCTCGTCACCACGACCGAGATGCCGAAGTCGCCGCTGACGCGCGCGATGAGATCCAGCATGTCGTCGCGGCCGGCCGGGTCGAGCCCGTTGGTGGGCTCATCCAGGAAGACCAGCCTGGGATCGTGGACGAGTGCCTGCGCCAGCTTGACGCGCTGCTTCATGCCCGTCGAATAGCCCCCGATGGGACGGTATCGCTCCTCGTACAGGCCCACGTGGCGCAGCGTGTCGGCGGCGCGCTCGCGGGCGACGTTGGAGGGAAGGCCGGACATGCGCGCCATGTGCACCAGGAACTCGGTGGCGGCGACGTCGAGCGGCAGGCATTCGCTCTCCGGCATGTAGCCGACGATCTCGCGGATTGCGAGGCCTTCGGTCAGGCAGTCGAGGCCGAGGATGCTCGCGGTGCCAGAGGTGGGCGGCATCAGGCCCAGCAGCATCTTGATGAGGGTGGACTTGCCGGCGCCGTTCGCACCGACGAGGCCGACGACGCCGGACGGCAGGTCGAGCGTGAGGTCGGAGACAGCCGTGACGGGACCGAAGCTGCGCGTGAGAGCGCGGGTGCTGATCGTGGTCACATGGCCACAGTAGCGGCGCGGGAGCCGTCGCCGCATGGGGGACAACCCTGGTCCTGACCCTGGTCGTGACCCTGATCCTGGCGGCGCCGGGCGGGCCGTCGCAGCCGTTGCGGCCACGGGCGTCCGGGGAGACGATGATGCGGAGGCGCCTCGACCCGGAAGGCGCACCACCCCAGGGGAGCCATCATGGCGCACGGCGACATCACCCACATCGACATCCCTGTGACCGACATGGACGCGGCACGGTCGTTCTACTCGGCCCTGTTCGGCTGGCGGATCGCCGCCCCGCCGGGTTTCGAGGACTACCCCATGTGGCAGGCGCCGAACGGGATCAGCGGGGGTGGGCTCGCGCCTCGCGGCGAGGGCTTCACGCAGCCGCGTTCGTATGTCGAGGTCGACTCGATCGACGACACGCTGGCCTTGGCGGTCCAGCATGGTGCGACGGTCATGCGCGGCAAGGCGGAGATCACGGACACGAGCTGGTGGGCCGTCATCTCCGACCCGGATGGCAACCTCGTGGGCCTCTACGAGGGCACCACGGAGGTGGAGCGGGACTGACCCGGCCTCACCGGCGCATGACCCTCCGGCCCAGCATGAGGCTGCCCGCACCCGCAGCCGCGAGCGCCAGGGAGACCCAGGCGAGCGGCGCGGTCTCGGCTCCCGTGGAGGCGAGCGCACCGCCCGGCGCGCGGGTCGCGGGGTCCGACTCGACCTTCGTGACCTGGTCCGCCGCCACGGTGGGCGCGGCCGCCCCCGCCTCGGCGGATGGGCTCGCGGTCACAGGGGATGGGCTCGCGGCCACAGAGGGTGCGGTATCGGAAGCGTCGGCTGCGGCCTCTGCCGGGACGGGCGCGGCGACGGACACCGGCACCAGCGCCACCGCTGCGGCAGGGCTCGGGGTCGCCACGCCTGCGGGAGGCTCGCCCGATGCCGTCGCCGGGTCGACGATGCGCCCGGCCACCACGTCGGCGGGGGTGACCACGTAGGGGGCGGCCGCGGTGCAGGTCGTGGACGCACCCGGCGCGAGCGTGGTCGACTCGCACGTGGTGGCACCCGCCACGGAGCCGATGACGGCGACGTCCGTGAGCGGAACGTTGCCCGTGTTGGTCACGGTGTAGGCATAGTCGACGCGTTCGCCCGGGTCCGCGTCCCCGTCGCCATCGGCGTCCTCGAGGGTGGGCGTCGTCCCCACGGACAGGCCGGGCTCGGCGAGCACGAGGTCCACCTGCACGCTGTCCGCCGCCGACACCGTCGCGGAGGTGGAGTCCACGGCGGCGGCGGTCGCGTCGAGCGTCAGCGTCGCCTGCGTGACGTCGCCGACGCTCACCGCATGCGTGCCCGTGCAGACCATGGACGAGTCAGCCGTGCCGGCGGCGCCCAGGCTGTCGGACGGGCACACGAGGTGAGCGACCGTCGGGCTCGTGACCGTCACCCCTGTCACCGGCTCCAGACCGGTGTTCGTCACGACGAGCTGCACGGGCACCACATCGCCCACGGTGTACGTGGTGGCGTGCGACACGGAGTTGTCCACCTGGGCGACGAGGCTCAGGCTGCCGAGCGCATCGACGGTCGTGAAACGCACGTTACGGATCAGGTGGACGTCGGTGCTGCCCCCTGTGGACGAGGAGAAGCCGAACTTGTAGGTGGAGGGGGCCGCATCGGTCATCTGGTACGAGAGCACGGCCTGGAAGTCGGTGCCCGTGCCGGTGAAGTCGATCTCCACGGTGACGAGAGGCATCGCGTCGGGGCTCACGGTGATGCGGACGTTGCGCAGCGCCCCGTCAGGGCCGGTCGCGGATCTCAGCGTCGCGGGCAGGGTCGAGGCGCCCGAGGCATCGACCGTCGAGGCGAGCATGCAGTACCCGACGGTGCCATCGCCCGGCCCGCGCAGCGTCACGGTGTTCGGCGTCGCGGAGTACGGGGACGGCACGGCGCAGCCCGAGCCGCGCGTCTCGGTGTCCGCCACGAAGTTCCCGAACGCATCGAGGCCGACGCCCAGGTAGCCGCCGTCGACGCCGGGCATGCCGCCCTTCTGGGCGTAGCCGAGCGAGCCTCCGTCACCCCCCGCCGTCGTCAGCGAGTAGGAGCCGTCCGTCAGGAAGAACCCGATGCCGTCGGCGCCCGATCCTCCGTACTGGTACTGATCGAACTGGATCACCAGGCCGGCCGACGAGGGCAGGGCCCGATCGAACAGCATGCCGCCCACGCGATTGCCGCGGACGTCGGTGAGCTGCAGGTAGCCAGGGTCCGAGGTCGCGCCTGGCGCACCGACGGTCGACACGCAGGGGCCCAGGTCCGACTCCCCCGCCGTCGGCGCGGCCGTGGCGGAGGTCAGGCAGGCGTCACCCAGGCCCATGGCCCGCGAGTCGGCGACGCTCGTCCCGGCGAAGGTCTCGTCGAGCAGCAGGGTGCCGAGCAGAGCGGCGTGAGCCGCGGGAGCCGCCACCGCGAGCAGCGCGACGACGCCGACCGGAACCGAACGGATGGATGTGCGGACGCGCGACGACGCCAAGATGTCCCCCTCAGGCATGCTCGAGGCGCACCGCGCGCTCAAGCCTCAACTATTTCGCACGAGCACGCCGACGCGGAGCATCGAACGGTCGGCGTTCAGGAGCCGACGGGGACTGCCGCTCAGAACGCATCAACGTGACACGCGATGCCGCGACCCTAGCGACGGAGTGAGAAAGTCCACAAGGACTCACCGCCTGGAGTGAGGAATCTCACATCACACTCGGCTTGTCTTGGACGCTCCCGTCGGGATATACCCCATCGCCGCCCGCGAGAGCCTCGGCAGCCCGGGTACTAGGTACCACGCGTCGCCCCGCGCGCGGCGGCTAGAGTTCCCTCGACGGATGTCCATGCGGCCCGCGCCACCGGTGGAGGGCCACCCGACGCAACGGTCTCCCCGGAACCGCGCGGCTCACGCCCTGCGCCATGGGGCGGCGGACAAGGATCGACGATGAAGATAGGGGTCCCGGCAGAGACCCGCCGCGGCGAGAGGCTGGTCGCCGCCAGCCCCGCCTCGGTCGCGCAGCTCGTCAAGCTCGGCTACGAGGTGGTGGTCCAGCAGGGCGCCGGCACGGCGGCCAGCTTCCTCGACGAGCAGTACACCGAGTCCGGAGCGACGCTCGTCGACGCCGCGGACGCGTGGGGCGCGGACATCGTGACGTGCGTCAACGCCCCCGCCCCTGCGCAGATCAAGCTGCTGCGGGAAGGCGCGACGCTCATCGCGACGATGGCTCCGCACTCCAACGCGAAGCTGGTCGCCACGCTCGCGAAGAAGGGCGTGACCGCGCTCGCGCTCGACGCGGTGCCTCGCATCTCCCGGGCGCAGTCGATCGACGTGCTGTCCACGATGTCGAACGTCGCGGGCTACCGCGCCGTCATCGAGGCGGCGGAGGCCTACGGCGGCATGTTCACCGGCCAGGTGACCGCGGCCGGCAAGACGAAGCCCGCGACCGTCTTCGTCATCGGCGCCGGCGTCGCGGGCCTCGCAGCCATCGGCGCGGCCAGCTCGCTCGGCGCTCAGGTGCGGGCATTCGACGTCCGTCCCGAGGTGGCCGAGCAGATCGGCTCCATGGGCGGCACCTTCGTCGACGCGCCGGAGGCTCAGCAGGAGATCAGCGCCGACGGCTATGCCAAGCCCCTCACCGAGGAGCAGCAGGCCGCAGCGATGCGGGTCTACGCGGCCGAGGCCGCGAACGCCGACGTGGTCATCACGACCGCCCTGGTGCGCGGTGCGGCTCCCACCACCATCACCGCAGCCATGGTCGCCTCGATGCGACCCGGGTCCGTGGTCGTGGACCTCGCCGCCTCCGGCGGCGGCAACTGCGAGCTCACCGAGCCCGGCAAGACCATCACCACCGACGGCGGAGTGATCGTGGTCGGCTACACCGACCTCACCAGCCGCATGCCGCGCCACACGTCGACGCTGCTCGGCACCAACATCGTGCACCTCATGGCCCTGCTCACTCCCGGCAAGGACGGCGAGCTGGTGCTGGACCTCGAGGACGTGGTCCAGCGCGGCATGACCGTCGCGCACCAGGGCGAGATCATGTGGCCGCCGCCGCCCGTGTCGGTGTCGGCTGCGGCGCCCTCGACCGCCGCCCCCACTGCCCCGACCGCCGAGGAGCTCGCGGAGAAGTCACGGCTCGCCACGGAGGAGGCCGCCCGCAGGTCGAAGCGCCGCAACATCCTGTACGGGATCGGCGCCGTCACGGCCCTCCTGCTCCTGTCGTTCGCCGACTCCGCCACGGTGCAGCACCTCACGGTGTTCGCGCTCGCGGTCATCGTCGGCTTCTACGTCATCAGCAACGTGAAGCACTCGCTGCACACGCCGCTGATGAGTCAGACCAACGCGATCTCCGGCATCATCCTGGTCGGCGCGCTCCTGCAGATCGGCTCGTCCGACCCGGTGGTCGCCACGCTCGCCTTCGTGGCAGCAGCGATCGCCAGCATCAACATCTTCGGAGGCTTCATGGTGACCTACCGGATGCTCGGCATGTTCAGGAAGGACGCGTGATGACGCTCACCTCGCTCGCCCAGGCGACGTACGTCGTCGCGGCCATCCTCTTCGTCCTGTCGCTCCAGGGCCTGTCCAAGCAGGAGACTGCTCGACGCGGCAACATGCTCGGCATGGTCGGCATGGGCCTCGCACTGGTCGCCACGGTCATCCTGTCGCTCGACGTCTCCGACCGCCCGCTCCAGGCGGCCCTGCTGATCGCCTGTGTCTTCGCGATCGGCGCCGGCATCGGCATCTGGCGGGCCCGCACCGTCGAGATGACGCAGATGCCGGAGCTCATCGCGATGCTGCACAGCTTCGTCGGAGCTGCCGCGGTGCTCGTGGGCTACAACTCCCACCTCACCGAGAGCGCCGACGCCGTCCACCAGATCGAGGTGTTCCTGGGCGTCTTCATCGGCGCCGTCACGCTGACCGGCTCGATCATCGCGTACCTGAAGCTGTCCGCACGCATCAAGTCCAACCCGTTGACCCTCCCGGGCCGCAACTGGTTGAACCTGGGCGCGATCGTCGTCTCGCTGGGCCTCATGGGCTGGTACCTGGCGACCGGCAGCATCGTGCCGCTGCTGATCATGACCGTGATCGCGCTGCTGCTGGGCCTCCACCTGGTGGCTGCGATCGGCGGTGGCGACATGCCTGTCGTCGTGTCGATGCTCAACTCGTACTCCGGTTGGGCCGCCGCCGCGGCGGGCCTCATGCTGAACAACGACCTGCTGATCGTCACGGGCGCGCTCGTCGGCTCGTCCGGTGCCATCCTGTCGTACCTCATGTGCAAGGCGATGAACCGCGCGTTCATCTCGGTCATCCTCGGCGGCTTCGGCACCGAGGGCGGCACCTCGTCGGCCTCCACGGAGCAGGGCGAGCACACCGAGGTGCAGGCGGCCGACGTGGCGGCGATGCTCACCGAGGCGTCGTCCGTGGTGATCGTGCCCGGCTACGGCATGGCCGTCGCGAAGGCGCAGTACCCCGTGGCGGACCTGGTCGCCAACCTGCGGGCGCGCGGCGTCGAGGTGCGCTTCGGAGTCCACCCGGTCGCCGGCCGCCTGCCTGGGCACATGAACGTGCTGCTGGCCGAGGCCAAGGTGCCGTACGACATCGTGCTCGAGATGGACGAGATCAACGACGACTTCCCCGAGACGGACGTCGTCCTCGTCATCGGCGCGAACGACGTGGTCAACCCATCCGCGCTCGAGGACCCGGGCTCGCCGCTTGCCGGCATGCCCGTGATGGAGGTCTGGAAGGCCAAGCAGTGCATCGTCTTCAAGCGCTCCATGGCCACCGGGTATGCGGGCGTGCAGAACCCGCTGTTCTTCCGTGAGAACTCGGCGATGCTGTTCGGCGACGCGAAGACCAAGGTCGAGGAGATCCTCACCGAGGTGAAGGCGGTCGAGGGCGCGAACGCCTGAGCCGCACGCCGCGAAGGACCCTCCCGCGCGCGGGAGGGTCCTTCGCGCATCAGACGGCCGCGGGCTGACCGACCGCGGGCTGCGCGGCCGGGACCTGATCGACCCGGGGCAGCCGCAGGCCCTTGATGAGCAGAAACAGCGCGAGCGAGACCTCCCACGCGAAGATCGGCACGGCGGCGAGCGACGCGGTCACGGACACCTGGTCCTCGCGCCCGAAGAAGATGAGCAGGTTCGACGCGGTGACGAGCGGGGCGCCCGCGAGGCCGAGCCAGGTGATCCACGCAGGCACCAGCCGATGCCGGAGCAGGACTGCGGCAAGGATCGTCGTGTGGAAGCCGACGACGAGGCCGGGCCCCACGAAGAACGCCCACCGGTAGGCCTCCACCAGGCCCGCCGCGACCGAGGCCTCCCCCGCGGCTCGCATCTGCACCGCCGCGATCACGAGCACCGCACCGACCGCCGCGATCGACGCCTCGAGCACGCGCAGGCCCACGTACGCCATGGCACCGGTCTCGCTGCGTCGGCGCACGTGGGGGAAGAGCGCGACCGCGGTGCCGACGACCGCGACAGCGAGCACCACGTCCGAGAGCGCGCCGAGCTGCTGAGGCAGTCCTGAACCCGTCCCGCCGCTCCACCCGTCGTCATCGAGCATGGGGCCGTAGAGGATCACGGCGCCGACGGACGTGACGTGAGTGAGCAGGTACATGGCGCCTGCAAGCGCTCCTGGGCGTCGTGGGGTTGCCATGGTCGACTCCTCGAACTCCTGAGGTGTACGGCGTACACCTTCAAGCGCCGAGCGTAAGGTGTATGCCGTACACCGTCAAGAGCAGGAAGGCGCCCACCGTGCAGACGTCCGCCCCACGCAGCCCCCTCAGCCGGGTCCGGGTCATCGCGGAGGCGTTGACGCTCGCGGACCAGGCGGGACTCGACGGCCTGAGCATGCGAGCGCTCGCCGAGCGGCTCGGGGTGGTGCCCATGGCGCTGTACAAGCACGTGAGCAACAAGGAGGAGCTGCTCGACGCGCTCGTCGACGCGGTGATCGCGGAGGTCGCCCCTGGCACGGTCGACGGCGGGTGGAAGGCACAGGCGCGGGAGCAGCTGCTCGCGGCACGCAGGACCATGCTGCGCCACCCGTGGGCATGGCGGGCGATCGAGACCCGCGAGGCACCCTCGCCCGCCGCGCTCGACCGCATGGAGGTCATGATCGCGACCCTGCGCGCAGGAGGGCTGTCAGCGCCGCTGGTGCATCACGTCATGCACGCGTTGGGAAGCAGGCTCTGGGGCTTCAGCCAGGAGGTGTTCGCCACCGGCCCTCAGCCCACGGATCCGGGGATCGCGGCTCAGGCCATGGAGATGATGGCGGCACGGTGGCCGCGGGTGCTCGAGTCCGCCATGTCGACCCTGCACCAGCAGGGCAGCGCGGTCGGCCCCGGGTGCGACGACGAGACGGAGTACCTGTTCGCGATCGACCTGATCCTGGACGGCGCCGAGCGGCTTCACGACGCGGGCTGGTCGCCGGCCGCGCGCAGCGATGGCGCCCCCTGGGTCACCTTGCAGTGAGGAGCCTCGGCGCCGCCGGCGTCCCGCTCAGCCCTGGTCGGAACCGTCGTGGAAGAACGTGCCGTACGACGAGACGATCCGCTCGCTGAGCTCCGCGTAGGTCGCGACGTCCTCGATGCTCCAGCCGTCCAGCGAATGGGCCAGCAGCGAGCGACCGTTGCCCCGCAGCGGGGCGAGCCTCTCCTCCGCCTCGGGCGTCAGGGTGAGGACGCGGGAGCGCCGGTCCTCGGGGTGGGGTGTGATGCTCAGCAGGCCCAGCTTCTCGAGCTCCTTGGTGAGCCTGCTCACGACCGCGCGGTCCGTATGGATCGCGTCGGCGGCATCGCCGGCGCAGAGAGGGCCGCGGCGCGAGATCGATGCGAGCAGCTTGAACCCGAGCGTCTGCAGCTCCGGGTGGACCCTCACGGCCGCCTCGCGCAGCACGTCCCTGTAGGCCGCCTGCATGTCCGCCATCGCGCGCTCCAGGCGCACCATCGCGGCATCGCGGTCCGTGAGGGTCTCCGCGGTCATCGGTCCTGCGCCTCCGACTCGTCCTCCACGCCGGAACGGTCACCGGACACGGCACCGACTCCGGCAAGGTCGAGCTCAGCCTCGAGCAGCTCGCTGTCGAGCGCACCCGCCTCCGCGTCGCGCACGGCGGCCTCGCGCTCGCTCTCGATCGCGGTCTTGGTGCCCAGGTGGGCGTTCGGCAGGAAGCACACGGCCACGAGGGCCACGATAGCGAGCGGGACCGAGAGCAGGAAGACGTGACCGATGCCTGCGCCGTACGCATGCTCGATCACCGTCGCGATCGAGTCAGGCAGCTGCGAGACCTCCGGCACCGAGCCGGACGCGAGGAGCTGCGCCGCCTGGGCCTGATCCGCTGCAGGAAGGGCTGCGAGCCCTTCCATGATGCGGCCGGGCAACGAGTTCGCGAGAGCCGCGCCCAGCAGCGAGACGCCGATGGTTCCTCCGATCGTGCGGAAGAAGGTCAGGGTCGACGTCGCGACGCCCAGCCGCTGGACCTCGATCCTGTTCTGGACCACGAGCACGAGGTTCTGCATGAGCATGCCGACGCCGGCACCGAGCACGAACATGGAGACGCCCACCTGGACGAGCGAGGTGTCGGCGTTCACGGTGCCGAGCAGCGCGGAGCCGATGACCGCCAGCGCTGCGCCGGAGATCATGATCGCCTTCCACTTGCCTGTCCGGCTGATGACCTGACCGAAGAACGTGGAGGCGAGCAGCAGGCCGCCCATCATCGGGATGGTCAGCAGGCCCGACTGCGTGGGCGTCGCGCCGTGCGACAGCTGCATGTACTGGGCAAGGAACACCGACGTGCCGAACATGGTGACGCCGATCGCGGCGGAGCCGATGACGGAGAACGTGAACGTGCGGTCCTTGAACATGTCGAGCGGGATCAGCGGGTCGGGCACGACCAGCTCGACGATCACGGCTCCGACAAGCAGGAGACCTGCGGCCACGGCCATCGCGTACGAGGTGGTGGACCCCCACGCGAACTGGTTCCCCGCGAGGGTGATCCAGATGAGCAGGGTCGACACGCCTGCGGAGATCAGCACGATCCCCCAGTAGTCGACGCTGACCTTCTTGGGCTCGCGGTGCGGCAGGTGAAGCGTGAGCTGGATCATGACGAGGGCGATGATCGCGACGGGCGCAGCGATGAAGAAGTTCCAGCGCCAGCCGAACGCGTCGGTGACGACGCCGCCGAGCAGCGGGCCTCCGACGGTGGCGACCGCCATGACCCCACCGAAGAGTCCGGCGTAGCGTCCGCGCTCACGGGGGCTGACGATGTCGGCCATGATGATCTGGCTGAGCGCGGCGAGTCCGCCTGCGCCGATCCCCTGGACGGTGCGGGCGCCGATCAGCACGCCCACGTTGTGGGAGAAGCCGGCGATGAGCGACGCGACGATGAACAGCGAGATCGCGGCCTGGAACAGCACCTTCCTGTTGGCCAGGTCCGCGAACTTGCCCCACAGCGGGGTCGACACGGCGGTGGCGAGCAGCGTCGCGGTGATGACCCACGTGTAGGAGGTCTGGCTGCCACCGAGCTCGGACACGATGATCGGCAGCGACGAGGACACGACGGTGCTGGCGAGCAGCGACACGAACATGCCGAGCATGAGGCCGCTGAGCGGCTTGAGGACGTCGCCGCGGCTGCGCGCGATCTGTGCGTCGATGGATGTGGCTGTCACTGATTCCCTCCAAGTTTCCGTGACTTCTATCAATGTTTGATACTGATCAAACATTAATGGATCGAATAATGTTCCGCAACCACCTGTCGGGCGGCAGCGCGCGCACCTCACACGCCCGCCTGCACCAGCGATATCGTGTGCGACATGACAGTCGATCCTCGTTTCGCACGCAGCGCAGGCGCCCTGGAGGCCGCGATCCTGCAGCTCGCGGCCGAGCGTCCCATCGAGGACCTCACGGTGAGCGAGATCGCGCGCGCCGCCCACGTGTCGCGCGCGACGTTCTACAACCATGCGGACTCGCCTGAGGAGCTGCTCGCCCGGGTCCTGATCGTCGACCTCGACGCGGTCCGCGGCGACTTCCTGCGAGGCGCCGTGACCACCGACATCGTCGACCAGTGGCGCAGCTCCGAGGTCGCGCTCATGTCGCACGTGCTCGACCACGAGGACGTGTACCGGACGGGCCTGGCTCCCACGCAGGCAAACCGCGGCACGGCGCTCGCCGCGATCCTCGCCAGGCATTTCGAGGCGACGATGCTGCAGTATGCCGAGGCCGTCGCGCCAAGGCTCTTCGCAGACCCGAGCCAGCGGCTTCGGCTGGAGATGGAGGCGGCGTTCGCCAGCCACGGACTCGTGGGGGCGATCCGTGCCTGGCTGCTGTCCCCAGCGCCTCGCGATCGCGAGGTCGCGTCGGAGATCCTCGTCGAGGCCACGCCGCGCTACTGGTTCGAGATCACGGAGCTCCCCCAGCGCTGACCGTCCGGACCCGCTGTTCGCAAATCTCGAGACATGCGACAGGATGGGGCCCATGACCTCAGCGCTCTTCTCACCCCTGACGATCCGTTCCGTCGAGTTCCGCAACCGCCTGTGGGTGAGCCCGATGTGCCAGTACTCATGCGAGGCGCAGGACGGCGTCCCGGGCGACTGGCATCTGGTGGAGCTCGGCGCGTATGCGCAGGGCGGCGCGGGTCTGGTCATGGCCGAGGCGACGGGCGTGGTCCCCGAGGGACGCATCACCCCGTGGTGCCCCGGCATGTGGTCCGACGAGCAGCAGGCGGGCTGGAAGCGCGTCGTGGACTTCATCCACTCGCAGGGCGCGAAGGCCGGCATCCAGCTCGCCCACGCCGGTCGGAAGGCCTCCACGCAGCGCCCGTGGGTGGGGACCGGCACGGTGCCCAAGGCCGACGGCGGATGGCCCACGGTCGCTCCCTCGCCGATCGCGTTCCCCGGCTACGACGAGCCGAACGGACTGTCGTCCGATGAGATCAACGACATCGTCTACGCCTTCGGCCAGGCGGCCGCGCGTGCCCTCGACGCCGGATTCGACGTCCTGGAGATCCACGCCGCTCACGGCTACCTGGTCCACCAGTTCCTGTCCCCGCTGTCGAACGACCGGGAGGACGAGTACGGCGGCTCGATCGTCAACCGCTCGCGCCTGCTCCTCGACATCGCCAAGGAGGTCCGCGCCATCGCAGGCGCGGATGTCCCCGTGCTGGTGCGCATGTCCGCGACCGACTGGATGGAGCCCGAGGGCTGGACGCTGGAGGACACCGTGACGGTCGCCGCGTGGCTGCGGGAGGCAGGCATCGACATGATCGACGTGTCCACCGGCGGCCTGGTCCCCGGCGCCAAGATCCCCACGGGCCCTGGCTACCAGGTGCCTCACTCGTCGGCCGTGTACGACCGGTCCGGCATCCTGACGGCCGCCGTGGGAGAGATCGTCGACGCCCGCCAGGCGGAGGAGATCATCGCCACAGGCAAGGCGTCCGCGGTGCTCGCCGCCCGCGAGTTCATCCGGGACCCGCACTTCGCGCTGCGCGCCGCCCACGAGCTGGGCGCCGAGGTCGACTACTGGCCCAAGCAGTTCCTGCGCGGCACCTTCTCGTCGCGTCCCGTGTCGGCCGACCTCGAGGACTGAGCACGGGGTCGGGGCCCGTGAGCCCCGACCCTCGTCCTGACGTTCAGGAGCGCAGCGGCGCTCGGCGCAGCAGCAGATGGCCGGCCATCGCCGCGAGCGCGGTGACGGGGAGGGTCCACGTCACGAGCACCGCGAGAGGCGTGTCCGTGAGGTAGCCCCAGACGGACGTCCACGCGTGCGCGACGGTGACGCCCCAGAGGCCTCCGACGAGCGCCACGGCAAGGATGCCGAACATCCAGTACAGGCCCGCGGCGGCCCACCGCACCCATACGGCCGCTGCGGTGGCTCCGACCGTGAAGGCCAGCAGGAGCCCCGCGAACGAGTAGTAGGCCACCACGGCGATCGGCGCGTCGACCAGCATCATCGGCGCGAAGAAGCCACCGTTGAGCCACCATCCGCCTGTTGCGCGTTCGAGCGCGGCGAGCACCGTGAGGCCGGCGGTGTAGACGACCGCGAGCAGCAGGAAGTACAGCAGCGTGCCCGCGTAGTAGTCGCGCCGGGTGATGGAGAAACCCAGGGCGAACCTGAAGGTGAAGTGCATGGCCTGCACCGCGACCACCAGCATGAACACGTAGAGCCAGGTGACGCCCCCGTTGTTCTGGAACGCACCGGGCTCGACCTTGTCCGCTCCGCCTGCGGAGTACGCCACCAGGCCCCAGATGCCGGCGTTGACACCGAAGATGAGCGCCATGATGATCCACGGGGTGATGAGCGTCTGCCACGGATTCGCCAGATGGATCCGCAGCACGGCGCTGAGACGACGGGCCAGCGGCAGGGCGGGCGCGACGACGGGGGCAGCAGGTGCGGCGTGGACGGTCATGACGCGACCTCCTCCGGGGCGAACGCCCCAGTTCGACGGACGATGAGCTGTTGGAGCGAGACGGGTGCGAGCTCGAGGCCCGCGGCGGTGGCGGCGGCCCGCAGCGCCGGGTCGGCGCCATCCACGGTGACTGCGGCTGTTCCGCCGAGCGCCTCACGGTGGAGCACCGTGCGCGACCCGATGACGGCGTCGACGTCCGCGGCGCGTCCCACGACCCTCAGCGCCGTGCCGCGCAGGTCGTCGGCGGACGCGTCGATCACCATGCGACCGTGGTCGATCACGAGGACCCGCTCGAAGAGGTCCGCGGCCTCGTCGATCAGGTGCGTCGACATGAGCACCGTGCGGGGATGCTCGGCGAAGTCCTCGAGCAGGTGGTCGTAGAACACCTGACGCGCGACGGCGTCGAGGCCGGCGTACGGCTCGTCGAGCAGCGTGACCTCGGCGCGCGACGCGAGCGCGACGACCGCGCCGATCGCGGAGCGCTGGCCACGCGAGAGCTTCTCCATCCTGCGGTCGAGCGGAGCGGCGAAGTCGTCGACGAGCCTGGCGGCGAAGGCGTGATCCCAATGCGGGAACACCCACGAGGCCGCCTTGAGGACGTGCTTGCCCTTGTACGCCTTGGGGTAGACCTGCGACTCCTTGATGAGGGCGACCTCACCGATCGCCCGTGCGTTCTCGAGCGGGCTCTCGCCTCGCACGCGGACCTTTCCCGCAGTGGCGAAGTCCTGCCCCGTGAGCAGGTTCATGAGCGTCGACTTGCCGGCGCCGTTGCGGCCCAGCAGTCCGTGGACGCCCGGCTTGTCGATGCGGAACGTCACGTCGTCGACCGCGGTGACGCTGCCGAATCGCTTGGTGAGGCCGGCGGCCTCGAGCACTGCGGTCATCGCGCCATCTCCTTCCTGATCAGGTCGGCCAGCTCGTCGGGCTGGATCCCGAGCGCCTTGGCGCGGGCGACGACGGGCGCGAGGTGCCGGGCGACGAAGTCTCCCCGACGCTCCTCGAGCAGTCGCGCTCGCGCTCCTTCCGTCACGAACATCCCGATCCCCCTTCTCTTGTGGACGATGCCGGCGTCGACCAGGCGGTTGACGCCCTTGAGGGCGGTGGCCGGGTTGATCCGGTGGAACACCGCGAGCTCGTTGATGGACGGCACCTGCGTGCCCTCCGGCATCGAACCGTCGAGCACCGCGCCCTCGAGGGCGTCGGCGATCTGCTCGAACAGGGGCCGTCCGTCGTCCACCAGCACCTCCACATTGGTTTGTTACTCTACTAACTAACCACATGGCCCGGAGGGCGTCAACAGGCGATGTCCCCCTCACCCCCTAGAGTGAATGCCATGGCCTCTGATCACCTTGTCTGGATCGACTGCGAGATGACCGGGCTGGACCTTGAGAACGATGCGCTCGTCGAGGTCGCCTGCCTGGTCACGGACGCCGAGCTCAACGTGCTCGGCGACGGCGTGTCCGTGGTGATCCGACCGCCGGACGCGGCGATGGCGCAGATGAACGACTTCGTGACGAACATGCACGCGACGTCGGGCCTGCTGCCCGAGCTCGAGCACGGCACCACCATGGAGGACGCGCAGCGCCAGGTGCTCGCATACGTGGACGCCCATGTGCCTGCAGGCACCCGCCCCCCGCTCGCGGGCAACACCGTCGGCATGGACAAGGCGTTCCTGGAGCGGGACATGCCGCAGCTCATGGAACGCCTGCACTACCGCGTGGTCGACGTCAGCTCGCTCAAGGAGCTCGTGCGTCGCTGGTACCCGAGGGTGTTCTTCAACGCCCCTGAGAAGACCGGCGGCCACCGCGCGCTGGGCGACATCCAGGACTCGATCGTGGAGCTGCGCTACTACCGCGAGACGGTCCTCGCCCCGCTGCCCGGACCCGACTCCGACGCCTCCCGCGCCGCAGCCCAGAAGGTGTCCACCACGGGCACGCCTGCACACGTCCAGGCGGAGTCCACCGCGGACTGACGCCGCTGTACTCTGCACGCCCACGCGTCGGGTACACTTTTCGCTGGCTCTTCTCGTAGGAGCCGATGGTGGCTGTAGCTCAGCTGGTAGAGCATCGCGTTGTGGTCGCGAGGGCCGCGGGTTCAAGTCCCGTCAGCCACCCCATGGAGGTCGAGAGGCCCCCGGCCCAGGCCGGGGGCCTCTCGCGTCTCCGGAGCGGCCGGCCCTGGCGGCTGGACGTTATCGTGGTGCCGTGCGCGCTCTACCCGGGCGGCCGATCCAGGAGGTTCACATGTTCGCCGCACTGACCGGTGCCGGCCTCTCCGCCGCGGCGGGCCTCAACGCCTTCATCCCGCTGGTGATCGTCGGGATCTTCGCGCGGTTCACCGACGTGGTGGAGCTGCCCGACCAGCTGATGTGGCTGCAGTCCTGGCCGGTCCTCATCCTGGGGCTGGTCCTGCTGGCCGCCGAGGTGGTGCTGGACAAGATCCCCGGCGTCGACACGGTCAACGACCTGATCCAGACCGCGGTGCGTCCGCTGGTCGGCGGCGTCATCTTCGCGGCGAGCGCCTCGGCGGCAGAGTTCGACGACCACCGGTTCTGGACGGACCATCCCCTGATCGCAGGCATCGTCGGCGCGGTGATCGCGGCCGTGGTCCATATCTCCAAGACCGCCTCACGGCCCGCCGTGAACGCCTCCACGGGGGGAACCGGCGCACCGCTCGCATCGTTCGCGGAGGACGCGATCGCCGTCGGCCTCTCGTTCCTCGCGATCTTCATCCCCGTGCTCGTGGTGATCGTCTTCGTGGTGCTCGGCGTGATGTTCTACCGGATCGTCACGTCCGGCCGGAGACGACGCAAGCACAAGTCGCTGCTCCAGACCCAGAGCCGCCTGGCGCGCGAGGCCGCGCAGGCGGACGGACGCGGCTCCCGTCGCGAGCGCTGGCGGGCCTGGACCAGCGAGTATCGCGAACGGCTCGGCTCCCGCGGCGGCGGATCCGCGGACAGTGCTCCGTCAGCAGAGAGTCCCGATGCGCCCGCTGAAGCCACCCCGAGGGGTCAGTCGCCGGCCTGACGCGGCTCCACGTCGAAGTCGGCCAGGAAGTCCTCCACGAAGTCGTTCGCCGGCGCCTCGGTGACCTCGGCAGGCGTGCCCAGCTGCTCCAGCACCCCGCCGCGGCTCAGGACCGCGATGCGGTCGGCGAGCAGCACCGCCTCCCGGATGTCGTGCGTGACCATGATGACCGTGGTGCCGAGCTCCTGCTGGATGGCCGCGAACTCCCGCTGCAGGCGACGTCTCCCCTGCGGGTCGACCGCGCCGAAGGGCTCGTCCATGAGCAGCACCGGCGGCCGCACCGCCAGGGCGCGCGCCACGCCCACCCGCTGACGCTCACCGCCCGACAGCTCGTGCGGATAGCGGGCGCCGTAGTCCTCCACGGGCAGGCCCACGAGCGCGAGCAGCTCCTCCACCCGTGCCTTCGTCTCGGCCTTGTCCCAACCGAGCAGCCCAGGCACGGTGGCGACGTTCTGCGCGACGGTCCTGTGCGGGAACAGCCCCACATGCTGGATGACGTAGCCGATGCCGCGCCGCAGCTGGACGGGGTCCACGTCCATGACGTCGGTGCCCGCGACCGTGATCGAGCCGGCGGACGGCTCCACGAGCCTGTTCACCATGCGCAGCGTGGTGGACTTGCCGCAGCCGGAGGGGCCGACCAGTGCGAGGATCTCGCCTCCGCGCACCTCGAGGTCGAGCGAGCCGACCGCGACCGTGCCGTCGGCGTACTCCTTGCGGACTCCGTCGAGGACGATGCCGGTGCGATCCATCCGGCCACGGTAGCCCGTCGGCGAGCCCGCGCGCACCCTCCCCACGCCGCGGCATCCCGTGTCGGAGGCCTGTGTACGCTGGCACGATGGACGAGGTCCCCAATCCGTGGTTCTCCTGGGACTACCTCGCGCGCAACTCCGACGAGGTGCTCAGGCAGCTCGGCATCCACACGACGCTGACGCTGCAGGCGATCCTCATCGCCGCGGCGGTCGCACTGCCTCTCGCCATGCTCGCGCGCCGCGTCCCGCGCCTCGCCGCGCCCATCATGGGGGTCAGCGGGGTCATGTACACGGTCCCTTCGTTCGCGCTCTTCGCGCTGCTCGCACCCTTCACCGGGATCGGCCGGACGACGGTCCTGATCGGGCTGGTGGTCTACGCGCTGCTGGTGCTCGTGCGCAACACGCTCGTGGGCCTGGAGGGCGTGGACGCCGACGTGGTGGACGCGGCTCGCGGCCTGGGCTACTCCCCCACGCGCCTGCTGCTGACCGTCGAGCTCCCGAACGCGTTGCCGTCCATCCTCGCGGGTCTGCGCATCGCGACCGTGTCCACCGTCGCGCTCGTCACCGTGGGCGTCGTCGTCGGGTACGGGGGCCTGGGTCAGCTGATGTTCCGCGGCTTCCAGTCGGACTACCGCGCCCAGATCCTCACCGCGTCGATCCTGTGCCTGCTGCTGGCGCTGATCCTGGACCTCGCGCTGGTGCTGCTGGGTCGAGTCGCGATGCCTTGGATGCGCAGGAGGCGGGCCGCATGAGCGTCATCTCCGACGCCTGGGACTACCTGACGGACCCCGCCAGCTGGCTGGGTCAGTACGGCGTGCTGCGCGAGGTGGCACCGGGCCAGTGGGTGCTTCCCCGCGACTCCATCCTGGCGCTCACGATCGAGCACCTGGGCATGTCCCTGGGCGCGGTCCTCGCCGCGTCTGCGCTCGCGCTGCCGCTCGGCGTGTGGCTCGGTCACCTGCGCCGGGGCGGCACCACCACGGTCGTCGTCGCGAACGTCACCCGCGCCATGCCGACCCTCGCCCTGCTGACGCTGTTCGCCGCCTCCGCCATCGGGTTCGGCAACCATGCGGTCGTCCTCGCTGCGGCCATCTTCGCGTTCCCGCCGATCCTCACCAACGCCTACACGGGCATGGCAGACGTGGACGCGGACCTTCGCGAGGCCGCCCTGGGCCAGGGACTCACCCGCTTCCAGGTGGCGACGCGCGTCGAGCTCCCTCTCGCCTGGCCGCTCATCGCGGCCGGGCTCAGGACGGCGACCGTGCAGACGGTGGCGACCGTGCCGCTGGCGGCACTCGTCGCGGGCGGTGGGCTGGGCGTCATCATCAACACCGGCCTGGCCACGCAGCGCTACGGGCAGGTGCTCGCGGGAGGGCTGCTGGTGGCGGCGCTGAGCCTCTCCGTCGACTGGATCCTGGGTCGGCTGCAGGTGCGGCTGACGCCCGCGCCGCTGCGTGCCCGTGCGCGTGTCAGCCCTTAGGGGTTGACTTGATGACGGCGCCGTCGCCGCCACCCGTCCGGAAGGGGTCCGGCGACGAACACCATCAGCCCTGGTCCATCCAGGCGAGGGGAACAATCCCGGCATGGCCGGGGTTGCACCCGTGTCCGTCTACCTGACGAGGAGCACCGATGCACACCCGTTCCGGCCTTCTGGCCGCCGTCGCGATCTCCGCTGTCGCGCTCGCCGGCTGCACCACCTACCAGGACCCATCCGCCTCCGACTCGATGAGCGCAGGCACCACGGAGTCCGCCTCAATGCAGGCCCAGGCCTGCACCCCCGTCGCAGGAGACACGCTCGTGGTCCTGGCCGACGACATGAACCTCCAGCTGTCCGACAACGTGGTGCCGGCGGTCAACGCCGACTCCGCGACCGACCCCGTGATGGCCGCGCTCGACGTGGTCTCGGCGGCGCTCGACACTCCCACCCTCATCCAGCTCAACAAGTCGGTCGACGTGGAGCGCCAGACCTCCGCTGACGTCGCCGCTCAGTTCGTGTCCGACAACGGGCTCACCGCGCCCCAGTCAGGCACGGGAGACCTCGTGGTGGGAACGGCGAACTTCTCCGAGAACATCACGCTCGGCGAGATCTACGCCGCGGTCCTCCGCGACGCCGGCTACACCGTGGAGGTGCGGACCATCGGGTCCCGCGAGACCTACATGCCTGCGCTGCAGTCCGGCGAGATCGACATCGTCCCTGAGTACGCGGCGACCGCCACCGAGTACCTCAACAAGGCGATCAACGGTGCCGACGCCGCGACCATCGCGTCGGGCGACATCGACACCACGATGGCGGCCGTCGCTCCCCTGGCGGAGCAGTCCGGGATCGTGTTCGGCACCGCCTCGGCCGCTCAGGACCAGAACGCGTTCGCCACGACGCAGGGCTTCGTCGACGCGTACGGCGTGACCACGCTGTCGGAGCTCGCGGCCGCCTGCGGTCCGATCATCCTCGGCGGCCCCGCCGAGTGCCCCGAGCGCGCCTTCTGCCAGGTGGGCCTCGAGGACACCTACGGCATCAAGATCGACTCGTTCCTGTCGCTCGACGCGGGCGGTCCGCTCACGAAGACGGCGATCACCGATGGGGACGTGGCTCTCGGCCTCGTCTTCAGCTCGGACGGCGCTCTGGGCTGACGCCACGCCGCACCAAGGACGCGCGGGCTCGCCGGGAGGCGCCCCGTCGGATCGCCGAGACGGCGTACCGACCACCACGAAGGCCCGACCCCCGGGGGAGTCGGGCCTTCGTCATGCCGCGCTGCGCCGGCCCAGATGGCCCGGCGCGGCGGTCACGTGAGGTCCACCCCTGACACCGCCGACGCTGCGTCCAGGAACGCCGAGCGGATCGAAGCCGCGCCGTCGAGGTAACCGCCCACGAGGGCTGCGTCGCGCAGCATCATGAGAGCTCCCGCCACCCGTTCAGGATCGGCGACGCCCGCGGCCGCAGCCGCCTGGGTGAGCGCGCCCCGGAACCAGGCACGGTGGGTGGCGATGAGCCGCCGCACCGCACTCGCCTCGTCGGGGTACTCCGCCGCGGCGTTGATGAAGGGGCAGCCACGAGTGTGCCGCCGCTCCACATCGTCGGCGATCCCGTGGACCGCCGCCCTCAACAGCCCGCCATCCGCGTCCGCCGAGGCGACCTGGGCGCGGATCAGGGCGTCCTCACGCTGCAGGTACGCCACCACCAGGTCCTCCTTGCCGCCGAAGTGGCGGTACATGGTGGCCCGGGACATGCCGGCCTCGGCGAGGATCCTGTCCACTCCGACGGAGTGGATCCCCTCCCTGTAGAAGAGGTCCGACGCGGTCGACGCGAGACGCTCGCGCGGATCCGTGCTGACGCCGCCTGGTGCTGTCATCTTGCTCACGCTACCAGAACGATCGTTACCCCCGATTCATGCCCTGAGCGTCGATCTCGACGAATCGGGAATGAAACAAGCGAGAACGGTCGTTCTCTCACGCGTCCAGGTCGACCGACCAGGACATCCCGGCCGGCCACGGCCCATCCCGACAAGGACAGCACCATGAACACCACCACGACCACCACCCTCACCGCACGCGAGCTCGACCAGATCGCGCAGGCCAACGCTTCGGCCCGCCCCGCCGCCGTGCTGATCCACGGACTCTGGCTGCTCGCAGGAAGCTGGGACGCCTGGCGCGACCACCTGGAGGACGCCGGCTACGCCGTCGTCGCCGCCGAATGGCCGCAGGAGCCCGCCAACGTCGCCGACGCCCGCACGAACCCCGGCTCCTTCGCAGGAGTGGGCGTCCAGGAGGTCACCGACCACATCGCCGAGATCGCCTCCGCGCTTCACCGCCGCCCCGTGGTGATCGGGCACTCCTTCGGAGGCCTGCTCGCGCAGCGCATCGCAGACCTCGGACTCGCCGCCGCCACCGTGGCCATCGACCCGGCACCCTTCAAGGGCGTGCTCCCGCTGCCCGCCTCGACGCTGAAGGCGGCGTCGCCTGTGCTGGGCAACCCTGCGAACAGGAAGCGCACGGTCACCCTGTCCTTCGACGAGTTCAGGTACGGATTCGCGAACTCTGTGGAGGAGGACGAGGCGCACGACCTCTACGACATGTTCCACGTCGCAGCCCCCGGCCGACCCCTGTTCCAGGCCGCAACCGCGAACTTCACCCGGGGAACCGCGACCCGCGTCGACACCCGCAACCCGGCCCGCGGCCCACTGCTCGTGATCTCGGGCGAGCGCGACAACATCGTGCCGCGCGCGGTCTCGCACGCCGCGTACCGCCTCCAGTCCCGCAACGAGGCAGCCACCGAGTTCGTCGAGATCCCGGGACGCGGCCACTCGCTGGTCATCGACTCGGGCTGGAGGACCGTGGCCGACACGGCGTTGGAGTTCGCCGCTCGCCACGACGGGAACAGTACCGCCGCCTGACCGCCGCGCACCGGGCTGCGGCGCATGAACAACGCTGCTTCCGCGACCGGCGCCGTCGCGACGCAGATCACCCCGGAACCGCCGGCCCTGCGCCACGGCCCCTGCTTCGGGGCCCGGCACCCGACGCGGAACATGCCGAACATGCACGAAGGCCCGGTCCATTCGGACCGGGCCTTCGATGTTGGTGGTGTGTTCGCGTTTGGGAACTACCAGGGTGGATACCGGGGCTCCAAAGCTTCTTCTCCGTGGAACCTCGAATTCTTCTCCACACTCCGCAGCACGGAGCTCGGTGTGCCCAGCCCATCTCGTGGCCGCCAGGTCAGCGCACTGCTCAGGAGTGGGCAACGAGGGCGGACCGCGCGATACCTCCGCGCAATCCGATACTCAGTCCGCGAGGCCCGACAGAAGTCGTACCGCGGCAACTGCGATGTCAGCCGGCCTGTGGCTGTTCGTCAGGAGCCGCAGAAGTCCCTCGTCAAGGTCATACTCCGCGGACGATCCGTCCCGAGACTGCCGCAGCGCGTCAAGTGCGGCAGCGACCCTGGGATCGTCGGCATGCGCCGGAAAAACCTGTGGAAACCATCCGTCGACGGACTGAGGGTAGAGCTCACGCGCGACCGCGGCTGACGCACCTCCGTAGCCGCCCGCAGCAAGAAGCAATTTGTCGGCTTCAACCGTGAGTCGAGCTTCCTCGATGACACCGGGCTCGGTACCGGCGTAGTTCACGAGGCGACCCCCAACGATAAGTCGAGCCGTGGTCTCGCGCGCAACCCGCGCCCGCATCGCAGTGAGTGCTCTCGCCGCGTCAAGAGACCAATCGCTATCGAACGCGCTGCCGATCCCGACGGCATATCCGAGCTCCGTCACCAACGTCAGTTGGCCGACTTCGCCGAGCCTCCGATCGGCCCTGATCAAGTCGGACGCATTCAACTTGCGATACTCGGACTCGGGAAGTGCGATCTCCAGGACGGGACGCCCACCACCGAAGCGCTGAGCTTCATCAATGAGTATCTCCGTGTAGCCGCCGACACCGAGGTGGCCCCCGTACACGACGGTTCCCCCTGCAAGCATGATCGCTCTGCTCACCTCAGCAACAACCAGCCGACAGTGCTGCTCATTGAGTCCAAGACGCGCTAGGTCGGCGCTCTCGGAGACAGAAAGGGCGATTCTCCGAGATGAGAGCGCGTCCTGCGGGATGAGGGCCGGCTCGGTCATCTCTTGAGCTCTCCGCCGCGAGCGGCGAATGTCCGTGGAGTCAGGATGTCCACGTCAACCTTGAAGCCAGCCATCGCGCATAGTTCCAGCAGGACTTCGCGCTCGGCTTCGCCGAGCGGTGGGTCAGGGTGTATCACCCAGAGATGCTTGTCGTCCGGGGCAACCTCTTGGTGCGCAATCAACCAAGGGGCAAGAGTGGTCGGCTCGGGGGATTGGGCCGGAAGCCAGTCGAAGCCGTGGTCGGACAGATACGAAGTCTGCGCTCGCCAGAGGGTGTACTTGAGTGTCTCATCCACCAGCCGATTGAGAGCGCGTGCGACTCCAGGTCCGGGGTCACCCAAGTGACTCACTACTGACGGAACGTGGTCCATGAGGAAGGAGCCCCGCTCCTCACCCGCAGTCAGCGCATGCATGCAAACGACCGGCATGCCGCTGCGCTTCGCCGTGCAAACCTCGCGCTGAGTCCACTCACGGGCGGCGTACACATCGGTGCGAATCATCAGTAGCGCACTGCTGGCAGCGGCCTGCTCGAGCGTGTCGGCCCAAGCGTCACCGGGCTGAATGTCCTGCGCATCGAAGAAGGCCGACAGGTGCGAGCTCTGGATGAAGTCTCGTACGTGTTCGTACATCGCCGGACCTACATCCTTTGCCTCCGCTAGTGAACCATGCTTGGTGTGACTGACGAACACCGTCAGTCGCTCAGACAACCCCGCTCTCCCCCGGATCTGCTGAGATATCGCCTGTGCGAGCTCGCGTCCGAGCAACCCGCGGTCCCTGCTCACAGCCTGCGGAAGGCTCTGAACTTCACCAAGGATCGCGCCCACGACGCTGGTCTCCCAGTTCAGCCCTTCCGCAATGATCGGAAACACCCCGACGCCGTGATCCTTCCTCAGCCGGACTATCTCGTGAAGGTATGCATTCCACGGGTTACCTGGGTCGGCACCGGCGCGGAGCAGGTTCGCGTCGACAACAACCACGATCATGTTGAACTGTGCGGCGGGGAGACCCTCACAAAGAGGCTCTTCGATACCAAAAGGGCGTGGTGCGCTACCGTCTGTCCACGGCTCGCTGCGTCCGTACACTTCAACCGCTCCGCCTGCGAGACCGGAGAACGCTGGACTGTGGAAGTGCTCATGTATCTCAGTGAAGCGTTCGCGACCTTCGACATCGTCTGGATGCCAAACCACGAAAACGTCGAGAATCGGTGGCGCTACAGTCACTTGGAGCCGCTCCCCTCAAGTTGGTGTCTAGGAGTCATGCGATGTCACTCGCAGGAGCGGCTTCTTACCATCAGCCCGGTTGTCGAGCCGGTCGCTGGGTCTAGCGTGTCACGTCGAGCGACAGCGTCCTCCACCCATTGCGCAATAGTGCCGTCACTCGGAGCTGGAGGATAGAACCGCGCATAGCCCACGTCGACGCCGTTGTCCCTCTCGACATTGAGGTCCAGGCGCGGGGGCAGCTTCGACCAGCCGTTGTCCTGCGCGCCGGGCAACTGCACTGCGATAAGTCCACCGCGCTGGCTGTCATTGAAGTTTCGTAGCGTCGCCGCTATCTCCCAGTCCACGTAACGACGTGCCCAAGTGCACTTGCCTATGAGTACCACCGTGCATGACGTACCAGCGATCTTGTCCTCGCGGATCTTGCGCATGACGTAGTCGCTGTCACCGCTTTCGATGTGGTCAGCGAAGTCATCTCCGTACTCACTGAGACCGAGACTGCGAATCTCATTGAAGTACCCTCCGAAGCGCCTTCGCCAGATGTTCACTTCGAGTTCGTCGGCCTGGTGGAAGGACAGGAAGATGTTGCGTGCCATTTTGGAGCCTCTCGCCTAAAGCGCACTGCGCTCTGATAGCCCGACTTCGCCGAGGTCCTGGAGCCGGATCGTTGATTCGGACGGCGACTTGCGCCATTCGGGAGGATGACTGCCGTAACTGACTCCTACCTTGGGGCACAGTTCACTGTGCCGTGCCGGATCTGCTGTGATTTCGGTCGTGAAACGAACCCAGTAGTGCGGCGCGAGGCCCTGGTCACGGGCTCTTGCAGCGAAGCGCGCTCCCAAGATCGAGGCTTCAGGTGATGCAGTCCCGTCCCAGCCCGGAAGATCTGTTGAGAAGTCGAGCGTGGCGCGGTCAGAGTGAGCAGCCCAGTTGATCCGCGCTTCAACCTCGTACACGCGGTTGCCGTCGCGGCTCAGATAGAGACCGACCGCAGTCAACCACTTCTGGTTGACGCCGAAGCAGACCTTTGCGGTGGCTCCTTGGTCGATCCCGGCCGCGGTAAACAGCACGTCAACCTGGTCTACGAGAGCCTGTGCGCGCGTGTAGGCGTAGGAATACGTATACGTGCTCACGGCAATCCTCATCCCCCAACGTACGATTGCGTCGCGATCGAGCGCTCGTTCCAGACGCTCAGCGCAAGCGAGTGAATCTCCTCGGCCCGCAGATTGTTGTTCGCGAGTCTGCTCTCCAGTTCCCCTCGGGCAGTGCTTCGCGGTTGTATCAATGCCCCGAGCGACCCCGCTGCTCGACGCACTTCATCTTCCGCCGCTCGGGCGAGAATGTCCACGTACAAGTCGGAGAAGAAGGCGATTGGGGCATCGGGCAACTCTCGAAGGAGCAGCTCGATACTGCTTGGAGCAAGGACCGCGCCGAGGATTCCAGTCACGATTTCGAGGCGCTCTTCATGGGTGGGTAGCCACGGGAATGCGCGCATCCGCCCTGGCCTTCGAAGCGGGGGGTACACCTTCGACAGATCATTTCCAGTGATCACGACGGGCACGCGGCGGAGGCTCTTTCCGCCGGCTTGCGTTGGGCTGTCTGCCAAGTGCATGAGCTGAGCGAGGACCTGCTGATGATTCACCGTGGTCGTGCTTTGCGCCCACTCCCCGACTGTCGTATCGAAATCGTCGACCACAAGTGTGGCGGGGGTGCCCTCACCGATGCGGTGCCCCGCGTCCTCGTACTTCTCAAGCACGAGTTTCCCTGGCAACCCCGCGCGATCGCTCTCCAAGTCCGCCGCGTTAATTGAGATCGGCAGCACACCCGCCTGTTCCAACTGCCTGCGCAGCTGGAAACTCTTACCGTCACCGGGCCTACCGAATATCCCCAACACAAGTGGCCAAGACTCAATACCGGCGAAGTTGAAAACTAGGTGCTCATTGACGGCATGGGAAAATCGGTCCGGAATGGTCTGGCTCGACGTCGATCCTGGATCTGCGAAAGTCATATAGGGATGAGATCACAGACCTCTGACACAGGTGCCCCCGGACACGCCGCCGTCGGAGCACAACCAGGCGGTCAGGAAACTGTTGCTGCCATTGAGGCCCCCTCGGGTCGCTACCGAATGGACCGGACAAACGGACTCAACCAGGCGTTCTGTCAGCGCCGTCGGTCTCGACGCTCGCCTCGGAGCCTGCGCGTCGATCGTCGCGCGGACGGGGGCAGGCTCGCGTTTGCCGCGAGAGCCGCGTCAAGGCCCAGTTCAGCGGCGGCCGCAAAGTTGTCGACTCCCGACGTGGCGGGATCGGAGACGTAGCGGACAGCGATGACCGCGCCTCGTGCGCTGTACATGACTCCCAGCGCGCGATCAGCACCGAACTGTGCGGCCTTGGCTGACGCGTACTTGTCGAGGGCGTCGAGCGCGTACGGGAAGTCTCCTTGCGTCGGGCACGTGAACACCGCCAGAAGAGGGAAACCCCAG
The DNA here is from genome assembly GCF_032102965.1 of Demequina capsici. Lineage (NCBI taxonomy): Bacteria > Bacillati > Actinomycetota > Actinomycetes > Micrococcales > Demequinaceae > Demequina > Demequina capsici. Next base: position 794,012 of record NZ_CP134880.1, on the reverse strand, counting down.
GGGTTCGGCTGGACGATGGCCAAGTTGTGCGAGCGGCCGTCTGCTCGCGTCGCCTGGAGCACCCGCTTGATCGAGCCGGCGACGTGCACCTGCATGTGCATTGAGAGGTTGAGGAGGTCCGCCGACGCGCGCAGCCAACCTGGTTTGAAGCCGGCCAGAAGGAAGTCGACGATCTTGAGAATCCGTGGGTTCGCGCGGAAGGTCGGCTTGGGAAACGTGCTGTAGGCCCACTTCTCGAATTGGCTCTCCCAGGCGTCGAGCGGCTGGGTGTAGGTACTGATGACCGTCGGCGCGGTGTCGAGCCTGTACTGGTCGAGCTGGGCCTGCGTAGGCGGATCGATATGCGGGCACTTCTCGTGGAGTTCCGTCGGGTCGGTCGGGGTGACGAGGTCGCCAGCGAGGAACGCCATCAGCATGTCGAGTTCGTCGAGGGCGGAGCACTTCAGGGCGACCGCGCGTTCGGTGCGGCGTCGTAGGTACAGCAGGAACTCTGCGGGACGGTCGAGGACGTCGGCGATGACCGCGAGGTCGTGCAGGGATGTCACCCAGGCGAAGCGGTCGCTGCTGATCACGTTGGCGCGGACGAGCTCGCTGCCTGCGGCCGCGAGCGGTGCGACGTGATCGAGGGAGACGACGATGGAGCGGATCTCTCGGATCTGTGACAGGTCTAGCCAGGTACGGTTTCCGAGCCATAGGCCACCGTTGACTTCGATCAGTTCCTCAAGGCGCGAGGCCTGACGGACTCCGTCGCCCACGATCTGCTTGAGGTCTCGGGTGAGGCGCTGTACGTGACCAGCTTTCGCTTGGACGGACACCGAGCGGCCCTTGGCTTCCACACACAAGGCGACGTCCTCGACGACGTAGAGCGCATCCGCCTCCGCCGTTTCACCGACCTTCGCCGGGTCGGCGCAGGATCGCCCCAGCGCGGTGGCAGGCATTCCGTCCTTGGGGAAGTAGTACTCCACGTTCGTGTGGGCAGGGTCGCTCCGGATCAGCTGGCTGATGTGGCGTACCGCTTCGCGCTCACACACTGCACCACGGTGACGCTGGAACTTTCTCCACGTCTTCGCGTCTGCCTTCAGTGGATCTTCGAGGTGCAGTCTCAGCGAGCCTGAGCCGAGTGGGAGCCCGATCGAGGCATACGTTTCGCCGTGCTTGAGCAGTTGCTTGCCTCGTACCGGCTCCGTCGCGTCGAGGTGGTGCTGCAGGAGGCTGATGCCCACGTCGTCTGCCGCGAGTTCGATAGCGAAGGCGTCCATGATCGCGCCGACGACGGCAACAGGAAGCCGTGCTCGGGCCGCGACCTCGCACGCTGTCACGGAACACCGCTGAGCGGGCCGCGCCGTCAGGTGGCTCGGAGATGTCACGTGATCCCACAGCCGCTCGAATGGAACGCGCCCGTCGTCGTCGGGGGTTGGGTCAGGAACGCCTTGGAGGGACGCGTTGAAGCGCTCGTTGAGGATCTCGGTGATCGTGTCGCGCACGATGATGGCCTCGGCGTACGTGAAGCCCGCGGTGTTGCGTAGGTCTTCGTCGAATCCGTCGAAGATGTCTCGCTCGATCTGGTCCGTGTAGTGCGGGTAGCCCAGGACGTGCACGGACAGTTGCTGATGGGCGTAGTCGGCAGCGAGTTTGGACAGCGATCCGTGCTGTTCCCGTTCTGCGAGCTCGCTCGTGACCGCGCCGGCGGCGACGAGAATCTGGACGGCCATCTTGTGGATCAGTGGGATGTCAGCGGCCAAGGCGTGTGCTGGCAGGGGACGTTCCGGCTCCCTGTAGCCGCGACCTGCCATCAAGGTCGCAACGACCTGGAACGCGCCTGCGATGCCGTCGACCGCTGCGGTCAGTGCTCCGTTGACCACGAAGCCTTGGACGTACATGCGCAGGAGCTCGACGACGTCGAACGCGTCTGCGTCGGCAGTGAGACGCCGGATCTCTCCAGACTGCGCCTCAATGAAGGAGGGCATGCGATTCACGTATTCGGCATGGTTCTCGCCTTCGAGGCGCATCTCCGCCAAGAGCGCCATGTGGCGCTCCACGACTGGCGCTTCATTGACGGGATCAGCGAAGAAGCGAATCACCTCGGGCTCATCCACGCGTGCACCCCCCTTTGACCTGCACTGATGCCTCGAACAGTAGCGGTCGACTGCGACGAGAGCCGTTGCTCAATCCCAGAAGCTGCCTTCGGCTGCGAACGCCAACGGCCCAACCCAGTCCGCTGCAGGCGGGAAGCCGGAAGGGGCGTTGCCGCCCTCGTAGTGCCATTCCTCGTGTGGGATCTCCGCAGCCCCGATCCCGACGTAGCGGCCGTCCGACATCTGCCGCCACGCACGCCAGGCCTTGCCGTCCGGTGAGACCTCGTGGCCGATGCTGTGGTCGTCGGGCAGGCCCTTCTTGACGAAGTCCTTGTCGAGGATGTCGATCAGGTCAGGCCGGTATGTTCCTTCGCGTCTTCGATGCCAGCCCATGTGGCAGGTCGAGATCCATGTGAGCACGTCTCTCGTCGCCTTCGCTTCGGCTTGCGCGGGCGGCAGCGGACGTTCCTTCTCGTCTTGCTCGGCACGCCACACGCGATACTCCGCCACCGAGCTGCGCACGCTCTCGACGCGGCCCATGCGGATCATCGTGTTCATGTTGACGCGCCCTACCTGGGTCGTGCGTGGCCCGCAGGCCAGCAGCAGCGCAAGCCTGGCCCGCCGTCGCTGCCTAGGTGTGAGCTTCGCGATCTTGAGGTACACGAAGGCCTTCTCGTACGCCATCATCAGCGACAGCGGCCACAGGAACAGCGCTGCTGCGACGGTCATCCATATGGGCAGGAAGGTTCCCCTGCCGAGGCCGAGCCAGTCCATGTCACCTGCGCGGATGTCTCCAACGAGATGCACGAGCGAGAATCCCAGAATCGCCAGAGCCACAACGCCGACAAGGATATTGCTGCCGGTGGCGACGGCCTTGGTCTCGTCCTTGCGTGCGGCGACGGCGCTGAGCATCACCAGGAATCCGATCGCGCCCTGCAGGAGGAACTCCCAGCCCAGCGGGAAACTGTACAAGTCGGCGAGGACCCCGAGGAGCGCCAGGCCCCCGATCGTGCCTGCGATCACGCGTCGATAGTGAGCCTTGTTCTTGATCGCATCATTCGAACTGAGAAACAAGCCAAGCGCTGAGGTAAGGAACCAGAAGATCGTGGGGCCGATCAGGCTCCAATCCCACCAGCCGAGCTTCGCGGCTGACCACGTCACTGCCGCCATGTAGGCGGTGAAGGTTGTCAGCGGGACAAGGATCTTCCAGGCGACCAGCTGCTTGACCAAGCCTGGGAGCACCTTGCGCGCTCCGGGCGTCGCGAGGACTGCGACGGCGATGACCGCGATCCACAGCGCGAGCGCGGTCTCACGGTTGGACAGCCCAAGCATGTGCGCACCTCGATTCCCTCAACACCGCCGATGTCCGGCTGCAACGCCGAGCGTATCGCCCCGGACTGACACGCAGTACTGACGCGAGCCGATGTCTGCCTGGGCAGTCGCGCCAACGCCGACGCCCCTTCCCAACTGTGAGACCCGTGGCTATGGTGCGAAGTGGGGACAACACACTGAGGGGCACGTGATGACTGAGGGGCAGGTAGCGCCACGCGCGGGCTGGTACACGACTGAGTCGCGCGGGCAGGTGCGTTTCTGGGATGGCAACGACTGGACCGAGCATCACCAGCGGGTCGATGGGCTTCCAGATGCCCGGTCGGGCAGCACCGGCTCATCCCGAGGGGTCGCCCTGTGGATCGGGATCGTCTTGGTCCTCGGTGGGATGATGAACCTCTCGAGCGAGGACGGCCCGGGCGGTGCTCTCGTCGCGATCGTCTTGGGTCTCATCGCGGGCTCTGTGTGGTACCTCGCGCGGCGCAATGCGAAGCAGCGCGAAGCCGCCGAGGCGGCACTGCCGTTCCAGCCCGTCCACATCTCCACGACCCCGGATGGCAACCACCTCGCACCGCCACCGATAGGGGAAGCGCTTGAGCCGTGGGGCGCGTGCCGCGACCAACTCGAGGTCGTCGGCGAGTCCTACCACCCCGACGCATTCATCGCCCTGTTCGGCGGACGCATCCCCACGGATTCCAACGGCGGCCAGATCAACGACGTCGCGGCGATCGTGCCCGACTTCGACAACCCCCACGACTCGCACGCTGTCGCAGTGTGGGTGCGCGGGCAGCACGTCGGGTACTTCGATCGCGACACGGCCCGCAGGTGGGCGCCACTGCTGGCCAAAGTGGAGCGGGCCGGGGGCTACCTCGAGGTCCCAGTAAGGGTCTGGGCGGCTGTCCGCCAGAGCGGCTGGAAAGCCCGCGTGACCGTCAGACTTCCGCGTCCCGACGAGATCGCGCCGGCCAACCAACCGCCGAGTGAAGGCGTTGTCCTGCCGCGTGGCGCGAAGATCCAGGTGACAAAGGAAGAGGACCACATGGATGTCCTCACGAAGTACACCAATGGCGACACGGTCACGATGGCGGTCACGCTCCACGCGATCCACGAGATCCGCGCACGCTCAGCGACCGAGACAGTCGAGGTGCGCATCGATGGGGAGCGCGTCGGCATCCTCTCCCCCACCCAGTCGGCGAACCTGCTGCCGCTAGTGAAGTTCGTCGAAGAGCGCGGACAGACAGCGGTAGCGCACGCGGGCCTGAGGGGCAACGCCCTCAAGGCAGACGTCACGCTCGACACGCTGAAGGCTCAGGACGTGTCCGAGGAGTGGCTCGCATCGCTCGGCCCGAAGACCGTCGACCTTAACCGACCCACGCGCGCAACCTACGAGTGGGACGACTAGGAGGAAGCGACGCGCCCGCCCGTTTGGATCTGCCGATCCGCATCGCAGGCAAGCTTGGCCCCTCCAAGGACAGGCCCGAGAGGCCGGCGCCGCCCGGCAAGTTTGCCAGGGCCGCGTAAACCCGCAAGCCGACACCGAACTTCACAAGAAACGACGCCGGGGTGGCGGAGCCATGTGCTCCGCCATCCCGGCGTGCTCGTTTCCGCAGCAATCAGGCCGCGATCCCCCGCAGATACGACTAAGGGCGGCCCCGCCACCCGTCTAGAGTGACCGAACCGCCCTGAATCTTGACTCATCTTCCCAATCGCGAATTCTTGCGATTCCAATCGAGAAGATGCCGTTGGTACGCCCCCAGGGACTTGAACCCTGAACCCACTGATTAAGAGTCAGTTGCTCTGCCAATTGAGCTAGAGGCGCTCGTGCGCGAGAAACAACAATAGCAGGTGATCGTAGATACGTGAAATCGACCAGAGAGCCGCGTGGACGCGGCCGTCAGCGCAGCTCCTTGAGCCTCTCGTACGTCGCCGCGAGCGCGATCAGCACCGCCCCGACGACCGCGAACGAGACCCACCTGGGCAGCAGCTGGTCCGCGACGAGCAGTTGTGCGAGCGCGACCGCGATGGCCGTCGAGGCTGCCGCGACGGCGGGTGCGAGCCAACGGAGCAGCACTGTGGCGAAGGCCAGGAAGGCGATCGCCACAGTGAGCAGCAAGGTGCGCACCAGCGCGCCCGGCTGGATCGCCAGCGCGATCACGCTGGGCACGATCGCGAGCGCCAGCCCGCCGCCGACGGCTGTGACGCTCGGCACCTGGACGTCCCTCCGCATCCACGCGACACCCTCGGCGATCGCCCAGACAGCGGGCGCCAGCGTGTAGGCCTCGAGCGTGTCGATCCCCGCGCTCACGAGCAGCAGACCGATTCCTGCTGTTGCGAAGATCCCTGCGATCCACCGCGCGATGAGACCCACCTCCGGGCGCAGCACCAGCCACGCCGCGGATGCGACGAGCGAGGTGAGACCCGCGTACGTGAGACTGTGCATGTCGATTGCGGCGCCGGCGGCCAGCACGGAGATCACCGACAGCCCTGTCACCGCGTGATCGCGCACCAGCAGGCGCAGCCGAAGCAACGCCGACAGGCCCGCGCCGTAGGTGCCGACCGCGAGCGCGGGAGCGAGCGGCGAGGCATCGGCGCCTACGCACGCGAGCCACGCTGACAGTGAAAGAGCGAGCAGGCTCGAATGGGCGAGCCACGACCTGCGTGCGTGGTCGCGACGCGCGAGGACGGCGAGCACCAACGCCAGTGCGAGCATCACCCCTGACATCGGCCACGCGTGCGGCCCCGCCCACGGCACAGCCACGGCCGCGAGGACGAAGGAGTGCCGCGCGCGCAGGCCGAACCGGGTAGGCACCAGCACGCTCCCGATCGCGGCGACCGCGGCGATGACCCACGCCAGCGACGCAGGAAGGGCGGCGAGCGACCCGATGAGAAGCGCCACGACGATCCACACGCGCTGGAGCCGGCCCCAGGGGGTCGCCATGACGCCGGTGCCGATCGCCGCCGCGAGCAGCACAGGCGTGAGGCTCCAGCTCGCGGTCGCCCCGCGATCCCAGGGCGCGAGCAGTCGCAGCATCCAGTCGCCGCCGGCGAGCACGATGGCTGGCAGGGTCACCAATGCGGACGTGACGAGTCCGAGCGCGGCACGCCGAGCGACGCGGCGAGGGAGCATGGTGAGCACCCACGAGGCGGCGGCGCCCATGGCTGCGGCAGTCAGGCTTGTCACGTCGAGCCTGCCCCACGCCTCGGTCACGAGCGCTGCCGGAAGCAGCGGCAGCACCGCGACGACGAACGGCACCGTCACGGTCGCACGCCATCGCGCGCCGAGGATGAGCGCGACGGAGGCCAGACTGACGACGAGCGCGCCCCGCCAGCCGACGACGGCGCCTTCGGCGATCGCCATGAGCACCATGACGGCGAGCATCGATGTCCAGATGCTGGCACCCAGGAATGCTGCGAGGCGAGCGGCGGGAGCGTCCCACCACCACGCCGATGCCGCGACCACGAGCGACGTCCCCACACCGACGGCAGCGACCGCCGTGAGCACCATGCCGCCTGCGTCGCAGGCGAGCACCACCTGCATCGCGGCGGCGAGGAGCGCAGCCACGCCCGCGATCTCGATCGCGGCCCTGAGATCTGCGCGGCCGGCACGCGGCAGCGCGCGAGCCCGTGCTCGTGGCCTCGCGGAAGCGGCCGCGAGCACACCCGCGACCATCGTGACGCCGAGTGCGGGGTGCGTGAGCGTCGGCTCCCTCTCGCCGCTCGAGACCGCCCACGCGGCGAGCTGGGAGACGGTGACCAGTCCCGCGATGCAGACGGCGAGGAGCGCGGGGACTGCACCGGGCAGCGCCCAGAGGCGCCGGATCGACGACATCCGGGACGCGATCCACGCCAGCACCGTGCCGGAGAGTGCCAGGGCGGCCATCGCCCACCCTGCATCGGCGGTCAGCCTCAGCACGGTCGCCGCCACGCCCAGCGACGGCAGCGCGAACGCGAGGGATCCAAGGGCGCGCGGGAACCATCGCGCCAGCCCTGCGGCAAGAGCCACAGGCACCGCCAGCGCAAGTGCCGAGACCTCCGTCGAGGACCCTGCGTCAGCCCATGCCGCGACCGCGAGCAGGCCGCCAACACCGCCGAGCGCGACTGCCACGACCGAGATGAGCCGGCGCGCGGGGCCGGACTGCCAGGCACGCGCCACGCCCGCACCGGCGACGGCCACGAGCACGGTCGCCACCGAGAGGCCGGCGGCCGTGGGCTCTGGCCGCAGCTCGACTGCGATGGGCGGCAGGAGGGCGACCAGAAGCACAGCGCCGCCGAAGACCACCCCGTCGGCCTGCGGCGCGTCCCAGCCGCGTATCACCAGGGTCGCGAGCGCGGCGCACACGAGCCCGGCGAGCAGCATCCCGGGCTCCTGCGTGAGCGCCGCCTCCGTGCCATCGTTGCCGAGCGCGACGACCGAGTCACCGAGGACGCCCAGGGCTGCGATGCCCGTGCCGACAGCGGCAGGGAGCAGCCCTCTGAGGATCGCGATCCGATGCTCAGGGAACCGGAGCCCGCCCGCGAGCGCCGCGGAGGCGAGCGCCGCCACGAGGATCATCGCCGCACCCGGGTCGGGCAGGGCCGACGCCATGGCAGCGCCGACGCCGGTGGCGACCGCCACGGCGGGCATCGCGGCGATGGCGGGCAGCCACGCCACCATGCCGACGCCGACAGCCGCGGGAAGCCACGCCCACGCGATCTGGGCGTCTCCCCAGCCCAGCAGCACGGCGCCGAGGGCGATCACGGGAACGAGCCCCACGGATGCATGCTCGAGAGCCGTGCGCGGGGTGCCGTCGAGCCATCGTCGCGACAGGAGCGCCAATGCCGCAGCGGCGCCGCTTCCCCAGACCGTCCATCCGACGACCCCGTGCTCGAAGCCTCCGGCGAATGCCGCGCCCAGGCCTGCGACCGCGAGAGCCACGGCGGACGTTGCGGCGACCCACGCGATGCCGCGACGCGCGAGCGCTGTGCCTGCCGCCCCGGCCGCCAGGGCGGCGACCGCTGTCGTGAAGGGCCCCAGCACCGTCAGCGCCCGCGCGAGCGCGACCACGGCGGTGCCGGCGAACGCCATGGACACCACGCCCACGGCGCCCGCCGAGACTCCGAGACCTCGTCGCGTCAACCAGTCGGCGAGCCAGCCTGTGGCTGCGGCGAGCACGAGCAGCAGCAACGCCTGCGCGGGCGGGAAGAACGTGTCCCAGGTGACGGCCACGAACACCACTGCTGAGGCGATCAGCAGCGTGGCGCCGGCCAGACCGAGCAGCATGGGTGCGGTGAGCGAGTCCCGGAGGGTGCTGCGACGGCGGGGCGAACCCGGACGCACGACAGGTGAAGGAGGTCGAGCCGCAGGGCCTGCCGCGACCTGGGGGGCCGCCGTCACGCGCGTCTGATTGAGCGCGGCCCATGACGCCTTCCGGGCGGCGAGCACGAGCTGCCACCGCACCGCGAGCGCGTCGTACTCGGCGCGGAAGGCTGCGATCTGCGCGTCGAGCTCGACGATCTGCGCGAACGCGGGATCCCTGAGGTCCGCGTGACACCTGCGGCAGCGGAGCTCCGCCCCGGGGTCGCACGGCTCTGTGCAGATCGGGCATCGCGCCTGGTGCCCAGCCACCTCGTCGTCGGTCATGGTCCCCTCGTTCCCCTCACCCTGCCCCGGCGCCAGAGTAGCGGCACACGCGAGGCGCGGCCGGGAGCCGAGCACGGATGTGGACGTCGCACACGGTTCGGAATCCTGTGCACGCCGGTAGCGTTGGCACCACCATGAGCGACATCCGACTGAGCAAGGGCGACGCCGCCCCGGACTTCACCGCAGCGACCGACCAGGGCACCTTCACCCTGGCCGAGCACCGCGGGGAGCACGTCATCCTGTACTTCTACCCGGCCGCGATGACTCCGGGCTGCACCACCGAGGCCTGCGACTTCCGCGACTCCCTCAGCGCGTTGAATGCCGCCGGCTACACCGTGGTCGGCATCTCGAAGGACTCGCCTGCGAAGCTCGCGGAGTTCCGCGAGAAGGAGGGTCTCACCTTCACGCTCGTGTCCGACGAGGACCGTGCCATCCAGGAGGCGTACGGCGCCTGGGGCGAGAAGAACAACTATGGCAAGACGATCGTCGGCTCGATCCGGTCGACGGTGGTGGTCGGCCCGGACGGTGCCGTCGAGCTGGCGCAGTACAACGTGAAGGCCACCGGTCACGTCGCCAAGCTGCGCCGTGACCTGGCGATCGCCTGACCGCCGCTACGCGGCCGTGATGCGCGCGAGGGCGTGCACGGCGACAGGGTCGGGAGCCGGCCACGGCGGACCCGGCGGGGCCAGCAGATAGCCCTGGGCGTAGGGCACGCCGCAGTCGATCAGGCGGCGCGCGTCATCGAGGCTCTCGACGCCTTCGGCGACGAGCACCGCTCCCGCGTGGCGGGCGAGCGTCCCGAGCCGGTCGATGGCGATCTCCTGGTCGGGTGACGCCGCCAGGCCGGAGACGATGCTGCGATCGAGCTTGAGCGTGACGGGGTCCAGGAACGCGATCTTCTCGAGAGCCGCGTAGCCGGTGCCGGCGTCGTCGATCGCCATCCTGGCCCCGCGGGCGCGCAGCTCCGTGACCGTGGGCCCCACCTCGCTCCAGCTCCACGGGGCGTGCTCGGTGAGCTCGATGACGACGCCGGTGAGGTCGCCGTGATCGAGCAGCACCTCGCGCGTCTGGGGCGAGGCGATCGCGTCGGGCTCCACGTTGACGCCCAGCAGCGCGCCTCCGGGCAGGCGCGGGGCGAGGCTCAGCACCTCGCGCAGCACAGCCGCCTGCAGCTCCCCCACCTGCCCCCGCTCTCGCGCCCGGGCGAACCAGACGACGGGGCCTGCCCCGCCCGCCTGGGGGTTGTCGAAGCGGGCGAACGCCTCGTACGACATCACCCTGCCGGTGGTCAGCTCGACCACCGGCTGCACATGCACCTTCACGCCGACGCCCGCGAAGGCATCGTCGAGCATCGCCGTCCAGCGCGCGTCGAACCTGTTCGTCGAATGCATCGTCCCTCCACCCCCGTGACCTCGACGTTCTCACTTCAGGAGACGGACAGAGGCGGTCACTATGACGCGGATGGCATGGAAGGACGTGCCCAGCAAGCCGTCGAGCAGTCGCGCCGTGCGCCCGTACACTGGCGTCGCGCGCGAGTGGCGGAATTGGCAGACGCGCTGGATTTAGGTTCCAGTGTCCTCGGACGTGGGGGTTCAAGTCCCCCCTCGCGCACCGTGGCGCTCGGGCGTCGGCTGCTCAGGGCGAGCCGATGCCGCGAGGGCTCGTCTCACCGAGCATGACGACGCGCGGGCCGACCGGGAGGGTCGACCCGCGCGCGAGGTCTGGGATCGGGCTCACGCCCGACGCGTCGTGGAGCCGGGCTCAGGCCTGGGACTCGTGCTCTGCGATCTTCTGGCGGACCTCGTCCATGTCGAGGCCCTCGACGGCGTCGACGAGCTGCTTCAGCGCGGGGCCAGGGAGCGCGCCGGCCTGGTTGAACACCATGATGCCGTCACGGAAGGCCATCAGCGTGGGGATCGCGGTGATCCCGTACTTGATGCTCAGCTCCTGGTGCTCCTCGGTGTCGACCTTGGCGTGCACGATGTCGCCGTGCTCCTTCGAGGACTCCTCGAAGATCGGCGCGAAGCGCTTGCACGGGCCGCACCAGTCGGCCCAGAAGTCGACGAGGACGATGCCGTCCTTCGCGACGGTCTCTTCGAACGTGTCGGTGGTCAGGTTGACGGTAGCCATGATTCCTCTCTCGGCATTAATACCCTGGGGGGTATCTTAACGCACTCGGCTCGGCTTTCATTTCCCAGCTCTCAGGTTGTCACGCCCGGCGCGCATGTGCGAGGCACACGCCCGGGCGCGGTAGAAAAGACTCATGACGGATATGGCCGAACTGCCTTCCGAGCCCTCGGGCTGGCTCAGCGACAGAGAGCTGAACCACGTCCGCAGCGAGCTTCCCTTGCTGTACGTCAACGCGATCCCCGTCCGGATCAATCCCCGAGGCGAGCTCACGCACGTAGGACTCCTCCTCAGAGCCGACGACGACGGCGTCATCTCGCGCGCCATCGTCGCAGGCCGCGTGATGTACCACGAGACCATCCGCGACGCGCTGGTGCGCAACCTCGAGAAGGACCTGGGCGCCGTCGCGCTCCCCCGGCTCCCGCTCGACCCCGCGCCGTTCAGCGTCGCCGAGTACTTCCCGACCCGTGGCATCACCAAGTACCACGACTCCCGGCAGCACGCCGTCGCCCTCGCCTTCGTGGTACCCGTGGACGGCGACTGCGAGCCCAGCCAGAACGCGCTCGACATCGCCTGGTTCACCCCCGAGGAAGCAGCCTCGGAGGACATCGCCGGCGAGATGATGGGCGGCCAGGAGGCGCTCCTCAAGCAGGCGCTCGCCTTCTGCGGCGTCCTGCCCTGACCCACACCCTCAGCGCGGCAGCAATGCCGCCCTGCACCCTCAGCGCGGCAGCAATGCCGCGACGTGCGGCGCGAGGGCGCGGAACGCCGCTCCACGGTGCGAGATCGCATTCTTGACCTCGGGGTCCAGCTCGGCGTTGGTGACGCTCTGGCCGCAGGCGATGAAGATCGGGTCGTAGCCGAAGCCCCGTGCGCCCGCCGGCTCGCGCGTGAGCTTGCCACCCATGATCCCCATCTCCGTGATCTCGCGACCGTCCGGGTGCACCATGACCGCGGCGCAGACGAAAGCCGCCTGCCGGTTGGCGTCAGGGATGTCCTCCATCTGCGCGAGCAGGAGCTCGAGGTTCTCCCTGTCCGCACCGTGACGACCGCTCCACAGCGCGGAGAAGATGCCCGGCGCGCCGCCCATCACGTCCACGCTCAGACCGGAGTCGTCGGCGATCGCTGGCAGCCCCGTGAGCCGCGACAGCTCCCGCGCCTTGATGAGCGCGTTCTGCTCGTAGGAGATGCCCGACTCCACCGGGGCAGGGGCACCCGCCTCCGCGGCGCTCAAGAGGTGACCACGCTCGAGGCCCGGCACCCGCTCGCGCAGGATGGAGTAGACCTCGTCGATCTTGTGGGCGTTGTGGGTCGCGAACGCGACGATCGGGCGGGTCTCGCTCATCGGCTCAGCCCTCCAGGGCCTTCCGCTGCAGTTCCGCGAGCTCCAGGTTGCCCAGGGTCGCGAGCTCCAGGAGCGCGTCCAGCTCGGCCTTGCTGAACGGCTTGCCCTCGGCCGTTCCCTGCACCTCGACGAAGCCGCCATCGCCGGTCATGACCACGTTCATGTCCGTCTCCGCACGCACGTCCTCGACGTACGGCAGGTCGAGCATCGGCGTACCGTCGATGATGCCCACGGAGATCGCGGACACGGAGCCGGTCAGCGGCCTGGCACCCGCAGCGATGGCACCGTTCGCACGGCCCCATGCGATCGCGTCCGCCAGCGCCACGTATGCGCCCGTGATGGCCGCGGTCCGCGTGCCGCCGTCGGCGTCGATCACATCGCAGTCGAGCACGATCGTGTTCTCGCCGAGCGCCTTCACATCCACCACCGCGCGCAGCGAGCGGCCGATGAGCCGCGAGATCTCCATGGTGCGACCGCCGATCTTGCCACGCACGCTCTCACGATCGTTGCGGGTGTTGGTCGCCCGGGGAAGCATCGCGTACTCGGCGGTGACCCAGCCTTCGCCGGAGCCCTTCTTCCACCGCGGCACTCCCACGGTGAACGACGCGGAGCACAGCACGCGGGTCCCTCCGAACGTCACCAGGCACGAGCCCTCGGCGTTCGTCTGGAACCCTCGCTCGAGAGTCACGGGTCGGAGCTGGTCCGGGCGGCGTCCATCGGCGCGATCAGTCATGCCACCCGAGACTACCCGCCCTGAACGTCCGCTCCGGACGCCTCCCACGAGGCCGACGACGCGCCCGCTACAACGACACGCGCATGCCGGCGTGGACCGCGTCGAGCGGGCCCGCATACTCCGCGGCCGCCTCCGCCACCACCTCGTAGGGCTCGGTCCACGGCGGCACATGCGTGAGGAGCAGACGGCCCACGCCGGCGACCTGCGCCACCTGGCCCGCGCGCGCACCGGTGAGATGAAGTCCGCGCGGCGCATCCTCCGACTCGAGGAACGACGCCTCGCACAGCAGCACGTCCGCGTCGGCCGCCACCTCGCCCAGACCAGGGCAGACGTCGCAGTCGCCCGAGTATGCGAGCACCGCGGTGCCGCCCTGCTCGGACGGTCCCTCGATCCGCAGCCCGTACGCAGGCACAGGGTGCTCCACCGCGGCGCACGTGACCGTCATCGGCCCGATCGACACGGGCGCGCCCGGCTGCCATGCATACGCGGGGAGCGCCTCCGAATGGTCGTCGGCGCCCCTCAGCTCGGCGATCCTCGTCGCCAGTCCGAACGGACCGTGGACCGGCAGCGCGATGGGGCCGTCAGGGTGGTACTTCAGCAGGACGTCGAGCACCGCCAGGTCCGCGCAGTGGTCCGCATGCGTATGCGAGATCGCGATCGCATCCACGTCGCGCGGGTCCACATACCGTTGCAGCGCTCCGACCGAACCGGAGCCCAGGTCCAGGACGATGCTCCACGTGCGACCGTCCGCGTCGTCCGCCTGCAGCAGGTAGCACGAGGCCGGGGACGCCGGTCCGGGCAGCGAGCCCGAGCAGCCGACGACGGTGAGCCTCACGAAAGGTCCTCCACGGAGCCGACCACGGGGCCAAGGAAGCGCTGGGCGAGCCGCTCGAAGCGCTCCTTCTCCCCCGTCGCGAAGAAGCGGTGCACGGGAACCGAATGCGGCGCCCGCTCCAGCCCCGCCTTCACGAGGGCGCGGTACACGTCGATCGCCGTCTCCGTCGCCGAGTCGACGAGCGTGACGTCCGGGCCCATGACGTAGCCGATGGCGCCGGCGAGCATCGGGTAGTGGGTGCAGCCCAGGATGACCGTGTCGACCTGCGCGTCCTTCAGCGGCGCCAGGTACTCCTCCGCCACCTCGATGACCTCCGGGCCCGACGTGACGCCCGCCTCGACGAGCTCGACGAACCTGGGGCAGGCCTGGCTGGTGACCTCGATCTGCGGCGCGGCCGCGAGCGCGTCCGCATAGGCGCCCGACGTCATCGTCGCCACGGTCCCGATCACGCCGACGCGGCCCTCCTTCGTCAGCGAGGCCGCGCGTCGCGCCGCCGGGATGATGACCTCGACCACCGGCACGCCACGCTCGGCCGAGAACCGCTCGCGTGCGTCACGGAGCACCGCCGCAGAGGCGGTGTTGCAGGCGATGACGAGCATCTTCACGCCATCGTCGACGAGCGCGTCCATGATGTCGAGCGCGTGCTGCCGCACCTCCTGGATGGGCAGCGGACCGTACGGGCCGAACTTGGTGTCACCGACGTAGTGGATGGACTCGTGCGGAAGCATGTCCATGATCGCTCGCGCCACGGTCAACCCGCCGACGCCCGAGTCGAACACCCCGATAGGAGCGTCAGACATCGTCCTCCTGTCCCGCCGCGAGGCACCCCACGAGCGTCTCCTGAAGCCAGCTGAGGGCCTGGTAGAGCATACCGAGCCACACCCTCTCGTGGTCGACGGGCGCGTCCTCGTCCTCGTCGAGCGCGCGCACCCCCTCGTCGATCTCCTGATGCAGACGATCCACGTCCTCGTCGGTGTCGAGACCAAGCCGGGTCGCGAGCACCAGCCGCACATCGGTGAAGGCGGCGGCCGTGGGCATCGCCTCGTCGACCTTGAGGACCCAGGCGTCACCGTCCGCGCCCAGCTGATCCCACATGCGTCGCAGCCGGTCCAGCTTCAAGGCGCGCAGGTCGCCCTCGGTGAGCCGACGGAACTCCGCCGACACCTCGGCATCCGCCGGCGAGGCGTCGGGCAGGAGCCTCAGCACCGCGGGATCCACCGGCTGCGTGCGGACGCCGCCCAGGTCCGCGAGCCCGTCGAACAGCGCCTTCTCATCGTCGGGCTCGTCGTCGTCCTCATCGTCCTGCGCGCCGAAACGCACGTCGCCCAGCAGCAGCCCCACATCGGCGATGATCCGCGCGATCACCGTGCGCTCCTCCTCGTCGAGCACCGCGACCACGGTGTCGCCCTGGCGCTCGAACCCCCTCATTCGCCGCTCCGCTGAAGGGTGGCCCACAGCCCGTACGAATGCATCGCCTGCACATCCACCTCCATGCGCTCCCGCGTTCCGGTGCTCACGACGCTGCGCCCATGCTCATGCACCTCGCGCATGCGGCGCTCCGCCTCGGTGCGGGAGAATCCGAAGTAGGTCTGGAAGACGTACGTCACGTAGGACATGAGGTTGACGGGGTCGTTCCAGACGATCGTCACCCAGGCGTCGGCCGGCCGGGTGGCGACGCTTCCCTCAGGCGAGAGGTCCTCCTGGAATGCCACGGGGTCAGCCTACGGCGCGCCGCGCGCGTCGGTCGCCAGCAACGGCTCAGGAATCGCCGTCGCCGTCGTCGCTGCCGAAGACGCCGTCGATGATCTCCTTGCAGGCGGGGCACACCGGGAACCGGTTCGGGTCGCGCCCGGGCACCCACACCTTGCCGCACAGCGCGATGACCGGATCGCCCGTCATCGCGGACTCGAGGATCTTCTCCTTGCGCACGTAGTGCGCGAAGCGCTCGGCGTCGCCCGGCTCGACCAGCTCACGCGTCTCGGTGCGCTCGATCGTGGCAGTGCCGCCCTGGGGCTGCTCGACGGGAAGGTTCGGCTCGCTCATGCGGCCCATCGTAACCGCCGGGCACGGATGCACGGTGGGCCTTCTCACACCACTGCGGACAGCAGCCGGCCGCTGCGCGCGTCGTAGAGGTCCCCGGCGAAGCGCACTCCGAGCACCACGCCCGCCGTGCCCAGCCCCAGCCCCGTGCCCGTCGCGACCACCGACCAGGCGGGATGGACGGCCACGGCGAGCACGAAGGGCACGAGCACCAGCGGCGCGGTGACGACGGAGGCGACCGAGGACAGCAGCTGGGCGGCGAGCCCGGCTCCCACGGAGCCGACCTCGGCGCCGAAGGGATTCGCGCCCGGCTGGGGGGCGCGATAGGGCATCCACACGGACAGCACCGCGGAGATGCCGAGCGTCGTGCCCAGGACCCCGAGAGACGCCGCCGTCAGCCCGATCGCGAGGTCCCATCGATGCGCCACCCAGGCGGCCGCCACGGAGGCCGCGACCACGACGGGCACCGCCCACGCGAGCAGCGCCTCGACGCGGCCGCGCATCACATGCCGCCCGAGCCTGCCGGACACGACGTCGAGCCAGAGCGCCGTGGAGTCGTACGCGACGTCGTTGTGGCGACCCCAGGCGATCGAGGTGGCGGCCGCCACCGGCATGAGGAAGACGGTCCATCGTGGGGTGCCGATCGCCGGCAGCAGGACGCCGAACATGACGACGGGACCCACCAGGGCACCGATGCCCGCCGCGAGATAGCGGGGATCGCTCATCCAGTAGGTGAGAGCACGGCTGCGGACGGCACGGACGATCGGGCCGGATCGCAGGCGCGCCGCGCCGCGCACGAGCGCTGACGCGCGACCCTGTCGCGAGTCATGGCGCGCCAGGCGCACGGTCGCGGCCTCCTCCGCGCCGAGCACCCGATCGTCGCGGCGGGCCACGCCCGCGGAGCGCGACGGCGGCGTGACGAGCGCGCGCGCGACGCTGTCCCTCCAGGCTCCCAGGAGCAGCAGGCACCAGCCGAGCACGAGCGCCAGGTGCCACGCGGCCTGAGACCATCGCCCTTGGGCTGCGAGCTCAGGCGCTGCGAGCCCGGCGCCGAGCGGCGTGACGCCGAGCGCGGAGATCAGCGTGGGGACGTCGTAGTCGAGCACCGTCTCGAGGCCCTGCCGCATCAGCGCGAACGCGGCTGGCGTGATCATCGCAAGTCCCGCCGCTCCCGCCGCGGCCGCGATCATGCGCGAACGGCGGCCGGTGAGCAGCCGCGCGGCCCACATGACCGCGACCCGGCCGGACAGGATCATCATCGCGACCGTGAGCATCGCGCCGGCGAGCGCGACGGCGAGCGCAGGCCAGTCGTCCCTCCAGGAGACCGCCAGCAGCAGCATCGCGACCATGGTGAACATCGCGGGCACGGTGAGGAACGCCGCCACCGCGAGGCCAGGCATGATCCGGCGCGCATCGACTCCGAAGGAGGCGAACCGCGCAGGGTCGAGCGTGTCATCGAGGCCCGTCACGAGCAGCGGCACCAGCAGCCATCCGAGCATCAGCACGGCGCCGCAGATCACCAGGGCGTCGGTGCGGACGGACGGGAACTGCATCTCGAGCGCGCGCTCCGCCCAGACGAGCGACGGCAGCAGCGACAGGGACCACACCGCACCCGCGATCACGACCAGAAGGCGCCACCAGTCTCGCCGCAACGACTGGACGGTCGTGCGCCAGCGCAGGCTCAGGATCGTCGCAACCACGCCAGGTCCCTCTGGTCGGCGACGTCACCCACGAGCTCCACGAAACGTGCCTCGAGGTCCTGACCTGCGCGCACCGAGTCGAGCGTGCCTTCCGCGAGGACCCTGCCGGACCCGACGATCGCCACCCGGTCGCAGAGCCGTTCGACGAGCGCCATCACGTGCGACGACATCACCACGGTGCCGCCGTCCTCGACGAAGGTGAGCAGGATGCGCCTGATCGCGCCCGCGCTCACGGGGTCCACCGCCTCGAAGGGCTCGTCGAGCACGAGCACGCGTGGCGCATGGACCAGGGCGCAGGCGAGCGCCACCTTCTTGGTCATGCCCGCGGAGTAGTCCGTGACGAGCGTCCGGCCGGCGGAGTCGAGGTCGAGCGCCGCGAGCAGGTCGTCGCGCCGCGCGCGCACCTCGTCCGCGGGCAGCCCGCGCAGGAGCCCTGCGTAGGAGATCAGCTCGGCTCCGGTGAGGCGATCGAAGGTGTGGAGCCCGTCGGGGAGCACGCCGAGCAGGGGCTTCGCCCGCTGAGGCTCACGCCACAGGTCGATGCCGTGCACGTGCACCACGCCCGCGTCGGGAGTCAGCAATCCCGTGGCCATCGACAGCGTGGTGGTCTTGCCCGCACCGTTCGGTCCGACGACGCCGTAGAACGAGCCCTGCGGGATCTCCAGGTCGATGCCCGCGACGGCGATGGTCGCGCCGAACGCCTTCCGGAGGCCGGTGATCTGGAGAGCTGGGGTCACGCGGTCAGGGTAGTCCTGGGAAAGCGCCGTCTGACAGGGTCTGGTGGTGTTCCCCACTCGTGCGTCAGGCGGTGACCAGCAGGAATGCGGTGTAGCCCAGCCAGAGCGTGAGCAGGATCCCGCCCTCGGTGCGGCTGATGCGACCGCGGTTCCAGGGCCAGAGCGCGAACACGACGAGCAGCACCGTGAGCCCCAGCACGACCGGAAGGTCGCGGGTGAGGATGTGCGGGTCCACGTCGGCAGGGGCGATGAGGCCTGCGACCGCGAGCACGCCCAGCGTGTTGAACAGGTTGGAGCCGATGACGTTGCCGAGCGCCATGTCGTTCTCGCCCTTGCGCACAGCGGCAAGGGCGGACGCGAGCTCGGGCGCCGACGTGCCGATGGCGACGACGGTGAGCCCGATCACCAGGTCGGACCATCCGAGACGCTCGGCGATGCCGACGGCGCCCCACACCAGGAGCCTGGAGGACAGGACCAGCAGCACGAGACCCGCGATCAGGGACGTCCACGCGCGAGCGGCGCCCAGAGGGGGCTCGCTCTCGACCTCCCGTGCGAGCTCGTCGTCTGCGTGGCGTCCTCCCACGACGACGGCCCAGCCGATCTGAGCCACGAGCGCGGCGCCCAGGACGGCGGCGTCGAGACGCGACAGCGTCCCGTCGGCCAGGAGCAGCCACACGATGACGGTGACGACGATCAGCGCGGGCAGCTCGCGCCTGAGGACGCCTCGGTGCACGGCGATGGGCACCACCATCGCGGTGATGCCCAGGATGAGGCCGATGTTCGCCACGTTCGAGCCGAACGCGTTGCCGATCGCGAGCTCGGGCGCGCCGTCCGAGGCGGCGAAGGCGGACACCACCAGCTCGGGGGCCGAGGTACCGAAGCCGATGATGAGCATGCCGACCAGCAGCGGCGCCATGCCGAGCCTGCGCGCCACGGCCGACGCGCCGTTCACGAAGTGGTCGGCGCTCCACGCGAGCGCGGCGAGCCCGACGAGCGTCGCGACGGCGGCGATGAGCATGGGCCGAGCCTAGCGTCGGGCGTGCTGGGCGCGGCAGCTCGGGTGCCAGGGAGGCAGCGCGGGAGCGGCGGTCGCCGAAGGGCTCAGGCGCGGCAGGTGTCGCCGGCGATGCCGCCGTTGCGCAGGAGGATCTCGAGGATCCGCGCCAGGTGCTCGCGATCCTCGTCGCCGAGCCCGTCGAGCACGAGCCGTCGGATGCCGGCGGTGTGCACCGGCACGGAGCACTGGACCTTCTCGAGGCCCGCGTCCGTGAGGTGCGCGAAGATCGAGCGTCTGTCGGTGGGGCAGGCGGTGCGCTCGAGCAGGCCCCGCTCCTCGAGGCGGCTGGCGGCGTGCGACATGCGGGACGCGGACGAGTACGTGGCCTGGGCGAGCCTCGACATCGTCTCGGTGCGGTCGGACCTGCGTGAGAGCATGGCGAGGACGGAGAACTCGAAGAGGCTGAGGCCGGCTTCGCGGTGCAGCTCCTCGTCGATCGCGGCGGGCAGCAGCATGCTGAGCGCGAGGACGTCCTGCCAGAGGGCGTCCTCGCGGCTGTCGAGCTGCTCGGCGGTCATGCGGTTATCATACCCGGACTGCTTGACGCTTCAAATAAGGGGAACTATGGTAGTTGTAGTTACAACTACCCTTCCCCGTCGGGAGCATCCCATGACCACCACCCGTCCCGTCGACGACCTCCTCTCCGCCGGCACCCGCATGGGCCCCGTCGAGCTCCACGTCGAGGACCTCGACGCCATGCTCGCGTACTACCGCGACGTCGTCGCGCTGGACCATCTCGCCGAGAGCGGCGGCACCCACGTGCTCGGCCGCCACGGCGTGCCCACCATGACGCTCTCGCACACACCGGGCCTGCCTCGCTTCGACCGATCCGGTGCGGGCCTCTTCCACACCGCGGTGCTCTTCGACACGCGCGAGGCGCTCGCCGCGGCCGTCGCAAGGGTCGCGCAGTCCGGCCTGGGCAGGTACACCGGCTCCGCAGACCACCTTGTATCCGAGGCCTTCTACTTCGACGACCCCGAGGGCAACGGCGTCGAGCTCTACTTCGACCGCCCCAGCGACTCCTGGAAGCGAGGCCCCGACGGCAGGCCGCTCATGGACACGCTGTTCCTCGACCCGAACCGCTTCCTCACCGACAACCTCACCGACGCCGAGGTGCAGCGCCCCACCGGCGTCGCCCGCGTGGGCCACGTCCACCTGCAGGTGGGAGACATCCCCACCGCGAAGCAGTTCTACGTCGGCGCGCTCGGATTCGACGAGATCGTCGACATGGGCTCCGCTCTCTTCGTCAGCGCCGGCGGCTATCACCACCACGTGGGGCTGAACACGTGGAACTCACGGGGCGCCGGCCCCCGCGCCGCCTCCCTCGGCCTCGGCACCATGGACATCGTGCTTCCCACGGCCGACGACCTCGGCGCCTTGCGCGAACGGCTCGAGGCACGCAGGATCCTGGTCACGGACGATGGCCGCACCTCCACGTTCGCCGACCCGTGGGGATCGCGCATCCGAGTCACCGTGGACGCCTGACCGCGAACGGCACTGCGCGACACATCCGGACGTGAGAAACCTCACGCGACCACCGATCCTGCCGAATGGTGGTCCGGAGGGACACCCTGACATGACGTCTGAAGCAACGATCGAACCACTCGTCGAGCACTGCCTCATGGTGCCCTCCGACACCCCGTGCAGCGAGGTCGGCGCCCACATCTTCAACCGCGGAAACCGCCACACGCTGCTCGTGCGCGCTGACGACGGGGAGCTCGGCGTGGTGAGCCGCGAGCACTTCCTCCACAGCATGGCGGGCGCGTACGGCTACGGCCGCCAGCTGCTCGCGCGGCAGGGCATCGGCGAGCTCACCCACTGGGGCATGCCCGCGGTCACCCCCGACACGCCCGTGGCGACAGCCGCCGCGCTGATGATGGGGTCCGAGGCACCCGAGGGCTTCCGCGACCTGCCCGTCGTGGGCGCCGACGGAGACGCGCTCGGCATCATCAGGCCGGTCCGCCTCATGCGGGCGCTCGCCGACGACGCGGCCCGACGCGCGGAGACCGACGGGCTGACCGGCCTCGCCACTCGCGCCCGCGTGATCGCGGGGCTCGAGGACGCGATCGCAGGCCTCGACGACGGCGACGCGCGCGTCATCGTCGCGTTCCTGGACCTGGACCGCCTCAAGCACGTCAACGACTCCCTGGGCCACGGCGCGGGCGACGCGCTCCTCCGATCCGCGTCGCGCCGACTGCTCGCGGTGGCCGGCGGCGCGGACGTCGTCGGACGCCTGGGAGGTGACGAGTTCGTGGTCGTGGCGCGCATGCGGCTCCCCGCCGCGATCACCGCGGAGGACGCGGCACTGGCCTACGGCGAGCGGCTCCGCGCGGCCCTGGCTCAGCACGACCCGGACCTCCCCGACAGCGCCCAGGCGCGCGCCAGCGTCGGCGTCGCCGTCGAGAGCAGCCCCGGCGCCGACGCGGAGGCGCTGCTGCGGCTCGCCGACACCGCCATGTACTCCGCGAAGCTCGGCGGAGGCGATCGCGTCCAGTACGGACGCCGGTCGGCGCAGGGCGTGGACGCGATCCTCACCGACGCGCTCCACCTGATGTTCCAGCCGATCATCGACACCGCCACGGGGATGCCCACCGCCGTCGAGGCGCTGCTGCGCGCCCACACCGCCGCCGACGACTCGAACTTCCCCGCCGACATCAAGCTGCGTGCCGTCCGCCAGGGCGCGACTCTCGAGCTCGACCGCTGGGTGCTGAGCAGGGCCTGCCGGTCGCTGCGGCGCTGGCAGGCCGACGGGCTCGAGGCGGCTCGCCGCCTGCGCATGCACGTGAACCTCTCTCCCGAGACGCTCGTGGCGCCCGGCCTGGCGGACGAGCTGCTCACCACCATCGCCGAGGCGGGGGTCGCGCCGGATCGCATCGTGCTCGAGCTGTCCGAGCTGTCCCGCGTGGGCGACATCAACGCCGCATCCCTGGAGCTCGCCGCGCTCGACGCCGCGGGCGTCAGCCTCGCGCTCGACGACGTGGGCGTGTCTCTCGACACCCTGCGCCTGCTCCAGCAGCAGCTCCCGCTCAGCCTCATCAAGGTCGACAGGACCGTGGTGGCGGGCGCGGGACGGGGCAATGCGGTCGATGCCGAGGTGCTGTCAGTGATCGCGAGGATCGCGGCGCAGCTCAAGGTGGAGATCATCGCCGAGGGGGTCGAGACGATGGCGGAGAGCGAGGCGGTCGCACGCGCAGGCATCAGGCACGAGCAGGGCTTCCTGCGCTTCCGCCCGATGTCGGAGCCGCTGTTGCGCGCCAGGCTCGCGTCCGCCGCCGCGTTGGCCATGCGCCGCTGAAAGGCACGCTGGACCGCTGGCGCCGAGACGTGCCGCGCGAGACCCGTGACACACAACCTACGGTCGCGTAGCCTGAGGTCATCTGAACGATGAGCGCGCGAGCGTTCGGCCCTCGGCTGGGAAGTCGACGTCCCCCCGACTTCTGGAGACCGCATGGCCTCGGCGTACCCGTCCCCGCCCGTCAACCACATCACCCGCTCCTTCACGGAGCTCGCCGCCACCGTCCGTGACACGGGGCTCCTGAGGCGGGCGCCGCTCTTCTACGCGCTCTACGGCGTGGCGCTGACGCTGGCGCTCGGCGGCGTCGTGACCGGGTTCGTCCTGCTGGGCGACTCGTGGTTCCAGCTGCTGATCGCGGCAGCGCTCGGGCTGGTGCTCACCCAGGTGGCCTTCCTCGGCCACGAGGCCTCGCACCGCGCGGTGCTGAGCACCGGGCCCGCCAACGATCGTCTGGGACGCGCGCTCAGCACCGTCGTCGTCGGCATCAGCCACCAGTGGTGGATGACCAAGCACACGCGCCACCACGCGAACCCGAACAAGCGGGGCGCGGACCCCGACATCGACAAGGACACCATCTCCTTCGTCGAGGAGGACGCCGCCCAGGCGCGAGGCGTGATCCGCTGGATCACCCGACGCCAGGGCTGGCTGTTCTTCCCGCTCCTCACCCTCGAGGGCCTCAACCTGCACTACCGCTCCATCGTCTCGCTGATCACCCAAGGCAGCCGACGCCAGCGGTGGACCGAGCTGCCTGCGATCGCCCTGCACTTCGGGCTCTACCTGATCCCCGTCTTCGCGTACCTGCCGCTGGGCATGGCCTTCGCGTTCGTGGGCGTCCAGATGGCCGTCTTCGGCGTCTACATGGGCGCCTCGTTCGCCCCCAACCACAAGGGCATGGCGCTCGTCCCTGCCGACGCCAGGCTGGACTTCCTGTCCAAGCAGGTGCTCACCAGTCGCAACATCCGCGGCGGTTGGACCATGAACATCCTCATGGGCGGCCTCAACTACCAGATCGAGCACCACCTGTTCCCGAACATGGCCCGCCCCCACCTTGCGCACGCCCGCGCGATCGTCCGCGAGCACTGCCGCTCCATCGACATGCCGTACACGGAGACGAGCCTCCTCGAGTCCTACTCGATCGTCATCGCCTACCTCAACCGCGTCGGCCTCGCGGCCCGCGACCCGTTCGACTGCCCCGAGCGGGTGGCGATGGGACGCTGACGCCGCCCGGACGCGAAGCGGCCCCCGCCCTCACCAAGAGGACGGGGGCCGCTCGCTGTGGCAGTCGGCTACGACACGGCCGCCGGGACGACGAGACCGTTGTACTCGTCCTCGATCCACTGCTGGGTCTCAGCCGAGGTCAGCAGATCGTAGAACGCGAGGACGCGGGCGTCGTCGGCAAGCTCGGCGCGCGTGGCGAGGATGTTGAAGTACGGCGAGTCGGTGCCCTCGGACAGCAGCTGCAGGTCCGACGACAGGCCCGCGGCCGACGCGAACGAGAAGTTCACGATCGCGGCGTCCTGGTCGTCGAGCGCGGCAGGCAGGCTGGCCGCGTCGACCTCGAGGAACTGGTAGCCGTGGGGGTTCGACGTGATGTCCGCGACGGTGGAGCCGCCGTCAGCGACCTCGATGAGGCCCGCCGACTGGAGCAGCAGCAGCGCACGGGACTCGTTCGACCCGTCGTTGGGCAGCGCGATCGACGCGCCCTCGGGCAGGGCGTCCAGGGAGTCGACCTTCTTGGAGTACAGCGCGAGCGGCGGCAGGTAGACCTCGCCGACGCTCACCAGGTCGTCACCGGAGTTCTCGTTGTAGAGGTCCAGGAACGGCTTGTGCTGGAAGAGGTTGACGTCGGTCGCGCCCTCCGACAGTGCCGGGTTGGGCGTGTTGTAGTCCGAGAACTCCGTGATCTGGATGTCGAGGCCCGCGGCGGCCGCCTGGCCGGAGTCGATGATGTACTGCACGATCTCGCCCGCCGGCACGGCGGTCGCTCCGACCACGAGCGTCTGCAGCCCGGCGGTCGAGTCACCGGAGGCGGTCGCGTCCGAGTCGGTCGAGCCCGAGCAGGCCGCGAGGGCGAGTGCAGCGGTCGCTGCGAGAGCGGTGAGGGGAAGGAGGTGCTTGCGCATGGGTGGTTCCTGCTTTCTTGGGAAGGGTGCGGCATGCCGCGCTCGGCGCGGCGAGGGTGCTGAGAGCTGCGGGTCCAGGGCGTCCGGTCAGAGGCCCTGGGCGGGCGGCACCGCGGCGGCAGAGCGCGCGGAAGGGGTGCCGCCCCGTCGCATTCGCATGGACATCCAGCCGCCGACGGCCTGGATGCACGCGACGATCGCGACGAGCACGATGATGACGACGACGATGTACTCGGTCTCGTACCGCTGGTAGCCGTAGCGCACGGCGACGTCGCCCAGGCCGCCACCGCCGATGGTGCCGACGATCGCGGAGTAGTTGACGACGGACACGGCGGTCGTCGTGAACCCGAGGATCAGCCCGGGCAACGCCTCGGGCAGGAGCACCTTGGTGACCAGGTGCCAGCGGGTGGCGCCAAGCGACGAGCCCGCCTCGAGCAGGCCAGGCGCGACCTCGCGCAGCGACATCTCGACGATCCGGGAGAAGAACGGCACCGCGGCGATCGTGAGCGGCACGATCGCGGCGGTGACGCCGAACGCGGTGCCGAGGATCAGCCGGGTGAACGGGATCAGCGCGATCATGAGGATGAGGAACGGGATCGATCGGCCCAGGTTCACGATCAGCTGGAGGACGACGTTCAGGATCTTGCCGAACGCACGCGAGCCGAACGGCGCCTCGAGCATGCCGCCCTTGTCGGTCACCACCAGCAGCACGCCGATGACGGTGCCGAGCACCGCGGTGAGCAGCAGCGTCCAACCCACCTGGTAGAGGGTCTCGCCCGTGGCCTGCCACACGGTGTCGAGGAGCTTGGACCAGTCCGTGCCGTCGGTCATCGCGCCTCCCTCACCCTGGCCACGGTGAGTCCCTGGCCGCGGAGGTCGGCGACAGCTGCGTCGACCTGTGCCGCGGAGCCCGTGAGCTCGAGGCGGGTGCGTCCGGTCTGGCGTCCGTGAATGGTCTCGATCGCGGCACCGAGGAGGCTGACGTCGAGCTCATGGGTGCGGGCGAGCCGCGAGATCACCGGCTCCTCCGAGGCGAGGCCCACGAAGGTGATCTCGATGATCGTGGTGCCGCGCGCGTCGGGCAGCTCGCCGAGTGGGAACAGGTCGGGCGACATGAGCGACTCGCCACGCACGACGATGTCGTCCAGACGGCCTGACTCGACGATCCGCCCGTCGCGCATGAGCGCGGCGGAGTCGCACAGGGACTTCACCACGTCCATCTCGTGCGTGATGAGGAGGATCGTGAGGCCCAGGTCCTCGTTGAGCCGGCGAAGCAGGCCCAGGATCGACGCGGTGGTCTCGGGGTCGAGCGCGCTCGTGGCCTCGTCGGACAGCAGCACCTTGGGGTTGCCTGCGAGGGCTCGGGCGATGCCGACCCGCTGCTTCTGACCGCCGGACAGCTCGAAGACGCGGGCGCCCGCACGGTCGGTCAGGCCGACCAGCTCGAGGATCTCCGCCGAGCGCGTCCTTCGCGCCGCGCGATCCACGCCGGCGATCTCGAGCGCCAGCTCGACGTTGCCTCGGACGGTGCGGGACTCGAGGAGGTTGAACTGCTGGAAGATCATGCCGATGCGCTGACGTGCGCGTCGGAGCTGGGCACCGTCGAGGCCGGTGAGCTCGACGCCGTCGACGGTGACCGTGCCGGAGTCGGGACGCTCGAGCATGTTCACGGCGCGGATCAGCGTGGACTTGCCCGCGCCGGAGCGGCCGATCACGCCGTAGATCTCGCCTGGCTCCACATGGAGCGACACATCGTCGAGCGCGCGCACCTGCCCGGAGCGGGCGGTGAAGGTCTTGGAGACCTGCTCGAGCGTGATCATGGAGTCCTCAGGGTGCGCGAAGAGTCTGCGCACACCGTCGAGCGCGGGGATGTTGCGAGCAGGTTACCGAATTGCGAGACAGGTTGTCCACATACTGATACCGGCGGGGGCATGAGGAGTGGCCAACCTCACGCGTCGGCCTCGAGCGCGGATTCGCACCCGGAGCGTCGGTGCGGTCGACCTACTCCTCGACGCCGACCTCCTGGGCGTCGGTACGCCAGTCCTTGCCGTCCTCGGCGACGACGATCGGCGCCTTGCCACGACCGACCTTGCCAGCGACGTACGCGTACGCGACCCCGACCACGATGCCGCCACCGACCAGGTTGCCGAGCCCCACGAAGATCATGTTGTTGACGAAGTCGCCGAAGGTGACGGCCACGTCGCCCTGTCCCATGAGGCCCAGCGCGAAGGTCGTCATGTTCGCGACGACGTGCTCGAAGCCGGAGGTGATGAACGCCAGCACGCCCCAGAAGATGATGATCGCCTTGCCGGCCTCGCTCTTGAGGCGGCCCGCGGCCCAGATCGCCATGCAGACGAGGACGTTGCACATGACGCCGCGGAAGAACAGCTCGGCGGACGAGTGCTCGATCTTGCCCTCGAGGTACGAGGCGTAGAAGTCACCTGCCGGCCCGCTGTTGAGGATGCCGGTCTGCATGATCACCCAGGCGAAGGCGAACGCGCCGACCATGTTGGAGAAGAACACGCTGAGCAGAAGGACGCCTGCGCGGACCCACGTGATGGCCTTCCGGATCGCTCCGAGCGGCAGGATCATCATGGCGGAGGTGGCGAGCTCGGAGCCCGCGAACACGACGATGGTCAGCGCGGCGGCGAACACGATGCCCGCGACGAGCTTGCCCGCGGGGGCGTCCGCGACGATGAACGGGCCGGCGGCGGACCACATGAGGACGTCGCCGACGCCGATCCACATGCCGGCCAGCATGCCCGACACGAGCAGACGGGTGGGGGTCTTCGCCAGCTCGGACTTGTGCTCGGCGGCGTGGGCGTGGACCTCGACGGTCTCTTCAAGTGAAAGCACGGTTCGACGATAGAGGTCGCATCACCCGTATGAGAGGTACAGAGGTCCCAGCATCCGGGACATGGTGTCCAGGAATGCGTGCGCGCATCCACGCCGATAGGGTGCGTGTCACGGGGACACGAGGAGGTCGCGTGGCGGAGCCGATGCTGATCGGGGCGGTAGCCGCCCAGGACTCGACGGTGGCAGCGGCTGTCGTCCTCGAGACGCTGAGGCGTGGAGTCGAGGACGTCGTCGCACACTCCATGGGCATCGAGCTGACGTGGAGCAGCACTGCGTCCACGGTCCGGGACGACCTCGACCATCCCTCCGCACCGATGGGAGCCGACGGCGTCGATCCCGACTTCGTGGCGACGCGTTGGAGCGAGGGACCACCGGAGGCAGGAGCGTTCAGCGCCCGATCGACGGTGATGCAGGCCGCCGTCCGCGAGGACTTCCGACGGTACGACCCCCGCATGGAGGCGGCCTGGGTCGCATGCACGTTCCCCACGACGGTGGCATGGAGCGCCACCCCTGTCGGGGGGATGATCGTGACGCTCACCATGCAGCGATGGGCGATGTACGGCGGCGGCGCGCGGCTCGACTGGGCGGTGGGAGCGCTGGAGCGGTGGGTGCACGACGCCTCGGAGGCGCTCGGCGCCACGGCGGGCTTCATCACCGCGGCCACGCATCCGGTCAGGCTCGCCGAGAGCCCGTGGGAATGTGCGAACCGCCTGTCACCGTCGCGCCGGGACGTGGCGAACCAGGTGTGGGGCTTCGGATGGAGCACCCTGCTCGGTCCCCGCCAGCTCGAGGCGGTCGGCGGCCCGGGCGCAGTCGAGGGCCTGGCTGAGGTGTCCCTTCCGCTGCGCGACGGAGGCACCTGGATCCGCCTCCCGTACGAAGACCCGGCCGACGTCACGGATCGCGACCTCGATGCCCTGCAGCGCAGGCTGGCCCCTGCCCTGCCGTAGCACCGGCCCGATGCGCTGAAGGCCGCCCACCCGGAACGGGTGCGGCGGCCTTCAGCCTGCAACAACAGGGATGAGTGGAGATGGCGGGAATCGAACCCGCGTCCGCATGTCCAAACCCAGGTCTTCTCCGGGCGCAGCCTGAGAAGTGTTTCTCGGCCCCTCACCCGCATCAGGCGAGCAAGTGAGATAGGCCCAGTCGTCTAAGAGTCCCGCACCCCCCGACGACGAGGAGGTGCAGCCAGTTCCCTAGATGACGCCAGGGACCAGGTCGGGATCTAGCCTGGGCTGACGGACTTCGAGGCTCGCTTAGGCAGCGAGGGCGAAGTCGGTGCGCTTGGAATCGGCACCTATAGTTTGCAGAGGGCGTTTACGAGATAACCCTGCGTCCTCGGCCCGCTTCCCCTAGGAAGTAAACACACGTCGAAACCGATCATCCCCTGTGGAGTTGTGCCTCCAGTGTAAGGGGTTGCACCGACACGACGGTAGGGCCGTTCGCCCTCGGCTCACAGCTCGAGCGCCACCGCGGTCTCGAGCGCGGCCTCGATCGACGCCATCCAGCCCTCCTTGAGCCGCGCGTTCTTGTCGCCGTACACGCTGTCGCCTGTCACGAGGTTCGACGAGCAGGCGCAGACCATTCCCGCGCGCAGGCCGCGAAGCCGCGCGACCACGTACATGGCGGAGCTCTCCATCTCCACGTTGAGGATCCCCATCCTGGAGAGCTCGGCGATCCACTCCGGGCCCTCGGCGTAGAACGCGTCGTCGGTCGCGTTGATGCCGGAGAACACGGACCTCTCGCTGCCGGCCATCACCGCGGCTGCGGTCTCCTTGAGGGACTGCGCGATCGCGAGGTCGGGGATCGCCGGGTAGCCATGGTGGACGTAGGCGGCGGTGGTGCCGTCGTTGCGCAGCGAGCCTTCGGACACGAGCAGGTCTCCTGGCTCGACACCCGGCTGGAGCGCTGCGGACGAACCGACCCTGATGAAGGAGGTCACGCCCACGCGGGCGAGCTCCTCGACCGCGATCGCGGTGGAGGGGCAGCCCATGCCGGTGGACGTGGCGGTGATGAGGCGGCCCTTGTAGTAGCCGGTCATGGTGCGGTGCTCACGCTTGTGAGCGACGTCCTTCACGTGGTCGAGGAACTCCGCGACGAACGGAACGCGGAACGGATCGCCCGGCAGCAGCGCGACGGTCCCCACCTCCCCCGGCGCGATGTCGATGTGGTACTGGCGGGCATCGAGTCCGACTGCGGACTTGTCGACGATGTCTGACATGGTCTGGGGACCTTCCGGCGCAGGACCCGAGAGGCGGGGCCCGTCTCTAGCGGAGGGCCTGCGTGGGCACGATGCTAACCTTCGCGTGTTTCGCCTGCATGACGCGGGGCGAGCGTGCGTCCCGGCCCGAAGAGCGCCTTCCACGCCCACTGCGCCGCCAGCTCCGGCGGCTCCATCGGCTCCCGCTCCAGCCAGGCGGTGATGACGCCCAGGACGCTGCCCGCGACACCGGCGGACATGACCTCCAGCGGCACCGCCTGGGCATCCCAGCCGCCCTCCGGCTCGGCCTCCGTGATCATGGCGCCGACGCGCGCCCGCAGGCTCACGATCACGGCGCCGCTCGCATTCCCGATGAGCGCCTGACGGTAGACGTCCGCGTTGTCGGCGATATGCGCGAGGAAGTCGCCCAGCATGGCGGGAGGCACGTCCGGATCCAGATCCACGTGCCTCAGCTCGGCGCCTGCCCTCTCCGCCGCCGCGTCCAGCGCATCGGCCAGCAGCATGTCACGATCGGCATAGTGCTGGTAGAAGGTGCTGCGGTTGATGCCTGCCCGCTCCGCGATGTCGCTGACCGACACGTCGCTCGCCGGGCGCTCCCTGGCGAGCTGGAGCAGCGCCTCCTGGAGGCGCGCTCGGGTGCGAGCGACACGGGCATCCATGGGGACATCGTGCCAGGTCCGGCCTTCGCTCGCGAGTGATATCCAACATCTGTTGGGTAACTGCGAGAATCCGGCTAGAGTGAGCGTAGGCATCGTCGCCGCACCCGTCCCCACAGACACCCCCGAAAGGCTTTGACGTGGCCAACCTCCTCTATCGCCTGGGATCCTCATCCTCGAGGCATCCCTTCGTCGTCATCGGAGCATGGATCGCCACCCTGCTGATCGCCGGGGCCGCGTTCCTCGGATTCGGCGGCACCCTCACGGACTCGTTCTCCATCCCAGGCACGGAGACCGAGCGGGTCACGGACCAGCTCAAGCAGGAGATCGACGGTCTCGACGGCCTCAGCGCCAGAGTCGTCTTCCAGAGCGCCGACGGCTCCGAGCTCACCGAGGCTCAGCAGCAGGAGATCACCGACGCCCTCAACGCGGCGCTCGACACCGCCTCCGTGGACTCCGTCATCGATCCGTTCGCCACCCAGGCGCAGATCGCGGACCAGCTCCAGCAGATCAGCGACGGCCAGGCGCAGATCGCCGATGCGCAGGACCAGATCGCCTCCGGCCAGGAGCAGCTGGACGCCGCGAAGGCGCAGCTTGAGGACGGGCAGTCGCAGCTCGACGCAGGCCAGGCGCAGCTCGATGCCGCGATCCAGGCGGCGAAGGCGAACGGCACCTACGAGTACGCGAAGGACCAGTTCGACGCACAGCAGGCGCAGATCGACGCGCAGCAGCAGCAGATCGACGACGGCCTCGCGCAGATCCAGACCCAGCAGGACCAGCTCGACGCCAGCGTGGAGCAGCTCGCCACCCAGACCGAGCAGCTCGACCTGGGCCAGCGGCTCGCCGCGGCGGCCTCCGAGATCCGGACGGTGTCCGAGGACGGCACCACCGCGCTCGGAATCGTCCACTTCTCCGAGTCCGCCTTCACCCTGGCGCAGGAGGACAAGACGGCGGTCATCGACGACATCACCGCCGCGACGCCCGACGACCTCCACGTGTACTTCTCGGCCGACCTCGCCACCTCCGTCGAAGGCATCCTCGGCTTCGGTGAGATCGCCGGCGTGGTGCTCGCGCTCGTCGTCCTGCTCGTCATGATGCGCGCCGCGCTGCCGGCGCTCCTGCCCATCGTCACCTCGGTCATCGGCGTCGGGGTCGGCGTCGCGACGGCGCTGGCGTTCTCCGACGTTGTCGAGATGTCCTCCGTCACGCCGATCCTCGGCGTGATGCTCGGGCTGGCGGTCGGCATCGACTACTCGCTGTTCATCGTCAACCGGCACCGCACCCAGCTGAGACGCGGCATGGACGTCCATGAGTCCGTCGGCCTCGCCAACGGCACGTCGGGCAACGCAGTCGTGTTCGCCGGCACCACCGTCCTCATCGCACTGCTGGCGCTCAACGTCACCGGGATCCCGTTCCTCGGAGTCATGGGCTCCGTCGGCGCCTTCGCCGTCGCCGTGGCGGTCGCGGTCGCGGTGACGCTCACCCCCGCGCTCCTGGGCCTGATCGGCCTGCGCGCGCTGGGCAGGAAGGCGCGCGCCACGGTCGGCGCTCCCGAGCACCACGAGAAGCCTGTGGCGCCGATGCGCACCTGGCGCGCGGTCCTGGGTGCGGTCGGTGCGGCCGCGGTCCTGCTGGTCATCGCGATCCCCGCGCTGTCCATGCGGCTCGGCCTGCCCGACGGCACGCAGGAGCCCACCAGCTCCACCCAGTACCAGGCATACAAGATCACCGACCAGGAGTTCGGCGAGGGCCTCAACGGCACCCTGCTGGTGACCGCGGACCTGCCGGAGGCGGTCTCCGACGACGACCTGCTCGCCGCCCAGGTGTCGATCGTCGACGCGCTCATGGCCAACGAGGACGTCGTCGCGGTCAGCCCTGCGGGCGTGTCCGCCGACAACTCGTTCCTCGCGTTCCAGGTGATCCCGAAGGAGGGCCCGTCGAGCGAGTCGACCGAGGCGCTGGTGCACGAGCTGCGCGCCCTCTCCCCCCTCGACGACGGCACCGTGCTCGGCGTGGCCGGCGAGGCGAGCGGCAACATCGACATCTCCGAGAAGCTCGCCTCGGCGCTGCCCGTGTACCTCGTCGTGGTCGTGGGCCTGTCGCTGCTGATCCTGATCGTCGTCTTCCGGTCCCTGCTCGTGCCGCTCATGGCGACGCTCGGGTTCGTCCTGTCGCTGTTCGCGGCGTTCGGCGCGGTCACCGCCGTGTACCAGTGGGGCTGGCTCGGAGGCATCTTCGGCGTCCACGACCCGGGGCCTGTGCTGAACTTCCTGCCGATCATCCTCACGGGGATCCTGTTCGGACTCGCGATGGACTACCAGCTGTTCCTCGCGTCCGGCATGCGGGAGTCCTACATCCACGGGCTCGACGCCCGCCGCGCCGTCGTCGCCGGACGACGTCACGGCCGCGCCGTCGTCACCGCTGCGGCGATCATCATGATGTCCGTCTTCGGCGGCTTCATCTTCAGCCACATCGCGATGATCCGCCCGATGGGCTTCGGCCTGGCGGTCGGCGTGCTCGCGGACGCATTCGTGGTGCGCATGCTGATCGTGCCCGCCCTGATGCACCTGGCGGGCGACAAGGCGTGGTGGATCCCCGGCTGGCTCGACAGGATCCTCCCCAACGTCGACGTCGAGGGCGCTGCGCTCGAGCGCACCCACCCTGTCCCTCATCACGTCGACGAGTCGGCCGATGGGCAGGCCGAGGAGGCGCCGACCGCCTGACCGGCTGTCGCTGCCTGTGGGCCGTCACCTGCCGAAGGTGGCGGCCCGCAGGCGCTCCCGCTTCCCTCGCAGATATGCGAACATGACGACGGGGGTGGACCATGTCAGAGCAGCAGCAAGCGATCTCCGCCACGAGCGCCGCCGGGACGCGAGACGAGGAGCGACGGGCGCTCGTGGGACGGGTCGCCGCGACCTTCGCGGCCAAGGGCTACCACGGAGGCACTCTCGAGAGCATCGCGCGCGAGTCCGACGTCGACCTCGACGCGTTGCGTGACCACTTCGGCGACCGGGTCGCCGTGCTGCTCGAGGTGCTCGAGTGGCACGACATGCAGGGCATCCCCGACGGCTACGGCGAGCTCACCTCGGTGCTCGATCTCTACGACAGGATGTCCGCCGAGGAGCTCGTGGAGGCGTTCCTCGCAGTCGCACGCAGCAACGCCGACTCGCCTGGGCTGGTGCAGCTGCTGTCCGTGCTCACCGCCGAGGCAGGCGCTCCGCGGCATCCCGCGCGCCCGGCCCTGCAGCAGCGGCACGAGCTGCTCCGCGGCATCATCGCCCAGGCGATCTCCGCGCGACGCGAGGCTACCGGTGGCACCACCGATCCGTTGAGCCCGGAGGAACGCGCGACGGCAGTGATCGCCACATGGGAGGGCCTCCAGACGCATGAGGCGCTGCACCCGCGCACGACGGATCTGATCGCGTTGCTGGGTCACACCCTCCGCTCGGCGCTCGAGCTCCCGCCTCGCGTGGACACGGCACCCGACGGCTCGGACGCGCGAGCCTAGCCCAGATCGGCGCAGCGCGCCGGTGGTGTCCCCGGGGGGCGCTCGAGGCGGACCCTGTGGACTCGATGGCTCAGTCGCGTGCGCGACGCAGGCTCATGGCCCGCTCAGCCTCCCGATTGTCCTGCTTCTCCCGCAGCGTCTGGCGCTTGTCGTGGAGCTTCTTGCCTCGCGCCAGACCGATCTCAAGCTTCACCCTGCTGCCCTTGAAGTACAGCTTCAGCGGGACGATCGTGTAGCCCTTCTCGCTCGTCTTGCGAGCGAGCTCCTCGATCTCATGCGCGTGGAGCAGGAGCTTGCGCTTGCGCCTCACGGAGTGGTTGGTCCACGTGCCCTGCACATACTCGGGGATGTGCAGGTTCTCCGCCCAGACCTCGCCGCGGTCCACGTACACGTAGCCCTCGCCGATCGTCGCGCGGCCCATGCGCAGCGACTTGACCTCGGTGCCCATCAGCGCCACGCCCGCCTCGAACGTGTCGTCGATGAAGTAGTCGTGGTGAGCCGACCGGTTGGTGGCGATCACCTTGACGCCGTCGCCCATCGCTCACCTCCTCGACCTTGCGGGGCGGCAGCCCCACGCGCGGACACGGACCTCCCAGTGTAGGCCCCGCCGCGAGCCACGAGGGACCTTACGGCACCGGGCCGAGGATGGTCATGGGGTCCACAGTGTTGCCGTTGACGTACACCTCGAAGTGGAGGTGGCACGCCGTCACGGAGCCGGTGGAGCCGGCGTAGCCGACCAGGTCTCCCTGAAGCACGTACTGGCCGGCGCTCACCGCGAACTTGGACAGATGGTTGTAGCTCGTCGCCAGGCTGTCGCCGTTGAAGGTGCCGTGGTTGAGCATCACCTGATTGCCGAACCCGGACCTGTACTTGGCCCACAGCACCTTCCCCGACGCGGCCGCGTAGATCGGGGTCCCGCAGTAGGCACGGAAGTCGGTGCCGGCGTGCAGCCGCCAGTAGTGGAACACGGGGTGGTAGCGCATCCCGTAGCTGGAGGTGATGTACGGCACCTTCGTGGGAAAGTTCAGGACGCCGATGCCGATCGGCGTCGGGCTGGACGCCGCGTCCTCAGCGGCGGCCTTCGCGAGAAGGTCGCGCAGCTCCTGCCGCACCGCCTCCTGATCCGCCTCGATCTGCGCCTGCTGATCCATGAACGACTGCCGCTGGCTCTCCAGGTACGACTGGAGCTGTTGCTGCTCGGCGAGCGCGCTCTCGACCTCGGCCTTCTTGTCAGCCGCCTCCTGCTTGGCAGCCTCCGCCTCCGTCACCAGCTGGTCGGCCTCGAGCTTGAGCCGCTCGATCTCCTGCCGCACCGCGGTCTGGCGCGTCTCGCGGTTGCGGTTCACCGCCGTGATCTGCTCCATCTCCGCGAGCGCGTTGGACTGGACCCTCGCCGCGGCGTCACGCGCCGCGTAGTCCGCCACGAACTGGTCCGACGACTGCGCCCCCAGGACGACTCCCAGGCTGGTGATGTCGTTGCCGATGTAGCTGTCGCGCGCGATCGCCGCGATCGCCTGACGAATCGTGCCGACGCGATCCTCATCCTTCGAGATCTGGTCCGTCAGCGCCTGGTCCTGCGCCTGCGCGGCCGCGAGCTTGTCGGCGACGATCTGCTGCTGGAGCACGGCTGCGTCGTAGCGCTCCTGCGCCAGGTCCAGCTGCTGCTGAAGGCCGGGCAGCTTGTCCTGGAGCTCCTGGAGCTTGCGGTTCGCCTCCACGATCGCCGCGTCGGTGTCCTCCATCTGGCTCTCGAGGTCGTCCAACGACTGCTGGTTGTCCGCCTGGCTCTGCTCGGCGGCCGCGATCTCGTCGTCGTAGGAGGAGGTCGCCACGGAACCCGGGCCGGACGCCGAGGCGGAGCCCACGAGCAGCCCGCCGCTGACCGCGACCGCCATCAGCGCGGCGATGATCGAGGCGAGTCGGCGAGAGACCGTTCTCATGCGCGTGTGTACCTTCCGAGCGTGAGCAGGGACGCCACGGCCGCCAGGCCGAAAGCGATCAGGATCAGCCAAGGGGCGATGCCGAGCACGTCGTCCGCGCTCACGTAGTCGACCCAGGTGACCGACGAGCTGAGCCAGTCCTGCACCAGGTAGCGGACACCGAACCACAGCGTCACCGTCGCGAGCAGCGCTCCTGCGGTCGCTGCCACCGCGCCCTCGAGCATGAACGGCAGCTGGATCAACGTGCGCGACGAGCCGACCATCCGCATGATCGTCGTCTCGCGCTTGCGGCTGAGCGCGCTGAGCCGCACCGTCGTCGTGATGAGCAGGACCGCGGTGAGCAGCATGACCGCGGCGAGCGCCGCCGCCACGAGCGTCGCCGCGTTCAGGAAGGCGAACAGCTGGTCGAAGATCTCGCGCTGATCCTGCACCTGCTCGACGCCGGCGAGGCCCTGGGTCGCGTCGGCCACCACCTGGAACTGCGACGGGTCCACGAGCTTCACGCGGAAGCTCGCGGGCATGTACTCCGGCTCGAGGTACTGCGTGAGGGAGCTGTCGGCCCGCGCCACGTAGCTGTCGTAGGCCTGCTGCTGCGACTCGTACGTGACGGACTGGACCAGGTCGGCCACGGCGCCCGATTCGAGAACGGCGCGGATCGCGTCCTCCTGGGCGGGCGTCGCCGCGCCCTGGGCGCACTGCTGCTCGACCGACTGGTCGGTGCACAGGAAGATCGACACCTCGACCTTGCCGTACCAGTCGTCCTGGAGCTGACCGATCTGCGTCTGGATGAGCGCGGCCGCGCCCACGAAGGTGAGCGACACGAACGTGACGAGCACGACGGACAGCGCCATCGTCGAGTTGCGGCGCAGCCCGTTGAAGACCTCGCCGAGGATGAACCGGAGCCTCATGCGCGCTCCAGCCCGTACACGCCGCGATCCTGGTCGCGCACCATGTGCCCGCCCTTGAGCTCGATGACGCGCTTGCGCATCTGGTCCACGATCTCGTCGTCGTGCGTCGCCATGAGCACGGTGGTGCCGGTGCGGTTGATGCGGTCCAGCAGGCGCATGATGCCGACGGAGGTGCCGGGGTCCAGGTTGCCCGTGGGCTCGTCGCAGAGCAGGATCGGAGGCCTGTTGACGAAGGCGCGAGCGATCGCCACGCGCTGCTGCTCGCCACCGGACAGCTCATGCGGCATGCGCCGTTCCTTGCCCGCGAGGCCCACCAGCTCGAGCATCTCCGGCACGGTCGAGTCGATCTCGCGTCGGCCCTTGCCGATCACCTGCAGCGCGAAGGCGACGTTCCCGTAGACCGTCTTGTTCGGGAGGAGCCGGAAGTCCTGGAAGACCGCACCGATCTCGCGGCGCAGGTGCGGCACGCGCCAGGCGGACAGGCGGTTGAGGTGGCGGCCTGCCACGTAGACGTCGCCGCCCGTGGGGCGCTCCTCGCGAAGCACGAGCTTCAGGAAGGTGGACTTCCCGGAGCCCGAGGAGCCCACGAGGAACACGAAGTCCCCGCGCTCGATCTCGATGTCGATGCCCTCGAGCGCGGGTCGTGCACCTCGCGAGTACACCTTGCTGACGTTCTCTAGCCGAATCACACTGCCATCCAGGCGCGGGGGGACGGACCCGCACCTCCTCGTGCATGGTAAGTAGCGTCACCGTGCCTCACGGGGAGGCCACGCCGCCAGGGAGTGTCCGATGGATCACATCGCGCCGGAACTCGGGACCGTTCCCGGGAGGCGCGCCCCGGGGTCGGTCAGTCCTGCTGCGACTGCTGCGCACGACGCCAGCGGATGCCCGCGTCGATCAGTCCGTCCAGGTCTCCGTCGAAGACGATCTGCGGGTTGCCCACCTCGTAGCCGGTGCGGAGGTCCTTGACCAGCTGCTGACCGTAGAGGAAGTAGGAGCGCATCTGGTCGCCCCAGCTCGCCTTGATGTCACCTGCGAGCTCCTTCTTCTGCGCCGCCTCCTGCTCCTTCTTGAGCAGCAGCAGTCGCGACTGGAGCACACGCATGGCGGCGGCGCGGTTCTGGATCTGCGACTTCTCATCCTGCATCGAGACGACGATGCCGGTGGGCAGGTGGGTGAGGCGGACTGCGGAGTCCGTGGTGTTGACCGACTGGCCGCCGGGGCCGGAGGAGCGGAACACGTCCACCTTGATCTCGGACTCGGGGACCTCGATGTGGTCGGTGGACTCGATCTGCGGGATCACCTCCACCGCGGCGAAGGAGGTCTGGCGCTTGTCGGCGGAGCCGAAGGGGCTGATGCGTGCCAGGCGGTGCGTGCCCGCCTCGACCGACAGCGTGCCGAACGCGTACGGGGCGTTGACCTCGAAGGTCGCGGACTTGATGCCCGCGCCCTCCGCGTAGGACGTGTCGAGCACCTTGGTCTGGTAGCCATGGCGCTCCGCCCAGCGCAGGTACATGCGCATGAGCATCTCGGCGAAGTCGGTGGCGTCGTCGCCGCCCGCGCCTGAACGGATCGTGACGACGGCGTTGCGCTCGTCCCACTCGCCGGACATGAGGGTGCGGACCTCCATGGCGGACAGGTCCTTGCGCAGCTTCTCGAGCTCGACCTCGGCCTCGGCGAGCGTGTCGGCGTCGTCGGCCTCCTCGCCCATCTCGACCAGGACCTCGAGGTCCTCGATGCGGCGCTCGAATCCCGTGACGCGGGCGAGCTCGCTGTTGGCGGCGCTGAGGGCGCTGGTCACGGCCTGCGCGTTCTCCTGGTCGTCCCACAGGTCCGGTGCTGCAGCCTGCTTCTCGAGGTCGGCGATCCGTTCCCTCAAGGAGGTCGGGTCGAGCACCGCCTCGATCTGCGTGAAGGTGTTCCGCAGGGCGGCGAGCTCGATCGGGAATTCAATAGCCACGGTGAGTCAGTCTAGTGCTCCGGCGGCGCACGGCACCCCGGACCTGTCACCCGGAACGGCCGGGACGACGGAAGGCCCCGACCCCCTTGTGAGGGGCCGGGGCCTTCCGGTCAGCGTCGGTAGTGTCCAGTCCCGACGCCGGGTGTGCCGCTTACTTGGCGGACTTCTTGGCCACCGGCTTCTTGGCCGGCGCGGCGGGCGCCTTGTCCTGCGCTGCCTTGGCCTTGCGGGACGCGACGACCTCGTCGAAGGAGGTGCCGTAGTACGCGGCCTCCATCATGATCTTCATGTCCTCGAGGATCGGCAGGCGCGGGTTGGCCGGCGCGCACTGGTCCGCGTAGGCGTTCATCGCGAGCGTGTCGAGCGAGGCCATGAACTCGGCCTCGTCGACGCCGACCTCCTGGAACGATCCCTCGACACCGCACTTGGCGCGCAGCTCGGCGACCGCGTTGGCGTAGGACTCGATGCCCTCCTCCGGCGTGGAGGCCGGCAGACCCAGGTGCTTCGCGATCTCCTGGTAGCGCTGCGGAGCCACGTAGGACTCGGCCTTGGGCCACGAGGTCGGCTTGGTCGGGACCTTGCCGTTGTAGCGGATCACGTGGGGCAGGTAGATCGAGTTCGTGCGGCCGTGAGCCACGTGGAAGGTCGAGCCGGTCACGTGCGACATGGCGTGCACCAGGCCGAGGAAGGCGTTGGCGAACGCCATACCGGCGATCGTCGCGGCGTTGTGCATCTTCTCGCGCGCCTTGACGGCGTCGCCGCCCTCCTGCACCGACTTCTCGAGGTTCTCGAAGACCATCTTGATGGCCTGCAGGCAGAGGCCGTCGGTGAAGTCGTTGGCGTACACCGAGACGTAGGCCTCGGTGGCGTGCGTCAGGGCGTCGAGACCGGAGTCCGCGGCCACGCGGGCGGGCAGGTTCTTGGTCAGGACCGGGTCCACGATCGCGACGGTCGGCGTGAGCGCGTAGTCGGCGAGCGGGTACTTGCGGCCGTTCTCCGGGTCGGAGATCACCGCGAACGGCGTCACCTCGGAGCCGGTGCCCGACGTGGTGGGGATGCAGACCAGCTTGGCCAGCTCGCCCAGCTTCGGGAACTGGAAGGCGCGCTTGCGGACGTCGAAGAACTTCTCCTTCAGGTCGGAGAAGTCGACCTCGGGGTGCTCGTACAGCAGCCACATGACCTTGGCGGCGTCCATCGGCGAGCCACCGCCGACGGCGATGATGGTGTCGGGCTTGAAGGCGCGGAGCACCTCGGCAC
Source organism: Demequina capsici (assembly GCF_032102965.1). Taxonomy (NCBI): domain Bacteria; kingdom Bacillati; phylum Actinomycetota; class Actinomycetes; order Micrococcales; family Demequinaceae; genus Demequina; species Demequina capsici. The sequence continues at coordinate 753,690 of NZ_CP134880.1, read as the reverse complement.
CCTTGCGGACCGTCGCGACGGAGGGCTCAGGCTCGACGTTGTCGATGATCTGGACCGACACGGGGTTGTCGCGGCGCTGCAGCATGTCCAGGACCTTGTCGACGATGCCGATCTGGGTCATGGTCGCGTCGGTGATGATGGTGACGCGGTTCACGCCGTTCATGTCGTGCAGGTACTGGATCGCGTTCGGCTCGAAGTACGTCTTCGCCGGCACCTTGAACCACTGCATGTTGTTGTTCCTCCGGGCGATGCGCTTCACGTTGATCAGGTTCACCGCGGTGACGTTGGCCGACACGGAGTTCCGGCCGTAGGAGCCGCAGCCGAGCGTGAGCGACGGCATCAGGGCGTTGTAGATGTCGCCGATGCCACCGTGCGAGGACGGCGAGTTGACGATGATGCGGCTCGCCTTGCAGAGCTTGCCGAACTCCTTGACCAGCTCGTCGTCGTTCGCGTGGATCGCGGCCGAGTGCCCGAGTCCGTTGAACTCGACCATGCGCTTGGCGTAGTCGAGGCCCTGCTCGGTGGTCTCGGCCTTGAGGACGGCCAGCACCGGAGCGAGCTTCTCGCGGGTCAGCGGCTCGCTCTCGCCGACGGTGGACACCTCGGCCAGGATGATCGACGTCTCCTCGGGGACCGAGAAGCCCGACTGCTCGGCGATCCACTGCGGGGTCTTGCCGACGACGTTCGGGTTGAGCTTGGCGCCTGCGCAGTTCTCGCCGTTCGCCTGGACGCCGAAGATGAACTCCTCGAGCATCGCCTTCTCTGCGGCCGTGGCCTTGTAGGCGTGGAGGCGGTCGAAGAGGGCCAGCGACTGGTCGTAGATGTCGGCGTCGAGGATGACGGCCTGCTCGGAGGCGCACACCATGCCGTTGTCAAAGGCCTTCGAGATGACCAGGTCGTTGATGGCGCGGTCCAGGTTGGCCGACTTGTGCACATACGCGGGGACGTTGCCCGCTCCGACGCCGAGCGCCGGCTTGCCGCAGCTGTAGGCCGCCTTGACCATGGCGTTGCCGCCGGTGGCGAGGATGAGGGCGACGCCGTCGTGGTTCATGAGCGCGCCGGTGGCCTCGATGGACGGCGTCTCGACCCACTGGATGCAGTACTCAGGGGCGCCCGCGGCGATCGCGGCGTCACGCACGATCTTGGCCGCGGCGACCGACGACTGCTGTGCGCTCGGGTGGAACGCGAAGATGATCGGGTTGCGGGTCTTCAGCGCGATGAGCGACTTGAAGATCGCGGTGGAGGTGGGGTTGGTCACCGGGGTGACTCCGGCGACGACGCCGACGGGCTCGGCGATCTCGATGATGCCCTTGATGGGGTCCTCGTTGATGATGCCCACGGTCTTCATGGGGCCCATCGAGTGGGTCACGTGCTCGCACGCGAAGATGTTCTTGACGGCCTTGTCCTCGAACACGCCTCGGCCGGTCTCCTGGACCGCGAGGACGGCGAGCTCGCCGTGCTGGTTCAGTGCGGCGACGGACGCCTTCTTGACCAGGAGGTCGACGTCGGCCTGGGTGAAGGTGCTGTACTGCTGAAGCGCGACCTGCGCCTTGGCGACCAGCTCGTCGATAGCGGCTGCGACATCGACCGTCTCTGCGACGGGAGCGGCGGCCTTCTGGTCCGGGGCTGTGGTGGTCATGTCTCACTCTCTCCTCTACCGGGTTCCCCCATCGGGTCCCGACACCTAGAAATCTAAGGCGTGATGTCCACTTATGCTCGGTGCCAAGGTCCCGGGGACCATGGGCCCAAATACCAGGTCATTTGGATCCCCTAGGGGGTATTTTTCCAGCGGTTTCACAGGCTTGGGAGGTCGATGCGCGCGGCGGAACGCCGACGGCCGGGAACCCGCGAGGGGCTCCCGGCCGTCGACTGCGCCGCATGGGCGCGATCAGCCGGTGACGACGTCGCCCTTCCACGCTCCGATACCGCCCTCGAGGCCGATCAGGGCGGTGAAGCCCGCCGCCGTCATCGTGGCGACGGCGGCGCGAGAGCGGTTGCCCGACTGGCAGTAGACCGCGTAGTCCGCCGACGGGTCGAGCCCGGCGATCTGCGTCGGGAAGGTCGCAGCGCTGACGTCGACGTTGATCGCGCCCGGGATGTGACCGGCGGCATACTCGCTCGGGGTGCGGACGTCGATCACGGTGACGCCGCTCACCTGGGTCGCGGCGGCGAACGTCGCATAGTCGACGTGCGAGCCGTCGAAGACCACGTCGGCAGGCTGCACCGTGGCAGCGTCGTCGGTCGAGCAGGCGGCGAGCCCGGGCACGGTCAGGGTGAGCAAGGCGCCGGCGAGGGCGGCGCGAACGAGGTGCTTCTTCATGCGTGAAACTATACCCCAGGGGGTATGTACGGCGTCAATCCCGAGTCCGGTCGGAGAACGGAGAAGCGGCGCGGCGTCGGCCTCGGCCCGCGCCACGCCGCCCCTCCGACGGGCCTACTTGGCGACCCGCACCAGCTTCTTGTTCACGAACTCGTCCGCCGCGAGCAGGCCCATCTCGCGCGACGTGCCGGAGCGCTTCACGCCACCGAACGGCAGCTCCGGGCTGTCGGCCAGCACGCAGTTCACATAGACCATTCCCGCATCGATGCCGCTCGCCATGCGATCGGCCTGCTCAGGGTCCGTCGTGTACACGTACGAGCCCAAGCCGTAGCCCGTGTCGTTCGCCAGGGCGAGCGCCTCCTCCTCGGAGTCGACCCTGTACAGGGTCGACGCAGGCCCGAACAGCTCCTCGCGGTACACGTCCATGTCCTTCGTCACGTCGGCCAGCACCGTCGGCGCGTAGAACGCTCCGCTGCGGGTGCCTCCCGTGACGAGGGTCGCGCCCTGCGCCACCGCGTTGTCCACCTGCGCCTGAAGCCGCTCCGCCGCCAGCAACGACGACAGCGGGCCGATCTCGGAGTCCTCGGCGAACGGGTCGCCCATCACGGTGCCCGCCACCGCGGCGGTGAACTTCTCCGCGAACTCGTCGTACAGGCTGTCGATCACGATGAACCGCTTGGGGGCGTTGCACGACTGGCCCGAGTTGTCCATGCGCGCCTCGACCGCGTTCGCCACCACGGCGTCCATGTCGTCCGTCGACATGACGATGAAGGGGTCGGAGCCGCCCAGCTCGAGCGCCACCTTCTTGAGGTGCTGACCGGCGAGCGACGCGACCGCAGCACCTGCGCGCTCCGAGCCGGTCACGGACACACCCTGCACGCGCGGGTCCGCGATGAAGGTCGCGGCCTGCTCGTTCGTCGCGTAGACGTTGACGTAGGCACCCTCCGGGAAGCCCGCGTCCAGATACATCTGCTGGATCGCGGCGGCCGACTCGGGGCACTGCGGAGCGTGCTTGAGGATGATGGTGTTGCCCACCGCCAGGTTCGGCGCCGCGAAGCGAGCCACCTGGTAGTAGGGGAAGTTCCACGGCATGATGCCCAGCAGCGGGCCGATCGGCGTGCGGCGGATCACGGCCGTCCCCTCGCCCAGGATCTCGATCGGGGTGTCCCCCGTCACCTTCTCCGCGTTGTCCGCGTAGTACTCGGTGATGTCGGCCGCGAAGTCGACCTCGCCGAGCGCGTGCGACAGCGGCTTGCCCATCTCGCGGACCACGATCGCGGCGAGCTCGTCGCGTCGCTCCCGGTGCAGCTGGGCGACCCGTCGGATCAACGCTGCCCGCTCGGCGGGGGTCGTGGTGCGCGCCCACGACCGATAGGCGGTCTGGGCGGCGGCCAGCGCGACCTCCACCTCGGCGTCGGTCATGGTCGGGTACGTGGCGAGCGTCTCCCCTGTGGCGGGATTGACGACGGCGTAGGCGGTCATGCTTCTCCTTGTGCGGTGGAGGACGGCTGAGCTCAGCCGACCGGGATCAGGGTGTACTTCGTGGACAGGTACTCGTGGATGCCCTCGAGGCCACCCTCGCGGCCCAGCCCGGACATCTTCACGCCCCCGAAAGGCGCGGCGGCGTTCGAGACGACCCCGGCGTTGAGGCCCATCATCCCCGTCTCGAGGCGGTCGATCATGCGGTGCCCACGGGCCAGGTCCTCGGTGTAGACGTAGGACACGAGCCCGTAGTCGGTCGCGTTGGCGAGCGCGACGCCCTCGTCCTCGTCCTCGAACGTCGCGATCGCGAGCACGGGGCCGAAGATCTCGTTCGCGAGGATGGCGGAGCCGGGCTGCACGTCGGTGAGGACGGTCGGAGCGAGGAACGTCCCGGGCCCGTCGATGGCGGTGCCACCCGTGGTGAGCGTCGCTCCCCTGGCCACGGCGTCGTCCACCAGCTCCAGGGACGCGGCGACCGCCCTGTCATCGATGAGCGGACCGATGGTCACGCCGTCCTCGGTGCCGCGGCCGATGCGCATGGCCGTCACGCGCTCGGTGACCCGCCGTGCGAACTCGTCGGCCACGGAGGAGTGGACGATGAAGCGGTTGGCCGCGGTGCACGCCTGCCCGATGTTGCGGAACTTCGCTGCCAGGGCGCCCTCGACGGCCTTGTCCAGGTCCGCGTCCTCGAAGACGACGAACGGCGCGTTGCCGCCAAGTTCCATGGAGACGCGCAGCATGCGGTCCGCAGCCTGCTTCATGAGCGCCTGGCCCACCTCGGTGGACCCGGTGAACGACAGCTTCTTGAGGCGCGGGTCGGCGAGCAGCGGGGCGGTCACGCCGCGCGAGCTCGAGGTCGTGATCACGTTGACGACGCCCGCGGGCACGCCGGCCTCCTCGAGGATGCCGACCATCGCGAGCGTGGTGAGCGGCGTGAGGGCCGCGGGCTTCACGACCACGGTGCAGCCGGCCGCGAGCGCGGGCGCGATCTTGCGGGTCGCCATCGCGAGCGGGAAGTTCCACGGGGTGATGAGGTAGCTGGGGCCGACGGGGCGCTGCGACACGACCATGCGGCCCGTGCCCTCAGGGTTGAGACCGTAACGGCCGGAGATCCGCACGGCCTCCTCGGAGAACCAGCGCAGGAACTCGCCGCCGTAGGCGACCTCTCCCCTGGCCTCGGCGAGCGGCTTGCCCATCTCGAGCGTCATGAGCAGCGCGAGGTCCTCCTTGCGCTCCTGCACGATGTCGAACGCCTTGCGCAGGATCTCGGCGCGCGCCCGCGGAGGAGTGGCCGCCCAGGCATCCTGCGCCCCTGCGGCTGCGTCCAGCGCCCGCACCGCATCCTCCGGGCTCGCGTCCGCGACCGTGGTGAGGACCTCACCCGTGGAAGGGTCGCGCACCTCGAAGGTCTTGCCTGACGACGCGGGCTGCCAGGCGCCGTCGATGAAGAGCCCGCTCGGCAGCGCCGTGATCACCGCGCGCTCGGCGGGTGCCAACAGGCCGGCGCTCACGCGCCGCCCCCGGCCAGGAGCGCGGCCACCACGTCCAGACCCTCGCCCAGCAGCGCGTCGCCGATGGACAGCGGCGGCAGGAAGCGGAGAACGTTGCCGTACGTGCCGCACGTCAGCACGATGACACCCTGCGCGATCGCGCCCGTGGCGACGGCTCCTGCGAGCGCGGCGTCGGGCTCGCCGGTCGTGGGATCCACGAGCTCGATGGCCATCATGGCGCCGAGCCCGCGCACGTCGCCCACCCGTGGGTCCGCCGCCTTGAGGGCGTCGAGCCGCTCGCGCATCAGCGCGCCGATCTGCGCCGCCCGCGCCGCGAGGTCCTCGGACTGGTACGCGTCGATCGTGGCAAGCGCTGCGGCGCAGGCGATCGGGTTGCCGCCGTACGTGCCGCCAAGGCCGCCGGGGCCTGCGGAGTCCATGATCTCGGCGCGGCCGGTGACCGCTGCCAGCGGGAGCCCACCGGCGATGCCCTTCGCGGTCGTGACCAGGTCGGGGGTGAAGCCGAACTGCTCGGACGCGAACATCGTCCCCGTCCGCGCGAAACCGCTCTGCACCTCGTCGGCGATGAGGACGATGCCGTTGTCGCGGCACCAGTCCTGGATCGCCGGCAGGAACCCGTCCGCCGGGACGATGAAGCCGCCCTCTCCCTGCACGGGCTCGATGACGACCGCCGCGAGCTGGTCGCCGCCCACCTGCTTCTCCAGCACCGCGATGGCGCGCTTCGCCGCCTCTGCGCCGCTGAGGCCGTCGCGGAACGGATACGACGCGGGGGCGCGGTAGACCTCGGGCGCGAACGGCCCGAAGCCCGACTTGTAAGGCTTGGCCTTGGCGGTGAGCGCCATCGTGAGCGTGGTGCGGCCGTGGTACGCGTGGTCGAACGCGGCGACCGCGGCGCGACCGGTGTGGTGGCGGGCGATCTTCACAGCGTTCTCGACCGCCTCGGCACCCGAGTTGAACAGGGCCGAACGCTTGGGGAAGTCCCCGGGCGTGAGACGGTTGAGCGCCTCCGCCACGGCCACGTAGCCCTCGTACGGGGAGATCATGAAGCACGTGTGCGTGAAGCGCGCGACCTGGTCCTGGACCGCCTTGACGACCGCGGGGTGGGCGTTGCCGACCGAGGTGACGGCGATGCCGGAGCCCAGGTCGATCAGCGAGTTGCCGTCCGCGTCCACCACCACGCCGCCGCCTGCCGCGACGGCCGCGATCGGCACGGTGTGGGCCACTCCCCTGGCGACAGCATCGGACTTCCGGTCCAGCAGCTCCTGCGAGCGGGGGCCTGGGATGGCGGTGACGAGTCGACGCTGCTGCGCCAGGGCCGGGCCTCCCGTGGGGCCCGCGGATACCTCAAGGGTGCTCATGGCGCCGAGCCTAGGGACGGCCCTACCGACACTCACTCGCCGCGGTGTACATTCCTGGTTCACTTGCTGTACACCGTGGCAGACTCGGGCCATGGACGTCCCCCGCCCCACGCTGCGCGCCCTGCTCTCGCGCCACGGACTCGACCTGCGGCTCGCCAGCGACCCCGCCGACCTGCCCGCGGACGCGCTCGACCGCGAGATCCGTTGGGTCCACAGCTCCGACCTCCTGGACCCCACCCCGTTCCTGTCCGAAGGCCTCGTCCTGCTCACCACCGGCACGCAGTTCGCCGACGCGGACTCGGATGCCGACTACGACGCGTATGTCGAGCGCCTCCGCCGCCGCGGCGTCCTTGGCCTCGGATTCGGGACCGAGGTGGTGCGCGACGGCATCCCCGCCCCCCTGCTGCGCGCGTGCCGGATCCACGCCATACCCGTCTGGGAGGTGCCGTACCGAACGCCCTTCATCGCAGTCGCGCGCGCGAACGCCGAGGCCGTCGCCGCGGCCGCCTACGCCCGCCGCACCTGGGCGCTCGACGCGCAGCGAGCCGTCGCTGTCGCCGCACTGGGACGCCGCGGGACCGACGCCGTCATCGCGGAGCTCTCACGGAGGCTCGACGCCTGGGTCGCAGTGGTCGACGCGGGCGGCAGGTTCCTGCACGAGCACCCCGCCGGCCGCCTGGACGCCGACGCCGCGGCGCGGGTGCGGGTCGAGGCCGTGGGCCTCACCGCCCGGAGGGTCGCGGCGGGCGGCTCGTTCACCGTGGGCGACACCCCGGTGACGCTGCAGACGCTCGGGCACGGCGGCGGGCAAGGGGTGCTCGCCGTCGCCGCGAGCCTGGATGAGCAGGCGCGCAGCGTCGTCACCACCGCTGCGGCGATCGCGGGAGCCGCAGGCGAACGACGCGCGGACGTGGACCACGGCCGAGAGGTGCTCGCCGCCGGGATCCTCGCCGCGATCGACCGGGGCGACGACTCACTGGCGCGCGCGGTCGCGGACGCCGCGGGCATCCATCTGCCGCACCCGCCGGTCGCAGTCGCTGTCGCACCGCATCCCTCGCCCCACCTCATGACGGCGCTGAGCCGGCATCCCACGCTCCTGGTGGTGCGCCACGAGTCGGAGGCGATCATCCTCGGCCCACCGAACGGGGCCGAGGTAGCGCTGGCCGCCGTATCCGAGCCGGTCGGGATGTCAGTCGCCCACTCCTGGGACGAGTACGGCGACGCGCTCACCCGAGCACGGATCGCGCTCACCCGTGGCCGCACAGGGCTCGTCCGCTTCGAGGACTCGGCACAGCTCGGGATGCTCGCCGCTCTCGGACACGACGATGCGAGGCAGCTCGCGGAGGCCACCCTTGAGCCGCTGCGCGCGCACGACCGCGAGCACGGAACCGCGCTCATGCCGACCCTGATCGCCTGGATGGGCGCCGAATGCGGGCACGACGCCGCCGCACGCACGCTCGAGGTGCACCGTCACACGGTGCGCGCGCGCATCGAGCAGGCGCAGCGGCTCTTGGGGCTGGATCTCACGACGGTCGCGGGCCGCTCGCAGGCATGGGCGGCGCTCACCGCATCAGGCGCCTTGAACCCGGCAGCCACGACATAGGCGCACACGCGCCCGCCCATCCGGGTAAGCCAGTGTCGCTTCTCAGACCTCGCTGCATCTGACGGGTGACTCACTGCCGCTTGGGGCGCGACTCAGGCGGGAGTGCCCACGCGTGTCGCTTCTCAAGCGATGTAGACCTTCCGCAGCGTCTCGGTCACGGTCCACCGCGTCGTCTGACCCTCGGCGAGACGGACGATGCTGCCCGGCCCCACCACGAGCGCAGGAGCCGAGCCGTCGGTGAAGTCGATCGTCGCCCGGCCTGACAGCACCACGAAGACCTCGTCGACCTCGACGTCGGTCGAGACGCCAGGCGTGTGCTCCCACACACCCACCTCGACGCCGCCGACCTCCGTCAGCGCGACTGCTCCCGCGAGCGGAGAGCCCGACTCGACCTGCGAGTCGGGCAGCGCCTCGAGCGGCACCGACAGCTCGACCACCGCCACCGACCGACCGGGCTCGAGCAACATCCCCGGATCCAGCATCGTCCCTGGTTCCAATACAGCGTCCGCGGCGTGCTCCTCCGTCACGAGTCGAAGCCCAGGCCCAACCGGTCGAGAGTCCGCAGGAGCGCATTGCGGCGTCCCTCACGATGGTCGGCCTGGTTGAGGGACCACTGCGTCATGCCGATCCCTACCATCGCGAGAGGTTCCGGAGGGAACGGCAGCGGCCGTTCGCGCACCATCTCCAGCCGAGTGAGCTCCGTCTCGTGACCCGAGAGCAGGTCCAGCATCACGCGCGCCGCGAAACGCGACGCCCCCACGCCCAGACCCGTGAAGCCTGCAGCGTACGCGACCGTCCCCTTCCGAGCCGTGCCGAAGTACGCGCAGTAGCGGGTGCAGGTGTCGATGGCGCCCGCCCAGCGGTGCGAGATCCTCACGCCCTCGAGTTGCGGGAACGTGGTGAGCAGGTGACCCATCAGCCGCTCGTAGGACTCGGGTCGGTCCTGGTACGCCTCCTTGACCTTGCGGCCCGGGTGGTAGACGGCGTCGTAACCGCCGAAGAGCAGCCTGTCGTCGGCCGTGAGCCGGTAGTAGTGGAACTGGTTCGCCATGTCGGCCACTCCTTGACGCCCCTCCCACCCGAGCGATGCCCGCTGCTCGGCGCTCAGCGGCTCGGTCATGAGCGAGTAGTCGTACACGGGCACCGTCATGAGCGCGTTGCGCTTGAGCAGCGACGGGAAGACGTTGGTGGCCAGCACGGTGCGAGCGGCACGCACCTCACCCCTGCCGGTCTTCACGCCACCGTCGCACAGCTCCGTCACGGCGGACCGCTCATGGATCACGACGCCCAGCTCCACAGCCACGCGCGCCAGCTCCACGGCGAGCTTGCCGGGATGCACCAGCGCACACCCTTCCCTATCGAGCTCGCCCGCCAGGTAGGTCGGCGAGTCGACCAGCGCCCTCGTGCCGTCGGCGTCGTACGCCGCCTCCCCCAGCCAGTCGATCTGATGCGGCTCGACGGCGACCGTGAGCGCTCCCGTGCGCTCGAAATCGACATCCATGCCGTAACGGTCGACCGTCGCCGCGATCTGGTCCAGGTTCTCGAGGCCCAGCTCCTCGAGCCGCTCGATCTCGTCGGGCCAGCGGCTCTCGCCGTTCTCGCGGCCGTGCGTCAGGCTCGCCTCGCAGAAGCCGCCGTTGCGACCCGACGCCGCCCAGCCGATCCGCTCGGCCTCCAGCAGGACCACGCGCGAGTCGGGACGCTGCTCCTTCTCCAGCACCGCGGTCCAGAGGCCCGTGTATCCGCCGCCGACGACGACGAGGTCCGCCTCCACGACTCCCGCCAGCGGCGCGTGGTCGGGGCGCTCGAGGCCATCGAGCCAGAACGGGGTCAGGCGGGAGCCGGCGAGGGCCTCCCTCACCACCGCGGGGTCGGCGGGTTCGCGTTCGAAGACGGTGGTGCGGGAGGCCTCGACGGTCATCAGGCGCCGGCCTCCGTGAGCGCCGCGGCGAGCGAGTCGAAGGCGGCGATGTACGCGTCGACCGCCTGGTCCGAGTGGACGACGGACATGGTCCACTCCTCCTCACGACCTGGCGTCATGAAGATGCCGTGGTTCATGTTCCACAGCCACGCGAGCTCGGACAGCGGCACGTCCTGGGCGCCCTTGAAGGTCTCGTAGTCCACGATCTTCTCCGTGGCGAACGTGACGCAGCCCTTGGAACCGATGCCGACGGCGTAACCCGGCAGGTCGTACTTGTCGATCACGGCCTGGCAGCCGTTCACGATGCGGTCGTTGAGCTCAGCCAGACGCTCGTACGCCGCGGGCGTGAGCACCTCGAAGAGGGAGGCGCGGGCGGCGGCCATCGACAGCGGGTTCCCGTTGTACGTGCCTACCTGGTAGACCTTGCCGCTCTCGACCACCGCCATGACCTCCTCGGTGCCGCCGATCGCGCCCGACGGCAGGCCACCGCCCAGAGCCTTGGCGAGCGTCACCAGGTCAGGCGTGACACCGAACTTCTCCGTGGCGCCACCGGGCGCGATCGTGAGGCCCGTCTTGACCTCGTCGAAGATGAGGACGATGCCGTGCTTGGCGGTGATCTCGCGGACCGCCTCCAGGTAGCCGGGCTCCGGGAGCACGACGCCCAGGTTCATCATCGCCGCCTCCATGATCACGCAGGCGGGAAGACGGCCCTCGGCGGCAAGGCGCTCGATGCGGCGCTCCATCGCTGGAGCGTCGTTGAACGGGACGGCGATCGTCATGTCGACCACAGCCTGCGGGATGCCCGCACCGTACGGCAGCGACGCGAGGTTCTCGCGGTCGCCGATCTTGTCGTACTCGACGCCGATCGACACCATCACGGTGTCGTGGTGACCGTGGTAGCTGCCGAAGATCTTCATCACGGTGTCGCGCCCGGTGAAGGCGCGGGCGATGCGGATCGCGTCCATCGTGGACTCGGAGCCGGAGTTCGTGAAGCGCCACTTGGGAAGGCCCCAGCGACGGGCCAGCTCGTCGGCGACCACGATCGAGTCCTCGGTCGCCGCGGCGAAGTGCGTTCCGAGCGGGTACCGCTTGCCCAACGCGTCACCGATCGCCGGGTGCGCGTGGCCTTGCACCATCGACCCGAAGCCGTTGTGGAAGTCGTAGTACTCGTTGCCGTCCACGTCCGTGATGCGGTCGCCCGAGCCCGAGTCGATGTAGATGGGCCACGGGTCGCGACCCTGATAGCTCGAGGCGACTCCGCCGGAGAGGTGGACCGAGGCCTGCGCATACATCTCGCGAGACCTGCCGGTGCGCTCGTTCAAGAGCGCCGACTGCTCCTCGATGAGGCGGGCGATGCGCGAACGATCGAGCGTGATTGCCATGATTGCTCCACCCGACCGGCCTGGCGACGGGCGTGTGCGTGGCGGAAGACGGTCGTCGGCCTGGCACGATCCGTCGGGCATGAGCCACGAAGCGACTCACGTCGGGGCACGCTTGCCCTGACGAAAGATTAGCAATCAAGAGAGCCAGGAGACCGCGATTTCACAAGGATTTAACGTGGCAGACCACGCATTCAGCAGTCGAAGCCGTGCGCCGGTCAACGCCCGCGGAGGGCGCCGACCGGTCACATCACGTTGATGCCGCGCTTCGCGAACTGCTGCTTGACCCGCTCGATGAGCTCCTTGGTGGGCGGCTTCGTGTCCTCGAGAAGGTACGGCTCGCCGGACAGCTCCCACTTCTCGCGGCCCAGCTGGTGGAACGGCAGCACCTCGAGGCGCTCCACGTTGCCCAGGGTCGCGACGAAGTCCGCGACGGCGTCCACATTCTCGACGGCGTCGGTCAGGTTCGGCACCAGGACGAAGCGGATCCAGACCTTCTTGTCGAGCGCGTCGAGGCGCCGTGCGAAGTCGAGCGTCGGCTGGAGCGGGCGGCCCGTCACCCGCTGGTAGGTCTCGGGCAGACCCGACTTGATGTCGAGCAGCACGAGGTCGACGTAGTTGAGATCGTCGTCCGTGAGCCGGGAGCCGAGCAGCCCCGCCGTGTCGAGCGCCGTATGGATGTCCAGGTCCTTGCAGCGACGGAAGATGCTCATCACGAACTTGGACTGCAGCAGCGGCTCGCCGCCGGAGATGGTCAGGCCTCCCCCGGTGACCTTCATGACGGTCGCGTAGCGGGTGACGCGCTCCATCACCTCGTCCACCGAGTGGCGCACGCCGTCCTTCATGCGCCACGTGTCGGGATTCTGGCAGTACTGGCAGCGCATGCCGCAGCCCGCGAGGAACAGGGTCATGCGCGTGCCGGGGCCGTCGGCTCCGGTCACGAGGTCCCATGAGTGGACGGAACCGGTGACGGGCGACGCCAGCTTCTCGCTCTCCTCGAGCTCCTTGTCAGCGATCTCCATGGGAGGCGACAGGAGGAGCTGCACGGGTACAGGCTCGTCGGGCATGGTGGGGATCTCCTCGCCGTATCGAAATCGTGTGCAGATGGGACGACGCCCCGCCCAGCGAGGGGCGGGGCGTCGTACCTGATTCTGTCTTACAGGCCCGCGTGGAACGTGCGGGACAGGACGTCGAGCTGCTGCTCGCGCGTCAGGCGGACGAAGTTCACCGCGTAGCCGCTCACGCGGATCGTGAGCTGCGGGTAGTTCTCCGGGTGCTCCATGGCGTCCTCGAGCGTCTCACGGTTGAGCACGTTGACGTTCATGTGGAAGCCGGCGCTGACCGTGTAGGCGTCCAGAACGCCGACCAGGTTCTTCACCTGCTCCGCCTTGTCACGGCCCAGGCCCGACGGCACGACGGAGGTGGTCAGCGAGATGCCGTCCTGAGCGTCGTCGTAGGGCAGCTTCGCGACCGAGAGCGCCGACGCCATGATGCCGTGGTTGTCACGGCCGTTCATGGGGTTGGCACCCGGGGCGAAGGGCTCGCCGGCGCGACGACCGTCGGGCGTGTTGCCCGTCGCCTTGCCGTAGACCACGTTCGACGTGATCGTGAGCACCGACTGCGTGTGCTTGGCGTTGCGGTAGGTGGGCTGCTTGCGCACCTTCTCCATGAAGCGGCGCACCAGGTCCACGGCGATGTCGTCGGCGCGGTCGTCGTCGTTGCCGTAGGCGGGGTACTCGCCGTCGATCTTGTAGTCGACCACGAGGCCCGTCTCGTCGCGGACCGGCGTCACCGTGGCGTGCTTGATGGCGGACAGCGAGTCGGTGGCGACCGAGAGGCCGGCGATGCCGCAGGCCATGGTGCGCAGGATCTCGCGGTCGTGCAGCGCCATCTCGATGCGCTCATAGGCGTACTTGTCGTGCATGTAGTGGATGCAGTTGAGCGCGTCCACGTAGGTCTCGGCCAGCCAGTCCATGAACACGTCGAACTTGGCGAGCACGTCGTCGTAGTCGAGCACGTCGCCCTCGACGGCGGCAGTCACCGGCGAGATCTGCTTGCCGGAGACCTCATCGCGGCCACCGTTGATCGCGTACAGCAGACCCTTGGCGAGGTTCACACGAGCGCCGAAGAACTGCATCTGCTTGCCGACCTCCATGCCGGACACGCAGCAGGCGATCGCCGCGTCGTCACCGCACTGGTCGCGGAGCAGGTCGTCGGACTCGTACTGGATGGCCGACGTGTCGATCGAGACCTTGGCGCAGAACTCCTTGAAGCCCTGGGGCAGCTTGTCGCTCCACAGCACCGTCAGGTTCGGCTCGGGGGCGGGGCCGACGTTGTACAGGGTCTGGAGGAAGCGGAACGAGGTGCGCGTCACCAGCGAACGGCCGTCGGTGCCGATGCCCGCGATCGACTCGGTGACCCACGTCGGGTCGCCGGAGAAGAGCGAGTCGTACTCGGGCGTGCGGAGGAAGCGGACGATGCGCAGCTTGATGACGAAGTCGTCGATGATCTCCTGCGCCTCGGACTCGGTGAGGGTGCCCTCGGCGATGTCACGCTCGATGTAGGTGTCGAGGAAGGTGGAGGTGCGGCCGAGCGACATCGCGGCGCCGTTCTGCTCCTTCACCGCGGCAAGGTAGCCGAAGTACAGCCACTGCACGGCCTCCTTGGCGGTGGTCGCCGGGCCCGAGATGTCGAAGCCGTACGAGGCCGCCATCTGCTTGAGCTCCTTGAGCGCCTTGATCTGCTCCGAGTTCTCCTCGCGGTCGCGGATGATGTCCTCGGTGGAGCGCTCCATGTCGAGCGACATGCGCTCGATCTTCTTGCCCTCGATCAGGGCGTCGACGCCGTAGAGGGCGACGCGGCGGTAGTCACCGATGATGCGGCCGCGGCCGTACGCGTCGGGAAGGCCGGTCACGATGTGCGAGCTGCGCGCGGCGCGGACGTTCGGGGGGTAGGCGTCGAACACGCCGTCGTTGTGGGTCTTGCGGTAGTTGCTGAAGATGTTCTCCAGCTCCGGGAGCACCGGGTAGCCGTAGGTCTCGAGCTCCTTGACCACCATGCGCCAGCCGCCGAAGGGCATGATCGCGCGCTTCAAGGGCGCATCGGTCTGCAGACCGACGATGACCTCGTTGTCCTGGTCGATGTAGCCAGGCTTGTGCGCGGTGATGGTGGCCGGGGTCTCGAAGTCGACGTCGTAGACGCCCTTCTCGCGCTCCTCCGGGAACATCGCCGACAGCTTGGCCCACACGCCCGTGGTGCGCTCCGTCGGGCCGGCGAGGAACGTGTCGTCGCCGTCGTACGGGGTGTAGTTCAGCTGGATGAAGTCACGGACGTTGATCGCGTCGCGCCACGGGCCGGACGTGAAACCACGCCACGCGTGCTCGCGGACGGCGTCGAGGTCAGCGCCGGTGGGGGAAGTGATGGTCATTGGCGGAACTCCTCACGCTGGAGGCCCGGTGGGGCCTCTACTCTCCTCGACGGTTCTGGACCCCGCCGGGGGTGCGACCACGCGGCCCGGTCGGCCGCATGTCCACGACCAAAGTAGAACGTCGTGTCCAGTAATTCTCGGGACCTTTGGCCCCACTGTGCGGACCACGCTACCCACGGCCCCTACCGCGCGCGCGACATAGGCGGCCGGGACGCTCGCCAGGGCGGCCAGGCGACGCGAGGCGCAACGCTGGCGTCGCCCCGCGCGTTGACGTCACGCCGCATCGGCCGCACCCCGCGGGCGAACCCGTCGCTGCTCGCAGATAGAGTGAGGGGGCGCCTGCCCGGGCGTGCAACACGGACAAGGGAGCACTCGATGACCTGGAGGACTGCGACGGGAGTCGTGGCCACGGCAGTGGCGGGAGCACTCGTGCTCAGCGCCTGCACCGGAAGCGATGCGGACTCGTCCACCTCCCCGTCCGCGAGCGCGCAGGACGTCAGCATCTCCGTCGCGACCGTCGGAGACATCGGCCTCGAGGCGCTCGCCACCCAGTACATGGCGGACCACCCGAACGTGACGATCACCGTCACCCAGTCGGGCTATGCCGACCTGCACGACACCCTTCAGAACGCTCTCGTCGCGGGCTCCGGCGCACCCACCATCGCCGTGCTCGACGAGGCGTACATGCCCAGCTTCGTCGGCCAATCGGACGGGTTCGTCAACCTGCTCGACCTTGGGGCGTCCCAGTACCAGTCGACGGTGCTCCCGTGGGCGTGGGCTGAGGCGAGCAACGCGAACGGCTCCGCCACCATCGGCCTGCCTGCGTCCGTCTCAGGCCTCGCCCTGTGCTACCGCCGCGACCTGCTCGAGGCAGCGGGCCTGCCCGGGGACCGCACAGAGCTGTCAGCCCAGATGGGGGACTCGTGGGACGGCTTCCTCAGCACCGCCGAGCAGTACACGACCTCCAGCGGCCACTACTTCCTGGACAACGCCGAGACCCTGCTCAACCCGCTCATGATGCAGGCGGGGGTGAGCTTCTACGATCGTGACAACGCGCTCGCCATGGACCCGGTCCAGGCCCCGTTCACCACCGCGGTCGAGGCGGCCACCGCAGGGATCTCCGCCAACGTGACCCAGTGGACCGACGACTGGACCGCCGGGCTGTACGACGACACCTACGCCGCAGTGCTCTGCCCGTCCTGGATGCTCGCCTACATCCAGACGAATGCTCCCGAGGGCTTCACGGGCCAATGGGACGTCGCCGACATCCCCGGCGCGGGAGGCAACTGGGCGGCGAGCTACTACACGATCCCCGCACAGTCGGACGAGGCGACGACCGCCGCCGCCTACGCGTTCATCCAGTGGCTCATGGAGGACGCCCAGCAGCTGGCCCGCTTCCAGGCGGTGGGCGCGTTCCCCGCGACCCCGGCCCTCTACACCGACGCGAGCATCCAGGCCTACTCCGACTCGTTCTTCAACAACGCGCCGATCGGAACGATCTTCACCAAGACCGCTCAGGACCTCACCGGTGAGATCTACTACGCACAGAAGAACACGACGATCCGCACCTCGGTCGAGCACGTCGTCGACCAGGTGGAGGCCGGCGAGTTCACCGCGGACGACGCGTGGGCTGCAGCGGTCGACGCGGCGCAGACCGCAGACGCCTCCTGACCGGGAGGGCGCAGGGGGCGTCCGGGTCGTGCCGCCGTCGACCTAGCGGGCGTGCGACCCACCTCCTGCACTTGCGCTCAGGGTGATGTCGAGCGACACGCTGTGGTCGTGGCGATCCATCGTGTCGGGATCCCACCCGACGACGCACGCGATCGTGGTGTCGTCCGAGACGGTGAACGTGATCACGTAGTCGCCCGCTGGCGGGAAGTCGCCCTTCTGACCCCAGTTGAAGCCGTAGACGATCTTCCCGGTCGAGTTGACCTCGGCAGTCGCGACAGTGGTGAAGGAGGCCGACACCGAGCCGTCGTCGGCCAGGGTAGCGATCGTGAGGTCGGCGTCGTGATCCCACACCATCACCGGTGACGGGGACCCCACGGTGTCGGCGGTGCCGTAGACCGCGAGCCGGTCAGGCACACCCTCCTCCGACAGGTTCACGATCGTGTAGCCGATGGCGTCGGCAGGCGTCAGGTCGCCGCCGCTCGTCGTCAGGGCCTCGAGCCCGACCTCGACACGGATCACCTTGCCTGCCTTCAGCGCGGTGTCCCCCATGAGGTTGTCGCCCCAGTCGACACGAACCGTCGCCTGCGAGGCCGTGACGCACGTGCCACCCCACGTCGCGGCGGTCTTCTGGAGCCAGTAGCCGTCGGTCGTGGCAGGAACCCCATCGGTTCCGGGTGCGTGGGGCGCACCGTCGCACGCGACGCGCGGCTGCGGCGCCGTCGACGGTATCGCTGTGACGCCCTCGCCGAGGACGTACATCGACGGTTGCGACAGGTTGTTGCCGAAGTCCTCGGCGGTCGGCCTGCCCTTCGCCGCGGCTGGCGTGGCGAGCATGGCCGCGACCAGCACGGCACCCGCGATCGGTACTGCTCTCTTGCGCATCATTCCCTCTCCTCCCCGTCGGACGGTGAGGCATGCGGGGTGCGCGCCGCACCGCCTGCGGCCCTGCGCCGACGCAGGACCACCTGCCTTCCATCCCACGCCTGGAGGCGGGTCCGGCCAGGGGACCTAAGTCCCTGCCTTGGGCGATTTGCCCGATGCGCGGCCGCGAGATCGCACCCTCGCGCGGCCGCGAGATCGCGCCCTCGCGCGGCCGTGAGATCGTGGTGCGAGCACTGCCGGCAGGAAGCGGGCTCGCGCAGGCCCGAACGCGCGCGACCGGCACGGGGTGCGAGGGCGCAGCTCTCGCGGCAGGAGTCAGGAGGCGCGCGCGCTCGACTCGGCTCGCAGGACGATCCCGTCGGCGAAGGGCGCCAGTGCGCTCAGGTCGAACAGGGGATGCACACGTAGCTCGACCTCCACGACCGCCGTCGATCCGTCGGGGGTGGTCACGTCGGCCACGGCGGCGCCCTGGACGCCGTGGCGCTCGCTCGCGGCTGCCAGATGATCGTCCACAGCTGTCGTCATGCGTGCCGTCGCGAGGGCCACCCCGGCGACGTCGGGAGCGCCGGAGTCCCCGGCGAAGTAGGCCCCGACGTCTGCGGAGTCCGCGGCGTCGAGCGCCAGCTCGTCGGCGAGGTGGAGTAGACGGACCCGCTGCAGTTGGACTGCGGTGGACGACGCCACCACCAGGACGACCGCGAGCAGGACCGCGACGACGCCGAGGGTGAGCACGGTGACGTTCCCGGAGTCCGAGAAGTCGGCCCTGCCGCGGTCGCGATGCCGGGGCGCCCGCCGCCTCACGCCTGGTCCGCCATCGAGTCGACGGGCGAGGTGGCATCGGCGGACACCTGCACTGCGAGGCCCGCTGCAGAGACGAGGCCGGGAACACCGGGAAGCGGCACGTTCACCGTCACGTGTGCGAGGACGCTCGAGCCGGGCGTGAGGCACGGGTCAGCGGTGCATGCGAGGGCGAGCGTCGCCTGGTCCGCTGCGAAGCCGAAGTCGCCCAAAGCGACGGGGAGGACCGCCTCTGCCCGTGCGCTCGCCTCATCGAGCGCGCCAGGGTAGGACCCGCCCGACTCGAGGTTCGCTACGCCGACGAGCACGGCGACCCTGGCCGCGGTCTGCGCGGCGTCCTCCGCTGCGTACGCAGCGGCCTGCACTCGCCCTAGAGTGACGATCAGGTACAGCGCCGGGATCAGCAGGAGCACCGTCAGCGCGATGAGCTCCACTGCGGCGGCCCCGACGTCAGGAGCTGCTCGCGGCTCGCCATCCGGGTCGCTGCCAGGGATACACGAACGGACGTCACGCACCCGGACCCTCCTGCAGCGCGGTGCCGCGCGCCTTCAAGTCCCCGGGGCCCCACAGGCCGATCACGGGCATCGACGCCGACAGCTCGACGGCGACAGCCTGCAGCCCACCGACCGTGGTGCGGTGAGCATGCGCCGTCGTGACGATGCCGGGGATCGCCTGTGCTGCCAGGTTCTTGGCGCGCGCTTCACCGTCGGCGAGGTCGGCTCCGTCACGCCCCGCGAGACGCGCGCCTTCGACCGCGCATTCGATCATGGTGTTGCGCACGTGGACCGCGAGCGCGACCTGCATGACGCCGAGGGCGAGGAGCACGACCAGCACCATGCCCATCAGCTGCTCGGTGATCACGCTCCCGCGATCCGCCCTCACGTCACGCACCCGTGACTGAGGCGATCGCATCGTCGAACAGCCCGGTGAGGGCCGGCCCGGCGACCGCCCAGATCGCGGCGACGAGCCCGGCAGTCATCAAGGTGATCAGCACCCATCCCGGCACGTCTCCCCTGTCCTCGAACGGCCCCTGGCGATGCCTCCATGCTGCACATGCAGCCTTGATCCTGGTCATATCTCCTCCTTCAGAAGTCGAGCCGGAGTGCCGCGAGCCCCGGGTATGCGGCGAAGAGAACGGTGACGGGAAGGATGAGGAAGATCACCGGGACCACGACAGACTAAAAAGGCCTTGAAAGACAAAGAAATGCCCCCGCAACCGCGCCAACGGTCCGGGGGCCTGGACGGACTTCAAGGGAGCCCGACATGAACCAGCGTACCGACACACCCCGACGCCCCGCCAGCGCTGCCGCGATCACCGCGCGCACGTTCGCTGATGAGGCCACGGAGCGCCGCGACGCCGCCGCCCTCGCGTGGGATCGCCTTGATATTCCCGAGGGCCAGCGTCAGGACAGGATCACCGCGCACCTCGCAGACCGAGCGCTCACCGCATATGTCGCTTCCGTCGTGGCGAAGGCTCCCCCGCTCACTGCCGACCAGTCCCGACGCATCACCACGCTGCTCGCCCCCGCCTAGCGGCCCTATGTCGTCCCCGGCACCTGTCGGGGGTGGCGTAGGGCTTCTAGCCTTCGGCGTTCCATGCCCCCTAGCCGTGAACCAGCGGGGCACCGCGAATTGATCCCGAGCGCGGCGGGATCGCTGGCAGGGTTGCGCGCCCCCGAGGCCTCGGGGCACGTCCTGTCGGTTCGGGTAAGGCCCTACCCCTCTTGGGGCGGGTCTACTCGGCGTGTCCTGGGGATCGGCAGGCCAGGGGGTTCGCTTCGGCGGGGAAAGGGGGTCAAAGCTTCTGGCACCCGAAGGGTGTCCGAGCCGTTCGACCGCGACCACCACAGCAGCCACGAAGAACACCAACGACAAGGAGAGCACCATGGCATCCACCACCACACCCGAATGGCAATTCGACGGAACCTTCTACCACCGAGGTACGACAATCGGAGGCTGGCAAGTGGTCCAGACCGCGAGCCTCGACAAGCCAGCCATGTCGACGAATCCGCCTGAGTTCCACGCAGACGTGGTCGTCGACGAACCTGAGTTCCACGCAGACGTGGTCGTCGACGAACCTGAGTTCCACCACGACATGCAAGGCGTCACCGGGAATCCGATCGTAGGCATCGCCGCAGCTCGTGAGGCCGCTCGCCAACTGCTCGCGGCGTGCGACTACGCCGAGAAGCACTTCACCGCCTAAAACCGCAGAATGCCCCGGCGCGACACACCCACGTGCGACACGCCGGGGCATTCTTCATCATTCGCTGCACAGTCCGCGTGAACCTTGCATTCTTCGGCGTGTCGCGGATGCCATGACCGTATGGTCGCCCGTACGTTTGGCCCCAACGCACCCGCCCGGGTGCAGGCAGAGAAACGCCCCCGCCGCCGCTGGAACGGCTCGGGGGCACGACGGAGGACAGTCCGCATGGATCAGGGTACGCGATCACTGAGCACGTCGCTCAGGCCCGCGCCCCTGCCTGCTCCTGCTCGCACAGCCATGCGGGTCCGCTTCCGTGCGGTGGCGCGAGAGGCTCACGCCAACCCTGCACCCGAGGTCGTTTCGCTCGCCGATGGCCTGAGCCTTCTCAAAGACCATCCGCCGCTGATAGTCATGGCTGACCTTCGCGCTGAGGCAGCCGCGATCGACACCCGCCGCGAGGCCCTCGCCGAGCACCACGCGCTGACCGCGTCCCTCACCGAGCGTCGCACCGAATCCGAGTCGGCCCTCGCCGCGATCATCGCGAGCATTCAGGCCACCGCCAAGCACCATGCTGGCGTTGCCGACCTAACAGCATCCGTTGCCGTCCACGAGACGAAGGCACGCCGTAAGCTCACGCGCGCAGTCATGACGTCCGCGCCCCCGACCCATGCCGCCTGGCAGGGAACGGCTATCGCGGCCTAACTACCGCCTAACCCGCGCCCCATCCGACGCGCTTCCGACGCGCGCCCCTGCCTGTTGCGGCCCTGACCGCGCACCCTTGCGCGCCTAGTCGGCTCGACCCCTTCGGCGGGGAACGGCTGTACCCCCATGAGCAGCAACAGCGATGCGCTCGCCGCGTATGTCGCTTCCGTGGTCGCGAAAGCGCCGCCCCTCACCCCTGACCAGTCCCGACGTGTCGCCGCGCTGCTCGCCGCGCCCGCGTCCGCAGCCCGGGCGAGCCGATCGTGAACGCCACGACACCCGCGTTCACTTGGCTGCCTAGCCCCACGTGCGGCGGCGTCATGGCCGCGCTGGGTCTCGACTCGTCTGCCTACCGTCGCCACCGCGCCCGACAGCGACGCGACGCGACCGCGCAGCTCGACGCCCTGGAGGCGAAGCTCTACCCCGACGCGCACCGACCGGACGCGACGCGCGGACGGACCCCGGCAGGCCCCGCCTACGTCGCCTACTTGCGCGGCCTCGGTTGGTCCGATGCTGACATTCGCGCACGCCACTACCCCGCCCCGGCATGGCTCGCCGCATACGTCGCCCCCGCACGACGCACCCAATCTGAGGCGTCCCCGTGGTGACTCCCGACGCGCTGCCTACGGCGTTCCCTACCGACGCACTACCCGAGCCCCTGGCCGCGTGGGTCGCCGCGATCGCCTGGCAGTACCAGACTGACTCCGCCCTGCCTGCCGTGGCGTGCCTCGCCGCGCTCTCGACGGCAGTCGGCGGAACAGTCACCATCACGCCGCGCCAGGGATGGACCGAGGCAGCCGCGAACCTCTACCTTGCCGCCGCCGCCGATCCCGCAGAACGCAAGTCCCCTGTGCTTCGCGACGCGATCGCGCCGCTTCGCGAGGCTGCCGCTCGCCTCGTGGACGCCACGGCCCGGGACCGCGCCGCCGCGACCCGCCGTGCTGCCTCGCTTCGCACCCACGCCGAGACCCTCGCCGCCGATGCCGACAAGATCGTGCGGCTTGAGGGACCGGACACCGCCGAGGCCCTGGCCGCAGACGCTCGAGCAGCCGAGGCCCTCGCTGCCGCCGACGCCGCCACCATCCCGCCCGCGCCCGTGCTGCTGATCGGCGACGCGACCCCCGAGGCGCTGGTCTCGACGGTCGCGGCGCATCCCGCAGGCGTTGGCCTCATCACCGACGAGGCCGGCGCAATCGCGACCGTCACCGGACACCGCTACGGCGGCACCCCGAACACTGACCCCATCCTGCAAAGCAAGTCCAACGGCCCCATGCACGTCACGCGCCGATCCGCCCCCGACATCTGTGCCGACCGGCCCGTGCTGACCGTCGGCGTCCTGGTACAGCCCGAGCCCCTCGCCGACTTCCTCGCCGATCCGTTCCTACGCGCTCGAGGCCTACCCGCACGCTTTCAGGTCGCGTTCCCGCCCGCCAGGATCGGAGACCGTCACCCCAACCCCGAGCCCGCAACGCCCGCGATCGTCGCCGCCTACGCCGACACGATCAGCGCGCTCGTGCACTCTCGAGGCGACCACCGCGACGAGCCCTCACCGATCGGCTTCACACCCGCCGCCCGCGACCAGCTGACGAACCTGCTCGAGTGGACCGAGGGCCTCATGAGGCCCGGCGGATTCCTGGCCGACCTCCGCGACTACGGTGGCAAGTGGTGCGGCGACGTGGTGCGCCTCGCGACCCTCCTGGCCCTCACGATCGACCCGACCGCGACCGAGGTAGACGCCGCCGCCCTCGATCGCGCCGCCACGATCGGACGCTACTTCATGGGCCAGGCAGTCACCGCCCACGCCGCCGCAGAGGCAGCCGACGCCGACCGAAACGCGGACTACGTGTGGACGCGCATCCGTAGCCGCTTCCCCGACGCCGACACGATCACCGCACGCGAGGTCTACCGCGTCGCGATCACCAAGCGCATCCCTGACCGCGACGCCCTCCGCGACGCCCTTGACCGCCTCGTGCTTCGCGGATACCTCACCGAGCTCGACACGGACACCGAAGCGAACAGTCGCCGCTCCATCATTTACCGAATCAACGCCGCAATAGGTCCCACGAGCGACACCCAAGGCACCGCGGACACTCTCGAGCCGCCGCCATTTCCCGACGCCGCCGACCCCGGCGACGACGTACCTGAGTTCCTACCGACACCCGACGCAGCAGATCCCACCGCTGCGCTCACGATCGCCCGCCAGGCCGACGCCGAGGCCCTCACCGCTCATCGTCGGGGCGACAGCGCAGCCGTGGCCGACGCCATGACTCGAGCCGCCGCCGCCTACCGCGACGCGGGAGACGACGCCGAGGCCGCCCGCCGCGAGGCGATCGCGGCACGAACAACAGACCCACACCCCGGGGCAGCCGCCCCCTAACCCTGCAAGAACAACACAACACACCACACCGAAGGAGAGCACCATGAGCATGAACCTGACACCCGTTCAGGCAGCACTTAGGACGATCGACCAGGACGACCGCGACCAGATCGGACGCGACGCGCAAGCCGCAGTCATGACAGCAGCGTCACTGTCGAACGCCGTCCGCGCCGCCCGTTTGGCCGAGCGTCGCGGGAAGTCCGCACGCAGGGTGCTACTTGACCCCGAGACCCCCGCGCCCACACGCGCGAAGGCGCTCGAGGAGATCAACCGCGCCGAATCCGAACGGGCTGCCGCTGAGGCCCGGATCACCGAGGCCCTCGGAACGGTTCGGCAGGCGCGTGCCGCTGCAGTCTCGGACGCCGCAGCCGCGCAGGTGATCGCGGACCGAAACGAGCGCGCAGCGAGCGAGTACAGCAGCGCAGTAGCCCGCGCATCCGCTCGTACGAGGGACGCATCGCACCTGGCCGCAGCGGTCGCCTCGGCGACCGCCTACTCGCCCCTGACCAAGTAACCGAACCACCACCAAGAACCGACGAGAGGACACACCATGTTCACACCTTCCCCCGAGACAATCGCCGCCGAGAAAGCCGCACACCTCGCAATCAGCCGCACCAACGCCCGAGTGAGCGCAGCTGAGGCAGCGATCGCCGCAGCAGGCCACGCGCTCGACATGGCCGACGAGCAGACCCCCGAGCTCGAGGCACAGCTCGCCCGTGCCGAGCGTGCACTCTCCCGCGCGCAGAATGCCAACAAGCAGGCCTACGCGGACCTGAGCGCCGCTGGCCGACGCCGCGACGCTGAGAAGAACGAGGCCCTCACCATTGCCCGTGAGCGTGCCCGCATCGCCGAGGCCGAGAAGATGCTTGAGGTAGCGAAGGCCGAGGCCGAGGCGCGTCGACTCGAGCACGAGCGCGGCGTAGCGATGTCGGACGCCAAGCGCCTCGAGGGCGAAGCCGACCAGGCCAAGGTGAACGCGGCCAAGGTCAGTGCAGCCGCACGCCGAGGATAACCTCACGGCCACGAGACCGGCCCCCTTGCGCTCCGTGGGGTAGCGCGAGGGGGCCTTTCGCGTCCCTCGGGACCGCTTCAATCCTCATGACAGTCCTCATGACAGTTACATGACAGTCCGGCAAATCAGGCATAACACCTGGTAGACGCCTCATGACAGTCATGACAGTCATGACAGGCATGTCTCAGCACGCAGCCGCCACCGCACACTAGCTCCGTCGTGTGCTACTGTCATGGTGGTGCTTTGTACCAACAACCACATCATGAACGCGCGAGCGTGACCAGGCCGGAGACTCTGAGGGAGAGTCTCGGGAGGGATAGACGTGCCCTTAGCGAAGGGGCACACGCTTGGCAGTGGGTCACCCAACAGCACCGCCTCACCACCGCACCGCGCAGCTCGAGCCGACCACCGCACCGCACACGGCGCAACAGGCAAGCGCAAAGCCAGAGAACAGCAGCCGGGGTGAAGCGCAGGGGCCAGGCCGCACACCATCGTCACCGAGGCCGCACGAACCTCGAGCACGTCAAATCACAATCACCCTGCGATCTGAGCGCGTCCGCTTTTTTGACCACCCACGGGCAGCCGTGCTCCCTCCTGCCATTCCCACCAACGGGGTTGAAATATTCCTCACATGGGGAATTGATAGGCAATTCGACGCAATCGACCGCATTCCCCCGCATCCGTCCGCACCCGATCGCAGCACCCGGCTAGGCCCCGCCTCAGGTGCGCCACTCGATTGCGATCGACTCGGGGCCGGGCCGGAATCCCGAGCCTACGGGCAGAATCGTCACCCGCATGAGTGTGCGGATCACTTCGCGGCGCTGCTCCGCGCTTGCCTCTGCCCACACTTCGCGCACGGTATCCGCCGAGAAATCCCCGAGCACCTGAACAGGCTCTGACGCGCGGACCGCCTCGAGCGCGGCGGCCTCATCGACTCGCAGCCTCGCGGTGATCCTCGCCAACTGCTCGGCGGAAATCGTGCCCTCTGCGAACTGGTCCGCTGCCGTCGCCATACGCGCCCGCGCACCCTCGAGGCGTCCCCGTGCTTCCTCGAGCGCGTCCGCGTCG
Source organism: Demequina capsici (assembly GCF_032102965.1). NCBI lineage: Bacteria > Bacillati > Actinomycetota > Actinomycetes > Micrococcales > Demequinaceae > Demequina > Demequina capsici. Next base: position 727,976 of record NZ_CP134880.1, on the reverse strand, counting down.
CCGCCGAACAGGTTCGGTGCGTCAGGCAGCGCGAGGCGCTCGACCATGACGCTCTCAACGACAGAATCGACCAGCTCGACGGACCGGCGCACCCCGAAGCACTTAGGGCAGATGTATCGGGTAGCGCCGGTCTTGCCAGCGTTGCCGCGCACGGTCGCGCCACACTTCCCGCACTCGGCGACACCGCTGAGCAGCCACTTCCTCGGCTGTCCCATGCGAAGGTGCCTTCGCGACGGGTCCGTCACCACAGCCTTGACGCGCTCGAGCGTGTCGGCGTCAACGATCGGTTCCCACGAGCCCATGCCGACCACCTTGCCGCGATGGACCCGCCGCCCAGCGTTGCGGTCTCGCACGATGATCTGGCGAAGCGAAATCGTCGTCCACTTCTCGACGCGCGGGGCAGGCACGCCGCGAGCGTTGAGGTCCGCCACGATCGCGCGCAGCGACTCGCCTGTGATGACGCGACGCGACGCCTCGCGGATCACGTCGGCCTCGGCGTCGTTCACCACGTCCTGTCCGTCGATCCTGTCCCACCCGTAGGCGCGCATCCCATGGGGACGCCCTTCCTCGGCGCGCTGATCGAAAGCACGCTTGACGCGCTCGCCCGTGCGCTCGGCTTCGGCGGCGTCCCATGCGGCGATCGTGCGTGCGACCGCTCGCCCGTCCGCCGTGCTGAAATCTGCGCTTCCAGACACGCACGTCATGATGCGAATGCCGTACTTCTCCGCGAGCTCGATTAGGTCCTCCCACTCGCGGGGCCTCCGGGTCAGCCTGCTATTCGAGTAGGCGATAACCGCTCCGAACTTCCCTCCGCGAGCCGCCTCGAGCATGGCCGCGTACTCGGGCCGTGCCGCCCTCGAGCGTGTCGAAGCGCCTAGATCGTTGTCAACGTACACGTGCGCTACGGTCAGTCCCAGGCGGTCCGCGAGAGCCCGCGCGTCGGCTTCCTGGCGCTCGACACCCTCGCCACGCCCGTCGGCGTCGCGACTGATACGGCAGTAGACCGCAGCATCCATAGCGCCAGGGTATATCTAGCGGTTGACAGCCGGGATCATCATGAGGATCTCCCGTCTGCCCCCGTCCTCCATCAGCGACTGGCGTCGCGCCTCACGCACGTCGACGGCCTGCGCCCTGAGCACGTCGGCAAGCGGTGTGCCTCGTTCCACCGCAGTCGCGATCGTGTCCGCGAAGCGGCGGACGGCCTGAAGGCCCGTCGCGCCGGCGAGGACCCTGAGCGATTCCGCCAGTGGCATCCCCGCTCGCGTCCGGGCGAGCACCTCGCGGATCTCTTGAGAGAGGTCGCCTTCGGCGAGGCGGGATACCCGCTCCATCGCGCCGGTGGCACCCTCCCCGGCGGACACGGACAGCGCGAGAAGCTCTGCGATGGCCGGAAGCTCGTCGAGCATCCTCTGCTCGCGCCGCGCGACGGCGACGGCCAGCGCGCGCTCGCGCAGCACCACGCCGGCGGCCCCCGCCGCAAGGGTGAGGATCAGCAGCACCGCCGGGGCAGCTCCACGGGAGGCGGCCAGGAGGATCGACGCGGCGAGGCCCACGGCGAGGCCGAGCGCGCCCCACACCACCTGTCCTGCACGGAACTGATCCGGACTCGTGGTCCAACCGGCGCGCCGAACACGCCTCTCGATCTCCGCCGTCGAGGTCCCCCACCGTTCGAGCGCGTGGACTGCGTCACGCACCACGGGGGCGAGAAGACGCTCGAGCAACGGGGCTGACGCCGCCGAGAGCATCGGCACCCGTAAGACCCTCGATGCCGGCATCGACGGCGCGAGCCTCATGGCGAGCGTGAGCCGGCGCGCCTGCCACCACGAGAGCGCGAGCGCAAGCCCTGCGCCCAAAGCCGCGCCGCAGAGGATCGCTGGGATCACCGCATTACCCGCTGCTCCTGCGGAAGGCGCCCGATCCGCATCATGACGCGGTACGCGATCACCGTCGCACCTCCCCCGGCTACCAGGATCGTCACGCCGACGCCGGAGTCGTATGCGCGTGCGTTCTGCGGCTGGCTCGCGAGCATGAGCAGCACCGCCCACGGCGCCGCGACGGCGAGGCGCGCTGCGTTGACGGTCCAGCTCTGACGCGCCTCGAGCTCGCCACGGGTGCGAGCGTCCTCACGGAGCAGCTCGCTCAGGGTTCTGAGCAGATGTCCGATATCGGTGCCGCCCACCTCGCGGGTGAGCCGGAGCGCCTCGACGATCCGATCCGCCACCGGATCCGCGAGCCGTGCCTTCAGCTCATCGAGGCTCTCAGAGAACCTGCCGGACGCACGGAAGTCGCGCCCGAAGGCTGCGAAGGCATCGCGCAGCTCCATGGGCCCCCTCTCCCCGAGCTGGCTCAGCGCCTCCGGCAGCGCCAGTCCTGCCCTGATCCCGGAGGACAGGCTGTCGACCGCCTCCGGCCAGGATTCCCGCATCCGTCCCCGTCGCGCTCGAGCCCGGCCCCGTACGAGCGCGAACGGACCTCGCGACGCGAGGGCGCCGAAGCATGCTCCGATGACGAACGAGCCGGTCACCGCCCCGCCGATGACGGCGACTGCGACACCCAGCAGCGCTGCGGTGCCGGCGAGCGTGTGCGGAGCGACCCCGTGGATGCCCGCCTGGTGCAGGTCGTCACGAAGCGACCGGCTCCATCGCCCGATCGTGGGCACACGCACCGCGTCGGCGGCCCAGGTGGACCACCACACGAGGAAGGCGCCTGCGCCGAGCATCAGGCCGAGTACGGTGCCCATTCAGCGCGCTCCCCAGAGGCGGACGACGTCGATCCCTGCGCGGGCGAACCGCTCCGCATGCGGCGGATGCCCGTCGCCGCGGACGAGCACGCCCGCCTGGCGTCTGAAGAGGTCCGACAGCTCGACGATCCCCTGCTCTACGCGGCCAGGCACGCCGACGATCTCCCGCACCCGGCGCGTCCCGTGCGCATCGCGGTCGAGGTGCACCACCAGATCGATGGCTGACGCCACCGTCGGAACGACGAACGCCGCGGTCACGTTGTCTCCCGCGAGCAGCGGCAGGGTGCACATCTTCACCACCGCGTCGCGCGCGGAGTTGGCATGGAGGGTGCACATCCCGGGCACGCCAGCGTTGAGCGCGATCAGCATGTCGAGCGACTCTGCCTCCCGCACCTCACCGATCACGATGCGATCCGGCCTCATGCGCAACGCCTCTTTCACGAGGCGTCTCAGTGGAATCTCGCCGGTACCCTCGAGCGACGGCTGCCGACATTGCATCCCGACCACATCCCGGAGCGGAAGCGCGAGCTCGAACACCTCCTCGCACGTGACCACCCGATCACGGGCCGGGATCGCACCGGCGAGGGCGTTCAGCATGGTGGTCTTGCCCGCCTGCGTCGCCCCCGACACAAGGATGTTGAGGCCTACGGTCACTGCGGCGACCAGGAAACTGGCAGCGTCCGGGGTGAGGGAGCCGAGCTGCACGAGGTCCTCAGGGTGAGCCGCCCGTGCGACGTATTTCCTGATGTTGACGCTCCAGTGCTCGCGTGTGACATCCGGGATCACCGCATGGAGGCGTTCGCCTCCGGGGAGTGAGGCGTCGACGAACGGACTGGACAGGTCGAGCCGGCGGCCTGACAGCTTGAGCATCTGCTCGACCAGGTCGCGGACCTGGGTCGAGGTGAGGATCGTGGTGGTCAGCTCGGGCACTCCCCGCCGCGCGACGAACACACTGCTCGGCTCGTTGATCCAGATCTCCTCGATCTCCGGATCGTCCATGTACTGCTGGAGCGGTCCGAGACCGGCCACGTTGGCGAGCACCGCGCGCGAGGCCTCGATCGGATCGTCGACCGGGACCACGGCACCGGTCAGCGCACGCTCGCCCCACTCGGCCAGCGCATCGTCGACCAGATCACGCACCGCATCGCGATCGCGCAGCGGATCCACTCCCCGCTCGCGAATCTGCGCGCGCACCTGCTCCTCAAGCAGCGCCAGAACCTCCGTCCCCATGAACGGACAAACTAGGCAAATCGGCCACTCCATGCCGGGGAGCGCGGGTCATCTGTGGAGAACTCCAGGCCGCGCGGCCGGCCGTGCGGGCCAACGTCGCAGACGAAGCGGGAACGTCGCCTACCACTGCGGCAGCCCCGCACGCAAAGCAGCCCCGTCGCTCTCGCGGCGAGAGCAACGGGGCCGCCGAGTTCATGACGTCAGGCGCCGGGATCCGCGGAATCTGGACGAGCCGAACGACGCCGGTAGTCACGCCACGAGTAGTACAGCGTCGTGAGCGCGGAACCAAGGCACATTCCCACGAAGAGGCCGGGGCTTGATTCGAGCCAGGTATCTGGCATGAGCGCGACGACAACCGCCACGACGAGCAGGAGCACCGCAATGGAGATCATTACTCCACCCATCGTCGACCGACTTGTTTCAGGAAGTCTCATCGCGACCTGCACCAAGCCTGCCCTGCGTACGTAACGTAGATGTACGTGCCCCGGCTGTTCTTGTTACACGCACCCACGACCGCCCCACCAAGACCGACGATCACCGCGGCGATCCCCACCGGCAGACCACAAGGCAACGCTCCAGCAAAGGTGGCAGTGCAGCCGAGGGACGCGATTGTGAGCGCTCCAGCTCCTCCCGCAAGCGTCCACTTCAATTGGGTCGCTTGCCTGCTCGACAAGGTGAACCTCACACCCCACCAGTAGTACTTCGGGTCCGCCACGACAGGATAGGCGGCGTACTCGTCCGTCTCGACGACCTGGATGAGCGTCGCACCGTCAATCTCATAGTGGGTGGCGACGGGCTCTCCGTTCGCGTCGATGGCCCACGCAGCATCGATCCAACCCAGCAGCGCCTCGTCCCCATCAACAACCAGGACACCGCCTGCGCCGTCGTCGAGCAATGATGCACCCTCGGGCAAATCCATCGCGTAGTCGTAGGCAGTCGGCGAGTCTGGCCCCTCGATCGTGGTCAGGATCTGCAGCGCCCCATCTTCCTTGACCACAGGCAAGGTCTGCGAGCCGTTGTTGTTGTCATAGCTGACAACGCCGTCTGCCACGACCGCATCGTCGGCTTGATCCGCGAAAGGCAGGGCAATCGCAACCTCCGCGTCGCCGTCTCCGATCACCACCCCGCCCGACGGATCGACCGGGATGTCAACCGCCGTGCCGGAGACTTCGCCCTGAATCACCGAGTCCGCGTCACCGTCCAGCACGTCAGTCGCGACAGCGTCGTCCAACACGCCATCGGCGACCTCTTCGACGACGTCGACAACGTCACCGCCTGCAGGCTCGCCAGCACTCGCGAATGTCCCTCCCGAAACAACCAGCGAAGAAGCCACGGCTGCCACACCTAGAGCCCTCAACGCTCTCTTCACAAATACCCCCATTACCCCGTCTCACAACATGAGCGATGCACCGGGGGACCTCCCCGATGCACAGACCACGCCAGCGACTCGCCGCGACTCAACGCCCCCAGCGCGACCACCCACTCGCATGACATCAGATTTCTAGCACTTAGTGCCATCTTTCCCATAATGTCAGCAAGGATGCCCTATACGGCAGTTCGGCCAAGGTTCCGCTCCGCGGCACCCCTTGGCCATGGAGACGCAGCCGGGCCGCCCTTGAGACCAGACCTCGCCCGCCAAGGGCCCGGCCGCGGGCACCCAAACCGACCGCAACCACAGATAAGCGGGCGACGATCTCGGCGTGCAGCCGCGGACTGAACTGACTCCACACCAGGCCGTTTGAAGACATCTCTAGTTGACCAACGACGGCTCGTTGATCCAGATCTCCTCGATCTCCGGATCGTCCATGTACTGCTGGAGCGGTCCGAGCCCCGCGACGTTCGCGAGGACCGTGCGCGACGTCTCGGCCGGGTCCTCGACTGGGACCACAGCACCGGCCAACGCCCGCTCGCCCCACTCGGCCAACGCCTCGTCCACCAAGGCACGCACCGAGTCGCGATCGCGCAGCGGACCCACTCCCCGCTCTCGGATCCGGGCGCGCACCCGCGACTCCAGCTGCGCGTTCGTGTCTGCCCCCATGGACCGACAACCTAGGCAGGCGTCACCGCCGCAGACCGGGACCACGACGCATCTGTGGAGAACTCGCCACCGGCCGTCAGACGCGAACAACGGACGCACAGGTCAGGTCACATTGTCTCCGCTCCGTTCACCAGGTCGGGGGTGCGCGCGACGCTCTGGGCCACATGTGAGGCGCACGCCGCGTGACGCGTGGCTGCAGCCCTCGTCCAGGCCGATCGCTACGCTCGGACCATGGGCGGCAGCGGGCCGGCCGAACCTGGGGCGGGGGCAGTCATGGCGGACAGCAGGACGACGAAGGCGCAGCTCGAGCAGCGGCTGCGGGAGCTCGAGGCGGAGAACGAGGAGCTGCAGTCGCGCCTGCAGGACCATCCTCCCGCCCCGCCGACCGGGCCCGCCGGCGCGCAGCAGCCTGCGGCGGACGCGCCGCACCGCCGAGGCCGGTCCTTCCTGGGTGCGACGCTCATCGTGATCGCGGCGATCCTGGCACCGCTCACGAGCGTCGCGTCGTTCGCGGCAGCTCAGGTGAGCGACACGCGCGCGTTCGTCGCGACGCTCGCACCGCTGGCGAAGGACCCCGCCGTGCAGGCGCTGATCGTGGACAAGGCCTCGACGGCCATCGACGACGCGCTGGACACCGACGCGCTGGTGCAGGACCTGCTGGACAGCATCATCACGGCGGACTCGACGCCGCGCCTCGCCGCTGCGGCCGACGTCCTCGGTCCGCTGCTGGCGGACCAGACGCGCGTCGCCATCCGCTCGGCCCTCACCGCCGTCGTCCAGTCCGACGCGTTCGCGTCGGTGTGGGAGGACGCGCTCACGCTCACCCACTCGCAGCTCGTGTCGATCCTCGAGGGGGACGGCCAGGGCGCGGTCGCGATCAACTCGTCCGGTGACGTGGTGATCCAGCTGCAGCCGATCCTCGACGCCCTCAAGCCGGCGCTCGTGGATCAGGGGTTCGGCCTCGCGGACTCGATCCCGTCTGTCGACGTGTCCATCACGGTCACGCAGGTGCCGCAGGTGGCGACCGCTCGCCTCGCCTACGCGATCCTGACCACGCTCGGCTCGGTCCTGCCGTGGCTGGTCCTCGCGCTGCTCGTGGTGGGCGTGCTGGTCCACCCGCGCCGCGCGCGTGCCGTGATGATCGCCGGGAGCCTCATGCTCGTGGTGGGCGGGACGATGGCGGGCCTGCTCACGGTCGTGGGCGCCGTCGCGGCGGCGGGGCTCGCCTCCGACATCCCCGTCGACGCGACGGTCGCCCTGTACGGCGGCCTCACCCGTCAGCTCGTGGCCTCGAGCCTCGCGTTCGCGCTCGCGGGGGCCATCGCGCTGCTCGGAGGCTTCCTCGCCGGCGGGTCCGCGGCTGCCGCGTCGGCGCGCCGCGGCGGCTCGTCCGTGCTCGCGCGGGGAGGTTCGGCGCTCGACGACCGCGGATGGCGCTCGCCCGATCTCGCCCGCCTGCTCGACCGCCAGGGCTGGCTGCTCTGGGCGGCGCTGGCGGCGGTGTTCGCACTGTGCTTCGCGCTGCTCAGGCCGCTCACGCCGTGGGACGTGGTGCTGATGGCAGTGCTGCTCGCCGTGGTCGCGCTCGCCTTCGGCGTTCTCAAGGGCGACCCCGCCTCCGCGCCGGCGAGCGACCCCGCCGCCGACCCCGTCTGACGCGCCGCCGTCACAGCATCCAGGCACACTGGAGGCATGTGCGGCCGGTATGCGAACTTCCTGACGGAGCAGGACCTGATCGACGCGTTCGAGGTGGCGGTGGCGTCCGACGAGGTGCGCCTGCTGCCGCCCTCGTGGAATGTCGCACCCACGCAGAAGGTGCCCATCGTCGTCCCTGCGAAGGAGCCCGCGCCCGTCGGCGAACGTCACCTGGAGGTCGCACGCTGGGGCCTGGTGCCCTCGTGGGCCAAGGACCCGTCGGTCGGCTCACGCATGTTCAACGCCAGATCCGAGACGATGGCGGAGAAGCCGTCCTTCCGCGCCGCGTTCGCCAAGCGGCGCTGCATCATCCCTGCGTCGGGGTACTACGAATGGCGCACCGGCACGGACGGCAAGACCCCGTTCTTCATCCATCCCGCGGACGGCTCACCGCTCGCCTTCGCGGGACTGTACGAGTTCTGGCGCGACAAGGCGGCGGGCGCCGATGCAGCGTGGATGGCGTCATGCTCGATCGTCACGGTGGCCTCGCGCGACGAGATGCAGCAGATCCACGACCGCCAGCCCGCGATGCTCACCACGGAGTCTGCGGCCGCATGGCTCGCGCGCGACTCCACGCCGGCGGAGCTCCACGACGCGGTCGCCGCCCCTGCGCCCGCCCTCGTCTGGCATGAGGTCGACGCGGCGGTCGGGTCCGTGCGGAACAACGGCCCGGACCTGGTGGCACCGCTGGCGTGACGGGCGCCTCGCCTGCCCGCTGACGCCCGTCGTGCACCGATACACTGGCGCCACGACCATCGAGTGTCGTCAGGGGAAGGCGGAGACGCGTGATCAGGATCGGCATCGTCGAGGACGATCCGACCGCCCGCGACGTCCTTGTGGGGCACCTGCGACGCTACGCCGCCGAGCGAAGGCTCGAGGTCGACCTCCGCACCTTCGCGGACGGCGCACAGCTCATCGACGGCTACCGCGCAGACTACGACATCCTTCTGCTCGACATCGAGATGCCCGAGGTCGGCGGCCTGGAGGCCGCCCATCACATCCGGGAGACGGACCCTGACGTGATCATCGTCTTCGTGACGAACATGGCGCAGTACGCCATCAAGGGATACGAGGTCGACGCGCTGAGCTTCCTCCTCAAGCCGGTGCACTACTTCTCGCTGGAGCACGAGCTGGACCGCTCGATCGGGCGCCTGCGCACCAGGGACGACCAGACCCTCGTGGTCAATGTGGCGGGCGCGCTGACGCGCATCGACCTGGCGGACATCGTGTATCTCGAGTCGATCAGGCACCGCATCATCGTCCACACCCGCGGCAGCGAGCTCTCGTTCACCGGCACGCTCAAGGTGCTCGAGGCGGAGCTCGACGGCAAGGGCTTCTACCGCTGCAACAACCCGTACCTGGTGAACCTGCGGCATGTCCGCTCCGTGCAGCCGACCACGTGCACGATGACGGGCGGCGTCGAGCTGCAGGTGAGCCGCCCGCGCAAGCGTGGCTTCATGGACGCCCTCGCCGACCATATGGGCGGGAGCCGTCAGTGACGGACGCGATCGCCGACATCCCGCGCTGGGTCACCGCGTTCGCCGAGTGGTCGGCGTGCCTGGTCTACGTCGCGGTCATGCGCAAGCGCGTCCGTGGCATGCCGCTCGCGGCGACCATCGTCGCCGGGTTCGTGCTGCTGTGGGGGATCCAGGAGTTCGCCGGCACCCTGCCGATCGGCCTGTGGACGTTCGGCATGCTGCTCGCGGTGGGCGCGATGCTCCTCTTCCTCTGGCTCACCACCGACGTCAAGCTGCGCGAGGCAGGTGACCTGACCGCGCGCGCCTTCGTGCTCGCCGAGTTCAGCGCGTCCTTCGCCTGGCAGCTCCACTACTTCTTCCGCGGCTCCAACGACACCGGCGAGGTCGGCGTGGTGCTCCTGGTCTTCGTGGTCGGCTGCCTGTTCGCGATCGCGTACCTGATCGAGCGTCGGCAGTTCCCCCGCGACATCGTGCTCGCGGTCGACAACAAGGCGCTCGCGAGCGCGCTGGGCATCGCCACCGCCACCTTCCTCGTGTCCAACCTGAGCTTCATCACCACCAACACGCCCTTCAGCGGCCGGGTGGGACCCGAGCTGCTGTACATCCGCACCCTGGTCGACCTGTGCGGGTTCGTCGTGCTCTACGCGCAGCGCGCGCAACGGCTGGAGCTGTACCGCGCGGTCGAGCTCCAGTCGATGAACACGCTGCTGCACACTCAGCACGAGCAGTACCTCGCGTCGCGCGCAGCGACGGAGGAGGTCAACCGTCGGCATCACGACCTCAAGCAGTACGTGCAGGCGCTCCGTGCTGAGACCGACGAGGGCGCGCGTGGCGAGCTCGCGGATCAGCTGGAGCACGAGATCCGCGGGCTCTCAGGGGTGCCGCTCGACACGGGCAACACGGTGGTCGACACGATGCTGACGTCGAAGACGAGCCAGGCCGCCTCGCAAGGGATCACCATCACGGCCGTCGTCGACGGCTCCGTCGTGGAGTTCATGGACGTGATCGACATCGTCACCGTCTTCGGCAACGCTCTGGACAACGCGATCGAGGCCACCAGGAAGGTGCCGGAGGCCGACAAGCGGCTGATCCGTGTGGCCGTGTACCGCGAGGGGTCCTTCGCGATGCTGCGCTTCGAGAACTGGTTCGGCGGCTCGATCGCGCTCGTCGACGGCCTCCCGCAGACGACGAAGGACGAGGCCCACCATCATGGCTACGGCCTCAAGAACATCCGTCAGGCGGCGTACAAGTACGACGGCACCATGACGGTGCGGCTCGAGGACGGCTGGTTCGTGCTGCGCGTCCTTCTACCCATCCCTGGCGCCTGACGGCGCCCCGCGGGATCAGTTGAAGCCGACGGCCTTCTGCGCGGCCTTGTAGGCCAGCACGGTGACCTGGCGGCCAGGCTTGCCCGGCAGGTTCATCACGAGGTTGAGCATGCGCCGACGCAGGCGCCAGTACAGCTCGGGGTCCCACTCGCGGATGTCGTCCCACAGCGCGTCCTTGCGGTCCAGCGCGGCCGCGGTACCGGCCCGCACGGACAGGGTGGACGACACGGCGCAGATGATCTCGAAGTAGTGGCTCATGTAGCGCGCAAGGCCGTCGGGCACGGTGCCGCGCCGCGGCAGGTGGCGCATCATCATGCGGTTCACGCGCAGCTGCTGGTCGAGCCGGGAGATCATGACCTCCTCGTTGACCGACTGCCCCTCGCGCCCGATGAAGTACCGGTACAGGTCCACGTCCAGGTAGTACATGCGACGCACGTGCGGCATCGGCTCGAACGCGTAGAGGTTGTCCACATAGAACGTGTGCTCCGGCAGGCGCAGCCCTGCGTCGCGCAGCAGCGCGGTGCGGTACACGAGGGAGTGCATCATCAGGTACTGACGCTTGCCGAATCGGCCCACCTCGTCCCAGCCGAACGCCTTGCCAGTGGGCAGGACGTCGCGGAAGCGCACCGCGGTCTTGTTCTTCTTCCCGACCTTCTCGTACACGAAGTTCGACACGACCATGTCGATGAGGGTGCGATGCGCGATGAACCCGCGCAGCGTCTCCAGCAGCGCGGCGAACGACGGCGCGTCCACCCAGTCGTCCGAGTCCACGATCTTGAGGAACTCGCCCTGGGCGACGGCCAGGCCGGCGTTGATCGCCGAGCCGTGGCCGCCGTTGGGCTTGTGGATCGCCCTCACGATGCCAGGGTGCCGCGCCTCGTAGTCGTCCGCGATCTGTGCGGTCGCATCACGGGAGCCGTCGTCGACGACCAGGATCTCCACGTCGTCCCCGCCGGTGAGCAGGGTGTCGAGGCAGTGGGACATGTAGTCAGCCGAGTTGTAGCACGGCACGACGACGGACAACGTGGGCATGGGAGGTTCAGACCTTTCAGCGGGTGCGGGCACCCGGCTTGCCATCGGTGTCCCCACCGTCAACGGACAACTGCTCCGAGGCGCTCCCCGACGCGCTGATGGACGGGTCCTCGGCGTGCTCCGAGGACGTCTCCGCAGCCTCCTCGGGGACCTGCTTGAAGATCACCTTGAAGATGGGGAAGAACACCCAGAACGCGATCGCGCTGTTGATGATCATAGTGACCACGTCGGCGATCGTCTCGCCTGTGTGACCGAGGCCCCACGTGTCCATGAACAGGTTGTAGATCGGCACCTTGTAGAAGCCCTGGGCCGCGGCCGCGACGATGGTGATGATCACGTACGCGATGAAGTACCACATCGCCGCGCGCCACACCGAGCTGTTGGAGCGGAAGGTGATGGAGCGCTGCGCGAAGAAGTTGATGATCTGCGCGATCGCGATGGTGATCTGCACGGCGAGGAAGTACGCGAGGCCGCCGCCCGTGCCGTCGTCCTGGACCGGACCTGCCGGGTAGTCGAACACGTAGAACTGCGAGCCGTCCAGGTTCGAGCCGATCGGCATCACCTGGAACGCCACGTCCACCAGGCCGGTCTGGTTGAACATCGCCTTGAACATCGGCATGAGGATCAGCTGCAGCACGGTGACGCCGTTGCTGAGGATGAAGAACATCAAGAACTGAGCGGTCCCGGGACGCTTCTCATAGAAGCGGTTCCACGCCCGCACGATCGGCTTGAACATCGTCGATTCTCTCTTTCAGCTCTCGCTCGCCGCGGGTGCGTCCGCAGCGAGCACGTTCTTGAGGCGACGCTGCGCGCCGGCCTGACGGAAGAAGCCGGAGACGACGCCGCCGAACCCGGTGAAGAAGTGGCCGTTCGCGATCCGGACGATCGAGTCGACCATCGCCATCGAGACCATCCCGTTGGTCATCTTGGCGAGCGCTCGGAACGGCATGTTGTACAGGAAGTACAGGTTGAGGTCGGGCTTGCCCTTCGCCTCCGACCTTGCGATCAGGGAGCGCAGCACCTTCGCGACCAGTCGGCCGAGCGGGCTGCGCGCGTGGTGCATCGCGCGGAACGGGTCGTTCGTACCGAGCGTGAGCCTCGCCCCGGCCTGGACAGGCGCGGGAAGGGCGCGCCCGAGCAGCTGCTCGACGTCCGCGTCGGTAGCCTCGACCACTCGTCCGGTCCGATAGGGCTCCGGCGCGTCGCGGAAGGCGGGCACGACTCCGGCGACCTTGTGCGGCGCGTCGAGCCGGATGTCCGCCACCGATGCTCCGACGAGGATGCGGTAGTCGCCGGCGTCGATCGCCCACGCGCCGGCCTCGACGTCGAAGACGCGGAACGTCGCGTCGTCGAAAGGCACGGTGATCCGCGCGGTCTCCCCCGCGGCCAGGTGCACCTTCTGGAAGCCCCTGAGCTCGCGCGCCGGGCGGTAGGCCCCCTCGGTCACGCGGGAGATGTAGAGCTGAGCGACCTCCGCGCCGGCCCGATCGCCGGTGTTGGTCACGGAGAATGTCGCGCCCGAGCCGGTCACCTTGAGGTCCGCGTACTCGAACGTCGTGTAGCTCAGGCCGAATCCGAACGGGAACAGGACGGGCACGTCGGCCGTCGTGTAGTACCGGTAGCCCACGTAGGGACCCTCGCGGTAGACGACCGACTCCTGCTCGACCGGGAACGCGCCTGCCGTCGGGGTGTCCGCCAGCGACAGCGGGTAGGTCTCGGCCAGGCGTCCCGACGGGTTCACCTCGCCGGTCAGCACCGACAGCATCGCCTCGGCACCGGCCTGGCCGCCCAGGTAGCCGTGGGCGACGGCGCCGACCCGGTCGATCCACGGCATCTCGATCGCGGAGCCCGCCGACAGGACGACGACCACTCGCGGGTTGATCGCTGCGACGCGCTCCAGCAGGGCGACCTGGTTGGCCGCGAGCGTCATGTCGTCACGGTCCTTGCCCTCGGACTCGCGAGTCTCGTCCAGACCCAAGTACAGGAGCACCACGTCGGCCTGGAGGGCCGCCTCGACGGCCGCCAGCGCGAGCGCCTCGTCAGCCACGCCGTCTCGGCGGAAGCCCTGCGCGTAGGTCGCGAGCTCGAGCGCACTGCCCGGCAGCGCCTCGAGCGCGCTCGCCAGCCGTGTGGGGTTCACCTGCGAGGATCCCGCGCCCTGGTAGCGGGGCGTCTCGGCGAAGTCGCCGATGACGGTCACCTTCGTGCCCGCGGCGAGCGGCAGCAGCGAGTCCTGATTGCGCAGCAGCACCACGGACTGCTCCGCGGCGGCGCGCGCCAGCGCGTGGTTCGCGTCGTGGTCCACGGGCTCGGCCTCGACGGAGTCGGCCCACTCGGTGAGCGCGAGGATCTCGTTCACGCGCACATCCAGGTCCGCCTCCGTGAGACGGCCCTCGTCGACGGCGGCGAGGATCTCCAGCGCGGAGCCCAGACCGGGCGAGGGCATCTCCAGCGTGCCACCGCCGGTGACGGCCGCGACCGCGTCGTTGCCGCCTCCCCAGTCGGACACGACCGGCCCGTCGAAGCCCCACTCGTCGCGCAGGACGTCGTTCAGCAGGTGGCTGTTCTCGTGGGCGTAGACGCCGTTGATCTTGTTGTACGAGGACATGATCGTCCTCGGCGAGGCCGTGCGAACGACCGTCTCGAACGCCGCGAGGTACATCTCACGCAGGGTGCGCTCGTCGACGATCGAGTCGGACGACATGCGGCGCGTCTCCTGGGAGTTCACGGCGAAGTGCTTGGGGCAGGCGGCGGTGCCCTGGGACTGGATGCCCCGCACGTAGCCGGCCGCGAGGACGCCCGCCAGCAGCGGGTCCTCGGAGAAGTACTCGAAGTTGCGCCCGCCCAGAGGACTGCGCTTGATGTTCAGGCCCGGACCGAGGAGCACGTCGACCTCGAGCGCTGCGGCCTCCGCTCCGAGCGCCCTGCCGATCCGCTCTGCGAGCGCCGGGTCCCAGCTGTTGGCCACGGTGGCCGACGTCGGGAAGCACGTGGCCTTCGCGGAGGCATTGATGCCCAGGTGGTCACCGGATCCGAGCTGACGGCGCACGCCGTGCGGGCCGTCGGACAGGACCAGCGAACGCAGCCCGAGGCGCGGGAGCGGGCGGCTGTCCCACACGCTCTCGCCGCTCAGCAGCGCGGCCTTCTCGGGAAGGGTGAGGTTGTCAGCGGAGATCAAGGGTGGTTCCAATGCAAGTGGATGCGGGAGCGGGCCTGGGGCCCCGTCCCGGGCCGGCGATGGGGAGCCGACGCGGGACGGGGCACATCAGGTCAGGACTTGGCCGGAACCTCGTCCTCGGCGGGGGCGTCGACACCCTCGGAGCCCTGAGGCTCGTCGGTGCTCGGCTCGGTGCCCTCAGGCTCCGGGGCCTCGCCCTTGCCGTGCTTGCGGACGCGGACGGTCACCATCACGATGGCCGCGGCCAGCAGGAGGCCGATCGCGATCGAGATCGCGAGCTGCCAGTAGCGCCACGCCGGCGGCGTGTAGGTGATCGTCGAGGCCGGGGCGATCCCGTCCATCGCGTTCGAGTTCACGACGGTGTAGAGCATGTCGTGCATGGTCTTGCGCAGGTTCGTGACCGCCAGCGCCGACGTCGTGTCGGCGAGCTCCTTCATGGGGGCGAAGGTGAGCATGTGGTCGGTACCGGCGTCGATGCCCTGGTCGGGGTACATGTACCCGTACAGGTTGAAGTCGGTGATCACGAAGCCCTGGAAGCCCCACTCGTCACGGAGCACGTTGGTCATGAGAGCCTTCGAGCCTCCGGCCCACGTGCCGCCGATGCGGTTGAAGGAGCTCATCATGGCCATCTGGCCGACCGTCGCGGTCGAGATGGTGCCCTGGTCGTCCGAGATGTAGTTGATCTCGCCGGAGACGTCCTTGACCGGGATCTCGAACGCCTTCAGGTAGATCTCACGGATCGCCTGCTCGTTTGCCTGGGACGAGACACCGTTGTTGGTGCGGTTCGTCTCCTGGTCGTTCATGGCGAAGTGCTTGAGGAACGTGTACACGCCCTTGCTGAGCGCACCGTCGGACACCTGGGTGGCCATCGCGCCGGTGAGGTACGGGTCCTCCGAGTAGTACTCGAAGTTGCGGCCCGCGAACGGCGAACGGTGGATGTTCAGGGCCGGCGCGTACCAGCCGTTGGCGCCCATCTGCAGCGCCTCCTCACCGATCTGCTGACCCATCTTGTAGGCCAGGTCCTTGTTCCAGGTCTGCGCGATGACGTACTCGGACGGGTAGGCCGTGCCGTTGTAGTCGTCGTTCAGGAAGGACGAGAAGCCGGCGGGGCCGTCGAGGTCGACGGTGGCGGGCTTCACGATGGACTCGATCGCGGCGGTGTTGTACGCGCCGTTGAGGATGACGTTCGTGATGTCGTCCACGGTGAGCTGGTCGAGCAGCAGGTCCCACACCGGGTCGTCGTACGACTTCCCGCGCAGGTCGATGAGCTGCAGGCCGTTGTTCGCACCGGTCGTCGGCATCTCGGCGTCCGAGGCCTCAGCGGCTGCCGTGGCGTCGTATGCCTGGAAGTCGGCGACGATCGCGTCGGACGCGACCTTGTCCGCGTCGGTCGGCGAGGTGGGCCACGTGCCCGCGAAGTCCGCACGCGACAGGTTGGTCGCGAGGCCCTCGGTGGGCGTGTCGGAGAACAGCGCGGAGACGTCGTCGAACTCGTTGGTCGCGGCGACCGCGTCCGAGGAGCGCGGGTTGTCCTCGCCGTAGGTGATCGTGTCGTTGACGGTGTACGTCAGCGGGTCGATGCCGTCGGCAAGGTTGTGCGAGTCGGTCTGCACGCGGATGCCGTAGTCGCCGGCCTCCAGCACGTACGCGCCGGCGCCCTCGTAGTCGTACGAGGCCATGTCCTGCACCGCGAAGGTGAGGGTCACGGTCTGCGACTCGCCCGGCTGGAGCACGTCGGTCTTGGCGTAGTCGCCCAGGACGACCTCCGCCTTCTCGATGCCGCCCGGCGTGTAGGGAGCGTTGTAGTAGACCTCGACGACGTCCTTGCCTGCGACGTCACCGGTGTTGGTGACCTGCACGTCGAGCGTGATGTCGCCGTTCGTGTCTCCCATGTCCTCGCTCACGAGGTCCCACTGGAAGTTCGTGTACGACAGTCCGTAGCCGAAGGGGTAGACCACTGCGTCGTCGTAGTTGATGTAGTTCTCGGCCGCGGCGGTCTCGTAGTAGCGGTAGCCGACGTAGATGCCCTCCTCGTACTGGACGAAGTAGCCGGATCCGTTGTCGGTCGAGACGTTGCTGTACTCGTAGTTGCCGAAGTTGTTCCAGGTCGGGTCCTGCGTGAAGTCTGCGGCCCACGTGTCGGTGGTGCGGCCCGAGGGGTTCACGGTGCCGTCGAGCACGTCACCGAGCGCGTTGAAGCCGGTCTGGCCGGGCGAGCCGACGAGCAGCACGGCGTCGACGTTCGGGTCGTCCTGAACGATGCCCATCTCCATCGAGGTGGAGGCGTTGACGACGACGATGACCTTGTCGAAGTTCGCCTCAGCTTCGGCGAGCATCGCCTTCTCGTCCTGGTTGAGCTCGAGCTGGTGCTCCCCCGCCTGAGCGCGCGGGTCGGCGGTGCCGGGGACATCGGTCATGTCCTGCGTGAGGTCGCCGCCCTCGCCGCCACCGCGGCCGATGACGACGATGGCCGCGTCGTTGTAGCTCGAGAAGGAGTCGACGGCGTCGGTCGTGTACTGGTCGACCGGCATCTCACCGATGACGTAGGAGGACGACGCCGGGTCGTCCATCACGATGTCCGCCTTGCCGTTGTTCGCAGCGTAGTCAGCGAACATCGAGTACGCGGTCGGGTTCACGGAGAAGCCCGCGTTCTCGAGACCGGTCTTGATGTCGACGGCCGTGGAGGTGTCGACAGAGCCGGAGCCGGCGCCGCCGTAGACGGGGTCAGCGGAGTCGCGACCGAGCATCGTCACCGCGGCGCCGGAGCTCAGCGGAAGCGCACCGTTGTCGTTCTTCGCCAGGACGATGCCCTCGGACTCGATCTCCTCGACGAGGTCGTAGGCGTCAGCCTGCTCGGCGTCGAGCGAGTCATACGACGCCTGGTTGTAGTCGGTGTCCCAGCTCTCGGTGCCCGAGGCCTGCTCCACCGTGTAGGTGCCGGCGCCGAGGACGGTCTCGACCCACTTGCTGTAGATGTTGATCGCCACGTTCGCCACCACCAGCAGGATGGTGAAGAACGCGATGATTGGGATCCAGATGCCCAGATACTTCCTGTTTGACATCGGCGACTTCGCCGAACGAGTACTCATCGTTGATTACTCCCTGTGCACGACATCGCTGTCCGGCTCCGACCGGGTCACGGTTCGTTCCGTGAGCCAGGTGCCATCGGCTGCGAGACTGCTGCGGCCGTGCCTTCCTGTGTAGTTGGTTGCGCCGCCAGCCCATGCTCTGCGTGCGGCCCGCCATGGTAGGCACCGCTGTACCTGGCGGAATCGGGCCGCTTCACAACCTGTCGATCCGGTTGCACAACCTGTCCGTCGCATGCGTGTCCGTGACCGCACCGTGATCTTCGGCCGGCGCTCAGCGGGTCAGGCGGGCAGTCACGACCGACGTACTCGCACGTCCCCCGCAAGCACCGCGGTACGCGTTCCGGAGCGTCCCTCCACGATCAGCGCGCCCTCCTCGCTGAGCCCGACGGCACGACCCGCCACCGGCGTTCCGGTGCCCGCGTCCACGGCGACGTCCCACCCGAGAGTCGCGCAGATCGCCTCCACCGCGTGCCGCACCGTCGTAGGGTCGGCATCCCACTCGGCGACAGCATCACGAAGCTCCCGCCCCAACGCACCGAGCACGTCGAGCCGCGACGCCTCCGCTCCCAACGCGGCGAAGGAGACGGCATGCGGCACGGGCAGCTCGTCCGCTGCCTGGAGCACGTTCACCCCGGTCCCGGCGACCACCGCGTCGCCGACCACCTCACAGAGGATGCCCGCGAGCTTCCGCCAGCGACCCCAGCCGGGAACGTCCCCCACGCCTGAGGCGACGACGACGTCGTTGGGCCACTTGATCCAGGCATCGGCGCCGAGGCTCCGGGCTGCCCGTACGGCGGCGAGCCCCACGACGAGCGGCGCCCACGCGAGATCGGGCCCCGAGGCGCTCGGCCGGATCACCCAGCTGACCGTCAGCGACGTTCCGGCAGGGGTCTCCCAGACTCGGCCTGCGCGGCCGCGCCCCGCCGTCTGGTGGTCTGCGATGTAGGCGGACATGTGCGGCCATGCCTGCGGGTCCTCGCGCAGCGCCGCGGCGAGCGCGGTGTTCGTGGACGGCTCCTCAGGGACGACGGCCGCGAGCGCGATCGGTCCACTGGGGACGATGAGCGGCGCAACGGTGTCAGTGGTGAGCGCCGGGCGCCCGCGTGTCACTCGGCGTCGAGGTCGCGCTTGAGCAGCTCCACCAGAGCGTCGAGCGCGGCATCGGCTCCGTCGGCGTCGGACGCCAGCTCGACGGTCTCGCCATGCTTCGCGCCCAGGGCCATGACACCGAGCATCGAGTTGGCGGGAATCGGGTTCCCCCCGGGCTTGCAGATCGTGATCGGGATGCCCGCCTCGTTGACCGCCTGCACGAACAGAGCGGCAGGACGAGCATGAAGGCCGACGGATGATCCGATCTCGACGGTTCGGGTGCTCATGGGGACTCCTTCACGATGTTGTCTGGCGAGGCCACTGCGGCATGGACACCGCGTGACCTCACGTTACGCCTTGGCGCGGGTCAGACGCGGACGACCTCGATGCCGGCGGCGTCGATCTCCTCGGCCGTGTCATCGTCGAGCGAGCTGTCGGTGAGGAGCATCGCCACCTCGTCTGCGTCGGCGAAGCGGTGCAGGTGCACATGGCCGATCTTCGAGGCGTCTGCGACGGCGACCACACGCCGACCGGCGAGCACCATGCCCCTCTTGGCGGCGGCCTCGGCCTGATCGGGTGTGGTCAGCCCGCGATCGACGGTGAGCCCGTTCGTCCCGATGAACGCGACATCCACGCACAGGCCACGCAGGGCGCTTTCGATCCAGTCACCGACCGCGGCGCCCGTCAGGTGCCTCACGTGGCCGCCGAGCACCAGGAGATCGATCTTGGGAAGCTCAGCCAGCCGGGTGGCGATGGCGATGGAGTTCGTGACGACGGTCGCCTGAAGGTCGGGGGGCAGCTGTTCGGCGATGGCGAGCGTGGTGGTGCCTGAGTCGAGGAGGATCGTGCCCCCGTCGGGAAGCTCTTGGATGGCACGGGCGGCGATTCGGCGCTTCTGTTCCGAATGCTGCGACTCACGGCTCGCGAGGTTGGGCTCGAGCGCGAGCCGCTCGACCGGGAGCGCGCCGCCGTGGACGCGACGCACTGCACCGAGCCGCTCGAGCGCGGTGAGGTCGCGCCGCACCGTCTCGACCGTCACTCCCAGGCTCTCCGCGAGGAGGCCCACCTCGACCCGCCCCTCGGCACGAGCCCGCGTCAGGATCTCGTGCTGCCGTTCCGCCGCATACACCGCTGTTGCTCCTTATCCCCCTTGAAGGTCTGACCTATCATCCCTGACATCGTCGGGCCGAGCCGACATCTCGGCCCGACGATGTGCGAGGCATCAGGGCTCGACGGTGACCTTGATGGCCGCGCCGCGCTTGACGATGTCGAACGCGTCGAGCACGTTCTCGAGCGGGATGTGCTCCGTGATGAGGTCCTTCACGGGCACCTTGCCGGTGGCGATGTACTCGAGCGCCATCTTGTTGTGCTTGGGCGCGGATCCGTTGGCGCCGAAGATGCGCAGCTGGCGGTAGTGGACCAGGTTCGAGTCGCACGTGATGGTCGGGTTCGTCTTGGGCAGGCCGCCGAAGAACGAGATCTTGCCGTTGCGCGCCGCCATGGAGATCGCCTGCTCCTGGGCCACGTTGGCCGCGGTGGCGGTGATGATCGCGTCGGCTCCCCTGCCGTCGGTCAGCTCCTTGACCTTCTCGACCACGTCGACCTCGGCGCCGTTGATGACCTCGTCGGGGTGCACCGCATCGGCGGTCATCTGAAGCCGCTCGGTGTTGACGTCGATGAGGAACACTCGTCCGGCGCCGTTCGCGCGGGCGAGACGGATGTGCATGGCACCGATGGGGCCGGCGCCGAACACGACGACCGTGTCGCCCTCCTCGATCCCGAGGATGCGCTGTGCATTGATGGCGCAGGCCAGCGGTTCCGCGGCTGACGCCTCGTCGAAGCCGATGCCGTCAGGGATGCGGTTGAGGCCGTCGACCTTCATGACCTCACGCGGCACGATCATGTACTCGGCGAAGCCGCCCTCGTACTGGTAGCCGACGGACGTCTGGTTCTGGCAGACCTCCATCCAGCCGCGCGAGCACTCGTAGCAGTCGCCGCACGGCACCGCCGCGATCACCTGGACGCGGTCGCCGAGCTCCCACCCGTCGACGCCGTCGCCGATCGCGACGATCTCGCCTGCGATCTCGTGGCCGATGGTGCGCGGCGGGGTGAGGTTCTGGTGGCCGTTGTAGAAGATCTTGACGTCGGTGCCGCAGGTCGAGCAGTTGCGCACACGGATCTTCACCTCACCCGGGCCGACCTCGGGCTCCGGGACGTCCTCGATGCGGACGTCCTCGGGTGCATAAAAACGGAGAGCCTTCATGATGATGTTCCTTGCTTCTTGCTTCCGGGGGACGTTTACGGGTGGCTTGATGTCAGGACGCGTCGCCGGCGAGCAGGGCCAGCACGTCGTCGACGCTGGCGGGCTCGCGAAGGCTCGCGGCGGCGTCGGGGTCCATGAGGACGGAGGCGAGTCGCTGGAGGATCTCGATGTGCTCCTCGCTGCGCGAGGCGATCGCGATGCAGACGCGGACGTCGTTGCCGTCCCAGTCGACCCCGTCGGGGAACTGCAGGTAGGCGATGGCCGCGCGCTGGATGTGCTCGCGGCTCTCGTTGGTGCCGTGAGGGATCGCCACGCCCTCACCGATGTAGGTGGTGACCTGCAGCTCGCGGTCGTGGAGCGCGGCCGCGTACTCCTGGGTCGCGGCACCGATCGACACCAGCGCCTCGCCGCACTGCGTGAGGGCGTCCGCCTTGTCCGTGGCCGTCAGGCCCAGACGGACGCCCTCGGCCGAGAGGATCGCCATCGTCAGGACACCAGGTCCTCACCGTTGGCGATGGCCTTCTCGACCTTGGCGAACGCAGGGTCCCCCATGAAGATCGCGAAGGGGACGACGACCGCGCCGGGCGCGGTCTGCTGCGCGCGAGCCGCGAGGCCCTGGTGGCACAGGACGACGAGGCCTGCCTCGCCAGGGATCTCGTTGACGGGCGTGTGGGAGACCTCGACGCCGTACTTCTTGAGCTTGCCCTTCAGCGTGCTGGCGACCATCACGCTGGAGCCCATGCCTGCGTCGCACGCGACGATGACCTTCTTGACTGCGGATCCGTTGATTGAGGGCATCGTTGCCGCTCCTTCCTGGGGTTCGGTGGTACGGGGCCGCACGCGCGGCCCCGTACCCATTGTGTGCCGCTAGACGGCGACGGTGGACTCTTCGGCGGCCTCTGCCTCCGCCTCCTCCTTCGCCTCCTGGCGAAGCTCCTTGTCGAACTTCAGCAGGAAGAAGCCCACCGCGAACGCGACGGCGGCCGCGACGAGGACCTGGAGGAACATCGTGGGGTACTCGCCCTTCGGCGTGAAGGCGATCCACGAGAAGATGCTGCCTGGCGACGGCGCCGACACGAGGCCGTTGTTAAAGAGCACGCCGGTCGCGACGCCGGACATGCCGCCCGCGATCGCGGCGACGATCATCTTCGGCTTCATGAGCACGTACGGGAAGTAGATCTCGTGGATGCCGCCCAGGAAGTGGATGATCATCGCACCGGGCACGGAGGCGCGGAGCATCTTGGGGCCGAAGAACAGGAAGGCCGCGAGGATGCCCAGGCCGGGCCCGGGGTTGGACTCGATCATGAACAGGATCGACTTGCCGTTCTCGACCACCTGCTGGGTGCCGAGAGGGGTGAACACTCCGTGGTTGATGGCGTTGTTGAGGAACAGCACCTTGCCTGGCTCGACGATCAGCGACGCGAGCGGGAGGAGGTGGTGGCTGACGAGGAAGTCGACGCCGTTGCCCGCCCACTCGACGAGCTGGGCCACGATCGGCCCGATCACGATCTTGCCCAGCATGGCGAGCAGCATGCCGATGATGCCGATCGAGAAGTTGTCGATCAGCATCTCGAAGCCGGCCTTGACCTTGCCTTCGATCAGCTTGTCGAACTGCTTGAGGACCCACGCCGCGAACGGGCCCATGAGCATGGCGCCCATGAACATGGGCAGCTGCGACTGCTCTCCGTCGATCGTGATGAACGCGCCCATGATGACGCCCATGGTGGCGATGGAGCCGATGACCGCGCCGCGGGTCTCGTGGACCATCTTGCCGCCGGTGTAGCCGATGAGCAGCGGCAGCAGATAGGTGATCATGGGGCCGACCAGCTCGGCGAAGTTCGAGTTCGGGATCCATCCGGTGGGGATGAACAGCGCGGTGATGAGACCCCAGGCGATGAACGCGCCGATGTTCGGCATGATCATGCCGGACAGGAATCGTCCGAACTTCTGTACTGCGGCTCCCACGCCGCGGTCGCGGTTCTTGTTGACCTGAGCATCAGGTAGAGACATGCGTACCTTCCCTTTCCCTGCCCCGCGTCGTTGCGAGGGGCCGCATGCTGCCCACCGTGGGGTGGGCCTGTCTTCGTTGACACAAGCGAGGGTAACGCCGAGTTCGGGTCAAGTCAAACATAAACGGGCACATTCGGGATATCGGCGTGCTCATACGGGACGTTCCAGGCGTGAAGGGGCACATGAGGGTCGTGGCCGATGGGAGAAACGGGCATTATCAGACATGAAATCGGACATGGCCCGCGCCGGTCGAGAGGCCGGGGCACGCTCCCCGCAGGCGCCCCCGACCGCATGCCCACCACCCCCGGCTAGGCTGTGTCGCAGTCCCGATCGCAAGGAGAGAAGTGTCCGAGACCCAGCCACGGAAGACCACGGCCGGCGCCGCAGCGGCGCTTCGCAAGCGCCACGACGCCGCGGTCACCGCCGCCGAGGACAAGGCCCGCGAGAAGCAGCACGCCCGCGACAAGAAGACCGCGCGCGAGCGCGTGCTGCAGCTGCTCGACGAGGGCTCGTTCATCGAGCTCGACCAGCTGTCCCGGCATCGCTCGACGAACTTCGGGCTCGACCGCAACCGCCCCTACGGCGACGGCGTCGTCACCGGATACGGCACCATCGACGGCAGGCAGGTGGCCGTCTACTCGCAGGACTTCACCGTGTTCGGAGGGTCGCTGGGCGAGGTGCACGGCCAGAAGATCGCGAAGATCCAGGACTTCGCGCTGCGCACCGGTGTGCCGCTGATCGGCATCTCGGACGGCGGCGGCGCCCGCATCCAAGAAGGCGTCGCGGCGCTCACCCAGTTCGCGGAGATCTTCCGACGCAACGTCGCGGCCTCGGGCGTGATCCCGCAGATCTCGATCATCCTGGGACCGTCCGCCGGCGGAGCGGTCTACTCCCCCGCGCTCACCGACTTCATCGTCATGGCGGACGGCACCTCCCAGATGTTCATCACCGGGCCCGACGTCATCAAGGCCGTCACCGGCGAGAAGGTCACCTTCGAGGAGCTGGGCGGCGGCCAGACCCACAACGCGACGTCAGGGGTGGCGCACTACCTGGCCACCGACGAGGACGATGCGATCGAGTACGTCCAGCACCTGCTGCAGTACCTCCCGCAGAACAACCTCTCGGATCCTCCTGCGTGGGAGCAGGAGGCGGACCTCGAGGTCACCGACGAGGACCTTGCGCTCGACGCGCTGGTCCCCGACTCCGACAACCAGCCGTACGACATGCGGACGCTGCTCGAGACGGTGCTCGACGACGGCGAGATCCTCGAGGTCCAGCCGCTGTTCGCTCCCAACGTGCTCGTCGGCTTCGGCCACATCGAGGGCCACTCCGTCGGCTTCGTGGCGAACCAGCCGCAGTCGATGGCGGGCACGCTCGACATCGACGCCTCGGAGAAGGCGGCCCGGTTCGTCCGCACCTGCGACGCGTTCAACATCCCGGTCCTCACCTTCGTCGACGTGCCGGGCTTCCTGCCTGGTGTCGCTCAGGAGCACCGCGGGATCATCCGCCGCGGCGCCAAGCTGATCTACGCATACGCCGAGGCGACGGTGCCGCTCATCACGGTGATCACCAGGAAGGCCTATGGCGGCGCGTACATCGTGATGGCGTCCAAGCAGCTGGGCGCGGACATCAACCTGGCGTGGCCCACGGCCCAGATCGCCGTCATGGGCGCGGCAGGCGCGGTGAACATCCTGTCCCGCCGGACCCTCGCGGACGTCGAGGCCAAGGGCGGCGATGTGGAGGGCGAGCGCCAGGCGCTCATCGAGGACTACGAGGACCGCATCGTCAACCCGTACGACGCGGCGGACCGGGGTTACATCGACGCGGTCATCCAGCCCCACGAGACCCGAGCGCAGATCGTGCGCGGGCTCCGCGCACTTCGCACCAAGCGCGCCTCCCTCCCGCCGAAGAAGCACGGGAACATCCCTCTGTGAACGGCGACGACATGCTCCAGGCCGCGGCATCGCTGCGGGTGGTGCGCGGCGCCCCTGACGAGGCCGAGCTCGCGGCGCTCGTCGCAGGGATGGTGGCGATGGCGTCGGCCGTGGCCGACGAGGACGGACCCGGTGCGCCCGCGTCGGCCTGGATGGACCGCACCCGCCGCATGCAGGGCCGCAGGCTGATGCTTCCGCTCGGACGCGGCGACGACGCGTGGAGGCATTCGCTGCGATGAGGAGGACCACCACCGCGCTCGTCGGAGCGATCGCCGCGAGCGCGGCGCCGCACCTGTACATGCGGGCGCGCACGTGGGGCGCGATCCATGGCGCAGGCTGTCCCGGCATCGACGTCGCGGACGCGGCGCTGGTGCTCGGCGCGCGCGTCTGGGACGACGGCAGGCCCAGCCGGTTCCTCCGCGAGCGCGTCGAGGTCGCGGCAGCGCTGTTCCACTCAGGCCTGGTGCCGACGCTGCTGCTGTCCGGGGCAGGCGTCAACCGCGAGGGGCTCGATGAGACGGCAGCGATGCGCGACACCGCGCTCTCGCTCGGCGTCCCCGAGGACGCCCTGGTGCTGGACCCGGGGGGCTACGACACCCGGCTGTCCGCTCGTGGCGCAGTGGAGCACGGCTTCTCCAGCGTGATCGTGTGCTCCCAGGAGTTCCACCTGCCGCGCGCGGTGTGGCTGTGCGAACGGGCGGGGCTCGACGCGCAGGGCGTGCATCCAGCGGTGGCGTTGCGTGCGCACACGGCCATCGGCTACGGCCGCGAGCTTGCGGCCTCCTGGAAGGCCGCTCTGGTCGAGACCGGCGCGATCGACGCCGCCTAGGCCTCCGACGCGGAAGGCTCCAGGCCGGTCTCGAGCACCGCGAGAAGCTCGCGCAGCTGCGCGAGCTGGGCGTCGTCGAGCACCGCGAGCTGGGCGTACCGCGTGGTCCTCGCGATGCCGGCAGCCTCCTCGGCCACCTCGAGTCCCTGCGAGGACAGCTCGAGACGCCGGATGCGTCGATCGGCCTCGTCGAGGCGACGCTGCACGAGCTCGCGGTCGACGAGCCGCTGCACCACCCCGGTGGCCACGGAGGGCTGCACCCCGATCGCGTCGGCGAAGTCGGTGGTGGTGATCCCGGGCTGCAGATAGATCTGGACGATGCCACGGAACTGATGGAGGGTGAGGCCCAGCCTTGCCACCGCACCCACCTGGTTCGGGGCGGAGCGGTGGACGAAGCGCATGAACTCGGTCACCGTCGCGTCGAGCAGCTCCTCGCGGTCAGACATCGTCCCTCCCGTGCCTTGGTGAGATCACACTATCCAACCAGGGCCCGCCACGCCGGGAGGCTAGGCTCGCGACCATGGCCGTGCCCTTCGTCCTCGCCTCCCAGTCCCCCGCGCGGCTTACCACGCTCCGCTCGGCGGGCGTCGATCCGCTCGTGATCGTGTCCCACGTCGACGAGGACGCGGTGCTCGCCGAGGCCCGCGCCACGCACATGGCCGCAGGGTGGGGCGAGCTGCCCTTCGACGACGCGGTGCTCGCGCTCGCGCGGGCGAAGGCGCAGCAGGTCGCGTCGGCGCACGACACCGGCGCGGTGGTGCTGGGCTGCGACTCGATGCTCGAGCTCGACGGCGAGATCCTGGGCAAGCCGGGGGACGCGGTGACCGCCGCGAGGCGATGGCGCGACATGCGGGGGCGCGTCGGCGTCCTGCATACCGGCCATTGGCTCGTGGACGACCGGGAGAGCGGCTCGGCCGCCACCGTCGGCGCCACTGCGTCCACCACGGTCCGCTTCGCGGATCTGGCGGACGCGGAGATCGACGCGTACGTCGCGACAGGCGAGCCGCTCCACGTGGCGGGCGCCTTCACGGTGGACTCCCTCGGCGGGCCCTACGTCGAATCGATCGACGGGGACTACCACGCTGTCGTGGGCGTCTCCCTGCCGCTGCTGCGCCACCTGCTCGCGGCCTGCGGCCTCGCGTTCCACGAGCTGTGGCGGGACGACGTCAGCGCCGCGTGACACAGGACCAACGTCGCGCGTTGCTTGTAGGGACGCCACAACCGACGCGGCAGTAACGTAAAGGCTGTCCAAAATCGTTGTGCGATCCCCACAAATCCGGTCCGCACCGCTTGGTACGCCGCGAGAACTTGACGTCGGCGCGACCCGGACCAAGGGCTCGGGGCCCGCACCGCGCTAACGTAGGCGGGTGCCAGCCTTCTCGAGCGTCCTCATCGCCAACCGCGGCGAGATCGCCGTCCGTGTCATCCGCGCATGCGCAGACGAGGGCCTGCGATCCATCGCCGTCTACGCCGATCCCGACCGCGACGCCCCCCACGTGGCGCTCGCGGACGAGGCCTTCGCGCTGGGCGGGGCGACCGCCCGCGAGACGTACCTGGACATCGCGAAGATCATCGACATCGCCAAGCGCTCGGGCGCCGAGGCCGTGCACCCCGGCTACGGCTTCCTGTCGGAGAACGCCGAGTTCGCGCAGGCGGTCCTGGACGCAGGGCTCGTATGGATCGGCCCTCCGCCCGCCGCGATCGAGTCGCTCGGCGACAAGGTCAGCGCGCGTCACATCGCGCAGCGCGCCGGCGCGCCCTTGGTGCCTGGCACCCCCGACCCGGTGGAGAGCGCCGACGAGGTCGTGGCATTCGCCGATGAGCACGGGCTGCCGGTGGCCATCAAGGCCGCGTTCGGTGGCGGCGGTCGTGGCCTGAAGGTGGCGCGCACCCGCGACGAGATCCCCGAGCTGTTCGACTCCGCCACGCGCGAGGCTGTCGCGGCGTTCGGCCGTGGCGAGTGCTTCGTCGAGCGGTTCCTCGACAAGCCTCGCCACGTGGAGACGCAGTGCCTCGCCGACGACCACGGCAACGTCGTCGTCGTCTCCACGCGTGACTGCTCGCTGCAGCGCCGCCACCAGAAGCTCGTCGAGGAGGCCCCCGCGCCGTTCCTCACCGACGACCAGCGCGCACGGCTCGTGGAGTCCAGCCAGGCGATCCTGCGGGAGGCGCACTACCGGGGCGCGGGCACCTGCGAGTTCCTGGTGGGCGCGGACGGCACCATCAGCTTCCTCGAGGTGAACACGCGACTTCAGGTCGAGCACCCGGTGACCGAGGAGGTCACCGGCGTGGACCTGGTGCGCGAGCAGTTCCGCATCGCGGCCGGCGAGTCGATCTCGGTGCTCGAGCCGGAGGTGCGCGGCCACTCGTTCGAGTTCCGCATCAACGGCGAGGACCCCGCCGCAGGGTTCATGCCGGCGCCCGGACGCATCCATCGGCTGACCTTCCCGTCGGGCCCCGGCGTGCGCGTCGACGCAGGCGTGCGTCAGGGGGACACGGTATCGGGCAACTTCGACTCGATGATCGCGAAGCTGATCGTCACCGGGGCCACGCGCGAGCAGGCCCTGCAGCGCGCCCGCCGCGCGCTCGCCGAGCTGACGGTCGAGGGCATCCCCTCCGTGGTGCCCTTCCACAAGGCGGTCGTCGACGCGCCGGCATTCACGGCTGCGAACGGCACGTTCAGGATCTACACGACATGGATCGAGACCGAGTTCGCTGAGACGGTGGCCTCGCTGGGTCCGAGCTCCGCTCCTGCCAGCCACGACGACGACGGCGCCACCGAGCGCGTGGTGGTCGAGGTGGGCGGCAAGCGGCTTGAGGTGGTGCTGCCGGCCTCGCTCGCGCAGGCGGGCAGGGCCAGCGCCAGGACGACGGGTCCCACGCGCAGGGCGAGCCGCCGCACCGGCACGAGCGCGCCCCGCACGGTCAACGGCAACGGCCTCACCTCACCTATGCAGGGCACCATCGTCAAGGTCGCCGTCGAGGACGGTGCCGCGGTGGCCGAGGGCGACCTCATCGTGGTGCTCGAGGCGATGAAGATGGAGCAGCCGCTGACGGCGCACAAGGCGGGCGTGGTGTCCGGCCTCGCGGCGCAGGTGGGTGCGGGCGTGACCGCGGGAATGCTGATCTGCGAGATCGCGGATCCCGCCTGAGCCGCGTGCGGCACCAGGTCGGTCACGGATATCCGTCGGCCCCAGCTTTCATCATGCGTACGTCTACCAGCAACGACGGCGCATTCCGCGCTTATTACGCAACATCGTCGTTGCGGAAGTTTGACACGTCACCATCGCTCCGCATAGGCTCCGTGTCAGGTAAGGACACCCTTGCCTGTCCCCTTCCCCCAAGGAGCGACGCGTGCTCGCGAACTTCCTCATCGGCCTCCGCGAGGGGCTCGAGGCGTCCCTCATCGTCGGCATCCTCGTGGCCTACCTGGTCCGCATCGACCGCCGCGACATGCTCCCCCACGTGTGGACCGGCGTCGGCATCGCGCTCGCCGTGTCGCTCGGCTTCGGCGCGCTCCTCACGCTCGGCCCCCAGGGCCTGACGTTCGAGGCCCAGGAGGTCATCGGCGGCACGCTCAGCATCATCGCCGTCGGCCTCATCACGTGGATGATCTTCTGGATGGGCAGGACCGCGCGTCATCTGCGCGGCCACCTGGAAGGCCAGCTGGACAAGGCGATCGCCGTGGGCAAGGGGGCGGTCATCACGATGGCACTGCTCGCCGTCGGCCGCGAGGGGCTCGAGACCTCGCTCTTCCTGTGGGCAGGCATCACCTCCGCCGGATCCTCGACCGCGCCGATCGTCGGCGCCACGCTCGGCCTGATCGCGGCCGCCGCGCTCGGATTCGTCGTCTACCGTGGCGCGGCCCGCCTCAACCTGCGCGTGTTCTTCCAGTGGACCGGCACCTTCCTCGTCGTCGTCGCCGCCGGCGTGCTCGCCTACGGTGTCCACGACCTGCAGGAGGCAGGCGTGCTGCCCGGGATCGACAACCTGGCGTTCGACGTGAGCGGGACCATCTCCGCCGACTCCGCCACCGCCGCCGTCCTCAAGGGCATCTTCAACTTCTCACCCCAGACGACCGTGCTGCAGGCCGTCGCGTGGGTGCTGTACGTGGTACCGACCATGTGGTTCTTCGTGCGCACCGCCTTCCGCAGCCCCCGGCCGTCCCGCACCCCCTCCCCCGAGCCTGCCGCCGCCACCACGGCCTGACCCGAACAGGAACGCCCACCCGCATGTCGCCACGCTTCGCCCTGCCCTCGCTCGCCCTCACGGCCTCCGTGATCGCCCTCGCGGGCTGCGTCCCGAACGCCGCCACAGCCGAGGCGGGCGCCATCGCCGTCACTGCCACCGACGCAGGATGCACGCTGTCCGCCGCCACCGCTCCGGCCGGCACGATCGTCTTCACGATCACGAACGACGGATCGTCGTCGACGGAGTTCTACCTGCTCGGGTCCGACGGCTCGTCCATCGTGTCCGAGGTGGAGAACATCAGCCCTGGCCTCACGCGCGACCTCACCGTCCAGGTGAGCGCCGGCGACTACTACACGTCGTGCCGCGAGTCCGACTCCGCGAACGCCACGCCCGAGGCCTTCGCCGTCACCGAGACGGACTCGACCGTCGCCGCCGACGCCGAGCGTCAGGCCCTGCTGGACCAGGCAGCCGTCACGTACAAGGCGTACGTGCAGCAGCAGGTCGCCGCACTCGTGGACGCCACGGACGAGTTCGTCGCGGCCTACACCTCAGGGGACGACGACACCGCGCGCAGCCTCTACGCACCGGCACGCTCCCACTGGGAGGCCATCGAGCCCGTCGCGGAGTCGTTCGGCGACCTGGACCCGAGCATGGACCTGCGCGAGGCAGACCTCGCCGAGGGCGAGCAGTGGACCGGATGGCACGCCATGGAGAAGGACCTCTGGGCGCCCACCGGCTACACGCCGCTCACCGCGGACGAGCGTCAGGCGCTCGCCGACCGGCTCATTTCCGACACCGCCGAGCTCAACGACCGCGTGAACGCCGACGACTTCACCTTCGAGGCCTTCCAGATCGGCAACGGCGCCAAGGAGCTGCTCGACGAGGTGGCCACCGGCAAGATCACCGGCGAGGAGGAGATCTGGTCCGGCACCGACCTGTGGGACTTCCGCGCCAACCTGGACGGCGCGTACGAGGCGTTCATCGTCCTCAAGCCCGCCGCGGACCTCACGGGCTCGGACCTGTCGGCCCAGATCGAGGACCGCTACACCGCGCTCGACAACGAGCTGGCCAAGTACGGCTCGCTCGACGACGGCTTCGTCACGTACTCCGCGCTCACCTCCGACCAGGTGCTCGAGCTGTCCCGCCTGGTCGAGGCGCTCAGCGAGTCCATGTCGCAGCTGACCGCCGCCGCGGTGGCCTGATGGCCGAAGGTCGGGGACCGTCGCGCCGCGCGCTGCTCGGCGGAGCCGGCGTGGCCGTCGGCGCCGCAGCACTCGCGGGCGGCGGATTCGCGGTCGGTCGCGCCACCGCCTCGCCCGTCCAGCTGCGCCAGTACGACTTCCACGGGGAGCACCAGAGCGGCATCGTCACACCCGCCCAGGACCGCATGCACTTCGCGGCCTTCGACGTCACCACCGGCAGCCGCGACGAGCTGATCGCGCTGCTGCGCTCCTGGACCCAGGCCGCTGCCGTGCTGATGACCGGCACCGAGCTGGGCGACGGCGCCGCGGGAGGGTCACCCCTGGCACCCCCGGACGACACCGGCGATGCGACCGGACTGCCCGCCTCGGGCCTCACGATCACGTTCGGGTTCGGCCCGTCCCTGTTCTTCAAGGACGGCGAGGACCGGTTCGGGATCGCGGATCGTCAGCCGTCGCAGCTGGCCGACCTGCCGCACTTCGCCGGCGACACGCTCGAGGACCGGCTCACCGGCGGCGACCTCTGCATCCAGGCATGCGCCGACGACCCCCAGGTGGCGATGCACGCGATCCGCAACCTGTCCCGCCTCGCGTTCGGCGTCGCGTCGGTCCGGTGGGCACAGCTCGGCTTCGGCCGCACCTCCTCCACCACCCGCGACCAGGCGACGCCCCGCAACCTCATGGGCTTCAAGGACGGCACCCGCAACCTGCGCGCCGAGGACACGGACAACGTCGCTCGATGGCTGTGGGCCGACGCTGCCGACGGCCAGGAGTGGATGGCCGGTGGCACGTACCTGGTAGCCCGCAAGCTGCGCATCCTCGCCGAGATCTGGGACCGCGCATCGCTGTCGGAGCAGGAGGCGACCGTCGGCCGGGCGAAGGGAAGCGGTGCCCCGCTCAGCGGCGGGAACGAGTTCACCGACCCCGACTACGGGCGGCCCGGCGCCGACGGCACCCCGCTGATCCCCACGGACTCCCACATCGCCCTGGCGCATCCCGAGGCGAACGGCGGCGCGATGATGCTGCGACGCGGCTACAACTACACCGACGGCGCCGACGATCTGGGTCGCCTGGACGCCGGACTGTTCTTCCTCGCTTACGTGCGTGATCCCGAGACCCAGTACATCCCCATGCAGAACGCGATCTCATCCAAGGACGCGATGACGGTCGAGTACGTGCGCGCCGTCGGCTCCGCCATGTTCGCCGTCCCGCCGGGCATCGCGGCCGGCGCGACGCTCGGCGGTGACGACGGCGCCTACGTGGGGCAAGGCCTGTTCGGCTGAGCGACGACGTACCTCACGTCCCGTGCGGCGCGTCGTCCTCCCGCATGCCATGCAGGCTGCGGGCGACCTCGCCCGTCGTCCCCGACAGCGACGGGTACACGGTGAAGGCGTCGGCCACCTGGTCCACCGTCAGCCGATTGGCGACTGCGAGCGACAGCGCGTACACATGCTCCGACGCGCGCGAGCCGACGATGACCGCCCCGAGCACGTGTCCGGTGACGGTGTGCCCGAAGATCTTCACGAAGCCCTGGTCGATGCCCAGCATCTTGGCGCGCGGGTTGCGTGCCAAGTCCAGTCGCTCGACGCGGTAGAAGATGCCCCGCTTGATCAGGTCCGCCTCGGAGGCGCCGACAGTGGCGATCTCCGGCGCCGTGAACACGGTCGACGAGATGTGCCCCAGCTGCAATGGTCGGACCGCGTCTCCCAGGACGTGCGCCATCGCGATCCGACCCTGCGCGGCCGCGACCGAGGCAAGAGGCAGCACCCCCGTGCAGTCGCCCGCCGCGTACACGCCCGGAGCGCTCGTGCGTGACACCTTGTCGACGGCGACGTAGCCACGCTCGTCCAGCCGGATCCCCGCCTCCGCGAGTCCCACGCCGTCGGTGTTCGGCACCGAGCCGACAGCCATCAGACAGTGCGAGCCGCGAATCTCACGCCCGTCCTCGAGCGTGACCACCACGTCGTCCCCGTCGCGGCGCGCGGCAGCGGCACGTCCGCCCACCAGCGTCATGCCCCGCTCGCGGAACACGTCCGTCAGCATGGCCGACGCCTCGGGGTCCTCGCGCGGGAGCACACGATCCTGCGAGGCGATCAGCGTGACCCTCGCACCGAGCAGGGCGTACGCCTCTGCGAACTCCGCACCTGTGACGCCGGAGCCCACGACGATCAGATGGTCCGGAAGCGCCGTCAGCGAGTACAGGTCGGTCCACGACAGGATCCGCTCGCCGTCGGGCTCCGCAGTGGCCATCCGTCGAGGCCGGGCACCCAGCGCCAGCAGCAGCGCGTCGCCCTGGATCTCCTGGTCGCCCACCCGCACGCCACACGAAGGAGTCACGACGCCCTCGCCATGGACGATCCGCACACCTTCCGCCTCGAGCCTCGCCGCGATGTCCGCACTCTGGCGGGAGGCGAGCTCGTGCACCCTCGCGTTGACGGCGGCGAGGTCCACGCGCGTACGCACCGGCGCTCCGTCGTCGGCCACGATGCCCAGCTCCGGGGCGCGTTCCGCGATGCTGCGCCACTCGGCCGTCGCGATCACCGTCTTCGACGGGACCACGTCCGTCAGGACCGCGTTGCCCCCCAGACCGTTGCGCTCGACGAGCGTGACATCAGCACCAGCCTTGCGGGCGACGAGCGCGGCCTCATAGCCGCCAGGTCCGCCTCCGAGGATCACCACGTGGGACATCCCGCCATGGTGGCACACCGCCGTGGACCCGTCACCGATCGACGCACGCGGACCGGGACGACGCGCCCGCCGACCCACCCCGCGACCAGGCACGTCCCATCCGCCGGCGACCGGTCAGGACGCGGCGATGACACCCGGTCCCAGCTAGGCTCAAGGCATGACTCAAGCCCACGACCTCGCCGCCGAAGCCGCGCGCGTCCTCGCCGACAAGACCGGCGTCGCCCACCACGACATCGCCCTGATCCTGGGCTCCGGCTGGGGTGGCGCCGCCGAGCTGCTCGGCGAGGAGATCGCCTCCGTCGACGCCGCCGAGGTCCCCGGATTCACCGGGCACGCCGTCGCAGGGCACCACGCCGTCCACCGCTCGTTCCGCACGCCGAACGGCCGTACCGTGCTCGCGCTCGGCGCCCGCCAGCATTACTACCAGTCACGCAACGCCTCGACCGTCGCACACGCGGTCCGCATGGCTGCCGCAGCCGGCGCCACCCAGCTCGTCGTCACCAACGGCTGCGGCTCCGTGAACCGCGACTTCGTGCCCGGCACCGTCGTCCTGCTGAAGGACCACATCAACTTCACGTCCGCCACCCCGCTCGAGGGCGCCACCTTCGTCGACATGACGCAGACCTACACGCCGCGCCTGCGCGACCTGGCCCGCACCATCGACTCGGGCCTCCCCGAGGGCGTCTACATGCAGTTCACCGGACCCCAGTACGAGACCCCCGCAGAGGTGCGGATGGCCGCCGTGCTCGGTGCGGACCTGGTCGGCATGTCCACCGCGCTCGAGTCGATCGCCGCACGCGAGGCAGGGATGGAGATCCTGGGCCTGTCGCTCGTGACCAACCTCGCCTCCGGATTCGGGGGTGAGACCCTCAACCACCAGGAGGTGCTCGACGCAGGCGCCGCCGCGGCGCCCCGCATCTCCCGACTGCTCGCCGAGATCGTGAAGGTGATGTAGAGATGAACGACTCGCTGCTCGAGACCGCCCGCGCCTGGGTGGACGACGACCCGGACCCCGTCACCCGTGGCGAGCTGCAGGCCGTCATCGCGACCGCAGAGCTGGGCGACGACTCCGCCCAGGTGGACCTCGCCGACCGGTTCCGTGGCCTGCTGCAGTTCGGCACCGCCGGCCTGCGCGGACAGATCGGCGCCGGACCGAACCGCATGAACCGCGCCGTCGTGATCCGTGCCGCAGCGGGCCTCGCCGCGTTCCTCACCGAGGAGCTCGGCGACGCCCCCGCCCGCGTGGCCATCGGCTACGACGCGCGCCACGGCTCGGAGCAGTTCGCACGCGACACCGCCGCCGTCATGACCGCAGCCGGGCACGAGGCGCTGCTGCTGCCCCGCCTGCTGCCCACCCCTGTGCTCGCCTACGCGACGCGTGTGCTCGACGCCGACGCCGGCGTCATGGTCACCGCCAGCCACAACCCGCCCCAGGACAACGGATACAAGGTCTACCTGGGCGGACGCGTCGTCACCGACTCCGGTCAGGGAGCGCAGATCGTGCCGCCGTACGACGCCCGCATCGCCGCTCGGATCGCCGCCGTCGAGTCCGTCGAGTCCGTGGAGCGCGCGGTGGCGGGCTGGACCGTCCTGGGCGAGGACGTGGTCGACGACTACGTGGCAGCGGCAGCGGCCGTCGTCCCCGCCGACGCGTCTGACGCACGAGCGAACCTGCGCATCGTCCTGACCCCGCTGCATGGCGTCGGCGCCCAGACCGTGGAGCGCGCGCTCACGGCTGCCGGATTCACGGACCTGCACACCGTGCCCGAGCAGGCGCAGCCGGACCCTGACTTCCCCACCGTGTCGTTCCCGAACCCCGAGGAGAAGGGCGCGATCGATCTCTCGCTCGCGCTCGCCGAGAGCGTGGACGCCGACGTGGTGATCGCCAACGACCCCGACACCGACCGCGCCGCCGTCGCCACCGTCATCGACGGCCGCTGGACCATGCTCCACGGCGACGTGGTCGGCTCCCTGCTCGGTGAGCGGGTCGCCTCGCGCGGGGGCCACCCGGAGGGCTCGCTGCTTGCCAACTCTGTGGTGTCGTCGCAGCAGCTCGCCGCGATCGCCGCCGCCCACGGCCTCGGCTACCGCCACACCCTCACGGGCTTCAAGTGGATCTCCCGCGAGCAGGGCCTGGTCTACGGCTACGAGGAGGCGCTCGGCTACTGCGTCGCGCCTGACATGGTCAGGGACAAGGACGGCATCTCGGCCGCCGTGACGATGGCCGACTACGTCGCCGAGCTCAAGGCCCACGGACGCACGCTCGCCGACGCGATCGATGACCTCGCCCGCTCCTACGGCGTGTACCTCACACGTCAGGTGTCGGCCCGCTTCGCCGACGTCGCGCTGATCGGCGAGACCATGGACCGGCTGCTCTCCGCTCCGCCTGCCTCGCTGGGCGGCTCTGACGTGGTCGCGACGGACGACATGGGCGAGGGATTCCAGGGCCTGCCTCCCACCACGGGGCTGCACCTCGCCACCGCGTCGGGCGCGCGCGTCATAATCCGCCCCTCCGGTACCGAGCCGAAGGTCAAGGCGTACCTCGAGGTCGTCGAGCCGCTGGGCGCCGACGGCGACGTCCGCGCCGCCCGCGAGCGCGCCACCGCCGCGATGGACGCGCTCGACTCGGACGTCCACGCGGCGCTCGGGCTGTAGCCCTCGTCGCTCCTCGAGGCCCTCGGCAACGTCCGGGGGCCTCGTGCTATCCGTGGAGGAGCGAGTCGCGGCAGGCGAGCAGCAGCCGCGCAAGGTCGTCACGATCGGCTTGGTCGAGCGGGGCGGTCATGAGGCCCACCACCTCGGATACCGCAGCGCCTGCCTGATGCAGGATCTCCTCGGCCTCAGAGGTGAGGGTCATCGCGCGTTCGCGACGCGGACCCTGCTCATCGGCACGCGCCACGAGACCCTGTCGCTGGAGGCCCTTCAGGAGCACGCTCATCGCCTGGCGGGTGACGAAGGCACGGCGCGCCAGCTCGGACGCGGTGATTCCGGGCGCCTGATGCAGGTGATGGAGGCATGCGTACTGGGAGACGCTGAGGTCCAGCGGTCGAAGCGCCTCATCCATGCGCTGATGCAGGACCGACTGGGCGTCCTTGAGGAGCACTCCCAGCTGCTCGGGCGAGGTGGACCTGGCGTCGTTCATGTCAGTAGTTTGACATGCCGCTGTCGCCAGTGTCAGCATATTGACACTCATTCATCGAGAGGACCTCCCCCATGACCACGACCTCCAGCCCCGACTTCGTCTCCTTCCAGGTCCGGGACCTCCGGGCATCCGCCGACTTCTACGAGAAGCACGTCGGCATGCGGCGCCTCCCCGCGCCCAACCCCCACGCCGAGGTGTTCTCCACCGGCGGCTCCACCTTCGCTGTACGGACCCTGCTCCCCGGCACCGACCTCGATACGCTCGGACAACCCGGCGTCGGCATCGCAGTCTGGTTCCACCACGAGGACCCGCGCCGCATCCACGAGGCGCTCGTCGCGCTCGGCACGCCGATCGTCCAGGAACCCTTCGAAGGACCCTTCGGCCTCACCTTCAGCTTCCGCGACCCCGACGGCTACGTCGTCACTCTCCACTCCCGCGCCTGAAGCCCCGCACCAGGGAGACTCCCCGCAGCCCACCTCCAGGGAGCACCCGCTCTGCGCTACCGTGCTGACATGACCCGCCTGCCGCCGCGCTACCGCCTGGTGGTGGCCGCGGTCGTGCTCGTCCCGGCGCTGGCCGTGGCGCCCTGGATGTACGTGAACCTCGCGACGGCGCCCTCCATCGCACGGGCGGGCGCCCCCGTCACGCACGCCGACGCCGCGCTTGTGCTCGGCGCGCGCGTCTACGAGGACGGCACGCCCTCACGGTTCCTCCGCGAGCGGATCGAGGTAGGTGTGGCACTGTACGAGGCGGGCGACGTCGACATGCTGATCATGAGCGGGGACGGCGACGACTCCTCCGGGTTCGGCGAGCCCACGGTGATGAGGCAGATCGCCGAGCAGATGGGGGTG
The DNA here is from genome assembly GCF_032102965.1 of Demequina capsici. Lineage (NCBI taxonomy): Bacteria > Bacillati > Actinomycetota > Actinomycetes > Micrococcales > Demequinaceae > Demequina > Demequina capsici. Next base: position 689,972 of record NZ_CP134880.1, on the reverse strand, counting down.
CCCTCCGACGCGATCGTCGAGGATCCGTTCGGGCTCGACACCTACTCCTCCTGCGAACGAGCCCGCGACGTCTACGGGGCCTCGTCCGTGGTGGTCGCGACCCAGGAGTTCCACGAGCCGCGCGCGGTATGGCTATGCCAGCGGCAAGGGCTCGACGTGCAGGGACGATACCCCGGGATCAGGCTCACCAGGTCCACCGTGCTCGGCAACCTTCGCGAGCTCGCAGCGATCCCGAAGGCGATCCTCGATATGGAGACGGGTCGAGTCGGCGCCGCGTACTGATGCGCGCATCGCGCCGCGGGCGCAGGCACGCTCCCGCCGCCCGCGACGATGCGTCGCGGGCGGGCCGCTCCCCACGAGGTGCCGGACCGTCCCGCCGGGCCGGGCTACGGTCGCGACAGATCGACGATCGTGACGCATAGCCGCCGCATCCTGCCCACAGATCGACGATCCTGACGCATAGCCACCGCATCCTGCCCACAGATCGACGATCCTGACGGCCCGATGCCTCGCACCGATCTGCGGCCAGCGACGGGCCACCCCGCAGCGCTGTCAGCTGCGGATGCCGCGTACGCCGCGCTGACCGTCACGATCGTCGATCCAGGAGGCGCGAGACGCGCGCAGACGTCACGATCGTCGATCTGGAAGGCTGTGCACGCCTCTCACAGCGCGCGCGAGCATCTCAGCCGCTGACGTAGCGCCTGAGGTGCGTTGCGGTCAGCGTCGCTCCGACCTCGACCAGGTCCGCCGGCGTCCCCTCGAACACCACCCGCCCACCGTCGTGGCCGGCGCCCGGCCCCAAGTCGATGATCCAGTCCGCATGCGCCATCACCGCCAGGTGATGCTCGATCACGATCACCGTCTTGCCCGAGTCCACCAGCCGATCCAGCAGCGCGAGCAGCTGCGCCACGTCCGCCAGATGCAGGCCGGTCGTCGGCTCGTCGAGCACGTACACACCGCCCTTCTCCGCCATGTGCGTCGCGAGCTTGAGGCGCTGCCGCTCGCCGCCGGAGAGCGTCGTGAGCGGCTGCCCGAGCGCCAGGTAGCCCAGACCCACCTCGACCAGGTGGCTCAGCACCTTCGCTGCCGCAGGGTTCTTGGACTCACCCTCGGAGAAGTACGCGAGCGCGTCCGCGACGGGCATCTCGAGCACGTCCGCGATCGAGCGTCCTGCCAGGGTGTAGAGCAGGACGTCATCGCTGAAACGGCGTCCCTCGCATGCCTCGCAGACGCTCGCGACGGTCTCCATCACGCCCAGCTCCGTGTAGACCATCCCCGCCCCGTTGCACACCGGGCACGCGCCCTCGGAGTTGGCGCTGAACAATGCGGGCTTCACGCCGTTGACCTTGGCGAACGCCTTGCGGATCGGCTCGAGCACGCCGGTGTAGGTAGCCGGGTTGGACCGCCGTGACCCCTTGATCGGGCGCTGGTCGACTGTCACGACACCCACGTGAGCCGGGATCGAGCCGTGGATGAGCGAGCTCTTCCCCGAACCCGCCACGCCCGTCACCACGGTGAGCACTCCCAACGGCACGTCCACGTCCACGTCGCGCAGGTTGTTCGCAGACGCGCCGCGAATCGGGATCGCGTCCTTGCCCGTACGCACCGTCTGCTTGAGGGATGCCCGGTAGCCCAGGTGCCGCCCGGTGAGCGTGTCCGAGGCACGCAACCCGTCGACGGTGCCCTCGAAGCAGATCTCGCCTCCAGCGGTGCCGGCGCCCGGACCGAGGTCGACCACATGGTCAGCGATGGCGATCGTCTCCGGCTTGTGCTCCACGACCAGCACGGTGTTGCCCTTGTCGCGCAGCTGCCTCAGCAGGCCGTTCATGCTCTGGATGTCGTGAGGGTGCAGGCCGATGGTCGGCTCGTCGAAGACGTACGTGATGTCGGTGAGGGATGAACCGAGGTGCCGGATCATCTTGGTGCGCTGCGCCTCGCCACCGGAAAGCGACCCGGCGGCGCGGTCGAGCGACAGGTAGCCCAGGCCGATCTCGACGAACGAGTCGAGGGTCTCCCGCAGCGAGTCGAGCAGCGGGCCGACCGACGGCGCGTCCAGCTCGCGCATCCAGACCGCGAGGTCGGAGATCTGCATCTGCGCGAGCTCGTCGATGCCCTTGCCCGCCACCTTCGACGACCTGGCGAGCGCGCTCAGCCGGGTGCCGCCGCAGTCGGGGCAGACCTGGAACGTCACGGCCCTGTCCACGAAGGCCCTGATGTGGGGCTGCATCGCGTCCTTGTCCTTGGACAGCATCGACTTCTGGATCTTAGGGATCAGACCCTCGTATGTCAGGTTGATCCCGTTGATCCGCACCTTCGTCGGTTCCTTGTACAGCAGGTCGTCGCGCTCGCGCTTCGAGTAGTCCTTGATCGGCTTGTCGGGGTCGAGGAACCCCGACTCCGAGTACGTCCGCACCATCCAGCCGTCGGCCGTGTAGCCCGGGATGGTGATGGCGCCCTCCACCAGCGACCGCGAGTCGTCGAGGACCTGCGTGAGGTCGAGTTCGCTCACCCGACCCGTTCCCTCGCAGCGCACGCACATGCCGCCCGTGACGGAGTACTCGCGATGCTCGCGCGCCGTGGTGCCGTCCTTCCGCGTCACCGTCGCGGAGCCGGAGCCCGACGTGCTGGCGACGTTGAACGAGAACGCCTGAGGTGGACCCACCTGCGGCTGGCCCAGGCGTGCGTAGAGGATGCGCAGCATCGCATGCACGTCCGTCGCGGTGCCGACCGTCGAGCGCACGTTCGCACCCATCGGCTCCTGGTCCACGATGATCGCCGTGGTCAGGCCCTCGAGCACGTCGACGTCCGGACGCGACTGGCTGGGCATGAACCCCTGGATGAACGACGAGTACGTCTCGTTGATCATGCGCCGCGACTCCGCGGCGATCGTGTCGAACACCAGGGAGGACTTGCCGGAGCCCGACACGCCCGTGAACACGGTGAGGCGACGCTTCGGCAGGTCGACGGAGACGTCCTTGAGGTTGTTCTCGCGTGCGCCCCTGACCTTGATCAGGTCATGCGTGTCGGCCAGGTGCCCTGCCACTGCGGTGCGCTGCGTGGCGGCGTGGTCGGTCATCGTCCCTCCTCTGCGGCGGCCCTCCGGGTGGCCGTGCGCAACGAGGAGATTCTTGCACCGCATCGCCTCCGGCGGCGCACCGTCACGCGCGCTGCTGGATGCGGACCATCGCCCCGGCGGGATCACGGAAGGCGCAGTCCCGCACCCCGTACGGCTGGTCGGCAGGCTCCTGGACCACCTCGGCGCCCGTCGCCTCGATGGCGGCGAACGCACCGTCCACGTCGTCGGTCGCGAGGACGAGCGAGGCGTACGTGCCCTTCGCCATCATCTCCGCGACGGTCCGCCGCTCGTCGTCCGTGATGCCGGGATCCACCGCCGGCGGATGCAGCACGACGGTGGCGCCGCCGCCTGCCGGTCCCACCGTGATCCATCGCATCGTCCCGTTGCCGACGTCGTTCAGCACCTCGAAGCCGAGCGCATCCCGGTAGAACGCGAGCGACGCCTCCGGGTCGGTGTGAGGGACGAACGTGTGCTGGATCGTGAGGTTCATGCTGCCCACGCTACGCGGGGCCGAGCGGGGGCGCTTCTCGATTCCTGACCGGCCGCGAGGCGACCTTGACGACGCACGTGGGGAGGTCGAGCGGATGCGTCGCGGCCCGATCCCTGTAGTCGGACGGGGGCATGCCGACCAGCTCCGCGAAACGTGTGGAGAACGTGCCGAGCGAGGAGAAGCCGACGGTGAAGCACGCCTCCGTCACTGACGTGTCGCCCCGGCGCAGCAACGCCATCGCACGCTCCACCCGACGGGTCATCAGGTACGAGTAAGGGGCCTCCCCGAAGGCGGCCTTGAACCGCCTGCTCAGATGCCCCGACGACATGTGGACGCCGCGGGCGAGCGCCTCGACGTCGAGCGGCAGCGCATGCTCCCGGTCGATGCGATCGCGCACGCGCCGCATCAGCACGAGCTCGTCGAGCCGAGGAACCTTCACCGGATCATGGTCGCATGCCTGGAGCGTCCGGTCAGTACCCGCCGTCGCCCGGGGTCTCGGTGACGGCACCGTCCAAGCCGTCGAGCACTGCGGCGGTGCCCGACAGCCCCAGTCGGGTCGCGCCCGCCTCGATCATGGCGAGCGCGTCAGCCGCCGTGCGGATCCCGCCGGAGGCCTTGACCCCCAGGCGTCCGCCGACGGTCTTCGCCATGAGAGCGACCGCGTGGACCGAGGCTCCACCCGCCGGGTGGAATCCGGTGGACGTCTTCACGAAGTCCGCGCCCGCAGCCTCCGACGCGCGGCACGCGCCCACGATCGCGTCATCGGTCAGCGCCGCCGACTCGATGATGACCTTGAGGATCTTCCCGGCAGGCACCGCCGCCCGCACAGCGGCCACGTCAGCCTGCACATCCTCGAACCGACCCTCGTTGGCGGCCGCGATGTCGATCACCATGTCCACCTCGTCGGCGCCCTGCTCGATGCTGAGCGCCGCCTCGGCCGCCTTCACGGACGAGTGGTGCTTGCCCGACGGGAAGCCGCACACGGTCGCGACCGCAAGCCCGGTGGGCGTCGCGATCGGGAGCATCGACGGGGACACGCATACGGAGAACACGCCGAGCGCGGCGCCCTCCGCGACGAGCGCCGCGACATCAGCGGGCGTGGCCTCCGGCTTGAGGAGGGTGTGATCGACGTGCTTCGCGAGCTCGGAGCGGGAAAGAGTCATGGGCCCAGCCTAGTGCGGCGCAGGGTGCCGCTACTCGTCCATCCCGTAGGCTTCGACGATCAGATCCGCCAGATCGGCTCGCTCGTCATAGGGCAGGAAAGCGCCCCACGCGGCGGCGAGCGTGACCTCGAAGAGGTCGGTCTTGGACCAGCCGACGTCCACCAGCTCCTGGAACTCGCTCACCATGTCCACACCCGACATCAGTTTGTCATCCGTGTTGACGGTCACCGCGAAGCCCAGATCACGCAGCTCGTGGATGGGGTGCTCCGCGATCGACGGGGCCGTCCCCGTGTGCACGTTGGACGTGGGGCACATCTCCAGCACGATCTGTTGATCGAGCACGTACTGCGCGATGTGCCCGAACACCGGCAGCTCGGTGCCGAAGTCCGTGATGTCCTCGGTGATGCGCGCCCCATGGCCGATGCGTCGAGCGGCTCCCATGCCAAGCGCCTGCGACAGCGATCCGAGCCCGTCGGCCTCGCCTGCATGGATCGTCACCGGGAACAGCGCGTCGCGCAGCAGTGAGAAGGCGGGAGCGTGCTTCGCGGGCGGGAACCCGAGCTCGGGACCCGCGATGTCGAAGCCCACGCAGCCGGTGCCCCAGTTCGCGAGCGCCAGCTCCGCGACCTCGAGCGAACGGTCCGCCTGGCGCATCGCGCACAGCAGGGCGGCCGCGCGGATCGTGTACCCCTCCTCGAGCGCGTCCGACACGCCCTCCTCGAGGCCCGCCTGGACCGCGTCCACGACCTGCTGCATGATCAGGCCCTGCTCGCAGTGCTGCTCTGGCGCGTAGCGGAGCTCCACGTACACGACGCCGTCGCGCGCGTGATCGAGGACGGCCTCACGAGCGATCCGGGTGAGGTTCTCGGCGGTCTGCATCACCGCCATGGTGTGCGTGAACGCCTCGAGGTACTTGACGAGCGAGCCCGAGTTGGCGTTCGCCACGAAGTGCTTGGCGAGCATCTCCGGGTCCGCGTAGGGAAGCTCGTAGCCGATCTCGCCCGCGAGCTCGATCAGGGTCTCGGGTCGGAGCCCGCCGTCGAGGTGATCGTGGAGCACGACCTTGGGGAGGGCACGGATCTCTTGGGAGGTGAGCGTCATGACCTCAGGCTAGTGTCCGTCGGCGGGCGACGGCAGGACGACCCACGCGACGCGGCTCCAGTTGCCCAGGCCGGCACGACGCGGTCCCGGCCCGCGGAACGCCTCCGCCCCGAGCGCGACGAGCGCGCCCCTGCCAGGCTCGTAGGCAAGGAACCCGTCGTCCGTCGCTGCGACGAGCAGGACGACATGCCGCGGCACCACCGTGTCGATCCCCAGGTCCGAGTCGCCGGCCGAGTACAGCGGCACCAGCAGTCCGTCGGCGAGCGCGGCCGACGCGTGAGCCACCATCGCCTGTACCGCGCCCTGTGACCGGTCGTCGAGCACGGCCGAGCGATACCTGACGCCGTAGGGCCGGGTCAGGTCCGCGAGCCTCCACGGGGGTGTGCCCAGCGACCGTGGCCAGCCGAACGGCCCGAGCGCGCGACGCGTGGTCGCGGCGTGCTGGCCACGCTGCACGGCCGTCCACCGGCCCTCGATCCCATCCGCGGCCGCTCCTCCGGCGATGATCGCAGCCGCGACCGCCTCCGGCGTGTAGCCCGCGAAGAGCCGCCCGGTCACCACCCAGATGGCGACGAAGGGGTCCGTCGCCGCATGCATCAGGCCGAGGACCGCGGCACCGCACGTGGTCTGATCCACCTGCCGCGCCGTGACGACGCCGAACGCCACGGGGCCTTCGCGCCGCACCCCCACCGTCGCGGCGAAGGGATCGCGCGCCGCCGCCTTCGCGTCATCGTTGAGCCGCCGCCACCCTGAGGCGAGCGCCGCGATCGAGTCCACGGGCGCACCTGCCGCCCCGGCACGCCGGATCACGTCGCTGTCGGCGTCGAGCTCGGCGTGCGCGGTCTCGAGCGCCCGACGGTCGGCGAGCGAGGAGCCTTCGAGCCGGCGCTCCCAGGCGCGCGCGGCCGCGTCGCGTTCACGCGCGCCGGCCTCCGCAAGGTGCTGAGCGTGCTCGACGGCGGGCTGGGCGAGCCAGCGTCGGCCCCACCCGAACGGCCGAAGCGTCCGGGCGACGACCGACGTCAGCGTCCAGCCCATCAGTGGGTGGCGGTGCCGATCCGGTCCATCACGATCACACGGTCGGGGGCGGAGTCGCCGATCTCGATCGCGCCCTCACCGCCGCATGCCTCCTGGAGCGCCTGCATGCCACGCGGCATGCGGTCCTCGGTGTCGGTGTGCAGGGTCGCGATCACGTCGCCGGCCTTGACGGGCTCGCCCAGCGTCCGGTGCAGGTACAGTCCTGCGCCGGCCTGGACAGGGTCCTCCTTGCGAGCACGGCCGGCGCCGAGCCGCCACGCGGCGACGCCGACTCCCAGCGCGTCCATCCTGGTGATGACACCGTCGCGGTCGGCGCGGATCTCATGCACGTGCTCCGCCTGGGCGAGCGGTGCAGTGGGGTCTCCGCCCTGCGCACGGATCATCGCGTTCCAGGCGTCCATGGCGCGACCGTCCTTGAGCGCGTCCGCCGGGTCCACGTCGGTGACGCCCGCGCCCGCGAGCATCTCGCGCGCGAGCGCGACCGTGAGCTCGACGACGTCGGCGGGACCGCCACCGGCGAGCACCTCGAGCGACTCCTCGACCTCGAGCGCGTTCCCGATGCCGCGTCCGAGCGGCGTGCTCATGTCCGTGAGCAGCGCGGACGTGCGCACGCCCGCGTCGGTCCCGAGATCCACCATGGTGCGTGCGAGCTCGCGTGCCGAGTCGATGTCCTTCATGAAGGCGCCGGATCCGACCTTCACGTCGAGCACGAGCACGCCCGTGCCCTCGGCGATCTTCTTGGACATGATGGACGTCGCGATCAGGGGGATCGCCTCGACGGTGCCGGTGACGTCCCGCAACGCGTAGAGCTTCTTGTCGGCGGGGGCCAGCCCCGAGCCGGCTGCGCAGATCACGGCGCCCACGCTCTCGAGCTGCTGGAGCATCTGCTCGTTCGACATCGCGGCGTTCCAGCCGGGGATCGACTCGAGCTTGTCGAGGGTGCCTCCGGTGTGGCCGAGGCCGCGGCCCGACAGCTGCGGCACCGCGACGCCGCAGGCGGCGACGAGCGGGGCGAGCGGGAGCGTGATCTTGTCGCCCACGCCGCCGGTGGAGTGCTTGTCGGCTGTGGGGCGGCTCAGCGACGAGAAGTCGAGCCGTTCACCGGTGTTGATCATCGCCTGGGTCCAGCGAGCGATCTCGGCACGGGTCATGCCTCGTTGGAGGATCGCCATCGCGAGGGAGCTCATCTGCTCGTCGGCGACGACTCCCCTCGTGTAGGCGTCGACGACCCAGTCGATCTGGTCGTCGGTCAGGGTGCCGCCGTCACGCTTGGTGATGATGACGTCGACGGCGTCGTGGCGCTCGGCCATGGGATCAGGTCTCCTCGAGGTGCTGCGGGCCGAAGGCCCAGGGAAGGATGTCGGTCATCGTGAGCGTGCCCTCGGGGCCGTCGATGAGCAGGGTCTCGCCGCCGAACTCGTACAGCAGCTGGCGGCATCGGCCGCACGGCTGCAGCACCGAGCCAGCCGCATCCACGCAGGCGAACGCGACGAGGCGCTTGCCGAGCGCGTCGGTGTGCAGCTTGGACACGAGCGCGCACTCGGCGCACAGGGTCAGCCCGTAGCTGGCGTTCTCGACGTTCGCGCCGGTCACGATGTTGCCGGTGTCGGTCAGCGCGGCGGCGCCGACCGGGTACTTCGAGTACGGCACGTAGGCCCGGGTGGACGCGTCGCGCGCTGCCTCGCGAAGCGCCTCCCAATCGATGTCAGGCATGAGCTCTACTTCTTGTAGGGGATGTTCTCGGCGGCCGGCGGGCGCACGTGGCCCACGAGCCCGGCGACGGCGAAGATCGTCGCGAGGTACGGCAGCATCGCCAGGAACTGGGAGGGGATCGACGTGCCGATGATCCCGAACTGCTCGCGCAGCGAGTCGGCGAATCCGAAGAGCACCGCCGCGGCGAGCGCACCCTTGGGGCTCCACCGGCCCAGGATCATCGCGGCGAGCGCGATGTAGCCCTTGCCACCCGTCATCTCCTTGTTGAACGCGAGACCGGAGGCGACCGTGAAGAACGCGCCGCCCAGACCGGCGATCGCGCCGCCGAGGATCGTGTTGCGCACGCGGGTCCGGTTGACCTTGATGCCGACGGTGTCGGCGGCCTTGGGGTGCTCGCCGACCGCCCGCACGCGAAGGCCCCAGCGGGACTTGAACAGCATGACGTTGAGCACGACGACGAGCCCGTACATGAGGTACACGAGCAGGTTCTGGTCGAACAGGACCGGGCCGACGACGGGGATGTCGGACAGCAGCGGGATCGGCAGGTCGGGAAGGCCGATGGCTCGGTTGAGGTCCGGGTTCGTCTTCATGACGGTGCCGTAGAAGAAGTTCGTGAGGCCGACGGCGAGCACGTTGAGGACCACGCCGACGACGATCTGGTCCACCCAGTACCGGACCGCGAACAGGCTCAGCAGCACGCCGAGGAACGCACCCGCGACGGGCGCGGCGATCAGGCCCGCATACGCGCCGACGGTCGCCGAGCCGGTCATGGAGGTCGCGGCTCCGGCGACGAGCGCCGCCATGAACGCCCCCGCGAGCAGCTGGCCCTCGATGGCGATGTTCACGATGCCGGAGCGCTCGCAGACCACGCCGGCGAGCGCGCCGAACACGAGCGGCGTCGCGAGGACCAGAGCCCCGATGAGCAGGCCCGTCACCTGGATCGAGGTGCTGGACTTCCCCGCGCCGGCCCATACGAGGACCGCGGCGATGACAGCCAGGCCGTACAGGATCGGCAGCCAGGTGCCGAGCTTGCGTCGCGTGGCGACACCCCATGCGGACACGCCTGCGAGCAGCAGGGCGCAGATGGTGAAGAGGATGGCGAACGGCTGCGCGGGCAGGGTCCACGACGGGATCTGGATCGCGTCCTGCGTGCGCGAGACCACGAAGGTCGTGGAGGTGCCGCCCGGCGTGCCGAGCCCGAAGATGATGAACGCGATCAGCCCGACGACGCCCAGACCGATCGGCATGCGCCAGCTGGGCGCCGCCTCGATCTCCGGCTCGGGCTGCCGGGTCTGCGGGGTCTCAAGTGTTGCGGTCACGCCGTCACCACCTTCTCGTTCGTGGGGGTGGGGAGTCGGAACAGGAACCGCACCAGCGGCGGCGCCGCGATGAACAGGACGATCAGCGACTGGAGGATCAGCACGATGTCGACGGGCAGCCCCGCCGCGACCTGCAGCGTGGGACCTGACGCACGGAAGGCGCCGAACAGGAGACCCGCGAGGACGGTGCCGAAGGGACGCGAGCGGCCGAGCAGCGCCACCGTGATCGCGTCGAACCCGAAGGAGCCGGCGATGCCTGCGGTGAGGGTCTTCTCGGTGCCGAGGATCTGCGCGGAGCCGGCGAGGCCTGCGAGCGCACCCGCGATCGTCATCACCGCGATGATGCCGAACGACACGTTCATGCCTGCGGTGCGTGCCGCTCGCGGGTTCGCACCGACTGCGCGGAAGCGGAAGCCCCAGGTGGAGCGCTCCATGAGCCACCAGACCCCGAATGCGGCGGCGATCGCCAGCAGGAAGCCGAGGTGCAGGCGGTAGCTGGAGCCGAGGATCAGCGGGTACTGCGCTGTCGTGTCGATGATCGGCGACTGCGGGTTGTCGGACCCGGGACGCTGGAAGGCGTCGGTGCTGAGCGCGTACGCCAGCAGGTTCGCGGCGACGTAGTTGAGCATGATCGTCACGATCACCTCGTGCGCGCCTGTCTTGGCCTTCAGGAGACCGGGGATGAAGCCCCAGAGCGCGCCGCCGAGGATCGTGGCGAGCACCGCGACGAGCAGGTGCAGGCCGGCGGGCAGATGCCACGCGAACCCGACCCAGCCGCCGAGCATGGCGCCCATGATGATCTGCCCCTGCGCACCGATGTTGAACAGGCCCGCACGGAAGCCCATGCCGAGGCCGAGGCCCGCGAAGATCAGGGGCGTCGCGATCGTGAGGGTCTCGGTCAACGGCCTCAGCTGCTGGGAGAACGAGTCCGCGGTGTAGTTCCACACCGAGCCACGGAACATGGCGTCATAGGCGCTGAAGACCGCGTTCCACGCGGCGCTGATGGTGTCCATGGGACGGGCGAAGAAGTACTTGGCCGCCGCGTCGACGTCGGGGTCCGCGAAGATGATGAGGATCGCGCCGATCACGAGCGACGCGACGACCGCGAGCAGCACGACGAGCCACGAGCTCTCCGTGATCTCGCGCAGCAGGCCGCGCCAGTCGCGGCCCTCCTCGGTGGGGGCGCCGTCGCCCTTCTGCACTGCCTCGGCGCTCACGCCGCCTCCTCCGTGTGGGCTCCGGCCATCATGAGGCCGAGGGTGTCGCGATCCGTGTCGGGGGGCACGATGCCCACGATCTGACCGTGATACATGACCGCGATGCGGTCGGCGAGGGCCAGGACCTCGTCAAGCTCAGAGCTGACGATGATGACGGCCGCGCCCGCATCGCGCTCGGCGATGATGCGCTTGTGGACGAACTCGATCGAGCCGACGTCGAGTCCACGTGTCGGCTGGGACGCGATGAGCAGCTTCAGCGACCGTGACAGCTCGCGTGCGAGCACCACCTTCTGCTGATTGCCGCCCGAGAGCGATCCTGCGGTCGCCTCCACCGAGGTGGTGCGGATGTCGAACTGCTCGACGTGCCTGACCGCCTGCTCCTCGATGACCTTGGGCCGCAGGGCGAGGCCCTTCGAGTAAGGCTCCTTGTCGTGCAGGTCGAGGATCAGGTTGTTCGCGATGGTGAAGTCCGCGACGAGCCCGTCCTCGGTCCGGTCCTCAGGGACGAAGCCCATGCCGGACATCAGCACGTCCTTGATCGACATGCCGGTGATGATCTCGTTGTCGAGCAGCGCGATGCCGCTCGTGGTGGGGATGACGCCGAGCAGAGCCTCGGTGAGCTCGGTCTGGCCGTTGCCCTGGACTCCGGCGATCGCGAGGATCTCTCCCGCGCGCACGTCGAAGGACACGTGCTTGAGACGTGCGATGCCCTCAGGGTCGACGACCGACATGTCGTCGACGCGCAGCACGACCTTGCCAGGCTTGGCCGGCGTCTTGTCCACGGTCATGGAGACATCGCGGCCGACCATCAGGGACGCGAGCTCCTCCTGCGAGGCTGTGGGCGCGGCCGTGCCGACGACCTTGCCGCGGCGGATGACGGTGATGGTGTCGGCGACGGCCTGGACCTCGCGGAGCTTGTGGGTGATCAGCACCACGGCGGTGCCGGAGTCGCGCAGGTCCTTGACGATCGCGAGGAGCTCGTCCGTCTCCTGCGGGGTGAGCACGGCGGTGGGCTCGTCGAGGATCAGGACCTTCGCGTCGCGCGACAGCGCCTTGATGATCTCGACCCGCTGCTGGGCTCCGACGGGCAGATCCTCGATGATCGCGTCAGGGTCCACGTCGAACTTGAAACGGTCGGAGATCTCCTTGACCTTGGCCCTGGCCGCGTCGATGTCGAGCAGCTTCGCAGGCCCGGTCACCTGCTCGTGGCCGAGCATGACGTTCTCAGCGACGCTGAAGGGCGGCACGAGCATGAAGTGCTGGTGCACCATGCCGATGCCTGCGGCCATCGCATCGCCAGGGCCGTCGAAGTCCGCGGGCGCGCCGTCGAGCAGGATCTGCCCCTCGTCCGCGTCGTAGAGCCCGAACAGCACATTCATCAGCGTCGACTTGCCGGCGCCGTTCTCTCCAAGGAGCGCATGCACCGTCCCGGACTCGACGACCAGGTCGATGGCGTCGTTCGCGGTGAAGGTGCCGAAGCGCTTGGTGATCCCCTTCAGTTCGAGTCTCACTCGTCACTGCCTTTCGAAGGTGTCCCGCGCACGCCCCGCGCCGGGGCCGCGCACAGGGTCAGTCAAGCACGAGGGGCGCGCCGCGTCCAAGCAGCGCGCCCCTCGCGTCGGACCTGGTCCGACAGGGTTTGTTACGGCGCGATGGAGCCGTCGATGATGCCTGCCTTGATCGTGTCGATCTCGGCCAGGGTGGCGTCGTCGAGCGTGCCCGCGGCCCAGCCCGGGAGGCCGACGCCGTCGTTCTCGAGCGTGCCGACGTACGGGTCAGCGGAGTAGTTGCCAGCCGCGGCCTCGGAGACGACCTGGTACACGGCCGGTCCCATCTGCTTCATGACCGAGGTCAGGACGTAGCTGGGGTAGTCGGGGTCCACGGCGCCCTGCGTAAGCGTCCAGTCGGAGTCGACGCCGATGACCCAGATGTTGCCGGGCGCACCTGCGGCCTTCGCTGCGGCGAGGGTGCCCTGACCCACCGGACCGGCGACGGGCATGATGATGTCCGCACCCTGGTCGATGAAGCCCTGCGAGAGCGACTGGCCCTTGGTCGTGTCGTCGAAGCTGTCGGCGAACGAGCCGTTCGTGCCGTCCCAGCCCAGGACCTTGACGCTGGTGCCCTTCTGCTCGTTGTAGTAGTTCACGCCGTCCAGGAAGCCGTCCATGAAGATGGTGACGGTCGGGATCTGCATGCCGCCGAAGGTGGCGACGATGCCGGTCTTGGTGGCGGCTGCGGCGCCGTAGCCCGCGAGGAACGCAGCCTCGTCCGTCTCGAAGGTCAGCGGCTTCACGTTGTCGATCGGGGTCTCGTACGTGTTGTCGATGATCGCGAAGTCCGAGTCGGGGTTCGCGGCGGCGGCCTCAGCCGTCGCGTCGGCAAGCAGGAAGCCCACGGTGATGGTGAGGTCGCAGCCGTCGGCGATCATCGCGGCGATGTTGGGCGCGTAGTCGGCGTCCGAGGTCGACTGCGCCGAGTTGTACTGGATGCCGAGGTCGGCGGCGACGGTCTGCAGTCCCTCGTAACCGGCCTGGTTGAACGAGGCGTCGTCGAAGCCGCCGGCGTCGGAGACCATGCACGCCTTGTACGAGGCGGTGGCAGCGGCGGAATCGGAGGCGGTCGCGCCGGTCTCCTCGGGAGCCGACGAGCAGGCCACGAGCGCAAGAGCGCCAACCGCGGCGACCGCGCCGAAGCGCAGGGTGTTCTTCATGAGTGGTGGTTCCTCACTGTGTCTGGCCAGAGTGACGCCAGGCTGAGCGTCGCCAAACACCCTACGCGCGAATTGTTTCAGGAACCTGCCAGGAAGAGCGCCTTGTGCAACGAATCGGTCACGATCCGGCACCGGGACGCAGATCAGTCGCGTGCGACGGCCGCGCCCGCATCCTTGACGGCCTGCGCCGCCTGCCTGGTGGTGACGAGCAGGGCCTCGTCCGTCTCCACGACCACCGCGTCGTCCAGCCCCACGATCGCGACGGGCCTGGTCCCCCCGACCACGAGCGCGCCTGTCGACCTCACCAGGCCGACGGGAGCCGCGCACCCGATCGCGATGACGCCGTCGTCCGAGGGCGTGAGCATCGAGGCGAGCGAGTCGTAGTCGCCGATGTCGTGCCAGCCGAGCGACGCGGGAACCACCGCCACGCCGCCCTCGAGCGCCACCGGCTCGGCGATGGCGTGGTCGATCGCGATCCGCGTCAGCGTGGGCCAGATCCGCTCGAGCGCCTCCGCACGGTCGGGACCGTCCCATGCGGCCGCGAGCGCGCGCGCCCCCGCGGCGATCGCGGGCTGGAGCCGTTCCAGGTGCCCCAGCAGCACGTCGGTGCGCACCACGAACATGCCGGCGTTCCACACGTAGCCGCCGTCCGCGAGCATGGTCTGGGCGGTCTCAGCGTCGGGCTTCTCGGTGAAGGCGACCACCTGAAGCGCCCCCTCCACACCGGCGAGCGGCTCGCCCTGGCGGATGTAGCCGAACGCGCTCGACGGCTCGGTCGGCTCGATGCCGATGGTGACGATCATGCCCGTGCGCGCGGCCTCGACCGCGGTCGCGACGGCCTCGGCGAACGCCTCGGCCTCGGTGATGACGTGGTCGGCAGCGAAGGAGCCGACCACGGACGGACCGCGGCGGTGCTCGACGACCGCCGCGGCGAGCGCGATGGCCGCCATCGAGTCGCGTGGGCTCGGCTCAGCGATGAGCCGCTCCGCGGGCACCGTCGGCACCTGCTCCGCGACCGCGTCGGCGTGCCTGGCGCCGGTGACGATGTAGACCTCGTCGGTGAGCTCCGAAAGCCGCGTCACCGTGTCCTGGATCAGGGTGCTCCCCGTGCCGAGCAGGTCCAGGAGGAACTTGGGCCGATGAGGCTGCGACAGAGGCCACAGGCGCGAGCCGACGCCTCCCGCAGGAACGATGGCCACGAGGTCGTCGATGGCGCGTGATCGGGGTGTCGCTTGGGTCACAGGTCCCAGACTAGGATGAAAATCAGTTCATCCATCAACGACGAAGGGATGGCAGTGTCCCCCGCACCGACGCTCTACCGCGGTCACGAAGGCATGTGGATGTGGCTCATCCACAGATCCACCGGCGTGGCCATCTTCTTCTTCCTGCTCATCCACGTGACCGACACGGCGCTCGTGAGGGTGTCGCCGGAGGCGTACAACGAGGTGATCGGAAGCTACAAGACCCCGCTGTACGGGCTTGTCGAGGCGGGGCTCGTCGCCGCGATCGTCCTGCACGCCTTCAACGGGCTGCGCATCATCGCGGTGGACAACTCCACGTGGGCCCTGCGCCATCAGAAGAAGCTCGCGTGGGCGGTCTGGATCATCTTCGTCGTGCTGATGGCAGGATTCCTGCCGCGCCACCTCATGAGCGTCTTCGGAGGTGCATGATGACCGCCCCCCAGCTCTCCGCCCCTCACGAGCGGATCCGCACCGGTCGCATGCGCCACAACGCTGAGCGGTGGTCGTGGATGTTCATGCGCATCTCCGGCGCGATCCTGATGCTGCTGATCTTCACGCACCTCATCGTCAACCTGGTGCTCGGCGAGGGCGTCAGCCAGATCGACTTCGCCTTCGTCGCCGGCAAGTGGGCGGCCTGGTACTGGCAGGTCGCGGACTTCCTGATGCTGGTGCTCGCGCTGATCCACGGCGGCAACGGGATGCGGCTGCTGATCAACGACTACGCTCACAGGACGACCACGCGCAAGGTGCTGCACAGCGTGCTGGGCGTGGCGGTGGTGGCCGTCATCGTCCTCGGCTCGCTGGTGATCTGGACCTTCGACCCGTGTCCCGTCGACGCCGACCCGTCCCTGCTGCCCGGCTTCTGCGCCAGCGTCGCTGGCTGATCTTGCGAGGAAATTCGATGACCCTTCACGAGTACGACGTCGTCATCGTCGGCGCCGGTGGCGCCGGCATGCGTGCCGCCCTCGAGAGCTCCACGCGGGCGCGCACCGCGGTGATCTCGAAGCTCTACCCGACCCGCTCGCACACGGGCGCCGCCCAGGGCGGCATCGCGGCGGCGCTCAGCAACGTCGAGGACGACAACGCCGAGTGGCACACATTCGACACGATCAAGGGCGGCGACTACCTGGTGGACCAGGACGCCGCGGAGATCCTGTGCAACGAGGCCATCCAGGCCGTGCTTGACCTCGAGAACATGGGGCTGCCGTTCAACCGCACCGAGGACGGCCACGTGGATCAGCGCCGATTCGGCGGCCACACCCGCAACCACGGCGAGGCCGCCGTGCGTCGTGCCTGCTACTCGGCAGACCGCACCGGGCACATGATCCTGCAGACGCTGTACCAGCAGTGCGTGAAGCAGGAGGTCGAGTTCTTCAACGAGTTCTACGTGCTCGACCTGATC
Source organism: Demequina capsici (assembly GCF_032102965.1). NCBI lineage: Bacteria > Bacillati > Actinomycetota > Actinomycetes > Micrococcales > Demequinaceae > Demequina > Demequina capsici. The sequence continues at coordinate 673,502 of NZ_CP134880.1, read as the reverse complement.
CTCGACAAGGACCCGCAGTCGACCCCGAGCGGTGACGACGTGTCGGTCGCCGGCGTCGTCGCCTACGAGCTCGCGACCGGGGAGATCCACACGTTCCGCGGGAAGTCCGTGATCTTCGCGACGGGGGGCGCCGGGAAGGTCTTCAAGACCACCTCCAACGCACACACGCTCACCGGCGACGGCATGGCGATCGCGTTCAACGCGGGCCTGCCGCTCGAGGACATGGAGTTCTTCCAGTTCCACCCGACAGGCCTCGCGGGCCTGGGCATCCTGCTGTCGGAGGCCGCGCGTGGTGAGGGCGGCATCCTGCGCAACAGCGAGGGCGAGCGCTTCATGGAGCGATACGCGCCTACCATCAAGGACCTGGCGCCGCGCGACATGGTGGCCCGCGCCATGGCCAACGAGGTGCGCGAGGGACGTGGCTGCGGTCCCCACAAGGACTACGTGCTGCTGGACCTCACGCATCTGGAGCCCGCGCACATCGACGCGAAGCTGCCTGACATCACCGAGTTCGCTCGCACCTACCTGGGCGTCGAGCCCTACACGGAGCCGGTGCCCGTCTACCCGACGGCGCACTACGCGATGGGCGGCATCCCCACCAACGTCCACGGCGAGGTGCTGCGCAACAACACCGACAAGGTGAAGGGCCTCTACGCGGCCGGCGAGTGCGCCTGTGTCTCCGTGCACGGCGCGAACCGTCTGGGCACCAACTCGCTGCTTGACATCAACGTGTTCGGCCGCCGAGCGGGCATCGCCGCGGCGGAGCACGCGCTCGCGACCGCCGAGGCGGCACCGCTGGACGAGTCCGCCGCCGCGCCGCTCCTCGAGACAGTCGAGCGTCTGCGCAGCACCGTGGGCTCCTCCGACGCGGAGTCTGTGGCGCAGCTGCGACGCGAGCTGCAGGCCACGATGGACCGCAACGTCCAGGTGTTCCGCGATGCGGAGTCCCTGACCACCGCGCGTGACGACATCGCAGCATTGAAGCAGCGGTACGCAGGAATCGCGATCCATGACCGCGGCAAGCGCTACAACACGGACCTGCTGGAGGCACTGGAGCTGAGCTTCCTGCTCGAGCTGGCCGAGGTGGTCACGCTCGGCGCCCTCAACCGCGAGGAGTCACGAGGCGGCCACTACCGCGAGGACTTCCCCACCCGCGACGACGAGAGGTTCATGGTCCACACCATGGTCTACGGCGGTGAGGAGCTCCGGCTCGACTACAAGCCCGTCGTGGTCACGAAGTACGAGCCGATGGAACGAAAGTACTGAGAAGGAGGAAGACATGACCGCGACCGCCGAAGCATCGACGCCCGCAGGCGAGGTCCCCTCCTTCGAGGTGACGCTGCGCATCCGCCGCATGAACCCGGAGGGCACCTCCGAGCACGGCGCAGGCGAGGAGTACTGGGAGGAGTTCCGGATCCAGGCCCACGCCACCGACCGTGTGCTCGACGCCCTGCACAAGGTCAAGTGGGACGTGGACGGCTCGCTCGCGTTCCGTCGCTCCTGCGCGCACGGCGTGTGCGGATCAGACGCGATGCGGATCAACGCCCGCAACCGTCTGGCCTGCAAGACGCTGCTCAAGGACCTCAACCCGGCGAAGCCGATCCTGATCGAGCCGATCAAGGGGTTGCCGGTGGAGAAGGACCTGATCGTGGACATGGAGCCGTTCTTCGCCTCCTACCGCGAGATCATGCCGTTCCTCATGACGAGCGGCCCCGCGCCGGAGCGCGAGCGCCTGCAGACCCCCGCGGAGCGCGAGCGCTACGACGACACGACCAAGTGCATCATGTGCGCGGCCTGCACCTCCGCGTGCCCGGTGTTCTGGACCGACGGCCAGTTCTTCGGCCCCCAGGCGATCGTGGGCGCGCACCGGTTCATCTTCGACTCGCGCGACGAGGGCCAGTGGGATCGCCTGGAGATCCTCAACGACAAGGCCGGCGTGTGGAAGTGCCGCACGGCGTTCAACTGCACCGAGGCGTGCCCGCGCGGCATCGAGGTGACAAAGGCGATCTCCGAGGTGAAGAAGGCTCTCAACACCGGCGAGATCTGACCGTCACCCTCACCCGCACCCGTCCCCGATCCGGGTGAACCAGTGTCGGTTCTGAGAGGTCACTGCATCTGACGGGTGACCGTGTGCCGCCCGGCGCTCTGCCGCGTCACTGAGCCACCCCTCGCAAGCGGCGAGCCGCCAGAACCGACACTGGTTCACCCGGAGGGGCGGGCGCGCCTACGACACCGGGCGCTTCACGGCCGCCCGAGCCGTCGTGACGCCGATCCGACCCGCGCGTCGCCCCTCGACAACCTCCCATGCATCGTCCTCCATATCCGCATGGTGGGCCTGCCCCACCTCGGACTCCACGTGATGCGCGCCGAGCCAGGCAGCGCACATCAGGATGATCCTGTTCACGTAGTCGACGAACACCAGGAGCGTGATCGCGGCAGCGAACGGCACGAGGACCGCGCTCTCGGTCGCGCCGCTCACCACGTAGCTGACGCCGATGCGCAGCACGCCGATCGACAGCGCCGCCACCAGGATGATCCACACGAGCCGGAGCGACCACCGCGCGCCTCCCAGCACCATCAGTGCGAGCGCGACGTAGAGCATGTCCGCGATCACGCCGGCGCCGACGCCGATGAGGCGCACCCCCCACCACGGCATCGCGACATCGATCAGCCCGGCGAACCACTGGGCGGCGGTCGTCGCCACCACCTGGATGGTGAGCCCGACGAGCGCGATGAGCAGCAGTCCCACGAGCGCGGCGAGGTCCTTGAGCTTGCCGACCACAGGCGACGCGTACTCCTCGCCGAGCATGGTCCTGATGCTCGTGCGCAGGCCTCTGATGAAGCGCGTGGCCGTGTTGATCAGGATGAAGAAGGAGATGAGGCCGACCACGCCCGCGATGGTGGTCGCGCTGCCCGAGCCGAGGTCGTCGGCGGTGATCAGGCCGGCCGTGCCACCCGTGTCGATGAGTCCGGGCACGGCGCCCGCCAGATAGTCGACGAGCGAGCTGCGCAGCTCCGTGTTGCCCGCGAGGAACACGGTGGCGAGCGTGGTCGCCACGACGACGCCCGCGGCGACCGAGGCGAGGGTGAAGTAGGCGATTCCGCCGGAGAGGACCACGCCGTTCTGGAGCGAGAACCGCCTGAGGCCCTTGGCCCAGGACGTGCCGTCCCACCACGCCTTGATACGTCTGCCGCGCGCGGCGGCGTCCTTGGCCTGTGCCATCACCTCGCCCTTGCGAAGTGCGAGCGTGGAGGTGTCGACCTCCGGCTCGTCGGGCTCAGGTTCGTGGGCCATGACGGCTCCCTCCCCCCTCGGCTCTGGTGCGGCGGTCAGCGATGCAGCGCGGGCAGCAGCCCCACTCGATCGTAGATGCGGTCGAGCGTGACCTGCGCGACGGCCGACGCCTTGGCGGCGCCGTCTGCCAGCACGGAGTCCAACCGCTCGGGCGACTCGATCCATTCCATGGCGGAGTCGTGCACGGGCGTGAGCGCCTCCACGACCACGTCGGCCAGGTCGGACTTGAGGTGGCCGTACATCTTGCCCTCGTAGTCGGCGACGATCGCGTCGACGGCACGCCCGGTGAACGCGGAGTAGATGCGCAGCAGGTTGGAGACGCCCGGCTTCGCGTCCTCGTCGTAGCGGATCACGGTCTCGGTGTCGGTGGTCGCCGACTTGATGTTCTTCGCGATCGCCTTGGGTTCCTGGAGGATCTCGATGAGGCCCTTGGGGCTCGAGGCCGACTTGGACATCTTCTTGGTCGGATCCTGGAGGTCCTGGATCTTGGCGACCTCCTTGACGATGTGCGGCTCCGGGATCACGGCGGTGCCTTCGCCCAGGCGCGTGTTGAGCCGCTGCGCGAGGTCGCGGGAGAGCTCAAGATGCTGGCGCTGGTCCTCGCCGACGGGCACCACGTTCGTGTCGTACAGGAGGATGTCGGCGGCCATGAGGACGGGGTAGGTGAACAGGCCGACGTTGGTGCCCGACTCTCCGACCTTCGCGGACTTGTCCTTGAACTGGGTCATGCGGCCGGCCTCACCCATGCCCGTGAACGTCGACAGGATCCACATCAGCTCGACGTGCTGCGGCACGTGCGACTGCACGAACAGCAGCGAGCGCTCGGGGTCCACGCCTGCGGCCAGGTACTGCGCCGCCGTACGGCGGGTCCTGTCACGAAGGACCGACGGGTCGGGTGCGACGGTCAGCGCGTGCAGGTCCACGACGGAGTAGATGGCGTCGTGCGTGTCCTGCAGCCGCACCCACTGCAGCAGCGCGCCAAGGTAGTTGCCGAGATGGAGGGACTCCGAGGTGGGCTGCATTGCCGAGAACACGCGAGGCTTCATGCAGGCCATTGTGTCAAAGCCCCGACCGTGATCGGTACGTCGCCGTCAGGTCGCCTCAGGGTCGTAGGGGGCCGACGCGCTGCGCTGCGCGAGCGGATGACGCTTACGGGGCACCGAGGGCGCCGTCGTGGTCGCAGCGCCGGGCGACGGTGCATCGTCGGTGAGCGCCTCGCGCACGATGCGCCGCGGGTCGTACTGCCGCGGGTCGTACTGCGTCCAGTCGACATCGGTGCCGACCTCCTGCGTCAAGGTCTGCTGACCCTGACGCAGGAGGTCGCGCGCCTGCTTCGCGAGCCTGCGCAGCTGCTGCGCATACTCGGGGAGGCGTTGGGGACCCACCACGATCATCGCGAGCACCACGATGTTGAGGAACTCGCTCCCGTTGATGTCGAACACGGTCCCTATTGTGCCCCTTGTCAGTTGCTCGGCGAGGACGGCTCAGGCAGCGAGCCTCCCGAACCGGAGGAGGAGCCGTTGTCGCTGAAGACGACGGCGTCGTTCGCCGCGAGGGTCACCACGACGTCCTTGGTCGAGTCGCCTGACTGGATGGTGAGCGTCACCTCGTCGCCAGGGGCCTTGGCGCGGATCGCGACGACCAGCTCGTCGGACTGCGTCACGGGTCGACCGTCGATCGCTGTGATCACGTCGCCGGGCTTGATGCCGGCCTGGTCCGCCGGGCTTCCGGAGACCACGCCGTCAGCCGTGTTCGCCACCTGCACGCCCTCACCGGTGTACGTGCCGTCGAGCATGACGCCGATGACCGGATACGTGGCCACTCCGGTGGAGATCAGCTCCTCGGCGGTGCGTCGCGCCTGGTTGGACGTGATGGAGAAGCCCAGGCCGATGGAGCCGGAGCTGCTCGACGTGGTGGACAGGGTGGCGATGGCGGAGTTGATGCCGATCACCTCGCCCGCGGCGTTGATGAGCGGGCCGCCCGAGTTCCCGGGGTTGATCGCGGCGTCGGTCTGGATCGCGTCGACGAAGGCCGTCGACGCGCTCTCCGACGTGGTGACGGGCCGGTGGAGCGCGGACACGATGCCCGTGGTCACGGTCGACTCGAGGCCGAGCGGCGAGCCGACGGCGACGACCGGCTCCCCCACCTGGACCTGGTCGGAGTCCGCGAGCACCAGCGGGGTCAGGCCGGTCTTGTCGATGTGCACCACCGCGAGGTCGTACTCCGAGGACGAGCCGACGACGGTGCCGTCGAGCTCCGTGCCGTCCGACATGACCACGGTGACGGTGCCACCGGAGTCGGCGACGACGTGCGCGTTGGTCTCGAGGTAGCCGTCCTCCCGGATGACGAAGCCGGAGCCGGTGGAGGCGACCTGTCCGTTCTGGATCACCTCGATCGACACGACCGACGGCGTCACCGCCGCCGCGATCGACACGACGTCGATGCCGTCCGCGGTCGGGGTGCCGGACCCGCCGCTGGTGGTGTTGGTGGTCGACGCGGGCAGCGTCGCAGCGGCCGTGCTGCCGTTCTCGCTCGAGGTGGCGTCGTGCAGGGCCGCGCCTCCGAAGCCGGCGGCGCCGCCGATGACGAGCGCGCCGACGGCGATCGCAGCGATGGTGCGGCCCCGCACCTTGCCGACGGGCGGCTCGGTGGCGGTGGCGACGGGCGCCGGCTCAGCCGAGGCGGCGTACGGCGTGGACTGCGCAGCCGGGGGCAGGGGCGGGATCGAGGGCGCCGGTGCCGGCGCTGCGGCAGGAGCCGTGGCAGCGGCGGGCTCCGGCGCGGTGGGCAGCGGCGCCGTGGGATCTGCCGTCGGCAGCTCCGTGCTGCGTTCCGTCTGCGCCGCGGGCGTCGAGTCCTGCGACCCCGCCGGTGAGGGCGAGGCGAACGGCGACGTCGGCTGAGAGTCCTGCGAGGGCACGCCGTCGCCAGGAGTCTGGGAGTCGTTCATGGTGTTTCAGTCCACTTTCAGTCGGAGCCGATGACCGCACCGGCGAGCTCGCCAAGGCCTGCAGTGATCCGATCGACGAGCCCTGGCTCCTCGGCGACCGGGAACGCCTGCGCGACGTCGACGAGGGTGGACACCTCGCAAGCGGCGCAGGACGCCGTGATCACCAGACCGCCCGTCTCCCACACGAGGAGGGTGGGGGTCCCGTAGACCACGTAAAGCGTGACGCCGTCGAGCGCGATGGTCGGGAGCTCGGAGTAGCCGGACGCGAGGCGCCCGTGCTGCTCCGTCACGACCACCGAGTCCGTGTGCGCGACGAGCGTCATGATCAGACCTTCCGTCCCATCCGTGAGCGAGACCACCGACGCGTCGATCGGCAGCAGCGCGCTGCCCGACGTGAAGGGGTCGGCCCACCCGGAGAGGTCGTCCTCCTGCTGCAGATCCTGCGACTGGAGGTACGCCACCGTCGACGCGGAGTCGCCGGCGGTGCCGGACGACGCAGCCTCGACGGACAGCGTCTGGGGGGCTCCGGCCACGTACGCGGCGCCGACTCCGCCGACGATCGCGACCAGTGCTCCCAGCACGAGCAGTGCGGGCCTGCGGTCAGGCGGCCGGACTGCTCGAGCACGATGAGGGTCCTCCTGCGCGGCGATCTGCGCCATCCGTTGACGGTCGAGCAGCTGCTGCGCGAAGGAGATGTCGATTCCCGCCGAGGAGCTGTGGAGACGTTCCCGCGCCTCGTTGAGCTCCGCGTAGCGGGTCGCGCACTCGCCGCACTCGGCGAGGTGCGTCATGGCCTCGGCGGTGGCCTTGGCGTCGAGGCGACCGTCGAGCAGATCGTGGATCGATCGTCCGAGGTGCCTCGAGGTCATTCGTCGCCTCGGACTGGGGCGCGATGCGCGAGCGACTCGCGCAGCTTCGCACGTGCGCGGGACAGGCGGGAGCGCACGGTTCCCATCTTGATGCCGAGCGTGGCGGCGATCTCCTCGTAGGACAGGCCTTCGATGTCGGACAGCACGACGGCCGCCCTGTACTCGGGCTGCAGCTCGGCCAGAGCCGCGACGATGTCGTCGCCGAGGTTCGTCATGTCGAAGGCGTCCTCAGGCTGGCCCGAGCGCTCGTGCCTGTCGAAGCTGTCGGAGGTCGCGACCGACGAGTCGTCGTCCGCCATGAAGTCGAAGCGGATGCGCTTCTTGCGGCGCATGCGGTCGAGGAAGAGGTTGGTGGTGATGCGGTGCAGCCAGCCCTCGAACGTGCCGGGCTTGTACTGGGAAAGGGAGTTGAAGACGCGGACGAAGACGTCCTGCGTGAGGTCCTCGGCGTCGTGCTGGTTGCCGGTCAAGTGGTAGGCCAGGCGGTACACCCGGCCCGAGTGCTCCTCGACGATCCGTTCCCAGGTGAGCTCCGCAGGGAGCGTCTGGACATCGTCGATCGAGGCAGGGGTGGTGGCCGTGGTCATCGCCTCTCCTCCTTCACATCGGGTGAACGTCCGAATTCCTCTCCATGTTCCCATGCCTGGATCGGGCGAACCAGCGTGAGGCCGCCGCTCTGCGGCAACTCTGAGGGACCGGTGCGGATACGATGCGCGGAGGAGGTGTCATGACGAGCGAGGCCGCGAACTGGGCATATGCCGAGGATTTCCTGGCGGAGGACCGTGTGGTGCTCGCTGCTCGCGACGCCGCGGACGAGCTGGGATGCGTGCCTGTCCTCCCTGCGGCGGGCAGGACGCTGCAGGTGCTCGCCCGTGCGATGGGCGCGCGGTCGGTGGTGGAGATCGGCACCGGCACCGGAGTCTCGTCCGTGTACCTGCTGCGCGGCATGGACCCGGCGGGCGTGCTGACCACGATCGATCGTGAGGCGGAGCATCACAAGGCCGCGAGGCGGACCCTGACCGCCGCGGGCTTCGCGCCTGAGCGGGCCCGCATGATCACCGGGCGTGCGCTCGAGGTGCTTCCGCGTCTGACCGACGGCGGCTACGACATGGTCCTGATCGACGCGCGCAAGGTGGAGTACCCGATGTACCTGGACCATGCGCTGAGGCTGCTCCGAGTGGGCGGCATGGTCGTGATCGACAACGCGCTGTGGCACGGGCGCGTGGCAGACCCCGCGCAGCGCGATGAGGAGACCACCGCCGTGCGGGTGACGCTCAAGGCCGTGCGCGAGAACGAATCGCTCACGCCTGTGCTGTTGACAGCGGGCGACGGGCTGCTGGTGGCGCTGAAGGACGCGGCGATCGGCTGAGATACGGCAAGCGCCTGGCCGAGGCCAGGCGCTTCACCGCTTCAGGGGATTACTGGAGAGCCGACTGGAGCGCGTTGCCGAGCTCCCTCACCTCGTCGGCGTTGATCTCCACGACCAGGCGCCCGCCGCCCTCGAGAGGCATGCGCAGCACGTAGCTGCGGCCCTCCTTCACGACCTCCATAGGGCCGTCACCGGTACGAGGCTTCATAGCGGCCATCGTGTGCAACTCCTTGTGAACCAGGCGGTCACGCGGCGCGCGACGCTCCGGCCATTCTACGCGGAGCCGCAGACACGCCCCAAATCCCTTCCCAGCGGCGCGGCCCGGCCGCCGGCGCAGCGGGACCTGGGGACGCAGGTCAGTCGACGGCGACCGCGAGGTCCTGCGTGACGTGCGCGACCGCCACGATCGGGTCGTCCGTCACGTGCATCAGGTCGATGTCGGTGGGTGCGATCTTCCCGTCGGCCGCCATCGATTCGCGCAGCCATCCCATGAGCCCGTCCCAGTACGAGTGCCCGACGAGCGCGATCGGGAACTTCTGGATGGTGCCCGTCTGCACCAGCGTGAGCGCCTCGAACAGCTCGTCCATGGTGCCGAAGCCGCCAGGCAGCGCGATGAACCCCTGCGCATACTTCACGAACATCGTCTTGCGGGCGAAGAAGTACCGGAAGTTGATGCCCAGGTTCACGTACGGATTCATGTCCTGCTCGTGCGGCAGCTCGATCCCGAGCCCCACCGACACTCCGCCGGCCTCATGCGCACCCTTGTTCGCGGCCTCCATGATGCCGGGCCCGCCACCGGTGATGACGGCGTAGCCGCGCTCGGCGAGCAGGCCGCCGATCTGGACGCCCTGCGCATAGTCGTGCGCGTCCACCTGCGAGCGCGCCGAGCCGAAGACGGTGATCGCGGGGCCCAGCTCGGCGAGCGCGCCGAAGCCTTCCACGAACTCGGACTGGATGCGGAGCACCCGCCACGGATCCTCATGGAGCCAGTGGGGGCTGTCCTGCTCGCCCAGCAGGCGTCCGGACGTCGAGACGTCGGGAACGTTGCGTCCACGCAGCAGGACCGGGCCCTTGCGGTAGTCGTTCATGATGCCTCCGTGTCTCCTCCGTGCGGACGGTCTCGGGTGATGCGGCTCAGCTCGTGAGCCAGGCCTCCAGGCCCGCGCGCACCTCGCGGATCTGGCTGACGGCGCAGCGCTCGTCGTCGGCGTGCGCGAGCTCAGGGTCGCCGGGACCGTAGTTCACCGCAGGGATGCCGAGCGCGCCGAAGCGTGCCACGTCGGTCCAACCGAGCTTGGCACGGGGCGGCTCCGCGCCCGTCGCCTCCACGGCGGCCGCGAAGGAGCGCGCGAGCGGGGCGTCGAGGCCCGGCCTGCACGCCTGCGCCTCATCTGTCCACACGAGGGAGTAGACGAGCGCCAGCTCGTCCGGGGCCGCCTGCCAACGCTCCAGAGTCTCGGGATGCGCCGTGAAGGCCGCCTGGACGAACTTCTCGACCCGCTCCTTCGCCTCCTCGAGCGGCCATGCGGGGCTGAACCGGTAGTTGAGCGTCACGGTCACGGAGTCGGGGATCACGTTGCCCGCGATCCCCCCCGAGATCCCGACGGCGTTGAGGCCCTCGCGGTACTTCAGGCCATCGACCTCGATCGTCTCCGCCTCGTACTCCTCGAGCGCCTGCAGCAGAGGAGCCGCATGGTGGATGGCGTTGACGCCCTTCCAGGAGCGTGCCGAATGCGCGGCCTTGCCCTGCACCGTCACGTCCACGCGCAACGTGCCGTTGCACCCGCCCTCGATCACCCCACCGGTCGGCTCGCCGAGCACCGCGAAGTCCGCCTGCAGCAGGTCGGGGCGTTCGCGCGACACGCGCCCCAGACCGTTGCGGGTCTCCTCGACCTCCTCCTGGTCGTAGAGCACCCACGTCACGTCGCGCGTCGGCTCCGTGAGCGCGGCCGCGAGCGAGAGCTGCACGGCCACACCGGCCTTCATGTCCACGGCGCCGCGACCCCACAAGGTCGCACCGTCATCGGCCCAGCGACCCGGCACGTTGGAGGCGATCGGCACCGTGTCCAGGTGCCCGGCCACGACCACGCGCTCCGCGCGCCCCAGCGTCGTCCTGGCGACGACGTTGTTCCCCAGCCGCGTGACCTCGAGGTGCGCGCACGCCCGCAGCGCGGCCTCGACCTGGTCAGCGATCTCGCGCTCGTCGCCCGACACGGACGGAAGGTCGATGAGGGCCTTGGCCAGCACCTCCACGGGGGCGGCGAGATCGAGCGTCATGCCGTCAGACTATCGCCGCGTCACGGGACGACCGGACGGCCCGCCCACCGCCACGCGAGCCATGTGGAGACGCCCCCGACGAGCATCCGGAAGCCGACAGGCACCACCCCGACGACTCCCAGTGCGCGGGCAGGGTCGTCACCCGCGTCCTGCGTGAACAGGACGACGTCGCGCACCGCGTCCCCGATCCACAGCAGCGCGAGCACGGTCACCAGCAGCGCCACGACGCGGCGTCTCGGAGAGCGCGCAGGAAGGAACCTGGCGTTCTCGGCCTGCGTCACGACCGGGTCCGGCGGGAGGAACTCCGACCTCCACTCGATGCCACGCCGCGGGATCGCGCTCGGCGCCCACCCGTCCGCCGCATGATCCGGCTCGCGGTGCCGCATCGGCTCCTCGTCCGACTCCGCGCCGTCCCCCTCGCTCATGCCCCGAGCCTAGCGACCGGCGCGCTCAACTACCCTTGGAGCCATGACTCGCACGGCGCACGCATACGGACTTGCCACGATCGACGCGACGGGCACGGTGCTCGACACCTGGTACCCCTCCCCCGTGCTCGGCGAGGCGCCCGACAAGCACCGTGCGCCCGAGCAGCTCAAGGCCGCGGAACGGCACGACGACCTGCGCGGCGTAAGCGTCGAGGTCGTCTTCAAGGCGATCGACCTGGATGAGGCTCCCGCCGACGTCCCCGACGCCTATCTGCGCCTCCACCTGCTGTCGCACCGCCTGGTGCAGCCGCACGGCGTGAACCTTGACGGGGTCTTCGGCGTTCTTACCAACGTGGTGTGGACGTCGGAGGGCCCGTGCGCTGTCGAAGGCTTCGAGGCGGTGCGCGCCCGCATGCGCGCCTTCGGCCGGCACCTCACCGTCTTCGGCGTCGACAAGTTCCCGCGCATGGTCGACTACGTGGTGCCCTCCGGCGTGCGGATCGCCGACGCCGACAGGGTGCGTCTGGGCGCCCACCTGGCACCGGGGACGACGATCATGCACGAGGGCTTCGTCAACTTCAACGCCGGCACCCTGGGCGTCTCGATGGTCGAGGGCCGCATCTCGGCGGGCGTCGTCGTCGGCAACGGCTCCGACGTGGGCGGCGGGGCCTCCATCATGGGCACCCTGTCCGGCGGCGGCAAGCACGTCATCTCGCTCGGCGAGCGCTCGCTGCTGGGCGCGAACTCCGGCCTGGGCATCCCCCTGGGCGACGACTGCATCGTCGAGGCCGGCCTGTACGTCACCGCCGGCTCGAAGGTGGTCCTCGTGGGCCAGACCGACGACGACGGCAACCCTGTCACGGCCAAGGCTCGCGATCTCGCGGGCCAGGACGGCATCCTGTTCCGCCGGAACTCCCTCACCGGCGCGCTCGAGGCAGTCCAGCGCCAGGGCAAGGGCATCGAGCTCAACGCCGCGCTGCACACCAACTGATGGCAGGACGCCCGCGCCGCCGAGGGGCAAGGGCGATCGCGTTCCTGACCTTCGCCGCCGTCGCGACCGCGGGCGTCATCTGGGGTCCCGCCTGGTGGGAGCGGCACGGTGACCGGTTCTCGAGCGAACGATGCACCGTGACCGTCGAAGGCACCTCCCACACCCTCACCGCGGAGCAGGCGGACAACGCCGCGATCATCGCCGCGCGGTCCGCGGCGGCGGGGCTGCGTGCCCGCGCCGCCACGATCGCGCTCGCCACCGCGGTGCAGGAGTCGGGGCTGCGCAACATCTCCTACGGGGATCGCGACTCGTTGGGCCTCTTCCAGCAACGCCCCTCGCAGGGCTGGGGCACCGAGGAGGAGATCCTCGACGTCCGGTATGCGGCCGACGCGTTCTACACCGCGCTCCAGAAGGTGTCCGGGTGGGAGGACCTCGAGATCACGGTGGCAGCGCAGGCGGTGCAGCGCAGCGCCTTCCCGAACGCGTACGCGGATCATGAGCCCGAGGCGCGCCTGTGGGCGACGGCCCTGCGCGGCTACGGCGGCCCCGCAGCTGTGACCTGCGACATCTCGACCCCCGACGCCTCGACCGCCGCCGCCTATGCGGACAGGATCGCTGCCGACTTCGGCGACGGCATGTACACCGTGCTCGTGACGGGCATCGGCGATGCGACGTCGGTGGACGTCACGGCGGACGATGGCTCCGCCACCACGAGGGATCAGCTCGCCGCATGGGCGGTCGCCACCGCGAGCACGACCGGGGCCACCGCCGTCACCACCTCGACGAGCACGTGGACCGTGCAGGACGGCATGACTGCCACCGGGGATGACTCCGTGGGCGACGCCGTGCGGATCGACATCCGCACCGCGCCTCAGAGCAGCTAGCTCTCGCGGTCCTCCATCGGCACGTAGTCGCGCTCCACGACGCCCGTGTAGATCTGCCGCGGACGGCCGATCTTGGTGCGCGGGTCGTGCATCATCTCGCGGTAGTGCGCGATCCAGCCCGGCATGCGCCCCAATGCGAAGAGCGGCGTGAACATCGTGTGCGGGAAGCCGATCGCCGAGTAGAGGAGCCCCGTGTAGAAGTCGACGTTGGGGTAGAGCTTGCGCTCGATGAAGTACTCGTCGCTGAGCGCGATCTCCTCGAGGCGCTTCGCCATGTCGAACGTCTGGTTGTCGCCGCCCAGCTTCTCGAGCACGGTGTCTGCGACGCCCTTCACGACCGCGCCACGCGGATCGTACGACTTGTAGACGCGGTGACCGAAGCCCATGAGGCGAGCGCCCTCGGCCTTGTCCTTGACCTTCGCCACGAACTGCTCGACGGTGTCGCCGCTCTCCTTGATCTGGTCGAACATGCGCAGTGCCGCCTCGTTCGCCCCGCCGTGCAGCGGGCCGGACAGCGCGGTGACGCCGGCCGCGACCGACGCATAGATGTTCGCCTGCGACGAGCCGACGATGCGGACCGTCGACGTGGAGCAGTTCTGCTCATGGTCGGCGTGCAGGATGAGCAGGAGGTCTACGGCTCGGCGGACCTCCGGGTCGATGTCGACCTCGCCGCTGCCGTCGGAGAACGCGATCCTCAGGAACTCGTCCACGTAGTGGCCGCCGCGGCGGGGCTCGATCAGGTCGCCGCCGCGTCCACGACGCTGCAGATACGAGATGACGGTGGCAGTCTTCGCGAGCAGCTGCACCGTGGCCAGCTCGATCTCGTAGTCGCCTCGACCCACCGACTCGGGATAGAACGTGCTCAACGCGCTCAGGGCGCCGGACAGCACCGCCATGGGGTGCGCATCGCGCGGGAAGGCGTTGAGGAACGCCTTCATGCCCTCGTGGAGGTGCATGTGCCGGGAGACGCGGTTGTTCAACGACGCGAGCTGATCCGCGTTCGGCAGCTCGCCGTGGATCAGGAGGTGCGCCACCTCCAGGAAGGTGGACTGCTGCGCGAGCTGCTCGATCGGGTAGCCGCGGTAGCGGAGGATGCCGTTGTCTCCGTCGATGTAGGTGATCTCGCTGGAGCACGACGCCGTGTTCATGAAGCCGGGGTCGACGGTCACGAGGCCCGTGTCGTTGAGCAGCGTGGGGATGGGGAGACCGTCGTTCCCCACGGTGGCGCGCTCGATGCTCAGTCCTCGGGTGACTCCGTCGACCGTCAGCTGTGCTTCCTCGACGTGGACCATGCGGCTCCTTCCAGACGACGCGCGAACGCCTTCGGTGGCTGGGGCGACACTGCCCCGGTGATTGCTTGGCCGCCAGTTTACTCAGATTTTGCGAGACGGCGGGCCGCCTCCTCGATCCGTTCATCCGTCGCCGTGAGCGCTACGCGAACATGCCGACGCGCGGCCTCCCCGTAGAACGCCCCCGGAGCGACGATGATGCCCCGGTCGGCCAGTTCGCCCAGGGTATCCCAGCAGTCCTCGTCCCGGGTAGACCACAGGTACAGGCCCGCCAGCGACTGCTCCACCCGGAACCCCGCCGACTCGAGCGCCGGCTTCAGCAGCTCCCGACGCCCCCGATACACCTCCCGCTGCGCCTCCACGTGAGAGTCGTCCGCGAGCGCCGCGGCCATCGCAGCCTGCACCGGAGCAGGCATGATGAAGCCAGCGTGCTTGCGGACCTCGAGGAGACGGCCGACGATCGCGGGGTCGCCGGCCACGAACGCCGCGCGGTAGCCGGCGAGGTTCGACTGCTTGGACAACGAGTAGACCGAGAGCAGGCCCTGGTGGCTTCCGCCCGCCACCGCGGGGTCGAGGATCGAGGGCACTCCCTCCGACGCCCACGGCTCCTCCCAGGGGAGCTCCGCGTAGCATTCGTCCGAGGCGACGACGGCGCCGATCTCCCGCGCCGCGTCGACGACCTCCTTGAGCTCCTCGCGCGACAGCACCGCACCGGTGGGGTTCGACGGCGAGTTGACCCACACGAGACGGACCGATCGGTCGCCCGCCCACTCGTCGACCTCGTCGGCCGGTCGAGGCGTGGCCCCTGCGAGACGCGCGCCGACGTCGTACGTGGGGTAGGCGGCCGTGGGATGGACCACCGTGTGCCCCTCGCCGATGCCGAGCAGCGCCGGAAGGAGCGCCACCATCTCCTTGGAGCCCACCGTGGGAAGCACGCCCGCCGGGTCCACGTCGGGGACGCCACGACGGCGCGCGAACCACGCAGCGACGGTCTCGCGCAGCTCAGGGGTCCCGTACGTCTGCGGATAGCCCGGCGCGTCGGCCGCAGCGATCAGCGCATCCCGCACCACCTGCGGGGTGGGATCCACCGGGGTGCCGACCGATAGGTCCACGAGCCCGCCGGGGTGCTGAAGGGCGCGCTCGCGGTAGGGCGTGAGCGAGTCCCACGGGAAGTCCGGGAGCGCGGACGGATGCAGTGCCACGACGGACCTGCGTCAGTTCTGAGGCGGGAAGGCCTTGATGACGTCGTGGTCATGGGCGATCTGGCCCATCTTCGCGGCGCCACCAGGCGAGCCGATCTCGGAGAAGAACTCCACGTTCGCCTTGTAGAAGTCGCTCCACTTGTCCGGGAGGTCGTCCTCGTAGTAGATGGCCTCGACCGGGCAGACCGGCTCGCATGCACCACAGTCGACGCACTCGTCGGGGTGGATGTAGAGCGAACGCTCGCCCTCGTAGATGCAGTCCACCGGACACTCGTCGATGCAGGCCTTGTCCTTGACATCCACACACGGCAAGGCGATGACGTACGTCACGGCGACTCCCTCCCTAGGGTCTCTGGAACCCTCGCATCATACCGCCGGGAACGCGTCGGAAACGCGCTGGTACCCCCGCCGGTATGGGTCGTATCAGTCCGCTGTTCCGGCGTTCGTGGACGCCGACGACGACGTGCACTCGATCGCATCGTCCGGCGCGTAGGTCCAGGTGTAGCTCTCATCCTTGACCTGGTCACCGTTCAGGAAGACCTGCCGGTAGTTGGTGATGGTGAAGCCGGCCTGGCCTGCGCTCTTGGGCGAGCAGCTCGACGACGTCAGCTTCTTCACCCCGGGCTGGACGACGTTGGTCTTGTCGGACGCCTGGGTCTGCACCGTGTAGTACGGCGTCGACCAGATGTCGACATGCAGGCGGCCGCCTTCGACGTAGCTGTTCATGACCAGGGCGTACGGGGTGTCGTTCGTGAACACCATGTTGATCTGGGTGCCGTAGATGGTCGATTCGCGCCCGGCCGGGTAGCGCGTGAACCACACGCTGTGCGGCCGGTGCGCGTCGATCTGGTAGCCGGCCAGGTACGCGGCGTTGTACGAGGTCGTGGCCATCTGCGACAGACCACCGCCGATGCCCTCCGTCAGGATGCCGTTCACGATCACGTGCGCGTCCTGATAGCCCTCCTCGGCCGTGATCGGGGACAGGACGTCATGCAGGTTGAACTGCTCGCCCGGCTCGATGATCGTGTCTGCCACGTGCGCTGCCGCGACCACCAGGTTCTGCGTGCGCACCGGCTCGTTCGTGAGCGGGGTGTCGAAGGACGACACGATCTGCGCGAGGTCCGCCACGTGGAGCGAGTCCGCGTTCCGCTGCGCCTGCGTGGCGACGAAGGGCATCTCACCCGTGCCGCCACCGCCGCTGACGGCGGAGACGATCACGTCGCCGAGCGCACCGCCGTCCACCGTGAGCCCCGGCGCGCCCTCGTCGACCACGATCTGATGCGAGGAGTCGAAGGACACCGACGCATCGACCGGATCGATCTCCAGCTCCGGGTGCTCCTTGATCAGCGCGGGTGCGATCGACCTGCCGTCGACCTCCAGCTGGTAGGCGCCGTCCACCACGTCGACGCTGGCGTTGTCAGCCACCTCCTGCGCGGGGACGGTCGCCTCGCCGCCGTCCCACGTCAGCGACACGTCCGTAGCGAGCGGGCCGGAGTTCAACGCCGTCGCGTACGCCGTCGCGTCGTCGATGCCGAGCTCCGGGTCCGCGAAGGTCGCCGGCACCGTGACCGACGACGCGGGCCACTGCCCGAGGACGGCGTCGCGCACGTCCCCGGCCGCAACCGTCACCTGCTGGGTGCCTGCGATCGCCTGGGCCACTCCGTCGACGATCGTCACCTGCGCATCGCGCGCGTCCGACGCGAGCACCGATGCCGCCGCGGTCGACTCCGTGCCCATGCTCTGGTCGTCGACGGCGAGCACGGGCGACAGCTCGCCGACGCCGGCGACATGCTCCCACAGGCGTGCGGGAGACAGCGTGAAGCCGGTGTACGCGGACACCGTCGCGGTCGCATCGACCGAGACTCCGAGCCTGGTCGGGAACGTGACGTAGGAGGCGTTGCCCACCGTCAGCGACACCGCGGCCGCGTTCGCCGAGTCAGCAGCGGGTGTGAGCGCTGTCGTGGCCTCGTCGGCGCTCATGCCGCCGATCTGCACGCCGAGCGCCTCCGCACCACGGGGGATGCGGTCGGCGACCGCGGCCTGCGCGATCACGTACAGCAGCGCCAGGACGACGATGGCGAGACCCACCGCGCGGGGCCAGCGGCGCGGCGGGCGCGGCGGCTCGGGCTCGCGCGTGAGGAACTCCGGAAGCGGCTCCTCGTCAGGCGCGGCGAGCTCGGCGTAGAGGCTCTCGCGCTCAGGCTCCGCGGCGGGCTCGGGGTCGAACTCTGCGGCAGCGTCCGGCGCGGGCTCGGACTGCGGCGCCGGCTCCACCTCGGGCTCGGGGTCGAACTCTGCGGCAGCTTCTGGCTCAGGCTCCGCCTCAGGCTCAGGCTCCGGTTCCGCCGCATGGTCGGGCTCGGGGTCGAACTCGGTGGCTGCGTCCGGTTCCTGCGCCACCTCGGGCTGCGCCTCGGCCTCAGGCTCGGCGGTCGAGGCGGCTGCCGCCGCGGACGCGGGCTGCAGATAGGGGCTGACCATCCGCGGAGCGGTGACCGCGGCGTCCATGGTGACCGCCGCGTCCACGGTGAGCGCGTCGTCGTCGGGAAGCGACCCGGCCGCCGCGTCTACGGAGGTCGCAGCGGCGTCGGGCCGGGCACCGGGATGCTGGGCGGCGGACGCCCGAAGACGCCGTCCTGCGACCGATCGGCGGCGCGCCTCGACGGCCCGTCTCTGCTGCTCGTTCTGCAGACGACGCCTACGCGACATCCTCACGCCCCTTCAGGAGGAAGCTCGGGATCAGCGCGACGAGGACGATCATCGCCGTGGATCCGAGCAGGAACACCAGGCCGAGCGCGTCCTCGACGATCAGGACCGACCCCCCAGGCCCCCGCTGCGCGAGCAGGAAGACCGTCACCGCCCAGCCGGACGAGTACAGGGCCAGCCCGCCCCAGTCCTTCCAGGCACGAGAGAACACGGCGCCCGTGAACGTGACGAGGATGACCAGGGCCACACCGATGTACGGGAAGGCGCGATGTGACAGCGCGCCGACCGTCGCGATCGCCGCACCGACGGCGAAGAGCGCAGCGAGACCCAGGAACCGCTTCAGCATGCGACCACTCTACGTTCCGCGAATCGGGACGAAATGCACCGCCGCGGCGGGTCAGGCGTTCTGCCGCTTGGCGCGGGACGCGGCGCGACCGCGCTCCGTCTGGTCCAGGATCACCTTGCGGATGCGGATGTTCTCGGGCGTCACCTCCACGCACTCGTCCTCACCTGCGAACTCGAGGCTCTCCTCGAGGGTCAGGCGGCGCGGAGGTGCAAGGCGCTCGAGCTCCTCCGCGGTGGACGAGCGGATGTTGTTGAGCTTCTTCTCCTTCGTGATGTTGACGTCCATGTCCTCGTTGCGCGAGTTCTCACCGACGACCATGCCCTCGTAGGTGTCCTCGGTAGGACCGACGAAGAACGTGCCGCGCTCCTGCAGCGCCATGAGGGCGTTCGAGGTGACGGCTCCGGAACGGTCCGCCACGAGGGAGCCGTTGGTGCGGTACTCGATGAGACCGGCCCACGGCTCGTAGCCGGCCGCGATGGACGAGGCGATGCCCGTGCCGCGGGTGTCGGTGAGGAACGTGGAGCGAAAGCCGATGAGGCCGCGCGCAGGGACGAGGAACTCCATGCGCACCCAGCCGGTGCCGTGGTTCGCCATGGACTCCATGCGGCCCTTGCGGGACGCCATGAGCTGCGTCACGGCACCGAGGTGCTCCTCGGGCACGTCGATCGTCATGTGCTCCATCGGCTCGTGGAGCTTGCCGTCGACCTCCTTCGTCACGACCTGCGGCTTGCCGACGGTGAGCTCGAAGCCCTCGCGGCGCATCTGCTCCACCAGGATCGCGAGCGCGAGCTCGCCACGGCCCTGGACCTCCCAGGCGTCGGGACGCTCGGTGGGGAGGACGCGGATGGAGACGTTTCCGATGATCTCGCGGTCCAGGCGGTCCTTGACCTGACGCGCGGTGACCTTGGCGCCCTTCACTCGACCTGCCAGGGGTGACGTGTTGATACCGATGGTCATGGAGATCGCGGGGTCGTCGACGGTGATGAGCGGCAGAGGACGCGGGTCGTCGAGGTCCGTGATGGTCTCGCCGATCGTGATGTCCTCGATGCCCGCGATCGCGACGATGTCGCCGGCCTTCGCGGACTCGGCGGGAACCCGCTGAAGACCCTTGGTCTCGAGGAGCTCGGTGATCTTCACCTGCTTGAGCGAGCCGTCGTGGCGCGCCCACGCGACCTGCTGGCCCTTGCGGATCTCGCCGTTGTAGATGCGGAGCAGCGCGAGGCGCCCGAGGAACGGGGAGGCGTCGAGGTTGGTGACGTGCGCTTGGAGCGGCGCGCCCTCCTCGAACGACGGGGCGGGGATGCGCTCCATGATGACCTTGAACAGCGGCTCCACCGAGTCGCCCTCGGGGAGGGCGCCGTCGGCGGGCTGGGTCAGCGAGGCGATGCCCGCCTTCGCAGAGGCGTAGATGACGGGCACCTCGAGCAGCGCGTCGACGTCGAGGTCCGGGACCTCGTCCTCGAGGTCGGAGGCGAGGCCAAGCAGAAGGTCGTGGGTCTCCTCGACGACCTCGTCGATCCGCGAGTCAGGCCGATCCACCTTGTTGACGACGATGATGACCGGCAGCTTCGCGGCCAGCGCCTTGCGCAGGACGAAGCGGGTCTGCGGGAGGGGACCCTCGGAGGCGTCGACGAGCAGCACCACGCCGTCGACCATGGACAGTCCGCGCTCGACCTCGCCGCCGAAGTCGGCGTGACCAGGGGTGTCGATGACGTTGATGGTGGCGCCACCCTCGGGGGCCGCGTCTCCGGTGTAGCGGATGGCGGTGTTCTTCGCGAGGATCGTGATGCCCTTCTCGCGCTCGAGGTCACCCGAGTCCATGGCGCGGTCCTCGACGTGGGCGTGGTCGCCATAGGCGCCTCCCTGGACGAGCATCGCGTCCACGAGGGTGGTCTTGCCGTGGTCGACGTGGGCGACGATCGCGACGTTGCGCAGGTCTGAGCGCAGGGGCATGCGGGTACTCGTTTCGTAAGGGAGGGAGCCGGTCCCTCCCTGGGCCGACGCTCCAGTCTATCCGGCGCTGGATCGACCGTGGTGTCCGGCAGGGCTTCGCCAGCGCCGAACCGGGACAAGGACACCGCGGAACACCGCCCGGAGAACCCTCACGATGTCCCAGGTGTGACCGATGTGACGGACGGGGAGAACGACAACGACCGTCATGAAAGGCACGCGCATGGCCACCTCGCCCCTCACCTCCGCCGAGCAGGGCATCGGCACCATCCCGAGCGCGAGGCACCTGGGCTTCGCCAGGATGCTGGACTCCTTCGCGATCCCGCTGATGTTCGTGGGGCTCGACGGTCGCATCGCCTACCTCAACGCGACCTCGCGCACGATGATCGACGGCATCGGCACCCTGACGCCCGAGTCGCTTCTGGGCCATCAGCTCCACGACTTCAGCGGTGCAGGCCGCGTGTCGAAGAACCCGGCGGACTACCCGCGCCACTCCAGCTACGAGTTCCAGGGCATCCTGCTGTCGACGTCGCTCAACCTGCTGGTCGATGACCGCGGCGAGGCGCTGGGCTTCGCGTACTCCTGGCAGGACATGACGGAGTCCGAGCGGATCCGCCAGGCCTCGCACGACACCGCGCAGGAGATCGTGAGCGTCGGCGTCGCCATGCAGGAGGTGACGGTCCAGCTGGCCGATCAGGCCCAGGTGACGTCCGACGGCGCCCAGACCGCGGCGGCGGCGATCGAGCAGATGAGCGCGTCGGTCCAAGAGATCGCGAACTCCACCACCAAGGCGGTGTCGATCGCGAACGAGGCCGTCGGCGCTGCGGGTGAGGCCTCGGAGCGGGTGACGAAGCTCGACTCGTCGAGCCAGGAGATCGGTGTGGTCGTGAAGCTGATCACCCAGATCGCGGAGCAGACGAACCTGCTGGCCCTCAACGCCACCATCGAGGCGGCGCGCGCGGGCGATGCGGGCCGGGGCTTCGCGGTCGTCGCGTCGGAGGTGAAGGAGCTGGCGCGGGAGACCGCCGAGGCGACCAACCGCATCACCGCGATGATCTCGACGCTGCAGGATGACAGCACGCACGTGACGACCGCGCTGACGGCGATCACGGAGCTGATCGACCAGATCTCCGCTGCGCAGACCTCGATCGCCGGCGCGGTGGAGGAGCAGTCGGCCACGACCAACGAGATCTCGCGGTCGGTGAGCGAGGTGGCGGGCACGGCGCAGGCGACGCTCGCCGACGTCGCGACGATCTGGGAGAAGGTGACGCAGGCGAGCGAGGCCTCGCAGCGCCTCGAGGAGCTCAGCACTATCGCCTGACCATGCCCGCGCATGGGACGCTTGGCGGCATGGAGATCGTGCACCTTGCCCTGGCGACGGACTGGGACGCGGCCGTAGCCGCCGGGGAGTACCGGATCTCAGGCCGTGGGATGACCCTCGAGGGCGAGGGCTTCATCCATTGCTCGACGTGGCTGCAGCTGCCGCGCACCGCCAAGCGCTTCTATGCGGATCTCACGGAGCCCCTGGTCGCGCTGGTGATGGACGAGGACGTGGTCCGCGCTGCGGGCACCGAGGTCCGGTACGAGGGCGACGTGGACCTGTTCCCGCACATCTACGGCCCGATCGATCCAGCCTGGGTGACGCCGAGGCGGGCGAGCATCGACAAGGGCTGGCTGTCCGTCGAGCGGTAGCGCTCAGGCGGCGACGACGGTCGGCGGCTCCACCGTGGGCGGCATGGTCGGCGGCACGGCGAGGACCGGAGCGTCGGCGACCGCCACGTCGTCCTTCTCCCCCAGCTTCACGACGATCACTCCGAGCAGCACGAGGGCGGCGCCGGCGAACTGCGTCGCGCCGGGCGTCTGACCCAGCAGGAACCAGGCGAGCAGGGTGGCGGCCACGACCTCGAACAGGCCGACGAACGAGGCGAGCCGGGCGCCGAGCCGTCGAGTGGCGGCGATGCCGGTGACGTAGGAGACGCCACCGGTGATCACTCCGAGCGCCGCGAGCACCGCCCAGACGGGCGCGTCGAACGGCACGAAGTGGACGGTGCCTGCCACGAACGTCACGGGGAGGATGCCGAGCGCGGCGACCACGATGAGCCCGACGAGCGCGACCGCGAGGCCTCCTGCGGCGAGGGTGATCGGGGGCAGCCCTGTGCGATCGTCGCCGGAGATGAGGAAGTACACGGCGGCGCCGACCATGGCGCCGAGCGCCCACGCGACGCCCGTGGTGGACAGCGGGCCGCCGCCGATCACGTCCAGCAGGAGGACCAGGCCTACCGCGGCGAAGCCCGCGCCGACGAAGGTGGCGCGTGCAGGGCGGTGGCCGTGGCGCAGCCAGAGCCATGCGACGACGACGACGGGCGACAGGTACTCGATGAGAAGCGCGACGCTGACGTCCAAGGTGCCGACCGCCATGAAGTAGCACAGCTGTGCTCCGACGACGGCGAACAGGCCGTAGGTGACGATGGTGCCCGCGCCGCGTCGCAGCAGGGACCAGTCGCCACGGAGGGCCATGAGGCCGGGGATCAGCAGCGCGAGGGCGGCGATGGCGACTCGTGCGAGCGTGGCCGCACCTGCGGTCCAGCCGAGGTCGAGGAGGCCGCGCGCGAGGCTTCCGGACAGGCCGAACGAGCCTGCCGACACGAGCGCGATGCCGATGCCGGAGGTGAGACGCCCCGCAGGTGCGTCATGAGTCAAAGTCGCCATGGCACCTGACACTAGACGTCGGATGGTAATGTGTCAACATGGCTTTCACCGATGACACCGCGATGGCGCTCGAATCGGGCGTACGCCTGTCCAACACGGAACTCGAGCCCGACACGCTCACCACGCTCGACCAGCTCCTCACGTTCTTCCGCGAGTACGGATACACGGGACCCGAGCCCACCCAGAAGGACCTCGACGAGGTTCGCGCGATCCGCACGCCGCTCCGAAGGCTCTTCACCGCCAGCCGCGACGAGGCCGTGCCACTGGTCAACGCGATCCTGGAAGACGCGAAGGCCGTCCCCCAGTTGGTGCGCCACGGGGACTCGGACTGGCACATCCACGCGGTCGCCGACGACAGGCCCTTCACCGAGAGGGTGCTCGTCGAGACCGCCATGGGCATGATCGACGTGATCCGCGAGGACGAGATGCGCCGCTTCGACCGCTGCGCCATGGATGACTGCGAAGGCGTCGTGTTCGACCTGTCCCGCAACCGCTCCCGCAAATACTGCTCGGTCACGTGCACCAACCGCGCCGCCCAGGCTGCCTTCCGCGCGCGCCAGGCGGCCGACGGCGAGTAGCCCGAGCGGCCGTTCAGTCGTCGACGTGCGACGCGAGGAACTCGTACAGCTCGCGATCGTCGACGCCGGGGTACGTGCCGTGCGGCAGCGGCGAGAACGTGTGCGTGTGCACCCGCGCGCTCGCCCACGCACGTCCGCCCCAGCGGGTGGCGAGATCCGCGTCCGGCGCCCGGCAGCAGCTGAGGTCCGGGCAGGTGGACGTGGCGCGCTGGACGGTCTCGCGCCCGCGGAACCACTTGGACTCGGCGTAGGGCACGCCGAGCGTGATCGAGTACTCCCCCGGCGCCCCTGCGCCGGTCTGCGTCGCCTCGAAGAAGGTGCCGGCCGGAGTGTCCGTGTACTGGTAGTACTCGGTGGTGCGCGTCGTCCTGGTGAACGCCTCCCTGGCGCTCCAATGGCGGCACACGATCTCGCCCTCGGTGGACCCCGTGACGTCCACCGGCAGCGGCAGCCCGTCATTCTCGTACGCCTTCTCCACCGCGCCGTCGCCGGTCACGCGCAGGAAGTGGAGACGGATGCCCAGATGCGAGGTGGCGAGATTCGTGAACCGCAGGGCGGCGGCCTCATGGGTGACGCCGAACGCATCCCTGAAGTCCTCGATCGCGATGCGCCGCTCCTGCTTCGCGCGCTGGAGGAAGTCGACGGACACGTCGCGAGGCATGAGGCACGCCGCCGCGTAGTAGCTCGCCTCGAGCCGCTGGCTCAGGAACTCCGCGTAGTCCCGCGGCGGCCTGTGCTCGAGCACCACATGCGCCATCGCCTGGAGCGCGAGCGAGCGCAGCCCGTGACCGCCAGGGATGGAGGCAGGCGGGATGTAGATGCGACCGCGCTCAGGATCGAGCACGGAGCGCGCCGAATGCGGCAGGTCGTCCACATGGACGATCGTGAGCCCGAGCCGCTCGGCCATCTCCGCGACCGACCGATGGGTGAGGGCTCCGGCCCTGTGACCCACCGCGGCGACCGCGTCCGCGGCGAGCAGCTCGATCTCCGGAAGGTAGTTGTCGCGCTCGCGCATCCGGCGCCGCTGCCGGGTGTTGGCGCGCCGGGCCTCCTCCGGCGTGGCGACCGCCTGGCGTGCGCGCCTGTCGAGCTCGCGGTGCATGCCGACGAGCGTGCGCAGGGTCTCGTCGGACATCGCCCGTGTGGGCCGAAGGTCGGGCAGCCCGAGCTCACGGTAGGCGGGGCTCGCCTGCGCCCGTTCCAGCTCGATCTCGAGCCCTGCGCGCTCGTCCGGGGGCGACTCGTCCAGGAGGTCCTGCACCGTGACGCCCAACCTGGCAGCAAGGTCCGCGAGCTGGGAGAGCCGGGGCTCGCGTCGGCCGTTCTCCATGAGCGACAGCTGGCTGGTGGCGACGCCGACGTCAGCACCCAGCTGCTCGAGCGTGAGCCCGGCCGCGGTGCGGAAGTGCCGGATGCGCCGCCCAAGCGTGGAGAGATCGGCCATGAATTCACTCTAACGGAAGATCTGGCGAATATTCGTCGACAGAACACCCGTGATTGGCCACCAGGAGCCCTAGCGTCGGTGATATGAGGAAAATCTTGCCCACGTTCAAGGAGGAACGATGACCGTCACCCCTCAGCGCACCAGCGCCGCGCTCTCCGCGCCCCCGAAGGCCGACGCGAAGGTCATCGCCTGGGTCCAGGAGATGGCCGACCTCACCCGACCCAACCGTGTGGTGTGGTGCGACGGCTCCGAGGCCGAGCTCCACGGCCTCATGAACAAGCTCGTAGGCACCGGCACCGCGATCAAGCTGGACCCGAAGAAGCGTCCCGACAGCTACCTGGTGCGCTCCGACCCGTCGGACGTGGCGCGCGTCGAATCCCGCACCTTCATCTGCTCCGAGCGCGAGGAGGACGCCGGCCCCACGAACAACTGGGCCGAGCCCACGAGAATGCGCCGCACGCTCACCGACCTGTTCCGCGGCTCCATGGAGGGCCGCACCATGTATGTGGTCCCGTTCTCGATGGGACCGGTCGGCAGCCCCATGGCACGCCTGGGGGTCCAGGTCACGGACTCCCCGTACGTGGTGGCCTCCATGCGCACCATGACCCGCATGGGCGACGCCGCGCTCGCGCAGATCGGCCCTGACACCGCATGGGTGCCCG
Source organism: Demequina capsici (assembly GCF_032102965.1). Taxonomy (NCBI): domain Bacteria; kingdom Bacillati; phylum Actinomycetota; class Actinomycetes; order Micrococcales; family Demequinaceae; genus Demequina; species Demequina capsici. The sequence continues at coordinate 647,556 of NZ_CP134880.1, read as the reverse complement.
CCGCGCACACCGTCGGCGCCCCGCTCGCCCGCGGACAGGCGGACGTGGCCTGGCCGTGCAATGAGACCAAGTACATCTGCCACTTCCCTGAGGACCGGGAGATCTGGTCGTACGGCTCCGCGTACGGCGGCAACGCGATCCTTCCGAAGAAGGCGTTCGCGCTGCGGATCGCGTCCGTCCAGGCGCGCGACGAGGGCTGGCTGGCGGAGCACATGCTGCTCCTCAAGGTCACCAACCCGCGAGGGCGGGTGTTCCACGTGGCCGCCGCGTTCCCGTCGGCCTGCGGCAAGACGAACTTCGCGATGCTCGCGCCCACCCTGCCGGGCTGGAACGTCGAGACCATCGGCGACGACATCGCATGGATCGCGCCCGGGCCCGACGGACGGCTCCGCGCGATCAACCCCGAGGCAGGCTTCTTCGGCGTCGCGCCGGGCACGGGGCTCTCCACCAATCGCACGGCGGTGGAGACGATGTGGGGCAACACCGTCTTCACGAACGTCGCGCTCACAGACGACGGCGACGTCTGGTGGGAGGGACTGACCGACGAGGCACCCGCCCACCTCACCGACTGGACCGGCGCGTCATGGACGCCCGACTCCGGACGCAAGGCCGCACACCCGAACGCACGGTTCACGGTCGCCGCGGCGCAGTGCCCCACGATCTCCGACGACTGGGAGGACCCCGCGGGCGTGGTCCTGGACGCCATCATCTTCGGCGGCCGACGCGCCACCAACGTCCCCCTGGTCGCCCAGTCCCGCTCATGGGAGCACGGCGTCTTCATGGGCGCCACCATCTCCTCCGAGCAGACGGCGGCCGCCGAGGGCACCGTCGGAGAGCTGCGTCGCGACCCGTTCGCCATGCTCCCCTTCTGCGGCTACCACATGGCCGACTACTGGCAGCACTGGCTCGACGTGGGCAAGGCGGTGACCGACGCCGGCGCCACCCCGCCCGCGATCTTCCAGGTCAACTGGTTCCGCAAGGACGCCGACGGCAGGTTCCTGTGGCCGGGGTTCGGGGAGAACATCCGCGTGCTCGACTGGATCCTCGGCCGGCTCGAGGGCCGCGCCGACGGCGTCGACTCCCCCGTGGGCATCCTGCCCGCGCCGTGGGCGATCAACCTGGACGGCGCAGGCGTGACCCCCGACCAGTGGGCCGAGCTGCTGCGGGTGGACCCGAGGTCGCACCTGGTCGAATCGGATGACGCGGCACGTTACCTCGAGACCTTCGGGGCGAAGGTGCCCGAGGCCATCCGGCGCGAGCTGCACACGCTGCGCGACCGCCTCAGGGGCAGGCTCGCGAACGGAAGCCTCGCGGCGTAGTCCTGGGTTCGATCCACGCCGCGGAGGACGATGCCGGCACCTTCCTTGAGGGGTGCCGGCATCGTCATGCCTCCAGGCGCCGCTAGAGCCGGTAGCCGCCCGACGCCTCGATCCGCTGCGCCGTGACCCAGGCCGCGCCGGGCTCCACGAGCGTCGCGATCACTCCCGCGATGTCCGAGGCGACCGAGGAGCGGCCGAGCGCGGTGGCGTCCGCGAACACCTTGCGCTGCGTGTCGTCCCCCACCCAGCCGGAGAACTGCGTCTCCACGGGCCCCGGCGCCACCGTGTTGACACGGATGCCGCGCGGGCCGAGCTCCTGCGCCCAGTAGCCCGTGAGGACGCCGACCGCACCCTTCATGGCCGCATACGCGTCGCGCCCCACGTGCACGAAGCGCGTGAGTCCCGTGCCCAGGTTCACGATGCTCCCGCCGTCCGCGAGCAGCGGGTCGCCCTCGGCCGGTGTGGCGAGGGCCTGCGTCAGCAGGTAGACGCCCCTGACATGCGTGGCGAACAGCTCGTCGAGCACCTGCACGCCGGTGGTTCCGAGGGTGGTGGTCGCGCCCATGCCGCCGTTGTTGACCAGCGCATCGATCGTGGTGGCGCCCCACGTCTCGTGAAGTGCGGCGCGCAGCGCGGCGACGAACGGCTCGATCGCCGCCGCGTCGGCGATGTCGAGCTGGAGCGCGACGGCCCTGCGACCCTCCGCCTCGACGACGCGTACCGCCTCCGCCGCCTCGTCGGCGTGGCTGCGGTACGTGAGGACGATGTCGTGGCCCCGCCTGGCGAGCTCCTCGACGGTCGCGCGGCCGATGCCGCGGTTGGCGCCCGTGACCAGGGCGATGGGGCTGGTGATGCCGCTCATGAGAGCCTCCTTGATTCGGTGACGGTTCCACCCTGCGCCGGTCGCCATGCGCGGAGAAGAGGGACCTCACCCTGGGGTCGACGCCCCTACCCTCGCGTTCAGGGCGCCGCGCATACTTGACGCATGGACCTTCCCGAGCTCGGCGCCTTCCTCCGCTCCCGGAGGGATCGCATCACGCCGGAGCAGGTGGGCATCGTCCCCGGGCCTCGCAGGCGGGTGCCGGGACTGAGGCGTGACGAGGTCGCGGTGCTGGCGGGCGCCTCCGTCGAGTACTACATCGAGCTGGAGCAGGGCTCCAAGGTGCAGCCGTCACCGCAGATGCTCGCCGCGCTGTCACGCGCGCTCCGGCTCACCGGCGACGAGCGGAACCACCTGTACCGCCTCGCAGGCCGACCCGTGCCTGCACGCACGGGCGACACGCACGTGGAACCCGCGATGCTCGCGCTGCTGGACCGCCTGGACGACACGCCGGCCCTGATCGTGTCCGATCTCGCCGAGTCCCTGGTCGCCAACGACATGGCGCGCGCGCTGCTCGGCGAGCGGAGAGGGCTCACGTGGCCACGCACCAGCCAGGTCTACCGCTGGTTCGTCGAGGACGAGAGCCGCGGCATCCACCCGCCGGAGGACCACGCCCGGCTGTCCGAGTCGCTGGTGGCGGACCTCAGGCTCGCCGCCGGGCGGCGGGCGCCCGACGACGCGCGCCTGCGTGAGCTGGTGGAGCTGTGCACCGCGGCGTCGGATGAGTTCACACGGCTCTGGGAGGAGCGGACCGTCAAGCTCCGTCGCGTGGACGCCAAGGTCTTCCTGCACCCCAGCATCGGCACGCTCGACCTGCTCTGCCACAACCTGCACACCGACGACGGATCCCAGCACCTGCTGTGGTTCACCGCACGGGAGGGCACCGACAGCGGGGAGAGGCTCGCTCTGCTGCGCGTGGTGGGCGCCCAGTCGATGACCGCGGGCGACGCGCGCTAGCCGCACTCCCGCCTCGCCACCAGGTACAACGGCAGGAAGCCGATCATCAGCACGACGCACAAGACGAGCCACTGCAGGGGTGTCTCGATGCTGAACGTGCCGATCCGAGCGACGACCTGACGGGGGGTCCCCGCGCGACTCGATGCATCCACATAGACCCACACGACGAGCGCGGCCACGATCAGCACCGGGACGGCGATCAGCAGCGGGTCAGGCATGACCCGATCGTCCCACGAGGCGGCCGCCCGCACGTGGTCGGCCACGGGAACGTAGGCTTGCACCCACGATCCACGTCGGGGAGGACGGCATGACGGACACGATCGCGACCACGGTGGACGCGCTGCTCGCCGAGCTCGGCACGATGACAGACGCCAAGATGCAGGCGGTCAACGAGCGGCACGGAGACGACCACACGGTGAACCTCACCAAGCTGCGCGGCGTGGCGAAGAGGGTGGGCGCGAACCAGGAGCTCGCGCACGCGCTGTGGGCCACGGGCGACACCGACGCGAGGCTGCTCGCGCTGCTCGTATGCCGCCCGAAGGCGTTCAGCGAAGACGAGCTCGACACGATGATGCGAGAGGGACGCCGCCCCAAGATCCAGGACTGGCTGATCAACTACGTGGTCAAGAAGAGTCCTCACGTCGAGGCGCTGCGCACGGCCTGGTTCGAGGACGCGGATCCGTGGATCGCTGCAGCGGGTTGGGCGCTGACCGCGGATCGCGTCGCCAAGCGGCCCGACGGCCTGGACAAGGACGCGTTGCTCGATCAGGTGGAACGCGAGATGAAGGCGGCGCCGTCGCGACTGCAGTGGGAGATGAACTCGACCCTCGCGCAGATCGGCATCACGGACGCGCCGCGCAGGCCACGCGCGCTCGAGATCGGCGAACGCCTCGAGGTGCTGAAGGACTACCCGACGCCACCGAACTGCACGTCGCCCTATGCGCCGCTGTGGATCGCGGAGATGGTGCGACGCCAGCAAGGCGCCTGACGCACCGTCACAGGACCGAACGGCCGACCGGTCCAGGGTTGTAGGCGATCTCCCACAGGAACCCGTCGGGGTCGCCGACGTATCCCGACCGGCCTCCCCAGTCACGCGTGACCGGTGCACCCACGAGGGTGGCACCCGCGGCCACCGCAAGCGCGACCACCCGGTCGACGTCGTCCGGTTCGGGCACGTTGTGCGCAAGCGTGAAGGGCGGGGCGCCCTCGCTGCGGGCCACCGGCCCGATCTCCTCGCGCGCCGAGGCCTCGGACCAGAGGGACAGGACGACGCGGTCGGCCACCCTGATCATGAGCACCTCCCCCGGCGCGTCGAGTGCCACCGGCCAGCCGAGCCCGTCCACGTAGAACGCGCGACTCGCCTCAAGGTCACGCACGACAAGGGTCACGAACGAGAGTCTCGGGTCCATGGCGTCGACACTACGACGGCACCCTGACAGGCGCGTCCGGCACGGAGTCTCAGGCGAACGTCTGCTCGTACGAGCCTCGCGCATCGACAGTGGTCGCCCCCGTTGCGGCATCCTGCAGCCCGCCGCGCGGGTCCAGCGCCGTCCAGAGGAGCACCACCGCGATCCACGCGTACGAGACCAGCCACAGCGCGCTGCCCAGCGCGCCGTCGTCCGCACACGCGCCCGCGATCGCCATGAGCGCGGCATACACGCCGAGCGCAAGCGCCGGCCGCAACGCGGCCTTGAGCCTCCGGACGCGTACGGGAACCGGCCACGCGGGTCGCAGCCACAGCATCCGTTCGCCTGGGGTGGCCCCTGTGCCGCGCAACGTGGGGACCACGACCACCACGGCCGCAAGCACGGGCGCGAGCTCATGCCCCGACCACAGGGAACCGTCCAGCGCCTCCGCCTTCAGCCCGCGCACGATCACGGGCGCGAGCGCCAGCGCGACGAGCCACAGCAGCGCCAGATCGAGGAGCATCGCCGCAGCCCGCCGCAGCCCGGTCACAGGGCGCGGGGCCAGCCGCAGCCGGGCCAGATCACGCGCCCTGGGCATCCAGAACAGGAACGTCGGCGCCAGCACGGCCCCGAGCAGCGTGCCGAGCGTGTTCGCGATCAGGTCGTCGATGTCGGCCACGCGGTACTGGCACCCGATCAACGTCCAGCCGCCCGCGAACTGGAGCGTCTCGATCATGAACGAGCCGAACGCACCCGACAGCACCGCGAGCGCGAAGGGCATGTGGAAGTAGCGACGCGCCAGCAGACCCCACGGGATGAACAGGACGACGTTCATGACCACCTGCAGGACCGTGAAGGTGGTGAGCGCGCCGACGACGCCGTGCAGCTCGATCTGGCGACGGATCTCGGCGATCGAGTGGAACGCATGGATCTCGATCTCGCCGTCGTGGTTCTTTGCGCACCACGAAGACGCCCCCGGCGTAGGGAGAAGCGTGTACGCGACCAGTGCCACCGCGTAGATGGACACCGCCGCCGATCCCGCCGCCCGGGGGATGCTCAGCCCGCCGTAGGCACGCACCTGGTACAGCAGCAGCGGAGCCAGGAACAGCGCCCACAGCGCACCGCCCGCGACGACCGCAGCGAACGCAGGCGAGGCCCAGGTGGCGAACATGGCACCTATTCAACCCGAGAGCGCCGGCGGCGCGCGCCACGGCCCCGGCATCCGTACCATGCTGCTCGTGCACGCCACCCGCTCGGTCGAGCCCCGCTGATGCCTCCCCGCTCGCCGTTGCCGCAGCGCCACGGGCTCGACGCCGCATGGGTGCGCACGCCCGACCCGTCGCCGGACGGCTCGCTCGCGTGGGCGACGATGGCACAGTTCCTGCTCGAGCGGCTGCCCGCCGCCGCGGAGGTGCAGCGACGCCTCGCCGCGGGAGAGTTCGTGGACCAGCACGGGCGTCCGTGGACCGGCCAGGAGCCATACCGGCCTCGGGCCTTCGTATGGTTCCACCGACCGCTCGCTCCGGAGACGCCCGTACCGTTCCCCATCGAGGTCCTGGACCGGACCGACAATCTGGTGGTGGTCGACAAGCCCCCTTTCATGGCGACGACGCCTCGCGGAGCGCATGTCCAGGAGACCGCGCTGGTGAAGCTCCGCGTGGCGCTCGACCTCCCGGAGCTCGCGCCCGCGCATCGGCTCGACCGCCTCACGGCCGGGGTGCTCGTGCTCACGACGCATCGCGCCTGCCGAGGTGCCTACGCGGGCGTGTTCCAGTCGCGCCGGGTGGTCAAGGAGTACGAGGCGATCGCGCCCTTCGACGCCACGCGCCGATTCCCTCTTCGCCTGGTCGGCCGCATCGAGAAGCGGCGCGGGAGCCTCCAGGCGTCGCTCGTGCCGGGCGAGCCGAACGCTGAGACCGTCGTCGAGCTGCTCGAGGTCCGCGGCGACCATGCCCGGTACAGGCTCACGCCGGTCACCGGCAAGACGCACCAGCTGCGCCTGCAGATGGCCGACCTCGGCCTGCCTCTCGTCGGCGACACGCTGTACCCCGACATCCTCGACGCCGACCCGGCGGACTTCTCCGAGCCGCTACGGCTCGTCGCCCGCCGGCTGCGCTTCACCGACCCCCTGGACGGCGTGGAGCGTGACTACACGAGCAACCGTGCGTTGAAGTGGCCGGAATCGACCGACCAGCCGCATCGTCAATAGAGGAAGACTCCTCCGAAGGCGCTGGCGACCGGGTTGCCTGGGCCGAAGCTCACTCCGGTGGAGTCGCTCTGATCCACCAGCGCGCCGACTGCAAGCGTGCCGTCGTAGGCCAGCGAGATGGCACGCTGGTAGTAGGACTGGCTGGCGCCCTTGACGTAGGCCTTCTGCGACCAGGTGCCGTCGTCGGACCGCGTGAAGACGTACGCCGCTCCACCGTCGTCGTTGTTCGTGGCACCTGGCAGATCGTTGTTGTCTGGCCCGTTGAGCCCGGTGGAGCCTCCGGCCTCATAGGTGGCGGTGACCGCCAACGTCGAGCCGTCCTTGGTGAGATCGAGCTTCGCACCGAAGTAGTCCAACGGCTCGCCGTTGCTCGCCTCGAGCACGGCCTGCTGCATCCAGACGCCGCCGTCCTTGGTGAAGATGTAGGCCTTGCCTGCGTAGCCGTTCTGGTAGGCGGCGCCCACGGCCAGAGTGCTGCCATCGCCGTCGAGCGCGACGCCGGAGCCGAAGCCGCCGTTCGAGTCCAGGCCGGTGGCCTGCAGCTTGGTCTGCCGGGTCCAGCTGCCGCCGTCGTTGTCGTAGAGGTAGACGTAGCCCAGACCCTCGCCCTCGCTGCCGACCGCCAGCGTGCTGCCGTCGTCCGCCATGGAGAGCGACGCGCCGTAGCCCCAGTCGCTGGTGTCACCGGTGAGCTGCGCGAGCTCGCTCCAGATGCCACCGGATTCGCCGAACACATACACGGTCCTGGCTCCCGTCGCGCTCACCGCCAGGTTCTTGCCGTCCGCGGACAGACCGAGGTTCCAGCCGAAGTAGTCGGTGCTCGTGATGCCGGTCGGGTGCAGCGTCGTGATGAGCGTCCACACGTCGCCGCTGCGCTGGTAGATGTGAGCCCGCGCATAGCCGCCGACCACGAGCACGGTGCCGTCCGCGTTCAATGCGGTGCCGAAGCCGAACCCGGTGCTCGACGTGACGGGGAACAGCTGCTCCTGCTCCCGCCACGTCCCGTCGTCGTCCTTCACGAAGACGGTGGCGGAGCCCTTGTAGGAGTTCGTCGCGTACGCGCCCACGACCATCGTCCTGCCGTCACCGGACAGCGCGACCGAGATTCCGAAGTAGTCGTACGACGCCGGGCTCGACTCGCGGAAATGACCCGCGGCCTCCACGAGCGTGTCGGAGACGGTCATCGTGTCCGACTGGACGCAGCCGTCGGCGTTGCAGGCCGTCACCTGGTACTGGGCGTTGATGCGGTTGTACAGCACCACGTCCGTCAGGTCGAAGCTGGTCGCGTCGATGTGGTCGGCGATCAGGCTGAGGCCCGAGGCACCGTCCGGGTCCTCGTAGAGCTGGTAGTAGTCGGCGCCGCCGACCGCCGCCCAGGTGAACGAGAAGGCCTTCAAGCCGTAGCTCAGGGCCGGCACCGGTGCCGAGAGGCAGGTCACGGCAACCGACGTCACGGCGGCGCCGTCGACGGTGCCGCTGCCATCGGTGACCGTGCAGCGCCCGCCCGCCGGCTGCGTCTTCACGGTGATGTCGTAGCGCGAGCCGTCCTCGATCGTGGTGGCGAACGTGAACGGCCCGTCGGTGCTCACCGTCAGCGTGTCCGTGCCGTCGTTGAGCAGCACCAGGGTGCCGTCGAGTCCGGAGACGGAGCCGCCGACGCCGTAGCGCGCCACCGGGACGGCAGAGCCATCGTCGCCCGGGTCGGACGCACCGCCCTCGTCACTGACATGCCGCACGCTGGTGCCGCCCTTAGCGATCGACGCTCCGGTGGTGGAGGTCGTCGGGTTGCCGACGCAGGTCACCTGGACTGTGGTCACGTCCGCTCCGTCGATCGCGCCGCGGCCGCCGTCGACCGTGCAGACCTGCCCCGCGGGCTCCTCCTTGACCGTCACATGGAAGCGATCGCCGTCCTCCAGGGTCTCGGCGAAGGCGAAGGTGCCGTCGGCTTCGACGATCGCGTCGTCCCCTCCGTTGTTCTGGAGCACGAGCGTTCCACCGAGACCGGACACGGTGCCGCCGAGGGTGTGCTCCGCGGCCCCGTCGGTCACGCACTGGACGGCGACGTCGGTGACGTCAGCGCCCTGGATGGTCCCCTGGGCGTTGTCCACCGTGCACGTCTGACCCTCGGGGGCGCTGAGCACGGTGACAGAGAAGGCGCCGCCTTCATCGAGGGCGGTCGCGAAGTCGAAGTCGCCGTCGGCGGTGAGGCTCAGGTCGTCGCCCAGGTTGTTCTGGAGCACCAGCGAGCCAGTGATCCCCGAGGCGCTGCCGCCCACGCTGTACGAGGCCGCCGCGCTGGCCGCTGCCGCGCCGCTCTCTGCGGTGCCGCCGTCGGCACCGCTGCGGAGAGCCCACCAGAGACCCAATGCGATCACCAGCAGGGCGCTCACAGCCCACACGAGTCTTGTTCTGGTCAACATCGCCCCTACCCCCTGGTACAGCTCGCGTCACCACGTGACGGCACAAAAGACCTGGTCTTTATAACACACATGAATAACACGCATGGGACTCTGGTCCCCTTTATTGGGAGAGCGGCGTGCGCGCGGAGTGCCTGCCGTCAGGCCCCGATGGCGCGTCGCCACACGTATGGCGTGGTGGTCGAGACGCGCACGAGGCCTGAGCGTTCAAGGATCGGACGCGAGAACTCGGTCGAGTCGGAGTGGATCAGCGTCTTGCCCATCACGCGCGCCGAACGGGCCCGCGCCGCAGTCAATGCGCGATAGATCCCTCGGCCGCGCCACTCCTCCAGCGTTGCGCCGCCCCAGATCCCGGCGAACTCCGTGCCTGCCACGGGCTCGAGCCGCCCGGCGCTCACGATCCGACCGTCGTGCTCCGCGATCCAGAGCTCCATGCCGTCGGCCCTCGCCAGGCGCGCGACGACGGCGTTCGCGTAGACCTCCGAGACGTCGTCGCCGAAGACCTGGTCCTGCATCGCGCACATCGCGCGAACGTCCTCCTCCTCGGTGACCCGCCGCAGCGACACCCCGGCCGGCAGATCGACGTTCTGAACGAGCCGCTCGACCTCGCCGATCATGATCGACTCCGTCTCCTCGGCAACGAACCCGTGGGCCCTGAGCGCGGCCGCGAGCCCGGGCGCATCATCGTGGCCCCTCGTCTTCCACTCGACCTCGGTGACCGAGGGTGCCGACTCGAAGAAGGCGCGAGCCTGCGCGACAAGCCGAGCGCTGCCGGCCGCATCGGCCCCACCGAGGTCCCGGTAGGTCACGAATCCGCGACCCGCAGCGAACTCGACGAGGCGAAGCGGCCCCATCCTCGTGACCGCGACTGCGCTGGGCGTCTCAGCGTCCGAGCGCAGCTGCTCGTCGTACGCGCGAAGCAGATCTGCCGTGCTCATCGACGCGACACGCTCCTCCCAGGTTCTGCCGGACGAGCTCAGTCTGCGATCGCTCGTGGGACTCATTGTGACGGGTGATGACGTGTCGCTGACCTGCGCCCACCGAGCCGGTCCAAGACATGCCGCGCGCCCGTCATCGCGGGACCCAGCAAGGTCTGCTGGCGGTGCCCCTCGCCGTGACGGCGATCGTGCTGGTCGGCGTCGTCGTGGTGCTCGTCGCGAACCTGCCCGCAGGCCTCAGCACCGAGACCGAGCAGCCGCTGGTCGATGAGGACGCCTCAGGTCTGCGCGCAGATGCTGGACGGCGGCTACACGTTGAACCTGAACTCCACCGCATTCCGCAGCCGAATCATCTGTCGACGGCTGCTGCGATGATGAGCGCGCACGCCTGAATGATCGCCATTCCCGCCACGATCGCGTCTTCCACGTCTTGGCTCGTCGCCTCGGGGCGTGCGTCCTCGGGATACTCGGTGCTGTTGCGAACCTGTCGCATCCAGTTGAACTCTGCGATCTCGTCGACCGAGTCCGGCATCAGCGCGGCCGCAGCGAGTCCGGTGTTGCGGTGCGCCCCTCCCACGGGTCGTACTCGCAGCCCATGCACTGCAAGAACCGCAGCCAACGCCTTGCGGGTGCCGTCGTACGCGGCAGTGAAGGCCATCGCGACGTCGTCCGTTCCTGCGAGCACTCGCGCCGTATCGAGGTGACGCTGAGCTGTGGCGATCACCGATCGCGCATGGTCCACGTTCACTGCCACTCGTTCAAGACGGCGCGAGGCGAGCATGCGCGAGATATCCTCGGACAACTCAGTCATGCGCCTCGCCACTTAGCAGCTCGACCATGGGGCGGCTCTTCACCGTCGCGAGGAAGGGCGTCGGCTCGGCAGCCTCCCACTCCTCGCGCGAGACGCGCGAGATGCTGACCTCCGCACCGATCCTGGCGGCAGCGGACGACGCGGCTTCAGCAAGGACCCGTCGCGATGCCGTGCCGATCACGAGGACATCGATGTCGTGGGGGAATTCCCCGGACTCACCCGCCCGCCGCGCGGCCCACGAGCCGTAGACGAAGGCCGCCTCCACGCCGTCGATCGCAGCGAGCAGCTCCCGCAGGACCGGCACGGGCCCGTAGGTCGCGGCGATCAGGTCTCGCATGAGCGAGAAGAGTGGATGCTCGATGTTCGCGCGAACCATGCGATTGCGTCCCACGGTGCGGTCACGTAGCACCCCTGCATCGACGAGACGGCCGACCTCCTTGTGCACCACGCCTGCCCCCGCGCCGGTCCGGCGGCCGAGCTCGGCGAGCGAGAACTCCTCGTCGGTGCGACCGAGCGTCTCCGCGAGCAGTGCTCCGGAGACGTCCGACCTCACGAAAGGCGTGAGCACCGACGGCAGATTCTTCACAAAACGTGACGATATCTTCTCGTTAAGAGAAGTGTCAAGGGTGGGCGCTACACGTTGAAGCGGAACTCCACCGCATTCCGTGGCCGAACAACGTCTGCGAGCGAGAACGTCAGGCAACCCGCAACGGCGTGATCGCCGCGACCTGCTCACGAAGCGCGCGACGCTCAAGCCGCAACTCGTAGTGCGACTGCAGGTTCATCCAGAACTCCGCCGTCGTCCCGAAGTACGCGCTCAAGCGCACTGCAGTGTCAGCCGTGATACCGCGCTTGCCGTGGACGATCTCGTTGATGCGACGCGGCGGCACACCGATCGCGACAGCCAACTTGTTCTGGGTGATCCCGAATCCCTCGATGAAGTCCTCCATCAGGATCTCACCCGGATGGATCGGCGGGATCACGCCGTCCTCAGTGGTAGTCGACGAGCTCGACATCATCCGCACCTCCGTCCTTCCATCGAAAGCAGATTCTCCATTGGTCGTTCACGCGGATGCTGTGCTGACCCACGCGATCGCCCTTAAGCAGTTCAAGCCTGTTTCCTGGTGGAATCCGCAGGTCTTCCACCTCAGCCGCAGCGTGGAGCGCCTCAAGCTTGCGAAGCGCGGCACGCTGAACGCGACGATCGATCGCCTTCACGAACTGCTCGTCCCAGATCCGCTCAGCGTTCTTGTCGCTGAAGGATCTGATCACACGAGCATCGTATAACGGAGTGCGTCAATAACGCTAGACGTTAAAGCGGAACTCCACCACGTCGCCGTCGACCATGACGTAGTCCTTGCCTTCCATGCGAACCCACCCCTTGGCCTTCGCCTCCGCCATGGAGCCTGCCGCGACCAGATGGTCGAACGACACGACCTCGGCCTTGATGAAGCCCTTCTCGAAGTCCGTGTGGATGACTCCGGCGGCCTGCGGAGCGGTCCATCCCTTGTGGATGGTCCACGCGCGAGCCTCCTTGGGGCCGGCGGTGAGGTACGTCTGCAGGCCAAGCGTGTCGAAGCCGATGCGGGCCAGCTGGTCCAGGCCTGACTCGGTCTGTCCGGTGGACTCGAGCATCTCCTTCGCCTCGTCCGCGTCGAGCTCGATGAGCTCGGATTCGAACTTGGCGTCCATGAAGATCGCCTTCGCAGGGGCGACGAGCGCCTCGAGCTGCGCCTTCTTGTCCTCATCCAGCAGTCCGGCGTCGTCCGTGTTGAAGACGTAGATGAACGGCTTGGTGGTGAGGAGGTTGAGCTCCTTCAGGCCCGCCAGGTCCAGACCCGCGACCGGGCCGCCCGCGAACAGCGTCTGGCCGGCCTCGAGGATCTCCTTGGCCTCCAGCACCGACGCGAGGAAGTCGGGCGACGCCTTCTTCGCGCGCACCTCCTTCTCGAGACGCGGCACCACCTTCTCGATCGTCTGAAGGTCCGCGAGGATCAGCTCGGTGGAGATCGTCTCCAGATCGCCCGCCTCGTCCACAGACCCGTCGACGCGGGTGACATCCACGTCCGCGAATGCGCGGGTCACCTGACAGATCGCGTCGGCCTCACGGATGTTCGCCAGGAAGGCGTTGCCCAGGCCTTCGCCCTCCGATGCCCCCTTCACGATGCCAGCGATGTCGACGAACGACACCGTCGCGGGGAGCTCGCGCTCCGAGTGGAAGATCTCGGCGAGCTTGCCGAGCCGCTCATCCGGCAGCGAGACGACGCCGACGTTGGGCTCGATCGTCGCGAACGGGTAGTTCGCCGCGAGCACCTCTGCGCGGGTCAGTGCATTGAAGAGGGTGGACTTGCCGACGTTGGGCAGTCCGACGATTCCGATAGTGAGAGCCACGGGGAGCCAGTCTACCGGCGCACAGACTCGCACCACTCGACAGCGGTCCCGGGACGACGCGCACCTCGCCCACCCTTCGGCACGCACCTATCCTGGCCGCATGACGTTCGAGGAGATCTTCGACCCTGGCGTGGCAAGGGCCAAGCAGGCGATGGAGCGGGAGCGGCTGCTCCCCGCGCCCGAGAACGTCGCCGAGGCGCCGCCCGCTCCACCGCCGCCCGACGGCGTGACCATCCCGTCGCTCGAGGATCTGGCGCCGTTCGAGGAGGACTGAGCGCGACGGTGCAGATGCGGCGAGGGCGGGACCGGCTCAGCCGATCCCGCCCTCGCGACGCGTCAGGGTGTCAGACGCCCCACTCGATCCCGGAGCCCGGGATCGCGTCGAGCAGTCGCCGCGTGTACGGCTGCTTCGCGTTGCTGAAGATCTCATCGGACGAGCCCGTCTCGACGATCTTGCCGGACTCCATGACTGCGATCTCATCCGCCACCACGCGCACGACGGCGAGGTCGTGGGTGATGAACAGATACGTGAGACCGAGCTCGTCCTGAAGGTCCGCGAGCAGCTGCAGCACCTGCGCCTGCACGAGCACGTCGAGCGCGGAGACCGCCTCGTCGAGCACGACGACGTCGGGCTTGAGCGCCAGCGCACGCGCGATCGCGACGCGCTGACGCTGACCACCCGAGAGCTCGTTCGGGTAGCGCGCCGCGATGCTCTCGGGCAGCGACACCTGGTCCAGGAGCTCCTTCACGCGTGCGAGGCGTGCGGACCTGTCGCTGATTCCGTGCACCCTCATCGGCTCGGCGATGCACGCGCCGATGGAACGCTGCGGGTCGAGAGACGAGTACGGGTCCTGGAACACCGGCTGCATGCGTCGACGCAGGTCGAACATCCCGCGCCCGGACAGACCGGCGATGTCGGTGCCGCTGATGACGATGGACCCGGACGTGGGCTGCTCGAGGCCAAGGATCATCTTGGCCGCAGTGGTCTTGCCGGAGCCCGACTCACCCACCAGCGCAAGAGTGGAGCCCTTGTGCACCTTGAACGAGATCGCGTCGACCGCGGTGAGCGGCTCCGACTTGAAGCCGCCCTTGCGGATCGTGAAGACCTTGGTCAGGTCCTTGACCTCGATCGTGACGGGTGCCGCCTCGACCTCCGCCTCGTGCGCCTCGTCGTGCTCAGCCGCCAGCTTGGCCATGTCCAGCGCCGGGGCTGCCGAGCCGACCGTGGGCGCCGTGCCGCGGATGCGCTGCGATGCCAGGGAGGGCGCGGCAGCGATCAGGGTCTGCGTGTACGGGTGCTTCGGGTTCTTGAGGATCTCGACGCTCGGACCGGCCTCGACGATCTTGCCGCGGTGCATCACCAGCAGCTTGGTCGCCCGCTCAGCGGCGAGGCCCAGGTCGTGGGTGATGTAGAGCACCGCGGTGTTGTTCTCGCGGGTCAGCGACTCGATGTGGTCCAGGATCGTCTTCTGCACCGTCACGTCGAGCGCCGAGGTGGGCTCGTCCGCGATCAGCAGCTTCGGGTCCGCCGCGAGGCCGATGCCGATCAGGACACGCTGACGCATGCCGCCGGAGAACTGGTGCGGGAACTGCCGCATGCGTCGCTCCGCGTCGCCCAGTCCGGCCTGCTTGAGAACCTCGATAGCGCGCGCCTTCACCGCCTTGCGCTCGGACGCCAGGCCGTTGGCCTTGACGGCCTCTTCGACCTGGAAGCCGACGTTCCACACCGGGTTCAGGTTGGACATCGGGTCCTGCGGCACATAGCCGACGATGCCGCCGCGGATGACCGCCATCTGGCGCTGCGTCATCTGGGTGACCTCATGGCCGTCCACGTTGATCGAGCCGCCCGCGATGAGGCCGTTGCCCGGCAGCAGGTTGATCAGCGCGGTGGCGGTGGTCGACTTGCCGGAGCCGGACTCGCCGACGATCGCGACGGTCTCGCCCGGGTAGATGTCGAAGCTGATGCCGCGGACGGCGTTGACCATGCCGCCCTGCGTGCGGAACGCGACCTCGAGATCCTTGACGGAGACGAGCGGCTTGTTCGCGGACTCGAGCGGCTTGGCCGACACGGCGTCGAGCGTGGAGCTGGCGTTGTCGCTCATCGGCGGGCCCTCGCCTTCGGGTCGAGGGCGTCGCGGATCAGCTCGCCCAGCAGGATGAATGCCAGCACCGTCAGGGTCAGCGCGAGCGACGGCCAGAACAGCGCCATGGGCGCGGTCTTGATGGTGGTCTGAGCCTGGGAGATGTCATTGCCCCACGACATGGTGGAGCTGCTGAGGCCGATCCCCAGGAAGCTCAGCGAGGCCTCCGCGACGATCGCACCACCCAGGCCGACGGTGAGGGTCGCGATGACCGGCGTCAGCGAGTTCGGAAGCACGTGCGAGAACAATGTGCTGAGCCTGGACCGGCCCACCGCGATGGAGGACGTGACGTACTCCAGGTTCTTCACTCTCAGCACCTCCGCGCGCACGATGCGCGCCAGGGATGCCCAGGCGAATCCACCGATCGCGAAGGAGATGGTGAGCACGTTGCGGTGCGCCGACATCACGGACATGACCACGATCGCCGCGAGGAAGTAGGGGACCGAGAAGAAGACATCGCCGATGCGGGACAGGATCGAGTCGACCCGGCCGCCGTAGAAGCCGGCGAAGGCACCCATGGGAATGCCGATCACCGCGGTGATGAGCGTGACGAGGAGGCCGACGCTCAGCGAGGTACGCGCACCCCAGACGACGCGCGAGTAGACGTCGCATCCCTGACGGGTGAAGCCAAGGATGTGGCCCTCGGTCGGCCCGCCGTTGCTGTTGGCGAGCTCGCAGCCGTTGTTCGGCGGCACGTGAGTGAAGAGGGTGGGCCACAGGGATGCGAGCACGACCACGGCCACCATGGCAAGCGCGATGTAGAAGAGCGGACGACGACGCAGGTCGCGCCATGCGTCCAGCCACAGGTTCGACCGGCGCTCACCCAGGCGCACCTGGTCGACCTCGACGACCTCGTTCTCATCGACAGGGGCGACGTAATGCTCGTTACGGGACTCAGACATAGCGGATCCTGGGGTCGAGGACGGCGTACAGCAGGTCGACGAGGATGTTGACGATCACATAGAGCACCGTCAGCACCGTCACGAAGGAGACGACCGTGGGTGTCTCGCCTCGGATGATCGCCTGATACAGCGTGTTGCCTACACCGGGGATGTTCCAGATGCCTTCAGTGATCGTCGTGCCTGCGATCAGCGCGCCGAAGCTGGCGGCGGTGTTCGTGACGACGGGGATCAGCGAGTTGCGCGCCACGTGCACAGGGATGATGCGACGCGAGGTGAGACCCTTCGCGTACGCGGTACGGACGTAGTCCTCGCGTCTGGCCTCGATCACGGATCCTCGCATGAGCCTCATGCCCACCACATAGACGGTGAGTGCGATCACGAGCGCCGGCATGAACATCGCCGCCCAGGTCGTGTTTCCTCCGACCGTGACGGGCACCCATCCGAGCTTGATCCCGAAGAAGTACTGCGCCAGGAACATGGCGACGAACGCGGGCACCGAGTTGAAGACGAGGGCCACGATCACGTTCAGGTTGTCGATGAACTTGCCCTCGCGGAGGCCCGAGATGAGGCCGATCACGACGGAGAGGAAGAACTCGATCAGCACCGCCATGATGACGAGCTTGAGTGTGACGGGGAACGTGGCGGCGAGCACGTCGCTCACGCTGCGGCCCGAGAAGGTCGTGCCCAGGTCACCGGTGAGCACGTTGCCCAGGTAGTGCAGGTACTGCACCAGGAAGGGCTGGTCCAGGTGGTATTGCGCACGCAGCGCCTCGAGCTGAGCGGGATTGGGCGTCTTGTCGCCGAACATCGCCAGGACGGGATCGCCAGGCATGGCGAACACCAGGAAGTAGATCAGGAAGGTCGTTCCCAGGAAGACGGGGATCGCCTGGAGCAGTCGCCTGAGGATGTATCGCGTCATCGGCCGCTCGCTCGTGTCTGTGAGGTTGGCATAAGTGGGTCCATGTTACAGCGTGCGTCTCGCGATGCGGACGCACGAGGGGCCCGCCCCGGCCTGAGCCGGGACGGGCCCCCAGTGAGTGTTACGCCGACTTGGTGATCTCGTAGTACAGCGGCACCGAGTTCCAGCCGAACGTCACGTTCGACACGTTCTCGGAGAAGCCACCGTCAACGTTCGAGTACCACAGCGGGATGGCGGGGAGGTCCTGGAGCAGGATCTCCTGTGCCTGCTGAAGCAGCGCGTTGCGGGCGTCGTTGTCGGCGGTCGAGATGCCCTGCTCGAGGAGGGCGTCGAACTCGGGGTTCGAGTAGTCGCCATCGTTCGAGCCGGCGTCCGTCTTGTAGAGCGGGCCCAGGAAGTTGTACAGACCCGGGTAGTCCGCCTGCCAGCCGGTGCGGAACGCCGTGGTGATGGTCCGGTCGTTCACGGCCGAACGCAGCTCCTTGAACGTCGCGTAGGGGGCACCCTCCGCGTCGATGCCGAGGACGTTCTTGATCGAGTTCGCCACAGCGTCGACCCAGGCCTGGTGGCCGCCGTCCGAGTTGTAGGCGATGCCGAACGTGCCGTCCCACGGGCTGATGGCGTCAGCCTCGGCCCAGAGCTCGACAGCCTTGTCCGGGTTGTAGGACAGGACGTCGGCGCCGGTGAGCGTGTCGCTGAAGCCGTCCACGACGGGCGACGTGAAGTCGGACGCCGGGGTGCGGGTGTCGTTGAAGATCACGTTCGTGATCGTCGGGCGGTCGATGGCCATCGACAGCGCCTGGCGACGGAGCTTGCCCTCCTCGCCCGAGAAGTGCGGGAGCGACTCCGGGATCGTGAAGGACTGGAAGATCGCGGCGGCCTGGTTGACCGCGCGGTCGCCGAGCTCGGTCTGGTACGTCGCGAGCGACGAGTCCGGGATGCCGTCGATGACGTCGACGTTGTTCTGCAGCAGGTCGGCGTACGCCGCGTCCTGGGAGGCGTAGAACACGAAGGTCACGCCGCCGTTCTGCGGGGTGCGGCCACCCTTGTAGTCAGGGTTGGTGACCAGGTCGATCTGGACGTTGTGCTGCCACGCGCCATCGCCAGCGAGCATGTACGGTCCGTCACCGATCGGGTTCTCGCCGTAGGCCTCGGGGTCGTCGTAGAACGCCGTGGGCAGCGGCATGAACGCCGTGTAGCCGAGACGCTGCGCGAAGTCGGCAGCCGGCTTGTTCAGGTGGATCGTGAAGTTGAGGTCATCGGTGACATCGATGTTCAGCGCCGAGTCCTCGTCGTACGAGAAGCCGTCGATGTCCTCGAAGTAGTACGAGTTCAGGTAGGCGTTCGACGCCTGCGCGGTGTAGTTCCACGCGTCGACGAAGGACGAGGCGGTGACCGGCTCGCCGTTGGTGAACGTCCAGCCGTCCTGCAGCGTGACATCAACCGTCATCGCGTCGTCGGAGACGACGATGCTCTCGGCGACCTCGTTGTGGACGGCGCCGGTGGCGTCGTAGTAGACCAGACCCGCGAAGATCGAGTCCAGGATCTTGCCGCCGCCGGTCTCGTTGGTGTTGCCCGGGATGAGCGGGTTCTCCGGCTCGGAGCCGTTGGTCATGATGATGGCGCTGCTCGAACCGCTACCGGCGGTCTCCGACGTGGATGGCGACGTGTCGCCCCCGTCGCTCGAGCAGGCGGTCAGGGCGAACATGGCCACACCGATGGTGGCGATGCTGCCGAGAACGGCCTTCTTGGAATTCACTGGATCCTCCTATGCGTCCGGTCTCCCGGACCTTGGATGGTGGCCCGCACGGTTCCAGCGCGGACACTGTTTCGCCACGGTCGATGACCATGGCGGTGGCAAAAGGTTAGGCGCGCGTTTGTTGCGATCTTGTTGCATGGGTGGGGGCTCACACCGATTGTGCCCAAAATGTGACCCAAGGAACAGGTTTCCGTGACGAATCGGCGGTATGCGCCGGAAATCGGCACCGACCTCGGGTTTTCTGCGCCGATGTCAGCCCTCCGTGCCACAGTGACCGCATGACAGAGGTTCTCCTGGTCCTGGCAGGCGCCGCGTTCGGCGCGCTCATCGGCTGGCTGGCGTCCCGTGCGTCGGGATCGGCGAGCCTGGCGCGGCTCAAGGCGGAGCTCGCCGCCGCCGAGCGCCGCGTCTCGGACCAGCAGCGCGCGCACGACGCCTATGCGGCGCAGGTCCGTGGAGACCACGACACGTTGCGGCAGGAGTTCCAGGCGCTGTCCGCCCAGTCGTTGCAGGCGTCCCAGGAGGCGCTGCTCCGAGTGGCCCAGGAGCGTCTCAGCCGGGATCGGGCTGTCGCCGACGCGGAGCTCGCACGGAGGGAGCAGGCGGTGCGCCAGCTCGTGGAGCCCATGGCCAAGGCATTGGACGACGTCAGACGGCAGACGAGCGAGGCGGACCTGGCGCGAGCGGAGGCTCAGGCGCAGCTGGCTCAACAGGTCAGGCACATGCTCGATGCGTCGGCCCAGCTCGGACGCCAGACGGAGAGCCTGCGCAGCGCGCTGCGCCGCCCAGAGGTCCGCGGCCGCTGGGGCGAGCTTCACCTGCGCAGGGTCGTGGAGGTGGCGGGACTCGTGAACGGCGTCGACTTCGACGAGCAGGAGTCGGGCACCGCCCCCGACGGCAGCCGCCTGCGGCCCGACATGATCGTCACGCTCGCGGGCGGCCGGCGGATCGTGGTGGACGCCAAGACACCGCTGGACGCCCTGCTCGACGTCGACGGGGACCCTGAGCGTGCCGAGGAGCACGCAGCCCGCCATGTGCGCAATGTGCGGCTGAGGGTGAAGGAGCTCAGCTCGAAGGCGTACCGCGAGCAGTTCGGCAGCGAGATCGACTTCTCGGTGCTCTTCCTGCCGGCGGAGTCGTTCCTGCAGGTGGCGACGGAGCGGGATCCGCAGCTGCTCACGGACGCCTATGAGGCGGGCGTCATCATCGCGACGCCCACAGTGCTCGTCGCGATGCTCCGCACCGTGGCACACACCTGGAAGGCGGAGGCTCTCGCCAAGAATGCGAAGGAGGTGCTGCAGACGGGCCAGGAGCTGTACAAGCGGCTGAGCACCATGGGAGAGCACCTTGCCCGCGTGGGAAAGGCGATCGACCAGGCGGGCGACGCCTACAACAAGACGATCGGCTCGCTGGAGCGCCAGGTGCTCCCGCAGGCGCGGCGCTTCGCCGCCCTGCAGCAGATCGACGCGGACCTCGAGACGCGAGAGGTCGAGACCGCCGTGCGAGCCATCAACGCACCTGAGCTGCTCGACCCGACGTTCGACGCGCAGAACGCGCACTGACCGGTGTCAGGCGCGCGAGGCCGCCTCCTTGGCCTTGAGGTCGGCACGGATCTCGCGCGGCAGCGAGAACATCAGGTCCTCGGTCGCCGTCCGTACCTCTTCCACGGTCTCGTACCCGCGCCCGGCGAGGGCATCGAGCACGTCGCGCACCAGGATCTCGGGGACCGAGGCACCCGACGTCACGCCGACCGTCGAGACTCCGTCGAACCAGGAGTCCTCCAGCTCCGTAGCGCGATCGATACGGTACGACGACCCCGCGCCCGACTGCAGCGCGACCTCCACCAGCCGGACCGAGTTCGACGAGTTCGCGGAGCCGACCACGATCACAAGGTCCGCCTGCGGCGCGATCTTCTTCACCGCGACCTGGCGATTCTGCGTCGCGTAGCAGATGTCGTCGCTGGGCGGATCCTGCAGATTCGGGAACCGCTCGCGCAGCCGCCGTACCGTCTCCATCGTCTCGTCCACCGACAGAGTGGTCTGCGACAGCCACACCACGTTGTCAGGGTCGGGAACCTCGAGACCGTCCACGTCGTCGGGCGAGTTCACCACGATCGTGTGCTCGGGGGCCTCACCGGCGGTGCCCTCGACCTCCTCGTGACCGGAGTGACCGATCAGCAGGATGGTCTGATCGCTCTTCGCGAAGCGCACCGCCTCCTTGTGCACCTTCGTCACGAGCGGGCAGGTCGCGTCGATCGTGAGCAGGCTCCGCGCGTCGGCCGCGTCCCTGACCGCAGGCGACACGCCATGCGCCGAGAACACCACGCGAGCGCCCTCGGGCACCTGGTCAGTCTCATCCACGAAGATCGCGCCGCGCTCGCTCAAGGTCTCCACGACATACTTGTTGTGGACGATCTCCTTGCGCACGTAGATCGGCGAGCCATGCAGCTCCAGGGCCTTCTCGACGGCGATCACCGCTCGATCCACTCCCGCGCAGTAGCCTCTCGGCGCGGCAAGCAGGACCTTCTTCGCTGTGGTGGCGGGCATGCTCTTCATCCTACGTGGCAGGCTGGTGGCCGTGAGCGGCGCTGACGTCTTCCCCCAGGACAACGACCAGACCAGGGCGACTCTTCCTGACACGGCCGCTGACACGAGCGCCGAACGGCCCTGGCCCGTGCGGCACCTCTCCCCCAAGATCGGCGAGTACATCGCCCGCATGTCGCCGGTATGGGTCGAGGGGCAGGTGTTGGGCGTCAAGAGATGGCGCGACCTGGTCTTCCTCACGCTGCGCGACACGGACGAGAACATGTCGCTCGGCGCAACCCTGCCCGCCGCCGCCGTCGAGGCGCTCGGAGTGCCGCTCGAGGACGGTGCACGGATCGTGATCCACGCGAAGCCCCAGTGGTGGACCAAGTCCGGCGCCCTTCAGATGCGCGGCAAGGAGGTGCGCACCGTCGGCCTCGGCGACCTTCTCGCCAGGATCGAGATGCTCAAGTCCGCGCTCGCTGAAGAAGGCCTCTTCGCCGCCGAGCGCAAGGTGCCGCTGCCGTTCCTGCCGAGGGTCGTGGGCCTGGTGTGCGCCACCCAGGGAGACGCGGAGCACGACGTGGTGGAGAACGCGCAGCGCCGGTGGCCCGCCGTGCAGTTCGAGATCCGCCGCGTCACCGTCCAAGGACCGCGCGCCGTGCCCGAGGTCGTCGCAGCCATGCGTGAGCTCGACGCGCGTGACGACGTCGACGTGATCGTCGTCGCCCGCGGGGGCGGGGCGCTGGAGGATCTGCTCGCGTTCAGCGACGAGGCGATGGTGCGCGCCGCCGCGGCCGTCGTCACGCCGTTGGTGAGCGCGATCGGGCATGAGAAGGACTCGCCGCTCCTGGACCTCGTCGCCGACTGGCGCGCGTCGACTCCCACGGACGCGGGCAAGCGCGTGGTTCCCGACGCGGCGCACGAGCGTCGCGAGGTGATCCGCGCGCGCGCCACCATGCGCGCGGCCGTCACCACCCGCCTCGACCGAGAGGCGCGAGGCCTGTCCTCTTTCCGGACCCGTCCCGTGATGGCTCACCCAAGGCGCATGCTCGACCCGCATCGCGAGCGGCTGGCGGCCCTGCATCTCGCGTCAGGCCGAGCGCTCGTCGACATCCTGTCCACCGCGGACGCACGCACGCGCGAGCTTGCTGCCAGCCTGCGGGCGCTCAGTCCCCAGTCCACGCTCGACCGGGGCTACGCCGTGGTCCGCGATGCCGACGGCGCGGTGGTGCGCGACGCGGCGCTCCTGGACCCGGGTGACCAGCTCCTGGTACGGGTCGCGCGCGGAACGTTCGTCGCGTCGGTGGACGACGTCGACCTCGACGACCAGGCGCTCGAGCCGTTCAGCGCCGGCTGAAGCTCTGCGCGGGACTCAGCCGCGCAGGACTCAGCCGCGCGGCATGGAGAGGCGCGCGAGCATCCCCCGTGCGCCTCCCTCCGCGGCGATACGCCGACGCGCCACGAGCGCCACATCCTTGTCGCGGCTGCGCGACAGCTTTCCGAGCACCTCCCGTCCGAGCGACGGGTTGCCCGCGAGGGCCATCCGCACCTCCACCCGCTTGTCCTGCGCGAGCTGCTCGTGGATGTCCTCCGGCATATCGGGCCGCGGATTGCGCGCCACCCCCGCGCGCACCGTCGTCGCCTCGTCCGATGCGAGTCGAAGCAGAGCAAGCACCGACGTGCCGGGATGCGCGGCGACCGCGGCCCTCACCAGTGCCTCCTCATGCACCGACAGACGCGACAGCTCGGCGTCGCTCACGCCGTCGTCGAGCATCTGGCGCACCCGCGCGAGCGCGGTCTCCTGCGTGTATCCGTCGCTGAACATCTCTCACTCCGTTGTGAGTCGTGTACGTCCCCGCTTCCCTCCGCGATCGACGTTCCTCCAAGGTGCAGCAGCGGTCGTCGTCGACGCGCTACGGTGGCCTCGTGCCGAACAATACCGACGATGTGGCCGGGATGACATACGAGGACGCCCGCGATGAGCTGATCGCCATCGTCGCTCGTCTCGAGGCCGGCCAGGCGACCCTCGATGAGTCCCTCGGGCTCTGGGAGCGCGGCGAGGCCCTCGCCGCCCGCTGCCAGGAGCTCCTGGATGGCGCGGGCGAGCGCATCGCGGCCGTCCGCGGCGAGGACGACGACATGGCCGACGCGGGTGTCGTCGGCGTGGTCCCTGCCGACGGGGACGACGAATGAGCGGCCACGCGCTGGTGATCGGCGAGGCACTGATCGACGCCGTCCATCGTGCGGACGGCTCGGTGCAGAGACACCCCGGCGGCTCCCCTGCGAACGTGGCGATCGGGCTGGCACGGCTGGGCCGCGACGCCGAGCTCCTGACGTGGTTGGGCAAGGACGACGACGGCGCACTGGTCGTCGACCACCTCGAGGGATCCGGGGTCGCGCTGTGCGAGGGCTCGCAGGATGCGCCGGCCACCTCGGTCGCGACCGCGACGCTCGACGCGAGCGGGGCCGCTGCCTACGACTTCGCCCTCGAGTGGGCCCTGAGCGCTGACGCGGTCACCCGGCCCGAGCCGCTCGTGGTGCACACCGGGTCCATCGCCGCGGTGCTGCAGCCTGGTGCCGACGCCGTCCTGACGTTGATGGCGTCGTCGCGGGAGACCTCGACCGTCACCTACGACCCGAATGCGAGGCCGTCGCTCATGGGCGAGCCGGCGACGGCGCGCGCAGCGGTGGAGCGCGCGGTGCGCCTCGCCGACGTCGTGAAGGTCTCCGACGAGGACATCGAATGGCTCGCGCCCGGCGAGGGCGTGGACCGGGTCGCGCAGGCCTGGCTGGCGCTGGGCCCCGCGATCGTCGTGGTGACCCGCGGGGGCGAAGGCGCCACCGCGTGGACCCCTGAGGGCCGTGTGGACGTGCGGGCACCGAAGGTCACCGTGGCGGACACCGTCGGTGCGGGCGACTCCTTCATGGGCGGGCTGATCGACGGACTGTGGGGCGCGGGTGTTCTCGGGGCGCCACAGCGGCAGGCACTGCGGTCGCTCGACCTGGACACCGTCTCGGCAGTGCTGGAACGCTGCGCACGGATCGCCGCGATCACCGTCTCGCGCGCGGGCGCGAACCCGCCGACGCTGGCCGAGCTGGACGCCTGACCGCTCGCCGCCGATTCACGCAGACCCGGCGTCGACCGATCACCGGCCACGGACGTCGGCCGCGCTGAGAGATGGTCAGCGGGCCGGCTTGAAACCTCGCACCGGCGCCTGCCTGGTAGGACGCGCATCGTCCCCGACGGCGAGTCGCAGCGCGACCACCGGCTGCGCGGCGTCGTACGCGTGATCGACATCCATCCGCTCGACCGCCGCGGCGCAGACCGGACCAGGCGAGCGCAGCGCGAGCCGCTGGAGCGCATCGACCGGGGTCGCTGGATTGCCGACGAGCGCGAGCCGGACGCTGACATCGGTGTCCTCAGCGAGCGCGTCCATGAGGGCTCGCGAGCGCCCGACGCCAGGGTTCGCCGCGAGCGCCGCACGCACCTGCGGTGAGCGGTCGGTGCCGAGCCTCAGCATCGTGGGCAGCGGGAGGTCCACCCTCGCCGCGATCCCTGCACGCACCGACCGCTCGCGCGAACGCGCGAGCTCCGTCATCTCCTCCGCGGTGAGTGCGGCCTCCGACGCGGCGTCCTCCGCCAGCCGTCGGCGCAGTACCGTGCGCCATCCTCGGGCCACAGGCCCCCCTTCCACCAAGAACGTGCCCGCCCCCACGCGCGCCTCTCCTGCTCAGGCTTCACCTTACGTGGCACATGATGACGTGGAAACCATCGGCGGGTGCTGTGATTCTGTGAGGGTCCACTGCAACAATGGTCGCCATGACGACGGAGTTCAGGATCGAGCACGACACGATGGGAGAGGTGCGGGTCCCCGCCGACGCCCTCTACCGTGCACAGACGCAGCGGGCCGTGGAGAACTTCCCCATCTCGGGCGTGAGGCTCGAACGGCGTCACATCGAGGCGCTGGCGCGGGTGAAGAAGGCCGCGGCGCTCGCGAACGCGGAGCTCGGCGTCCTGGAGGCAGAGGTCGCCGCCGCGATCGTCGCCGCCGCGGACGAGGTGGCCGCCGGGCGCCATGACGCGCACTTCCCTGTCGACGTCTTCCAGACCGGCTCGGGCACGTCGTCGAACATGAACATGAACGAGGTGGTCGCCACCCTGGCGACGCGCGCTCTCGGTCGGGATGTCCATCCGAACGATCACGTGAACGCCTCCCAGTCGTCGAACGACGTGTTCCCCACCTCGGTGCACGTGGCGGCGTCGGCGACCGTGGTCCACGACCTGGTCCCGGCCTTGAGCGCTCTCGCCGAGGCGCTCGAGGCGAAGGCGGTGCAGTTCGCCGACGTCGTGAAGTCCGGCCGCACGCACCTCATGGACGCGACGCCGGTCACGCTCGGTCAGGAGTTCGGAGGCTACGCGGCGGCCATGCGGCTCGGCGTGGAGCGGCTGCTCGTCGCGCTTCCCCGTGTGGCGGAGGTGCCGCTGGGCGGGACGGCCGTCGGCACGGGGATCAACACCCCCGCGGGCTTCCCCCAACGGGTGATCGCGCTTCTCGCCGAGGACACCGGCCTGCCGATCACCGAGGCACGGAACCACTTCGAGGCGCAGTCGGCACGCGACTCGCTCGTCGAGCTGTCGGGCGCGCTGCGCACGATCGCGGTGAGCCTCACGAAGATCTGCAACGACCTGCGGTGGATGGGATCCGGCCCGAACACGGGGCTCGGGGAGATCGCGCTCCCGGACCTCCAGCCGGGCTCGTCGATCATGCCCGGCAAGGTCAACCCTGTGGTCCCCGAGGCCGTGCTGATGGTGTGCGCACGCGTGATCGGGAACGACGCGACCGTCGCGTGGGCGGGCGCGTCAGGCGCGTTCGAGCTGAACGTGCAGATCCCGGTGATGGCGCTCGGCACGCTCGAGTCGATGCGACTGCTGACCCACGCGGTCGAGGTCCTTCGCGAGCGCACGGTGGTCGGCATCGAGGCGAACGTGGACCGCGCCCGCTTCCTGGCCGAGGCGAGCCCCAGCATCGTGACTCCCCTGAACCGGGTCATCGGCTACGAGAACGCGGCGAAGATCGCGAAGCACTCGGTCAAGCAGGGTGTGACGGTGCGTGAGGCCACGATCGACCTGGGGTTCGTGGACCGCGGAGAGATCACGCTTGATCAGCTCGATGCCTTGCTGGACGTCACGACCATGACGGGGCGCTGAGCGGCGTACCTCCTGGTCAGGCGCTGACCTGACCTGCAGCAGGGACCTTCGTCCCGGTCGCGGGTAGGATCAGAGCATCACCACGCGCAGCTGCGGGTCTCACGCAGCGGGAACAATCGCGCACGGGTCCCTGGTTGCACCCTGCAGGAGGTACCCCCATGACCCGCACACGTGTGCTCATCCTCGGAGGCGGCTACGTCGGCCTCTACACCGCCCTCACGCTCAAGCGGAAGGCACGCGGCGCCGTCGACATCACGCTCATCGACCGCCGGCCGTACATGACCTACGCGCCCTTCCTGCCCGAGGCGGGTGCGGGCTCCATCGAGGCGCGCCACGCCGTGGTCCCGTTGCGCCGCACCCTCAAGGGCGTGCGCGTGCTGCAGGGCAAGGTGACCGGCATCAGCCACGCCTCGCGCAAGGTCACCGCCACGACCGACCTGGGCGAGGACCTGAACCTCGAGTACGACGAGCTCGTCGTCGCACTGGGATCCGTCTCGCGCACCCTGCCCATCCCCGGGCTCGCGGACTTCGCGATCGGCTTCAAGTTCGTGGAGGAGGCCGCGGCGGTCCGCAACCGCATCCTGGGCCGCATCGCTCGCGCCGCGACCACGTCCGACCCCGCGCTGCGCAAGCGCCTGCTCACATTCGTGTTCGTGGGCGGCGGCTTCGCCGGCATCGAGGCGTTCGCCGAGACCGAGGACATGGCGAAGGCTGCCCTGCGCTACTACCCGGAGCTCTCGCCGTCCGACCTGTCGTTCGTGATGGTCGAGGCTGCCCCGCGCATCCTCCCCGAGATGGGACCCGACATGGGCGACTACACCAAGCACGAGCTCGAGACCCGCGGCATGCGAGTGCTTCTCGAGACGCGGCTCGAGAGCTGTGTGGACGGCCGCATCGAGCTGTCCAACGGAGAGTCCTTCGAGGCGGACACGGTCGTGTGGACCGCGGGCGTCAGGCCCGCCCCCGTGCTCGCCGAGTCCGATCTGCCGCTCGGCCCCCGCGGGCACATGAGCTCGTCCCCCACGCTGCAGGTGGTCGACCTGGAGGGGCGCATCGTCCCTGGCGTGTGGGCTGCGGGCGACTGCGCCCAGGTGCCCAACCTGGTTGAGGGCGAGGGCGACTGGTGCGCCCCGAGCGCCCAGCACGCGGTGCGCCAGGCCCGTCACCTCGGCGCGAACATCGCCGCGCACCTCGCGGGCGCGGAGCTCAAGGAGTACAAGCACAAGCACCTGGGCATGGTGGCGTCGCTCGGCCTCAACAAGGGCGTCGCCGTCACGATGGGCCTCAAGCTGCGCGGCTGGCCCGCCTGGGTCATGCACCGCACGTACCACCTGGCGCAGATCCCCACCGTGAACCGCAAGCTTCGGGTCACGTTGGACTG
Source organism: Demequina capsici (assembly GCF_032102965.1). Lineage (NCBI taxonomy): Bacteria > Bacillati > Actinomycetota > Actinomycetes > Micrococcales > Demequinaceae > Demequina > Demequina capsici. Next base: position 619,392 of record NZ_CP134880.1, on the reverse strand, counting down.
GACGATCGCGCTGCTCTTCCGCCGCGACATGGTCTCGCTGGGGCGCGTGGAGGTCCCACGTCGCGCATTCGAGGAGGCCGCGCGCGGCTGACCGGCCGCCCCCGCGCAGGGGCTACTCGGCCGACGCGATGGTCGGCTTGGCCGCCCGACCCAGGCAGCAGTCCGCCGGGCAGACGTCCTGCCACGGACCAAGCGTGGTGAGGGCCTCGCGCTCGCGAGGCGCCTCACCCGCGGCGGCCACATGGCGCTCCTCGACCAGATCGATCAGCCCGGCCACGAACGCCGGATCCACGCCGACGGTCGGCACACGCACCGCGCTGAGCTCACGGCCCTCACAGGTCTCGAGCGCCTCGTTGTCCAGGTCCCACGCGACCTCCATGTGGTCCGAGACGAATCCCAGAGGAGAGATGACCAGTCCTGTCGTCGACTCGGGGAGCGCCTCGATCGCGAGGTTGATGTCCGGCTCCAGCCACGGCATGCGGGGGTCGCCCGACCGCGACTGGAACACCAGCGACCACGGCACCCCGGGGAACTCGTCGGCCACGCGATCCATCACGAGCGCCGCGACGGCGCGCTGCTGCTCGACGTACCAGCCTCCGCCTGCGTTCCACTCCTCGCCGCCGCCGGTCGGCACCGGGGTTCCATCGGGCAGCGCCTCGCGCGGGCCGGAGACGTCGGCGGCCGAGCTGGGGATCGAGTGCGTCGCGAACATCACGTGCAGGCGGTCGCCGTCGCCGCGCTCGGAGAGCTCGCGAAGACCGCCGAGCACGGCGTCGACGTTCGGCTCCACGAATCCCGGGTGGTCGAAGTACTGGCGCACCTTGTCGAGCACCAGCTCGCCCGCCAGCCCTGCCTCGTCGAGCGCGGCGGCCAGGTCCTCACGGTAGGCGCGACAGCCGGAGTAGCTGGAGAACGCAGTGGTGACGAGCACGAGCACCCTGCGGTGACCGTCCGCGTGCAGCTCCTTCAGCGCGTCGGTGAAGTACGGCGCCCAGAAGCGGTTCCCCCAGTACACGGGAAGCCCCAGTCCTCGGCGCTCGATCTCCGCCTCGAGCGCCACCTTGAGGTCACGGTTCTGCTGGTTGATCGGGCTGATGCCGCCGAAGTGCCGGTAGTGGTGCGCCACCTCCTCGAGCCGCTCGTCGGGCACGCCGCGGCCACGGGTGACGTTGCGCAGGTAGGGGATGACGTCGTCCTGCCCCTCCGGCCCGCCGAAGCCGGCGAGGAGGATGCAGTCGTAGGTGGCGGGCGCGAGCGTGCGCGTCGACGCCGCGAGCGCGGGAAGCGTGGCGGTCACGACGCGAGCACCTCCACCGCCTCGGCGGTGGTCACGCGGCGGCCGGTGTAGAACGGCAGCTCGGTGCGCACGTGACGCCGCGCCTCGGTGTAGCGCAGCTCGCGCATCATGTCGACCAGGTCGGTGACCTCATCGGCCTCCATGGGCAGCAGCCACTCGTAGTCGCCCAGCGCGAAGGCGGCGACTGTGTTCGCCACGACGCCCTTGAACGCAGCGCCCTTCATGCCATGCTCGCGCAGCATCTGCGAGCGCTCCTCGTCGGGCAGCAGGTACCACTCGTAGGAGCGCACGAACGGGTAGACGGTGAGCCAGTTGCGGGGACGCTCGCCACGCAGGAAGCCGGGCACGTGCGCCTTGTTGAACTCCGCGGCACGATGCACACCAGCAGCGGACCACGTGAGGGTGGTGCCTGCGAGCAGCTCGGTCGCGTGCAGCTCGCGAAGCGCGAGCTGCAGGTCCTCGAGCACCGGTCCGTGGAGCCACAGCATCACGGTGCCGTCGGCGCGCAGGCCGGACACGTCGTAGATGCCACGGAGCACGACGTCGTGCTCCGCGAGCTCGGCGACGGCCATGTCGAAGTGCTCGACGACCTCCGCGAGCTCCTCGTCGGGCGCGTCAAGAAGGCCGTCGAGGACGGAGAACAGGGTGAAGCCATCCGGCTGGTCGGTCATGCCGCCATCCTCTCTCATGAACTACTCAAGACGAAATCTTGCGAGGCGATCGCGGCGAGGCCGCTGAGCCCTGCCGCAGATCCCACGAGGGTGAGCCCGGGACGCGGATGGATCGGCGCTGCCGGTGCCGGAGCGGAGTCCGGCCACGCCACCACCGCGTGCGCCCGCAGCTGCGAGGGCTCGAGCGTCACGCCGAGCAGCCGGGACGCGTCCCGCAGCGCCTGGCCGGCCACCGATCCGGCTCTGGTCGCGGGTCCGTCGCGGTCCAGGCCCGTGACAGCACGCGCGTCGTACGACAGACGGACGACGTGCCTGCCAGGCGCCGCGTCGGCAAGCCACGGCCACTTGGCGGTCGCGTGCGTCAACGCCTTCGCCCGCGCGGCGTCGCCGACGACGAGCACGCCTGTGCCGCGGGGCGCGGCGTCGAGCGCGGGCGCGTCGAGCACGAGGGTGACGAGGACTGCGCGGCCGGGCCTGCGCGGCTCGGACCGGCGATCGTCGACCGGCAGGAGGCGGAACGCCTCGACCTGCGGCACCGCGAGCACGACCTCGTCGACGACGGCTGGGGCCGCGTCGCCGTCGACCCGCACGCTCCACCGCCCGCCGTCAGCGGGTCGGACCGAGGACACGTGGACGCCGGTGCGGATCGCGCCCCCCTGGCCGCGTACGTCGTGCGCGAGCGCCTCCGTCAAGGTGGCCATGCCCCCCACGAGGCCCATCGCGGCGCTTCCCGCCGGGGACGCCTGGCGCCGCGCGGCCGCGAGCGCGACGAGCCCGCCCTTGGCCTTGAGATCGTGGGCGACGTCGGCACCGAGCGCCGCGAACGGCAGCTCATCGAGCGGCCGCGAATAGATGCCTTTGACCACCGGCTCGACCAGTCGCGCCGTCGCGCGCCGTCCGAGCCGGTGCCTCAGCACCGACCGTGCGGTCGCGCCGGGGCCGGGCTCGCGGGCGGGGATCACGGTGTCGAACCAGACGCGGAGCGCGCCGAGGCGTCCGAGCGCCGCCACCACGTCGGGCGCGAAGGGATCCACGGGGATCCCCATCCATCCCGCCGCCGGCAACGGGTGAGCCCGCCGGGGGCCGACGACCCACGCGGGCGTCGGCGCAGGCGCCACCATCCGCGAGCCGAGGCCGAGCTCCTCGATCAGTCGCTGGACGGACCCGTCGCGCACGGCGAACGACTCCGCACCGGCGTCGAGCTCCAGGCCATCGAGCTCCAGCCGTGAGATGCGCCCTCCGACCCGCGGCCCAGCCTCGAGCACCGTGACGACGGCGCCCGCGCGCAGCAGCCGTCGGGCCGCCAGCAGCCCGGCGACGCCTCCGCCGACGACGGCGACGGTCCTGGGGGATGCGGCCGCCGACGTGGGCTCAGCCATGCTCGTGGACGTACTCGACGACGCGCGTGACCACCTCAGGATCGGCGTGCGGCGGCATGCCGTGGCCCAGGTTGGCGACGTGGCCGTGCGCGACGGCGCCCCGCGTGAGCACGTCCTGCACGTGCGCCTCGAGCACATCGGCGGGAGCGGCGAGCAGGGCCGGGTTGATGTTGCCCTGCAGCGCCACGTCGGGGAGGATTCCCGCGGCCTGGTCGAGCGGGGTGCGGTAGTCGATTCCGACGGCCGTCGCGCCTGCCTGCGCGAGCGCGGGCAGCAGGTGGCCGGCCGAGGTCGCGAAGTGGATGCGCGGAACGCCCAGGTCTGCGACGGCGCCCAGCGCACGCGCCGAGCCGCCCGCGCAGTGCTCCTGGTAGTCGCGCTCGGACAGCGCCCCGGCCCACGAGTCGAAGAGCTGCACGGCGGAGGCGCCTGCGAGCACCTGCGCTCGCATGAACCGGCCCGCGAGAGCCGCGGTCCAGTCGACGAGCGCCTCCCAGGCGTCAGGGTCCTTGTACATGAGCTCGCGGGCGGCCAGGTGATCGCGCGAGGGCTTGCCCTCGACCATGTAGGCGGCGAGCGTGAACGGCGCCCCGGCGAAGCCGATCAGGGGTGTGCCGCCCAGCTCTGCGACGGTGAGGCCGACTGCGCGACGGATCGGCTCGAGCGCGGAGTCGTACGCGCCCCCGTCGCCCTCCTCCCCCAGGTCAGGGAGCTGCTCGACGTCGGCGAGGCTGGTCACCGCCTTGCCGAAGACAGGGCCGATGCCAGGGGCGATGTCCACGTCGACGCCTGCGGCGCGGAGCGGCACGACGATGTCCGAGTAGAAGATGCCCGCGTCGACGCCGTAGCGGCGCACCGGCTGGAGCGTGATCTCCGCGGCGAGCTCGGGCGTGAAGCACGCGTCGAGCATGGTGCTGTCGACCCGCGCGGCACGGTACTCGGGGAGCGAGCGTCCCGCCTGCCGCATGAACCAGATCGGACGGTGAGCGGGCTCGCGCCCCTCGAGCGCCGCGATGAGCGGGGAGTCGGCGGTCAGCCCGGTCGCCAGGGGGTGCAACGGGGGAAGGAGCGTCGAGGTCATGCCTCGATTCTGCCCTGTTCTGAACTCTGCGCCCATTGTGATAATGCCGTGCCACAATGGACACGTCATGTTGATGTCCCTCGTGGCCAGTCACCGCAACCGCGATCTCGCGCTCCTCGAGCAGCTCAGCCTCGGCGCGCAGAGCATCGTCGGCCTCGCGGCGGACGGCAAGTCCCCCGTCTCCGGCGCCGTCGTGCTGCCCACCTGCAACCGTTTCGAGGTCTATCTCGAGACCGACGACGGCGTGGCAGCACGCGCGCAGGTCGTCGCGAGCCTGGCCGCGGCGTCCGGCCTCGACGAGCAGGTCGTGGCAGACGCCCTCATCACCTACGAGGACGACGACGCCGCCCAGCACCTCATGTCGGTGACCTCGGGCCTCGAGTCCATGGTGGTCGGCGAGCGCGAGATCTCCGGTCAGGTGCGGCGCGCCCACATCGAGGCGCAGCAGCACCACCACATCTCCGCGCGGCTGGACCGGCTGTTCCAGTCGGCGCTGCGGACGTCGCGGGTGGTGGCGTCGACCACGGGCGTCGGCACCTCGGGCCGTTCGGTGGTCTCCGTCGCGCTCGACCTTGCCGACGAGCTGGTGGAGTGGCCCGGTGCGCGCACCCTCATCATCGGAACCGGCGCGCTCGCCGAGTCGGGCGCAGCCACGCTCCGCGCCAGGGGAGCGTACCTCGCGGGAGTGTTCTCGCCGTCTGGCCGCGGTCCGCTCTTCGGCGAGCGTCTGGGCATCCCGGTCATCGAGCCGGACGGCCTCGCCGCTGCCGTGCGCGAGGCCGATGTCATCTATGCGTGCTCCGGCGGCGAGAGCATCGTGCTCACACCGACGCTCGTGTCGAGCGCTCGCGCCACTGCGCGGCACCCGCTGACGATCGTCGATCTGGCGCTTCACCGCGACGTGGCCCCCGGGGTGGAGGAGCTGCGCGACATCCATGTGATCGACCTGGAGACGGTGGGCCTGCACGCGCCGGGCGAGTCCGTGGAGGCGTTGGAGGCTGCGCGGTCGATCGTGGCGCATGCGGTGGCGCGGCTTGAGACCGGCAAGGCGGAGAGGGCGATCGATCCGGCGATCATCGCGCTGCGGGAGCACGTGTTCGAGCTCCTCGAGTCCGAGCTGTCGCGGATCCGCCCGCCGGCTGGCGCGGATGCGGAGACCGTGGCGCGCGCGGAGCTTGCCGAGCAGTCGTTGCGGCGCTTCGCGAGGACGCTGCTGCACACGCCGACGGTGCGGGCGCGTGAGATGGCTCGCGCGGGCAGGGCGGACAGCTACCTGGATGCGATCCGCACGCTGTACGGCATCGACATCGCGATCCAGGCCGATGCCTGCCCTGCGCCGGGCATCGCACAGGATGCCGCGACGGAGGACGGACTCGCGCCGCAGATTTAGCAACGCGCATGTTGCGATAATCGCTTCCACTGGGCTAGGTTAGGCGAGCCTCACCGACGCTTCGACGCGTCGGACGCCACCCTCGAAGGAGCCCGATGCGCACCCGCGTCCTGATCACGATCGCCATGGCGATCGCGCTCGTGGCAGCCGTCGCCCTCTCCTTCGCGATCGGGTCGCGCACCATCGACCTCGGCACCGTCTGGCACGCGCTCACCGCCTACAACCCAGACGACCCGGAGCAGGCGATCGTGCGCGAGCTGCGCGGCTCCCGCACGCTGATCGGAGTGCTCGCAGGCGGGGCGCTCGCCGTCGCCGGTGCCCTCATGCAGTCCCTCACCCGCAACCCCTTCGCAGAGCCAGGCCTGCTCGGCATCAACGCCGGAGCCTCGTTCGCCGTCGTCCTGGGACTCGTCACCGGCGTCGCCACCGGATTCTCCGCCCAGGTCTGGGTCGCCTTCGTCGGCGCGGGGCTCACCGCCGTGGCCGTCTACCTCATCGGGGCGCGCGGAGCCTCCGGCGGCGCGCCCGTCCGGCTCGCCCTTGCAGGCGTCGCGATCGCGTCCCTCATCACGTCGGTCACCTATGCACTCCTGCTCGTCCTCGACGAGGAGCTCGATGTGTTCCGCTTCTGGGTGGTCGGCTCGCTCGTCGGCCGCCAGGGGAACGACATCACGGCCCTCATCCCCATCGTCGTCGTGGCCGTGCTGGTGGGCCTGCTCAGCGCACGCAGGCTCGAGGCCATCGCGCTCGGGGACGACGCGGCCCAGGCGCTCGGGGTCAACCTCGCCGCCACCCGCGCCCTGGTGATCGTGGTCGTCACCATCCTCGCGGGCGCCGCCACCGCCGCCGCCGGGCCCCTCATCTTCGTCGGGCTTGCGATCCCGCACCTGCTGCGGCCGTTCACGGGCGCCTCGCTGCCGTGGCTGGTCACCGCATGCGCGTTCGGCGGCGGAGCGTTCGTGCTCGTCTGCGATGTGCTCGGCCGGGTCATCGCTCGCCCAGCCGAGGTGCCCGTCGGCGTCATGACCGCGTTCGTCGGCGGCATCCTCTTCGCGATCATGGCCCGCCGCATGAAGGTGGTCGAGCTGTGAGGACGCTGACACTCGGACCGTTCGGTATCACCACCCACCGGCGCACGCTCGTCGTCGGCTGCGCGTTGCTCGCGACGGTGACGGCGCTCGTGGTCGTCTCCCTCACAATCGGCTCCTCGAGCATCAGCCCGCTCGACGCGCTCAAGGCCACGCTCGGCCTGCACACCGATGGGTCAGCGAGCTTCATCGTGGGCCAGGTGCGCGCACCCCGCGCCCTCACCACCCTGCTCGTCGGCTTCATGCTCGGCCTGTCGGGGGCGCTGCTGCAGTCGCTCACGCGCAACCCGTTGGCCTCACCCGACTTCATCGGCATCACCGCGGGCGCGAGCGCGATCGCCGTCCTCACGATCGTGCTGGGAATCGGGACGTCGCTGTGGGTCACGGCGGCGGGCGCCGCCATCGGCGCCGTGGGCGCGGCCACCGTGATCCTCGCCCTGGCCTGGAAGCGGGGCCTGGTGCCGCTACGCCTGGTGCTCGCGGGCATCGGCATCGGCTTCGTCGCCAATGCGACCACCCAGTACCTGCTCACCCGCCTGCCCATCTACCAGGTAGGGGACGCGCTCACCTGGCTCGTCGGCTCCACCGCCTCCCGCACCTGGCAGCACGTCACCGTCGCCGCGATCATCCTCGCGGTGCTGCTGCCGGTCGTGCTGTGGCACCTGCGCGGCCTGCGCACCATCGAGCTGGGCGACGACACCGCCCGCGCGCTCGGCGTCCATGTCACGCGCACTCGCATGGTGCTCATCGCCTGCTCGGTGCTGCTCGCCGCGGGTGCCACCGCGCTCACCGGCCCGATCGGCTTCGTGGCGCTCGTCGCGCCCGCGATCGCCGTGCGGATCGCCCGCTCCCCCGGCGCCGCACCCCTGCCGTCGGCCCTCATGGGCGCGGCCATCCTGCTCACCGCCGACCTCGCCGCACAGCACCTCATCAGCGCGGTCACGCTGCCCGTCGGCATCTACACCTCAGCCATCGGCGCGCCCTACCTGCTGTGGCTCGTCTGGCGCGCATCACGAGGAGGCCCCGCATGACACGGCTCGAGACGCACGACGTGACGCTCGGCTACGGCGACACCGTCGTGGTGCACGGCGTGGACGTCACGATCCCCGAGGGTCAGATCACCGCGATCGTGGGCCCCAACGGCTGCGGCAAGTCGACCCTCCTGCGCGCCCTCGCACGCCTCCTCAAGCCGCACGGCGGCACCGTCCTGCTCGACGGCTCGGACCTGCACCGGCTGCCGACCCGCGACGTCGCGCAGCGCATCGGCCTGCTCCCGCAGGCGCCGATCGCGCCGCCCGGCATCACCGTGAAGGAGCTCGTGAGCCGTGGACGGACGCCTTACCAGAAGGTGCTGCGACCGTGGAGCCCCGCCGACGAGACCGCCGTCATGTCCGCGCTTCACTCCACCGGGCTCACCGGCATCCAGGACCATGTGGTCGACGAGCTGTCCGGCGGTCAGCGCCAGCGCGCCTGGATCGCCATGGCGCTCGCCCAGGACACCCCGCTGATGCTGCTCGACGAGCCCACCACCTATCTGGACATCGCCCACCAGTACGAGGTGCTGGACCTGCTGCACCGCCTGCATCATCGGCAGGGCCGCACCATCGTCATGGTGGTGCACGACCTTCCGCAGGCCGCCCGCTACGCCACCCACCTCATCGCCATGTCGCAGGGCCGCGTCGCCGCGGTCGGCGCGCCCTCCGACGTCCTCACTGAGGACCTGGTCCATGACGTCTTCGGCCTGCGGGTCCGCGTCATCCCTGACCCCGTGACGGGCACGCCCGTCATCGTGCCCGCCGCGCGTCCTGGCGGGCACGACTCCTCCACCGACCTCCCGCACCGGGCCTGAACCAGGCCGGAGCCTCCCCCACCCACGAACGAAGGAGACCCTATGCACACCACCACCCGCCGGTTCGCCGCCGCGGCGCTTGCCGCCGCTGCCGCCGTGCTGATGGCCGCATGCTCGTCAGACACCCCGCAGGCGTCCACCTCCGAGTCCACCTCCGAGTCCACCACCGCGACCGCCGACGCCGCTGCCGACGCGTTCCCCGTCACCGTCACCGGCATGTACGGCGATGTGACGATCGAGTCCCAGCCGGAGCGCGTCGTGACGCTCGGCTCGCGTGAGCACGAGCTGCTGTACTCGCTCGGCATCGCGCCGGTCGCGGTGCCCACCAGCTGGAAGGGCTACGACTATGCGACCGGGCCGTGGGCCGAGGCGGCACGCGAGGCGGTGAACGCGACCCCGGAGACGTTCGACACCTCCACGATCGACGCCGAGGTCATCGCTGGCTTCAACCCGGACCTCATCGTCGCCACCTACACGGACCTCTCCCAGGAGGAGTACACGCTTCTGTCGCAGATCGCCCCCGTGATCGTGCGCGGGGCCGACGACGTGGCGTACGGCATGTCGCTGACCGACGAGCTCACCGTCATCGGCCAGGCGACAGGCACGTCGGACAAGGCCGCCGAGGTGATCCAGCAGATCGACGACGAGTTCGCGGCCGTCCGTGACGCTCACCCCGAGTGGGCAGGCAAGGAGGGCGCCGTCGGCTTCTACTACGAGGGTCAGGCGGGCGTGTACTGCGAGACCGACAACCGCAGCCAGTTCCTCGCGAGCGTGGGGCTGTCCACCGATCTGCTCGCCTCCCTGTGCGCCGGGCAGACCTGGGTGAGCCTCAGCGCCGAGCAGCTGGACCAGCTGTCGGGCTTCGACACGATCCTGTGGCAGACCGCCGCGACGCCGGAGACCGAGCCCGCCATCGAGGGCCTGCCGCTGTACGCGTCGCTCGGCGTCACCCAGAAGGGCGGCAACCTGTGGATCACCGACGAGACGCTGGAGGCCGCACTGTTCGCCAACTCGCCGTCCTCGATCGCCTACTCCCTCAGCGCACTGGTGCCGCAGCTCGAGGCGGCGCTCGACGGCGACCCCACCACGGAGATCCCGGTCTACGCGGACCCGTCGGCCGCCTGACCGCTCGATCCGTTCCGGGTAAGTGAGTGTCGGTTCTGAGAGGTCCGTGCACCTGACGGGTGAGCAAGTGTCGGTTCTGAGGGCTCCGCGCACCTGACGGGTGAGTGGGTGCCGGTTCTGAGAGCTCCGCGCACCTGACGGGTAAGTGAGTGTCGGTTCTGAGAGGCCTGTGCACCTGACGGGTGAGCAAGTGTCGGTTCTGAGGGTTCCGCGCACCTGACGGGTGAGCAAGTGTCGCCCGATCGCGCGGAATCCCCCAGAAGACACCAAGGCGAGCCCCCGCTGTCACCACGATGGCGGGGGCTCGCCCGCGTCGTCCCTCCGGGATCCACAGGGGCGGGTCCGCCCGACTGACCTAGGGTGACGGGATGCACCATCTGAGCCCCGGGCGGATCCACACCTCTCGGCTCACGCTCGAGCCAGTGTCGCCCGAGCACGCGACCGGGATGGCGAGCGCGCTCTCGGACCCTGAGCTGTACGCCTTCATCGGCGGCGAGCCGCCTTCGCGCGACGACCTCGAGGACCGCTACCGACGTCTCGAGTCCGCACTCTCGCCCGATCGCACCGAGGGGTGGCTGAACTGGGCGATCCGCGCCACGGACGACGGTCAGCTCGCCGGATACGTGCAGGCGACGGTCCGCGAGCGCTCGGGCGTCCTCGAGGCGGACGTGGCGTGGGTCATCGGAAAGGACTGGCAAGGGCGCAGGTATGCGACGGAGGCGGCCGACGCGATCGCCGCATGGCTTCAGGCGCGAGGCGTCGGTCGGCTCAGCGCCTGGATCCGTCCTGGGCATGCGGCATCGGAGGCGGTCGCGCGTCGTCTCCACATGATTCCGACGTCGGAGATGGCCGACGGGGAGATGCGGTGGGTGCTCAACTCCGGCTGACCGGGGTGCCACGACACTCACGCACCCGTCAGATGCACGGACCTCTCAGAACCGACACTGACGTACCCCGACGAGCGCGGGCCGGGCGGGCGCCGGCCGGACGGGCGCGGGCGCGGGCCGGGCGGGCACGAGCGGCGGCGGGCACGGGCAACGGCGGGCGCAGGACCAGGCGGACAGAGACCCCGGACGACGCGCGCCGCCCGGGGCCTCCTCCATCCCACCCGTTGCTGAGGGAGTCGGGGTGAGGTCTAGGAGTCCGGAGTGAGGTCTAGAGGTCGAGCCGCTCGAGCATGTCCGTGACAAGGGCTGCGACCGCCGAGCGCTCCGAGCGCTCCAGGGTGACGTGCGCGAACAGCGGGTGGCCCTTGAGCGCCTCGATCACCGCGGCGATGCCGTCATGCCGGCCGACGCGGAGGTTGTCGCGTTGGGCCACGTCATGCGTGAGGACCACCCGTGAGTCCTGGCCGATGCGGCTGAGCATCGTGAGCAGCACGTTGCGCTCGAGCGACTGCGCCTCGTCGACGATCACGAAGGCGTCGTGCAACGAGCGGCCACGGATGTGCGTGAGGGGAAGCACCTCGAGCATCCCGCGAGCCATGACCTCCTCCACCACCTCGGAGGACACCATCGCGCCGAGCGTGTCGAACACCGCCTGCGCCCACGGGTTCATCTTCTCCGCCTCGGAGCCGGGCAGGTATCCGAGGTCCTGACCGCCGACCGCGTACAACGGACGGAACACCATGATCCTCTTGTGCTGGCGGCGCTCCATCACGGCCTCGAGGCCCGCGCACAGCGCGAGGGCGCTCTTGCCGGTGCCTGCGCGACCGCCCATCGACACGATGCCGATCGAGTCGTCGAGCAGCAGGTCGATCGCGACGCGCTGCTCCGCGCTGCGCCCGTGGACGCCGAAGACCTCCTGGTCGCCGCGCACCAGCCGGATCGCGCCCTCGTCGGTCACCCGGGCGAGCGCGCTGCCGCGCGGCGAGTGGATCACGAGCCCCGTGTGCACCGGCAGCGAGGCGACGTCCTCGCCGCAGTCCGCGGCCGACGGCGGGTCCAGGCGCTCCGACTCCCACAAGGCGCCCATCTGGTCGTCGGTCAGCTGGATCTCGCGCATTCCCGTCCAGCCGGACTCGACAGCCAGCTCGGCGCGATACTCCTCCGCCTCGATGCCGAGCGCCGACGCCTTGACGCGCATCGGCAGGTCCTTCGACACGACGACGACGTGGTGGCCCTCGGCCCGCAGGTTCGCGGCGACGGCCAGGATCCGCGTGTCGTTGTCCCCCAGGCGGAATCCGCTGGGCAGCACCTCCTGGTCGGTGTGGTTGAGCTCGACTCTGAGCGTGCCGCCGTCGTCGTTGATCGGCACGGGCTTGTCGAGGGTGCCGTGCTTGACACGTTGATCGTCGAGCATCCGGAGCGCCGAGCGCGCGAAGTAGCCCAGCTCCGGGTGATGACGCTTGGCCTCGAGCTCCGTGACGACGACCACCGGCAGCACGACCGCGTGCTCGGCGAAGCGCCTCATCGCCCGCGGGTCCGACAGGAGCACCGACGTGTCGAGCACGTACGTGCGCAGCGCGACGTCGTCCTCGGTGGAGGCATCGGTGAGGGGGGTGGTGCGGGGCGTGGTGGCGGTCACAGGGGCTCCCAGCGTTCAGGCCGCAGGGCGCCGGAACGCCCTACGGCGTTCTCTAGTCGGGCACCGGGTCGGTGCGTCGAGTGTGTGGTACCACGTGACCGAAACTACGCCGGTGTCATTATGGAGGGGAAGGCCGACACGCCACCGTTCACGTGGTCGTAATGTGAGCCGGGGGCCTCGTTCCGGCGCGGGGGCCGACGACGGCGTCGTCAGCGACCGAGCCGACGCTCCCGCAGCGCGTAGTCGCGCAGCGCGCGCAGGAAGTCGACGCGGCGGAACGCGGGCCAATAGGCCTCGCAGAAGTAGAACTCGGTGTGGGCGCTCTGCCACATGAGGAAGCCTGAGAGCCGCTGCTCCCCCGAGGTGCGGATCACGAGGTCCGGATCAGGCTGGCCCTTGGTGTACAGGTGGTCCTCGATGTGGTCGACGGCGAGCCGGTCCGCGGCGTCCGCGAGCGTCAACCCCTGGGCGTCGCACTCGCGCAGGTACGAGCGGACCGCGTCCGTGATCTCATGGCGACCGCCGTATCCGACGGCGACGTTGACGTGGACCCCCGGAGCGTCCTCGGTGCGCCCCACGGCGGCCGCGATCCGTGCTGCGGCGTCTGCCGGGAGCAGGGTGGCGTCGCCCACGTGCCTGAGGCGCCAACGGCCGTCGTCCGCCAGGTTCTCGACGGCTCCGCAGATGATCTCCAACAGCGGCTCGAGCTCGTGGGGGTCGCGGTCCAGGTTGTCCGTGGACAGGAGCCACAGCGTCACGACCTCGACGCCCGCCTCCTGCGACCACTCGAGGACCTCGGTGATCTTGTCGGCGCCCTTCTGATGGCCATGCGCGGCCGGGGCTCCGATGGTCTTGGCCCATCGACGGTTCCCGTCCAGGATGACGCCGATGTGACGAGGCAGGTCCGCGCCGCGCAGCTGGGCCGTGAGCTGACGCTCGTACAGGCCGTAGAGCAGGCTCCGCAGACCCATGCGCGTCCTTTCGAGGAGATCGATGCGCCCGCGGGCGCGGATCCAGGGTAACCCCGGCGGCTAACCTACGTTAGCGTAGGGTGCATGGACGAGAACCTTCCGACCATCGGCAAGCCGATGATGAGGGGCTGGCTCCATCTCGGGGCAGCGCCGCTCGCGTACTTCGCCGGGATGGTGCTGGTGGTGCTCGCCCCCACCCTTGCGGGGCGCGCCTCCTCCGCGATCTTCACGACCACGGCGGTGATGCTGTTCGGCACGTCGGCCGTGTACCACCGAGGCAAGTGGTCCCCCCAGGCGTTGGCCGTGCTGCGCCGCATGGACCATGCGAACATCTTCCTGATCATCGCCGGCACGTACACGCCGCTCACCGTGATGCTGCTGTCGGGCTCCGAGCGGGTGTGGGTGCTGGTGCTCGTCTGGTCCGGCGCCCTGCTCGGCCTGCTCTCCCGCATCCTGTGGCTGGGCGCTCCGCGCTGGGTCTACGTGCCGGTGTACGTCGCGCTCGGCTGGGTCGCGATCGGCTTCATCGGCCCGTTCTATGAGGCGGGTGGTGCGGCGGTGGTCTGGCTGATCGTCGCGGGCGGCCTGTGCTACACGGTGGGCGCGGTGATCTACGGGTTCAAGTGGCCCGGCAAGTCGGCGCGGTACTTCGGCTTCCACGAGATCTTCCACGCGCTCACGATCGCGGGCTTCACCTGCCATTACATCGCCGCGTCGCTCGCGATCTACGGCGCGAGCTGACCCGTCGCGACGCGACGCTAGCGGTCGAGGTCTCCGTCGCGCTGCTCGTCGTCCGTGGTGCTCGCCTCGTCAGACGGCGCGTCGGTGGTGCCTGAGCCCGCCGATCCGGCGTCCGCATCGCGGCGCGAGGCCTCACCCGCACGCACCTTGCGCAGGTGCTTGTTCAGCGAGCGGAAGAGGAACACGGCCGCCACGGCGATCGCGAACGTGAACACGAAGCCCAGGAAGCCGGGTCCAGCCTGAGTGAGGTCGAGCACGGGGACAGTCCTTTCGTCGGGGACTATCCTGCCTCATCATGAGCACCCCCTCCTCGCCCGACCAGCCTGCCGCGCCCCGCAATGACGGAGGGGCGCTGCCGCACCTGTCGCGGCGGGCGTGGATCTGGTCCATCGCGGGCCTCGCTGCGCTGATCGCAGCCGTCTCCGCGTACGCGGTCGTCGCCGCGCAGGCGCAGAAGGTCCTGTTCCAGGACGTCGGCTACTCGGTGGTCGACGAGCATCTGACGACGGCGACGTTCGACGTGTTCCTGTACGCCGACGGGGTGGCCACCTGCACCGTGCGCGCGCTGAACGAGGCGTACGCGGAGGTGGGGGTCGTGACCGTCGACGTCGATTCGGCCGACGGCGCGGAGCAGCGGATGGACACGTCGATCGCCACCACCGAGAAGGCGGTCACGGCGTCGGTGCTGGGCTGCACGTTCGTAGCGGCCGACGCCGGCTGACCCTCTCCCGCGGCTCTCGCCCCGCCGCGGCAGCCTTCGGATCGCGACCCCACTTTCACCCTGACGCACGCGCTTGCTAACCTAGGCAGTCTTGCCACAAGGAGGAATGACGTGACCGACACCACCGGCACCTGGCTCACCCAGGAGGCCTTCGACCGCCTGCAGGCCGAGTACGACCACCTGGTCAACGTCGGCCGGGTGGAGATCGCCAAGGAGATCGACGACCGCCGCCAGGAAGGCGACCTCAAGGAGAACGGCGGCTACCACGCCGCTCGCGAGGAGCAGGCGAAGCAGGAGGCGCGCATCGAGCAGCTGCGCCACATCCTTCGCACCGCGACCGTGGGCGAGGCCAGCACGGACGCCGGAGTCCAGTCCGGCACGGTGGTGGTGGCGGAGGTCGCCGGCCGCGAGATGCGGTTCCTCGTCGGATCCCGTGAGGTCGCAGGCGGGACCGACATCGACGTGTTCTCGGCGCAGTCGCCGCTGGGCGCCGCGCTGCTCGGCAGGCACGCAGGCGACGAGACGACGTACACGGCACCCAACGGCAAGGAGATCCCGGTGAAGGTGATCTCCGCGGAGCCTTTCGCGGGCTGACCACCGCGCTCGATCGAAGGCCCTCGCGCTGCGGCGCGGGGGCCTTCGTCGTGTCCGCGGCAAGCCCGGACGTCAGGCGCGACGCAGGAGCACCGCAGTCTCGGCGTGGGCGGTGTGCGGGAACATGTCCATGACCCTGACCTCGACGGGTCGAAGGGACGGCATCGCGGCCAGGTCCTTGGCGAGCGAGCCAGGGTGGCAGCTGGAGTACACGACCGTGGCCACATCCGACCGCTCCAGCCAGCCCGCGAGCTCAGGTCCGATGCCCCGCCGCGGCGGATTGACGACGACCAGCTCGGGTGCGTGCTCCTGCGCGAGCGCGAAGGCCGTGGCGTCGGCGGCGACGAAGCGTGCGTCGGTCGCGCCCGCCACGCCCGCTGCAGCGAGCTCGTCCCGCGTCAGCTGCGCCGACGCGACCGCCTGCTGTGACAGCTCGACGCCCAGCACCGAGCGCCCCGGCCCGAGCGCCTGGAGCGCGAAGCCTCCCACGCCGCAGTACAGGTCCCACACATCTGCGGGAGAAGACTCGGCGATCCAGGCGCGAGCCTGTCGGTAGAGCTCACGTGCGACCCCGGTGTTGGTCTGGAAGAAGCTCTGCGGGCGCAGGTGAAGGGTGAGGCCGTCCAGGCGCATGGGCAGCGACTCCCGCTCGGTGAGCATGATCTCCCGCTCACCTTCCACGACAGCTCGATGCTCGGGGAGCACGTTCAGGGACGCGACCGCGAGCGACGGCAGCTGCTCGCGCAGCCACGGCAGATGCTTGGCCAGGCGCGCGAGCGCCTCGGTGGATCTCATGACGAAGCGCACCATCAGCTCGCCGTCGGGCGAGACGGTGACGATCAGGTTCTTGAGCTCGCCTCGACGCGCGTCGAGGTCGTACGGGCTCAGCGCCGCACGGGCGATGAGCTCGGCGAGCGGGGCGAACGCCGACGACAGCTGGGCGGGGTACAGCCCGCATCCCTGCAGGTCCACGCCGACGCGCTCGCCGTCGAGGATCCCCAGCGTCGGGTTGGCGGTCGTGCCGCCGACGACCATCTTCGCCTTGGTGCGGAAGCCCGACTCGTCGCTCGCGACGGGCGGGAGCCAGCGTGCCCCTGCGGCGGCCTCGCCGAGGGTGCGACGCACGGCTTCATCCTTGTCGGCGAGCTGCCGCGCGTACGGAGTCTCGATCAGCACGCATGACCGGCACACGCCCGCCTCGAAGTAGTCGCACCGCACGGGCCGAGTCTAGGCGCGGCACAGCTCGACGCAGTCAGCGGCGGCTGTCGCCGTCCTCACCCGCATCGTGGTCGGGGGCCTCGGTGCGGGTGACCCTGCGGATCGGGATCTCCTCCTCCGTCAGAGGCCCGGCCTCGTCGTCGTGACGATGCCTCACGTGGATCTGGCCGGTGTGGACCACGCGCTGCAGCACCTCCTTGGAGCGGTGCGCCAGCACAGGAAGCTGGTCTGACAGGGCCGGAGGCTCGGGGTCCGGGCGGAACTCCTTGCGCAGTCCCCGCCCGAACGCGGTGAAGAACGCGACGACCGGGACCGCGATGATCGCGCCGACGAGCCCCAGCAGCAGGGTGCCGGTGGACACGGTGAGGAGGATGACCATCGGGTGCAGCGACGACACCTTCCCGAACAGCCATGGGTAGAGGACGTTCCCTTCGATCTGCTGCACCGCGAGCACCACGACCATCATCCATATCGCGGTGATGGGTCCCCCGTCCACGAGCGCGACGAGCACGGCGATGATGCCGGAGATCGTGGCCCCGAACATCGGGATGAAGGAGAACAGGAAGACGAGGATCGCGATGGGGAGGGCGAGCGGCACCCCCAGGATCCACGCGCCGAGCCCGATCCCGACGGCATCGACGAACGCGACGAACACGGACGTCTGCGTGTATCGGCGGAGCGTGTGCCAGGCGTTGCGGCCCGCGCGGTCCACCTGGTCGATGTTGTCCTCGGGCAGCACGCCCACGGCCCAGCCCCACATGGTCGCGCCGTCGCGCATGAAGAAGAAGAGGCTGAGCAGGGCGATGACCGTGCCAGCCACGAGGCCGCCGATCGTCCCGGTGAACGACAGCGCCCCGGAGGCCAGGCCGAGCGCGTTGCCCTGCACCAGGGCGACGATGTTGTCCCGAGCCTGCTGCAGCTGGTCGGCGCTGATGTGGAGAGGCCCGTCGGACAGCCACACGATGAGCTCGTTGAATCCCTGGAGCGCGGCGTTCTTCAGGGAGTCGAAACCTGCGACGATCTCAGCGCCGGCAAGCACGATGAGCGCGCTCACGACCACGAACAGGCCGAGGATCGCTATCGCCGCGCCCAGTCCCCTGGGGATCCTCCACCGCTGCAGCCAGCCGACGACCACCTCGAGCGGCGCGGCGATGAACAGCGCGATGATCACCGGGATCACGATCGTCGACACGGTGGTGAAGAGCGACCCGGCTGCGACGACCACCACGCCCACGACGATGAGCCGCCAGCCCCACGCCGCGGCCACGCGCAGCCAGGTCGGCACCGTGTCGGCGGCATCGACCCCACGCGCATACGTCATGTGCGAGCGCGTCGTGGGGGGATCCTCGTCAGCCATACTGTGAGCCTAACCGCGCAGGGTGCGACGCCCGCCGCGACTCGCACGCCGTGCCACCCGCGGCGACGGAACAGAAGACCCTCGCACAGCGTTTCCGCCTGCGGGAAGGAGCATGATGTTCGCACTGTCCAAGACGACGATGATCACGGCCGACCAGGCGCTGCCCGGTCGCGACACCCCGATGGAGGTGTCGCCGTTGCATGTGGTGCTCGGCACGCCGATCCAGGGCCCGTGGCCCGACGGCATGAAGGTGCTCTACGTGGGCATGGGCTGCTTCTGGGGGTCCGAGCGGATCTTCTGGCAGCTCGACGGCGTCTACTCGACCGCCGTCGGCTACATGGGGGGCTGGACAAGGAACCCCAGCTACGAGGAGACGTGCACGGCGATGACGGGGCACTTCGAGGCCGTCCAGGTGGTCTACGACCCTGCGAAGGTGTCGCTTGACGCGCTGTTCGCGGCATTCTGGGAGAACCACGACCCGACGACCCCCAACCGCCAGGGCGGGGACATCGGCACCCAGTACCGCTCCGCGATCCTCGCCACGGACCAGGAGCAGCTGGACGCCGCTCTCGCGTCGAAGGCACGCTACCAGGCGCGTCTGGACGGCGAGGGCTACGGCCCCATCTCCACGCAGATCGAGCTCGCGTCGACGGCCGGCGACGGTCGGTTCTACTACGCGGAGGAGTACCACCAGGGCTACCTGCACAAGAACCCGGGCGGCTACTGCAACCACGGCTTCTGCCAGGTGTCGTTCGCCTGAGCAGGTCGCCCGGCGCGCCCGGGGCACGACCAGGGGCCCGTGACACCTGTCACGGGCCCCTCATCGTAGGCGCACAGGGTCGCAGTGCTCGCGAGCGCTGCGACCCGGCTCGCTACCGGTTGTTGAAGATCGCGATGATGCGCAGGATCTCGGTGTAGAGCCACACGAGCGTCACGATGAGGCCGAACGCGCCCTTCCATTCGAGGTGCGCAGGGGCTCCTGCCTTGACGCCGCGCTCGATGAAGTCGAAGTCGGCGATCAGCGACATGCAGGCCAGGATGACGGCGACGACGCCGATGATCACTCCGAGCGGCAGGCCTGCGACGGTGACTCCCGTCAGCATGCCCCAGGCGTTGCCGCTGCTTGAGAAGAGCATGACTCCCAGGTTGATCAGCGAGAACACCAGGTAGGAGACCATGCCGATCATGAGGAACCGCTGGAACTTGGGGGTGTAGCGGACCTTGCCCGAGCGATAGAGCGCAAGCGTCACGCCGAAGGTGACGCCGGTGGCGAGAAGAGCCTGCAGACCCGCTCCGGGGACGTCGAGCGCGACCTCGATCCAGTGCGTGAACGCACCGAGGAAGACTCCCTCGAGCAGCGCGTACACCAGCGTGAGCGCCGCAGAGCCCTTGCGGCGGAAGGAGGCGATCATCGCGACGACGAAGCCCGCGAGCGCGGCCCCCATCATGTAGAGGTAGCTGCTCTCCACGGGCGCCATGTACGACGCTGCGGCTGCGATCCCGAGCAGGATCAGTGCACCGAAGGTCTTGAGAATGGTGCCCTCGTAGGACATGCGACCGATCTCGGCCGGCTGTGCCGCCGGCAGGTCGAACGTCGCCTGCAGCGTCTGGGCGTCGGCCTCACCCTGACGCTGGAGCGCCTCCGGGGTGAAGTCCTTGGACTGGGTGAAGAAGGGATTGGCCACGGGGATCCTCCGGCTCAGTCGGCTTGGGTCGAGTCTAGGCAGGTGCCCTGCGGAGGCGCAGTCGTCCTTGAGAAGGATTCTCGTCCGCCCGCCGAGCGCCGAGGGCCAGGTGACGGCGCCTGAATGCCCGACTCTCGCCGATTCTGTCCATAAACCACATGTTCTCACCTGTGTTTGAGTTGCTTTATGCCCGTTATCGTGATTCGATTGCGCTGTCAGAGCGCATCACGAGCAGAGAGGGACGACGACGTCCATGTACGCAGCGGAGCGACAGCAGCGCATCCTCGCCGAGGCCCGTGCCGCGGGCAGAGTCGAGGTGTCCTCGCTGGCAGAGCTGCTCGGCGTGACGTCGGAGACCGTGCGTCGCGACCTCACCGCACTCGAGAGCCGGGGTGCCCTGCGCCGAGTGCACGGCGGCGCCATCCCCGTCGAACGGCTCGAGCTCGAGCCCACGCTGGCCACGCGCGCCGCCCGCAACGCCGAGGTCAAGCGCCGCGTCGCCGCCCGCGTCCTCGCGGAGCTGCCGCAGGGCGCCACCGTGCTCCTGGACGCCGGCTCCACGACCCAGGCGATCGTCGCCCAGCTCCCCGCTGACATGGAGCTCACGATCATCACGAACTCGATCCCCGCCGCCGCCGTGCTCGCGAACATGCCTCGGGTGACGCTGCTCATGACCGGTGGACGCGTCAGGGGGGTCACGGGCGCCGCCGTCGGCCCCTGGACCACGGACGCGCTCGACGGGGTCGTCGTCGACGTCGCGGTCATCGGCACCAACGGGCTCTCCGTGGCTCGCGGCCTCACCACGCCCGACCAGGTGGAGGCGAAGGCCAAGCGGGGCATGGTGAAGGCGGCCCGCCGCGTCATCGTCGCCACCGACTCCTCCAAGGCAGGGGACGACCACCTGCACCGTTTCGCCTCGCTCGACGAGGTCGACCTCATCGTCACCGACGATGGGCTTCCCGATGAGGTGGCCGCCGAGTTGCGGGCCACCGGTCCCGAGGTGGTTACCGCATGATCGTCACCCTCACCCCGAACCCCAGCGTGGACCACGCGATGGTGATCGGCTCGCTCGCGCGCGGAGAGGTGCTCCGCGCCTCCGAGTCGCGGCTCGACGCGGGCGGCAAGGGGGTGAACGTCTCCCGGGCTCTCGCGGCGAACGGCGCCGCCACGCTTGCGGTCGTGCCGCTCGGGGGACACCAGGGCCACCTGCTCGCAGACCTGCTCGCGACCACCGGCGTGACGCATCGCCCGGTGACGCTCGCCGGCTCCACCCGCATGAACGTGTCCGTGCTGGAGCCCGACGGCACCACCACCAAGCTCAACGAACCCGGCCCCACGCTCAGCGCGTCGGAGAACACCGCGATGATCCAGACCACGCTCGACGCCGCCGAAGGCGCCGACTGGCTGGCAGTGTGCGGCAGCCTTCCGCCCGGAGCCACCCCCGACATCTACGCGGCTCTCCGCGCAGGCGCGGGAGCACGCGACGTGCGCTTCGTCGTCGACTCCTCCGGAGCCTCGTTCGCCGTCGCTGTCGAGACGCGACCCACCCTCATCAAGCCCAACCACGAGGAGCTCGCCGAGCTCGTCGGCCACGCGCTGCCCACGCTGCGCGACGTCCGCGACGCCGCGCGCGAGCTGGTGTCCTCAGGCATCGAGATCGTCGCGGTGAGCCTCGGCGCCGACGGCGCCGCTCTGTTCACCGCCGACGAGGCCGCACACGCCCACGCGTCCGTGTCGGCCCCCGTGTCCACCGTCGGCGCCGGCGACTGCATGCTCGCCGGACTGCTGCACGGCCTCACCTCCGGACTCTCGATCGGTGAGGCCCTCGTCAGCGGAGTCGCCTGGGGGTCCGCCGCAGTGGCGCTCCCCGGCAGCTCCGTACCCACGCCGGCGGACGTACGCACGGTGGCACCCGTGCTGTCCTCCGAGCTGCCGCTCAGCATGGAACTGGGTCACTGACCTCCCCCGAAAGGAACCAGTCATGTCTCTCATCACGACCTCGCAGGTGGTGCTCGACCTCGCCGCGCCTGATCGCGCCGCCGCCACCCGCACGCTCGCGGAGCGCCTGGTCGAGTCCGGCCGCTGCACCGACCTCAGCACGTTCCTGGCCGACGTCACGAAGCGCGAGGCGACGATGGCGACCGGGCTGCCCGGCGGCATCGCGATCCCTCACGCCCGGTCCGCCGGCATCTCCGAGCCCTCCCTCGTGTTCGGTCGCACCGCCCAGGGGATCGACTGGGGCGCCGCGGACGGACCCGCGACGCTCGTCTTCCTCATCGCAGCCCCCGAGGGCGGTGGCGACGCTCACATGCAGGTGCTGCCCGCCCTCGCGCGCGCGCTCATGAAGCCCGAGTTCACCGAAGGGCTGGCCGCCGCAGCCACCCCGGAGGACGTCGTGGCCCTCGTCGAGGCGGAGATCGGCGACGTCGTCCCGGCCGCCGCTCCCGCCGATGCCGTTCCCGGCACAGCCGCCGACGCGAGCCCCACGCCCGCGAAGGAGTCGTTCACGCTCGTCGGCGTCACCTCCTGCCCCACCGGCATCGCCCACACCTACATGGCAGCCGAGGCGCTCGAACGCGCGGCCGCCGAGGCGGGCCACACGATCACCGTCGAGACCCAGGGGTCCGTCGGATCCAAGGCGATCCCCGCCGAGCTGATCGCCGCCGCCGACGCCGTGATCTTCGCCCACGACGTGGAGGTCAAGGGGCGCGACCGCTTCGCAGGCAAGCCCACTGTCGACGTCGGCGTGAAGAAGGCGATCTCCGACGGGCCGCTGCTGGTGGAGCAGGCGATCGCGCTCGCCGCCGAATGGAAGGCGGACCCGTCGAAGGCCGCCTCCACGGCCTCGCATGCTGCGTCCGCGGGCGGGCTCACGTCCAAGGTCGAGGCGGACGCCCACTGGGGCACCAGGCTGCGCCAGTGGCTGATGACGGGCGTGAGCTACATGATCCCGTTCGTCGCCGCGGGTGGAATCCTGATCGCGCTGGCGTTCATGCTGTCCCAGATCTCGCTCGGCGACAACGGGCCGATCGAGATCACCAAGTACAACCTGACGTCAGGCGATGCCTACGACATCAGCAGCGGATTCGACGCCACGTCGCTCACCGCGTGGGCAGCGCTGCTGTTCATCATCGGAGGCGCGGCATTCGGGTTCCTCGTACCGATCCTGTCCGGCTTCATCGCGTTCGCGATCGCCGACCGCCCCGGCCTGGTGCCCGGCATCGTCGGCGGCGCGATCGCGAACACCATGGGCGCAGGGTTCCTCGGCGGCATCGTCACCGGCCTGCTCGCTGGCTTCATCGCCAGGTGGATCGCCTCGTGGAAGGTCCACGCAGGGGTCCGCGGCGTCATGCCGGTCGTCGTGATCCCCCTGCTGTCGACCCTGGTCACCGCGGGGCTCTTCATCACGCTGCTCGGCGGACCGATCGCCTCGCTCACCGAGAGCCTCAACAACTGGCTGACCACGCTGTCGGGCGGCTCCGCCTTCACGCTGGGCCTCGTGCTCGGCGCGATGATGGGCTTCGACCTCGGAGGACCGGTCAACAAGGTCGCCTACTTCTTCGCCACCGCGGGACTGTCGGCCGCAGGCACCGCGGCCGATGCTCCACAGCTGAAGATCATGGCGGCAGTCATGGCCGCAGGCATGGTCGCCCCGCTCGCGATGGCGCTCGCCACCGTGCTGCGCCCCAAGCTGTTCTCCGCGCCCGAGCGTGAGAACGGCAAGGCAGCCTGGCTGCTCGGCGCCTCGTTCATCTCCGAAGGCGCGATACCGTTCGCCGCCGCCGACCCGATCCGCGTCATGGCGTCGTCGCTCGTCGGCTCCGCCCTCACCGGCGGCCTGGTGATGCTCTTCGGCGCCACGCTCCGGGCCCCGCACGGAGGCATCTGGGTGCTGCCGCTGATCGGCAACTTCGGGATGTTCCTCGTCGCGCTCGCCGCCGGCGTGGTCGTGACCGCGCTGCTCGTCATCCTGCTCAAGTCCACCGATCGCAGCCTCGCCGTCGTCGACGCTGCGGCGACCATCTGAAACCACCCCAGAAGGAGAACACCATGCCTGCTCGCACCGTAGCGATCGGCTCGTCCGTCGGGCACCACGCCCGCCCCGCGCAGCTCTTCGTCACCGCCGTCCAGGAGTCCGGACTCGCCGTGACCATCGGACGCCCGGGCGGAGCGCACATGGACGCACGAAGCATCCTCGGTGTGATGGCGCTCGGCGCCAAGCACGCCGAGGAGGTCGAGCTGTCGGTCGAGGGCGACGGAGCGGACGCCGTGCTCGCAGACCTCGTCGCGCTTCTCGAGCGCGACCTGGACTCGGAGTGACCGCGGTGACCGAGCACGAGACCCGCACCGGCATCGGCGTCAGCGGCGGAAGCGCATCGGGACGCGTGGTGCAGGTCGCACCGCCCGTCAGCCCTCCCAAGGACGAGCCGGCACCGGCCGACGTCGACGGCGCCTACCAGCACATCCTGGAGTCGTTCGAGGCGGTCGCCGTCGAGCTCGAGTCGCGGGCGGCGTCCGCCGACGAGCACGCCGCCCCGATCCTCAGCGCCACGGCCATGATGGCCCGCGATGTGGGCCTGCATCAGGCCGCCGCCAACCGCCTGAAGGTAGGCGACGGGCCCGCCACGGCGATCGCCGCGGCTGTCGAGGAGTACGCGGCGCAGTTCGAGGCGCTCGGCGGGTACTTCGCCGAACGGGTGGCCGATCTCCGCGACGTCGGAGGTCGTGCGGTCGCCGCGGCGCTGGGCCTCCCCGCGCCCGGCGTTCCGCCGCTCACCGAGCCCAGCGTGATCGTGGCGCTCGATCTGGCACCCGCGGACACCGCGACGCTTGATCGCGAGCTCGCCATCGCCATCGTCACCCAGGCAGGCGGCCGCACCAGCCACACCGCCATCCTCGCCGCGCAGCGCGGCATCCCCGCAGTGGTCCAGCTGCCCGGCGCCACGGACATCCCCGCCGGGACGCTGGTGGCCGTCGACGGCGATGCGGGCGAGGTCGCGATCGATCCCGACCCCGAGCTGCTCGAGCAGCAGCGCCTGCGTCGTGAGAAGCGCGCGGCCGCGCTGGCCGCCTCCAGCGGTCCCGGCGCCACCGCCGACGGCCACATGGTGCCGCTACTGGCCAACATCGGAGGCGTGCAGGACGCGGAGGAGGCGGGGCCGCAGGACCTCGAGGGCGTCGGGCTGTTCCGCACCGAGTTCGTGTTCCTGTCCGCGACCACCGCTCCCACGCTCGAGGAGCAGACGGAGATCTACACCAAGGTCTTCGCTCCGTTCGAGGGCCGACGTGTGGTGGTCCGCACCCTCGACGCCGGCGCCGACAAGCCGCTCGCCTTCGCCGACCTGGGCGAGGAGGAGAACCCTGCGCTGGGACGCCGGGGACTCCGCCTGTCGGAGGCTCTTCCGGAGCTGCTCGACACGCAGCTCAAGGCGCTCGCCGCGGCGGCGGAGGCGACCGGCGCCGACGCACGTGTCATGGCGCCGATGGTCTCCACGGCCGACGAGGCCGCATGGTTCGCGGCACGCGTGCGCGCTGCCGGTCTCAAGAAGGCAGGTGTCATGATCGAGGTGCCCGCCGCCGCGCTGCGATCCGAGCATGTGCTCGCAGACGTCGACTTCGCCTCCATCGGCACGAACGACCTGGCCCAGTACACGATGGCGACCGACCGCATGGCCGGCGAGCTGTCCGACCTGCTCGACCCGTGGCAGCCAGCCGTGATCGACGTGGTCGCCGCTGCGTGCACCGGAGGCGCCGCCAACGGCAAGCCCGTGGGAGTCTGCGGCGAGTCCGCGGGCGATCCCCTGCTGGCGCTGGTCCTGGTCGGGCTCGGCGTCACGAGCCTGTCGATGGCACCGTCCAAGGTTCCCGCCGTCCGTCTCGCCCTGTCGCTGCACACGCTCGACGAGTGCCGAGAGCTCGCCTCGGTGGCCCGGTCCGCTCGCAGCGCCACCGACGCCCATGACGCGGTCCGCGCCGCCGCCAGCACCGCTCTCACGGAGATCCTGTAGAGCGCCCCCAAGCTCGGCGTTCCCGGCCCACGCTGTCCGGTCGGGAACGCCGTCCCGGCCCCTTGACGCACCGCCCTGCAACCAGCGGATCGTCAGGGGGCCTTCTCTTGCGCCGGGCGCGCGGCGCGCGCTCGGTTCCACGCACCGTGCCCCCGGCGGGATTCGAACCCGCACTGCGCCGATTTTAAGTCGGCTGCCTCTGCCAGTTGGGCTACGGGGGCGACGCGCCGTCCGCTCCGAGCATCACGAACGTCTGCCAGGAAGGTCAGCGAGGCGCGGTTCGTCGTGAGACTCGGCGTGGCGGGAGGGCGCGCGGAGCGCCTATAAGCGCTCTGCTGCGGAGAACGCGATGCCGTCCAGGATGTCGTGCTCGCTCGTGACGACGTACGGGAGCTCGGCCCCTGCGTCCTGCACCGCGGTCCGCACCCTCGCCATCAGCGTCCGCCAGACGAGCGCGCCGGCTCCGATCACGTCGACCCTCCCAGGGTGCATGAACCCGAGCGCCGCCCGGGAGTCGTGCGAGGCGTGGAGCAGCTCGTCGCATGCCTTGATCGCCGCGTCGATGGGCAACACTGCGCCGTTGATGCGGTCGCGGTCGTACTCGTGCAGGCCCAGGGCGTGCGCCGTCACCGTCGTGATCGAGCCTGCGAGGCCGACCAGCGTGCGGGTGCGCTCGATCGGCACACCCTCGAAGGCGCGGTCGATGGCGGCATGGATGTCCGCCGTGGCAGCGGCGATCTGCTCCGGCTCTGGAGGGTCGCTGACCAGGTGCCGTTCCGTCATCCGCACGCACCCGACATCCATCGAGTGCGCCGCCTGAGGCTCCTCGCTGCCGAGGACCACCTCGGTGGACCCGCCGCCCAGGTCCACGACCAGGTACGGCGCATCATGGCTCGCGTCGAGGACCGAGGTGGCCCCACGGAAGCTCAGGCGAGCCTCCTCGTCTCCCGAGATCACCTCAGGCGTGACTCCGAGCCGCTCCTGGATGCCTTCCAGGAACACGTCGCGGTTGCGCGCGTCGCGCGTGGCGGACGTGGCGACGAAGCGGATCGCCTCCACTCCCGCATCACGGCACTGCGCCGCGATGTCGTCCGTGGCAGCGAAAGTGCGTTCGAGCGCCTCCGCCGCGAACTCACCGGTGCGGTCGACACCCTGCCCCAGGCGTACGACGGTCATGGTCCTGACGACGTCCCTCAGCGAGCCGGCCTCGCTGTCGACATCAGCGATCAGGAGGCGGATCGAGTTCGTTCCACAGTCGATGGCGGCGACGCGAGTCATGGTGCCAGCGTAACGGGGCCTCAGCGAGCACCGGGCCAGAGCGGCTCCGAGTAGGCGTCGGCCGACGCACGGCCCCCATGGCCCGAAGGTGCGTCCACGCGTCCGTCAGCGACGCCTCCCTCGCTCGACTCCTGCTCAGCAGCGTCGCCGGTGGAATGGGACCGTTCGCCGTCCGAGTCGATGTTCATGCACGCGATCCAGTCGCCCGCGACGGTCAGCCGGATGTCGAGCCGCTCGCACGCCTCGACCAGCGGCTCCAGGGACAGCGTCGTCGAGTCGAGCGGCATCGAGAACTCCATCACCTCACCGTTGCAGTGCCAGCGATGCCGGCGCACCGGGTAGACGCCTTGCGGCCGCGACTCCGCGTCCAGCTCGAGGAGCCCTCCCGCCGGCACCTCGAGGCGCCACGTGGGGCCCACGAGACGCGCGCGCGACGTCGAGGACGGGGTGATCGAGAGGACGAGCACCTCCGGGAGCCGATCGAGCTCGACCGGGCCGGGCTCAGGCTTGTCGAACCTGCGGGCGACCGTGACCCCGATCCACACCGCGGCCACCAGGCCCGCGAGGCACAGACCCACCACGACCATCCCCGACAGCTCGAGGGCTCCACCGCCGAACACACGGTAGAGCCCGTACCCGGGCAGCAGGGACACAGCAATGAACAGGACCACGCCGGTCAGCGTCGCGACAGGACGCATCGTTCCGCCGTGGAGAAGGATCGTCGCACGCGACGAGGCCATCACACCATCCTTCGAACAACGGTTCAGCGCGATCACCGCGCCATCGCCCGCGGAAGGGCCCGGATCAGGAACGATCCGACGGTTCCGCGCTGAGGTCTTCTACGTTAACGCGCTCGCCCGTCGGGTGAAAGCCCTTGGGGAACACTCGTGGCGCTCGTTCATGCGCCACCTCTGCTCAAACGTCCAGGACCGCGCAGTTGCACCTGTCGATGCTCCATGAGGGCGCGATCAGCTCGAGCGCCTCATCTCCCAGCGGGTTGACCCCGGGGCCGGCCGCGAGCGCATGAGCCACGAGCACATGCAGGCACTTCACGCGATCCGGCATCCCGCCCGCGGAGATGCCCGTGATCTCGGGCACCTCGCCCAGCAGAGCACGCTCCGCGAGGTAGGACTCATGAGCGGCGCGGTACGAGGCGGCCAGCTCGGGGTCCTCGGCGAGCCGGTCCTGCATCGCCCGCATGGTGCCGATGGCCTCCAGCGTGGAGACTGCTCCCACCGCGTCGGGATGCGTCAGGTAATAGAGGGTGGGGAACGGCGTGCCGTCGTCCAGGCGAGGCTTGGTCTTCACCACCACGGGATTGCCGCAGACGCACCGCGCGGCGACGCCGATCACGGCGCGCGGGTGCCTCCCCAGCTGGGCGCGCAGCACTGCCATGTCTCGATCGTCGACCTCAGTTCTCACCCGCACCAGTCTACGGGGGCCTGCGGCTAGCTCGTCCCTGGCTTCGCGGCCGTCGGATCCGTCCCTGCGGCGGAGGCCGCGCCATCGGCGGCTACCCCGGCACCGTCGGTCGCCGCGGCGCCCGCCTGCTCGACGGACGCCCACAAGGCGGTGTACCAGGCGGTGACGTCCTGGTTCTCGGGAAGCCTGGACGCGGCAGGCGAGCCCGCTGCATGCTCCTCGACGACGCTCGGGTCCGTCACGGTGTAGGCCGTCTCTCCCGGGAACACGAGATGCAGCCGCTCACGCGCCTGCGCGATGACGTATGCGTCGTCGCTCCATCGGTCGACGTTCGCCTGCAACGTGTCGACGTCGGCCTGGGCGGCGTCCCGCTGCACCGTGAGCTCGGCGAGCGTCGCCTGCTGGCTGAAGTACACGCGCAGGCTCGGCACGACCACCGCGATCGCCAGGGCGACGACCACGGCCACGATGCCTACCCGCCAGGTGAACATGCCAGCGAGCGAGCCTCGCCTGCTGGTGGGCTCGATGCGCCGTGATCGGGAGGTCGACGCCGACGCGGTCGGGCCTCCCGGCCGGGTCGAGGCCGTGCGCGGCTTCGACCGTCCGAATGCGTCTGCGCCCCGCGTGGCGCCAGAACGCGGCTTCGCCGGCGACGCGGGCCTGCCCGATGTGGTGCGAGGCGTGGACGCTCGCGGGCTGGGCGTGGCCGCACGCGGGCTGGGTGTGGACGCTCGCGAACTTGAGGCACGGCTCGTGGACGCGCGCGGATCCGCGCTGCGCCCACCTTGTCGGGGCGCGCCGGGACGGCTCGGTGCACTCATGCGCCTATTGTCACCGCTGCCCGTCCGCTGCGACGCCGCACTCGCAGCGAGTCGCACGATTGGGATCGGTGCCGTCAGCCGAGCGTGCGAACGTGCCGCGCTGAGTCCATCGCGACCCCGTTGACCTCGAGGTAGACGTGCGCGTCCGTGACGGACACCGTGAGCGCCGTACGTCGCTCCACGAGCTCCGAGGCAGCCTCGATGAAGCCCGGGTCGAACGAGA
The DNA here is from genome assembly GCF_032102965.1 of Demequina capsici. Classification (NCBI taxonomy): domain Bacteria; kingdom Bacillati; phylum Actinomycetota; class Actinomycetes; order Micrococcales; family Demequinaceae; genus Demequina; species Demequina capsici. Next base: position 589,947 of record NZ_CP134880.1, on the reverse strand, counting down.
TCAGCTCCACAGCCTCGCGGCGGTGGATCCGCTTCCCCTCCCACTGCGCGGCCACCTTGCCCGGGTCGCGATGCGTGTAGACGGCGGTGCGGTCGGCGAGCCGGCTGCCCCGGTGAAGGCGTTCGGCCTCGGGCGCGCCGATCTCTATCCACACGGTGATGCGCCCCGTCAGGTCCCGCACCATCACGGCAGGCTCCTCGGTTCCTGAGATCCCCTCGCCGAAGCGGATGCCGTCGGCATGCTCGAGGCAGTATGCGAGCACCCGGGTCGTCATGTACGCCGCGGTCTCCGACGGGTGGCGTGCGACTCGCAACGACAGCGTCTCGTAGACATTGCGGTCGACGTCCGCGAGGTCGATCTCGAACGTGTGGACGGTCGCACCGATGGCCATGACGCACCAGCCTACGGGCCGCGCACCCACGCGACCGACGCATCGTCCGTGCGAGAGCACCGTCCGAACCCCAGCATCATCCTTCTGACACTGTGAACCAATCTCGACCGCGACACCCGAGCGTGTCACGCTCGGGAACCGAGTGTCGCCGGGGTGTCGGCGTCCAGATTGGTTCGCACTGTCAACGGCAGGGCGGGAAAGGGACGATGCAGCACGCTCGGCCCCGCATCGTCCCAGGAAAAGCGAACGGCGGGTGCGCCCCGAGGGGCACACCCGCCGTCCTGGAACAGCTGGCGCTTACGCGTTGTAGCGACGCGGGAACGCCGACTTGCCGGCGTAGACAGCGGCGTCGTCCAGCTCCTCCTCGATGCGGAGCAGCTGGTTGTACTTGTTGATGCGCTCGCCACGAGCGGGGGCACCGGTCTTGATCTGGCCCGCGTTGTAGGCGACGGACAGGTCGGCGATGGTGACGTCCTCGGTCTCACCGGAACGGTGCGACACCATGGCGGCGAAGCCCGCACGCTGGGCCATCTGCACGGCGTCCGAGGTCTCGGACAGGGTGCCGATCTGGTTGAGCTTGACGAGGAGGGCGTTGGCGGCCTTCTCCTCGATGCCCTTCTTCAGGCGGACCGGGTTGGTGACGAACAGGTCATCGCCGACGATCTGGGTCTTGGTGCCGACCAGCGAGACGAGGTCGGTCCAGGTGCTCCACTCGTCCTCGGACAGCGGGTCCTCGATGGAGACCAGCGGGTAGTCGTTGACGAGGCCCTCGTAGAAGGCGATCATCTCGGCGGGGGTCTTCTGACCGCCCTCCCACTGGTATGCGCCGTCCTTGAAGAACTCGGTGGCCGCAACGTCGAGCGCGAGAGCCACGTCGTCGCCGGGCACGTAACCGGCCTTCTCGATGGCGACCAGGATCAGGTCCAGGGCCTCACGGTTGGAGCCGAGGTTCGGCGCGAAGCCGCCCTCGTCGCCGAGGCCGGTGGCCAGGCCGCGCTCCTTGAGCACGGACTTGAGGGAGTGGTACACCTCGGCGCCCATGCGCAGCGCCTCACGGAACGTGGGGGCTCCGACGGGGGCGACCATGAACTCCTGGATGTCGACGTTGGAGTCGGCGTGCGACCCACCGTTGAGGATGTTCATCATCGGGACGGGCAGGACGTGGGCGTTCGGGCCGCCCACGTACTTGAACAGGGCCAGGTCGGCCGAGTCGGCCGCCGCCTTGGCCACGGCGAGCGAGACGCCGAGGATGGCGTTCGCGCCGAGCTTGCCCTTGTTGTCGGTGCCGTCCAGGTCGAGCATGGTCTGGTCGATCAGACGCTGGTCGGTGGCCTCGAGGCCGATGACCTCGGGGGCGATCACGTCGATGACCGCATCCACGGCCTGCTCGACGCCCTTGCCCAGGTAACGGCCCTTGTCGCCGTCACGGCGCTCGACAGCCTCGAACGCACCGGTCGACGCGCCCGACGGAACGGCGGCACGAGCGAACGTGCCGTCCTCGAGGGCGACCTCGACCTCGACGGTGGGGTTGCCGCGCGAGTCCAGGATCTCGCGGGCGCCTACGGCCTCAATGCTGGCCATGTTGCTCCTTCTCTCCGCCGCATCCGCGGCAATGGGTACTGTCCTCTTGGGAGTCTAGCGACGAGCCGCGCGCAGCACTCGCGGCCCTAGGTCCTACGGGATGAACGTCAGGTGACGGCTCACCCGCGTCATCCATCCATCCTGCGCGCACCAGCGCGTTCTGTCTCGCGCGCGTGCGACTCGAGGGCCCGCACCGCGTCCCGCAGCGCGGACTCCGCGTCGATGCCCTGCGCGCTCGCCTCCGCCGCGAGCGCGAGCAGCCGGGAGCCGATGTCGTCACCGGTCGGGACCGGCACGTCGAGACCCGCGCGGTCGGCCCGAGCGAGCACCTTCTGCGCCCGCTGGAGCGCCGGCAGGGCCACGGGCACCCCGTCCATCACGGACTCGCGGCCCATGGTGCGCGCCTTGATCGCATGCCAGTTGGCCGTCACCTGATCCGAGTCGGCCGCGATCACGTCGGCGAACACATGCGGGTGCCGCTCCACGAGCTTGTCCGAGCACGCCTTCGCGACGTCGTCGAGGTCGAACGGTCGGTCGGGGTGCTCCTGCGCGACCCGCGCGTGGAACACGACCTGCAGAAGCAGGTCTCCCAGCTCTGAGCGCAGCTCCTCGCGGTCGCCGTCCTCGATCGCCTCGACCAGCTCGTAGGCCTCCTCGATCGCATAGGGCGCGAGCGACTCGTGCGTCTGCTCGGCGTCCCAGGGGCAGCCGCCGTCGGAGCGAAGCGTGTCCATCACCTCGACGAGGCGGACCAGCTCCCTCACCGTGTCGCCTACTCGCCGGCGGTGGCCGACGGGGAGGCGGTGGCCGACGGCTCGGCGCTCGCAGAGGCGCTGGGCTCGGGGCTGGCGGTGGCCGCAGCGGCGTCGGACTCGCCGAACCATGAAGGCGTCGCGCCGGCGTCGGCGAATCCTGTGACCGCGACGAAGACGATGAAGACCGAGTCCCCGACGCTGCTCGCGTTGGAGCTGGCGGTGTTGGCCGCGTTGGTGAGCGAGGAGAAGAAAGTGGTGGCCGTGAAGTCGCCGAAGCGGGGCGACGAGATCGATTCGGTCTCGAGCCGGGTGGCCAGGTCGCTGAGGAAGGTCGCGCCCTCCTGGCTCGTCGCCAGCTGGTCGAGCGCCTTCGCCGTGCGCACGACGTCGATCGCCGCAGGCGATGCTGTGCCGTCCGCGTAGCCGATGGTGGTCAGCCAGGAGTCGATGTCGGTGCTGATCTGGTCGTCGCTCCATGCGTCGCCGAGGTCGGCAGCCTCCTTGATCACGGCGTCGTGCACGAGCGCGAGCGTGAGCGCCCAGTCGGACTGGTCGACGATGCCCAGGTCGGTGAGGCCGGAGCCGTACTCCTGGACCTGCGCGAGGGTCACGGTGACGCCCGCACCCTCGGCGGCGACACCAGGGTCGCCCTGGCCGGGAACGGCGCACCCTGCCAGCGTCGATGCGGCAAGGATGACGGAGGCAGCGGTGAGGACGCGTCGCTTGACCGAGAACATGAGGCTCATCCTAACCGCGCTCCACGGGCGCACCGACAGGCGCGATCACCTTCAGCAGATCCCGGACCCAGTCGAGCATCGCGAGGCCCTCGACAGGGCTCCCGCCCACGCGCGCCGTCATGGGTGCGAGCACGAGGATCTGGCGCACCGCGGGCTTGATCATCGTGCCGGGGTACAGGCGCGTGAGACGCATGGTCGCCGAGTCGGGAAGCTCCACCGGGGACAGCCGGATGTGCTTGCCCTGGTTCACGACGTCGGTGATGCCGTGCTCTCGCAGCACGAGTCGCAGCCTCGCGACGGCCATGAGGTTCGCGACCGGTTCGGGCACCGTGCCGTAACGGTCGTCGAGCTCCTCCTCTATCTCGGCGAGCGTCGCCTCGTCGGCGGCGTCCGCGATCTTGCGGTACGCCTCGAGGCGCAGCCGCTCGTGCTCGATGTATGCGGTCGGGATGTGCGCGTCGATGGGCAGCTCGATGGTGACGGGCGGCTTCTCCTCGGCCTCGCCGCGGAAGCCGGCGACGGCCTCGCCGACCATCCGGATGTAGAGGTCGAAGCCGACGCCCTCGATGTGACCGGACTGCTCGCCGCCGAGCAGGTTGCCCGCGCCGCGGATCTCGAGGTCCTTCAGGGCGACCGCCATGCCGGAGCCCAGGTCGGTGTTGGCGGCGATCGTCTGGAGCCGGTCGTGGGCGGTCTCGGTGAGCGCCTTGTCCGGCGGGTACAGGAAGTAGGCGTAGGCCCGCTCCCGCGCACGGCCCACGCGCCCGCGCAGCTGGTGCAGCTGGGACAGGCCGAAAGCGTCGGCGCGCTCGACGATGAGGGTGTTCGCGTTGGAGATGTCCAGGCCGGTCTCGACGATGGTGGTGCACACGAGCACGTCGTACTTCTTGTCGTAGTAGTCGACGATCACCTGCTCCAGCTGCTTCTCGCTCATCTGCCCATGCGCCACGGCGATGCGCGCCTCGGGCACCAGGTCGCCCAGGCGACGGGCCGCAGAGTTGATCGACTTCACAGCGTTGTGGATGTAGAACACCTGGCCGTCGCGCAGCAGCTCGCGGCGGATCGCGGCGGTCACCTGGGCGTCCTCGTGCGGCCCCACGTACGTGAGGATCGGGTGGCGCTCCTCGGGCGGCGTGGCGAGCGTCGACATCTCACGGATGCCGGTGACCGCCATCTCGAGCGTGCGCGGGATGGGGGTGGCGGACATGGCGAGCACGTCCACGTCGGTCCGCATGGCCTTGAGCGTCTCCTTGTGCTCGACGCCGAAGCGCTGCTCCTCGTCGATGATGAGCAGCCCCAGGTCCTTGAAGCGCACCCGGCCCGTGATGAGCCGGTGGGTGCCGATCACCATGTCGATGGTGCCGTCGGCGAGGCCGTCGAGGATCTCCTTGGCCTCCTTGTCCGTCTGGAAGCGAGACAGCGCCGCGACCTTGACAGGGAACTGCGCGAACCTCTCGGTGAAGGTGTCCAGGTGCTGCTTCACGAGCAGCGTCGTGGGGCACAGCAGCGCGACCTGGGCGCCGTCCTGGATGGACTTGAACGCGGCACGGACGGCCACCTCGGTCTTGCCGAAGCCGACGTCGCCGCACACGAGCCGATCCATGGGGACCGACCGCTCCATGTCGGCCTTGACCTCGTCGATGGTGGTGAGCTGGTCCGGCGTCTCGACATACGGGAACGACTCCTCCAGCTCGCGCTGCCACGGGGTGTCCTGACCGTACTCACGGCCGGTCGAGGCCATGCGCGCGCTGTACAGGCGGATGAGCTCGGCGGCGATCTCCTTGACCGCCTTGCGGGCGCGCCCCTTGGTCTTCTGCCAGTCCGCGCCGCCCATCTTGTTGACCGACGGGGTCTCGCCGCCGACGTACTTGGTGACCTGGTCGAGCTGGTCGGTAGGCACCGACAGCCTGTCCCCCGGACCGCCCTTCTTCGAGGGTGCGTACTCGATGACCAGGTACTCGCGCTCCACGCCGCGGACGGTGCGCTTGGCGAGCTCGACGAACCGCCCGACGCCGTGAGCCTCGTGGACGACGAAGTCGCCGGGTCGCAGCTGAAGCGGGTCCACCTGGGCGCGGCGCCGGCTCGGCACCTTCACCTTGGGTCCGGCGACGGCCGCGGCCCGGCCGGTGAGGTCGGACTCGTGCAGCAGCGCGAACCGTGCGCCGGCCACCTGATAGCCACGGCCGGTGATGCCAGGGACGATGACTACCACTCCGTCGGGCGCGTCGGCGAGGGAGGGGACGACGCGGGCGGGCACGTCGGCGTCGGCCAGCTGCTCGGCGATGCGGTGGGCGGATCCTGTGGACGCGGCGGCCAGGACGACCTTCCAGCCGTCGGCCACGCGGGTGCGCAGCCAGGCGAGACCTTCGGAGAGCCGGCCGCGGAACTCCTCGGCGGGGGCCAGCCCCGTGTCGACCGCGCCGTGGGAGCCGAACGGGCCCAGGGTGGTCCACGCCAGGCCGCGCGACTCGAGCCCCTCCTCGAGCTCGCCGAGCGAGAGGAACACGGCGTCGGCCTCGACGGGAGCGTCGGCGCCCGCGCTGGCCGACACCCATGCGGCGGCGAGGAACTCCTGGGCGGTCCGCTGGAGGTCCTCGGCGCGGCGCGCGAGCCGCTCGGGCTCCACCGCGAGCACGCGGGTGCCGCGTGGCAGGACGTCCGTCAGCGGCTCCAGGCGGTCGAGCAGCACGGGGATCAGCGACTCCATGCCCTCGACGGCGTGGCCGTCGGCAACGCGCGCGAGCATGTCCGACGCCGCCGGGTACTCGCCGATCAGCGAGGCCGCCCGGCGCCTCACGTCCTCGGTGAGCAGCAGCTCTCGGCACGGCGGCGCCCACAGGAGCGGCACGTCCGCCAGCGAGCGCTGGTCCGCGACGGAGAAGGACCGGAGCGAGTCGATCTCGTCGCCGAAGAACTCGATGCGGATCGGGTGCGGATCGGTCGGAGCGAACACGTCGACGATGCCGCCGCGCACCGCGAACTCGCCGCGCCGCTCGACCATGTCGACGCGCGAGTAGGCAGCGCCCGCGAGCGCCTCCACGAGGTCGGTGAGGTCCACCCGGTCCCCCACGTGCACGCGGACGGGCGTGAGATCCGCCAGGTGCGGCACCAGCGGCTGGAGCACGGCGCGCAGGGGCGCGACCACCACGGCGAGTCGCGGCAGGCCGGTCTCCGCCGCGACCTCCTCGGGGTGGACCAGCCTGCGCAGCGTCGACAGACGGCGGGCCACCGTGTCGGAGCGCGGGCTCAGGCGCTCGTGAGGGAGGGTCTCCCAGCTGGGAAGCAGGCCCACGGACTGCGGGTCGAGGTACGCCCCGAGGGCGGCCGCGAGCTGCTCCGCGTCGCCGCCAGTGGCGGTGACCACGAGGACCGGGCTCGCTGCGTCGTCCGCGACCGCCTTCGCGACGACGGCGGGGGCCGCCGCACCCGGACCGAGCAGATGGCCGCCCGACGACAGGTCGACGTCCGGCAGGGACGCCAGGGCGTCCGCGAGCGCAGGTGCGGTGGTCGGTGAGATCGACACAGGGGTCCTCCAGGGCACGACGAAGCGCCGGATTCAGATCCGGTGCATCCCCATGGTAGGCGCGGGCGCTGACACGCCCGTGCGGCGTCAGGCCGAGGCGCGCGCGCGTGCCGCCTCGTGCGCGAGCAGGTCCAGCGTCGCGCGAGCGGAGCGCTCCGCCGCGTCGTCCAGGTGCTCGTCGAACTCGACGCCGCCGTCGCCCTGGCACATGTCGGACACGCACCGCAGCAAGAGGAACGGGATCCCTGCGGTGGCAGCGACCTGGCTGACCGCTGCCGACTCCATGTCGGTGGCGATCACCTTGGGGAACCGCTCCCTGATCAGGTCGACGGTCTCCGCGACGGCGAACGCGTTGGCGGACGCGAGATAGCCCTTCTTGGCTCCGAGCTCGACCGCGAGGTCCACCAGCCGCTCGTCCGACTCATGGAACTCGGCATGCCCCGGCACCTGGCCGTACGCGTAGCCGATCGACGTCGAGTCGGCGGACCAGTCGAGCGAGCAGCAGGGCGCCACCAGGTCTCCCACGGACACCTGGCCGGGGATGCCACCGCAGCTTCCTGCGGAGACGATCACGGACGGCGCCACGCCTGCGAGGACCCCTGCCGAGACGAGGGTCGCCGCCCGGGCTGCCGACACCATGCCGATGCCGGTGACGACGAGCAGGTACTCGACGCCGTCGGCATGGGCGAGGTACGCCTCGTCGGGTCCGGCGAGGCGCTCGGCGCCGGTCGACAGCGTGAGGAAGCCCTGCGCCTCCTCCGGCATCGCGACGAGGACCGCCGGGAGCGTGCGCGCCGTCACCGCATCACGTCCAGCAGCACGTCGGAGTTCTCGAGGAACGCGTGGACCTCGTCCTTCATGTCGTCGAGCGAGTGGTGGGCGCCCCAGCCGCACTGCACCTCGTTGGCAGCGGGCACCGCGTCCAAGGTCAGCATGCGCGCCATCGTGGCGAGCACCAGCTCCTTGGCCTGCTGAGGCGTGTGCTCGCCGCTCATGATCAGGTAGAAGCCGGTCTGGCAGCCCATGGGGCTGAAGTCGATCACGTCGTCGCTGATCTCCCGGACGCACTCGGCGAAGGAGTGCTCGATCGAGTGCACCGCGGGCATCTCGAGGTGCTCCACGTTCGGCTGGCAGAAGCGCACGTCGAACTTGGTGAGCACGTCACCGTGCGGCAGCACCTTGCGGTCCGCCACCCGGATGTACGGCGCGACCACCTTCGTGTGGTCCAGGTTGAACGACTCGACGTTCATCTTGGGCAGGTCAGTCATGGGCGGCGCTCCTTGCGCATCGTGCGGGGCGGCGATCGTGCCGACGCGTTCACCACGCCCATCGGCCACCAGTGCGACCGGTCAAGACTAGTGGCTGTGCCGCTTCGCGCGCCAATCTTCACGCACGCCGCGAGCGCACGGCAACCCTGCGCAGCGCAGGCGCCGACCGATCGGGTGCGCGGCGCGCTTCTACACTTCAAGACATGACCGACCCGATCATGACGGCCGAGCGCCTGCTGCGCCGCTTCGCCCGGGACACGAACCTCCTCATCGCGGGACGACCCATGCGCGTGCTCGGTGAGGGCCCGACACCTCGGGTCCTCACCGCCATGCTGCGCGGGATGGGCGCACGGATCCTGCCGGGGTCCGACGGCGCGCCGACGGACGCAGGGTGGGACGTGTCCGACGACACCGTCACGTTCGACGTGGCCGCTGACGAGATCCTGCTGGGCGCAGAGCCCGTGCCGGACCGGGGCGACGCGTCGGGTCGCCTGGAGTTCGCCGGTGCGCACATGCGCGTCACCGCGGCGCTGGCCCGGGAGCTCAAGGATCGAGGCACGGTGGCCGGGCTGCGCGTCGGCATCGCGATGACCCTGGAGCCCAAGACCGCGAACCTCGCACTGTTGCTCGCCGAGGCCGGCGCGCAGGTCGCGGTCTACGCCCATCCCGACGAGACCGATCCGGACGTCGCGAGCGCGCTGCGCGCCCGCTGGATCCCCTGCGACGCCGACGCGACGCTCGCCGCCGAGCACGAGCGGGACGTGGCTCTGGGCTTCCTTCGCCGAGGCTTCGACGTGCTCGTGGACGACGGCAGCCATCTGACGCGGCTCGCGCACGAGGAGGGCCTCACCGGCGGATGGATCGGGGCGACGGAGGAGACCACGTCGGGCCTGGCCCCGCTGCGGGCCATGGCCGCGGAGGGAGCGCTGCGCACCCCCGTGATCGCGGTCAACGATGCGGTGACGAAGACCGGCTTCGACAACCGGTACGGCACGGGCCAGTCCTGCGTGCTCGCCATCGCGGACCTGCTGGACGACGCGGGCCTCACCGTGCGCTCGCAGCCCGCGCTGGTGATCGGCTACGGCCCCGTGGGGATCGGTGTCGCGGCACACCTGCGCGCGCTCGGAGCCGCGGTGAGCGTCGCCGAGGTCGATCCGGTGCGCGCCATGCTCGCCGAGCACGACGGCTTCGAGGTGGGCGACGCGCTGACGCTGGCGGCGGGAGCGCTCGTCGTCTCCTGCACCGGTGTCCCGCGGACGGTGACGCAGGAGATGCTGGAGGTCGCAGCGATCGTCGCCGTCGCGGGCGGCGTGCCAGGAGAGGTGGATCTCAGCGCGATGACGCTCGAGCCTCTGGTCGTCGAGGGCAGGCCCGTCCCCGCGCTCGACGTGGCTCGACCGACGACCGCCACGATCCTCGACCGTGGCGGCTGCATCAACGTCACCGCAGCGGAGGGCAACCCGATCGAGATCATGGACCTCTCGTTCGCCACGCAGCTCGCCGCCATCGCGGAGCTGGTGCTCACCCGTCCCGGCATCGGGGTCCACGCCGTGTCCGATGCGGCGGTGGCGCATGTGGGCGCCGTCGCAGCGCAGGCGCGCGGGATCGTGCTCAGCACGCCTGCGACCGCCGACGCCGACGACGCCGCCGACTGGCGTTCGCCTCGTTACCGGCGGCACGAGGCCGGCTCATGACCGCCTTCCCCGTCACGCTGTACTCGGCGGCGCTCGTGCTCCCGATCACCGCGCCGCCCATCCTGGACGGCGCGATCGCCGTGCGCGGCGAGCGGATCCTGCATGTCGGCTCGCGGGCGTGGGTGGAGCAGTCGCTCGCCGAGCGCGGGATGCCGGTAGAGCACGTCCGGTGGCCCGGGGTGCTGATGCCCGGGCTCGTCAACGCGCACACCCACCTGCAGTACACGGGCATGGCGAAGGTGGGCCGCGGCCGCTACCGCGGCTTCGACGACTGGGCCACAGCGTTCAACCCCGAGTACGCGCTCGCCCACGACTGGGCGGCCGACGCCGCGCTCGGCGCGCAGCAGATGATCGGGGCTGGCGTCACCGCCGCCGCCGACGTGGTGACCGACCCCGAGGCGGCGCGGGCCCTGCATGATGCAGGCCTGGCAGGCATCGCCTACTGGGAGGTCATCGACTGGACCAACGACGACTGGCGTGCGCACGGCCGTACCGAGGTGGAGGCGGCGCTCGACTCGCTGCCCACCCGCCCCGGCACGGGGCTGTCCCCCCACGCGCCGTACTCGCTGGAGATCATGCCGCTGCTGGAGATCCCTGACATCGTCCGGGAGCGCGGCAGCCGCATCCACATCCACCTGGGCGAGTCGGGGATCGAGCGGGAGTTCGATCACGATCGCGTGGAGCCCTGGCAATCGCAGGGGCTGGGAAGCCTCATCGAGCTGAGGCAGGCGGGCTTCGGCACGTCGGCCACCGAGTACGTCGACCATCTGGGCGTGCTGGGACCCGACTGCCACATCGCGCACGGCGTCTACATGACGGAGAGCGACAGGGCGATCCTGCGCGCTCGCGGCACGACGGTCGCGCTGTGCCCGCGATCGAACGAGGTCATCGGCCTCGACGCGCCCCCGGTGGCCGCCTACCTGCGCGAGGGCAGCCCGATCGCGATCGGCACGGACTCCCTGTCGTCCTCGCCGTCGCTGGACCCCATGGCGGACGTCGCCGCGCTGATGCGCATCGCCCGCAACCAGGGGTACTCGGACGTCGACCTCGCGGAACGGCTGCTGCGCGCCGCCACGCTCGGTGGAGCGCACGCGATGGGGATCGACGAGGGTCCTGGCAGGACCGGATACCTGGCGGTCGGCACGAACGCCGACCTCGCCTTCTTCGACGTCCCCGTCACCGATGTGACCGGCACGCTCACCACGCTCGCCGAGTCAGGTGAGGGGCGTGCTGCCGCGACCGTGAGCGCGGGCCGCGTCAGGCATGCCACCGCCGGCTTCACCCGGGCCACAGGAGTCGCAGAGGAGCGCGCATGACCGTCCCCGCCACCGCATCGGCCCTGGGCCTCGAGCCGCACCCCGAGGGCGGCTGGTTCCGCCGTCACTACACGTCGCCGATCGCGGTGCGGACGGAGGGCGGCGACCGCCCGGCCGTGACGATGATCCACTACCTGCTCGCGCCCGGCGAGAGCAGCGCCTGGCATGTGGTCAGCTCCGACGAGGTGTGGCTGTGGCACGGCCCCGGCGCTCTCGAGCTGAACCTGGGAGGCTCGGGCGACCTGCCCGCGGCCGGCGAGGAGGTCACGACCGTGCGGCTGGGCCCGAGCGCCGTGGGCGGCGACCAGCAGCAGTGCCTGGTACCTGCCGGCACGTGGCAGTCCGCTCAGCTGGCCGGACCGGACGAGTGCCTGGTGACCTGCGTCGTCTCCCCCGGTTTCGACTTCGCGGATTGGAGGCTCGCGGAGGGGTCCCGATAGTATTCCCACACCCGCGAGCGACCGACGACGATCTCGCTCCACCTCCCCCTCTTCTCAGGAGAAACGATGTCCTTCTCGACGACCCTGCGCCGCGCGTCCGTCGTGGCGCTCGCCGCCTCGACGCTCGCGCTCGCCGGCTGCTCCACCTCCACCGACGCGGACTCGTCCGCCTCCGCCTCACCGTCCGGTGACGCGACCGCCACCTCCACCGCGCTGCAGACGTACACCGAGGGCAAGCTCACCATCGCCACCGGCGAGCCCGCCTACGAGCCGTGGGTGCTGAACGACGACCCGGCGTCGGGTGAGGGCTTCGAGGCGGCCGTCGCCTACGCCGTCGCCGACCAGCTCGGATTCGCCCCCGAGGACGTCGTGTGGGTCCGCACCACCTTCGACTCCGCCATCGCGCCGGGCGCCAAGGACTGGGACCTCAACATCCAGCAGTTCTCCATCACCGACGAGCGCAAGCAGGCCGTCGACTTCTCGTCGCCGTACTACACCGCCACCCAGGCCGTCGTGTCCGTCGAGGGCAACAAGTACGCCGACGCCACCACCGTCGCCGACCTGGACGGCGCCGTGGTGGGAGTCGCCGTCGGCACCACGTCCTACGACGTCGCGGTCGCCGCCCTCGGCGAGGGCAACGTCTCCGTCTTCAACACGCAGGCCGACGTCACCGCCGCGCTCACGGCGGGCCAGATCGACGCCTACGTCACCGACCTGCCGTCGGCCCTCTACCAGGCGGCCGTGGAGCTCGACGGCGGCGTGGTCGTCGGTCAGTTCGCGGACGCGACCGGCGGCGACCAGTTCGGGTTCGTCCTGCCCAAGGACTCGGCGCTCACCGAGCCCGTGACGGCGGCCGTGGACGCGCTCACGGCCGACGGCACGCTCGCCTCGCTCGAGACCGAGTGGCTGTCCGACGCCATCGACGTCCCCGTCCTCAACTGACGCCCCTTCCGAGAGAGGGATCATCCTGAGATGACCACCGACGGAGCGGCCCTCGCCGCCTGGCAGCCCAGCGAGCTCGAGCTCGAGAGGCGCGAGTTCCGGCGCCGCGCCTCGGGCCGCTCCGTGGTGGTCGCGCTCGTGTCGACGGTGCTGTTCGCCGCCGTCGCGGGCACGCTCGTGCTGACGTCTCCCGGCTGGGACAGCGTCCAGCAGGCCTTCTTCAACCCGGACATCGCCTGGCGGAGCCTGCCGAAGGTGCTCAACGGGCTGTGGCTGAACATCCGCGTGCTGTTCTTCGCCTCGATCGCGGTCGCGATCGTCGGCACGCTGCTCGCGGTGATGCGCTCGCTGCGCGGCCCCGTCTTCTTCCCGCTGCGCGCCATCGCGACCGCGTACACCGACCTGTTCCGCGGCCTGCCGGTGCTGATCGTGCTGTACCTGGTGGGGTTCGGCGTGCCCGCCCTGAACCCTTCGCAGCGCTACCCCGTCGCGCTGCTCGGCACCATCGGCATCGCGCTGTGCTACTCCGCCTACGTGGCGGAGGTGCTTCGCGCCGGCATGGAGGCCGTGCACCCGTCGCAGCGCGTGGCCGCCCGTTCGCTGGGTCTCTCCCACGCGCAGACGCTCCGGCTCGTCGTGATCCCGCAGGGCCTGCGCAAGGTCGTGCCTGCCCTCATGAACGACTTCGTGTCGATGCAGAAGGACGTCGGCCTGATCTCCGTGCTCGGCGCCGTCGACGCGATCCGCGCCGCCCAGATCGTGCAGGCGCAGACCTACAACTTCACGCCCTACGTCGTGGCCGGCCTGCTGTTCGTCGCGCTCAGCTTCCCGATGATCAGGCTCACCGATCACATCTCCGCGCGCATGGCCAGGCGCGAGCAGATCGGAGGCACCGTATGAGCGCCCTCGAGCATGCCGCCGTTCTTGAGCTGCGTGACGTCCACAAGCTGTTCGGCGAGAACCACGTCCTCACAGGCGTCGACCTCCTCATCGAGAAGCACGAGGTGGTGGTGCTCATCGGTGCCTCGGGATCCGGCAAGTCCACGCTCATGCGCACCGTCAACCTGATCGAGCGCGTGGACGACGGCCAGATCCTGCTGTCAGGAGACGACATCACCGACCCGCGGGCTGCCACCGACAAGGTCCGCGCCCGCATCGGCGTCGTCTTCCAGCACTTCAACCTGTTCCCCCACATGCGCGTGATCGACAACGTCACGCTCGCCGCCCGCAAGGTGCACCGGATGCCCGCCGACGAGGCCCGCACCAAGGGGGTCGACCTGCTCACGCGCTTCGGGCTGGGCGACAAGGTCGACGAGTACCCCGATCGCCTCTCCGGCGGTCAGCAGCAGCGCGTCGCGATCGTGCGGGCCATCCTCACCGATCCCGAGCTGCTGCTGCTCGACGAGATCACGTCGGCGCTGGACCCCATGCTCGTGGGCGAGGTGCTGGACCTGGTGCGATCCCTCAAGGACCAGGGGTCCACGATCCTCATGGCGACGCACGAGATGTCGTTCGCGCGCTCCGTCGCCGACCGGATCGTCTTCATGCACCAGGGCCGCATCCTGGAGCAGGGCACGCCGGAGCAGGTCTTCGACGCGCCCCGGGAGGCTGCGACCCAGGAGTTCCTGGCCCGCGTCACCCACCGCTGACGGTCAGTCCACCACCTGCTCGTCGACACCGTCGGTCACCATGGCGGGCAGCGACGCGGTGATCACCGAGCCGTCCTCGCGGAGGGTGCCGTGGAAGGCCGCAGGATCGGGGGCGCCTGCGATGCGGGGGCCCTGGTCCTTGAGGGGCACCACGACCTCGTTCTCCGGCGTCACGAGGTGGCGCTGACCGCGCACGTTGACCGACAGCGCACGACCCCGCTCGATCGCGAAGGCGATCGCGTGCTGCGTCACCGTGACCCTGAGCCGGTTCCCGTGGACCGTCACCCGGTACGTGAGCGACGGCCACGACTCCGGCAGGCGCGGATCGAAGTTGAGGCCCTCACCGTGATCCCGGAAACCGCCGAATCCGTGCACGAGCGCGGACCACACGCCGCCGGTCGACGCGACATGCACGCCGTCCGACGTGTTCGAGTGGAGATCGGCCAGATCCACGAACAGGCTGTCCCAGAAGTACCGCAACGCGAGCTCGTGATAGCCCACCTCGGCGGCGATGATCGACTGGACCACGCCGGACAGCGTCGAGTCGCCGGTCGTGATCGGGTCGTAGTACTCGAAGTCCGCCTTCTTCTCCTCCGCCGTGAAGTGCTCGCCCTGCAGGAACAGCGCCAGCACCACGTCGGCCTGCTTGAGCACCTGGAAGCGGTAGATCACCAGCGGATGGAAGTGCAGCAGCAGCGGCCGCTTCTCAGGCGGCGTGTTCTCCAGGTCCCACACCTCGCGCTCATGGAACAGCGCGTCCTGCGGATGGATGCCCAGCTGCTCGTTGTACAGGATCGCCATGCCCTCGGCGGCGCGCTCCCATTCCTCGATCTCCTCGTCGTCCAGATCGAGGCGGGCGACCATCTTCGCGTACTGGTCGGGCCATTGGCCGCGCAGCTTGCGCACGGACTCGGCCGCGCAGCGCAGGTTGAACCGCGCCATGACGTTCGTGTACAGGTTGTCGTTCACGACGGTCGTGTACTCGTCGGGTCCCGTCACGCCGTGGATGCGGAACGACTCGCCCTCGCCACGCTGGAAGCGCCAGAAGCCCAGGTCGGCCCACATGCGCGCCGTCTGCACCAGGATGTCGATGCCCTCCCGTGCCAGGAACTCGTCATCGCCCGTGGCCAGCACGTACTTGTTGATCGCATACGAGACGTCCGCGTCGATGTGGTATTGCGCCGTGCCCGCCGCGTAGTACGCCGACGCCTCCTCGCCGTTGATCGTGCGCCACGGGAACAGCGCGCCGTTCTGCGCCAGCTCGCCCGCACGACGCTCCGCCGCGGGCAGCAGCCGGTACCGGTACCTCAGCGCGTTGCGCGCGATCACGGGCGACGTGTAGATGAAGAACGGCACCGCGTAGATCTCGGTGTCCCAGAAGTAGTGGCCTCCGTACCCCGAGCCGGTGACGCCCTTGGCCGGCACGCCGTAGCCGTCGCCTCGCGCAGCCGCCTGGAGCAGCTGGAACAGGTTCCAGCGGATGGCCTGCTGCACGTCGTCGGCGCCCTCGACCTCCACGTCGGAACGCTCCCAGAAGTCCACCAGCCACTGCCGCTGGTCCTCGAACTGCTTCTCGACGCCCTCCTCCCGCACACGGTCGAGCGTGCGGTTGCAGCGGTCCGCCAGCTCGCGCGGCGGGACCATGCGGGACGTGTGATAGCTCACCACCTTGGTGAGCGCGAACGTCTCCCCCGGCTGCAGGCGTGCCCTGTAGAGCTGCTTCGCGTAGTCGGGCCCCACCTCCGTGGTGGTGGTGTAGTCCACGTCGGAGTGGATGTGGTGCTCCATCGCGCAGCCGAGCGTCATGCCGGAGTTCTGGGTGCGGTAGCCCAGGACGACGCGGTTGTCGTCGCCGTGATGGATCCGCGGCTCGAGGACCCTCTCGTCGAGCTTCTCCGCCTTGCGCGGGTCGAAGCCGGCGACAGGCTGCTTCGTGGCACGGTACTCGTCGAGCCCCGCGCCGCGGTTCAGCAGCTGCGAGGAGATCGCGATGGGCGCCTCCTTGTCCAGCAGGGTCACCTCGAACCGCATCACCGCCAGGTGGCGCTGGCTGAGGGACACCATGCGCGACGACCGCACCCGCACCCTGTTGCCCGCCGGCGTGCGCCACAGCAGGTCACGGGTGAGGATGCCCTCCTTCATGTCGAGAGTGCGCGAGTAGTCGATCAGGTCCGCCACCGACAGCAGCAGCGGCTCGTCGTCCACATAGAGCCTGATCACCTTCGGATCCGGCACGTTGACGATCGTCTGGCCGGTGCGCGCGAAGCCGTACGCCTCCTCCGCGTGCCGGATCGGCCACGTCTCATGGAAGCCGTTGATGAAGGTGCCGTGCTCGTGACCGTCGTGCCCCTCCTCGATGTTCCCGCGCAGACCCAGGTAGCCGTTGCCCACCGCGAACAGGGTCTCGGTGGTGCCCAGGTCGTCGGCATCGAACGAGGTCTCGATCAGCTTCCACGGATCGGCAGGGAACCTCAGGCGGTCCAGGTACTCGGGTGCGCTCGTGTCCCCCAGCGCCCTGCGGGCACCCTTCATCGCTGAACCGTCTCGCTCAGATCCTTGACCACCACGTCGGCGCCCGCGATCTCGAGCGCGTCGGCGCCCGCGCCGCGATCCACGCCCAGCACCAGGCCGAAGCCTCCCGCGTGACCCGCGGCGACGCCGGTGAGCGCGTCCTCGATGACCACGCATCCCGACGCGGGCACGCCCAGCAGCTCGGCGGCGTACAGGAAGGTGTCGGGCGCGGGCTTGCCGGGGAGCCCCTTGTCGGTGGCGGTGTCACCGTCGACGACCACGGAGAAGCGGTCCGCGATGCCCGCTGCGGCCAGCACCGCATCGGTGTTGCGCGAGCTGCACACGACGGCCATGGCGACGTCGCCCAGCTCTGCGAGATGGTCCAGCAGCGCCACCGAGCCGGGGTACGGCGTGACCCCCTGCTCCTTCAGCACAGCCGTGTACGCCTCGTTCTTCGCGTTGCCGATGCCGCAGACCGTGTCCGTGCCAGGCGCGTCGGACGGGTCGCCCCACGCGACCTCGACGCCGCGCGATGCCAGGCAGCGGGCCACGCCGTCGTACCGGGGGACGCCGTCCACATGCGCGAAGTAGTCCGCGTCGGAGAACTCAGGGGCGATGCCGTGCCGGTCGAAGTACTCGTCGAACGTGCGCTTCCAGGCGGCCATGTGGACCTCGGCCGTCGGCGTCAGCACTCCGTCGAGGTCGAAGAGGGCGGCGGCGAAACCTTCGCCAGGAGCCTGGGGGATGTACCACGACATGATGCGCCTCCTGCGAGTGCTCGGTCGGTCATCCGGACCCGGGCGGGAGGGCCCGAGAACCGTCTGAAGGTCTCCCTTCGATAGTAGTCAGTGCGCCCCCGGGGGTGTCCACCCGAATGGGGTCACGGTCCTGCTACGACGGGCTGTGGAAGCGCTGCTGGGCCGCCTCGAGGCCGTCGGCCAGCACGGCCTCGACGGCGTCGGCGCCGTCCGAGATGAGGAACGGCAGCTCCTTGCGCTCGGCGGCGGAGAACGGCTTGAGCACGAAGGTGGCCGCGTCCATGCGACCCGGGGGGCGGCCGATGCCGATGCGCACGCGGATGTAGTCCGGGGTGCCGAGCGCCTTGGTGACGTCCTTGAGACCGTTGTGGCCGCCGGAGCCGCCACCTCTCTTGAGCCTGACGGTGCCGAACGGGATGTCCAGCTCGTCGTGCACCACGATCACCTCGGCAGGCGGCACCGACACGTACTTGGCGAGCGAGCTCACGGGACCGCCGGAGACGTTCATGTACGACATCGGCACGCCCAGCTGCACGGCCTGCCCGGCGAGCCTGGCGACGGTCGCGCGCGTATGCGTCCTCTTGTGCACCGACAGGCTCGCTCCCGCCCGCGCCGCGAGCTCCTCGAGCACCATCGTGCCGACGTTGTGGCGCGTCGCGGCGTACTCCTCGCCGGGGTTGCCCAGTCCGATGACGAGCGCGGTCATGGCTCTCCTTGCTCCTGCGCGCAGGTGGATGCGGAAAGCGCCCGGCCCGCGCAGGTGCGGACCGGGCGCTCTCACGCGCTTCGAAGACTACTCGGCAGCTGCTTCGGCACCGGCCTCGCCGGCCTCGTCCTCGGCGGCCACGGCGGAGCGCGGCTGCGTGACGTGGACCACGAGCGCGTCGGCGTCGGTCAGGAGCTCGACGCCCTTGGGCAGCTCGACCTCCGAGGCGACGATCTTGACGCCCTCGGGCAGGCCCTCGACGGAGACGACGATGGTCTCGGGCAGGTGGGTCGCCTCGGCCTGGATGTGCAGGGTGTTGAGCTCCTGGACGTGGATGGTCGAGCCGAACGTCTCGCCCTCGACGTGCACAGGGACCTCGACGGCGATCTTCTCGCCCTTCTTCACGAGCAGCAGGTCGACGTGGTCGATGCTGCGCTTCACGGCGTCACGCTGGATGTCCTTGACGATGACCATCTCGGACTTGCCTGCCACATCGATGGTCAGCAGCGCGTTGGCGTGCTTGAGCGCCATCATCGTGTCGTGGCCGGGAAGCAGGACGTGGACGGGGTCGGTGCCGTGACCGTAGATGACGGCGGGGATCTTGCCGGCGGCGCGGGCGCGGCGGGCGAAGCCCTTGCCGAACTCGGTGCGGGCCTCGGCGGCGAGCTTCAGCTCATCAGACATCGGGGTTCTCCTCGAGAGATTTGCGGACAGATAGCGGTTGCACGGCAAGGCAGAGCCGTTGCGCTTCTGCCGCGTCGATCACGCCGGGCCCTGCGCGGGCTCAGCCTCGCCGAGGAACTGGGACAGTCTACCTGCTCTTGCGGGATGCCTCCACCCAGTGCGGGAGGCGCAGCTGCGCGACCCGCGGACGGTCGTCCTCGCACGCCCTGGCGACCCGGGCTAGGTTGGTCGCAGGGGAGCCGATATGAGGGACGACAAGGGGGACCTCGTCATGCGCATCGTGCCTGGTGCAGCGACATTCCTGGGTTGCGCGTTGGCGCTCGCCGCATGCGCGGGCGGCGGTGCGCCGAGCGCGAGCCCTTCCGGCTCGTCCACCGCTCCGCCGACTCCCTCCGTGACGGCATCGACGGCGACGGCGGCATCGTCACCGACCGCGCCCGAGGGGCGCAACCCCGACATGGGCGCGCAGGAGGCCTCCCTCAGGGCGTCGCTCGCGCAGACCGGCGAGTCCTGGCTGACCGACCCCGTCCAGCTCGACACCCCGTCGTGGGCCGCTGACGACGCGTTCTGGAACACTGGCGTGGACGAGCTCGCGTGGTTCCGGGTCGGCACTCGTGACGGGAACGACATCCTGCAGCACGGCATCGGCGGCGAGACCGTGGAGGTCGCCGCGGACGGCACCCCCACCTGGATCCCGTTCCCCTTCCCGTGGCAGGCGACGACGGTCGTCTCATGGGCGCCCGAGATCGCGAGCGACCCTGACGTCTACTACGACTCGCTCGCCGCGCCGGCAACGGCCGACCTCGACGGTCTGCAGGTCTCGCTCCGAGGGCCGTGGCTGCCGCTGCTCGGCTCATGGCAGTCCGAGCAGGTCGCGACCGTCGACGCGTGGACCGTCGACAGGTTCACCCAGGACCCGTACGTGTCGTGGGGCACCGATCCAGGGTGGTCCACGTACGCGCAGATGCTCGAGAACGTCGCGTACGGCCGCGGCACCGCCACCGGCGGCTGGTACGACGCCCCGCCCACGCGGCCCGCGTGGGAAGACATCGCGTGGGCCGACGGCTACGGCACCACCGCAGGGCAGTTCGTCGACCTGTTCGACGTGGCGTGCGGCCCATACACCATGCTCACCTGGAACATCCTGCTGACCGACCCGCTGCAGTCCGACTGGGTCCAGGCCGGCACGGTCGACGGATCGCCGGTGTACGCCATGGCCACCACGAGCACCCTGGCGGAGCTCATGTACGGCTACTACTCCGAGGACCCGAACGGGATGGTGCCAGACGCCCAGGCGCTGAGCCTCGTGGACTACGCGCGTTCCCCCGCCGTCCTCGCCATGCCCGCAGGCGATGGCTCCGGGTGGTGGCTCCTGCTCAACCAGTCGCTCTCGCTCAGGGCGTGGTGCTGAACGCCGCCACCGCATGCCTCATGGACGCGCGAGAGCGCGGAGCCCCTGGGGCTCCGCGCTCTCGGGACCGTTCAGCAGATCAGACGTTGCCGTTGAACAGGCTGGTGACCGAGCCGTCCTCGAACACCTCGTGGATCGCGCGGGCGATGAGGGGCGCGATGGACAGCACGGTGAGACCGTCCCACCGCTTGTCCTCGGCGATCGGCAGGGTGTCCGTGACCACCACCTCGGAGATGCCTGAGTCACGCAGGCGCTCCACCGCAGGCCCGGACAGGAGGCCGTGGGTGGACGCGACGATGACGTCCTTCGCGCCGTTCTCGAACAGAGCCTCGGCCGCCTGGACGATCGTGCCGCCCGTGTCGATCATGTCGTCGACGAGCACGCACGTGCGGCCCTCGACCTCTCCGACGAGCTCGTGGACCTTGACCTGGTTCGGCACCGACGGGTCGCGACGCTTGTGGATGATCGCGAGCGGCGCACCCAGGTGGTCGGACCACTGGTCGGCCAGGCGCACGCGGCCCGCGTCGGGGGAGACGATGGTGAGGTTGCCGGGGGCGACGCGCGAGCGGACGTACTGCGCGAGCAGCGGCATAGCCCACAGGTGGTCCACCGGGCCATCGAAGAAGCCCTGGATCTGCGACGTGTGCAGGTCGACCGACATGATGCGGTCAGCGCCCGCGGTCTTGAACAGGTCGGCCATGAGGCGCGCCGAGATGGGCTCGCGACCCTTGTGCTTCTTGTCCTGGCGCGCATAGCCGTAGCAGGGCATGATCACGGTCACCCGCTTGGCGGAGGCACGCTTCATGGCGTCCACCATGATGAGCTGCTCCATGATCGCCTCGTTGATGGGCGCCGCGTGGGACTGGAGGATGAAGGCGTCGGCGCCGCGCACCGACTCGCCGAACCGGACGTACAGCTCGCCGTTGGCGAACGTGTAGGCGGTGGTCGGCAGCAGCTCGATGCCCATGTCCGCAGCGACGGCCTCAGCCAGCTCGGGGTGGGCGCGCCCGCCGGCGAGCACCATCCGACGCTCCGACGGGTTCGAGATGATCGAGCTCATGACTCTCCTTCATGCGTCGGGCCCTGTCCGCCCGACGATAGTCCTTCGTGAGACCCGGGCGCGCGTCGAGCACGCTCGGCTGCCTCGGCGGACTGAGTGCCCGGGCGGCGTCGTTCGACCCACCCGTCCACGTTCTGCTGAGGCGAAGAGTTGATGGCGAGCGCCCCCGGCGGCACATCGTGACGCACGGTGGTGCCGGCGCCCGTGTACGCACCATCGCCCAGGGTGACGGGCGCGATGAGGGTGTTGTCCGAGCCGATGCGCACGTGGGCGCCGACGACGGTGCGGTGCTTGTGCACACCGTCGTAGTTGACGAAGATCGTGCCGGCGCCGACGTTGGTGCCCTCGCCGATCTCGGCGTCTCCCACATAGCTGAGATGCGGCACCTTCGCGCCGTCCCCGATGCGGGCGTTCTTGGTCTCGACGAAGCCGCCCACCTTGCCCTTGACGCCCACGATGGTGCCGGGGCGCAGGTAGGTGAACGGGCCGATGGTGGCGCGGTCGCCGACCACCGCGTCGAGGCCGTGCACGCGGGTGACGGTCGCTCCGTCCCCCACCGCGACGTTCGTCAGGGTCGAGTCGGGGCCGACGGTCGCGCCGCTGCCGATGCGGGTGGAGCCGTGCAGCTGCACGCCCTGCAGGATCGTCGCGTCCTCTCCGAGCGTCACGTCCGCGTCGATCCACGTGGTGGCCGGGTCGACGACCGTGACGCCGGCACGCATCCACGCCTCGACGATGCGCCGATTGAGCTGGGCGCCCGCGTTCGCCAGCTGGACACGATCGTTGACACCCTCGACAGCGGAGGCGTCGGGCGCGATCATGGCGCCCACCCGGCCGCCCGCCTCGCGCGCCAGTGCGACGACGTCCGTGAGGTACATCTCTCCCTGCGAGTTGTCGCGACCCACCTGCGCGAGCGCGTCGCGCAGCACCGCCGCGTCGAACACGTAGATGCCCGAGTTGATCTCGTCGATCCGGTGCTGCTCGTCCGTGGCGTCGCGGTGCTCCACGATCGCCATCACGTCGCCTGTCGTGCCTCGCACGATGCGTCCGTAACCCGTCGGGTCGGGGACCTTCGCCGTGAGGATCGTGACGGCGTTGCCGATCTCGGTGTGCGCGTCGACCAGGCGGCCCAGCAGCTCTCCGGTGACCAGGGGCACGTCGCCTGAGGTGACGACGACCGCGCCCTCGATCTGGAGGTCGAGCACCGATCGGTCCCCGACCTGGCCCCCTGCCACCGCGGCGGCGACCGTCGTCGCGTCGAGCACGGACATGCCGCACGCGACCGCGCGACCCGTGCCGGGGACGTCGTCCTGGTCCGCGATCAACGCGTGAGGCGCGACCTCTGCGACGTGCGCCGCGACTGCCTCACGCTCGTGCCTGACGACCACCACGGTGCGCGCCGGCTGCAGCTCATGCGCCGCGACCAGCGCGTGGTGGAGCAGGGTACGGCCCGCGATCCTGTGAAGGACCTTGGGGGTAGCCGACCTCATGCGGGTGCCTGCGCCTGCCGCGAGGATCATCACGGCCGCGGGACGGGTGGTGGTCACCACTCCCCCTTCGCTGTGCCCCACCAGGGGCGTCGGGTCGGTCGGGTCAACTCTACCTTCCGCCGCACGCGCCCTCACACGCCCTCACACGCCCCCGACGCTCCGCCCACAGGATTCGAACCTGTACCGCAAGGCTCCAAAGGCCTGCGTGCTGCCGTTACACCAGGGCGGAACGGGGCGCGAAAAGCCCCGGGTCCTTTAGTGTGCCAGCCCGACACGGCACACTGGGACCGTGACCGAAGAGATCAGGAAGCCCACCCGTGCCCGGATGACGGCGCGCGAACGCCGTGAGCAGCTGCTCACCGTAGGCCGCGCGCTGTTCGCGGAGAAGGGCTTCGAAGGCGCCTCGGTCGAGGAGATCGCCGCCAGGGCCGACGTGTCCAAGCCCGTCGTGTACGAGCACTTCGGCGGCAAGGAGGGCATGTACGCGGTGATCGTGGACCGCGAGGTCGAGGCGCTGCTGGGCGCGCTGACCGGTGCGCTCGCCCAGGTGGCACACCCTCGGCAGCTCGTCGAGCGCGCGGCGATGGCGCTGCTCGGATACATCGAGGACTCGCCCGACGGGTTCAGGATCCTCGCCCGCGACTCGCCGGTCGCCCAGTCCTCCGGCACCTTCTCCTCGCTCCTGGGCGACGTGTCCGCCCAGGTGGAGGGCCTGCTCGCCGACCAGTTCCGCAAGCGCGGCCTCAACCCGTCCGTGGCGCCCATCTACTCGCAGATGCTCGTGGGCATGGTGGCGCTCACCGGCCAGCACTGGGCCGAGGAGAGGGAGCCGTCCAAGGAGGTCGTGGCGAGCCATCTGGTGAACCTCGCCTGGAACGGTCTGCACGGCCTCGAACGGCGACCAGGGCTCCCGAGCGAGCACTGAGGTCTCCAGGCGGCGACGCGCGCCCGGCACCGCAGCGCGCGGCGCGCCGTACCCGGTGCCCGCGCGAGCCGCGCGCCCTTCGGCTAGATTCGCCACAGGCGCCGACGCCCGGCGACGCCGACCGACCCGGAGCGGCGCGTCCCACCTGGATTCAAGGGGAGCAGCCATGATCAAGGGCTTCAAGGACTTCATCATGCGGGGCAACGTGGTCGACCTCGCGGTCGCCGTGGTCATCGGCACCGCGTTCACGGCAGTCGTCGGAGCGATCGTCGCCGGCATCATCACGCCGATCGTCGCCGCGATCTTCGGCCAGCCCGATCTCACCGCGGTGGGCAACTTCACGATCAACGGCGCTCAGTTCAGCATCGGCCTGGTGCTCGACGCGCTGTTCAAGTTCGTGACCATCGCCGCGGCGGTCTACTTCATGGTCGTGGCACCGCTCAACTCGCTCGCCGCGCGCCGCAAGAAGGACGAGCCCGCCGTCGACGAGCCCGTGTCCCCCACCGAGATCGAGCTGCTCACCGAGATCCGCGACGCGCTGCGGAAGGGCTGACGCGGCTCAGCCCGCCAGGACGGTCGCTCCTGGCGCCGGACCCGCTGCGGTGAGGACCGCACCTGCCACGCCCTCCGCGGTGAGGTGCGCCGCGATCGCCAGCGCGTGCTGACGGGAGCGTGCGAGCGCGGCGACCGTGGGCCCTGAGCCGGACACGATCGCACCCAGGGCGTCCGCGTCGAGCGCGGCGTCGAGGACGTCGCGCAGGTGGGGCGCCAAGGCGAGCGCCGGCCCCTGAAGGTCGTTCGACAAGGCGGCTCCGAGCGCCCTCGCGTCGCCCGCCATGAGGGCGCTCATGACGGCGTCGTCGATCGTCGGCTCCGCGACGGTGCGCTCACCGGCCGCGATCGAGCGGTCGAGCTCTGCGAACACCGCCGGGGTGGACAGCCCCTCCTCCTGGGTGGCGAGCACCCAGTGGAACTGCCCGTGGGTCATCGCAGGCGAGAGCTCGTCGCCCCGCCCCAGACCGACGGCCGTGTGGCCGTGCAGGCAGAACGGGACGTCAGCGCCGAGCTCCGCGCAGATGCGGTGGAGCTCCTCGCGCGACGCTCCCACGTCCCACGCCTCGGCGCACGCGACGACGGCGGCCGCGGCGTCCGCGCTGCCCCCCGCCATGCCGCCCGCGACGGGCACGCCCTTGAGGATCTGCAGGTCGATGCCTTCGGAGATCCCGTACCGCTCCGCCACCGCGCGCGCCGCCCGGAGCGCCAGGTTCGACTCGTCGAGGGGCACGGTGTCGGGGTCGAGCGCCAGGTTGGACGCGCCCGAGACCGTCAGCGTGAAACGCTCGTCGTCGCGCGCCGTCGCGGTCACGGTCTCGTACAGCGCGACCGCCTGGAAGACGGTGACGAGCGGGTGGTACCCGTCCTCGCGTCGTGCGCCCACCGCGAGCTGGAGGTTCACCTTGCCAGGTGCGCGGACGGTCACGGTGCGTGGCATGGGCCCCATGGTGCCATGCCGGCGCCGTCAGTCGAGGGTGGCGAATGCCTCGGCGATGCGCGCGAAGTCCTCGATGCCCAGCTGCTCGCCGCGGGTGAGAGGGTCGACCCCTGCGCGGACCAGCGCCTGCTCGGAACGCGCGGAGGACCCGGCGAGCGTGGCGAGCGCCCCTCTCAGCGCCTTGCGACGCTGTGCGAAGGCAGCGTCGATCACCTGGAACACCTGCTCCCTGGGCGCCGATGTCACGGGCACCTCGCGTCGCTCCATGAGCACGAGCGCCGAGTCGACGCGGGGCACCGGCCAGAACACGGCGCGCCCGACGTCACCGGCGCGACGGACGTCGCAGTACCAGGCGGCCTTGGCGCTGGGGATGCCGTACGTGCGGGAGCCGGGCGGGGCCGCGAGACGGTCGGCGACCTCCGCCTGCACCATCACGAGCACGCGCCGCAGGTCCGGGAACGTCTCGAGGAAGTGGAGGATCACCGGCACCGACACGTTGTAAGGCAGATTGGCGACGAGCGCCGCGGGCGGTCCGGCCTCAGGGCCCGCACCCGGCAGCGCGGCCACCTTGAGCGCATCCTCGCCGATCACGGCCAGCCGCTCGGCATCGTCGGGAGCGCGTCGCGATGCGGTCTCGGGCAGCGCCGCGGCAAGACGCGGGTCGATCTCGACCGCGGTGACCCACGCGCCCGCCTCGAGCAGCGCCAGCGTCAGGGAGCCCAGCCCGGGGCCCACCTCCACCACATGGTCGCCCGGTTGGACGCCTGCGATACGGACGATGCGACGGACCGTGCCGGCGTCGACGACGAAGTTCTGTCCCCACTTCTTGGTGGGCGCGGTGCCGAGCGACTCGGCGAGCACCCTCACATCGGTGGGACCGAGCAGATCGGCCACAGGCGTCAGTACCAGCCGACCGACGTGAAGTGGCCCCAGGCACCGCACGGAGTGCCATAGCGGCCGCTCACGTAGGCGAGGCCCCACTTGATCTGCGTGGTGGGGTTCGTGCGCCAGTCGTCGCCGTAGGCCGCCATCTTGGAGCCGGGGAGCGCCTGCGGGATCCCGTACGCGCCCGACGAGTTCGCCGCGGTCGTGCTCCACCCCGACTCGCGGGACCAGAGGCTCGACAGGCACTGCCACTGCTCACCGGTCCAGCCGTACAGGCTCGCCGCGAGCTCCTGACCGATCGCCTGGTTCGTCCCAGGAGTCGTGGTCGCGACCGTGGGGATCTCGAGGGTGCCCACCGACACGACCTTGTCGACCGGCTCCTGGACCACGACGGACACCGTCTGCTTGCGCGAGACCTCGACCCCGTCCACGTACGTGACCTCGTAGCTCACCAGCGACGTGCCGGGCGAGCCCTCGTCGACGACCGTCTCCACGCCCTTCTTGGCCGACGGGTCCGACTCGGTGACCGTGTCGTTCGGCACCGACTCCTGCGAGGTCTCGGTGACGACCTCGACGTCGGCCGCGGCGGCGTCGACCGGCCCGACCACGTCGAGCTGGGTCGAGTCCGCGCTCTGCCTCACGCTCGCGAGGGCGTCGACGGAGGTGGAGGTGAAGGATCCGGCGGCGAACGCGACCAGCGCGGCGGAGACTCCGAGCTGGCGCATCACACGGGTCCGCGCGCCCGTCCGGGCACGCCGATCACGGCGACCTCCGGGTCGCGGGGTGGTGCGCAGGTAACTCAAAGTCTCCCTTTCGGGATGGACGACATGGCCATCGGGGACGCGGCTCGGGGGGCGAGACACTCCCGCTTTTATCTCATATCGGTAACGCTCAACGCCAACTGAATCGTAGTGTGACGAATCTACCAGGGGCCATAGAGAGTGACGGTCGTCACGTCGAGCGCCTCGCAGGCCTGCGCGAGCGGGATGTCCTTCACCCGCGCGACCTCGCGCACGGTGTGCGCGACGAGCGCGGGAGAGTTCGGCGCGCCCCGGTGAGGGTGCGGCGTGAGGTACGGCGAGTCCGTCTCCACCATGACCCGCGACAGCGGGGTGACCGCCAGCGCGGCGCGCAGGTCGGTCGCGTTCTTGAACGTCAGGTTCCCCGCGAAGCTCAGGTAGTAGCCGCGGTCCACGCAGAGGCGGGCCATGGCGGCGTCGCCCGAGAAGCAGTGGAACACCGTCACGTCGGGGGCCCCGTCGCGCTGCAGGACGTCGAGGACGTCGGCATGCGCGTCCCGGTCGTGGATCCCCACGGGCAGCCCGAGCTCCTTCGCCAGCGCGATGTGGTCGCGGAAGGCCTGCACCTGCGCGGGCCGGTCGGGCTCGTCGGTCCAGTGATAGTCCAGCCCCGTCTCGCTGATGATGCGGATCCGCTCCCCCTGCGCCAGCCGGGCGATCTCGGCGAAGGCCTCGGCGTACCCCACGCCCGACGGATGCTCGCCCTTGGCATGCAGCGGAGCCTCGTTCGGGTGCAGGGAGATCCCTCCGAGCATCTGCGGGTACCTGACGACGGCGTCGGCGGTCCAGCGGGCCGCCTCCAGCTCGCATCCGATCTGCACCACCCTGTCCACGCCGACGGCGGCGGCCTCGGCCAGCCGGTCCTCCACGCTTCGCGGCTCGTCGCCCGCAGGCGACTCCAGATGGCAGTGGTTGTCGACGACGGGCGACGGCAGCGGCTCGGGCGCCGGCGGCCAGGCTCCGCGGCGGGCCACCTAGTCGTCGCCTCGCATGCGGGTCAGCTCCGCCTCGACGATCTCGTCGTCCAGCTTGGTGAAGATCGGCGAGGGCGCGGGGACGACGGTGCCGGCGACCACGTCGCGACGGCCCCAGGTGCCCTGCATCGCCGAGTAGTCACCCTGGATCACCGGGTAGGAGCGGTGCGGGATGTCCAGGTCGTCGACCTCGTTCATCTGAGGCATGGGCGCGAGCACGCCCGTGCCGCCGAGCGCCTCGTGCACCTTCTGCGCGGAGTGCGGCAGGAACGGCGCGAGCATCGTGTTCGCGTCGTCGACCAGCTGGGCGGCGACGCCCAGGACCGTGCGCATCCGCTCGGGATCCTCGTTCTTCAGCTTCCAGGGCGCCGTCTCAGCGAGGTACGCGTTCGCGTCGCCCACGACGCGCATCGCCTCGGAGATCGCCTGACGCTGACGGTGGTGGCGCACCAGGTCGCCGACCGTGTCGAAGCCCTTGAGCGAGGAGTCGAGCGCGGCCCTGTCGACGTCGGTGAGCTCGCCGAGCGCCGGGATCTCTCCGATGTTCTTGTGCAGCAGCGAGGCGGTGCGGTTGACCAGGTTGCCCCAGCCGGCCACCAGCTCGTTGTTGGTGCGCCGCTGGAACTCGGACCACGTGAAGTCCGCGTCAGAGGTCTCGGGGCCTGCGACCGCGATGAAGTAGCGCAGCGCGTCCGGCTGGTAGCGGGCCAGCATGTCGCGCACGTAGATGACGTGGCCGCGCGACGACGAGAACTTGGCGGACTCCATGGTCAGGAACTCGCTCGAGACCACCTCGGTGGGCAGCTGCAGGTCGCCGAACGGCCCCAGCTCGCCGCCCTTCGCGCCGCGGCCGTTCGCCGCGAGCAGCTCGGCGGGCCAGATCTGCGAGTGGAAGGTGATGTTGTCCTTGCCCATGAAGTAGTACGACATCGCCTCGGGGTCGTTCCACCACTTGCGCCACGCGTCGGGCTCGCCCGAGCGGCGCGCCCACTCGATGGAGGCGCTCAGGTAGCCGATCACCGCGTCGAACCAGACGTAGAGGCGCTTGGTGGGGTTGTCGGACCAGCCGTCGAGCGGGATGGGGATGCCCCAGTCGATGTCGCGCGACATCGCGCGGGGGCGCACGTCGTTCAGCAGGTTGAGCGAGAAGTTGAGGACGTTCGGCCGCCATCCCTGTCGGGAGCCGAGCCACGTGGACAGCGCGTCGGTCAGGGCCGGAAGGTCCAGGAAGAAATGCTCGGTCTCGATGAACTTGGGGGTCTCGCCGTTGATGCGGCTGACCGGGTTCTTGAGGTCGATCGCATCGAGCTGGTTGCCGCAGTTGTCGCATTGGTCGCCGCGGGCGCCGTCGTAGCCGCAGAGGGGGCACGTGCCCTCGATGTACCGGTCGGGAAGGGTGCGGCCCGTGGACGGCGAGATCGCCCCACGGGTGGTCTGCTCGATCATGTAGCCGTTCTTGTGGACGGCCTTGAACATCTCCTGCACCACCGCGTAGTGGTTGCCGGTCGTCGTGCGGGTGAAGAGGTCGTAGCTGAGACCCAGCTGGGTGAGGTCCTCCACGATCACGCGGTTGTAGCGGTCCGCGAGCACCTGCGGGCTCACGCCCTCGCCCTCGGCCTGCACCAGGATCGGCGTGCCGTGCTCGTCGGTGCCCGACACCATGAGCACGTCCTCCCCCGCCATGCGCATGTAACGGCTGAAGACGTCGGAGGGGACGCCGAAGCCGGCGACGTGACCGATGTGACGCGGCCCGTTGGCATACGGCCACGCGACGGCGGAGAGGATGTGAGACATGCGCCCCATCCTAGTGACGCACGCGGGGCCCGCGACCCGGCTCCGCGACCGCGCCGCGCCTCGGCACGAGCGGGACCGTCAGTCCAGGTAGTCGGGCGCGTCGCCCAGGCCGAACGCCTCCTCGAGCGTGGCGACCTCGTGCTCGTGCATCCAGGTGGCGAGCGCCACGCCCACATACCTGAGGTGCCACGGCTCGTAGCGGTAGCCCGTGACGTCCGACGACCCCTGCGGGTAGCGCACGATCCATCCGTGCTCCCAGCCGTGCTCGGCCACCCATCGCCCCGCCGCCTCGTCCGCGAAGCACTGCTCGACCCGGCACGACGCACCCGCGTAGACGTCCACCGCCCATCCGGTCTGATGCTCCGAGTAGCCGGCGCGGGCGGAGAAGGACTCGGCGCTCGAGGCGCCCCAGCGGCTCACGTAGGCGGCATGCAGCGAGATCTGCTCGGTATGGCTGCGGTAGGCGCTCGCGATGGAGAAGCCGGCGCCGTCCGCCACGGCCGCGACGCGCATCGCCTCGAGCGCGGACGCCGCCTCCCGACGGAGCAGCTCCGTCCCGCCCCCCGGCACGCCGTCGACCGCCACGAGGTCGGTCGGCGCGTAGTCGATCGGGTCGAGCGGGCGGGCCTTGTCCACCACCACCCACGGGGACACCGGCTCGGAGGTGGACCATGCGGCGAGCGAGAACACGTCGTCACCCGAAGGCTGGACCAGGTCGACGTCCGCCACCGGCAGGGTGCTCGCGAGCGGCAGCGGGGCGCCCTGCGCCGTGACGGCGGGAACGGGAGAGCCCGAGGCCTCCGCCTCGACCGCCGGCTCGACCTTCCTCACGGCGTCGGACGACGGATCGGCCTGCCGCTCCCCTGCTCCGACCGCGACGGCGGCTCCCATCGCCACCCCTGCGCCGACCGCGAGCGCCGTCACGACCGAGCCGTGCCGCGCTCGTCGCGCGTGATCAGGCCGGGGCATCGCCGCTCGTCCCGCTCCGCGCGCGCAGCACCGCGTTGTAGAGGTCCCGCCGCGGCAGCCCCGTGGTGGACGCGAGATCAGCCACGACGTCCTTGGCCCTCTCGCCGCCTGAGATGCGCGCGAGCGCCTCGGCGACCGCGGCCTCCTCTCCCACGACGTCGGCCGGCCGGCCCGCGACCGTCACGACGATCTCGCCGCGCGGCGCCGTCTCCTGCGCCCAGGCCGCGAGCTCCGCCAGCGTGCCGCGCCGAGTCTCCTCGTACGTCTTGGTGAGCTCGCGGGACACCGCCGCCGGACGGTCGTCGCCCCAGGCGTGCGCCATCGCCACGAGCGTGTCCTCCAGCCTGTGCGGCGCCTCGAAGAAGATCATGGTGCGCGGCTCGGCGACGAGCGCCTGGAACGCCCTGGCGCGCTCGCCACCCTTGCGGGGAGGGAAGCCCTCGAAGCAGAACCTGTCGGTCGGCAGCCCCGACAGCGCGAGCGCCGTGAGGACGGCGCTCGGCCCGGGGAGGACCTCGACGGGCACCCCGGCGGCGACGGCCTCTGCCACGACGCGGTAGCCCGGGTCCGATACCGTCGGCATGCCGGCGTCGGACACGACGAGCACGACGCCGCCGTCG
The DNA here is from genome assembly GCF_032102965.1 of Demequina capsici. Lineage (NCBI taxonomy): Bacteria > Bacillati > Actinomycetota > Actinomycetes > Micrococcales > Demequinaceae > Demequina > Demequina capsici. The sequence goes on along the minus strand of NZ_CP134880.1, from coordinate 558,572 downwards.
GCAGCCACCTGCACCAGGTCTGCGGCGCGTTCGCCCTCGTTGTGGTCGTGCACCGCGATGACCCGTCCACGCACCTCGATCCCCAGCCTGCTCGCCAGGTCCCGCAGGCGGCGCGTGTCCTCCGCCGCCACCACGTCGGCCCCGGCGATCGCCTCGCGCAGGCGCGCGGACGCGTCCCCCGGGTTGCCGATGGGGGTGGCGCCGAGCAGCACCCGGCCTGCGCTCGTGAGGACCATGCCTCCAAGCGTCGCACATCGGTTATCCCTGTTCACCGCACGCCACGGCTAGGCTTCGGGTGTGATCTGGGGATGGGCATACCGCTGGCGCGTCCAGCTGATGGCGACTGGCGTCGGCGTTCTCGCCGCGCTGCTCCGCTTCGTGACGCTCAGCTACCCGAAGGCGCTCGTCTTCGACGAGGTCTACTACGCACGCGGCGCGTTCTCGCTGCTCGTCTTCGGCTACGAGGGCGACTGGTCGGGCGACGACCAGTGGTTCGCCTCCGGCAACTACTCGGGGCTCTCGTCCGAGGGCGACTACGTGGTGCATCCGATGGTCGGCAAGCTGCTGATCGCGGTCGGCATCAAGATCTTCGGCCCGACGCCTTTCGGGTGGCGTGTGATGGAGGCGCTGTTCGGGGTCGCGCTCGTGGTGATCACGGCGCTGATCGCGCGCACCCTGCTGCGGTCCACCCTGTTCGGGGGGATCGCGGGCGTGCTGCTCGCCGTCGACGGGCTCGCGATCACGATGTCGCGCACCGCGCTTCTGGACGGATTCCTCGCCTTCTTCGCGATGGCGGGCTTCGGACTCATCGTGTGGGACCGCGAACGGTTCCGGCGGCGGCTGTCGGCGCGGATGGACGCCGCGCGTGCCGAGGGCCAAGACCCGACGCTGGGGTACGGACCTCGCATGGGGATCCGCTGGATGCGGTTGGGCGCGATCGTCGTGTTCGCGCTCGCGATGTCCACGAAGTGGTCCGGCGGGTACTTCGCGGCGGTCTTCCTGGTCCTGTCCATCGTCTGGGACATGACGACGCGGCGCTCGCTCGGCATCGAGCGCTGGTTCGGGGGCTCCGCGCTGCGCGCGATCCCCACCTTCCTCGCCACGCTGGTCCTCATGCCCACGGTGTACGTGGCGACCTGGTGGAACTGGTTCGCGACCGACGGCTCCTACGCCAGGCACTGGGCGGAGACCCACCCCGGCAAGGGCGTGACCTGGCTGCCCGACTCGTTGCGCTCCCTGGTCGAGTACCACCGGCAGATGTGGGAGTTCCACACCCATCTCACGACGCCGCACAGCTACCAGGCGAACCCGTGGGGCTGGCCCCTGCAGATCCGGCCCACCTCGTTCTACTTCGAGGACGTGAACGCCCACTGCGGCGCCGAGCGCTGCGTCTCCGCGATCACCTCGATCGGCAACGTGGCGATCTGGTGGGTGGCCGTCGCTGCCGTCCTCTACGCGCTGTGGCGTCTGGTGCGTCGACGCGACCCGCTGGGTTTCGTGCTGTCGCTCGGCTTCTTCGCGGGCTGGGTGCCGTGGCTCCCGTACGCCTACCGCACGATCTTCACGTTCTACTCGATCGTCTTCATCCCGTTCCTGGTGCTGACCCTCGCGTGGATGCTCCAGCGGATCGCGCAGCCGCGCGGCCGAGGCACCTGGTCCCCCAAGGGCACCCTGATCGTGGGCGTCTACCTGGGGATCGTGCTCATCATCGCCGGGTACTTCCTGCCGCTGTGGACCGGCAACGCGATCCCCTATGACTACTGGCGCATGCACATGTGGACGCGGCCCTGGATCTGACGCGGTCGGCCCTGGCGGTTCACTCCCGACGGGCGATGAGCTGCGACAGGACGATCGCCGAACGGGTCGAGTCGACCTGCGGCGCCAGACGCACCTTCTCGAGCGCGTCCTCCAGCGCCGGCATGCTGCTGGCGCGCAGCCGCACCAGGGCGTCAGCCTCTCCGGTGACGGTCTGAGCCTCGATCACGTCGGGGATGCCGGACAGGATGCGGCGCAGCTCGTCAGGGCCCACGGTCCCGCGGCAGAAGACCTCGACGAATGCCTCGGTGTCCCTGCCGTCGACGCTAGGATCGACTAGCACCGTGTAGCCGCGAATGACCCCGGCTGACGCCATCCTGTCCATCCGGCGCTTGACCGCCGTGGGCGACAGTCCGATGCGCTCCCCCATGTCCTGGTAGCTGATGCGTCCATCGAGCTTGAGCTCGTCGATGATGCGGCGGTCGAGGTCGTCGATCGACATGGGCTCTCCCTACTTTCGGCGTGACGCAGGTTTCCATCGTAAGCCCCAGTCAAGTCGCCGGATTCACTATTCCTGGTCACGATATCGTCACGGAATCTCTGTCACGCTGGTGTGTGAAGGAGGTCCCGACTTGACCATCACCGCCCCCGTGGCCATTCAGCAGGAGCGCATCGCCTCGCCGCTCACCGTCCTCATGTGCCGACCCGAGCACTTCACCGTGTCGTACTCCATCAACCCGTGGATGCACCCTGAGGACCCGACGGACACGAGCCGCGCGCTGTCGCAGTGGCACGAGCTGCGTCGCGTCTTCGAGCGCCTGCAGTTCACGGTCCGGCTCGTGGAGCCCGGCCGGGGGCTCCCGGACATGGTGTTCGCCGCCAACGGCGGCCTGGTCGTCGACGGCACCGCGTACACCGCTCGCTTCACCTTCCCTGAGCGCGCCCCCGAGGCGGACCTCTACGCCGACTGGTTCCGCGCCGCCGGCTACGACGTGGTCGCTGCGGAGGAGACCAACGAGGGCGAGGGCGACGTGCTGCTGGCCGGCGACGCGCTGCTCGCCGGCACGGGCTTCCGCACCGACACCGCGTCCCACGCGGAGATGGCCGCCCTGTACGGTCGCGAGGTCGTGTCCCTGCGCCTCGTCCGCCCCGACTTCTACCACCTGGACACCGCGCTCGCCGTGCTCGACGCCCGTCCCGGACACGAGCACATCGCCTACCTGCCGAGCGCCTTCGACGACGCGAGCAGGGCTGAGCTGGAGCGCCGCTTCCCCGACGCGATCCTGGTCGACGAGCACGACGCCAAGGTCTTCGGGCTCAACGCCGTGTCCGACGGGCTGCACGTCATCACCGCGGCCCGCGCCACCGCCTTCCAGCACCAGCTGCGCGAGGCGGGCTACGAGCCCATCGGCGTGGACCTCACCGAGCTGCTGCTCGCCGGCGGCGGCGCCAAGTGCTGCACGCTCGTGCTCCGGGACCGCCCCACGACCGCCGAGGAGGCACGCTGATGGTCCAGTTCGTCGACGTCGCGAGCATGAGCCGCTGGATGGCGCAGGAGGGCGTCGCCGGCCTGATCGCCGACCTCGTGACCTACCTCGAGGACGACTACCGCCGCTGGGAGCAGTTCGACAAGGCCCCGCGGGTGCCGGCGCACTCCGAGCACGGGGTGATCGAGCTGATGCCCACCGCCGATGCGGAGCTGTACGGCTTCAAGTACGTGAACGGCCACCCCATCAACCCCTCGCGCGGCCTCCAGACCGTCACCGCGTTCGGCGCGCTGTCCGACATGGCCACCGGCTACCCGCTGATGCTCGCCGAGATGTCGCTCCTCACGGCCCTGCGCACGGCCGCCACGTCGGCGATGGCGGCGCGTCACCTGGCGCGACCCGACTCGCGCGTCCACGCCCTGATCGGCACCGGCTCGCAGTCGGAGTTCCAGGCTCTCGGCATGCGCGAGGTGCTCGGGCTGAACGACCTGCGCATCTGGGACGTGGACCCGGCGGCGATGGACAAGTTCGAGCGCAACGCCACCGCGCTCGGCTTCAGGGTGCACCGCGCCGCCTCCGCGTCCGACGCGGTCGCGGGGGCCGACGTGGTCACCACCTGCACCGCCGACAAGGTCAACGCGACGATCCTCACGGACGACATGATCGAGCCCGGCATGCACCTCAACGCGATCGGAGGCGACAGCCCGGGCAAGACCGAGCTCGACCCGGCGATCCTGCTGCGCGGCGACACGTTCGTGGAGTTCCACCCGCAGACCCTCATCGAGGGCGAGATCCAGAAGCTCGGCGCGGACCACCCCACGACCGACCTGTGGCGCGTGGTCGACGGACAGCTCCCCGGCCGCACCAGCGCCGAGCAGATCACCGTGTTCGACTCCGTCGGCTTCGCGATCAACGACTTCTCCGCGCTGCGCTTCCTGCGCGACCGCGTGTCCGGCACCGCGTACGCCACGGAGATCGACCTGATCGCCGAGCCTGCGGACCCGAAGGACCTGTTCTCGCTGGTAGCCCTGGCGCCCGCAGTCGCACGCCGGTAGGTTCGACGCAGCGGGGGACGCGCCTCCGCGAACGTGCGCGAGGAGCGAGAGATGACCGCTGGGGACGAGGAGAACGGTGCTCCGTCGACCGAGGTGCCGCGCGGGGCGCAGGGGATGATGGCGATGTTCGTCAGCCTGGACGACGCACCGCCGCCGCCCCAGGTGGTCAAGGCGATGAGCGGCGTCGTCGGCTTCCTCGGAGCCGTGTCGCTGCTGCTGGGCCTGGTGCTCGCGATCTGGCCCAGCGCCACGCTCAAGGTGGGCGCCGCGCTGGTCGCGATCAACTTCCTGCTGTCCGGCGTGCTCCGCCTGGTGATCGGCGCGCTCCGCACGGGCTACTCGGGCGCGATGCGCGCGGTGATGCTGATCTTCGGCATGCTGCTCGTGATCGGTGGCGTGGTCATGCTGCGCAACCTCGACTCGAGCGCGAAGGTCCTGCTGCTGATCACCGTCCTCATGGTGGGCCTCGGCTGGATCGTCGAGGGCGTGATGGCGCTGGTCGACTCGAGCAACGCGCGCTCGCGAGGCTGGGCGATCGCCGCGGGCGCGCTGTCGCTGCTCGCAGGCATCGTGGTGCTGGTGATCCCCGGCTGGACCGCGGTCGTGTTCGTCGCCTTCACCGCGTTCGCCCTGATCCTGCTGGGCGTCGCGGGCCTCGTGCGCTCCTTCACGATGCGGCGCTCCCTCAAGGCGGCCTGACCATGGCAGCCGACGCGACCGACCTGCCCGCCGACGTCATCGCCGCGGCCCGCACCGACGCCGCGAATCGTCCCGCCGCCTCGCTCCCCGCCTGGGCGGACAGGCTCATCTGGACGGTGCTGTGGAAGATCGTCGCGGTCGGCCTGGCGGTCGCCGCGGGCCTGTGGGCGATCGGCCAGCTGTCGCACTTCCTTGGGCTCCTGGGCATCGCCCTGTTCTTCGCGCTGGCGATGATCCCCGGCGTCGAGGCGCTCACCCGTCGTTTCGGCATGCGCAGGGGCGCGGCCGTCGGGATCATCTACCTGGCTGCGCTGCTCGTCGTCGTGCTGCTCGTGGTGGTGCTGATCCCCGGCATCGTGCGGTTCGCCCAGGAGGTCAGCTCCGCTGCCGCCGTCTGGTTCGAGCACCTGAACACCTGGTGGGAGGGCATGTTCGGCTCCCCGTTGCTCGACCAGGGCGATGCGACCGACGAGACGAGCGCGCTCGCGAAGCTCGTGCAGCAATGGGCCTCGGGCGCGCTCGGCGCGGTGTCCTCGGGCATCGGCGCCGTGTTCAACCTGATGACCATCGCGATGTTCGCGTTCTACCTGGCCGCCGACTGGCCTCGCGTCATGCGCGCGGTCATGTCGCGGATGCCCCCGGAGCGTCAGCGCGTGTTCAAGTGGGTCGCCACCACCTCGATCGAGCAGACCGGAGGCTACTTCTACTCCCGCCTGCTGCTCGCGTCGGTGTGCGGCGGTCTCGGCTTCGTCGCCATGCTGATCGTCGGGCTCGACCTGGTGTACGCCTTGCCGCTCGCCATGTTCATGGGGTTCGTCTCCACGTTCATCCCGTTCATCGGCACCTACCTGGGCGCCGCGCTGCCGATCCTCATCACGCTCGCCGTGGTGGGCGTGGCCAACGCGATCGGCCTGCTCGTGTGGGTCCTGATCTACCAGCAGCTCGAGAACTACGCGCTGAGCCCCAAGCTGTCCTCGAAGACCATGGAGCTCAACGGCGCGGTCGCGTTCGGCGGGGCCATCGCGGGCGGTGCGCTCGCAGGACCGATGGGCGCTTTCATGGCACTGCCGATCGCGGCGCTCATCACGGCGATCATCAAGAACACCGGCCGTACCTACGCGGTGATCGACGAGGAGGTCGCCGCTGACGAGGAGCCCGTCGAGGAGCCCGACGAGCCAGGGGCGCTGCGGCGGGGCCTCACCCGCATCGGCAGCCTGTTCCGACGTCCGCGCGACTGAGCCGCCTCACAGCTCGCGGTGCACCACCTGGGCGGACACCTGCGCGCGCGGCATGATCAGCATGGAGTCGATGTTCACGTGCGACGGCCGCGAGGCGACCCAGGCGATCGCCTCGGCGATGTCCTGCGCGACCAGCGGCGTCATGCCTTCGTAGACCTTGTCCGCCCGCTCCTGGTCGCCCTCGAAGCGCACCACCGAGAACTCCGTCTCCACCAGCCCGGGGTCGATCTCGGACACCCGGATCGGCTGACCCTTCATCTCGAGCCGGAGGACTCTCGTCAGCGCCTTCACGGCGTGCTTGGCGGCGTTGTAGCCGGCACCGCCGGGGTAGGGCTCGAGCGCGGCGATCGAGCCGAGGGTCACCACCTGGCCGTCGCCCGACGCGATCAGCTTGGGGAGCAGGCCGCGGACGGTGCGCACGGTGCCCATGACGTTCACATCGAACATGCGCAGCCACTCGTCGTCGTCGGCCTCCGCGACGGAGGTGGTGCCGAACGCGCCGCCTGCGTTCGCGACGAGCAGGCTGACGACCGGGATGGCGTCGCAGAAGGCCTCGACCGAGGCGGGGTCCGTGACGTCGAGCGCGAGCGCGGTGCCGCCGATCTCTGCGGCGAGGGCCTCGAGACGGTCGAGGCGGCGGGCGCCGAGCACCACGTTCCATCCGTCGGCCGCGAGCTGGCGGGCGGTGGCCTCACCGATGCCGCTCGAGGCTCCGGTGACGACGGCGGTGCGCTGGGTCATGGGTCAGGTCTCCTCAGGTGTCAGTTGCCGACTCCGACCCGCTCGAACGGTGCGTTCGCCGCGGCGGGACGCAGGCGTCGGCGGCGTGGTCGTTCCGTTGCTGATCGTAGGGGACGACGTGTTACGTCGAGGTGTCGCCAGGCGAGCCGGGATCGTGCGCGCGCAGCAGGGCCACGACGGCGTCCACCTCCAGGCCGAGCTCGCGCGCACGGGCCATCAGCGCGGCGACCTCGTCGCTGAGATGCTCATACGCCGCCGCGCGCTCGGTGATGATGGCGCCGCGCCCACGCCGCATCTCCACGAGGCCCTCATCGCGCAGCGCCTGGTACGCGCGCAGGACGGTGTGGAGGTTGACGTCGAGGGCCTCGGCCACGTCTCGAGCGGACGGGAGGCGGTCGCCAGGCGCCAGGCGTCCGGCGGCGGTCTCCGCGCGGACGGACGCGGCGATCTGGTCGTACAGGGGCGCGTCGGAGGCGGGGTCAGTCCTGATCAGCATGCGACCCTGCCTCGGAGGCGGCAGCGAGCACGGCCGCGATCGTGGCTGCGTCGTCGATGGTCACGACGAGGCGGCGACCGCCCCGTCGGGTCACCTGCAGCGCTGAGCCGTTGCGCAGGACGATGCCGGTGGCGCCGGGGACGACGCGCACGCCCCATCCGCCGAACTGTGCCAGCCCGCTGACGTCGATGACGGAGACCTCAGCGATATCGGCCGCCGGCACCCTGAAGCGCGGGATGCCGACGTGGGAGCGCACCACCAGCCCGCTGAGGTCGGCACGGACGGTGAAGCTGGTGGTCGCGCCGGCGAGCACGGCGATCAGCGCCGCCACGCCGGTGAGGATCAGGGCGGGGGCGGGATCGCCGGCCATCCACATCCACACCGCGCCGGCGCTGAGGGCGAGAGCCACGCCCACGAGGATCGCGAGGAGCCCGCCTCCGGCCTCGGCGCGGCCCACCCAGGCGACGCGCTCCCCGGGGGCGACGATCAGGGGGTCGACGCGTCGTTCGCTGGGCTGGATCAGCTCCTGGCGCGGCTGGGACGCCCACCCGACGAGCCCCGCGAGGATGGCGGCGGCGTAGGAGGCGATCACGATCGGGCCGATGCCCGGGGCCGACCCCTCGTCCATCCCGCGCTGCACGAGGAGCGATCCGGTGGACAGGGTGACGATGAGGGCGGCGAATCCGAGCCCGATCGCGGGCATGAGCCGCAGCATGGGGCTGCGTTCTCCGCGCCGCATGGCCGGTATCGAGAAGACGGTCATGAGCGCGGGGATGCCGAGCCCGGCGACCAGCGTGAGGAAGGTGAACGTCCATGGCGAGCCGAACCCGTCGGGCCCCTGCGGACCCCAATGCGTGACGACGCGGGCAGGCAGCTGGTCGCGGCTGGCGATCTGTAGGGCGACGCCCACGGCGACGAGCACGGCTGGGGCGACGATGCCGACCTGGATCGCTCGGGCGACGGTGCGGTCCTGCGTCATCGCGCGTCTCCCCTCTCGCTTGGATGTTATAGAAGAACTATAACAACTAGCGGAGCTCGTCGGCGTCCGTCCTCCCTGGGGTGCCACGATGCACGAGCGACTCGTCGACCAGCGTCAGCCTGAAGACCTGGGGCGCGGACAGATAGAGCACCACCACCAGGAACCACCCGCCCTCGACGAGCATCCGCGACTCGGTGAGCGACTGCAGCACCAGCGCGACCGTCAGCAGCGTCCAGCCGAGCGGGATGTAGGTGTCGCCCTTGTCGGCGCGCTCCACGAGGCGCCAGGACGCGCCGAACATCAGCACCACGATCGCGACGAGCAGCGCCAGGCCCACCAGCCCCAGCTGGAGCCATGCGTCGAGGAACGCGTTGTGCGCGTGGGTGGCGAGCACGCCTGCGCGATCCGCCATCCCCTTGTACGGCTCCTCCCACACGGGCCAGTAGCCGACATACCCCCAGCCCTCGGGGCGCAGCTCCGCGGCCTGGATGACCTGCTTCCAGATCTCGGTGCGGTTGGTCAGATCGGAGCCGCGATCCACCAGGCCGAAGATCTCGTCGCGGTACTTGATGGTGAGCACGGCAGCGATCGCCGACAACGCCAGCACGACGCGCGAGATCGCCTTCTTGCCGCCCGGCGGCGCACGGCGGATCCAGAACGCCGCCAGCGTGATGCCGAACAGGTACAGCGCGGTCACCGTGACCGTGGCGGACATCGTCAGCAGGTGGACCGCGCCGGCCGCGATCAGGGTCGCGACCACGTCGACCCTGCCGACGAGCCGCTCGAGCAGGACGATCACGCCCGTGATCGCGGTCAGCAGCGCCACGAGGCCGAAGGGGTTGCGATTGCCCACCCAGCCCTGAATCGGGCCGCCATGGAACAGCAGCCCGTCCGACCAGGTGATGGTGTCGCCGGAGACGTTCTTGTCATGGGTGAGCGACGTCAGGTCGTGCATCGGCGGGTAGACCGGCCCACGCACCACGATCGCGGCCCACAGCTCGAGCGCGATCCCCAGGAGCAGCGAGATCTGGAAGCCGCGGTAGAGCAGCACCATGAAGCGCCGGTTGCCGGTGCCCCGCACGGTCACGACCCCCACGAACGTGGTGGCGATCATCACGATGACCGCCAACGATGTCACCGCGCGCGTGGCGGACCACAGCACGCTCGCGGCCGCGAGCCCCACGAACGCGCCCAACGGCAGCGGGAGCCTCACGCTCGCCCACGTGGGCCGGAAGCTGAGGGCGATCGCGGCGATGGTGAGGACGCAGACGACCGTGTACAGCGGCAGGCCGCCCAGGTACCGGAAGCCCTGACCCGAGGTCAGCAGGACGATGATCCAGACGGTCAGCCCGTCGCGCACCCCACGGCTGGAGAGCCGGTCACGCCATCCCACGCGATCGTCTCCCGTTCTCGATAGGTCCGCTCTGCTGCCGGGCGAGCGTCATCGACCGGCACCCCTCAGGCACAGTGTGCCTCAGCGCGAACGCGCGGACCGGCCCAAGCGTCCCCGGAGCGCGCGCTTTGCAACCGAACCGTGATGCAACGCCCGCGCCTCACACGCCCCGGCGTGGCCCGTCGAGCCAGGCCAGGAAGTCCTCGGCGGCGATCACCGGCTTGCCCCACTCGGCCGCCTTGCGCGCCTTGCCGGACTGCGTGCCGCGTTCCGCGACCACCAGCACGTCCGTCCTGGTCTTCGTCACCGTGTCCACCGGCACGAGCCCGGCGTCGGCTGCGAGCCTCCTCATGCGGTCGCGATCGATCACGCCCCGTGAAGCCGAGACCACCGTCCCTGTGAAGCACACCCGCGCACCCGCCGCGAGCACCGAGTCGGCGGACACCGGGCCGTCGAGCACGAGCCCCGCCGGCAGCACCTCCACGCCGAAGTGCGTCTCCGCGGCCCGGATCCGCGCGAGCGCCTGCTCGTCCTTGTCGATCACCCGGTCCCATGCGCGGCACAGCAGCGAGGCCAGGACGACGCTCGGGTCGTCCTCGGCGGACAGGTTCCCGCCCACGACGAAGCCTCCCGCGACGCCGCCCGAATCCGGGCCCGTCACCCGCGCCTGCAGGTACCCGCTTCCGCGAGGCCACGCCGCGAAGGGCACGCCCCCCTCGAGCGTCCCGTAGGACTCGGAGAGCCAGCGCTCGCCCGCGTCCCTGAGCGCACGCGCGCGCTCGAGCGCGGTGGGTGCCCCCTGCCGCTCCGCGTCGTCCCTGCGCAGAGCACCGCGAGGGAGCTCAACGCCGAGCGCCATCGGCTCGACGACGCCGTTGCGCTTCAGCTCGAAGTCGATCCAGCCGAGCGTCCTGTCGATGTCGACACCCACCGGCACCCGTCCCGCCAGCAACGGCGACAGGCACGCCCAGGCCTCGGCGAGCACGGGCGCGAGCTGCACGTCCCGAGTCGTGAGGCCGAACTCCGTCTGCGCCTCGTAGAGGTCGCTCGTGGGGTTCACCACCGTGGTCGCCTCGTCACCCTCGTCCGTGACCACCGCGATCTCGACCGGCCGCGGCCGGTACCGGTCACCCACCTGGCCCACGGTGAGGGCGCTCAGGTACACGCGACCGAGCGGAGCGTCGTCCCTGCTTCCCGTGCGCGACGCGGTGAGGAACCGTCGGATCCTCGTATCCGTCTTCAGGTCGCGAGGCAGCACGTCACGTCGCAGCACCAGGCCGTGCAGCGACGTGCACCGGCTGAGCGCGACGTACAGCTGCCCGTTCGCGAACGTTCCGCCGGTGAGGTCCACCACCACCCTGTCGAGCGTCTGCCCCTGGGCCTTGTGGATGGTGATGGCCCACGCGAGCTTCATGGGCAGCTGGGTGAAGGTGCCGACCACCTCGCGACCCACCGTCCCGCCCCGCGCCACCGGTCGCGTGATCTCCCAGGTGTGCGGCCGCACGTGCACCGTGACTCCCTCACGCAGCCCCACCCGCACCACCGGCCCGTCACGGTCGCGGTCGAGTCCCACCACACGGCCCAGCGTGCCGTTCGCCCACCTGTCCAACGGATCGTTGTTGAGGAGCATCACCTGTGCTCCCTCCGCGAGGTCCAGGTGCTCGTCCGTCGGATGCTCGAAACCGTCCGTGTCGCCGGACACGTCCGCCCGGTACGTGCGCACAGGGGCAGGGAGCCTGTCCAGCATGTGACGGTTGCGTGAGGCGACGATGCGGTTCGTCGTCGCGAGCGTCAGCCACAGCTCATCCTCGGGCGGCTCGAAGCCGGGATCCGTCCGGGCGTTCAGCGCGTCCCTCGCATCGTCCAGGAGAACGCCCTCACGGACCGCGTTGAGGATGTCCACGAGACCCGAGTCGCCGATCTGGCGGAACACCGTGGTGAGCTCCACCACGGCGAACCTGTCCGCGTCGAACGACCGCGCGGAGAAGAAGTACGGCGTGCCGAAGCGCTCATCGAACAGGTCGACCTCGTCGTCCCTCACCACCGGCGGGAGCTGGTGAAGGTCGCCGACGAGCACCAGCTGCACCCCACCGAAGGGCTCACCGTGCGCAGGGCCGAATCTCTCGAGCGCGGCCGCGAGCGCGTCGAACAGGTCCGCCCGCACCATCGACGCCTCGTCGATGATCAGCGTGTCCAGCTCCGCCAGGGTCTGAGCGAAGCGACCGGGGAAGTAGCCGGGACCACGCACCGTCTCCTCGGTCACGCCCATGGGGAAGGAGAAGAGCCGATGGATCGTGTAGCCGTCGACGTTCAACGCCGCGATGCCCGTGGGAGCGACGGTGATGGCGCGGCGGCCCGTCGTCGCGAGGAAGTGCCGGATCAGCGTCGACTTGCCCGTCCCCGCGCGGCCCGTGAGGAACATGCTGGCGCCCGAGTCCAGGAGGTCGAGCGCGCGCTCGAAGTCCTCGGTGAGCGTGAGCGGCGGCGCCGTCACCGCGCGACCTCCTGGCTCGACACCGCGCGCATCCCATCCACGCAGACAGTCTGAACCACTCGCGCCCGCGACACGCCGCGGCGCGTCCGCGGATCGTGCGGCGCATCGGGGTGTCGCACCCCGGATCGGTGCGTACGGTCGGCGGTGGCCGGAGAGGGCCGCGGACGACGGGCATGGGTAACAAGAAAGGACCCCGCCACCAGGCGAGGTCCTTCAGAAGTGGAGCTGAGGGGATTCGAACCCCTGACCTTCTCATTGCGAACGAGACGCGCTACCAACTGCGCCACAGCCCCATCGCCCCTTGCGGAGCGGATAACAGGATAGCACCGCCCGGGAGTGCAAGTCACACCGATGCGGCGGCGCACGCAGCACGGCCGAGCGACGTGGCCGCCGCCTCACCCCAGGCAGTCGAATCCTGCGCCGGGTGCACGAGGGCCCGGGAGGCGGTCACCTCCCGGGCCCTCGCATCACGGCGGGTTACTGCGCGTCGAGCACGTCGATCACGAACACGAGCGTGGCGTCGGCGGGGATCGTGGTGCCCGAGCCGTCCGAGCCGTAGGCCAGGTCCGGCGGGACGATCAGCATGACCTGCGAGCCGACCTGCACGCCCGTCAGACCGTCGACCCAGCCCTGGATCAGCGAGTCGGCGCTCAAGGTGAACGACGAGGCGTAGCCGCGGTCCCAGGACGAGTCGAACTGGGTGCCGTCCCACAGCCAACCGGTGTACTGGACGGTCAGCGTCTGACCCTCCGCGACGGCGGCGCCGTCACCCTGGATCAGGGTCTGGACCACGAGGTCCGTGGGCTCGGACGTGGCCGTGCTCATGTCGATGGTCGGCGCGCCGTTGTCCGCCAGCGTGACCGTGGGCAGGCCCGCGAGCGGCTCGATCGAGGTGCCGGTCGCGCGCAGCGGGGTGGTCTTCTCGACAGTCACGGCCATGATCAGCGAGTCGCCGGTGGACGAGTCGATCGTGCCGTACAGCACCTGGGCGCCGACGTGAGCGCCGTTGAGGATGTCGTAGAGCACCGGGTCGAGCGCGCTGGACGACACGGTCAACAGCTCCGTGTAGTTGTCGTCGTACGTCGAGTAGTACAGGGCCGGCTCCGTCGACGTCGCGGATGCGGAGGCCGAGGCCGAGGCCGACGGGGATGCGGACGCGGACGCGGAGTCGCTCGCGGAGGACGCGGACGGGACATCGTAGATGACGTACGACACGGAGACTCCGGTGCCGTCAGCGATCGCCTCTCCGTCGCCGTCCTTGTTGAGCACCGCGCCGGTGGCGGTGAAGGCGTAGGTGCCGCCGTCGTCGAACGTCAGCACCGGCACGCCGTCCGAGCCGTCGGTCCAGGTGACCGTCTCGAGAGCGGCCACGGTGGCTGCCGTGGCTGCGGCGGTGTCGGTGGACGCCGAGGTGGATGCTGAAGGGTCCGAGCTGGTGTCGCTCGAGCAGGCGGCCAGGCCGAGCGCGGCCGTCGCGAGGATCGCCGCGGCTGCGGCAGGACGTCGGAAGTTCACGTGTGTTCTCCGTGGGTTTGCGGGTGGCGTCGGGCCTGTCACTGCGACGCACGCGCTCCAGACCGGGTTCCAGCGTACGCGCAGCATGACCTGCCTCTGGACAGACGATGCCATGTCAATCTCCGAGATTCCTCAGAGAAAGGTCACGGCACGGCATCGAAGCCAGGAGAACCGTTTCATGCCGGACACGGCGCTGAAACACCCTCACAACACATTCCCTTTACCGTTCTTTTGAAGACTCGCGGTGATGCAGCCGCAAGGCGGCACGCCCGGAAGGGAGGTGAGCAGATGCTCGAGCACGTCGACCCGTTCATCGGGACCGAGGTGACGGACCTGCCCGTGCCCTCCGGCCTCGCCGCCACCTGGTGGTGGCCCAAGCCTCAGGTGGGCAACACCCACCCGGGCGCGTGCCACCCCCTCGGCATGGTGAGCGCGTGCGCATACTCGGGCGCGTACCCCACCGGGTACGGGCTGTACGACCTGTCGACCGAAGGCGTCCCCGAGACGATCCATGACGCCTACGTCGCCTCAGGCTTCACGCACTTCCAGCAGTCGGGCACAGGCGCCATCCGCAAGTACTACAACTACTTCCGCGTCACGCCGATGCTCGAGCCGCTCGACTCGTTGGGGCGCACCTTCGCGCTCACCGAGGAGGAGGCCTCGCCCGGCTACTACGCGGCCACCCTCGACAACGGCGTGCGCGTCGAGATCACCGTCGGACCCAAGTCCGCCGTGCACCGCTACACCTTCCCGCAGCACAAGGACGCGCGCGTCGTCGTCGACATGTCCATGGGCGGGCTGACCATCCCCTACTCGGCGACCATCCCGCTGCGGGCCTACCTCGAGTCGCTCGCTCCCGGACGCGCTCAGGGCCAGATCGTCGTCGAAGGCGCGCCGCTGTCCGTGTACCTGGAGTGCGACGCCCCGTCGTGGCGCCAGATGCTCTGGTACGACCGCCGCCTCATGCCCGCTGGCGCGCGCCTGGACCTGGACCACATCCGACCCACCACCCTGCGCCCGTTCGGGCTCATGTGGGCCGGGCCGTCCATGGCGGGACAGACCGTGGAGCTCCGCATGGGGTTCTCCCTGCGCGGCGTCGAGCAGGCGCGTGAGAACCTTCGCAAGGACTGCGGCACCGGCCAGGACCGCTTCGGCAAGCGCCTGTCCACCACCCGCTCCGCGTGGACCGACGTGCTGGACGGCATCCACATCGAGACCGAGTCCGCGCACCGCCGCGAGATCTTCTCCACGGCGCTCTACCACGCGCTCCTCAAGCCCTGCTTCGCACGCGACGAGTCGCCGTTCTGGCCCACCGACGGCCCGTTCGTGTTCGACATCTCCACGATGTGGGACATCTACCGCACCCAGCTCCCGCTGCTCACCGCGCTCCAGCCCGGCAAGGCGATCGACCTTGCCAACGCACTCCTCACGATCAGCGAGCAGGAGGGCAACCTGCCCATCGGGTATCGGATGGCACGCGGGTCCGATCGCTTCTCCCGGCAGGCGTCCGCGCTCGCGCACACGTTCCTCGCCGACCTCTGCCAGCTCGACATCCCCGGCATCGACTGGGACTGGGCGCTGGTCAACATGCAGGCGGACCTGCGACGCACGTACGGCGAGGACTACCTGCTCACCGGGGTCGCGCACCCGATCTCGCACACGCTCGACCTCGCCTTCGGCTACTGGTGCACCGCCAAGGTGGCCGCCAGGGTCGAGGACCCCGCGCTCGTCGCAGAGCTGACGGCGCTGTCCGACCGGTGGCGGGGCGCTTTCGGTCCCGACGGCCTGCTCCACGACTCCAACTTCTACGAGGGCACCAAGTACAACTACTCGTTCCGGATCCTTCACGACATGGCGGCACGCATCGCGGGCGCCGGAGGAGACGACGCCTATCTGGCGATGCTCGACGCGTTCTTCGGATTCGACGCCGCCCCCGTCACGCAGCCGGGCGTCGACCCGTCGCCCGAGGAGATGGACGCGGGCTACGCGCTCGGACGCTTCGAGGGCCTCAACAACGAGCCCGACATGGAGGCCCCCTGGTCGTACCACTACATCGGCAGGCCGGACCGGACCGCCCAGGTGGTCCACGACATCGTCCACCAGCAGTTCGGGCGGGGACGCGGAGGCCTTCCTGGCAACGACGACTCGGGGGGCCTCAGCTCCTGGTACGTGTGGGCGAGCCTGGGCCTGTTCCCGGTCGCTGGCCAGAGCATCTTCCTGCTGCACCCGCCGGCGTTCGCCGGCGCCACCATGGCGATGTCCCGCGGCCGACTCGTGATCGAGACCGAGGGATTCGTCGAGCCGGTCGCCGGCGGCCCCGCGCAGCATGTCCAGTCAGCCACCTTCGATGGAGTGCCCGTCCCCTCATGGATCGCCGCCGCGCGGCTCCACGGCGGCGGCACCCTGCGCTTCGTGCTCGGCCCTGAACCGAGCTCGTGGGGCACCGACGAGCGTCCGCCGTCGATGCCAGACCCTGTCGAGGCACCCGCCTCGACGTCCCCCGCGGCTCCTGCCAGCCCGTGATCCTTCCAAGGAGGCAGCCATGAACACCGAGATCAACCGACGCCTGGTCATCGTCGTCCGCGCCGACCCGGTGATCTGCGGCCACAGCGGCGAGGCGCGCAACCTCGCCGAGGTCGCGCTCACGCGAGGCTTCGACGACGTACGCATCGTCACATGGCCGCTGGACCGTCTCGAGGAGACGGGGCTGCCGCTCAAGCCGCTCGATACCGTCCTGCCCTACTCGCCCGGCATCACCGTCGAGCGCCCCGCACCCGTCGGCGGCTACAAGATCCCCGACGGCCGCTACCTGGCCGGCATGGTCGGCAGGCTCGTCGAGCTCTTCACCGACGGCGTGCCGACCGTGTGCCTGTCGCTGTACCTCCACCCGCACACGACCGCCGTCGCGCAGGCCGTGCGGATCGCCAGGGCCACCGGTCTGCCCATGAACGTCACGACGATCGCGGAGGCCGTCGGGTCCGACGTGACCGACGTGGTCCGCTCCGCAGTGGAGCATGGCGAGTTCGGGGCGGCCGCAGCCGTGCTGAGCGACTACCTCAGCCAGGACATGTGCGTCGCCGTGTCCCGCTACACCAAGCAGGTCATCGTCGAGTCGGCGGCCGAGCTCGACGCGCTGTACGGCACCGGGTTCGCCGCGCAGTGCCAGGAGCGCGTGTCGATCTCCTACCCCGCGATCGACACGTCCGCATATCTTGACCTCGACCCCGTTGTCACCGACCGGTACCTGGAGGCGCGCGGGCTCACGCGCGGAAGGTACGTGCTGTACCTGTCGCGCCTGCAGAAGGCCAAGGGCGTCGACGACCTGATCCGTGGTTTCGCGGCCTCCGAGGCATGCCGCGAGCAGCAGCTCGTGATCGCAGGGCGTGGACCGGACCTGGACCACTTCAGGGCGATCGCCGAGCGTTCCGGGGCCCGCTCCCGGATCCACTTCCTGGAGGACGTGGGCGACGAGGAGAAGCCGCATCTCATGGCCGCATGCTCGTCGTACGCGCTGCCGTCCAAGCCGGCTCCCGAGTTCACCGAGACCTTCGGGATCGCGCTCGTCGAGAAGATGCTCGCCGGCGGCGGACCGGTGATCACTTGCGACACGGGCGGCATCCTCGAGGCGGTCGGCGACACGGCCGTCGTGGTGCCGGCCGGGGACGCCTCCGCGCTCACCGTGGCGCTGAACGCCTGCACGGGCGGGATGGACGACGCCGACCGCGAGTGGTGGCAGACCCGCGCGCGCGAGCACGCCATGCAGTTCGATCGCGTGAACGTCTTCGACAACCTGTTCGCGGGCCTCCTCGACCCGGTCCGCTCGACGGAGCTCACCGCGAACGTGCGCCGAGTCAGGGCCGCCTAGCAGGAGCTCGCAGAGACGAAGGAAGCGCCGGCGCCCTCAGGGCGTCGGCGCTTCGTCGTGGGAGCGTCCGCTGCGGTGCGGGTCAGGCGGACTCGCGGCGGCGCGCCAGGATCTGCTCCAGCGAGCCGGTCGCCGACCGCTCCTTCTGGACCTCGGCCCGGCCGTACCGCTCGTCCGCCCAGCGCTCGGCGACAGCCGCGGCACGTGTGTAGTCGTCGTCGTCGAGAGGACGTGCCTGGCGCTGCCGCACCGTGGGCTTGAGGGTGTACGCGGGCGCGGGGATCGCCGCCGGGCTCCAACCCGAGTCGTCCCCGTCGCTGAACGCGTCGCCGTCGATGATCGAGCTCGCCTGCGGGATGGCACCGGTGACGATCTTCTCGATCGCGCCGCTGCGGGGTGCGACCGGGACCGCGCCGGTCTTGGGGGCGGGAGCGGCGAGAGGCGCGAGGTTCTCGGTGGTGACCACCTTGATCGCCTGGGTCTCGAGGTCCGACGGCAGGCTCTCGCGCCCCTGGGCGCGGTCACGGCTGACACGACGCAGCGCCTGCGTGGCGGTCGCAGCCGCCTCCACCTCGCGCGCGACCGCGAGGACGTGAGCGTCGGCACGTCGCTGGGCGTGCGCGGCGCGAGCACCGGCCACCACGAGACCCGCGAAACCGGCCGAGACGAGCGCGGCGACCACAGCGGGGAAGCCGGTGGCGAGCACGAGCACCCAGCCTGTCACGGTGAGCGCGGCCGCAGCCGACGCGATGCGCGAGCGGCGACGTGCCTGCGCCCGACGCTCCGCGAGCAGGGCGAACCGGTCGCGACGCAGCGCGATGCGCTCACGCTGCGCGAGGGTGGCGGCACGGTCCAGCGGGGTGGCGGGACGTGACAGATGCGACGATCCGAGCGCGACGACCGAGGCTCGCGCCTCACCCGTCACGAGCAGAGGGACCTCGCCGGAGCTGGAGCCTGAGGCGACGCGACTGGTCTCGACCCTGGCTGCGGTGGCCTTGACGACCCGCATGTCGGCGGAGAACCGATCCTCGGTCCGCACCAGGGCGTACTCGGCACGCTCACGCGCGCGCTGCGGGATCACATAGGCGATCACCATCGCGAGCGCGACGATCGTGAGGAGTCCTACAGCCGGCATGAGACGACGGTAGAGCCGGCGGACCCTGGGTGCCGGGAGGAGCGTCGGCGTGTCAGGACTGGGACCGCGACCACGTGTGCCACGGCCGCGGTTCCTGCGAGGTGAGGGCGAACACACGGTGGTCCCGCCACGCCCCGTCGATGTACAGGTAGCTGCGTCTCAGGCCCTCGTCGCGGAAGCCCACCTTGCGCGCCACCCGGATGCTCGGGACGTTGTCGGGCCGCATCGCGATCTCCAGCCGGTGAAGCCCCTGGGCGTACGCGTAGTCCGCCGCGAGCGTGACGGCGCGCGGCGCGATGCCCTCCCCTGCACGATGCTCCGACACCCAGTAGCCGATCGATCCTCCGCACTCCGGACCCCACGTGATGCCCGTCACGCTGACGCGTCCCACGAGGTTCCCGTCGATCTCGATCGCCATCGGATACGCCGTGGACCGACGCCACTCGCGCGCCTCCCGGCGCACCATCTCGCCGAACGTCATCATGCGGGTGGTCTGGCCCGGAGGCGCCGTGGCCTCCCATGGGCGCAGCCACTCCCTGTTGCGGTCCCTGAGCGCGATCCACTCCCGCTCGTCGCGCCGACGCAGCCGTCGGAGCACGATGCCGTCGCGGAACAGCCTCAGCTCCGTGGCCACGTCATCGCTCCCACGGATGGCACTCGACGAGCGCCTCGCGCCCCAGCGCGGTCGCGTGCTCGGCCACGAGCAGCAGCGCGTCGGACGACGCGATGTCGGCGAGGGTCACGTTCGCGGGGTCGCCGATCGGCTCGGCCCACGGCACGTCGCCGTTCGGGACGAGGCGCACCGGCACCGCCTGCGCGACGCCGACAGGCGACTCCACGGGGGCCGCGAGACGCGCCCGCACGGTCCGCGCGGAGCCGTCGCGACCGCTCATCGTGAGAAGTGCCTGCTTGACGTAGGACTGGAACGCGACCGCCGCTGCGACGGGCCGGCCCGGGAGCGCGATCACCGGCACCCGCCGGTCGCCGCCAGCATCCACGAACCCGAATCCGTGCCTGGTTCCGGGACGCAGCGCCAGCTCCACCACCTCGATCTCGCCGCGCTGCGCGAGCACCTCCGGAAGAGTCTCCTCGCGTCCGCCCGACAGTCCGCCCGTGGTGATGAGCACGTCGGCGCGCACCAGCTGATCCTCGATCGCGGCGGCGAGCTCCATACGGTCGTCAGGCACGGGGCCCACCCGGAACGCGTGCGCGCCCGTGTCGCGCGCCATCATCGCGAGCATGTGCCCGTTGGACTCGGCCACCCCACCACGAGACGCACCAGGGTCCACCAGCTCCGACCCGACCGCGATCACGACCACCCGAGGCGTCGGATGGACGAGCAGCCTGGGACGCCCCAGCGCCGCGGCCACCGCCAGCTGACGAGGTCCGATCCTCGTACCGGCCGGCACAAGGACGCGTCCTGTCTGCAGCTCGGAACCTGCGGCGCGCACGTGCGCGCCCGGCTCGAACGGAGCTGCCACGACAACGCGAGCCACCCCGCCATCGGTCATGGCCGCGGGGACGACGGTGTCGGCACCTTCGGGCAGGGGGGCCCCGGAGGCGAGGCGCGCGGCTGTGCGGCTAATGTGGCGCCGCGGAATCCGCGCCTCCACGCTCACGTCGTGGGACACGATCAACGTCACGGGCTCCGAAGGGGAGGCATCCCGCACGTCCTCGGCCCGGATCGCGTAGCCGTCGCAGTCCGCGACCGCGTACGCCGGCACCGGCCGCTCCGCCACCAGATCCTCGGCGAGCGTCGCGCCCGCAGCGTCGGCGATCAGCACGCTCAGGTCCGGGATCGACGTCAGGGACTGCGATACCGCCCTGCGATGCTCGGTGAGGCTCCTGACGGTCATGGGTGCATTGTCCCTGCCACGCGGGACGCGGCGCAACGTGCCCACAGCGTTCACAGCACCGGGACCCACGCGTCACAAAGCGGTAACCCGGATGTGCCACGATGGACCGCATGACGCAGATGTCCTCCCATTCGTCGAGCCCGCTCGAGCCGGAGGATGCGAAGGTCGCGCTTCGCGCGGCCCTTCGCAAGGTCCGCCTGCAGCGGTCCGAGCGGCGCATCGCGGAGCACGCGGACGCGCTCCGCGACCAGGTGCTCGCCATCCCCACCGTCGGCGGCGCCTCCTGCGTGTCCGTCTACGCCTCACGGCCTCATGAGCCCGGCACGGGTCCGCTGATCCAGGCGCTCCATGAGCATGGCGTGAAGGTGATGATCCCGCTGCTGGGCGACGGCCTGCAGCGGGGCTGGGCCTGGTACCGCGGCGCGGAGGACCTGATCGAGAGGGCTCCCGGCCGGCCGCCGGAGCCGTCGGGCGACTTCCTGCCGTTCGAGACGATCTCGCAGGCCGACGTGGTGGTGGTCCCTGCGCTCGCGATCGACTCGGCCGGCAGACGGCTGGGCCAGGGCGGCGGCTGGTACGACAGGGCGCTCCCGCTCGCGGCCGAAGGCGTGCCGTTCATCGCGCTGGTGTACGACAACGAGGTGTTCGACGCCGAGCAGAGCCCCGTTCCCACGGAGGCGCACGACATCGGCGTGCATGCCGTGGTCACGCCGTCGAAGGTCATGCACCTCCCCGCCTGACCTTCATCCGTATACCCCATGGGGTACTTTGGCCTGTGCGCGCGGGCTACACTACCCTCCATGCCTACGTACAGCTATGCGTGCACCGTGTGCGGCCACCGCTTCGACGCGGTGCAGTCCATCCACGCCGCCGCGCTCACCGAGTGCCCCGAGTGCCGGGGCGAGCTGCGCAAGGTGATCGGCGGCAACGTGGGGATCACCTTCAAGGGATCCGGCTTCTACCGCACAGACTCGCGCGCCGGCGCAGGCTCCAGCACGTCGGAGTGACGTCGCCTCACGGCGGCGCGCCACGCCCATGACCCGTCCCGCCGGATCACCAGTGCGGAGGCTTGTCCCGGCGGATCTCGTCGTCCCGGCTGCTGCCTGACCGCGAACCTCCCCAGCCCTCGTCCTCGTCCTCCCACGCCCGCGTGGGGATCAGCGGACGCTCCGCGCCCCGCGCCACCTGCGGCGCAGGCACGCCCGAAGGTGCTGTCGGCTCATCGGTCGAGCGCTCCGGCTCCGGTTCGGGCTCCTCGTCCGCCGACTCCTCGGCGGACGCGGTCGACCCGGCGGATGCGGTCGACTCGGCGGATGCGGTCGACTCGGCGGACGACGCCGACGGTGCGGACGGTGCGGACGAAGGCGACGGTGCCGATGAGGGCGACGCAGGCGAGCCCGCGGACACGGCTGACAGGGCCGACGTGGGCAGCGCCACCGCGAGCTTGGGGACGCCGAAGCCCATCATCGGCGCCGGCTTACGGACAGGCTCAGGCTCAGGCTCAGGCTCGGGCTCAGGCTCAGGCTCAGGCTCGGGCTCCGGCTCGGGCTCCGGCTCGGGCTCGGGCTCAGGCTCCGACTCCGGCTCGACCGCCTGAGCCTCGCCCTCCACCGCGGCCGCGCCGACGAGTGCGCCGATGCCGAGCGTCAGTGCAGGAGCCTCCTGGGCAGGCTCCGGTCCGGGCTCGCCGTTCGCCGCCTCCTCGCCCGCCTCGCCCGCCTCGCCCGCCTCGTCCGCCTCGTCCGCTGCCGCAGCCACCTCCGGGCGCTCCTCCTGTCGGAGCTCGGCGGTGATGCCGGTGGGCGGGGTGCCGTCCAGCGGGGACGGCTCGTCGGGTGCGACGAGCGCCACTCGCTCAACGTCGAAGTCGAACACCTGCTGACCCGGGAGGTCTCCCTCGTCGTCGGCCAAGGGCAGCGGCTCGTCGGCCTGGTGGTGGTACGGCGAGAGCGGCGACGGGGCGATGTGCGGAAGCGAGATCGACGAGGTGACGGCAGGGGCCTCGGTCACCGCGAGCGCGTCCACCACGTGGTTCGCCGCTGCCTCGGGATCCATGAACACGTCGAGCGTCCACACCGGCAGCACTGTCCAGCCGAGCGCCTCGAGCCGGGTCCGCTGCCAACGAACCCTGTCCCGAAGGCTCGACGACAGTCCGAGCGACGCCTCGTCGGTGACGATCGCCAGCCGGTAGCCGTCATCGTCGCCGCGACCGACCACCATCGCGATGGCCTCGGAGCCGGAGCCGTAGCGAAGCCGCACCTGGCAACCCTTGCGACGCAGCCTGGAGGCGATGTCGGCCAGCAACCAGTCCGTCGGCGCGGGCTCAGGACGCTCCGGAGGCACCACAGGGCCGGCGGCCGCGTCGAGCAGGTCGCACAGCATGCCCACGCCGTTGCCCGTCTCCGAGCGTGCCCCGATCTCGGCGAGCTGACCCGGGGTCAACGCCGTGAAGACCCAGGTGCGCTCGCGTCCGGCCACCAGCGCCTGGGCGAGCGCATGCGCTCCCCACTCCTCGCTGAGCACGCCTGCGCGGCGTGGGATCTCTCCGCGCCCGTCGCGTGCCCACCCCCACGTGAGCACCAGGTCGTCCACGGTGAAGCCGGCTGCGTCCCCGAGGGCGACCACCGGCACCTGCGACGCGAGCACGGCGTCCCTCTCCGCGAGCGCTTCGCGAACCCTGAGCGCGTGAAGGTCGTTGCCCGCGACCACCAGCACCGACCGGTCGGGGTCCTCGACGGCGGCCCGGACAAGGTGCTCGACGACCGTGGTCACCTCGGCGTGCGTGGTCTCGACATCATGGATCCCCGCGACGGGCGTCCCGACGGCGTCGAGGAGCTGCACTGCCAGCGACTCCGGCTCGCCCGCAGCCGGCAGGCCGGACAGCGTGCGCCCGTACACCGCCGACTGCAGCACCCCGGTGACGCGGGGATCACGCGGCTGCGGCAGTGCGGGAAGGGTGACCTGCGGGAGGAGGTCGGCCAGGGCCGACACGGCGGACCGCGTCGCCGCGTGGGCGTCGCCCAGCACGACGACCTGCTTGGCGCGCGCGATCGCCGGCACCAGCTCCGCCAGGGCGAGCGACTCGCCCGCCACGATCACCAGGACGTCGAGCACGCGCTCGGGCGGCATGAGCCGCGACACCTGCTCGGCACGGATCAGGCTCACCGGCCTCAGGGCGGACACCAGCGGCTGGAAGTCGCGCCACAGCTCACGGTACGTCGCCTCGGACCCCTCGACGAGCAGCGCGAACAGGTCGCGCGCCATCTCGGGGTGACGGGCGATGGCCGCCCGCCTGCGCTCGGCGGCGGCGCGCATCAGCGGCTGCACCCTGGAGGACGAGAATGCGCGGTCCCGCTCCTCGAAGTCATGCACCGCATCCGCGAGCGCGCCGTACTGGGTGAGGCGAGGGTCCGCCTGGACGATCGCCTCGAATGCGGCGGCCCACCACGCGAACTCCAGGTCCGTACGGACCTGCGCAGGGTCGGCCTCCCGCTCGGACAGGCTCGCGAGGAGCGGACCGAGGCCGGACTCCTCGAGATCCACGCCGAGCGGAGTCTCATCCACCTGCTCGATCGCAGCCGTGAGGCCACCTGCGAGCCGCTCGAGCGCGGACGTCATGCGCTCCCACGAGGCCGACGGGAGGTCCTCCTCTCCGCTGACCTTCGCGACCGCGTCGGCCAGGACCGCCCACGCCTCGCCCGCGGCGTCGAGCCGGGTGCCGAACAGGTCGTAGTCGTCGGGGACGACAGGCCAGCCTCCCGCGGAGCAATGCGCACGCCACCGGATCGAGACGTCGTGCGCGGTCACGAGCTGCTCGTGCAGCCGCTCCTTGCCACGGCCAGGACGCAGCAGCTCGATGGCTCGACGCATCATGGCCTTGCGCTCACGGCGCGGCAGTCGCACGTGACGAGCCGAGCCGTCCGGCGCTGTGGCGGCCACGAGGTCGTGCAGGGAGCGGTGGAAGACCGCCGGAGAGAACACCTCGAGGGTGTCACGCACGTCCTCGAAGAGCCGCACCTGGTCCGCCCAGGTCGTGAGGTCAGGAGCCTCATCGACCCCTGTCTCGTGCGCCGCAGCAGCTGCCTCGAGCCGCATCTTGGGCAGATGCCGAGTCAGCAGCGCGGTCAGCGCGTCATCGAGCCGCGCACCCTGCTCAGGCGAGTCGACGACGTCTCGCCACCACGCGTCCCTCGCAGCGACAGTCGGCGTGGCGGCGGTGACCGGCGCGTCTCCGCCGTCGACCTCGGCGTCCGCCGTCAGGTGACGGTGCACCGCGTGCGCGACGGCGGCGAAGCCGCGCTCCGCGACAAGCAGGCCGGCATCGGGGCCCAGGCGCACCTGCGTGCCCGGCTGGGGCTGGCCGGTGGTGAGACGCACCAACGCCTGCACGGCCTCGAAGGCGCTGACGCCCCAAGGCCTGTGGACACGGTGCAGCGCATCGAACCGTGCATGCAGCCGGTAGCGGGCGGTGAGCAGCTCCTCACCTTGGCTGCGCAGCTTGTCGTCGTCGACCGTGGGCGAGCCGAGCGTGATCGCCTGGAGCAGGCGGGCGCGCGCCTCCGTGTTGGCGGCCTCGACCGAGGCGTCGATCGCGAGGTCCCCCACGCCGAGCTCGACCATGCGGGAGTGGACGTCGTGAACCGCGTCCTCCTGACCCGCGACGATGCCGACGGTGCGCCCCGACGCGGCACCGTCCGCCGCGATCGCCGCCGCCATCGTCAACGTGTCCGCCCCAGGAGGCGACTGCAGGAAGACGTGCCTTCCGGTGGCGATCAGGTCGAGCGCCGCGAACTGGGCGTCGTCCAGGTCGCCCAGGCCACGCTCCGCGAACGGGTCCCTGTCGCCCACCGGGAAGGCGGGCAGCGGCAGGGCGAGGCTGCCGGTGGCGTCCATGTCTCCCGACGCGGCCACGAGCACGTCGCTCGCGGAGATCACGGGGTCCAGGTCGTCGAGGTCGTCGAGCAGGCGCTGCTCAGGATCGTCGAACACACCCAGCACCAGGCGCTCCGGGGCCTCGAGGGACTCGCCGAAGAGGTCGGTGCGCTCGCTGATCGCCTCCCACAGCGGGCGCGGGTCGAACGCCCTGCCGGAGGACACGAGCGGCAGCGTCCTGGCGACCGTCTCCTCGTCGCCGCGGGCGCGCAGCTCGGCGGCGAACACGGGGTTGACGCGCGCCTCGTCGTGAAGCGTGAGCACCACGTCGCGGTCACGGCCGGGCTCGAGGCTGACGGCGCGCAGCAGCAACGGCATCTCGCGACGATGGTCGTCCTCGTCCCACGCGACGGTGCCGATCGCGAGCGCGACGGTCCATGCGCCGGTCGCGCCGTGCACCCGTACCGCCTCGTCGAGCATCCAGCGGGCGCGCAGCAGCGCCTGGTCGCGGGCGTCGCCGTCGCGGATCAGCTGGGTGATCGGGGTGGGTCGACCGGCGAAGAGCGGCGCGAGTCCCGCGGGGTGCGCAGGGCGCAGGTCGACGATGCGGTCGGCGGATCCGGCGAGGTCCCGAAGCGCCGACTCGGCCGAGTGCTGGCGCAGCTGGCCGCGCCATTCTCGGAGCGCGTCGGCCACGAGGGCCCTGCCGATGTAGTCCGTCACGCCCCCAGCGTAGGAAGTACGGGGCCGATGCGCGTCCCGCCACGCCGCCCTGTGACCCATAGCACAGGTGAATGCGCTGGCACCAGGCACGATTCACGGGGCCAGGATCTGGACGGTGCGCGCCCACTTGTACAGCCGACGCGCACCGTCGTGGTCGATTCTGGCGCTCCGGTCGGCGCGCCGTCAATTCTCGGCCAGCAAACGCGGCGAGGGGCCCGGCCGGTGCGGCCGAGCCCCTCGCTGCGGGCGCCCTGTGGACGTCCTCGGATGCGTCGCGCGCGGCGTCGAGGAAGGAGAGAGTGGTCTCCTCGCGCCGGTGCGAGCGCTTACAGCGCGAAAGCCGCCTCGAAGCCGGCGTTGATCGCGTCGCCGACCTTCGCGGGCTTGACGCAGTCGCCTACCGCGACAGCGCCACGACCCTGCAGCGCCTCCACGAGCGCGGTGGCGGGACGCACTCCGAAGGCCGAGACGACGGTGTCCGCCGCGATCTGCACGGGTCCGTCGGGTCCGTCGACCTTCACTCCCGCCGCGTTGACCTCGACGACCCTGTGGCCGGTGAGCAGCGTGACGCCCTGCTCGGCCAGGTCGCGCAGGAGCGTGATGCGGTTGATCATCAGCAGGTCGGGCGCGATGCCGTCGGCCATCTCGATGACGGTCACGTCATGACCCTTCTCCTGCATCTCGAGCGCGAAGTCGGCGCCGGAGAGGCCGCCACCGCACACGACCATGCGCTTACCGAGCTCCGCGCCCAGGTGGGCGTCGATCACGTCCACGACGTTGGCACCGTCGAGGCCGGGGATCGGCGGCGTCAGGGGCGTGGTGCCCACCGCCACGATGATGGCGTCGGCCGCGTCCAGCTCAGGCGACTCGGCGGTGATCTCGGTGCCGAGGTGCACGGTGACCGGCAGGTCCTTCAGCTGACGCTCCCACCAGAAGATCATGGAGCGCAGCTCCTTCTTGAACTCGGGAGTCGCGGCGGGCCACAGGACGCCGCCCAGCTGCTGCGACTTCTCGTAGACGTCCACGGTGTGGCCGCGCAGGGCGGCGACGCGTGCGGCCTCGAGGCCTGCGGGTCCGGCCCCGATGATCGCGACATGCTTGGGGTGCGCGGCGGGCGTGAGGACACGCTCGGCCTCCTTGCCGACGGCGGGGTTGACGGCGCAGCCGAGGGGTTGGCCGACGAACGCGTTGCCGACGCAGAGCTGGTTGCAGCGGATGCAGGGGCGGATGTCCTCACGCCTGCCCGCGGCGAGCTTGGCGCCCCACTCCGGGTCGGCGATGAGTGCGCGGCCGATCCCGGCGAAGTCCATCTCACCTGAGGCGATGGCGGCCTCGGCACGTTCCGGGGTCAGGTTCCCGCAGCCGAGTACGGGAATGCTGAGCGCCTCCTTGAAGGTGCGAACGGAGCCCATCATGCAGTTGTCACCCAGGTAGTACGGGGGGAAGACGTAGTCCATCGCCTCGTACGAGCCCTCGTCGACCATCAGCAGGTCGAGACCGGCGGACTCGAGCACCTTGGCGATCTCGAGCGACTCCTCCACGCCGCGGCCGCCGTCGAAGTGGTGGTCCACGGACAGACGGAAGCTGATGGGGAGACCGGGTGCGCCCTCCTTGACCGCCGCGATGACCTCTGCGGCGAAGCGGCAACGGTTCTCGACCGAGCCTCCGTACTCGTCGGTGCGGCGGTTCCAGACGGGCGACATGAACTGGTCGATGAGGTAGCCGGTGTGGCCATGGATGTCGATCGCGTCGATGCCGGCCTCGAGGCAACGGGCAACCGCCTCCTTGAAGCGCTGGACGATGACCTTGATCTCGTGCGTCTCGAGCGGGCGACACTTGACCGACGGGTCGAGCCAGTGTCCGTTGTCCGATGCGGAGATGGGCAGACGCTCGGGGTCGATGTTGTTGATGTTGCGCCCGAGCCCTGCGGTGAGCTGCACGGAGATGGCGCCGCCCGCGGCGTGGAACGCGTCGGCGAGCTTCTTGAGGCCGGGGGTGGCGGCGTCGGTGTCGACGCGTCCCAGACCCTCATTGATGACCTCGTAGTCGTCGGTCACCGCGTTGATGCCCGTGCAGACCAGGCCGGCGCCCTTGGCGCGCTCGACGTAGTAGGCGATCTCGCGATCGGTGAGGTGACCGTCGTGATCGCCCATCTCGGTGCCCATCGGCACCATGATCACGCGGTTGCGGAGCTGAAGGTTGCCGAGCCTCGCGGGCTCGACGACGTGAGCGAACGTCGTGGTGGGCATCGTTGCCTCCTGGGTTCAGGGTTGCTGGGCGCTACGTACTGAACATATGTCGATCAAGGCCCCCCGGCCCGGGACGAGCGTCCCACCGGGCCGGTGCGCGACTCACCATCGCTCGGGCGCCCGTCACGACGCGAGCGCAGGGACCGGTTCAGCCGCGCCGCCTCCGGCGCAGGCGCACGACCGGAGCCGCGATGAACAGCCAGAACGGCAGTGTCACGAACAGCCGGACCTGCTGCAGCAGCGACGCCTGCTCGTCGAGGAAGCGAAGGATCGCGGGACCGTCGTTGCGGCGCCAGAGGGCCTCGAGGATGCGGCGCGCTGCGGCGGGATCGGCCTCGACGACACCCAGCAACGCCCTGTCGAGCAACCCGTACCAGCGATGCCTCAGCCTCTGTCGCCACCCGGCGAGACGCGGCACGGCCCGCTGCTCGCTCGCGAACGACTGCGCGACGGCCGCACTGTGCCGCTGGATGCGCGCGAACGCGTAGCCCGTGCTGAGCTTCACCATGCCCGCGGCCGCCCCGAGCGGCGTGACTCCGATTCCCGCCGGCTGCGGCGGCAGGAGAGGGATGGCTCCCTGCTCGACGACGACAGCCTCCTGCTCCGCGATGCCCAGGATCCGCTCCGCGTAGAGCGTGAGGGCCTCCGCGTGATCGATCAGGCCCGCGGCGCGCCGCCCGACGACGAAGACCGTGCGCTCCACGAGCGCGGTGCGCGGCGACGTGGGAAGCACATACATGAATGCGAGCCCGTCGCCCTGGTCGGTGCGGAAGTCCATGACCGTCGCGACGTCAGGATCGAACACGTCGCGATCCGCGCGCACGTGCCAGCCCAGGAAGTCCAGGTGCGGGCCGTCGCGCGGGTCACGGCGCGACGCCCCCACGCCCACCCCCGCGCTGTCGAGGACCGCGCCCGCACGCACCAGGGTCACGGAGCCGTCGGGCCGCGTGACCCGGAGCTCGCCGACTGGACGCTCGCGCCCGTCGCCCTCCAGTACCGAGACCTGTTCCGCGGAGCCCTCGATCCAGACGAGCCGCGCCAGCGATGAGCCGTGGAGCCGGGCGGCGTCGAGCAAGGCGCCGCCCGTGATGGCCTTGTAGGAGTACGGCGCCAGGTCGAGCGTGCGCACCCACCCGTCGCCGGCCACCCGCGCGCGGCTGGCCGACGTGGCGGCGTGCGCGTCGATCAGCAGCTCGCCCTGCGACCACCACGCCCATTGCCGGCCCGCGACCGGCCGAGCACCGTCGTCGACGAGCGCGACCGTCCCCCGCCAGCGCGACTCGCCGAGGTGCGCGAGCATGGACAGACCCGCCGCTCCGCCGCCGACGATCGCCAGATCGACATCGACCACTTCGTCCACGCATCCCCCTTCACCGCAGTCCAGGGTGAGGCACGCGCGGCGCGAAGGGAAGCGGGCGGAGCGGTTCCTGTGAATATCAGCGGCGTCACTGCAACCTGCTGACGGCCGCAGGCGTTCGTTGACACATCACCTGCAAAGTGCCTGGCAGAGCCGTCGCAGCGACGGGGACCAAGGTCACTTACACGAGTTAGCACGCGCGCATACCTTGACGTTGATCCAACCCAGTCAACGAAGGGCAAGCACGATGACCGCGCTGTCGACACCGACCGTCCGCGCACCCCACGCGCACGACATCCTCTTCGAGCCTTACCAGCTCGGGAACCTCCGCCTCAAGAACCGCTTCGCCATGGCCCCCATGGGACCGCTCGGCTTCTCCGACGCGGACGGAGGCTGGAATGCTCGCGGCATCGAGTACTACGTCGCACGCGCCAAGGGCGGCACCGGACTCATCATCACCGGCGTCACCTTCTGCGAGAACCCCGGCGAGGACGTGCCCCGCCCCTCCGTCGCGTCGTCCGTCGTCAACCCCGGTCACTTCATCCGCACCTCCAACGAGATGACCGAGCGCATCCACGCGTACGACGCGAAGATCCTGCTGCAGATCTCCCCCGGTTTCGGGCGCGTGATCATGCCCAACTTCATCAAGCCGGGGAACCTGCCGATCGCCCCCTCCCCCATCCCTCACCGCTGGACCGACATGACGTGCCGCGAGATGACGGTCGAAGAGATCCGCACCACCGTCAAGAACGCCGGGAAGGGCGCCCTCAACGGCAAGAGGGGCGGATTTGACGGCATCCAGATCCACGCCGTCCACGAGGGCTACCTGCTCGACCAGTTCGCCATCTCCATGTTCAACCAGCGCACCGACTCCTACGGCGGCTCGCTCGAGAACCGCCTCCGCTTCGCCCGCGAGGTGCTCGAGGAGATCAAGACCACCTGCGGCGACGACTACCCCGTCACCCTCCGCTTCTCCCCCAAGTCCATGATCAAGGACTGGCGTGTGGGCGCCATGCCCGGCGAGGTCTTCGAGGAGAAGGGCCGCGACATGGAGGAGGGCATCGAGGCCGCACGGCTCCTCACCGAGTGGGGCTACGACGCGATCGACCTCGACATCGGCTCGTACGACGCGTGGTACTGGTCGCACCCGCCGATGTACCAGGCGAAGGGCCTCTACATGCCCTACTCGAAGCAGGTCAAGGACGCCCTTCCCGACGTCCCTGTCATCCTCGCAGGACGCATGGACGACGGCGACCGCGCCGTCCGCGCGATCACGGAGGGCTTCGCGGACATGATCAGCCTCGGCCGCCCGCTGCTCGCGGACCCCGAGTGGGTCAACAAGCTCCGCGCCGGCCGCACCGAGACCATCCGCCCCTGCATCTCCTGCCAGGAGGGCTGCATGGGCCGCATCCAGGCCTACGCGGCGCTGAACTGCGCGGTGAACCCTGAGGCCGGTCGCGAGGCCGACCACAAGGTCCGTCCCGCGATCCGACCCAAGAAGGTCATGGTCATCGGCGCCGGCATGGCGGGGCTCGAGGCCGCACGCGTGCTCGCCGAGCGCGGCCACAAGCCCGAGGTCTTCGAGGCCGGCGACCGTCTGGGCGGCGTCGTCGTCGCCGGCGGCATGCCCTCCTTCAAGGAGGACGACCACGACCTCATCGCCTGGTACGCGGGCCAGCTCGAGGAGCTGCAGGTGCCCGTGCACCTCAGCACCGCTGTGACCGAGCAGATGATCGACTCGACCGATGCCGACCACATCATCCTCGCCACCGGCTCGGCGCCGCGCCGGCTCGAGCTGGGCGACGCGCTTCCCGTCACCGAGGCGATCGACGCTCTGCTGGACCCGTCGTCGTTGATCGGCAAGCGGGTGGCGATCGTCGGCGGCGGCCTCACCGGCTGCGAGCTCGCGCTCCACCTCAAGGAGCTCGACGACACCACCCAGGTCACCATCGTCGAGGCGGGGGACGACGTGCTGTCGATGTCCGGACCGCTGTGCCACGCGAACCACGACATGCTGCACGACCTCGTCACCTACAAGGGCGTGGAGGTGGTGGCCAACGCGTTCGCGCAGAGGACGACAGCCACCGGGCTCGAGGTCGCGGTACAGGATGCAAGGCTGACCGTCGAGGCGGACGCAGTCGTCACCGCGATCGGCTACCAGTCGTCGGCAAGGCTCGTCGACGCCGTGAACGCCTCGCGGATCCCGTTCCACGTGCTGGGAGACGCCCGCAAGGTGTCTAACATCATGTACGCGATCTGGGACGCCTTCGAGGTCGCCACAGAGCTGTAGCCGTGAGGGACGGGCTGGGCGCCCACCACCAGGTCCGCGCCCAGCCCGTTCCCTCGGCATCGGAGGGGAGCCGTCCATGACCGCGTCGCGACCGCGCCGCCCCACCAGCGCCGACGTCGCCCGTGCGGCCGGGGTGTCACGCGCGACGGTGAGCTTCGTGCTCAACGACACCCCGTCGCAGACGATCTCTCCCGCCACGCGCGAGGCCGTGCTGCGCGCCGCCGAGGAGCTCGGCTACATGCCGTCGCCCCATGCCGCCGCGCTGCGTTCGGGCCGGTCGAGGCTGGTGCTCACGCTCGTCCCGCACTGGGCCTCAAGCCCGACGGTCATGCGCTACCTGGAGCTCACAGGGAGCCACCTGGCCGAGCACGGCCTGCTCACCGTCACGCACATCGAGCGATCGGCGCCGCTCCGTGACCTCCTCACGGCCGTGCATCCCGCGGCCGTCATCAGCCTCGTCCCGCTCGAGCCCGACGAGTCGGAGCTGCTGGCACGCGCGGGGATCGCGGAGGTCCACGGCTACATCGCCGACTTCCCGGACAAGACGCCGAGCGTGACCCTCAACCAGCAGCACATGGGTCGCGCGCAGGCCGGGCACCTGCTCGACCGCGGCTTCGACCGGCTGGTGTACGTCTCCGGACCGCGCATCGGTCATCCGGTGCGTCCGGCGGGGCGGCTCGAGGGGGCACGCGCCGAGGCGGCGGAACGCGGCTCGCTCCCCGTGGCGGCCTTCTCCTACACGGACACGGCATCCCTGGACGCCGCGATCGCCACATGGCTGGGGCTCCCCGGTCGCGTCGGCGTGTGCGCGTTCGACGACGACACCGCGCTCGAGGTGCTCGCCCGCCTTCGGGAGCACGGCGCAGATATCCCTGGCCACGTGGGCGTGGTGGGCATGGACGACATCCGTGCGGGAGAGTTCAGCGAGCCCGCGCTCACGACCATCCGGCCCGACCTGGACCCCCAGGCACGCGCGGTGGCGCACGCCACGCTCTCCGCGCTGGGGATCAGCGTGGACGATGAATCCCCCGTGGGTTCCACGACCGCGCAGGTTGCCGCAGTGGTGCAACGCGCCACCACCTGATCCCCGAGTCAGCTCGCGACAGGCCAAGGCCCGGGCATCCTCGCGGATACCCGGGCCCTTGCGTCCTGATCCCGGTCAGTCGGCGGCGACGGGAGCGATCCCAGCGAGGTCCGCCGCGGTGAGAAGCGGCAGCTCGGTGCCCAGGGTGCGGGCGAGCTGGAAGCCGCCATGCACCGCGGACAGGATGCTGTCGGCCTCGACGGCGTCGCCGATGACGGAGACGTCCACCTTGCCTTCGAGCGCAGCGAGCAGCTCGTCGTTCGGCGTGTAGCCGGCGGCGATCACCACGGTGTCGGCGTCGATCGTGGTGTCGGCACCATCCTTGCTGTAGGTGAGGCCATCATCGGTGATCTGCGCCACGCGGGCGCCGGTCACGAACTCGATCTGAGAGTCCTCAAGCAGCTGCGCGAGCGCGAGCTCGTTGTTGCGGCAGTGCTCGACGGTGGCGAGGATCTTCTCCTCCATCTCGACCACGGTGACGGTGTCGGCGGTCTGCGCGATCATCGCGGCCGCCTCGCAGCCGACGAGTCCCGCACCGATGACGACGACCTTCCTGCCGTACCCGACCCGGCCGGTGAGCAGGTCGTTGGCCCTGACCACGGAGGCGCTCTCGATGCCCGGGATCGGGGGCATCGTGTGGCGGGCGCCGGTCGCGAGCACGACCTTGTCCCAGCCGCCTGCGAGGATCTCCTCAGCGGTGGCGTCCTTCATGGTCTTCACCACCACGTCGGACCGGTACACGCGGTTCACCATCACGTCGGCGTAGTCCTTGACGTCCTTCTTGAACGACGGACCGCCGGCCGCGTAGAGGGTGCCACCCAGGCGGGGGCCCTTCTCCCACAGCTCGACCTCGACGCCGCGCCCCGCGGCGGTGATGGCGAACTCCATGCCACCGGGACCTCCGCCGAGCACGAGCGCGCGCTGGGGCTCGGTGACGGGCTCGATCGGGTTCATGTCCTCCGCGAAGCACGTCGGGTTGACGGCGCACACGTAGTTGCCGCCCTTGAAGCCTGAGAACAGGCACTCGTTGCAGCCGATGCAGGGCGTGATGTCGTACGCCTTGTTCTCGGCGACCTTGTTCACCCAGTTCGGCTCGGCGAGCGAGCCGTGGCCCAGGCCGATGAAGTCGCCCTTGCCGGTCTGCAGGACGTCCTCGGCGACGGCAGGGTCGTTGAGCTTGCCGACGGTGAGCACGGGCACGGTGGCGATCTTCTTCACCTCGGCGGCGAGCCAGGCCTGCAGGGCGATGGGCTGGTAGACGGTCGGGATGGCCTTGTACCAGGCCTCATAGCAGCCCATGTCGACGTGCAGTCCGTCGACGCCGGCCTCCTGGATCAGGCGGGTCTGCTCCAGGCCCTCCTCAAGCTCGCGACCGCCGGGAACGCCGTGGTACGGAGTGTACTTGTAGAGGATCGGGAAGTCCGGGCCGACCGCGTCGCGCACGGACTTCACGATGTCCAGGCCGAACTTCATGCGGCCCTTGAGGTCGCCGCCGTACTCGTCCTCGCGCTTGTTCCACAGCGCCGAGCTGAACTGGTCGATCAGGTAGCCGCCGTAGCCGTGGATCTCGACGGCATCGGCGCCCGCGGCCTTGGCAAACGCGGCGCCCTCGCCCATCTTGGCGACGAGGTGCTGGATCTGCTCGACGCTCAGCGGCTCGCACATGAGGCCCGGGAACCAGTAGGACTCGACGGCGCTGGCGGCGAGCGGTGCGACCTCGGCCGCGTAGGGCAGTTGCATGCGTCCCAGGCCCGGGGTGATCTGGATGCAGAGCTTGGCGCCAGCCGTGTGGATGCGGTTGACGAGCTCCTTCATCTGCTCCATCGACCGGTCGGTGCCGATGATGTTGCAGGCCTTCTGCTCGTACTCGGTGGTCACCTGGTTGGCGCCGGTGATGATGAGGCCGAAGCC
The DNA here is from genome assembly GCF_032102965.1 of Demequina capsici. Classification (NCBI taxonomy): domain Bacteria; kingdom Bacillati; phylum Actinomycetota; class Actinomycetes; order Micrococcales; family Demequinaceae; genus Demequina; species Demequina capsici. The sequence continues at coordinate 523,378 of NZ_CP134880.1, read as the reverse complement.
GCCGCGGGCCCGCTCCTCGTAGTAGCGGATGGAGCGCTCATGGAACGAGCCGTCCGGTTCGGTGGTGGTGCCCATGGGGGCCATGAATACGCGGTTCTTGAGCTCCATCGAGCCGATGGCGCCGGGTTCGAGCAACTTCATTGACGTGTCCTTCATCCGGGGCGCCCGGACCCCCGCGCAACCGCCGGGGAACAGATGCTCGCGGCCGTCCTTGGACGCAAGTGATACTGCCACGCCAGGATTGCTCGACACTCGTCGAATTGCCCGGGACCCAGGTCCCGATCAGCGACACGTGTCGCGTTCAGAGGGCGACGCTCAGCGCCCGATACGTGGGCCCGTCCTGCGGCATCGACAGCACGACCGCCGCCCCACGCGCCGCGAGCGTCACGTCCACGGTCCGTGCGTACCCCGGATGCGGCGTCGCGCGCATCGAGTCGATCGCGGCCAGCGGCACGATCAGGTGGGTCGACGAGTGGACCGGCTTCTTGCGACGCAGGATCCATTCATGCCTGGTGAACACCTCCAGGGTCGACGGGGTGCGCGCGATCACAGCCGCCTGCAGGGTGGCCGGGAGGATCGCATGGGACAGGCGTCGCAGTGCTCCCTCGATACCGACGCCGATCGGCTCCAACGGCTGCCGAGGGTGCCACGCCAGCACCTCGAGCCGCTCGCGGTGGGCCGCGGACTCGGCGTAGTCGGCCACCACTCCCTTGTCCAGCATGAGCGCCTCGCGGATCGCGGCCGGCGTGCCGCCGGTGGGCGCGGCGAGCAGCCTCCCGCCCGCCCCGCGGATCGAGGCCGACGCCGTGCAGTCGACGATCTCCATGACCAGGCGGTCGATCTGCTTGCGCGCCGACCCGTTGAAGGGCACCTCCACGGGCGCCTGCCCCCTGACCACGACCGACAGCTGCCCCGCGAGCAGATCCACCGTGTCCCACACTGCGAGCACGTCGCCGAGCGGGATCACGCGTGCCCCGTAGCCGCGACTCGCCGCGTTCGACCCGTCCCGCGCGTCGGCGCGCGCGTGCCTGCTCAGCACGGTGAGCCGATCCTCCTCGAGGATCAGCAGGTGGTCGTAGAGGTCCATGTCGGGACGCGCGTCGCGGCGCGCGATGTTGCGGGGCACCTTGAGCACCAGGCGCGCCGCTGCGAGGTCGAACGGATGGTCGCGGTACAGCGGCGGAAGGTCGTCGAGGACCTCCACCTGGTCCACCCACGGCCCGAAGCGGTCGAACTCGGCGGTGCGCAGCGGCTCTGCTGTCATGTGTGCCTCCTGGTACGGACGGATCAGTCGTCGGCGACGATGCTGTCGAGCGCTCGCGTGAGCGGCTCGAGGTCGACGCCCTGCAGGCGGTCGAAGACTCGGTGGCGCAGGCTAGCGACACGGTGCGGGTACGCCCGCGCGAGCTGGTCGCGGCCTGCCTGGGTGAGGTGCGCCTCCCAGCCGCGTCCATCGTCGGCCGCGCGAACCTTGGTCACATAGCCGGCGCGGGCGAGCTGCCCGCCGACGCGCGTGGTCGCGCTGAGGCTGAGCGCCGTGGCGAGCGCGAGATCACCCATCCGGGCGCGTCCGCAGGGGGCGTCGGAGAGGTGCGCGAGGGTGAAGAACTCGGTGCTGGTCATGCCGAGATCCCGGCCCAGGTCGGCGGTGAATGATCGCGGGATGTAGAGGACGGCGCGCGCGAGGGCGCGCGCGAAATCGTCCTGCTCGGGGGTCAGGGGGGCGATCGGAGCGGCGGCGTCGTCCACGCCTCGCAATGTACTTCACTGGTGAAGCATCTGGCCAGGGACCAAGGGCCGACACGACGTCGCCCCGCCGTCGATGCGCCTCTCAGCGCGACGACGACGGGGCGGCGTCGACAGTCCGAGCCGGCCGCGGGTCAGTGACCCCCGGCCGCGACGGCCTCACCGCGCGCGACCATGCCGGCTTCGTCGGACAGCTTCACCTCACGCAGGAAGAGCGTGAGGACGAAGCCGACGACGACGAGCGGCACGAGGTACCAGAACGACGGCGCGAGCGCGTTCGTGAACGCGTCGACCACTCCCGTGTGGAGCGGCTCGGGCAACGACTGCACGAACTCGGGGGTGAGGCTGGCGCCGTCGAACGAGCCGCCCGCCCCCTGGTCCGCAGGTGCGGATGCCGCCAGCGCCGCGAAGTTGTCGGCGAGGCGCGACGTGAAGATCGTGGTGAACAGCGCGGTGCCGACCGCGGCGCCGATCTCGCGGAAGAAGTTGTTCGAGCTCGTGGCCGTGCCCACCTCGTGCGGGTCCACCGAGTTCTGCACGGCCAGCACGATCGTCTGCATGACCAGACCGATGCCCGCGCCGAGCACGAAGATCATCGCCCCGAACAGCACCATGGACATGTCGCCCGAGATCTGGGTGAGCCACGCGATGCCGCCCGCGGTGATCGCCAGCCCCACCACGGGGAAGATCTTGTAGCGGCCGCTCGAGCTGATGAGGAAGCCCGAGCCGATCGCCGTGAGCATCATGCCCGCCATCATCGGCAGCATGAGGAAGCCGGATTCGGTGATGCCCGCGCCGGTGGACATCTGCAGGAACGTGGGCAGCATCGCGATCGCGGAGAACATGCCCATGCCCAGCACCAGGCCGATCAGGGTGGTGATGGTGAAGGTGGTGTTCTTGAACAGCCGGAGCGGGATCAGCGGCTCCGCGGCGCGGTTCTCGACGACGATGAACGCCGCGACGGCCAAGGCGGTGAGGATGGCCAGCCCGGACAGCATCGGATCCGACCAGTCGTAGCCCTCGTGGCCGAGCGACTTCCAGCTCGTGAGCATGACGATGCCGGTGGTGCCCAGCACCATCGTGAGGATGCCCGCCCAGTCGATCGGCCTGTCGGACCGGTGGGTCGGGAGGCGGAGCGCGAACCACGCGACGACCACCGCGGCGATGCCGACAGGCACGTTGATCCAGAACGTCCAGCGCCAGCCGGGCCCATCGGTGAGCCAGCCGCCGAGCAGCGGGCCGACGACCGCGGAGATGCCGAACAGCGCACCCATCGGGCCCATGTAACGTCCGCGTTGCGACGCCGGCACGATGTCCGCGATGATCGCCTGCGACAGGATCATCAGACCGCCGCCGCCCAGCCCCTGCACGGCGCGCGCCGCCACGAGCTCGGGGAAGTTCTGGGCCAGACCGCCCAGCAGCGAACCCGTGGTGAACAGCACCACCGCGATCATGAACGGCCAGCGCCGGCCCCACTGATCGCCGAACTTCCCGTACAGCGGCATCACGATCGCGATCGCCAGGATGTAGGCGGTGACCACCCACCCCTGATGCTCGACGCCGTGCAGCTCGCCGACGATCGTCGGCATGGCGGTGCTCACGATCGTCTGGTCGAGCGAGGACAGCAGCATGCTCGCCATGAGCGCGCCGAAGATGAGCCAGATGGTGCGCTGCGTGAGCTCGATGAGCGGCTTGTCAGGTGGAGCCTCGGTGGTGGCCACCGGGGCCTCGGTGATGTCCGACATGGGGGGACCTTTCGCTTCAGGGCAGCCCGCAGTGCGCGAGCGCATCGGTGCGGGCTGGGGTGGGGGGCAGGTGGAACGGTGGTGTCAGTCGGCGAACCGTGCCGACGGGACGAGCAGCGTGAGCCGCTCGATCACGGAATCGAGGATCTCCTCGGGGTCGTCGGTGGAGCCGTCGCGGCCCCACTCGGTGGCGACGTTCTGGAGCATCAGCATGAGCATGCTGCTGCCGAGCACGGCATCGGCCGACGCGGCGCCGGACGCGATCCGCTGCTCGAGCAGCGACGAGAACGACGCCTTCTGCGCATCGAACCACGCGATCTGCTGCGCGAGCAGCCTCGGCTCCGCTCGGACGAGCGCGAGGCTGCGCAGCATCCCGTCGGTGGACGCGGCGAGCCCCGTGACGAGCGACTGCGCCACATACACGAGGTCGGTGAACGGGTCACCCGTGGGACCGCCGGCGGTGAACTCCGCCGCGACGTCCGCATCGACCTCGGCGCTCGGAAGTCCGAGCACCGCCTCATCCTTGGAGTCGAAGTAGTTGAAGAAGGTGCGGCCCGAGACTCCGGCTCTGGCGCTGATCTCCTCGACGGTGACGGCGTCGAGGCCGTGCTCCAGCACCAGCGTCTGCGCAGCGTCCACGAGAGCAGCGCGACGGGCCCGCTTCTTGCGCTGCCGCAGCCCGGTCTCGATGTCGCTCGTCATGCTCACGGGAGCAGTCTTGCAGCCACTGCAATATTTCGTCAACTGCATCTTTCTGTCACCAGATGCCAGCAGGACGGAGCCGCAGGCGGACCCACCAGGCGGGCGGACCATGCGTATCGATCACGCGGGCCGGGGGCACGGCACCGAGGCGCGGAGTCACCCACGCGCGGGCATCAGGCTGAACGCATCCTCGTCCTCCTGGGCGTTGTGCAGGCGCAGCACCCCGTAGAGCCCATAGAGCATGCGGCGCAGCTCCACGATGTCGTCCGGCTCCGGGTCGCCGTCGATGCCATCGAGCAGCCGCCGCAACCTGCCCACCTGATGCTCGATCTCCGCATGCGTGCGGCTGAGCGCCGCCACCGCCTCGTCGGTGCCGCGCGCCCTCGCGACCAGAGGCACCAGCCGTTCCTCGTCAGCGCGCTCGTGCGGCAGCAGCTCGGTCTCCAGCGCATGCACCAGCGCGACCGCCGCGCCCACGTCGGGCTCGTGCGCGGACAGCGCATCTGCCACGGTCGCCACCCTCTCCACGAGCGGCGCGACGTTGTCATGCTCCTCATGCAGCGCCGCGAGAGTCGCGCGATCGTCCGCGCTCAGCGCCACGGAGTGCAGCCGCCCCGGCAGCACCGCCCGCAGCGCGATCGCGATCGCCAGCAGGTCGATCACCTCCTGGAGCGCCGCGCCCACCGTCGGCGCAAGCAGCCCCCACGCTGCGGCGATCATCGCCAGCAGCGACAGCCCCATCCCCACGCCGACCGCCTGTAGGGCTATCCGTCGCGAGCGCTTCGCCACTGCCATCGCGTCCGCGAGCGCATCGATCCTGTCCACCGTGAGAACCACGTCAGCCGCCTCCGACGACGCCGTCGCGCCTCGCGCAGCGAGGGCGACCCCCACGTCGGCGGCGGCAAGCGCCGGCGCATCGTTGATGCCGTCGCCCACCATGATCGTCGCGCCGTGCGCGGCCTCCCGACCGAGCGCCGCCAGCTTGTCCTCGGGGGTGCAGTCGGCGAGCACCTGGTCCACGCCGACGATGCGGCCCACGGCGGTGCCCACGTCGGCCCGGTCCCCCGTGGCGAGGACGACGCGCGTCACGCCGGCCGCACGCAGGGCGCGGACCATGCGGGGAGCGTCGGGCCTGATCGGGTCCCGCAGCAGCAGCGCGGCCACCACGGCGCCGTCCACCTCGACGAGCGAGCTCGCGGAGCCGTCCAGGTCGGCACGCCTGCGGACCCGTCGGATCCATCGCTCGGGGGACGGTCCCGCGATCCACGAGTAGCGGCCCACCCGTGTGCGCCGCCCGTCGACGACACCCTCGACGCCCTGCCCGTGCGTCTCGATCACGTCCGCGGGCATCGCGAGGTCGAGCCCGCGCGCTCTGGCCGCCTCGACGATCGGCCCGGCGAGCACGTGCGCGGACAACTGGTCCACCGAGGCGGCGAGCCGCAACGCGAGATCGGCGTCGTATCCGGGGGCGGTGATCACGTCCGCAAGCTCGGGCCGACCTCGCGTGAGGGTGCCGGTCTTGTCCACCAGCACCACCTTGCCGCGCGCCAGCTGCTCGAGCGCTCCGCCCCCCTTGACGACGACGCCCAGGCGCGCCGCCCGCGACAGCCCCGACACGATCGCGATCGGCGCGGCCAGCAGGAGCGGGCAGGGGGTGGCGACCACGAGCACCGCGACGGCTCGCACCGGGTCGGCGGACGCCGCCCACGCCACGCCAGCCAGCACCAGGGTGAGCGGGACGAACGCGATCGCCCACCTGTCGGCCGTGCGGACGAACGGGGCCGACGTGGCCTGCGCGGCCTCGACCAGGCGCACCAGCGCGGCGTACGTCGACGTCTCCGCAGTCGTGGTGGTGAGGATCTCGGCAGGGCCCGCGACGTTGACGACGCCGGAGCGCACGTCCTCGCCCGCCGGCCGCTCGACCGGCACAGGCTCCCCTGTGAGGGCCGACTCGTCGAACGTGGAGTCCTGAGCGAGCCGTCCGTCGACCGGCACCACCTCGCCTGGCCTCACCAGCAGCCGATCGCCGATCACGACGTCAGCGACGGCGATCTCAACGAGACCGTCCGCCGTGACGCGCGTGGCGGTGCGCGGCGCCCGGGCCGTCAGGAGGCTCAGCTCGCGCCGCGCCCGAGCATCGGCCATCGCCTCCAGCACCTGGCCGGTGGCAAGCATGAGCGTGATGATCGCGCCGGCCAGCGGCTCGTCCACCGCGAGCGCGCCGGCCAGGGCCAGCACCGCGATGATGTCGACCGTGGGCCGATGCTGCCGGGCCGCCTGAAGGGTGGCCGCGAGCGCGAAGACAAGGCCCAGCAGCGTGTCTGCGATCCAGAGCCACCGGGCCGTGTCAGCGGCGGATGCCCACCAGGCGATCCCGCCCGCGGCCAGGAGGACTCCCGAGAGGATCAGCACGATCATCTCGAGGTTGCGCCGGAGCAGACCGCCCATATGCTCACGGTACGCCGGCCGAGGTTCCGTCGCTTAGCAGGGACGACGCGGATCGTTCCGGTGACGCAGCAGCGCCCCCCCGGATGGAGCCGAGGGGCGCTGCGAGGGACGAGGTGTCAGGGGCGCATCTCTGCGGGCCCGCCCTCGTGGGAGGCGGCGGTGACGGCCACCGCCTGGTCGTTGGCCGGGACGCCGGTCGCGGGGGCGACGGGCGTCGAGCCGCGGCCGTGCGTGGGACGCACGTTGATGAGGATCGCCGCGGTGAGCGCTGCCAGCAGGACCGCGCTGACGGAGATCCACATGGCCGTGGTGAAGCCGTGCACCGCTGCCTGCGCCATCTCGGCGGGGGTCGTGGCGGCGTTGTCGGCGATCCAGTTCGCGGTGGCCGTGGCCGCGACGGTGTTCAGCAGGGCGATCCCGATGGAGCCACCGACCTGCTGGGTCGTGTTGAGCGTGGCCGACACCACGCCCGCGTCGGTCCCACGGACGCCGCCTGTCGCGGTCGCCATGGAGGGCATGAAGGTCATGCCCATGCCGAGCCCGAGGGCGATGAGGCCGGGGAAGATGTGCAGCCAGTACGACGAGTCGACCTGGATCTGCGTGAGGAAGGCGAGCGCCGACGCGGCGATGAGCATGCCGGGCAGCATCAGGCGACGGGGTCCCACACGAGGCAGCAGGCGGGCGGAGATGCCGACCGCGCCGGACATCATCCCGAGCACCATGGGCAGGAACGCGAAGCCGGTCTTCATGGGGGAGAAGCCCTGGACGCCCTGCAGGTAGTAGGTGAGGAACAGGAACACGCCGAACATGCCGATCTGGGTGAGTCCGACGGTGAGCAGCGCTCCCGCGCGGTTGCGGTCACGCATCAGGTGCAGCGGCAGCAGGGCGTGCGGGGTGCGGCGCTCCACCAGGATGAACGCGGTGAGCAGCACCGCGCCGATCGCGAACATGGAGAGCACGAGCGTGGAGGTCCAGCCGTTCTGCTCGGCCTCGCTGAGGCCGTACACGATCGCGAGCAGGCCACCGGTGGCGAGCACGGCGCCGGGGACGTCGAGCTTGGCATGGATGCCGTGCGTGCTGTGGTCGTGCAGGAACATGACGGTGCCGATGATCGCGACGACCGCGATGGGCACGTTGACCGTGAGGGTCCAGCGCCAGTCGACGTACTGCGTGAGCAGGCCGCCGAGCATGAGACCGATCGCGGCGCCACCGCCGGCGATGGCGCCGTAGACGCCGAGCGCCCTGGCCCGCTCGCGCGGTTCGGTGAACGTGACGTTCAGCATGGACAGGGCCGCCGGGGCGAGCAGCGCCGCGAACATGCCCTGGAGGGCACGGGCGATGATGAGCATCGCGAACGTCTGCGAGAGTCCACCGAAGGCCGAGGCGGCCGCGAATCCGGCGAGGCCGATGATCATGATGCGCTTGCGTCCGAAGACGTCGCCCATGCGTCCGCCGAGGAGCAGGAGGCCCCCGAAGGCGAGCGTGTACGCCGTGATGATCCACTGGCGATCGGCGTCGGAGATGCCCAGGTCCGCCTGCGCGGTGGGCATCGCGATGTTGACGATGGTCATGTCGAGCACGACCATGAGCTGCGCCAGCCCGATGGCGGCGAGACCCCACCAACGGCGGGGATCGGGTGTGGTGTCCATGAGGACCTTTCGTATGCGGGCAGCCCACCGATGCGTGAGGTTCGGTGAGGCCGACGGTGGCCTGAGGCCCCTTCCGGGGCGGGACCGACGCACCCCTTGGGGGCCGACGGTCTGCGGGACGGCGTCTGCGGCTGGGCCCTAGGGCCCTGGGGAACTTCCTAGCCGTCCGGTAAGTTCTCTCGGTGATACTATTCACGTAACTAGCCGGTCGTCAAGTCAATTCCCAGAACTTGCGAATTCATTGCCGGGAGAGGAAAGCCATGACCGAGACCGCCACCCGCCGACGCGGGGACACCCGCGAACGCATCCAGAGCGTCGCGCTCGAGCGGTTCACGGACAACGGCTACGACCAGACCTCGCTGCGCGAGATCGCCGAGGACCTCGGCGTCACCAAGGCCGCGCTGTACTACCACTTCAAGACCAAGGAGGAGATCCTCGACTCCCTCCTCGGCCAAGCCGCCACCGAGGTCGACGCCCTCGTCGCGTGGATGGAGTCGGAGCCCTCCACCCACGCACGCCGCCTCGAGATGATCCGCCGGCTCGGCGAGATCGCACGCGGGGTCCCAGGCGAGGTCATGCGCTGCGTGCAGCAGAACGAGGTCGCCCTGCAGAACCTCGGCGCCACGACCGCGGTGGTCCACGACCTCAAGGCCCGGCTCGGCGAGGCCGCCGCACCTGAGAACGCGACCATCGAGGACCGGCTCCGCGTCCGCATGGCGATCATGGCCGTCCTGATCGCCAACAAGACGGGCTCCGACATCGGCGGCACGGCGGCCGAGCGGGCCGCTGCCGCGCAGGCCATCGCCTCCGACCTGATCCCCTGACCGGTGCACAGGTCGCCCGCACCGCACCATTCCTGCCCCCGCACCTCACCGCTTCCGTTCGCGCGCGTCGACGCCTGACGCGCCCGCTACGGTGGAGCGAGACTCCGCCGCCGCGGCGGAGCTCGTCCAAGGGGGCCCCATGACCACGGAACCGACCTGGGTCGCCGACACCGTGTGGTGGCGCGTCTACCCGCTCGGCGCGTGCGGCGTCCTGCCCGAGCCGTCGAGCGGGCCCGTCGGCCCCGACGAGCACCGGCTGCTGCGCCTGATCCCCTGGCTGGACCATGTGGTCGCGCTGGGCGCCACCGGCATTGCGCTCGGCCCGATCTTCGCCTCGAGCACCCATGGCTACGACACCACCGACCACCTCCGGATCGACCCTCGGCTGGGCACGCAGGAGGACTTCGACACGCTCGCGGCCGCCGTGCACGACCGTGGGCTGCGGCTCGAGCTCGACGGCGTCTTCAACCATGTGGGCCGCGCCCATCCGCTGGCGCAGGCCGCCTTGGCGGCGGGCCCTGAGTCCGACGAGTCCTCATGGTTGCGCCGCGACGGCGACCCCGGCGGTCGTCGCTTCGTCCCCTTCGAGGGTCACGACTCCCTGCTCACCCTGAACCATGACGACCCTCGGGTGCGATCCCTCGTGATCGACACGATGCGGCACTGGCTCGACAGAGGCGCGGACGCCTGGCGGCTGGACGCCGCGTACGCCGTCCCCACCTCGTTCTGGGCAGGCGTCCTGCCCGAGGTCCGACGCACCCATCCGGACCTCTGGTGCGAGGCCGAGGTGATCCACGGCGACTACGCGGCCTTCGTGACCGACTCGACCGCCGACACCGTCACCCAGTACGAGCTGTGGAAGGCGCTCTGGTCGAGCATCAACGACCGCAACCTGTTCGAGCTCGCATGGACCCTCACGAGGCACGACAGCATGCTCGCGACGTTCGCGCCGGTCACCTTCGTCGGCAACCACGACGTCACGCGGATCGCGAGCCGGATCGAGGACCCGCGCCACCTTCCTCACGCGATCGTCGCACTCGCCACGTTGGGCGGCACGCCGGAGATCTATGCGGGCGACGAGTTCGGGCTGCACGCCCTGAAGGAGGAACGCGCGGGCGGCGACGACGCCATCCGCCCCGAGCTTCCCGCCGACCCCTCCACGATGACGGGCGACGACGGCGTGCTGCAGCTCCACCGGCGCCTGCTTCGGCTGCGGCGGGACCGGCCATGGCTGCATCGGGCGACCACCGAGCAGGTCTCGCTCACGAACGAGGTCGCCACCTTCAGGACCGCTGCCGGACGCGACGCACTCTCCGTCGTGCTCAACCTTTCCGACGCTCCTGCGGCGCTCACACCGACCGGACCGCTGCTCGACGCGGACGACGCGACGCTCGCCCGGCCGCACGAGGTCGCCCCCCACGGGTGGGCCGTCCTGGGCGCGTAGGGCGCGACGGCTCGTCCGCCCAGGCCGCCGCTGAGCGGACGACCCGAGACACCTCCACCCCTCCCGCTCGTTCCAGGCACGATGCACACGCGGGCGACGCGCGCCGCGCACCGCCCGAGAGTAGATTCGAAGAAGATCGGACGGTCACGCCGCCCGACAGCCGCAGGCTCGAGGAAGAGAGATGCGCTGGCAGGAGATCCTTGACCGATTCCGCCCGGTGACAGCACCAGGAGGAGCGGCCGAGTCCGCCGAGCATGTCGCCGAGCGCTCCGGCCCCGTTCTCGAGCTCGCCCCCGTCTTCGCGGCCCTGGACGCCGACCTGGACGCCGCCGCGCGACTCACCGCGCAGGCCGAGGCACTCGCGGTCGAGCGGCTGGAGCAGGCGCGGCGCGACGCCGCCGCCGACGTCGCACGCGCCAGACGCGAGGCCCCCGCGCGTGAGGCGGACGCCGCCGCGTCGATCCTGGCCGACGCCGCCGCCGAGGACGCGGCACTCATGCAACGTGCGCGCGACGACGCGGCAAGGCTGCTCGACGCGCGCTCGCCGCGGGTCGCCGAGGCCGCCGACGCGGTCGTGGCGACGCTGCAGGCGGACCTGGGGGCAGCGTCGTGAGCGCCGCGTGGGTGGCCGCGTCGGTCCGGGTGCGCGCGCTCGCCGCGGGCCGCGCCGGCGAGCAGGGCGCCCTCAGGATCGCCTCGGCGCGGACGTGGACGGAGGTCGAGGACCTGCTGTCCCGCTGGAGCTACGGGGTGCGAGCGGCGCACGTCTCCGGCCCGGAGGCTCTGCAGCGGGCGGCACGCGAGACGCTGCTGTGGCAGCTGCGCGTGCTCGCGGGGTGGGCTCCCGCCTCCGGCACGGGGATCCTGCGGGCCGCGGCCGCACGCTTCGAGCGAGAGAACATCCTGCAGCACCGGCGCGAGCTCGAGGGTGGGCCGGCCACCAGTCCGTACGAGCTCGGCGCGCTCGAGACCTCGTGGGGCCTGCTGCGCACCGCTGCGTCCGCCACAGCGCTGACGCACCTGCTGGCGCGCACCGCATGGGGGGAGGTGCCCGACGACGACCCCCAGCTTGCGGACATCCTCACCGCCGCGTCGTTGGTGCGCTACGCGCAGGTGGCACCTGCCGCACGCACGTGGTGCACGCAAGAATGCGCGCTCGCCCTGGCGCGACTGCTCTTCGTCGACCGTGTCCGTCCCGGACCGACGCTCCGCACCAGGGCAGCCCCGCTGCTCGGGCACGCCTGGGAGTCCGCTCCCGACCTGCCGTCGTTCGTGGCCGCGCTCCCCCGTCGCGTGGGCACGGTTCTCGGCGGGATCGCCCTTCCCGGCGACCTCTGGCGGGCCGAGGCACGCCTGCACGCCCGCACGGAGGCGGAGGCCGGCGCGATGCTGCGGGACGGAACCCCGGGACCCGACGTCGTGGTCGCGGGAATCGCGCTGCTCAGCGCAGACGCGTGGCGTGTCCAGGCCGCCCTCGCCGCCGTCGGCGCCGCCGGCGAGGGCCAGGGAGCCAGGGAGGTGCTCGATGTCGCCTCGTGAGCCTCGCGCCCCACGTGAGCCGCACGCCCCCGTGGTGATGGAACGGGTCGCGATCGTGGTCCACACCGAGGACCGCGAGCGCGCGCTGCGCGCGATAGCCCGCGCGGGCGTCGTGGAGCTGGACCTGCGTACGGCCGGATCCGCAGAGACGGACGAGCTGCGCCGAGCGGCCGCGGCGGGCGTCGTCCACGAGCGTCTGACCGGATGGGTGGGATGGATGCCGCGGCGCGAGCACGACGCCCTGACCGCCGCGTTGGCGCCCTGCGGCGGTGCCGTCGCTGCGCTGCGCGTCCCGCCCGGCGCGCAGCCGCCCACGCTGATGCCCGGCGGCACGGGCGGCACGTCGCGGACCCTGGTCGACACCTACGGCGTCGTGCCCTACGCGGACCTGGACCCCGCGCGACTGGCGGCCGCCGCGTACATCCTGATGTTCGGCATGATGTTCGGCGACGTGGGCCACGGGGCGATCCTCGTGGGCGTCGGACTGGCGCTGCGAGCGGGAGGGATCAGACGCTTCCGCGGCATCCGGCGCACGTGGCTGTTCGTGACGCTGGCCGGTGTGACCGCCATCGTCTTCGGCGCCCTCTACGGCGCGGCCTTCGGGCCTACAGGGCTGGTGCCCGTGCTGTGGCTCGACCCGATGCAGGAGCCGGTGCCGCTGCTGCTCGCGGCGGTCGCCCTGGGTGCCCTGCTGCTCGCCGGCTCGTACGCGACGGGCACGGTGAACCGCGTCCGCGAGGGAGGGTGGGCGTACGCCCTGTACTCGCGCTCCGGGATCGCCGGCTCGGGACTGTTCGTCTCGCTCGGCCTGCTCGCCTGGGGCCTGGCCACGCACGTCACGCCGCTGATCGCGGCCGGAGCCGCGCTCGCGCTCGCGGCGCTGGTGCTGATCTTCGTCGGCGTGCTGACGGAGGCGGGAGGAGGCGCGACAGCGATCCTGCAGGCCGGCATCGAGTCCGTGGACAGCGTGAGCAGGCTCGGCTCGAACGTCGTCTCGTTCGCCCGCCTTGCCGCATTCGGACTGACGCACGCCGCGCTGCTGTCCGTGATCTGGTCCGGCACCACCTCGCTGTGGGGATCCGGCCTGGGCTACGTGGCCGCGGTGCTCGTCTTCGTGGTCGGCAACGTCATCACGTTCGGACTCGAGGCACTGATCGCTGGGATCCAGGCGCTACGCCTCGAGTACTACGAGCTGTTCTCCCGAGTCTTCGTCGGGGAGGGACGCGCGTTCCGGCCGTGGCGCCCCGACCTGACGCCGTCTCCTACGGACGACGCGCCGCCTGCCGCGGTGCCGTCTCCCCACGGGCCGACCGCAGCATCGCCCGCTACCGCATCGTCCCCGACCGCGCCTCAGGCGCCGATCCGAAAGGACTGACCATGACCGTCTGGCTGCTCGCCCTTCCCGTCCTCGCGCTCGTCGCCATCGGCGCGACCGCGCTGCTGCGCCGCCGCGGCAGATCCGGGGTCGTGGCCCTGGTCACCACGAACCTGGCGGTGCTCGCCGGCGCCATGCTGGTGCTCATGACCGGCCCCGCGGCGGACGCCGCCACGGCCACCGATACCGCGACCCAGACGGCGAGCACGGCGAACGGCTCGGCGCTGATCGCCGCGGCCATCGCCGTGGCGGGCTCGTCCATCGGCGCGGCGATCGCGGTGGCGTACACGGGCTCGGCGGCGCTGGCGGCCATGAGCGAACGCCCCGAGATGTTCGGGCGGGCGATGGTGGTGGTCGGGCTCGCGGAAGGCATCGCGATCTACGGCCTCATCATCGCGATCATCCTGATCGGCAACGCATGAGCCGTCCCGCGGCCCTCACGGAAGGCGTCGTCGTCGCGCTCGGCGAACGCCGGGTGATCGGCGCTTTCGCGCTGGCAGGGGTGGATCTGCGGTGTGCCGAGGACGCGACGGCGGTGCGCGCCGCGTGGGGCACCCTCGGGCCCGAGGTGGCGCTCGTGCTGCTGAGCGCTCGGGCGGCCCAGGCGCTCGGGGAGCGGACCGACGCGCTCGACTCTCCGCTGACGGCGGTGATCCCGTCATGAAGGGCCTGCCCCCTGGAGCCGACGCCTCGCTCGCGCCGTTGCGCGCGGACATCCTCGCACGGGCGCAGACGCGCGCGGACGCGGTGCTCGACGACGCCGCGCACCGGGCGGACGCGACGGCGGCGGAGGCCACCCGCGAGGTGGAGGCGATCGGCCGACGCGCGGTCGAGGCAGGAGTGGCGGCAGCGCGGGCGGATGCCTCGCTGAGGTCCGCTCGCGAGCGCCGTCGCGCCCATGAGCTGCGCCTTGGGGCGCGGGAGTCCTTGCACGCGGAGCTCGAGGCCCTGGTGCTCGCACGCGCCGAGGGCCTGCGCGACTCTCCGACATATCCCGCGATGCGCGAGGCGCTCAGCGATCGCGCCGTCACCGTGCTCGGCTCCGGCGCGACCGTCGAGGAGGACGCACGGGGAGGCGTCGTCGCGACGCTCGGCACGCGTCGGCTGGACCTCACGCTCCCCACGCTCGCGAAGGCGACGCTCGAGTCGATGGGCGGGGAGGTGTCGGACCTGTGGACGGAGTGAGCACCAGGCACGACGCACCGGGGCGCGTCGGCCGGACCGTGCGCGTGACCGGACCCCTGCTGGAGGCCGAGGGAGTGCCGGACGTCGCCATGGGCGAGATCCTGCACGTGGGAGCGGATCGGATCAGCGCGGAGGTCGTCGCAGTGGACGGCACCCGCGCCACGATGCAGGCCTACGAGTACACCGGCGGTCTGCGGGTGGGCGCGCCCGCGGCGGGCAGCGGCCAGCCGCTCACGGGGCTCTTCGGACCCGGCCTGCTGGGCGCGGCGTTCGACGGCCTGATGCGCCCGCTCACGTCGGCCCCGATCTGGCTGCGTCCCGACCGGCCCGAGTCCGTGGCGGGGGCCGACGGCGGTCGCCGCTGGCGGTTCGTCCCCACGGTGCGCGCAGGCGACGGGGTCTCCGAGGGCGACGTGCTGGGGACGGTGCCCCACTCGGGTGCCGTCGAGCATCGGGTGATCGTCCCCGCCGGGGCATCCGGCACCGTCGACTGGATCGCGGACGACTGCGAGGTGGGGGCGCTCGACGCGGTGGCAAGGATCGGTGTCGCCGGGGTCGGCGACCGGGAGGTGAGGCTGTCCGAGCGGTGGCCGATGCGTCGTCCCCGGCCCTTCCGCGAGCGCCAGGCGGACCCTGTCCCCCTGCACACGGGGCAGCGGGTGCTCGACCTCTTCTTCCCCGTCCCGCGCGGTGCTGCGGCGGCCGTCACGGGCGGATTCGGCACCGGCAAGACCATGCTGCTGCAGCAGATCGCCAAGTGGTGCGACGCCGACGTCATCGTCTACGTCGGCTGCGGCGAGCGCGGCAACGAGATGGCCGACGTGCTCGACGACCTGGGCCGCCTCACCGACGCCCGCTCCGGGGGCAGGCTCGTGGAACGCACCGTCGTGGTCGCCAACACGTCCAACATGCCGATGATGGCGCGCGAGCTCAGCATCTACACGGGCATCTCCATCGCCGAGTACTACCGGGACATGGGCTACCAGGCCGTCGTCATCGCCGACTCCACATCCCGCTGGGCGGAGGCGCTGCGCGAGTTCGCGAACCGGCGCGGCGACCTGCCAGCAGAGGAGGGCTTCCCCGCGGACCTCGCCTCCCAGCTCGCGGCCTTCTACGAGCGCGCGGGCCGCGTCACCACCCTGGGCGGGCACGACGCGTCCGTCACCGTGATCGGAGCCGTCTCCCCTCCTGGTGGCGACATGTCGGAACCCGTCACCACCATCACGCAACGGTTCGTGCGCGCCATGTGGATGCTCGACCGCGACCTCGCCTACGCGCGCCACTACCCCGCCGTGCACTGGTCCGGCTCGTTCGCGCGCGACACCGACGGGCTGGCCCGCTGGCAGACCGTCCACGGAGATCCCGAATGGGCCGCGCGGCGAGCGACCGCGCTCGCGATCCTCGCGGAGGCGGACCGGCTCTCCTCGCTGGCCGAGGTGATCGGCGTCGGCTCCCTGCCCGGCCGCGAGCGCATGGTCGTGCTCGGCGGGCGGCTGCTGCGCGAGTCCGTGCTGGCTCAGAACGCGCTCCACCCGAACGACGCCACCTGCTCCGACGCGAAGGGCGCCGCGCTGCTGGACCTGGTGCTCGGGGTGATCGACGCCTGCCACGCGGCGATCGACCGGGGCGCAACGGCGACCGCCGTCGAACGGCTCGACTTCGGGCCGGTGATCCGCGCCGCGCAGGACGTCGGCACCGACCAGGCCGGCGCGGTGGCGGAGATCCGCGATCGCATGGTCGCCCAGCTCGGGGAGCTGCCATGAACGCGACCCGACCCGGACAGGGACCCGAGGGACGGTCGTCGGCGCTCGCCCAGGCCCGCATCGGCCACCAGGACATCCGCGCGATCCGCGGGCCGCTCGTCGTCGTCGGCGGGGTCGACGGCGTCGGCTGGGACGAGTCCGCGGAGATCGCCACGCCTGAAGGGCTCCGCCACGGGCTGGTGCTGGACCTCGACGGCGATCAGGCGACCGTGCAGATCTTCGAGGGGACGGAGGGGCTCACTCCCGGCGGGATCGAGGTGCGCTTCGGCGGGCGGCCGCTGCACATCCCCGTCGGCACCGACTGGCTGGGACGCGTATGCAACGGCAGAGGCGCACCCCTGGACGGCGGACCTCCGATCACCGCCTCCCAGGTGGCACCCGTCAGCGGGTGGCCGCTCAACCCCGTGGAACGCGAGCCGCCACGCGAGCCGATCCTCACCGGCGTGTCCGTCATCGACGCCCTGACCACCCTGGTGCGCGGGCAGAAGCTCCCGATCTTCTCCGTCGCAGGGCTGCCGCACCTCAGCCTGGCGACGCAGATCGCCGCACAGTCCGTCAGCCCCGGGACGGAGTTCCGCGTCGTCTTCGCAGCCATGGGTCTCACCCACGCCGACATCGCGTTCGTCAGGGATCGCCTTGAGGCGCGCACCGCGTCGGGCGAGCTCGTGCTGCTGCTCAACGCCGCCGACGACCCGCCGATCGAGCGCATCCTCACTCCGCGCCTGGCCCTCACGATCGCCGAGCATCTGGCCTTCGAGGACGGTGCTGACGTGCTCGTCCTGCTGTCCGACATGACGAACTATGCGGAGGCGGTCCGCGAGGTGTCGGCCGCGCGCCGCGAGATCCCTGCACGCCGCGGCTACCCCGGCTACCTCTACAGCGACCTGGCCACGCTGTACGAACGGTGCGGCCGGGTGAGGGGCACGGATGGCTCCGTCACCATCGTCCCCGTGCTGACGATGCCCGCCGGGGACATCACGCACCCCGTGCCTGACCTCACCGGCTACATCACCGAGGGTCAGATCGTGCTGTCCCCCGAGCTCGCGGCGCGCGGCGTCTACCCGCCCGTCGACACGCTCAGCTCGCTGTCGCGCCTCATGCGCAGCGGCGCTGGACCGGGGCGCACCAGGGACGACCATCTGGACGTCGCCGCGCAGGTGCTCGCCGCGCTCGCCCGCGCACGCCAGTCAGCGGCGCTCGCGGAACTCGTCGGAGCGTCGTCGCTGGGCGAGACGGACCGCGCCTACCTCGCCTACCGGCACGTGATGGAGCAGGACCTGCTGAACCAGGGCCACGCCGAGTCTCGCACCCTCGAGGACACGCTCGACCGCGCCTGGCGGGCGCTCGCCGCACTGCCGCGGCAGGAGCTCACCATGGTCTCCCCGGCGCAGGTCGCGGCCCATCTCCCGACCTCCGGAGAGGAGGCCGACGATGGCTGACGTGGGTCGGGCCGCACGCCTGCGGGTGCAACGCCAGCTGGGCGTCGCCCGGCACGGCGTCGAGCTGCTGGAACGCAAGCAGCGCATCGTCGCCGCCGAGCATGAGCGCCTGCTGCTGCGCTCCGACGGTCTAGAGGACGCCTGGGGGCACGCCGCGCGCGCCGCGCTGGAGTGGGCGGAGCGCGCCGCGGCGCTCGACGGGTGGGACGCGATCGATGCGGCATCGCCGCTCGCCCGCGCCCGCGTGACGATCACCGAGGGCCATGTCATGGGCTTGGACTTCCCCGACGACGCTGCGGTGGACGTGCCGCCGCGAAGGCCGACGGGCGCGGGCGCATCGGTGTCGTACGCGGCCGAGGCGATGGCCCAAGCCGTCCGAGCGGCGGCGATCCACGCCGCGACCAGGCGCGCCGCGGCGACGGTCGCTCAGGAGCTGTACGCCACCCGCACCCGACGTCGAGCAGTCGAGCATCGTTGGGTGCCTCACCTCGAATCCGAGCTGACGCGCATCGAGCGGGCCCTCGACGAGCTCGAGCGCGAGGAGAACCTGAGGGTGCGCTGGGCCGTCGGCGCGCAGGAGCAGTCCCGACCGGCGCACGCGCGGCCGGCCGAGGCACGGACGGGAGGCGCGTGATGACCGAGCCGTGGCGTGGCCCTGTGCTCGTGGCCGTCAACGACTCCGAGGCGTCCTTCCACGCCGCAGACGTCGCCATCGCCCACGCCCGCGCGTTCGGAGCGCCGCTGCGGGCGGTGGCCGTCGTCGAGCACGACGGGCTCGTCGCCGGATCACCGGAGGCGGTCGCGCTGGAGTCGTCCCGGGATGTCGCATGCGCCGCGGCCCTCGCGCAGGTGGAGCGCCTCGCGACGCGGGCGGGCGTTCCGGTGGTCGCGGTCAAGCGCCACGGCAGGGTCGCCGCTGAGATCCTGGCCGAGGCGACCGCGTGCGGTGCGACGCTCATCGTCCTGGGCCGGATGGAGCGGCCGGGCCACGTGGTGTCGGGCATCGGATCGCACACGATGCACGTCGTGGAGTTCGCGCCGTTGCCGGTGCTGGTGGTCCCGCCTGACGCGGCGTGATCGGCCTGTCGGCCTTCGCATGGGGCGAACGGTGGTGCGCCTGGACAGATTCGAACTGTCGACACCCGCTTTAGGAGAGCGGTGCTCTATCCCCTGAGCTACAGGCGCGGGGTAGATCACAAGGTTACCCAATGCATCCGGCGCCGCGAAACGACGCGAGGGCGCGCCGGCGGGGCTGCGCCGCGTCGCGCAGAGCGACACTGACCCACCCCTCAGATGCACCGACGTCGCAGAAACGACACTCGCTCACCCGAACGGGACCGTCAGAGCCTCGCGAGGCCATTCAGGAGGGTGGCGATGGCACCCACCCAGGCGACCGCGAACGTGACGCGCGCCGCGGTCCGCTGCGTGACACGTCGGGCGACCCAGGTACCCGCCCACAGCCCCAGGAGCATCGAGACGACGAGCACCGCCCATTCCCACACACGCAGGTCCGGCCAGGTGCCAGGGTCGACGATCACGCGCGCGATCACCGTCGACGTGGAGATCGTGATCAGGTAGGGCTGAAGCGTCGCGGCGAAGGAACGCTGCTCCCAGTGCGTGGCCCGCGCGAGCACGATCAGCGCGACGCCGCCAGCGCCCGCGAGGGTCGTCATGACACCTGCGACCGCGCCACCGCTCATGAGCACCCCCAGGCTCCGCTGGAGATGGCCCGATCTCACCGACATCACGACGGTGAGCGACGCGATGAGGATCAGGGCGGTGACCACCTGCGCCTCCGCGACCGGCAGCCGTCCAGCCGCCCACGCGCCGATCGCGATGCCCACGAGGCTGGCCGGCACCAGACCCCAGTACGCCCGCCAGTCGACGTCCTTCCACACCTGGAACAGGACCAGGACGCACACGAGCGCCCCGAAGACCTGCACGAGCACCACGCCCTGGCCCGGACCGACGGCGAGCACCACGAACGGCGCCACGATGACAGCGAAGCCGATGCCCGACACGCGCTGCAGGACGGCGCCGGCCACGATGGCGGCGAGGATCAGCGGCATCGGTCACCTCGCGGGCGGGCGACGCTGAGCGACCCGGAGTTGCGCGAAAGCGCGCGAGAGCGGCGCTGAGCGACCCGCCGGGGAAGGCCCGCACCACGGATCGCGCGGGCTACCAGCGGGAGTGCACGTGCTCCCTGATCGAGTCGTTGTAGATCTTCGCGAGCGCTGCCATCGTCCCGTCGGGGATGGTCGGCAGTTCGCCCACCGCGGCGTTCTGACGGGCCTGCTCCGGCGTCCGCGCGCCCGGGATCACCGTCGTGGAGCCCATCTGCTCCACCCACCGCAACGCCATCTGGGCGGTGGTCCAGCCCTCGGGGGTGAGGGCCGCCACCTCCTGCGCAGCCTTCACACCCACCTCGAACGGCACGCCCGCGAAGGTCTCGCCCACGTCGAAGGCCGAGCCGTCGCGGTTGTAGCTCCGGTGGTCGTTCGCCGCGAAGGTGGTGCTCGCGTCGTACTTCCCTGACAGCAGGCCCGACGCGAGGGGCACGCGCGAGATCACGGCCACGCCACGCTCGGTCGCCTCGCGCAGGAAATGCTCGGCGGGCTTGCGGCGGAAGATGTTGAAGATGATCTGCACGGACGCGAGGTCGTCCTCGCCCAGCACGTGGAGGGCGTCCTCCACCAGCTCGACGGAGACGCCGAAGTCGCGGATGCGCCCCTCCTGCTTGAGGACCCGCAGGTCCTCGAACGTCTGCGGGTCGTGGAACACGGCGGACGGCGGGCAGTGGAGCTGCACCAGGTCCAGGGTGTCGACGCCCAGGTTCTCGCGCGAGCGGTCGGTCCAGCGCCGGTAGCTGTCGAGCGTGTAGCCCTCGGCCACCTGCTCGGGCAGGCGCCTGCCCATCTTGGTC
The DNA here is from genome assembly GCF_032102965.1 of Demequina capsici. Classification (NCBI taxonomy): domain Bacteria; kingdom Bacillati; phylum Actinomycetota; class Actinomycetes; order Micrococcales; family Demequinaceae; genus Demequina; species Demequina capsici. Next base: position 502,596 of record NZ_CP134880.1, on the reverse strand, counting down.
GCGACGAAGAACGCGGAGGAGTCGGGACGATCCTTGAGGAACCGCCCGATCGACCTCTCGGAACGTCCGTCTCCATAGACATCGGCCGTGTCGAAGAAGGTGGTGCCCGCGTCGGCCGCGGCATGGAGGATGTCCTGGGACCGCTGCTCGTCCGTGTCCCCCCAGTCCCCGCCGAGCTGCCAGCAGCCGAGGCCGATGGCCGAGACGTGCCTGCCGATCCGTTGCGCCGTCGCGATTCTCATGAGGCCACGCTATCGAAGATGGAGACCGTTCACCGGGTGCCGCCTGCGCGGACCCTCGGTCGTGCTGGATGCCCACCGACGAGCCTCAGGCGGTGCGCGCCGCCAGCCGTGCCGCCAGCCGCGGGTAGGCCCGCAGGGCGTTCCCGGACAGGACGCCGACCCGCTGCGCGTCGGTCAGCCGCGCCGCCTGCACGTACCGCAGCGTGTCGTCGAAGTAGTGGCCCGTGGTCGGGTCGATCCCGCGCACAGCGCCCACCATCTCGGAGCCGAACAGGATGCTCTCGCTCGGCATCACCTCGAACAGCAGGTCGATGCCAGGCTGGTGGTACACGCACGTGTCCAGGAACACGTTCTCCATGAGGCGCTCCGCGTGGCCCGGCTTGCCGAGCATGTCCGACAGCCCTCGGTAACGGCCCCAGTGGTACGGCACGGCTCCACCGCCGTGCGGGATGATCAGCCGCAGCGTCGGGAAGTCGGCGAAGAGGTCGCCCTGGAGCAGCTGCATGAAGGCCGTCGTGTCCGCGTTCATGTAGTGGGCGCCGGTGGCGTGGAAGGCGGGGTTCGCGCTGGCGGAGACGTGGATCATGCCAGGCACGTCGTGCTCCACCATCCGCTCCCACAGCGGGTACCAGTAGCGGTCGGTGAGGGGCGGGGAGGTCCAGTGCCCGCCCGACGGGTCCGGGTTGACGTTCACCCCGATGAAGCCCATGGCGACCACGCGGTCGAGCTCGCGGATCGCCTCGTCCAGCTCGGCGCCGTCGGCCTGAGGGAGCTGGCCGACGCCCACGAAGGTCTCCGGATAGAGATCCACGGCGCGCGCGATGAGGTCGTTGCAGGCGGCGGCCCATCCGACCGACGTCGTGATGTCGCCCAGGTGGTGGCCCATGGCCGACGCGCGCGGCGAGAAGATCGTCATGTCCGCGCCCCGCTCGGCGATGAGCCGCAGCTGGTTCCCCTCAAGGGACTCCCTGATCTCGTCGTCCGAGATGGTCGGATAGGCGGGCGCCGCATGACCGGAGGCCCATGCGTCGAGCTGCTGCTCGCGCCATGCGCTGTGCGAGGCAGGCGCGGTGGTGTAGTGCCCGTGGCAGTCGATGATCATGACGTTCCTCTCGTTCCCGGACCGGCGGGGCTGTCCGCCTGCTCGGCCTCACGTGCGGCGGCGAGCACCGCATCCACCAGGTCCATGGCCGACTCCTGCGGCAGGACGGATCCGAACCGGGACGCCCACCGCTGGCGCTCGACGGTCGCGCGCGCCATCCACGGCTCGACGCCCGCCTCTGCCACGGTGACGGCGGCCTCCTCCATCTCCTCGGCCCTGCGTCGGCCATGCTGGACGGAGCGTGACATGAAGTACCCGGCCACGGCCTCCCAGTCGGCGGGCGGGAGGATGTTGGGCAGCGAGTCGAGCACGTCGCGCTCGACGCCGAGCGTGCGCGCGGCGAGGAGCGACTCGGTCAGCAGCGACTCGAGGCCCTTCACGATCACGGACCGGCAGAGCTTGGTCGCGGCCGCCCTGCCCACCTCGCCACCCAGGGCCGTGGCGCCCGCCATGCCGTAGGTGGAGGCGACGCCCAGGAACGCCGTCGAGTGCGCGCCACCGAGCAGGAAGGGCGAGGCGAGCCTCCGGGGACCGATCGGCGACATCAGCGCGGCCTCGACGTAGCGGCCCCCGGCGGCCTCGATCGCGTCGCGCGCGGCCTGCTTGTGCCCGGGGGACGACGAGTTCAGGTCGAAGAGGAACGCGCCCTGCTCGATGCCCTCAGCGGCTGCCCGCGCCGCCAGCACGCTCTGCGACGCGGTGACGGCGCTCACCACGAGCCCCGCCCCGGCCACGGCGTCGACCGAGGACGACGCGGTGGCCACCCCGAGCTCGCGCGCGTTGCGCGACGCGGGACTGTCGGGATCCACGAACGCGGTGTCCCACGCGGTCAGGTCGGACACGCCCAGCGTGCGCAGGTCCTCGACGAACACGCGTCCCACCTCGCCCAGCCCGATCAGCGCCACACGGCGCGAGTCGGCGCTCATCGCCGCGCATCCCCGCTGGGACGCTTCCCGAGCATCCCCGTCGGACGGTACGTCTGCGGATCCTGACCCTCGAGCGGCGGCGTGCCGTGGGTGTGGAACGTCTCGATGGTGCCGAGCCCCCACGCCTGCCCGCGCAGCCGCTCCGTCTGCGTCCACGTCACGACGGGCCAGTCGGGCGCGAGCACCATGCGGGTCAGCGGGTTGCACATCTCGATGCGGTTGCCGCCGGGCTCGAACACGTAGAGGAAGAACGTCTGCTGGATCGCATGCTTGTGGGGGCCCGTCTCGATGCGGACACCCTGATCCAGGCACAGATCCGCCGCGCGCAGGATCTCCTCGCGGGTGTCGGTGGCGAACGCCAGGTGATGCAGGCGGCCCCTGCCGCCGGTCCAGTCCTCCGTGTACACGACGTCGTACGACTTGGAGCTGAAGGTCATCCACTTGGCGGCGACGCGCCCGTCGTCCAGCCTGATCTGCTCCGTGGCACGCGCCCCGAGCACGTCGATGTGCCAGTCGGCGTTCGCGGCGGGATCCGCGGCGAGGTAGTTGATGTGGTCGAACCTACGCACGCCGATCCCCCGGTTGGGCTTGGCGGCCGGCTGGTTCTTGAGACCCGCGGCGAGATGCTCGGGCGCCTCGTACCAGACGGTGTCGTAGTAGAGCGCGATCTCGTGGCCGTCGGGGTCGGTGGTGACGAAGGTGCGACCACGGCCCGCGATGCCGTCCTCCCAGCGACCGTCACGGCCGGCGGCCTGGATCGCGACCACACGCTCCTCGAGCGCCTGCTCGCTGGTGGCACGCAGCGCGGTCCTGCCGACGCCCGCCGCGTCGGCCTGCTTCGCGATGATGCTGCACTCCTCGTAGTCGTCGTACGCACGCAGGAACGACATGCCGTCGACGCGGCGGGTCTCGACCATCCCCAGGATGTTCTCGAAGAACCACACGGTCGCGTCGAGGTCGGTGGTGTGCAGCTCGGCGTATCCGAGGTGGGCGATATGCCCCTGCGGCATCGTCATGGAGGCTCCTTCGTCCCGTTCCAGGGCTCGTGGTCAGGCCGGCGCGGAGGCGGGCGGCGCCGGAGGTCGGGGGTGCACGAACCCATCCATGATCATGCGCGCGGTCCTGACCACGCGCGCCGGTCCCACGGCGAGCTCGTCCCCGTCGGCCAGGTCCACATAGAGATCGAAGAAGCCTGTGGGGTGCTCCACCCGCAGCGGCGCACCAGGCTCCGGCTGCACCGCGAGCTCGTGCGCCACGGAGCCGGGCAGCCGCACCGCGGCCGCGACGGACGCCGCTCCCACCACCCCGATCGCCTCGTGGACCCGGTACGGGATGAAGCTGCGAGTACGGATCGCGCCGCCCTCCGCAGGCGCGGAGACGAGCACGATCTTGGGCGTCGTGGTCGTCTCCGGGGTCCCTGCGATCCCCATGAGGGGGAAGGCCTCGGCCCGAATCTGCGCCACCTTCGCGACCAGCGCCTCGTTCGCCTCGAGCTCGGCCGGGCTCTCGTCGCCCACGATCCCCAGATCGGCGGCCCGGACGACGACGGAGGCCATGCCGGCGTCGACGAGCGTCGCCGCCACCCCCGCCACCTCGTCGACCACGTGACCGGTGGGCAGCAGCGCGCCCGACGGCGGGTCCAGGGCCACCTCGACGGGCGCCGCGGAGCCGGGGACGCCTGAGATCTCCGCGTCGCCCTCGTAGGTGACCTCGCCGCCGGGCGTGCGCACCGTGAGGGCGGCCACCGCACCGGTGTTCACCATGTGCACCCGCACGGTCGTCGTGCCGTCCATGATCGGCAGCAGCCCTCGTTCGAGCGCGAAGGGCGCGGTCGCCGCCAGGATGTTGCCACAGGTCTGCGAGGTGGAGACGATCGGCTGGTCGGGTACCACCTGCAGGAACAGGTAGTCGATGTCAGCGTCGGGACGTGCCGACAGGCTCACCACACCCACCTTGGAGGTGAGCGGGTGCGCGCCTCCGAGCCCGTCGATCTCCCGCGGGTCGGGGCTGCCCATGATGCGCAGCAGAAGGTCGTCCCGCGCCTCAGGGTCGGCGGGCAGGTCCGACGCGAGGAGCATCGCACCCTTGGAGGTGCCTCCCCGCATCAGCGCGCACGGGATGCCGGTCATGCAGGATCGGCCTCCGGGTGGCGACGGTAGGTCACGCCCAGCTCCTCGAGGACGGGTCGCATGCCGTAGCGGTCGAGGCCCAGCTGGCCGTCGATGAAGGCCGCGCGGGTGGCCTCCTCCTTGGCGACTCGCGCCTGGGACAGCACGAGGGCCTCGTCGGCGCCCTTGCGCGGCACGACGACCACGCCGTCGTCGTCGCACACGAGGATGTCACCCGCGTCGATCACCTGGCCGGCCACCACGATCGGCACGTTGACGGCACCGGGCGTGTTCTTCACGGTCCCCATGACGTTGACGTGCCGGGACCACACCGGGAAGCCCATGTCCCGCAGCTCCTGCGTGTCGCGCACTCCCGCGTCGATGATCGCGCCCACGACGCCGCGCCTCTGAAGGCCCGTCGCGAACAGCTCGCCGAACATCCCGTGCTGCGACGGCGAGCGCGTGGTGACCACCAGGATGTCTCCAGGTCCGCACTGCTCGATCGCCGCGTGGATCATGAGGTTGTCGCCCGGCCAGCTCAGCACGGTGACGGCGGTGCCGGCGATGCGCGTGCCCTGCTGGATGGGGCGAAGATCGGAGCCCAGGTCGCCGGTTCGGCCCAGCGCCTCGCCCACGGTGGCGACGCCGATGGTCGAGAACGCCTCGACTGTCTCGCGGGCCGGGCGCGGGACGTCGGTGAGGATCACGGTCTCCACGTCACGCCTCCGTCTCGGAGTCCGGACGGTGCCCCGCCTTCGCCTTCTGGATCAGCGCATAGATGTGACCGCGCAGCTCCCCGAAGTGCGGGTCGGAGCGGGTCGTGAGCTGGTCACGGTCGCGCGGCAGGTCCACGTTGACGTCCTCCATGAGCACGGTGGGTCGGTTGGACAGGACGATGACGCGCTCGCCCAGGTACACCGCCTCGTCGATGTCGTGGGTGACGAACAGCACGGTCACGCCCAGCCGCTTCCACAGCGCGCGGACCAGGTCCTCGAGCTCGGCACGGGTCTGCGCGTCCACGGCGGCGAACGGCTCGTCCATGAGAAGCACCGACGGCTCGTACGCGATCGCGCGGGCGATCGCGACCCGCTGCTGCATGCCGCCGGAGAGCTGCCAGGGGTGCTGCTCGGCGGCCTCGGTCAGGCTGACCTCGGCGAGCGCCTTGTCCACCTTCTCCCGGCGCACCGCCTTGGGGATGCCGTGCTCCTTGAGCGGCAGCTCGATGTTCTGGCGGACCGTCATCCACGGGAAGAGGCTCCGGCCGTACTCCTGGAACACGACCGCCATCCCGGCCGGCGGCCCGGTGACCACCTGGCCGTCGAGCACGACGGCGCCCTCGGTCACGTCCAGCAGACCCGCGATGGAGCGCAGCAGGGTGGTCTTGCCCGCGCCGGACGGGCCCACGACGCACACCAGCTCTCCCCTGCCCACCTGGAAATCGAGCTGGCGGATCGCCTCGACGTGCGGGCGCCCGGGGGTGTCGTACGTCTTCTTGACGCCTTGGAGGTCGAGCGCGACGGGCGTGCCGCTGCCCGGCTCGGGCGCGACGCTCGCGGCAGGCTCCTCGGTCATCACGAAACGGGCATCGGTCAGGGACATCTCTACTCTCCTCGTTCCATCTGACGCTGGCCGACGTACCAGGCCAGGGTCCGGTTCTCCACGGCCTTGAAGATCGCGGAGAGGGTCACGCCGATGAGGCCGAGCAGGATGATGCCGGTCCACATCTGGGGGATCGCGAAGCTCCTCTGGAACTGGACGATCGCAGCGCCGAGGCCGCGGTTGGCCCCGAACAGCTCGGAGATCACCATGAGGATCACGCCGATCGAGAGCGCCTGGCGCGCACCTGTGAAGATGCGCGGGCTGGCGCCCGGGAGGATCACGAAGGCGAAGCGTCGCCACGCGCTGAGCCGGTAGCTGCGCGCTGTGTCGGTGAGCGTCGGGTCGAGGCCCCGGACGCCTTCGACGGTGTTGAGCAGGATGGGCCACAGGCACCCGAGCGTGATGGTGACGATCTTCCCCAGCGACCCGGTGTACCCGGCGAACAGCGCGATGATCGGCACCAGGACGGGTGGCGGGACGGCGCGGAAGAATTCGAGCACCGGCTCCGACAGCGCTCGCAGGCGGGGCGACAGGCCGATCGCGGTGCCTCCGATGATGCCGAGCAGCACGGCGAGCGCGAACCCGATGCCGAGGCGGCTGAGGCTCGGCACGACGTCCTGGACCACCTTGTCCCAGGTCCACGTCTGAGGGAACGCCTGCAGGATCGTCTGCAGGGACGGCCAGAACGGGTTCGTGGAGCCGGCTGAGGCCACCCACCAGATCGCGAGCAGCACGATCGGCAGGCCGAAGGTGAGGACGGCTCGACGGCCGATGCGGGTGAGGCTCATGACTCGCTCCTGACGGACGGGTGCCACCACAGGAGCCGGCGCTCCGCGAAACGGGACAGCAGGTTCACGGCCACGCCCACGAGGCCCACGACGATGACCAGCGCATAGGTCTCGGCGACCGCGCCCGAGCTCTGCGCGATGCCGATGTCACGGCCGAGGCCAGGGACGCCGATCACGAGCTCTGCCGTGATCTCGAGGATCAGCGCGACCGCGGCAGCCAGCCTGAAGCCGGTAAGGATGTACGGGAGCGAGGTGGGCCAGAGCACCGAGCGGAAGATGCGCAGACGGCCGAAGTGGAACGACCGTGCGGTGTCGCGCGCCACGGGGTCCACGTCGGCGACCCCGTAGAGCACCTGGACGAGGATCTGCCAGACGGACGCGTACACCACGAGGATCAGCGCCGACTGCGGCTTGGTGCCGTACAGCAGGACGACGAGCGGGATCAGCGCGACGGACGGGATGGGGCGCAGGAACTCGATCGTCGAGTGCGTGGCGGCCTTGAGCCATGGCAGCGAGCCGATGATGACGCCTGCGACGATCCCGATGATCATGGCGACGGCGAGGCCCACAGCCCAGCCGCGCAGGGTCTCGCCGAGCGAGACCCAGAAGGAGTGCTCGCCGAGCAGCGAGAACAGCGTCGAGTACATCTCGGTGACGGGCGGCAGGAACGCCGGGTTGACGATGCCGGTGCGGGAGAGCGTCTCCGACAGCGCCAGCACGCCCAGCACGCCGATCACGCCGAGCAGCGCGTCGTAGCGGCGAGGGTTGCGACGTCGCCGTGGCGCCGCTGCGGCGACGGCCCGCGGGGGTGCCGCGAAGGAAGTCGAGGTCATGCGGATCCTCCAGGGGATCGTGGGGGCTGAGGCCCGGCGTCCGCGCGAGGCACGGGAGGGCACGGTGTCCCGGGTGCCGGGGTCGCGGACGGCGCCGCGACCCCGGCGGGGATCACTTCAGGCCGGTGAGGTCGGGGACCTCGGTGAGGAAGCCGTCCTGGACGGCGAGCTGCGCGAGCAGGTCGACGGTGTTGTCGTCGATCGTCGTGTTCCACGCGGGCAGGGTGACGGCCTGCTGGGTGGCCTCGTCCATGCTCGTGTAGTCGGCGAGCGCCGCGCGGACGGCGTCCGGGTTGGCGGTCGCGTACTCGAACGACTTGGTCATCGCCTCCTGGAAGGCGGCGACGATGTCAGGGTTGGCGTCCGCGTAGTCCGTGGACGTGAAGTACTCGGCGATCATCAGGTTCGGGTCGGTGAGCGCGTAGTTCGAGCCCACCTGCACCAGACCCTGGCCCTCGCCGACGGTCTGGAAGGGCTCGACGACCTGGCCTGCGTCCACGTCGCCTGACACGATCGCCGGGACGATGTCCGGGAACGCGAGCTCGACGTACGTGATCGTCGACGGGTCGCCGCCGGCATCGCTGACCATCTTGTTGATGGTGGACGTGTTGATGTTGTTGAGCGTGTTGACGGCGATCTTCTTGCCGGCGAGGTCCGCGGCCGAGGTGATGCCGCTGTCGGCCGTGGCGAGCACGGAGCCGAAGTCGGCGCCGTCGACGCCGGTGCTGGAGACGCCGGGGGCGACGGCCTGGATGGAGATGCCGTTGGCGGTAGCAAGGATCAGCGACGTGGTGTTGCTGAATCCGAACTGGAACTGGCCGCTCGTGACGCCGGGCACGATCGCCGCGCCGCCCTGGGCGAGCTCGGTGGTGACCTCGAGACCGGCGTCCGCGAAGAAGCCCTGGGAGATTCCCAGGTACAGCGGGGCGACGTCGAGGATCGGGATGACGCCGACGGTGATGGGGGTCATCTCCATCGTGCCGGTCGTGGCGGTGCCGGTGCTCGTCTCGCTTGCTGACGAGGTCGGTTCGGTGGTTCCGGAGCTGCACGCGGCCAGCGTGAGCGCTCCGATCGCGGCGACCGCGAGCATCGCGGCCTTGGTCCTTGCGTTTCTGATGGTTCGTGTGTGACGCACGGGCTCCTCCTTGAGACCTTCGACCCCTCCCCATTGAGAGGCTGTGCATCGCCACCGTAACAGATTGTTGACAATCTTGTCAGCGACTTTGCTGACATTCATGCGGCAACCAGGACTTCTGTACCCCTGGAGGTATCAGGAATTCGCCCTCAACGCATCGATGACGGAGGAGATGTGGAGGCGCATCGCGGCCTCGGCAGCGGACGGATCCCGCGCCACGACGGCCTTGATGATGTCCTCATGCTGCACCACGGAGACCGACGGACGGCCGGGCACTCGCGAGAGCGCGTACTGGTGCCGCACCATCTGCCCGTGCAGTCGCGCGATGATCCCGTTCGCCTTCTCGTGATGGGCGATCTCACGGAGGGTCTGGTGCAGCACGCCGTTCATCTCGGAGTAGGTGGCGACGTCACCCTCCGCGACGGCCGCCCGCATGCGCCGCCCGATCTCCAGGAGCGCCTCCGCCTGCGCATCATCCACCCGCTCCGCCGCGCGCGCGGCCACGAGCCCCTCGACGACCATCCGCACCTCGGTGATCTCGACCGCCTCGTCGACCCCGATCTCCCGGATGCGAGCGCCCTTGTTGGGCAGGTGCTCCACGATGCCGTCGGCCTCAAGCGTGAGAAGCGCGCGGCGCACCTGGAACCGGCTCGCGCCCAGGTCCTCGCACAGCTCGGCCTCCACGAGCCGCTGCCGGGGAACGTAGTCGCCACGCAGGATCGCGGCCTTGAGCTGCTCGTAGACCTTGCCCTCTGCAGCCATCCAGCGCTCCTCACCCGACGTCACGGCACCTCTGCACGAGGCGGCTCGGCCGCCGTGCCCCGCGGCGAAGCCACCGACAATATTGTTGACAATAACCCATCACCGGGTGCCGCACGATGACCGGCGCCCCGCACACGACGAAGGCCGCCCCCAAGGGAGCGGCCTTCGTGAAGCGTGGAGCAGTCAGCCCGTGATGCGGATGTACACGGGGTTGGTCTGCCAGATGGACCGGAACTGGACGGTCTTGCCCGTGGTCGGTGCGTCGATCTGAAGGTTGGGGCCCGCATAGATCGCCACGTGACCGGGGCTCACGATGATGTCGCCGGGCTGGGGCGAGGACACCCGGGTGCCGATGCTGTAGTACGCGCCGGAGTAGTGCGGCAGCGAGATGCCGAACTGGGCGTAGACGTAGGAGACGAAGCCCGAGCAGTCGAAGCCCGTCGACGGTGACGAGCCACCCGAGCGGTACGGGGTTCCGACGTACTTCGCGGCCTCGGCGACGATTGCCGAGCCGGAGATGGCTGCTGCGACGGCGTTCGAGTTGGCCACCGTCCTGGCCGATGATCCCGTCGTGGTCGTGGCGGTCGTCGTCTTCTTGACCGTGACCGGCTTGGGATCCGCGGAGACCTCGATCGAGGGCTCCTGGAAGTCGTAGGCGGCGTTGCCCGAGGCGACCACCACGGTCGACGCCTCGGCGATGTCCTGAGCGAGGCTCGCATTCACCTCGGCGACGACAGCGGCGTCGGGTGTGGTGGCCGTCTGCTCGCCGGGGGTGACGAGCGCCATGGCGGCGACTCCTGCGAGCGGCACGATCACGAGGGCGCCACCCGCGGAGACCGCGATGGCACGCGCTCGTGCGCGCTTGTATCCGTACCTCAAATTCCCGTTTCCTTCCGCACCCTGTGGCGCGTCGGCGACGTGACCCCAGCGACCGGCCCTTGCCGTCCGTTCCCTCTTGAAGGGGGCCTCACACGTCTGCGGTGCGATCCATGAACTGCGACCACTGTAACCGCCAGCATGCCGGAATGCACGTTTCAGATCACGAAAAGGTAACGAACACGTGCCGCGCCACCACGTTCGCGAGGTGCACCTCACCACCTCGACCGACCACGTCGACCCCGTCACCCGCCGGCGACAGACGCACAGAAGCCCCTGCTAGCACGCCCGCCTCAAGCATCGGCTCCAACGCGTCAGGGTGCGCCTGCGGGTTCTCTCCGATGCGGATCACGGTGACCTCGGTCACACCCTGCGCAGCCGCGTCGACGAGCGACATCCCCACCGGCGTGTCGCCCGGAAGCTCACCGAGCTCCTCCAGGCCGGGCACCGGATTGCCGTAGGGCGACACCTTCGCCTCTCCGATCAGCGCCAGCACTCGACGCTCGACGCGCTCGCTCATCACGTGCTCCCAGCGGCACGCTTCGTCGTGCGCGTGCGCCAGGTCGAGCCCCAGGACATCCGTCAGCAGGCGCTCCGCGAGCCGATGCTTGCGCATGACACGCATCGCCAGGCGCTCCCCCTCCGGTGTCAGCTCCAGGTGCCGGTCCTCGGTGACGACCACCAGGCCGTCGCGTTCCATGCGGGCCACGGTCTGCGACACGGTCGGCCCTGAATGGCCCAGCTGCTCCACGATCCGTGCCCGCATCGGCACCACGCCGTCCTCGACCAGCTCATAGATGGTCCGCAGGTACATCTCCGTGGTGTCGATGAGGTCGCTCACGCGAACCTGCCCAGCCCGTGATACTCCCAGCCAGCCGCGAGCCACCTCTCCACAGGCAGGCAGTTGCGCCCATCGATCACCTTCGCCTCGGAGACGAGCGCTGCGAGCGCCACCGGATCTGCCTCGCGGAACTCCTTCCACTCCGTGGCCACCAGGACGACGTCCGCACCCTCGCATGCCTCGACCATCGACGACGCGTACGTCAGCGTGGGCCAGATCGCGGCGGCGTTCGCGGCGGCCTCAGGGTCGTACACGCGCACCTGCGCGCCCGCAAGATGCAGCCGCCCTGCGGCGTCCAGCGCCGGCGAGTCGCGGACGTCATCGCTGTTCGGCTTGAAGGCCGCACCCAGCACCGCGACCTTCGCACCGTTGAGCGCACCGCCTGCGCACTCCGTGACGAGCTCCACGACGCGCTCGCGCCTGCGCAGGTTGATCTCATCGACCTCGCGCAGGAAGCCGAGCGCGGGCCCCACTCCCAGCTCGCCTGCGCGTGCTTGGAAGGCCCTGATGTCCTTGGGAAGGCAGCCGCCGCCGAAGCCGAGGCCCGCACCGAGGAACTTGCGCCCGATGCGCTCGTCGTAGCCGATCGCGTCCGCCAGCTGCGTCACGTCCGCGCCGGTGACCTCGCAGATCTCCGCGATCGCGTTGATGAAGGAGATCTTCGTCGCAAGGAAGGCGTTCGCGGACACCTTCACGAGCTCCGCCGTGGCCAGGTCAGTGACCAGGAACGGCGTCCCGCGCTCGATGATCTCGGCATAGACCGCGCGAGCGACCTGCTCGACCCGCCCCGGACGATCACGATCGACGCCGATCACGAGTCGATCCGGACGCAGCGTGTCCTCGACGGCGAACCCTTCGCGCAGGAACTCGGGATTCCAGGCGAGCTCCGCCGCATCGCCCACCGGCGCGAGCTCACGCACCCTCTCGGCGAGGCGCGCCGCGGTACCGACAGGCACGGTCGACTTGCCCAGGATCACCGAGGGCCGCGTGAGGAGAGGCGCCAGCGTCTCGATCACCGCGTCGACGAAGCGCATGTCGGCGGCCTGCTCGCCCTTCTTCTGAGGCGTGCCCACGCCGATGAAGTGGACGTCGGCCTCGGCGGCGGCAAGCCTCGCGTCGGTGGTGAAACGCAGGCGGCCGGACTCGACGTGCTTGCGGAGCAGCTCGGGCAGCCCCGGCTCGAAGAAGGGCACCTCGCCGCGCGCGAGCCTCTCGATCTTCGCGGCGTCCACATCGACGCCGATGACGGTGTGGCCCAGCTCCGCCATGCCGGCGGCGTGAGTGGCACCCAGATACCCGGTGCCGAAGACAGAAACGGTAAGCGACATGCCTCTCAGGCTAGTCGAACAAGGGTCCTGGCACGACGCCGCCGATGCGGGACCAGACGTCACCGAGCCGGCGTGGACGCGACGGCGGTCATCCCGCCGGTCTCGATCGCGGCGGAGCCTTCGGCGTGCGCGATGAAGACGGCCTCGCCGGCCGCGAGCACCGCGGTCCGACCACCGGCCACGACGGTCGTGGTGCCCTCGACGGCCAGGACGATGCGCGGGCCTGGCGGGGCGACGATCGCGCCCCTGCGCAGCAGCGAGAGCGCGAACTCGGGCGCGAGCGTCGAGAAGCGGGTGACCGCACCCTCGACATCCACCGCAGGCAGCACAGGATTGCTCGGACCGGTGTGCGCCAGGTACAGCAGCTGGCCGAGGTCCATGGGCTTGTGCGTCAGCCCTGCGCGGATCACGTTGTCAGAGTTCGCCATGATCTCCAGCCCGACGCCGCGCTGGTAGGAGTGCACGATGCCGGCGCCGGTGTACGCCGCCTCGCCAGGCGCCAGCGTCACAGCGTTCATGGCGAGCGCGACGAGCGCGCCGGCGTCGCCCGGGTGAGCATCCAGCGCGTCGGCCGCGATATGCATCGACGCCGAGCCGTGGCCCGCCGCGACCGCTGCCTTCATCGACACCAGCACAGGCATCGGCTGGATGCCGCGCAGGCAGGTGTCGATGTACTCGGAGATCGCATCGTCATCGTCGTCGGCGTCGTCCAGCACGCCTTCCAGCACGCGAGCGCCGTCGGCGTCCATGAACGCGAGGTCGGCGCGCAGCTCCGCCACGGGTCGGAAGCCCGTCAGGACGACGAGCGGCGTGAGCGCGACCACCAGCTCCGGCTTGGGCCGAGGATCCTTGAACAGCCGAGCGGCGGCGTCGAGCGGGACTCCCAGCTCCTGCTCCCGCGCGAACCCTGCGGCGGCCTGGTCGGCGTGCGGGTGGACCTGCAACGACAGCGGCTTGCGGATGGCGAGGACCTTCAGCAGGAACGGCAGCACGCCCCCGTACGCCTGCGCGAGCTCCGGCCCGAGCGCCCAGACCGGGTCCGCGGCGATGACCTCGTCGAGCCCGCGGCTGACGCCCTCCGAGCCCGTCGCTATCGCGGGAGCGCTCGTGTGGGCGCCCCACCATGCCTCCGCGACCGGCTCACCGGTGACCGGCGTCCCCAGCATGTGCGGGATCGTCTCAGCGTCGCCCCAGTCGTAGGGCTGCAGTGCCGGAGTCAGGGCGTACACGCGGCTATCTTGCCATGTCGCACCGGACGCGCCACGCAGGCGGCCGCTCCCACTAGGCTGTGCGGCATGTCAGACCAGATGACGATCCCTGCCGACCTGCTCCCTCACGATGGCAGGTTCGGCTCTGGCCCCTCCAAGGTCTCGAGCTTCCAGATCGAGGCGCTGCGAGCGGCTGAGCGCACCCTGCTCGGCACCTCCCACCGGCAGGCGCCCGTGCGAGGGGTCGTGCGCGACGTGCAGGAGATGCTGGCGTCGTTCTTCTCGCTGCCGGACGGCTACGAGGTCGTGCTCGGCAACGGCGGGTCCTCCCTGATGTGGGACGCCGCCGCGTACTCGCTCGTCGAGCGACGCGCCCAGCACTGCGTGCAGGGGGAGTTCGGTTCCAAGTTCGCCGCCGCGACGCTCGGGGCGCCGCACCTGGACCCGTCGAGCGTGCGTCAGGCCGATGCCGGCTCGCTCACGCTTCCCGAGCTCGAGGACGGCGTGGACGTGTACGCGTGGGCGCACAACGAGACGTCCACCGGCGTGATCTCACCGGTGTCGCGGGTTCGCGGCGCCGACGACGCGCTCATGGTCGTGGACGGCACCTCTGCCGCCGGCGGCACCGAGCTCGACGTGAGCCAGACCGACCTCTACTACTTCGCGCCGCAGAAGAGCTTCGCCTCCGACGGCGGCCTCTGGTTCGCGCTGATGTCTCCTGCGGCGATCGCGCGGATCGAGAGGATCGCCGCGAGCGGTCGCTACATCCCTGCGATCCTCTCGCTCGAGGACGCCGTGGCGAACTCCCGGCAGAACCAGACCTTGAACACACCCGCGGTGGCGACTCTCGTCATGATGCGCGCGCAGCTGCAGTGGCTGCTCGACCAGGGCGGGATGGCGTTCGCCGCATCGCGGACCGCCGATTCGGCCTCGCGCCTGTACTCGTGGGCGGAGAGCTCACCCGTGGCGCGCCCGTTCGTGTCCCAGGTGGCGTACCGCTCACCCGTCGTCGGCACGGTCGACTTCGATGCGGGCGTCGACACGGCGGCGCTTCGCTCCATCCTGAGGGACAACGGCGTCGTCGACGTCGACCCGTACCGCAAGCTCGGGCGCAACCAGATCCGCGTGGGCATGTTCCCTGCGGTGGACCCCGAGGACGTGTCGCGTCTGACCGCCTCCGTCGACTGGGTCCTCGCGCACCTCGAGCCCTGAGCCCTGAGCCCTGAGCCCTGAGCCCGACCTTGCGACGGGACCGCTCCTGCGGGCTCGTTCCGTGCTTCGATGACGCCGACGAGCGCCAGCACATCGCGGCTGACCGCCGGACGGTCGCTGACACGTCCACGCGCAGTGTGACCTACGTCACACCTGGTACATGGATGTACCTCGGCAGAAGCATGTGAAGTTTCACCCTTCTGAGGACTTTCTCACAAACGCTTCCACGGGCCTCTGAGCCGTTCCTAGCATCAACCTCGACAGCGATGCGAAGGAACGCCGGAGCCGCCCCAGAGGCGACCAGAGCACCACCACCCCTCTGCATCCCGACAGTTCCCGATGCGTGAGGAAGACATGGAAGAGACCGAGGTCAAGGTTCGCCGCGAACCGCGCCGACGCTGGTACTGGGCGGTGCTCGCGGGACTGCTCCCGCTCGCCGTCGTGGGCACCTCCGTGAGCGCCGCGGCCTCGTGGATCCCCGCCGACGTGAGCGCCGCTCCAGACACCGCGCAGTCGGCGCCCTCGTCGGTCGCGACTGCCTCCGTCAAGGCCGAGGGCAGCGTCGAGAACGCCGACATCAGCTCGTCCATCCCCGCGATCGAGGTGAGCAGGTCGCCCGAGCCGGTGCCCGAGCCCGTGGCCCCGGTGACGACCACCAAGAAGTCGACCAAGAAGTCGACCTCCAAGTCCAGCGGCTCCACGTCCTCGTCGACATCCTCCTCGGGTGCCGCCTCCGCTCAGTCCTACACGGACTACTGCTCGAACCCGGCGTCGCCCTACTCGGCTGGGTCCTCAGCCAAGTCGCTGCTCACGGCCGCGAACAAGGAGCGCGCTCGCCTGGGCCTCAACTCGCTCGGCTGGTCGGGCTCGCTTGCGAACGCCGCGCAGAGCTGGTCGCAGACCATGCTCGACACGGACACTCTCTCGCACAGCGGTCGCGGCCAGGAGAACGTGGGCTACACATACAACAGCCTCGGTCTGAGCCTCGCATCAGGCATCACGATCATCCACCAGGCATGGATGCACTCCTACGGCCACTGCACCAACATCATGTACCCCGGCTACTCGGTCATGGGTGCGGGCGCGGTGCAGTCCGGGGACGGCACCACCGTGTACGCCACGGAGAACTTCGGCTGAGACTGGACATGTGAGAAGGGCCCGGGCGATGCCCGGGCCCTTCTCACATCCGCACCAGATGCCGTGGATGCCGCGCGGAGGGACCGCACGGGGTGAGCGCACCGCGCGCGCACGGAGGCGTCAGCCTGCGACGTTCCCCTGCTCGGTCGGCTCAGGGTCGACCGCGGTCGTGGCGCCTTCGCCCCTGTCACTGTCTGCGGAGTCGTCCTCCGCCAGCGCGGCTTCGTCGGTAGGAAGGCTCACCTCGGCAGGATCGGCGCCGTCGTCGGCAGCCACGTCCTCACCGGACCCGGGAGCGGGCTCCGCGTCGGCGGCCGGCTCCGGATCCGGCTCGGCGGCCGCTTCCGTCGCGGCCTCGGCAAGAGGCTCCGGCTCAGCCGCGCGCTCGGGCTCCGGTGCGTGCTCCGGTGCGGGCTCCGACTGCTGGGTGCCCTCCGGCTCCGGCTCGCTCAGGTCGAAGGGCTCAGTGGCGTCGTCGATGTACACCGGGTCGTCGGCGGGCCACTGCGTCCCCGGCCGCTCGACATCAGTCTGCGAGTGCGCACCGCATCCGTGATCGACCGAGACGACCGAGCCGTCGGAGGGCGACCACTCGTTGGAGCAGGCCCCGAACGTGGTGCGCAGCGAGCCGGTGAGCGGGATGAAGAACGCACACGTGGAGCAGGGCGCGGACGAGGCGATCGCGGACGGCGCCGTCGGTCCTCGGGATCCTCGATACCACCGGTCGGCGGCCTCCTCGCGACCGCGGGGTGCGAGCACGCGCTCTCGGCCCAAGCCGAGCTCCCAGATTGCCAAGGCATCGGCGTCGACGTCACCCGTCTGCTCGTAGCCGGGCATCAGGCGCGCGTCCTCGTCGTTGCGAGGCAGCACCATCGACGGCTCGAGGTCGCCGGGCTGGACGCGGTCGGCCCACGGGATCCACTGCGGCGCGAGCAGGGCATCGTCCGCCGGCACCAGGTGGGCCTCGCAGACGTTCGCGGTCTTGAGCCGCGGCGTCCGCGAGAGCGTGACGGACCAGACCCAGCCACGGTACCCAGGCAGCCTGCAGGCGAAGAGATGGGTGACGAGCTTGTCACCCTCGTCGTGGGCGGAGAGGTGATCCCCCACAGCGTTCGCATCGCCGGCCGCCTCGACGGCAGCCTCCCACGCCACGTCGACCGCGGCGGCCAGCACTGCGTCGACCGCCATCAGGCGTCCAGCTGCTCCGCGACGGCGCGCAGCACCGCGGCGACCTGGGCGCCCTTCGCGCCCTCGGGGTAGCGGCCCCGACGCAAGGTGTTCGAGACGCCGTCGAGCATCTTGATGAGGTCCTCGACGATGACCGTCATCTCCTCAGGCTTCTTGCGCAGGTTCTGCGCGACCGAGCTGACAGGCTCGAGGATGGTCACCGAGAGGGCGGACGGTCCGCGACGTCCGTCGGCCACGGAGAAGTCCACCTTGGTTCCAGGCTTGGGGCTCCCGGTGCCGGCGGGGAGGGCCGAAGCGTGAAGGAACACCTCGCTGCCGTCCTCGCTCGCGATGAAGCCGAACCCCTTGTCGGAGTCGAACCACTTCACTTTCCCGGTGGGCACATCTACCTCGCTGGTCTCAGTTGCGTCGCGGACGCGGCGCGGGCAACAGTCTAACGGTCCCGGCCGGTGGGGATGCAGGCGGCGACGCGCCTAGGCTCGGAACGTGACCGTCCTCATCGATCCCCCGCTCTGGCCGAACCACGGCACCGTGTGGGGACACCTGGTCTCGGACGAGTCGCTCGATGAGCTCCACGCGTTCGCACGCCAGGCCGGCATCCCCGAGCGCGGGTTCGATCGTGACCACTACGACTACCCGATCGAGCGGCAGCATCAGCTCCTCGAGCTCGGTGCCACGCTCGTGTCCACACGCGACCTCGTCACGCGGCTGCGCGCGTCGGGCCTTCGCGTGACCGCAGCAGCGCGGCATGGCCGCGCCTGACGCATCGTCCTTACGCCTGCCCTGCGCCCTGAAGCGTGCGCCACGGACCATCCGTGGCCGGCATCGCTGAGTGGCACACCAGCGCACAGATCCACTCCACTGCGTGCACTGGTGTGCCACTTCATGCGTGGAGGGCGCGCGCAGGGCGAAGGGTGTGGCTCACGGACGATGCGGCACGGGCCTGGCACGAACCCAGTCCAGCCCCAGCCCCGCTACGCCCGGCCAGGAGAAGCAGAAGGCGGCCCGGTGCCGCTGCGAGGGGATCAAGCCTGATCGCCCCGAGCGGCGGCACCGGGCCGCCTGACTGCAGAGGACTCCTTAGAAGCCCATGCCACCCATGTCGCCGCCACCGGCCGGCATGGCCGGCTCGGGCTCGGGCTTGTCCGCCACGACCGCCTCGGTCGTGAGGAACAGGGCCGCGATGGACGCCGCGTTCTGCAGCGCCGAGCGGGTCACCTTGACGGGGTCGTTGACGCCTGCGCCCAGCAGGTCCTCGTAGACGCCGGTCGCGGCGTTGAGGCCGTGGCCGATGGGCAGGTCCTTGACCTTCTCCACCACGACGCCGCCCTCAAGGCCGGCGTTGATCGCGATCTGACGCAGCGGGGCCGAGACGGCTGCCGCGACGATCGAGGCGCCCGTGGCCTCGTCACCCTCGAGCTCGAGGCCGTCGAACGCCAGCTTGCCGGCCTGGATGAGCGCCACGCCACCACCGGCGACGATGCCCTCCTCGACGGCGGCCTTCGCGTTGCGGACGGCGTCCTCGATACGGTGCTTGCGCTCCTTGAGCTCGACCTCGGTGGCCGCGCCCGCCTTGATGACGGCGACGCCGCCTGCGAGCTTGGCGAGGCGCTCCTGGAGCTTCTCGCGGTCGTAGTCCGAGTCGGAGTTGTCGATCTCGGCGCGGATCTGACGGACACGGCCCGCGATCTGCTCCTCGGCGCCTGCGCCCTCGACGATCGTGGTCTCGTCCTTGGTGACGACGACCTTGCGGGCCTGGCCCAGCGTAGTCAGGTCTGCGCCGTCGAGCGACAGTCCGACCGACTCGGAGATCACGGTGCCACCGGTGAGGATCGCCATGTCCTGCAGCATCGCCTTGCGGCGGTCGCCGAAGCCGGGCGCCTTGACCGCGACAGCCTTGAACGTGCCACGGATCTTGTTGACGACCAGGGTCGCGAGAGCCTCGGACTCGACGTCCTCGGCGATGATCAGCAGCGGCTTGCCGGTCTGCATGACCTTCTCGAGCACGGGGACCAGGTCCTTGACGTTCGAGATCTTCGACTCGACGAGCAGGACGTACGCGTCCTCGAGGACGGCCTCCTGACGCTCAGGGTCGGTGACGAAGTACGCCGACAGGAAGCCCTTGTCGAAGCGCATTCCCTCGGTGAGCTCGAGCTCGAGGCCGAGAGCGTTCGACTCCTCGACCGTGATGACGCCCTCCTTGCCGACCTTGTCCATCGCCTCGGCGATGAGCTCGCCGATCGTGGGGTCGCCGGCGGAGATGCCCGCGGTCGCCGCGATCTGCTCCTTGGTCTCGACCTCCTTGGCCGCCTTGAGCAGCTCGGCGGTCACGGCCTCGACGGCCTTCTCGATGCCCTTCTTGAGGGCGATCGGGTTGGCGCCGGCCGCGACGTTGCGCAGGCCCTGGGTGACGAGCGCCTGGGCGAGCACGGTCGCCGTGGTGGTGCCGTCGCCAGCGACGTCGTCCGTCTTCTTGGCGACCTCCTTGACGAGCTCGGCGCCGATCTTCTCGAACGGCTCGTCGAGCTCGATCTCCTTGGCGATGGAGACACCGTCGTTGGTGATCGTCGGTGCGCCCCACTTCTTCTCGAGCACGACGTTGCGGCCCTTGGGGCCGAGGGTGACCTTGACGGCGTCGGCGAGGGCGTTCATGCCCCGCTCCATGCCGCGGCGGGCCTCCTCATCGAAGGCAATGATCTTCGCCATGAGTGGTGTTCCTCTTTCGAAGGGTGGTGGCTCCCGCATCGCCCGCGACGGACGGCTCTCCCCACGGGGTTCAGGTCACCCCGCAGGCAGGGCCTCGATCGGAAGCCGAGGTCTCGTTAGCACTCGAACCAGGCGAGTGCTAACGCCGATTCTGGCACTCTCACCCCTCGAGTGCAAATGACGACGGACACCTGTTCGCACGCCGCTTAGCGCGGTGCCTGCGCGCGCCTACGCCGCGGGGTCGGTCGCGAGCAGCACCTCGATCGCGCCGCCTCCGGGCGTGGTCCCGAGCTGCACGGACGCGATCCCGAGCACCTCGGCGACCCGCGCGGCGGTGTCTGCGAGCGCTTCGTCGGAGTACATCACGACGTTGACGCCGTCCGGGATGAGGGACGCCTTGATGTTGTTCGCACTCACGTTCGTGAAGCCGTCACCCTCGAGCAGCGTCTGCTGGGCTGCAGCGATACCGGCGATGCCTGCGCCGTTGCGGACGACGACGCCGGCGTCGTACTGGATTACAGGCTCAGGCGTGGCCGTCACCGACGGCGAGGCCGCGGGACTGGCGGAGGCGGTGGCGCTCGGCGTCGCCGTGGCGCTGCTGGAGGTCTCGGCTGTCGGGCTGGCGGTCACGGACGTCGTCGCTTCGGGGCTCGAGATGTCGGTGTTCCAGTTCCACACGACCAGCCCATAGGCGGCCAGACCCGCGACAAGGAACACGACCAACGGGGTCAGGACACGGGTCCACCATGCGCGCGGCGCGCGGTGCACGCCCACAGGGCCAGCCTGGCGCGCGAGCTCGTCGAACTCGTCCTTCTCGTACTCTGCCACGCGCCGATGCTACCCCGGGGTCAGGCGCCTGCGGCGCGGCCTCGGCCCCGTTGCCGCGCGGAACGCATGCGACGAAGCCGCTTGACGAGCATCGGGTCGTGGGCGAGCGCGCGCTCGTCGTCGATCAGGGCGTTGAGGAGCTGGTAGTACTCGGTGCCCGACAGCGCGAACAGCTCACGGACCGCGTCCTCCTTCGCGCCGGCATACCGCCACCACTGACGCTCGAAGTCGAGGATGGCGATGGCGCGTTCGGACAGGCCCGAAGGCGGCAGCTCCTCGCGCTCGAGGCGCACGACGGCTCGGCTCACATTCCCCTCCTTCATCGTGCCCAGGTTATCGGCGAATGGCACCGATGTCATTCACCCGATGCCGCGAGCCCCGCTAGCCTGTCGTCATGCCGACGATGTGGCGCGACCAGGTGGCCCCTGACTGGACGGACGTGCTCGCGTCGGTCGAGCCCACCCTCACCCGGCTGGGAGCGTTCCTTCGCGAGGAGATCGCCGAGGGCCACGGCTACCTGCCGGCGTCGACGGCCATCCTGCGCGCGTTCGAGACCCCGCTCGCGGACGTGCGGGTGGTGATCGTCGGCCAGGACCCCTATCCGACCCCCGGAGACCCGGTGGGGCTGTCGTTCTCGGTGCCTCCGGGGCATCCGCAGCCGCGCAGCCTGCGCAACATCGCGGCGGAGCTGAGGGACGACACGGGCGAGGAGCTCGCGGGCGGGGACCTCAGCCACTGGCAGGACCAGGGCGTGATGCTCCTCAACAGGGTCCTCACCGTGCGTCCCGGCCTGCCCGGATCGCACCGGGGCAAGGGCTGGGAGGAGGTCACCGAGGCGGCGCTGCGCGCCCTGGCCACACGAGGCGGTCCGCTCGTCGCGATCCTGTGGGGTCGCGACGCCCAGGCGGCCGGCTCGCTGCTGGGGACGACGCCTCGTGTCCAGTCCGCGCACCCGAGCCCGCTGAGCGCCAGCCGCGGCTTCTTCGGGTCCCGCCCGTTCTCCCGCGTGAACGAGCTCCTGGGCGAGCAGGGCGCGGATCCGATCCGCTGGGGCACGCCCCGCGTCTGACGCTCACGTTCTGCGTCGCGCGCGCACCCGCGCTGGGGCGCCGTTCGTAGAGCTGGCAGCGGGACTTGAACCCGCAACCGCCCGATTACAAGTCGGGTGCGCTACCAATTGCGCCATGCCAGCACGTCCCGCAGGGGACGCTCAAGGATACCGGGATGGACGACCGTGATGAAGCCTGCACGCGGAGAGCGCCGACGACGCCCGGACGCGACGACGCCGCGCCCCCGGAAGGAGGCGCGGCGTCATCGCGTCGATGCGGACGGCTACTGGCCGGCCACCTGCGTGAGGTAGGCGGCGAGCGTGCCCTCGGTGAAGTAGTTCACCGTGTTCGGGTCGAGCGCCTCGCCGTTGACCATGACGGTCGGAGTGCCGCTCACGCCGTCCACGGAGGACTGCTCGGTCGCGCTCGTGACCCAGGACCGGAACTTGTAGTCGGCGAAGGTCTTCGCGACGTCGGCGGGGACGCCGACACTCACTGCGAGCGCGGCCAGGTCGTCGTCGCTGAGACCGTCGCTTCCCTCGGACGGCTGGTTCGCGAAGAGCGCGACGGTGAAGTCCAGGAAGTGGGTCGGGTCGGCATCGGCGACGGTCGCCGCGGCGTTCGCGGCGCGCGTCGAGTACTTGGTGCCGTTGGAGGCACCGTCGAGGATCGCGATCGGGTGGTAGTTCACCTGGATCGTGCCCGCCTGGCGGAGCTGGTCGAGGTCGCTGCTGTTGATCTGCTCGAACGCCTGGCAGTAGGGGCACATGTAGTCGTAGTAGACGTCGACGGTGACGGGCGGGTTGTCGTCGGTGACGCCTGCGGTGCCGCTGGAGCCCACCGGGATCGCACCGTTCGCCAGCGAGCCCGCCGGTGAGCCGGTCGCGGCGTCGCCCAGCTGGTCGAGGCCCTTGTTCTGATTCATGATGAAGAACACGAGCCCGCCGAAGACGACGAGCGCGACCACGATGCCGCTCACGATCATCATGGTGGTGCGGCGCTCCTGCGCCTTCATGTTCGCCTTCGCCTTCGCGCGAGCCTCGGCGGCCTTGTCGCTTGATGCCATCGGTGTCGATTCCTCTCGGTGGTTCCGGGTTCAGTCTAGGCGGCGGTCGGCTCGGGCTTGCCGGCCATCCAGCGGTCGAGCGAGAACGGGGTGCGAGGGAACGCGACCAGCCAGATCCCCAGCAGCAGGAACCCTGTTCGTTCGAGCATGTGCACCGGATAGTTGGTGGTGCCGGGTGCGACGTCGCCGCCGCCGCCGAAGCAGCCGCAGTCGATGCTGTAGCCCTTGGCCCACGCCCAGATGATGCCGATCATGAACCCGACGATCATCACGAGCCAGACGATCGAGGCGAGGCGCGTGAAGAGCCCTAGCAGCAGCACGAGCGCAAGCAGCAGCTCGAAGATCGGCAGCATGGTGCCGAACAGCGGCACGATCGCCTCCGGCAGCAGCCGGTAGGCCCTCACCGCACGGATCGACCCAGGGACATCCATCAGCTTGGGGATCGCCGCAGCGATCAGGATGCCGGCCATCGCCAGCCTCACGACAAGGCTGATCCATGGCTGCACCACGTCGAATCGGTCTCGGAATGCCATCACCCCTCCTGGTGGACGCGCATGGGCCGCGCGACGCGCGGGAACACAGGGGACCGATGCGACGGTACACCGCGCAGAGGCACAGATCCCTGGACGGCTCGTTCCGTCGTGCGAAGAACGCCTCGCCGTGGCGGCGTGTTCCCGCGGACCGGGACCTGCATATCAGCCTGTGCCAGGCGCTTCTCTCAAGGGCCACCACCAGGGCTCCGCAAGGGCGTAGACCGCGACGGCGACGACTCCCACGGCGGCGATCGCGACGATCACCCAGGCGACGGCCACGCCGCGGGTGGGCGCGAGCCCGAACGCCACGCGACGCGCCCCGTCCCTGGTGCCCTCGGACCACGGCCCGACCCACAGGGTCGCGCAGGCAGCCAGCGCCCCGAGCGCCACGGCGGCCGCGTGCCCCCATGCCTGACCCGCGGTGGTCGGGGACGCGAGGAGCGACGCGGAGACGAGCCACCACGCGAACGCACCGGTCCCCAGCCCCACCGCGAGTCCGAGCAGCACGGACGGCAGCAGCTCCACCGCGCCTCGCGCCAGATGCCATGGCATCCCGATGGTGTGGACCACCGCGTCGCCTCGGCGGGCGCCGCGACGAGCCCGCGCCGCCGCGAGCGACGCGGCCCTGCGATGCACCCCTCGCGCGACGACCGCGGCGCCCACCATGGAGAGCACCACCACCACGGGCGCGAGCGCCGCCGTCGCGGACGCCGCGATAGCCCAGGCGGCAAGCATCACCGGCCGACCGGACGCAGGGGCAGGCACCAGGCCTGCGTCGAGCGCGTCCCACGGGCCCTCGTCCTCCGCTGCATCGTCGTCATCGATCTCGCCGTCGAGGTCGTCGTCCTCGAGGTCGTCGTCATCGACGTCCGCGCCCGGTTCGCCGATGTCGACCGCCGGGTACGACGCGGCGTCGAGCAGAGCTGTCGGGCCTCCTGCGGTCTCCCACGGCAGCGACCCGGCCGGCAGCACCGCCGTTCCGGCAGCGGGGGCGACGAGGGTGGGCGCCGCACCGCGGGAGGGGAGCACCTCGGTGGCGCCGCGCAGCGCGGCGACCACCTCCGCGGGTGCAGGACGCGCGCCGATATCCCGGCTGAGTGCGGCCGCGACGAGCGAGGCACCCGGCACGTCGGGCAGGTCGACACGACCGTCGAGCGTGCGTGAGATGGCCCCGGAGCCCGATCCGAACGGCCCTTCACCCTTCATGGCGTACGCGACCGTCGCGGCCCAGGCCCAGTCGTCGCCGATCCGGCCAGGTTCGGCCCCGTCGATGACCTCGGGCGCCACGTAGCCTGCGGTACCGCTGACGAGGCCGTCGCGCGTGAGCCGCGAGTCCTCCGTCCGATGCGCGAGCCCGAAGTCGATGAGCACCGGCCCGTGCGGTCCCATCATCACGTTCGAGGGGGTCACGTCCCGGTGGACGACGCCTGCGGCGTGGGCCTCCTGCAGCGCGGAGCCGATGCGATCGGCGAGGTCGGCGAGGGCCGCTCCGCGCATCGGCCCGTGCCGCTGCACGTGGTCGTAGAGGGACAGGCCGGGGATGTACTCGGACACGACGAACGTCTCGTCGCCCTCGAGCTCGGCGTCGAGCACGCGCGGCACGGCGGGATGGCGCAGCGACTGGAGGGCGTGCACCTCGCGGGTGAGCCTCTCGGCGGCCACGGGATCCGCGGCGGCGTCGACGAGCTTGAGCGCCGCCTGCGATCCTGCGCCGTCCTCGACCAGGTAGACCGTGCCGGAGCCCCCGCGCCCGAGGATCCCGCGCACGACGTAACCGCCGATCTCGTCGCCGATCTCACGCCGCAGTCCAGCCATGTGCACCCACGCTACCGGGCGGCGTCGCGCCTGGGCAGAGCCCGCGCGGGGACGAATGGGGCCAAGGTCCTGCCTAGGCATGGTCGAGCCCCTATGGCAGGATGGACCACGCCCCCGTGATTCTGCGGAGGCAAGTGTCAATGTGGACACCACAAGGCACTCTTCACTACGGATCGTCCGGCACGTACCTGCCGGTGAAGGGACCATGACTCATGGCAACTGTGACCTATGACAAGGCCAGCCGCATCTACCCGGGCACCGAGCGCCCGGCGGTCGACCAGCTCGAGCTGGATATCGCCGATGGCGAGTTCCTCGTCCTCGTCGGACCCTCGGGTTGCGGAAAGTCCACGTCGCTCCGCATGCTCGCGGGCCTCGAGGACGTCGACAAGGGATCCATCTGGGTGGGAGACCGCGACGTCACCCACGTCCAGCCCAAGGACCGCGACATCGCGATGGTGTTCCAGTCCTACGCGCTCTACCCGCACATGACCGTCGCGGACAACATGGGCTTCGCGCTCAAGATCGCCAAGGTCGACAAGGCGGAGATCCGCAAGCGCGTCGAGGAGGCCGCGAAGATCCTCGACCTCACCGAGTACCTGGACCGCAAGCCGAAGGCGCTCTCCGGTGGCCAGCGCCAGCGCGTCGCCATGGGCCGCGCCATCGTGCGTCAGCCCCAGGTGTTCCTCATGGACGAGCCGCTGTCGAACCTGGACGCCAAGCTCCGCGTCCAGACCCGCACCCAGATCGCCGCCCTCCAGCGTCGTCTGGGCACCACCACCGTCTACGTGACCCACGACCAGGTCGAGGCCCTCACGATGGGCGACCGCATCGCGGTCCTCAAGGACGGCGTGCTGCAGCAGGTCGGCACCCCGCGCGAGATGTACGACACTCCGGCGAACGTGTTCGTCGCAGGGTTCATCGGCTCGCCGGCCATGAACATCTCCACGTTCCGCGTGGACGACGGCTACGCGCTCGTCGGCAACTCGAAGATCCAGCTTCAGCGCGAGACGGTCGCCAACATGACCGCTGACGACAAGGGCGACGCCGTGGTCGGCTTCCGTCCCGAGTCGCTCGACCGCGTGGCGCCGAACACCGAGGGCGCCATGCCCGTCGAGGTGGTCGTCGTCGAGGAGCTCGGCTCCGACGCGTTCGTCTACGGCCAGCTGCCGCGTCCCGCCGCCACCACCTCGGACGTCAAGTTCGGAGGCTCGGGCGAGGTCATCGTCCGTGTCGACCCGCGCGACGTCCCCAAGAAGGGCGAGTCGATCTGGGTCAAGATCCGCGAGGGCGAGCAGCACGTGTTCTCCGCCGCGACCGGCAAGCGCATCAGCCCCTCGGCCGCGTCGACTGCCGCCACGCCCAAGGCGTAGGCAGCGCGGCGCCATGAGGCGCATGTGATCGAAGGAAGGGCGGTCCCGGCACACCGGGGCCGCCCTTCCGCATGTCCCGGTTCGGCAGCCCCGGCACCACGTAGGCTGGGCGCATGCCGCTGCTGATCACAGGGGCCGCCGACGCGGGCCTCATGGAGCTTCCCTGGGACCTGCCCCTGAGCGCGTGGCCGGAGGAGCGCATCGCAGCGCTGCCCCGCGGGCTGTCGCGCCACGTCGTCCGCTTCGTGCGCCACGGCGATGGCGTGCTCGCGGTGAAGGAGACGAATCCGGAGATCGCGCACCGCGAGTTCCACATGCTGCGCGAGCTGGAGCGCATGGAGGCGCCCTGCGTGAAGCCGGTGGCCGTGGTCACGGGACGGCGCACCTCGTACGGTGAGGAGCTGTCCGCTGCGCTCGTCACCGAGCACCTGGCGTTCTCCCTCCCGTACCGCGCGCTGTTCTCGACAGCGCTGCGCAGAGGCACGCTCACGCGCCTGATCGACGCGCTGTCGGTGCTCGTGGTCAGGCTGCACCTCGCCGGCTTCTACTGGGGCGACGTGTCGCTCTCGAACGCGCTGTTCCGACGGGACGCCTCCGAGTTCTCGGCCTACCTGGTGGATGCGGAGACCGGCGACCTGCACCCGCGCCTCACGGACGGGCAGCGCGAGTACGACCTCGACACCGCGACCACGAACATCGTGGGCGAGCTGCTGGACCTCCAGGAGTCGGAGGACCTGGACGAGAGCGTGGACCCGTTCGACATCGGCACCCGGCTCGAGGGCCGGTACCGCGAGCTGTGGACCACCCTCACCTCGGCGGAGACCATCACGTCGAACGTGCCGTTCTACGTCGCAGAGCGGGTGCGGGCGCTCAACGCGCTCGGCTTCGACCTGGGCGAGATCGACATGCAGCAGACGGCCGACGGCACAGCGCTCACCCTCCGCCCCAAGGTGGTGGACGCAGGCTTCCACTCGCGCCGCCTGATGCGCCTCACGGGTCTGGACGTGCAGGAGAACCAGGCCCGACGCCTCCTCAACGACATCGATGAGTACCGCGTGGTCCGCGAGGACCGGCAGGGCGTCAGCGCCGACGAGACGTTCGTCGCGCACGAGTGGCTCACCCACATCTTCGAGCCGACGGTGCGCGCCGTCCCGCGCAAGCTGCGCGGGAAGCTCGAGCCCGCCCAGGTGTTCCACGAGGTCCTGGACCACCGCTGGTACCTGGCGCAGTCCGCCGGGCACGACGTGCCGATGCCGGTCGCGACCGCGTCGTACGTGAAGAACATCCTGCCCACCAAGGCCGACGAGCAGGCGGTGCTGGGGCTGTCGCTTGCCGAGATGACCGCGGAGCTCCCCGCGCTGACCGCGGAGGTGGGCACGAGCTACGCCGTGAGCGACCCGTACGCGAACGACAACACGCACGGCTGGGGCGGCGTGCCGGAACCTGAGGAGGCGACCGGGGAGATCCCGACGGTCACCCGGGTCTCCACCAAGGTGGCCGCACCCCAGCGGAAGGCGCGCACCGCTGCGGAACGGTCGGCTCGATCCGCTGAGGAGGAGCGAGGCACGCTCGACGCCGGCTCTGCCGACGATGAGCCGGAGCGGGCCGAGGCCGAAGGCGCGTGACCCGCTCGTCCGGGGCCCGCGACGGCGGTCGTGCGCCCCGAGGCGCCAGCGCCGTCAGGAGACGTGCCGGGATGCCTCGTACAGAGCGATCGACGCGGCCACCGAGGCGTTGAGGCTCTCTGTGGTGGCGGTGATGGGGATCGACACGATCTGATCGCACGTCTCCGACACGAGCCGCGAGAGGCCCTCGCCCTCGGAACCGATCACGATCGCGAGCGGACCGTCCAGGAGGTTGGACTGGTGCAGGTCCACCTCTCCCCCGGCGTCCAGGCCGATCGCGAAGACCCCGGCCTTCTTGTAGTCCTCGAGGGTGCGCGCGATATTGGTGGCGCGTGCGACCGGCACGCGCGCGGCGGCGCCAGCCGACACCTTCCAGGCCGCGACGGTCACGCCCGCGGCGCGACGCTCCGGGATCACGACGCCCGAAGCGCCGAAAGCGCCGGCGGACCGGAGGATGGCCCCGAGGTTGCGCGGGTCCTGGATGTGGTCGAGCACCATGATCCGCACCGGCGACGGCGCCTCGAGCAGGTCGCGGGGATCGGCGTAGACGTACGGCGGCACCTCGAGCGCGACGCCCTGGTGCGGGCTGCCGCCCGCGAGGGTGTCGAGCACGGACTTGGGAACCTCGCGCACCTCGATGCCCTGCTCCACCGCGAGCGAGACGATCTCGGTGACACGGTCGTCGGCGTCGATGCGGTTGAACACGAACAGCGCGGTCGCGGGGATGCGCATGCGCAGCGCCTCGAGCACGCTGTTGCGTCCGATCGCCAGCTCATCTGAGCCCGACGTGCGGTTGCGGGGCGCTGCCTTGCCGCGAGGCGCCGGAGCCTTCGCCGCCTCCTTCTCGGCACGTTGCTTGGCCTTGTACGCCTTGTGATACGAGCGTTCCTCCGCCTTCGGCGTGGGGCCCTTGCCCTCCAGCGCCTTGCGGCCGTGGCCGCCGGTGCCGACGGTGGCGCCCTTCTTGCTGCCGGCGCGACGCGTGGCGCCCCGACGCTGAGAGTTCCCTGCCATGTCAGCCCTCCTCGGCCAGCGACCAGCGGGCGCCATCGGCGGCGTCCTCGATGATGATTCCTGCGGACTGGAGCCTGTCTCGGATCTCGTCCGCCGCAGCCCAG
This sequence comes from Demequina capsici, assembly GCF_032102965.1. NCBI lineage: Bacteria > Bacillati > Actinomycetota > Actinomycetes > Micrococcales > Demequinaceae > Demequina > Demequina capsici. The sequence goes on along the minus strand of NZ_CP134880.1, from coordinate 473,201 downwards.
TCCTTCCCGGCGCGAGCCTCCGCGCGTGCGACCAGGTCCGCGCCCACCAGCACCTCGAGCGCCTTGAGCGCCGGCTCGGAGGCTCGGGACGCCTCCGCCCAGCGCGGAGATCCCGGGTCCAGGCCCAGCGTGTCGAGCATGGCACGCACGGCCAGCAGCGCTTCGGCCACCGTCGCGTCGTCCCCCGCGGTGACGGCCGCATTGCCTGCCCGCACGACCTCGTGCACGTGCGCCATGGCGCGTGGCACCGAGAGGTCGTCGTCCATCGCCTCGACGAAAGGTCGGGGCAGCACGGCCTGCGCGACGGCCTGCGCGCTGGGCGCACCCACGCGCTCGGAGGCACGCGACACGAAGCCGGACAGGCGCGCCCAGGTCGCCTCGGCGTCGTCCATGGTCTGCTCCGAGTACTCGAGCATCGAGCGGTAGTGCACCTGCGCCAGCGCGAGCCGCAGCGCGGCAGCGCTGTGATGCTCCAGGACCTCGGACACGAGCAGTCCGTTGCCCAGGGACTTCGACATCTTCGCGCCGGACTGCGTCACCCATGCAGAGTGCAGCCAGAGCTGCGCGAAGCCGTACCCCGCGGCGCGCGACTGCGCCTGCTCGTTCTCGTGATGCGGGAAGCGCAGATCGAGACCGCCTCCGTGGATGTCGAAGGAGTCGCCGAGGTAGCGGCGAGCCATCGCCGAGCACTCGATGTGCCAGCCCGGCCGCCCAGGGCCCCAGGGCGAGTCCCAGGAAGCCGTGTCCGGCTCCCCCGGCTTCGACGCCTTCCACAACGCGAAGTCGCGCGGGTCGCGCTTGTCGTCGGCCGGCGCATCGGGTGCTGGGGCCAGGTCGTCGAGCGCCTGGCGGGTGAGCGAGCCGTACTCGGCGAAGGAACGGACGTCGAAGTACACGGAACCGTCGAGCACGTAGGCGTGCTCCGCGTCGACCAGCCGCGCCACGAGCGCGAGGATCTCGGGGATGTGGCCGGTCGCGCGCGGCTCGGCGTCGGGCGGCAGCACGCCGACGGCGGCGTACGCGGCCTGGAACTCGCGCTCGTATCGAAGCGCCCACGCCCACCACTCGACGCCCGCGTCTGCCGCCTTGGTCAGGGTCTTGTCATCGATGTCCGTGACGTTGCGCACCATGGTCACCTCGAGGCCCTGGCGCTGCAACCAGCGCTGGAGCACGTCGAACGCGACCGCTGACCGCAGGTGACCGATGTGGGGGCTCGACTGCACCGTGGGGCCGCACAGGTAGATGCCGACCTTGCCGGGGTTCAGGGGCGTCAACGGACGCTCCTCGCGGGTGGCGGTGTCGAACAGGCGCAGAGTCACGCCCCAAGGCTACCTGGCGGGATGCTGCGTCGCGTCTGCGCGGATGCCGGGGCAGCGCGCGGGCGAGAGCGGCTCAGGCGTCGGCCACGAGGACGAGCGCCGTCGCGATCGCGGCGACGCCCTCTCCGCGCCCGGTGAGACCCAGCCCGTCCGTCGTGGTGGCGGACACTGTGACCCGCGCGCCGATCGCCGCGGACATCGCGGCCTCGGCATCGGCACGCCGAGGGCCGATCTTCGGACGGTTGCCGATCACCTGGACTGCGGCGTTGCCGATCTCGAATCCCGCTGCGCGCACGCGCCGCGCGGTCTCGGCCAGCAGCGCGGCACCGGACGCGCCCTTCCACTCGGGACGATCCGTGCCGTAGTTGGAGCCGAGGTCGCCTAGGCCCGCTGCGGACAGCAGCGCATCGCACACCGCGTGCGCGGCGACATCGCCGTCGCTGTGCCCCGACAGCGCGCGCTCGTCAGGCCAGGTCAGGCCCGCGAGCGAGAGGCCCGTACCCTCGCCGTACGCGTGCGTGTCCGTGCCGATGCCGGTGCGGATCATGCGCGAGCCCACCGGCGTTCGAAGTGGTCGAGGTCCTCGGCGTACGTGATCTTGCGGCCCTCGGGGTCGCCTTCGCAGGTGACGACGCGATAGCCGTACGCCGCGAGCAGTGAGCCGTCGTCGGTGCCCTCGAAGCCGCCGGCGGCCGCGCGTGCATGCGCGTCACGCAGAGCTGAGGCCCTGAACGCCTGAGGCGTCTGGACGCCGCCGAGCGACGAGCGATCGAGGTAGCGGACCTCGCCTCCCGAGGTCGCGACGATCGTGTCGACGACGGGAAGCACAGGGATCACACCGTCCGCCGCGTCGAGAGCGGCGAGCGCTCGGCCGCTCACGGCGACAGGCATGAAGGCCCTGGCCGCGTCATGCACGAGGATCTCGTCCGCCTCGGGCGAGACGGCCGCCAGGCCCAGCGCGACCGACTGCTGCCTGGTGGCGCCACCGGCGACCACCGTCACCCGCGCAGCCACATGCGACACGGCGCGGCGAAACTCCTCGAGATGCTCCGCAGGTGCCGTCACCACCACCTGCTCGCACACGGCAGCGAGGCTGGATGCGGCCCACGCCACGAGCGGTGTGCCGGCGATCGTCACGAGCGCCTTGGGAAGGTCCCGGCCCAGTCGGGTCCCGGACCCAGCGGCCGTCACGACGGCCGCGACGGTCACGACGCGAGGACCTCGTCGAGCCGGGCCTCAGCGGAGGCCTCGTCGCACTTCTCGGCAAGCGCGAGCTCGCTGACGAGGATCTGACGCGCCTTGTGGAGCATCCGCTTCTCGCCGGCCGACAGGCCCTTGTCGGTGTCACGACGGCTCAGGTCGCGGACGACCTCGGCCACCCGGATCACATCTCCGGAGGCGAGCTTCTCCCCGTTGGCCTTGAAGCGGCGGGACCAGTTGGTGGGCTCCTCGACATAGGGCTCGCGCAGCACGGCGAACACCTTCTCGAGCCCTGCCTCGTCGACGACGTCGCGGACGCCCACGAGGTCGACGTTCTCCGCGGGGACCTTGATGGTCAGGTCGCCCTGTGCGACGCGGAGCTCCAGATACGTCTTCTCCTCACCCTTGATGGTTCTCTTGAAGATGTCCTGGATCGTGGCCGCACCGTGGTGCGGATAGACGACGGTCTCGCCGACTGCAAAGTTCATTGTGGAGATAGCCCCTTCGTCGCGGAGCCCCAGTCTATCATTCGCCACCCACGCAATAACAGGTGCCCTCCAGGACCCGCCGCTGCGACACGCCGGAGGACGCGTGCGCGCTGACCCGCTATCGTGGTCCTGCACGTCTCCCTGGAAAGGTCCCCTCCGTGAAGCTGCATGCCCCCGCCCGCATCGCTGCGGTAGCGCTCGTCGTCGTCTCCCTCGCTGGCTGCTCGTTCGCAGCGAACATCACCACCTCGAAGCAGTACTCCGCGTCAGACGGCGTGCGAGTCGAGCTCGAGGATGTGACGGGCCTCAACCTCCTGCTCGTCGCGACCGCCGAGGGTGACCCCGCGGCGCTCACCGGCACCTTCGAGAACTCCGGCACCGAGGACGTCGCGATCACGCTCGGCCTCGGCGCGACGAGCGACACCGTGACCGTGCCTGCGGGCGGCGTCGTCGCGCTCGGTCTGGGCGACGGGGAGACCGCCGTCGTCGGCGCGAGCCCCGCGAACCCCGGCATGATCGGCCAGATCACGGTGGAGACGCCCCGCTCCGGCACCGAGTCGGTCGACGTGCCCGTCCTGGACGGCACCCTCGCGGAGTACGCCGACACCCTGGACAAGCTGCAGTCGTACACGGGCTGACCGTACCGCTCGGACGCGAGAGGGCCCCGGGGATCTCCCCGGGGCCCTCTTGCATGCTCAGCCGACGATCAACCGAACCGGCCCGAGATGTAGTCCTCGGTGGCCTTCTCCGCAGGCGCCGAGAAGATCGTCGTGGTGTCGTCCATCTCGATGAGCTTGCCGGGCTTGCCCGTGCCCGCGATGTTGAAGAACGCCGTCTTCTCCGACACGCGTGCCGCCTGCTGCATGTTGTGCGTCACGATCACGATCGTGTACTCGGACTTCAGCTCCTGGATGAGGTCCTCGATCGCGAGGGTCGAGATCGGGTCGAGCGCCGAGCAGGGCTCGTCCATGAGGAGCACGTCGGGCTTGATCGCGATCGCGCGCGCGATGCACAGGCGCTGCTGCTGGCCGCCGGAGAGCGAGGATCCCGGCTTGTCCAGACGGTCCTTGACCTCGTCCCACAGGTTCGCACCACGCAAGGAGGACTCGACCAGGTCCTCACCGTCGGACTTGGAGATGCGCTTGTTGTTCAGCTTCACGCCCGCGAGCACGTTCTCGGCGATCGTCATCGTGGGGAACGGGTTCGGGCGCTGGAACACCATGCCGACGTGCTTGCGCACGGCGACAGGGTCGATGTCGGAGCCGTAGAGGTCGAGGCCGTCCATGAGGACCTCGCCCTCGACACGGGCCCCGGGGATGACCTCGTGCATACGGTTGAGCGTGCGGAGGAACGTGGACTTGCCACAGCCTGACGGACCGATGAACGCGGTCACGGACTTCGCCTCGATGGACAGCGAGACGTCCTCGACGGCCAGGAAGCTGCCGTAGAAGACGTTGAGGTTGTTGACGTCGATGCGCTTGGACATGAAGGAGGGGTCCTTTACCGGCCGGTCTTGGGGCTGAAGTAGCGGGAGATGAGGCGCGCCAGAAGGTTCAGCGCCATGACGATGAGGATGAGCACGAGCGCCGCACCCCACGCGCGGTACTCCGTGATCTCAGGGATGCAGAGCGTGTCGCTGCCGCCGGTGCAGACGGCCTGACCCTTGTGCCATTCGGTCACGATGTAGACGGGCAGGGTCATCATGCGTCCGTCGAACGGGTTGAAGTTCAGCGAGTCGGCCACGCCGACTGCGATGAGCAGCGGCGCCGTCTCACCGATCACTCTGGCGATCGCGAGGGTCACGCCGGTGGTGATGCCCGCGAAGGCCGTCCGCAGCACCACCTTGATCACGGTCAGGTACTTGGGGACGCCGAGCGCGTACGACGCCTCGCGGAGCTCGTTGGGGACCAGGCGCAGCATCTCCTCGGACGCGCGCACCACCACGGGGATCATCAGCAGCGAGAGCGCGACCGCACCGGTGAAGCCGTTCTTCGTTCCCGGACCCACAAGGATCGAGAAGAGGGCGTAGGCGAACAGGCCGGCGACGATCGACGGGATGCCCGTCATGACGTCCACGAAGAACGTCACGGCCCGCTTGAGGCGCCCCTTGCCGTACTCGACCAGGTAGATCGAGGTGAGGAGCCCGATCGGCACCGAGATCACGGTGGCGACCCCGGTGATGATGAGCGTGCCCCAGATCGCGTGGAGGATGCCGCCCTCCGGCGCTCCGCCGAAGATCCCACGCATCGACTGCTGCAGGAACTCGAGGTTGAAGACGTGCTCGCCCGCCGAGTTGATCATGAAGCGGTCGATGCCACGGCTGACCACGGTCACGGCGAGCCAGATCAGAGGGATCAGCGCGATGCCGAAGGCCACGTAGACCAGAGCACCCATGGCCCCGTTGGTGAGCTTGCGGCGCGTGCTCAGCTGGCCCAGCACGGAGCCGTCGCGGACCGGAGTGGTGGACATCAGTTGGCTCCCGAGAACTCGGAACGGCGTGACACGACCCAGCGTGCCGCCATGTTGACGAGCAAGGTGATGACGAACAGCGCGAGGCCCATGGCGATGAGCGCGCTCACGCCGGTCTGGTTGGCCTCAGGGAACTGTCCCGCGATGTACGACGCGATCGTGTTGTGCTTGCCCGACTGCAGGATGTTCCAGGAGAAGCTCAGTCCGGAGGACAGGATCATGTAGATCGCCATGGTCTCGCCGAGGGCGCGTCCGAGGCCCAGCATCGTGGCGCCGATGATGCCCGAGCGCCCGAAGGGGAACACGGCCATGCGGATCATCTCCCAACGGGTCGCGCCCATGGCCAGCGCCGCCTCCTCGTGGAGCTTCGGCGTCTGCAGGAACACCTCGCGGGTCACCGCGGTGATGATCGGGATGATCATGATGGCGAGCACGATGCCCGCGGACAGCGCCACGCGTCCTGTGGGCGAGACGTCGCCGGTCGTCGGGTCGGGCGCGAACAGCGGGATCCACCCGAGCGTGGAGCCGAGCCACTGGTAGAAGGGCTGGACCACGGGAAGCAGCACCATCGAGCCCCACAGTCCGTAGACGACCGACGGGACCGCCGCGAGCAGGTCGATGATGTACCCGAGCCCTGCCGCGAGCCGCCGGGGCGCGTAGTGCGAGATGAAGAGCGCGATCCCGATCGACAGCGGCGTGGCGATCAGCAGTGCGATCACGGAGATCAGCACCGTGCCGAAGATCAGGTATCCGGTGACCTGGAACAGGCTCTGACCCTGGTCGGGCTTGATCCAGGAGACCTTCTCGGCGAGCGCCGCGCTGCCCATCGACAACGCCGGCCAGGCGTTGGTGAGCAGGAATGCCGCCACTGCGGCGAGGAGGATGAGGATCAGGCTGGCCGCGAAGGTCGACAGCCCCGTGAACGCGACGTTCGCCGCAGACTTCCGGTGGGTGTGCAGCGATGCCTTGTCGACCTCAGGGGCTTCCGTGGTCGTCACGTGGTTTCACTCCGTCGAAGAAGGGTCTGGGCGAGGAAGAACGGTGGTGAACTCATCCTTGCGGACGAGCTCACCACCGTCCAGTCGGGTTGATCCTAGACGCCGCTCGCGGTGGCGATGCCCTGGAGGATCGAGACGATCTTCGCCGAGAGCTCGGACGAGATCGGGGCCGAGCCCGCAGCGTCGGCGGCGGCCTGCTGGCCCTCGGCGGAGGCGACGTACTCGAGGAAGCTCGTCACGTTCGCGGCCTCGGTCGCGTCGGCGTACTGCTGGCAGACGATGGCGTAGGACGACAGCATGATCGGGTAGGCACCCGCGACCGTGGTGGTCCGGTCCAGGTCGTACGCGAGGTCGTTCGCGCCGTTCTCACCGGCCAGGGTCGAGTTGTCGAGCGTGATCGCGGCGCCCTCGGCGGACGGGGCGTTGTAGGTGTCGCCCACCTTGACGGAGACGATGCCGAGGCCGGAGGTCTGCGACTCGTCGGCGTAGCCGATGGTGCCCTCGGTGCTGGTGAGGATCTGAACCACACCGGAGGTGCCCTGCGCGGACTCGCCCAGGTCGTTCGCCCAGTCACCCGACGCGTCGTACGGCCAGGCGCCGTCCGAGGCCTTGGCCAGGTAGTCGGTGAAGTTCTTGGTGGTGCCCGACTCGTCCGAGCGGTGGACGATGGTGATGGCCTCGTCGGGAAGGGTCACGCCGGCGTTCTGGGACGCGATCGCGTCGTCGCTCCAGTTGGTGATGTCACCGTTGAAGATCTTGGCGATCGTGGCGGCGTCCAGGTTGAGCGAGTCGACGCCGCTCAGGTTGAAGGCCACCGCGATGGGAGAGACGTAGACGGGCAGGTTGATCGCACCGGTGTCGCCCGCGCAGCGGGTGACAGCCTGCGCGTACTCGTCGGTCGAGAGGGCGGCATCCGAGCCGGCCCACGAGATCGAGCCGTCGAGGAACTGCGTGCGACCGCCGCCGGAGCCGACCGGGTCGTAGTTGATCGTCAGGTCGGGGTTCGCGTTCTGGAACGCGGCACGCCAGGCCTCCATGGCGACCTGCTGCGTGGAGGCGCCGGCGCCGTTGAGCTCGCCGGACAGGCTCATGGCCGCCTCGGACGTCGTGTCGGACGAAGCGGCCGACGTCGTGGTGTCGGTCGTCTCGTTGGAGGCCGAGCAGGCGGCAAGTGCGAGAGACAGCACGGCGGCCGCAGTGACGGCACCGGTGCGCTTGGCAATCTTCACGTTCGTTTTCCTCACATGCGGATGACCCGGCTTCCTGCCGGATGACAGACACGCTAGGAGCGCAAGATGACGAGCCGAAGGGGGCAACCTGAACTCTGGGTGAACATCGGGTGAACTGCGCCCAGGGCGGTCACGATGCGATCACGCGAAGGTGACGACCGCGTGAACGGCGTCAGACGGGTGGCTCGAGCGTGTACCCGACGCCACGGACTGTCTGGATCAGCATCGGGTGATGCGGATCCGCCTCGATCCTCGCGCGAAGACGCTTGATGTGCACGTCGAGAGTCTTGGTGTCCCCGTAGTAGTCGGCTCCCCAGACGCGGTCGATGATCACCTGGCGCGGGAGCACCCGACCTGCGTTCTGGGCGAGCAGGAGCAGCAGCCCGAACTCCTTGGGCGGCAGCGATGTGGTCTGTCCGTCCCGCTGCATGGTCAGCCGCTCGGGGTCGATCGTGAGACCCGCGACCGTCACACGGGTCGGCTCGTCGCCGATCGCGTCGTAGACCGCGGCGGTCCGCTTGAGCACCGACCGGACCCTCGCCACGAGCTCACGCCCGCTGTAGGGCTTCGTGACGTAGTCGTCGGCGCCCAGCTCGAGACCGATGATCTTGTCCACCTGGTCGTCCTTGGCGGTGACCATGATGACGGGCACGTCCGAGCGGTCCTTGATGACGCGGAACACCTCCGTGCCGCTGAGCCCTGGAAGCATGAGGTCGAGCAGCACGAGGTCCGCGCCCTCACGCTGGAACAGCTCCACACCGCGCGTGCCTGTGTCCGCGGTCGACACGGTGAACCCCTCGCGGGTGAGCAGGTACTTCAGGGAGTCCCTGTACGACTCCTCGTCCTCGACTATGAGGATGTGCGCCTCGCTCATTCGGTCATGCCCTCCTCCTGCGCCTGGAGGCGCAGCGTGAACGTCGAGCCGACGTTCGGCTGCGACCACACCTCCACGGTGCCCGCATGCTGCAGAGCGACGTGCTTGACGATGCTGAGGCCCAGCCCCGTGCCGCCCGTCTGCCGGGACCGCGCGGGATCAGTCCTGTAGAAGCGCTCGAAGATCCGCTCCTGGTCCTTCTGGTCGATGCCGATGCCGTGGTCGATCACGGAGATCGCCGCCACCCCGTCGTCCTCCGCGAGGGCGACCGTGACCTTGCCGCCCTCCTCCGAGTACGCCACCGCGTTGTCGACGAGGTTGCGCACCGCCATGACCAGAAGGTCGCGGTCGCCCATCGTGACCGGTTCCGCGGAGACGGAGCTGCTCACCTCGATGCGGCGCTGCTCCGCACCCAGACGCGCACCATCGATCGCCTCCGCCACGACCTCGGTGAGATGCACCGGCTGGTGGTCGCGGACGGTGTCGTCGCCCTGGAGCCGCGAGATCTCGATGATCTCCTGGATCAGCTTGGTGAGGCGCCTGGACTCCTTGCGGATCTTCCGGGCGAACTGACGGACCATCTCCGGGTCGTCAGCTCCCTCCTCGATCGTCTCGGCCAGCAGCGAGAGGGCGCCCACCGGAGTCTTGAGCTCGTGCGACACGTTGGTGGCGAACTCACGACGCGCCTGCTCCACGGCCCGCATCTCGGTGTTGTCGTTGGCCACCGCGAACGCGAGCTCGTCGCCGAGAGGCGTGACACGCACGTGCACGTGGGTCACCGCCCCCAGGACACCCCTGCGGATCTCCACCTCGCGCTCGACGGGCTCGTCCCTGTCCCACGCCTCCTCGGCAAGATCCGCGACCTCCGGCTGCAGCTTGCCATCGAGCCGAGCGACCGCGAGCGCGGCCGCGGGGCCGTTGGCGAACGCGGCGCGACGATCACGGCGCACGATCACCGCCCCCGACTGCATGGCCGCGAGCACCTCACGCGTCCGGTGCGGCACCAGCGTCCTGGCGATCACCTCGCGCCGGTGACGCCGCCGCAGCAGGAGCGCGCCGACGCCGGAGCCCGCCGCGAAGGCAAGCACGATCCACAGCACCTCGACCCCGTCCATGCGCACACCGTACCCAGCGCGGACGGAGTTCACCCAATGTTCACGGACGTCATCTCTTGTTCACCGCCCGGCATGCATCGGGCCTGCAAGTGATGGGAGACTGGGTCCGACCCCTGTCGCCACAAGGAGAACCATGCGAACGCTGTTCACCGCTGAGATGTCCGAGCTCGCGGACGATCTCATCGCCATGGGCCGCCACGTCGAGACGGCCATCAACCGTGCCAACGAGGCGCTGCTCACCGCCAACGTGGAGCTCGCGCAGTCCGTCATCGCCGACGACGCGAGGCTCGACGACATCGAGGAGACGGTCGACGAACGCTGCGTGCTGCTGATCGCTCAGCAGCAGCCCGTCGGCCTGGACCTGCGCACCATCATCTCGGCGCTGCGGATCTCAGCCGCGCTGGAGCGCATGGGCGACCTCGCCCAGCACATCGCCGAGGCCGCGCGGCGCGCCTATCCCGAATCGGCGATCCCCGAGTCGCATCACGCGATCTTCGAGGGCCTCGCCGCCGCGGCGGCCGAGACTGCGACCGCCGTCGTGGGCCTGCTCGAGACCCGAGACCTGAACGCCGCCGCCGCGATCGTGTCCGACGACGACAAGCTGGACGACCTGCACTCGCAGGCCTACCAGTCGCTGCTCGACCCGGCGTTCAACGGCACCACCCAGGAGACGCTCGACATCGCGCTCATGGCTCGCTTCTACGAGCGCATCGGCGACCACGCCGTCGGCATCTCGCGGCGGATCGTCTACCTGGTGACCGGCGACCACAAGGGCGACCGCGCCCGCATCTGACGTCCGACTCCCGGGGCCGCGCACTCTCCCGCGCGGTCTCAGGGTCACCCGGTCCGTCGTCGCGGTCGAGGTCGCCCGTGACGACGACGAAGGGCCCCCACCGTGCGGTGGGGGCCCTTCGTGTGCCTGGCCAGACGATGAGAGGCTGACCGGACGTTGCTACAAGACTACTTCTTGCCCTGGTTCGCCACAGCCTGGATCGCGGCGGCCGCAGCATCGGCGTCGAGGTACGTGCCGCCCGGGTTGGTGGGCTTCAGCGTCTCCTCGTCCAGGTGGTAGACGAGCGGGATGCCCGTGGGGATGTTGACGCCCACGATCGCGTCGTCCGCGATGCCATCGAGGTGCTTGACGATCGCGCGCAGCGAGTTGCCGTGCGCGGCCACGAGGACGGTCTTGCCGGCCTTGAGGTCCGGGACCACGTCCGACTCCCAGTACGGCAGCGCGCGCTCGAGCACGTCCTTGAGGCACTCGGTCTGCGGGACGGGCTCGCCTGCGTAGCGGGGGTCGCCCTCCTGGGTGTAGGTGTTGCCCTCGGAGATCGCGGGCGGCGGCACGTCGTACGAGCGGCGCCAGATCATGAACTGCTCCTCGCCGAACTGCTCGAGGGTCTCGGCCTTGTTCTTGCCCTGGAGGTCGCCGTAGTGGCGCTCGTTGAGGCGCCAGCTGCGCTTCACGGGGATCCAGTGGCGGTCGGCCGAGTCGAGCGCGAGGTTCGCGGTCATGATCGCGCGACGCAGCAGCGAGGTGTGGACGACGTCGGGCAGGATGCCCTCGTCCTTGAGCAGCTCGCCGCCACGTACGGCCTCTCCCCAGCCCTTCTCGTTGAGGGGGACGTCCACCCAGCCGGTGAACAGGTTCTTCGAGTTCCAGTCGCTCTCGCCGTGACGGAGCAGGATCAGTGTGTACGTCATGGGGTCAGCCTAGCGGGGCGTCGGTGGGACGCGACCGGGACGGAATGCCCGCCGTCGTGCCGCCCCGCCGGCGCGTCGCCTGCCAGGGTCAGCGCTCCACGACGCACGCAGGGCTGACGATCACCGCCTCGCCGTACGGGAGCTCGGCGATCGCGCCGACCTCCTGCTCGGGAGCCAGGGCGAGCACGTCCGCCAGCGCGTAGGCGCGCACCCGATGACCCCGCTCGCAGGCGACGTGCAGATGGTCCCCGATGGCCGCGAAGTAGCGCGGCCAGTGTCCGACATCGAAGCTGGCCCGGTAGCGCGGCCAACCCTCGGGACTGAGGTCGAAGACCGCGATCACGTCAGCGCCACGCATCCCGACCAGCAGCACATCGTCCAGGACGACGACGTGGGACGCGAGGCTCTCGTCCGCCGAGCGCGACGCGACCGGGGTGATGGACTGCTCGTCGATCAGCACGGCCTCCCTCGCCTGCGCGTCCCAGCGGAAGGTCCTCAGCGCGCCGTCGAGCTCGCACGCGACGTACAGCATCTCCCCCCGCGTCGCCATGTGGCGCGGGCCGGAGCCTCCCGGCAGCGTGGCCGCGACGCCGTCGGCCTCGAGCACGCCGCCAGGGTCCACGCGGTAGCGCCGCAGCTGGTCCGTGCCCAGGTCGGCGACCAGCACGTGCCTGCCGTCCGGCGCGTACGCCGCGGAGTGCGCGTGCGAGGCCTCCTGGCGGTCGGCACGGGGCCCGTGCCCCTTGTTGCCGTGGCTCTGGATCGGCTCGTCCAGCCCGGGCAGGCCGTCCGGCAGGAGCGGCACCACCGCGAGATCGCCGCTGCCGTAGTGGCTCACGTACAGCGCATCGGCCTCACGGGAGAGCAGCAGGTGACAGCCGTCGGTGCCACGGGTAGGCACCGACGCCCTGACCACCGGAGCCGACGGCTCGCTCACGTCGATGACGTGCAGCACGGACGCGGGGGCCTCGGAGATCGCATAGACGAGCGGTGCCGACGGATGGGCCACCAGGAACGACGGCGCCGGGAGCTCCAGCACCTGCGTCACGCCGTCCGAGTCCTGGAGCCACATGCCCTCGCCCATCCCCACGGGGGCACCCAGCCCCTCGGCGGGGTAGGTGCCCCACCAGAGTGAGGTCATCAGTGGGCCGCGTCGTAGGCGTCACGCAGATCCTGCGAGACACGACCACGCTCGGAGACCTCCATGCCCTCCGCGCGCGCCCACTCGCGCACCGCGTGCGCGTCCGTGCGAGACTTCTTGGCCGGCGTGGTCGCCCGACGCCCGCGAGCGGCGGTCACCTTGCGAGCCTTCTTGGTCCACTTCGCGAGATCGTCACGCAGCAGGGCGGCATTCTCTGAATTCAGGTCGATCTCGTACCGCGTGCCGTCCACCGCGAACGACACGGTCTCCGTAGCGGCACCACCGTCGATGTCGTCGATCAGGACTACCTGGACCTTCTGAGCCATCCTGGTTCCTTTCACCGGATCCTCGAGGATTCCTTCACTTGTTTAGGAATACCTCTGATGTGATCCCCTCGCGGCACCAGGATAAGCGCAGGGAACGCCAAATCGACAAATTCTCGTGGATATCTGTGGATTATCGGCGGGCGACTTTCTTGAGGAAGCGTTCGAATATGCCCGGGTGGGTTATTCCGCCGAAGATTCCGGAGATTCGTGTCCGGTAACGCGGCCCGGAGCCTCAGCGCGGTCTGGAGCCTCCGCGCGATCGAGCGCCGCCTCCTGCGCCGCGATCGCCGCCCGCTCGTTGCGATCGGCGCGGATCACGGCCCGCATGACGTACCAGAACAGCAGCCCCACCCCGACGCTGGGGACGACGCTCATGAGGATGGGACCCAGGTTCATGTCAGCCCTCGGTGGGCTTCACGAGCGGGAACAGGATGGTCTCGCGGATCCCGAGACCTGTCAGCGCCATGAGCAGGCGGTCGATGCCCATGCCCATGCCACCGCTCGGAGGCATCGCATACTCCATCGCGGTGAGGAAGTCCTCGTCGAGCACCATGGCCTCGTCATCGCCCTGCGCGGCCATGCGCGCCTGCTGCTCGAAGCGCTCGCGCTGGATGACGGGGTCGACGAGCTCGGAGTACGCCGTCGCGAGCTCGAACCCGCGCACGTACAGGTCCCACTTCTCGACGATGCCCTCCTTGGAGCGGTGATCGCGGGTCAGAGGGCTCGTCTCCACCGGGAAGTCACGGACGAAGGTAGGCGCGAACAGGGTCGAGCCGACGTGGTGCTCCCACAGCTCCTCGACGAGCTTGCCGTGGTTGACGCGCTTCGGATCCACAGAGATCTCGAAGCGGTCGCACAGCATCTCGAGGTGCGCGACCGTCGTGTCGTGCGTGATCTCCTCGTCGATCGCCGCCGACAGCGAGCCGTACATGTCGAGGGTGGTCCAGTCGCCCGAGAGGTCGTACTCGGAACCGTCGGCCAGGGTGACGACCTGGGTGCCGAAGATGTCGTCCGCCGCACCCTGCACGAGCTCGCGAGTGAGCGTGGCCATGGTGTCGTAGCTGCCGTAGGCCTCGTATGCCTCGAGCATCGAGAACTCGGGCGAGTGCGACGAGTCGGCACCCTCGTTGCGGAAGTTGCGGTTGATCTCGAAGACCTTCTCGATGCCGCCGACCGCCGCACGCTTGAGGAAGAGCTCGGGCGCGATGCGCATGTAGAGATCGATGTCGTACGCATTCATGTGGGTGATGAACGGGCGCGCGGCGGCGCCGCCTGGCTGCGTCTGCAGCATGGGCGTCTCCACCTCGATGTAGCCACGGCCGTGCAGCGACTCGCGGAGCGACCGGTTGAGCTTGGCTCGGTTGCGCACGGTGTCGCGCGCCAGCGGGCGGGCGATGAGGTCCACGTAGCGCTGACGCACGCGCGTGTCCTCGGCCAGGTCCTTGTGCAGCACGGGCAGCGGCCGCAGCGACTTGGCCGCGATGGCCCACTCGGAGGCGAACACGGAGACCTCGCCGCGGCGCGACTTGATCGCGCGACCCTTGGCGAAGAGGTGATCGCCCAGGTCCACGTCCGACTTGAAGGCGGCGAGCGAGTCCTCGCCGACCTCGGCGAGGCTCAGCATGATCTGCAGCCGCTCGCCCTCGCCGTCCTGGATCGACGCGAAGCAAAGCTTTCCCGTGTTGCGGATGAAGACGACGCGCCCAGCGACGCCGACCACGTCGTCCGTCTCCTGTCCGTCCTCGAGCGCGTCGTACGCCTTCTTGACGTCCGCGATCTCGTGCGTGCGGTCGACGGTCACGGGGTACGCCTGGCCGCCGTCCGCGATCAGGCGGTCGCGCTTGGCGCGGCGCACCCGCATCTGGTCGGGGAGGTCGTCGTCGGCGGGGAGGGCAGGCTGGTCTGTCACGCCCTCTAGGGTACCGGCGTGTCGCGGGATGCCTGTGTCCGTCGTCGCCTATGCCAGGTCGAGCGCGATGTCCACGATCGGCGAGCTGTGCGTGAGCGCCCCCACGGAGAGGAAGTCGACGCCCGTGGCGGCCACGTCCACGGCGTTGTCCAGCGTGAGGCCGCCGGTGGCCTCGAGCAGCACCTTGCCCAGCTTCTTCTCGCGCGAGCGGATGTCGGCGACCAGCTCCGTCATCGCATCGGGCGCCATGTTGTCCAGCATGAGGAAGCGGGCTCCCGCCTTCAGCGCCTCTGCGGCCTGAGCCGCGGACTCGACCTCCACCTGGATCGGGACGTCGGGGAACGCCTCGCGGACGGCCTCGATGGCTGCGGTGACGGAACCTGCCGCGACGACGTGGTTGTCCTTGACCATCGCGCAGTCGTACAGCCCCACGCGCTTGTTGACGCCACCGCCGCAACGCACCGCGTACTTCTCGAGCTCGCGCATCATGGGCGTGGTCTTGCGCGTGTCGAGCACCTGCGCTCCAGTGCCCTTGAGCGCGGTGGCCCAGCGGCGGGTGTGGGTGGCCACGCCGGACGCGCGGGACAGGAGGTTGAGCATGGTGCGCTCGGCGATGAGGACCACGTGCCCGGGGCCCGAGATCGTCGCGAGCGCGGTGCCGGCACCGACCTGGTCGCCGTCCGCGACGAGCAGCTCGACGACGGGATGCGGCAGCCCCAGGCGGACGGAGACCTGGGCCAGCACCTCGGCGATCACGTCCAGGCCCGCGACGACGCCGTCCTGACGCATCATGACCGTGCCCGACACCTGCGCTTCGGCCGCGATCGTGGCCAGGGTGGTGACGTCGCGCCCCGGGTAGCCCCCCAGGTCCTCGCTGAGCGTGCGCCGCACGGCATCGGCCAGCCACGTGCGGGAGAGGGGGAGATCCTGAGGCTGCTGCTCGGGGTGCAGAGAGCCGGCCGCGGCGTCGGCGGCGGTGTCCACGAGGTCGGTCATAGGCACATCGTGGCATGAATCGGTCACACCGCCCTGTCCATGTGGTACGGGGAGGGGTATCCTGTCTTGTCACCTAGTGCTTTGGAGGCCAGCATGTCCGAGGTTCACCTCAGCGAGGCGGAGCTTGAGCCCGTCGTCAAGCGGCTGCGTCGTGCACACGGCCAGCTGGCCGGCGTCCTGCGCATGGTGGAGGAAGGCCGCGAGTGCGGCGACATCGTCACCCAGCTCGCCGCCGTCTCCAAGGCGATCGACCGCGCGGGCTTCACGATGATCGCGTCGGGCCTGGAGCAGTGCGTGCGCGAGGGCGAGGACGCGGCCGATGCCAAGGTCCGCCTCGAGAAGATGTTTATGGCGCTGTCCTGAGCCACGGTTGACGGCTCACCCACCTCACAGGGCATCGTCCCTGGTCGTAGCCTGGCCGGAGGCGTGCCTGCCACGCTCCGGATGAGGTGCGGGACCTAGGTCTGGCATACCCCCGGGGGTATCTGGTACGGTAGTGCCGTCAACCCTTGGAAGGAGTACCCATGCGCATCGTCGTCGTCGGAGGTGTCGCCGGAGGCATGAGTGCCGCCGCGCGCGCCCGCCGCCTCAACGAATCCGCGGAGATCATCGTCTTCGAGAAGGGCCCCGACGTCTCGTTCGCCAACTGCGGACTTCCGTACCACGTCGGTGGGGACATCCAGTCCCGCGAGGCCCTCCTGCTCCACACCCCCCAGACGCTCGGCGCCTCGCTCGGCCTGGACGTCCGCGTCAACACCGAGGTCACCGCGATCGACCGCGCCGCGAAGACCGTCAAGGTCACCGGACCGCAGGGCACCGACGTCGTCTCCTACGACGCCCTGGTCCTCTCGCCCGGCGCCACCGCCTTCACGCCCCCCATCCCCGGCATGGACCTGCCCCAGGTCACGCACCTGCGCACCGTGGACGACGCGACCGCGCTCGCCGCGCGCGTCGAGGGAGCACAGACCGCCGCCGTGCTCGGCGCCGGCTTCATCGGGCTCGAGACCGCCGAGGCGCTCCGCGAGCGCGGGCTCGACGTCGCTCTCATCGAGATGGCGCCGCAGGTGCTGCCCCCGCTGGCACCCGAGATGGCCCGGCTCGTGGAGCTCGAGCTCCGCGCCAACGGCGTGGATGTCGTCACCGGCCTCGCCGCGTCCGCGGTGGCCCCCGCCGCGTCCGGCAAGGGCGTGACCGTCACGCTGTCCAACGGCGCCTCCGCCGACGTCGACATCGTGGTGGTCTCCGTAGGAGTCCGCCCCAACTCGTCGCTCGCCTCCGACGCCGGCCTCGCCGTCGACGAGCGCGGCGCGATCCTCGTCGACGACGAGCAGCGCACCGACGACCCGAGCATCTGGGCAGTCGGCGACGCGATCGCCGTGCGCAACCAGATCACCGGAGTCACCGGACCCGTGCCCCTCGCCGGCCCCGCCAACCGTCAGGGACGACGCGCCGCCGAGTCCATCATGGGCGTCGCCAAGCCCGCCAAGCCCGTGCTCGGCACCGCGATCGTCAAGGTCTTCGGCCTCACCGCCGCCATGACCGGCGCGTCACCCCGCATGCTCGACCAGGCAGGCATCGAGCATGTCGTGCACCACACGCACCACCTCAACCACGCCGGCTACTACCCCGGCGCGGACCAGGTGCACCTCATGGCCGCCTTCGCACCCGACGGCACGCTCCTCGGCGCCCAGGGCGTCGGTCGCGCCGGAGTCGACAAGCGCATCGACGTGCTCGCCACCTCGCTGCGGGCAGGCTTCGGCGCCGACGACCTGGCCGAGCTCGAGCTCGCCTACGCGCCGCCGTTCGGCTCCGCCAAGGACCCGGTCAACATGCTCGGCTTCATGATGCAGAACACGCTCCTCGGCACGCTCAAGCTGTGGCACGCCGAGGATGTCGAGTGGGCCCGCGAGAACGCGTTCATCCTGGACGTGCGCTCCGCAGGCGAGTTCACCCGCGGGCACCTCCCCGAGGCCGTCAACATCCCGCACGATGAGATCCGCGAGAACCTGGAGCTCATCCGCGAGCTCGCCGCCGGTCGCCCGGTGCGCGTGCACTGCGCCTCCGGCTTCCGCTCCTACCTCGCGCACCGCATCCTCGACCAGGAGGGCTTCGACTCCGCGAACTTCGACGGCGGCATGCTCACCATGCAGACCGCGCTCCCGGAGCTCGATCTGGTCACCGGCGTCGCCCAGCACGCGAACGCCTGACCTCGGCGCGTCAGCGCCGCACCATCCGGGCGGGGGCGGCGTTCCTAAGGACGCCGCCCCTCCGGCCACCGGTAGCGAACGTCAGCCGATGTCGAGCGGCACTCGCATGAGCGACAGCTGGCCGTCCGCGTCCATCGTCGCGGCCTGGCGCACCTCCCAGCGCGTGTCCTGCTTGGGGAAGTCGATGCGCAGATGGCCGCCGCGTGTCTCCTCGCGGGCGAGCGCAGTGCGCACCAGCACCGAGGACGCCTGAAGCACATTGGTGGTCTCCCACTCCGCGACCTGCGGCATAGGCCCCGCATCGTCGGTGTGGAACTGCTCGCGAAGCCGCTCCAGCTTGATGTCCGCACGCTGCAGGCCGACGGCCTCACGCACAGGACCCGCTCCCCCGTGCGTGATGGACTGGATCCGCGGGCGCTGGGTCGCAGGCACGAGCGCGCTGGGCCCCAGACGGTTCACCGGCTCGTGCTGCGTGACCACTCCGTCCGCCACGACCGCGGCGGCGTCCTTCGCGGCTCGGGTGGCGAAGACCAGCCCCTCGAGCAGGGAGTTCGAGGCGAGCCGGTTCGCTCCGTGCACGCCCGAGCACGCCGCCTCGCCGACGGCGTACAGGCCCGGACGCGTGGAACGCCCGCGCAGGTCGGTCAGCACCCCACCTGAGTGGAAGTGTTGCGCCGGAGCGATGGGGATCAGGTCGGTCCCCATGTCGATGCCGCGCTCGGCGAGCCGCGCATGGATCGTCGGGAACCGCTTCTTGAGGAACTCGCCGCCCAGGTGTCTGCAGTCGAGGAAGACGTTGTCGGACTCCTCCTGCGCCATCATCCGCACGATCGCACGGGACACGACATCACGCGGCGCGAGCTCGGCGAGCTCATGCTGCCCCACCATGAAGCGCTGACCCTCGGCGTTCAGCAGGTAGGCGCCCTCGCCCCGCACCGCCTCCGAGATGAGCGGCAGCTGCCCGAGCGCCGACGAACCCTCCCACAGCACCGTCGGATGGAACTGCACGAACTCCAGGTCCGCGATCGCAGCGCCCGCACGGAATGCCGCCGCGAGACCGTCCGCCGTGGCCGACGACGGGTTCGTCGACGAGCGGAACAGCTGGCCGATGCCGCCGGTAGCGAGGATGACGGCCTTCGCGAGCGCGGCGCCGACGCCGTCGCGGGAACCTTCGCCGATGACGTGCAAGGTCACGCCGCAGATCGCACCAGGGCGACCCTCCGCGTCCGGGGCGGCGGTGAGCAGGTCCACCACCATCGCATGCTCGATGACCTCGATGCCGGGATCGTTCCGCACCGCCTCGAGCTGCGCGATCAGCGCACGCGAGATCTCCGCGCCCGTCGCGTCACCGCCGGCATGGGCGATCCTGTCGCGGTGGTGGCCGCCCTCACGGGTCAGCGTGATCGACCCGTCGGCCTGGGTGTCGAAGTGCGCTCCCCGCTTGACGAGCTCGCGCACCCTGTCGGGCCCCTCCGTGACGAGCGTGCGCACGGCCTGCTCCGAGCAGGTGCCGACGCCGGCCACGAGGGTGTCCTGCAGGTGCTCCTCCGGCGTGTCCTCCGGATCGAGCGCGGCGGCGATCCCTCCCTGCGCCCACACGGTGGAGCCGGAGCTCAGCAGCCCCTTGGTGACGAGCAGGACGCGATCCACCTTCTGGCGAAGCTCCAGCGCCGCGGTGAGGCCCGCGATCCCGGACCCCACCACCACGACGTCCGCGTGGGTGGTCCACCCTGGCTCAGGAGCGCGCAGGCGCTGCACGAAACGGGTCATGACGCTCAGACTATGCCCGCGCTACCCCTGCTCAGGACCGCGGTGATAGGTCTCCCAGCCGTCGGTGTGGAAACCGTGCGTCGCCAGGCCAGACGGCTCGAGTCCGCTGTCTGCAGGCACCAGCCCAGGCTCGTCCGACAGCTCCAGGATCCGGTTGCCGGGATCCACGAAGACGACGTGAGGCTCGAAGGTCCGCGCATCGGCATCGGAGAGCATGCCGTAGCCGATGATGATCACCACATCCCCCGGGTGCACCAGGTGCGCTGCCGCGCCGTTGATGCAGATCTGGCCCGATCCGGCCTTGCCAGGGATCGCGTAGGTCGTGAGCCGCGCGCCGTTCGTGACGTCCACGACGTCCACCTGCTGGCCCGGCAGCACGTCGGCCGCCTCCATGAGGGTCGCGTCGATGGTGATGGAGCCGACGTAGTGGAGATCCGCCTGGGTGACGGTGGCGCGATGGATCTTGGAGATCATCATCGGCCGCTGGAGCGAGGTGGTGTTCATGCTGGTCCTTCCGTGATGCTGGGGACTGTCAGCGGATGCGGGTGACGACGTTGTCGATCAGCCGGGTGGCGCCGACGGTGGCCGCCACGGCGATGACGACGTCTCCCCGGTGGTCGCCCGCGACGGGATGCGAGTCCGACGGGTCAAGCGCGGCCAGGTAGTCGACGACGACGTCGGCCGCGTGGGCGAGCACCGCGCGACCTGCCGCCAGCGTGTCGACGACGGAGGCTCCCGCCTCAGCCGCCTGCCGCGCCGCGTTGAGAGCGCGCGACAGGGACAGGGCCCGCTCCCGCTCCTCGGAGCTCAGGTGCACGTTGCGCGAGCTGAGCGCCAGCCCATCCGTGTCGCGCACGGTCGGCACCGCCTGGATCTGCACCGGCAGATCCAGATCGCGCACCATCGCACGGATCGCGATGAGCTGCTGCGCGTCCTTCTGGCCGAAGAACGCGACGTCGGGCCTCACCAGGTGCATCAGCTTGAGCACCACCGTGAGCACGCCGTCGAAGTGCCCTGGTCGATGCGCACCTTCGAGCACCTCGCCGATCGCGCCTGCGCTGACGGTGACGGTCGGATCCCCGTGGGGATACATGGCCGAGGCCTCGGGCGCGAACAGCACGTCCACCCCGGCGGACTCGAGCAGCGCCGCGTCGGCCTCGAGCGTGCGCGGATAGCTCGCGAGGTCCCCCGCGTCGTTGAACTGCAACGGGTTCACGAAGACCGACACGACCACCTGATCCGCCGACACACGCGCCGTGCGCACGAGCGCCAGGTGACCGGCATGAAGCGCGCCCATGGTCATGACGACCGCACGTCGCCCGGGCGCGTCGCCGCGGCGGGGCGGCTCGAGCTCCCTCAGCTCCGCGAGCGTGGTGACGATCCTCATCGGTCCTCCAGGTCGGTGCCCCCGCGCGGGGGGCCTTCAAGGTCCTCGGGGGCGAGTCCGAGCGCCGCGATCACGGCCGCATAGCCGTCGGCGCCAAGCCTCCCGCCGGCGAAGGCGAGATCCGCCGTCGCGCGAGCCATCGCCTTGTAGGCGGCAAGGGTCTCAGGAGAGCCCACGAGCGCCGCCAGATGCGCAGCCACGGTACCTGAGTCGCCGCGCACGACTGGACCGGTGAGGGTCGCGACCGACCCGGGGGCGTCACGCAGGGCACCCTCGACGGACGCCTGCGTGAGCGGTCCGAGCACGCGCCCCGGCTCGTCGATCCCCAGGCGCGCGAGGACGGCGCTCGCCTGGGACACCGCGGTCACGACGTGGTTCGCGCCATGCACGAGCGCCGCGTGATATGCGGGACGGTCGGCCTCCGCGACCACGATCGGCTCGGCGCCCATCTCCACCACCAGCGCCTGCGCGATGGGCAGCACAGGGGCCGGCGCCGTCACCGCGAACACCGAGTCACGCAGCCGAGCGCGGTCCATGCTCGTGCCGGTGAACGTCATCGCCGGATGGATGGCAAGCGGGATCGCGCCTGCCCTCCTCGCCTCCGCGAGGACCGACGTGCCGAATCGTCCCGCGCAATGCACCACCAGCTGCCCCTCGCGCCACGCGCCGAGCGTCGCCAGGCCTGCCACCAGCGGCTGCAGCGCGTCGTCGGGCACCGTGAGGAGCACCAGGTCGCTCGCACGCACCACCTGGTCGGGATCCATCCTGGGCACACCGGGCAGGAGCGTGTCGATGCGGTCGATCGACGCCTCCGACGCGCCCGACGCGCCGACCACCTCGTGGCCAGCCTCGCGCAGCAGCGCACCCAGCACCGCTCCGACTCGCCCGGCACCCACCACACCGATGGCCAGCCGGCCGGGCCTCCGCGACGGCTCACTCATCGCGACCCCCCGACGCGGGCGCCACCGTCACGTCGTCTCCCGCCAGCACATCGTCCAATGCTGGCACGACCGTCGCCAGCCACTGCTCCGGGGTCTGCCTGCGACGCGACTCGCGTGCCCTGACCGCCTGCTGCTCGATCAGCGCGAACGCGTCCGCGACCGCCAGGTGCTGAGCGACAGGGCTCACCGGGCCAGGGGTGGAGTGGACGACCACCGTCGCGACGTCGGCGGCACGCTGGAGCGGACCCTGGGCGAGGCCCATCGACTGGATCCGCTCGTGCGGCACCACCACCAGCTCGCGCACCAGGAGGCCCCTGCGGATCAGCAGCGCGGTGTCGGTGGCGCGCACCCCACGATGCCGCCACTGCATCGGATCGAACCACCGGGCGCTGCGCGGCGAGGCGGTGAAGCCCCCGTCCGCCCCCGTCCCGGACATCGCCAACGAGATGGTGCCCTCAGGATCCGGGTCGCCCAGGTCCGGAAGCACCAACCACAGTGCCGCGAGCGCGTCGGCCCTCGTGCCCACCGGCAGAAGCGTGGAGACGTTGGCCTCGTCGGCCTGGTAGCCGGCCACGTTCACCGAGATGCGCCACCAGTCGCGACGCCGCCAGAGCAACGGCTGACGGAGCTCGACCGCCTGCACCCGTCCGGGCGGGACGGTCTGACGCCGCGTCTCGAGCATCCCGTGCCGCAGCCGCACACCATCCGCGGAGATCCCCGCCACGAACCCGAAGCCGGCGGCGAGGCGGCTCCACGTGAAGCCGACCACACCGAACAGCACCGGGATCACGCTCGCCAGCGAACCGCCGATGACGGCGAGCAGCATGTGCTCCACGTCCGAGCTCACCACCAGCACCACGACCACGGCGATCAGCGGGATGGCCGCCAGCCACAGGAACGCGCCCGACAGCGCGATCGACCCGAGGAGGCGTCCCAGCGGCACCACCAGCACGTCGCGCTCCGCAGCCGCGGCGACCGCGGGCACGCCCTGCGGCTCGCCCAGGATGACGCCACGGAGGCTCGGAGGCGGCGCCGACGCACCCGTCGCCACGGCGGCAGCGTCACCCTTGCGCACCGCCTTCACCCCTGCGGCCAGCGCAAGGATCTCGTTGCGCAGGGCATCCGCATCTGCCAAACGCAGGTACTCGAGCGCCACAGTCGAGCCCTCGCCGCCTGCGACCTCCACCTTCACTGCCGCGAAGCCGAACACTCGCGCGAGCAGCGGCTGCACCACGTCCACCGCCTGCAGGCGATCCAGACGCGCCTGCTTGCTCTGGCGGTACAGGACGCCCTTGCGCAGCTCCACGGAGTCGTCCGTGATCCGGAAAGTGGTCATGCGCCACGACACATAGCCGCCCGCGACGACGAGCGCCGCGATCAGGAGCCCCAGCAGGGCCAGCGTGATGATCGCAGGATGCCACCCGCCGCCGAACTCCTCGCCCCCGCCGCCGAGCCACTCCGGCGCGTTCTGGAAGAACCAGTACGCGCCGATCGCACCGAAGACCGACCATGCGCCGAGGAACGGTGAGACAGGGTGGAGCCGCGTCCACTCGCGTGGCGCGGCATGGATCGCGGTGGTCACAGCCCCGCCAGGGTCGCCTCGCCGCGTGCGGTGAGACGATCCCTCAGCCGCGCCGCCTCGTCCGTCGGCACGCCCGAGATCGACGCGTCGGTGCCGGGCGACGCAGTGTGGAGCTGGACGCGGGCGATCCCGAAGGCTCGAGCGAGCGGCCCCGCCTCGACCTCCACGAACTGCATGCGGCCGTACGGCACCACCGTCACCCGCCGGAACATGCGGCCACGCTTCACCAGCAGGTCATCCTCACGCTCCGCCCACGCATGCGCACCCACCTGCCGCACCACCACCCAGGAGATCCACGCGAGGGCCACCAGGACGATGGCGACCGCGATCCAGACGGCGCCGCCGAAGAGCACGGCGGGCACAAGAGCGACAGGCAGGAGCAGCAGCGCGGGAAGCAGCAGGCTCAGCAGACGAGCGGGGATGAGCCGCCTGTCCACGTAGTTCCACGAGGCGCCGTCGGGCTCGAACCAGGTCATGGGTCCAGTCTGCCAAAGGCCGGGCACGCCATGTGCCCCAAGGATCAGGCGGGTGCCGCGCCCGCGCCCGCGCCAGGCCCGGCATCGTGCTGATCGCCGTCGTCGTCGATCCGGCACCAGCGCTCCGCGATCACCCCCGCGACGAGCATCGCGACAGCGGCCGCCGCCGCGATCAGCGCCTCGATCGCGATCGACCGCCTGGGCGCGTGGTCCCAGTACGCGGTCAGAGCAAGCGCATATCCGCCGAGGCCGCCGCCCAGCACCGCGCCGCTGTAGGCGCACGCCTGTGCGAACGCCACGGTCCGCAGCGCCTTCATGGGATCCACGTGGTGACGATGACCGCGCTGGTACGCACGCACGGTCCAACCCCACGCGATCGCGATGCCGCCCGCGATCAGGCAGCCGATCGGAAGCGACAGCGGTACCGCCACGGGCGCCTGGCCCCGCGCGAGCAGCAGGGCGGCCGCGCCCCAGGCGAGCAGCACCGAGACGCCCACCCACAGGGCGAGCCGACGCCAGGTCAGCGGAGTCACGTCAGTAGAGCGGCGCGCCGCCCTCCTGCGGCGTGGCAGACGACGGTGCGCCCTCGACCTCGGGCACGTCGACAGGCTCAGGCACGTCGACAGGCTCGGGCTCCACAACGGGATCTGCCTGCTGCGGCTGCGCGATGATCTGGACGCCCGACGTGTCCACCTGCGCGACCAGGTCGGCCACGCGCCCGCCGCCAGGTCCGGGCAGCACGGCGTCAGGCTCGAACGCCGCCCACGGCACCAGCACGAAGCCCCGCCCGTGCGCCCGCGGGTGCGGGAGCACCAGGTCCTCGGACTCGCCCACGAGGCCGTCCACGTCGATCAGGTCGATGTCCAGGGTCCGCGGTCCGTTCGGGACGGTCCGGTCGCGGCCGTAGACCATCTCGATGCCCTGGCATGCCGCCAGCAGCTCGCGGGCGGACAGCGCGGTCTGCACGCGGATGACAGCGTTCAGGTAGTCCGGCTGCGCGGGCCCGCCCACCGGCGTCGACTGGACCAGCGGCGAGGCGCCCGTGACCTGGATGCCGCTGATGCGGTGCAGGTCCGCCACGGCGTTGGACAGCGTGGTCGCCATGTCGCCCAGGTTCGCGCCGAGCGCGAGCAGGGCCCCGACAGGCTGCGCGGGCCGTGCGTCGAACGGATCGGTCGAGGGTCGCATGCCGCCGGGCGACAACGGGTCGTCGGGCATGCCGGCGGAGGACCCGATGCGCTTGTCGGCCCACAGCCCGCCGGTGCGCAGGTCGCGGCGGATCCGCACCGTGACGTCGCCGAACTCCACGTGGAGCGGCGCCTGCGGCTTGTGCACCCGGACGTCGACGCAGTGCACGCCGTCCATGTCGAGCACCGCGAGCGCGATGTGCTCGGCCACGGTCTCGATCAGGTTCGCGGGGTCGCCCGCGAGGACCTCTGCGGCTCGGTCCGCGACATCCGAGTAGTTGAGGGTCCGGGTCAGATCATCATGCGCAGCTGCCGCGCGGGTGGACACGTGCGCGACGACGTCGGCGTAGAACAGCTGCCCTGTCTCGCGCTCGTTCTGGTTGACGCCGTGGAAGCCGGTCACGCGGACCCGGTTCACCGCGATCTGATCCAGCTCGATGCCGTCCTTGACGTACGGGGTCACATCCATGGCCATGTCCTCATCGTGCCTTGTAGCCGGCTGTTGTCAATTGCGACACCACGGAGACCGCATCACGCGCCGCAGCGGCATCGTGGACGCGCACACCCCAGATCGCCTCGAGCGCGCACACGGTGGTGACGGCCGTCGTGGCGGCCTCCCGGTTGGACGGGTCGGCGCCGTCGCCGCCACCCTGCGCGATGGCCGCACCGAGGAATCGCTTGCGCGAGGCCCCGATCAGCACGCGATGCCCGTGCGCCCACTCGCTCCAGCGCGCGATCAAGGGCCAGTTGGACGCGGTGACCTTGGAGAACCCGAGGCCAGGGTCGAGGATGATCCTCTCCGGGGCGACACCCGCCGCCGTGAGCACGTCGACGCGGGCCGCGAGCTCGTCGGCCACCTCGGCCACCACGTCGACGTATCGATCGGCGGCGTCCATCTCGGTCGAGTGCGCACGCCAATGCATGGCCACGTAGTCGCAGCCGAGGTCGGCGACCGTGGGCGCCATGCGCGGGTCGGCGAGCCCGCCGGACACGTCGTTGACGATGCGGGCCCCCGCATCGACG
Source organism: Demequina capsici (assembly GCF_032102965.1). Classification (NCBI taxonomy): domain Bacteria; kingdom Bacillati; phylum Actinomycetota; class Actinomycetes; order Micrococcales; family Demequinaceae; genus Demequina; species Demequina capsici. Next base: position 446,860 of record NZ_CP134880.1, on the reverse strand, counting down.
GCCGCGGCAGCGGTGGTCGCGTGCATCGTGTCGATGGAGACGGCGACCCCGTGCGCCGCGAGCGCCTGGATCACGGGGACCACGCGCACGCGCTCCTGCTCAGGCTCCACGCGCGCCGCGCCGGGTCGCGTGGACTCGCCGCCCACGTCGACGATGGCGGCGCCTTGCTCGTGCAGCTCGATGCCGTGAGCGATGGCGGCGTCCACCGTGTCCCAGCGGCCGCCGTCGGAGAACGAGTCCGGGGTGACGTTGAGGATGCCCATCACGAGCGTGGGGCCTGTCACCGCGTCACCGTCCGACGATGAGGCTCATCGCCTCGGCGCGCGTGGCCGCGTGCCGCATCACGCCGCGCACCGCGGACGTGACGGTGCGCGAGCCCGGCTTGCGGATGCCTCGCATCGACATGCACAGGTGCTCGGCCTCGACGATCACGATGACGCCGCGCGCCCCCAGCTCGGTGACGAGCGCGTCGGCCACCTGGGTGGTGAGACGCTCCTGCACCTGGGGACGGCGGGCGTACAGCTCGACGAGCCGTGCGAGCTTGCTGAGCCCGGTGATGCGCCCGTCGGGTCCAGGGATGTAGCCCACATGCGCGACGCCGTGGAACGGCACCAGGTGGTGCTCGCACATGGAGTACAGCTCGATGTCCTTGACGAGGATCATCTCCTCGTGACCCAGCTCGAACACCGCCGAGAGGACCTCGGCCGGGTCGCCTCCGAGCCCGGAGAAGAACTCCTCGTACGCCCTGGCGACCCGGGCCGGCGTGTCCTTGAGGCCGTCGCGGTCAGGATCGTCGCCGATGGCGGCGAGGATCTCCTTGACCGCGGCCTCGATGCGGGGCTGGTCGACTGCCATGCTCAGCTCTGCCTTCGCTGTCCCGGTCAGGACTCGTCGGTGGTTCCGGTCGAGTCCGCCGGGCCGGTCGCCTCCGCGGGCGTCGTGTCCGCGGCGTCGTCCTTCGGCTCGACGATCTCGGGGGCGGGCGCCTTGGGCGCCTCGAGCTCGGGAAGCGGCGCCGGCGGCTCGGTGGGCGCCCAGTCTCCTGAGACCCAGTGCTGACGCCTGTCGATGTGCTTCACGTCGGCGAAGATCTCCGCGAGCTCCGTCTCGTTGAGCGTCTCCTTCTCGAGCAGCTCGGCGGCGAGCCGGTCCAGGATCTCCCGGTTGGCCTGCAGTGCCCACGTGGCCTCTGCCATGGCGCGATCCATGAGCGCGCGGACCTCGTCGTCGATGACGGCGGCGACCCGCTCCGAGAACTCGCGGCCGTGGCCCATGTCGCGGCCAAGGAACACCTCGCCGGAGCTGCCGGTGAGGCGCACGGAGCCGACCTTCTCGCTCATGCCGTACTCGGTCACCATCTGCTTGGCGATCTCGCTGGCCTGCGAGATGTCGTTCGATGCGCCGGTCGACGGGTCACCGAAGATGAGCTCCTCGGCCACCCGGCCGCCCATGGCGTACGCGAGGTTGTCGAGCAGCTGGTTGCGGGTCTTCGAGTAGCGGTCCTCCGCGGGCATCACCATCGTGTAGCCGAGGGCGCGTCCGCGGGGCAGGATCGTCACCTTGGTGACCGGGTCGGTGTGGTTCATGGACGCCGCCACCAGGGCGTGGCCGCCCTCGTGATACGCCGTGACCCGCTTGTCGTGGTCGTTCATGACGCGGGTGCGCTTCTGAGGGCCGGCGATGACGCGGTCGATCGCCTCGTCGATCTCGCTGGGTCCGATGCGCTTCTCGTCACGGCGGGCCGTGAGCAGCGCCGCCTCGTTGAGGACGTTCGCGAGGTCGGCACCGGTGAAGCCAGGGGTGCGGCGGGCGACGGCCTCGAGGTCCACCTCGGGCGCGATCGGCTTGCCCTTGGCGTGCACCTCGAGCACCTTGCGTCGTCCCTTGAGGTCCGGCGCGTCGACGCCGACCTGGCGGTCGAAGCGACCGGGGCGCAGCAGGGCAGGGTCCAGGATGTCGGGCCGGTTGGTGGCCGCGATCATGATGATGTTCGTGTTGATGTCGAAGCCGTCCATCTCCACGAGCATCTGGTTGAGCGTCTGCTCGCGCTCGTCGTGACCCCCGCCGAGGCCGGCGCCGCGGTGGCGTCCGACGGCGTCGATCTCGTCGACGAAGATGATGGCAGGGGCGTTCTTCTTGGCCTGCTCGAACAGGTCGCGCACGCGGCTGGCGCCCACGCCCACGAACATCTCGACGAAGTCGGATCCGGAGATGGAGAAGAACGGCACGCCCGCCTCGCCTGCGACGGCGCGCGCGAGCAGGGTCTTGCCGGTGCCGGGGGGACCGTAGAGCAGGACGCCCTTGGGGATCTTGGCGCCCACGGCCTGGAACTTGGCCGGGTGCTCCAGGAACTCCTCGATCTCACGGAGCTCGTCCACGGCCTCGTCCACGCCTGCGACGTCGTCGAACTTCACCTTGGGCATGTCGGGGCTGACCTGGGACGCGCGCGACTTGCCGAACTGCATGAGGCGTCCGCCACCGCCCTGCATGCTGGACAGCAGGAACCAGAAGACGACGACGATCAGCAGCAGCGGGATGAAGGTGATGAGCAGGCTGGTCCAGATGGACGTGGTCGCAAGCTCGGCGTCGTAGCTGGTCGCGCTGGACGCCTCGACCGCGTCGACGACCGCCTGACCCTGCGGCGCGGCGTACGTGAAGTACACGACGTCGGACAGGTCCTGCCAGTCGGCGGGGTCGGAGGACGGGATGTCCTGCGTGAGCGTGAGCTCGACACGCTGGTCGCCGTCGACGATCTTGGCCTGCTCGACCACGTCGGCCTTGAGCAGGGCGAAGCCCTCAGAGGTGTCGACGCGGTCCATGCGAGGACTGAAGAAGCTGGAGACGAGCCAGCCGAGCGCGACGATCATCACCACGAGGAGCAGGAGGCGGGGAAGATTCTTCATCGTGCCTCCGACTCTACGCGAGCGGTCCTAGTGGGTGGACACGGTTTCGCCCCAGGCAGAGTCGCTCCCGCGCGACGGTGTGAACCAATCTCAGTGACGACTCGCCGGTAGGGACCACCAGCGGGGGCCCGACACACGCGCGGCGCGGTCGAGATTGGTTCGTACTGTTGGCGAGAACCAACCCCGACGCCACAGCACGGCGACGACGTCCTCGACGATTCGACCGGGGTCCCGAAGCACATCTCCGCTCGCGTAGCGCAGCGTCGCGTAGCCGTCGAGCGCCAGCTGACGATCCCGATCCCTGTCCCGCGCGAACTGGTCCCGCCGCCGATGGAACTCGTACCCATCCGTCTCCACCACCACATGCCCTTCGACGAGCAGGTCGACGGCGCCGACGCCCGCGATCTCTGCCTGGGGAATGACCGTGAGCCCTGCCTCGCGCAGCTCGACCCTCGCGATGCTCTCCAGCAGCGACTGGGCGCGAGCGTCGACCGACGACACCACCCACCGCCGCCGCGCCTCCGTCCCGTGCCTCAGGAAGGGAAGCCCGCCAGGATCGAGCAGCCCGCGGTTGAGCGCCGCATCCAGCAGCACGACCTGCTCGAGAGGCGACGTGCACAATGCGGCGATGTCCAGGTTCTCGAGGACCGACACGCCTTCACGAGGGAGGTGGCGGTGCAGAACGACCTCACCGACGGGCCTCCTCCGCGGGTTGCCGAGCGCACGATTCTGCGGGACGGCGAGGTGCACCTCGCCAGGGACGCGGAGCAGCGGGAGGCCACGCGCCGCGCACCATGTGACACAGGTCCCGACCCCACGGAACACTGTGGCAAGGATCGCCGCGCGGTCGGTTCCGGGCAGCGCGTAGCAGCCTCGGTGGGGCCTGATGAGGTCGCCCGAGCGGAGCGCCGTGCGCAGCATGTCGCGACTCACCCCGCACCCCTCGAGGTCGGACCAGCGGGCGACGCCGCCACGCGCTCGCACCGCTTCCTGAGGATCCACACTTCGACGATGGGGGCACGAATGCGGTGCGCTCCGCACGCCGATGTCGGCCGTGGACCACGACGCGTATCCGCGTCGCCTGTGGACGGCGAGGCGTGTCGGCCCGCCAGCGAGTGTGACGGACGAGCGCGCTGCGGCGATCCAGCAGGTGCCGCTGGGCGCCACCTCACCCGGTGCGAACCAGATCGCCGTGCGACACCCCGGCCCACCCGAGCCTGGCGGCACGAGCGCCAGCGTGTCGGATCGAGATTGGTTCGTACCGTCGGCGGCGGGGCGGAGGGGTGGAGGGGCGGCGGGGTGGAGGGCTGGAGGGGCTGCGGGGCAGCGGGGTCAGCCCCCGTACACCGCCGGGTTGAGGATCGCGACGAACGGAAGCGTCCGGTACTTCTCTGCGTAGTCGAGGCCGTAGCCGACGACGAACTCGTTCGGGATGTCGAAGCCCAGGTACTTGATGGGCACGTCCACCTGCACGGCGTCCGGCTTGCGCAGCAGCGCCGCGATCTCGACCGACTCAGCGCCGCGCGAACGCAGGTTCCCGAGCAGCCACGACAGCGTGAGGCCGGAGTCGATGATGTCCTCGACGATCAGCACATGCTTGCCCGTGAGGTCGGCGTCGAGGTCCTTGAGGATGCGGACCACGCCCGACGACTTGGTGCCGGAACCGTACGACGAGATCGCCATCCAGTCCATCTGCACCGTGGGAGGCATGCGGCGCGCCAGGTCTGCCATCACCATGACCGCGCCCTTGAGGACGCCGACGAGCAGCAGGTCCTTGCCTTTGTAGTCCTCGCGGATCGCAGCGGACAGCTGGTCGAGCTTCCGGCCGATGTCGTTCTCGCTGACGATGATCTTCGTGAAGTCGTCCATGTCGAACGTCTGGTCCACGTGAGGCTCCCGTGAGTCAGGTTGGAGGGGTGAGTGCCCGACGCTGGGCGTGGTCCCGGGGGTGGCCCGTGACCGTGGTCGGCACCGGCAGCGGGGTCCTGACGGGGCCGTCGTGAGGCCTGGCTCAGGTCGCCGGGCGCTCGAGAGGGTGACTGATCACAAGCCTGCCATACTCGCGCCGCGCCTCGTACCCGCCTGGAAGCGAGACGGCGCCCTGCCCCTTGTACTGGGTGACGAGCGCATCGAGCGCGTTGACGTGGACGGTGGTGAGCGGACCCGCGCCCTTCGCCTCGGCGAGCATCTTGAGCATGCGGGAGCGGATCGCGTCCGGCAGCGCGGCGAGCATGTCGCAGCGCCACTCGTCTGCACGGACCGTGGAGGTGGAGGTCTGCATGGCGGATCTCGCCTGACGGTCGAGCTCGTCGGCGTCGGCCTGGAGGAGCGCCGCCGACCGGGCCAGCCCGGAGACGACGCCTGGGCCCAGCACGTCGACCAGCGCGGGCATCACCGAGGCGCGGAGCGCGGACCGTCGGGGACCGTCGGGGTCCGTGTTGGTCGGATCGTGCCAGGGGGTCAGCCCCTGGGCGGAGCACGCGCCGACCGTGTCGGAGCGGCGGACGGAGAGGAAGGGCCTCGCGATCCTTCCGCGCCGGGGCGGGATGCCGGACAGCGCGCGGGCGCCGGATCCGCGAGCCAGCGCGAGCAGGACCGTCTCCGCCTGGTCGTCCATGGTGTGGCCCGTGAGGATCTGCGGGTCATGCCCGCCCTCCGTGTCGACGCGCGCGTTGATGGCGTCGTAGCGGGCCTTGCGCGCGGCGGCCTCGAGCCCGCCGTCACGACCCACCACCACCCGCTCGACGAACACGCTGTAGATGCCCGCGAGGCGCGCCTGCTCGGCCGCGTGCTGCGCGACGCGGTCCGATCCTGCCTGGAGGCCGTGGTCCACGATGATCGCTCCGGTGAGGTACCCCTCCTTGCGACCCACGTAGGCGGTGGCTGCCGCGAGCGCGAGCGAGTCGGGTCCGCCCGAGAGCGCCACCCACACCTTGGTGCCGATCGGCATGCCGTCGAGCGCCTGGCGGACAGCCGAACGGCACGCGGCCACGGACGGGTGCGGTGCGCTCATGGGCGGTCAGCCTTCACAGCCACATCCTGCCAAAGCGGCCGTGAAGTCGTCGATGGCGGCACGAGGCTGCGTCTGGCCCGCGGCCATGCCGTCGAGCAGCGTGGAGAACACCAGCCAGCGCCCGTCGGCCGTCTCGACCAGGCCCGCGAGCGCGGTGACGCCTGTGAGCGAGCCGGTCTTCGCGAGGCTTCTGCCGACCACCTCGTCGGTCGCGGCACGGTCCGCGACCGTCCCTTCGACGCCGACGATGGGGAGCCAGTCGAGGATGCCGCTGGTAGCGGGGTTCAGCGCCGTGGCGCGGAGCGCGCCGACGAGCTGGTTCGGGGTGATGAGGTTCTGGTCTGAGAACCCGGCGCTGTCGTGCAGCTGCAGGCCCGCCGTGTCGACGCCCATGCCCGCGAGCGCGTCGGTGATGGCCTGCGCGGCTCCCGCCGGCGTCGCCGGATTCCCGGCGGCGAGCGCGATGTTGCGCCCCAGCTGCTCCGCGACCGTGTTGTCCGAATCGCGCAGCGTGTAGGCGACGATGTCCGACAGCGGGGCGGACTCGACGCTCGCGACGATCGCCGCGGACGAGGACGACGCGCGCGACGCCGTCCCGCTCACGGTGATGCCCCGATCGGTCAGCAGGCTCGCGAGAGTGGTCGCCACGTCGCCGGACGGATCCTCGGAGCGCTGCGCGTACGCGTCGTCCGTGAGGCGTCCCTCGTCGATCTCGATTCCGGTCACGCGCCCGGCGTAGCCGTGCTGCAGCGCATAGGCCGGCCACGAGTCGGGGTAGGCGGGGCCAGGGTAGGCGCCCGTGTCGACGGCGACCGTCACCGGGCCGATTCCCGTGCCGAGCGACGAGACGATCTGATCTGCGAGGTCGGCGACCCCCGCATACCCGTTCGCAGGATGCGGGCCGCCGAACGTCGCGACGTCGTCGGCCGACACGTCGGCGCCCAGGTCCTCCCCATGGCCGTAGCCCGCGGCGAGCAGGATGTCGCCGCCCGCGATGAGGGTCAGTGTGCGCGTCGTCTCGTCCCACGACACCGACGTCGTGAAGGTGTGGTCCGGGCCGAGCGTGGCGAGCGCGGCCGTGACGGTGAGCACCTTGGTCGTGGACGCCGGCGTCTGGGGATCGTCCGCGCCCAGGTCGGCGAGCACGTCCCCCGTGAGGAGGTCCACCACCGACACGTTCGTGGACGCGCCTGTGCGGGAGTCGTCGCGAAGTCCCTGCGCGAGCGTCTGGATCGCCGCTGCGGACGGCTCCGGTGCGTCCTCGCCCATCCCGTCCAGCAGGACGGGGAGCATGGACGACGACGGCGCGGGCGACGCTGTCAGGTACGGAGCAGCCTGCTCCACCGCCGCCGCGGTGAGAGGCCCGGGAACCAGGTCCGCGATGTCCGCGCCGACGTAGGCGACGACGAGGGCAGAGGGGACCGCGACCGCGATCACCGTCCTTGTCCTCATATCCACCTTCCGTGTCGATGCGTCACACTAGTATCCAGTTATCTCCTGCGCGGCCGGACAAGGCCGCTTCCCCGACCTTAAGGACCGTCATGGAGTTCGACGTCACCATCGAGATCCCCAAGGGCTCGCGAAACAAGTATGAGGTGGACCACCACACCGGTCGCATCCGCCTGGACCGCATGCTGTTCACCTCCACCCGCTACCCGGACGACTACGGATTCATCGACGGGACGCTCGGTGAGGACGGCGACCCGCTGGACGCCCTGGTCCTGCTCGAGGAGCCCACGTTCCCCGGCTGCCAGATCCGCTGCCGTGCGCTCGGCATGTTCCGCATGCGCGACGAGGCCGGCGGCGACGACAAGGTGCTGTGCGTGCCCGTGGGCGACCAGCGTCAGACGTGGCGTCAGGAGCTGACCGACGTGTCAGACTTCCACCGCCTCGAGGTGCAGCACTTCTTCGAGGTCTACAAGGACCTCGAGCCAGGCAAGTCCGTCGAGGGCGCCACGTGGGTGGGCCGCGCGGATGCCGAGCGCGAGATCACCCGGTCGTTCGACCGCGCCGCGGGCACGCCGTTCGCGCACATGAACCCGCTCTACCCGCCTCAGGAGCACTGAGCCCGGTCGGATCAGGGGCGGCCGAAGGTGGCCGCCGCGTGCTGGATGTGAGGGAAGGCCCCTGGCAGATGCCAGGGGCCTTCGTCGTCCACGGAGGCTGCCTGACCCGGCGTTGTCTCTCCGTGGCGGACACTCTGAACCATCCCAGCGGTAGACGTGCCGGCGCGTCGGATGGCGGACGATGTGCCGACCGGCGCGCCGCGCCCAGATTGGTTCGAACTGTCAGGGAGGGGCGTCGCGCTGACGATCCATCCAGACGCGGGGCCCGAGACAGCGGCGGCTCCTCCGCCGCGAACGGGCAGCGTACGGAGGCTACGGACGGCCGGCGTACGGCATGATGTCGCCCACGGCCCAGTTGTTGTAGACGCGGGTGCCTGCGAGCGTGCCAGGGGCCTTGGCCTCCATGACCTTGCCGTTGCCGATGTAGATGGCTACGTGGTAGATCAGCGACGCCTGCTGATCGGTGCCCCAGAAGATGAGGTCGCCCACCCGGAGCTGCGAGAACGACACGTGCGTCGTGTAGCTGTACTGCAGCCGCGAGCTGTGCGGCAGGTAGAGACCCGCCTTGCCCCACGCGTACTGCGTCAGGCCCGAGCAGTCGTACGACGGACCGCTGCCGCCGTACGCGTACGTGGCCCCCGTCAGCGTGAGCGCAGCCGCCGCAGCGGTCTGACCCTGCGCGGCGCTGGACTTCCAGTCGCTTGAGGACCCCGTGTCGGTGGAGCCGCCGGTCGAGCCTGATCCCCCGGTCGAGCCTGATCCGGTGGACCCGTTGCCGCTCGCGGATCCGGAATCCGTGGAGCCGCTGCCCGAGTCCGAACCCGTCGAGCCGCCGGAGGACCCGCTGGAGCCGGAGCTTGCGGCGTCCTGAGCGGCCTTGTCAGCGGCAGCCTTGTCCGCGGCAGCCTTGTCGGCGGCCGCCTTGTCGGCAGCGGCCTTGTCGGCAGCGGCCTTGTCGGCGGCAGCCTTCGCGGCTGCGGCCTGCTGCGCGGCGGCGCGATCGGCCGCCAGGCCGGCCTGGCGCTGCTGCTCGAGCGCGACGGTGGTGCCCTGGAGGTCGGCGAGCCGTGCGACGGCCTGGGCCTGCACCTGCTCGGCCTCGGCGACTGCGGCGTTCGCGTCGGACTGCGCCTGCTGCGCGGTCTGCAGGGTGGTGAGCGCGGTCTGCTCGGCTGCGACTGCGGTGCTGGCGGCCGTCTCGGCGTATCCACGCATGGTCGTGGCGACGAGCTCGGCGGCCTTGACCTGCTGCAGCACCGCGTCCACACGGCTCGACGCGCGGTCGAGCGATTCGGTGCGTGCGATCACGTCGTCGAATCCGTCAGCGGTCATCATCGCCTCGACCTGCGCCAGGTCCCCGCCGTTGCGGTAGTCCGCGAGCGCGACCGCGGCGAGGTTCGCCTTGGCGTCCTCGAGCGCGGCGTCCGCGTCGTCTGCCTTGGCGTTGGCGGAGAAGAGGTCCCGCTGGGCCTGCACGTTCGCGTCCTGCGCGACGTTGTAGTCCTCTGCGGCGGACAGCGCCGCGATGTTGGCCGTGTCGGAGGCGGCCTGGAGCTGGGCGATCGCGGCGTCGAGCTGGTCGACGGTCGCCGCCTGGTTCTCCGCGGCGGACTTCGCGGCGGCGATGTCGTCGGCGCCTGGGTAGGCGAGAGCGGTGGACGACTGGGTGACGGCGAGCACCGAGGCGGCGAGCGCGAGCACGAGCACGCCGGCCGACCGGCGTCCGGCCGCCACGACTCGGGCCATGCGGTGCTGTGGTTCCACGTTCTCCTCGCGCGCGAAGGCGCCTGTCGTCGCGGCCAGGGGTTGCCGCAGGGCTTCTCGATGCTAGGTCCGATTCGCCCGGTTCGACACCCCTGACAGGTGTGCAATTGCTCTCACGATCATCGGCATCGGCCTGAAACTCTTGAGACTGATGTGACAGATGTGATCATAGCCGCGATCCGCGCGGATGCACAGGGTGCCCTAGGCTGAGACCGCTATGGACGACGACGGCATCGAGACCGACGCCTGGGCCGCCGACGAGGGCCCCGGCCCGGGCGCACCCATCCCCGCCTCCGCCGCGTGGCGCGTGGGCGACCACCCGGGTCGCCGCCAGTTCGTGACGATCGGCGACCTCCCGCTCGAGTCGGACCCGCTGGGCGTGCTCCCCGACGCCGTCATGGCGTACGAGACGTGGGGCGAGCTCAACGCCGCGAAGGACAATGCCGTCTACATCGCGCACGCCCTCACCGGCGACAGCCACGTGTTCGGCCCGTCCGAGCCCGGCCACCACACCGGCGGCTGGTGGAACGCCATGGTCGGCCCCGGCAAGCCGATCGACCCGGCCAGGCACTACATCGTCAGCGCGAACGTGATCGGAGGCTGCCAAGGCAGCACCGGCCCCGCGTCCGCGCACCCCGACGACGGGCAGCCATGGGGCTCGCGATTCCCGTACGTCACGATGCGCGACATGGTGAACGCCGAGATCGCCGTCACGGACCACCTGGGCATCGACCGCTGGCGCCTGATCGCAGGGCCGTCCATGGGTGGCATGCGCGCGCTCGAATGGACGGTCATGGCACCCGAGCGCACGGGAGCGATCGCGCCCGTCGGCTCCACGGCCGCCACCACCGCCGACCAGATCGCCTGGTCGACGTCGCAGATCGCCGCGATCCTCGCCGACCCGCGTTACCGGGCCGGCGACTACTACGACGCCGCCGACGGCGACGGACCTCACATCGGCATCGGGATCGCCCGCATGATCGCGCACACGACCTACCGCAGCGCAGGCGAGCTCAACGACCGCTTCGACCGTAACTACCAGGGGGATTCCGACCCCCTGGGCAAAGGCGGCCTGTTCTCCGTGCAGTCCTACCTCGAGCATCATGCCCGCAAGCTCGCGAGGCGCTTCGACGCGAACACGTACGTCGCGCTCGCACGCGCGATCCAATCGCACGACGTGGGTCGCGGACGCGGCGGCGTCGAGACCGCGCTCGCACGCTACACCGACCCCGCGCTGGTCATCGCGATCGACTCGGACCGCCTGTACCCCATGCAGAACTCCCAGCGGATCGACGCAGCCTTGTCAGGCTCGCAAGGCATCAAGGTGGTCCACTCCCCCGTCGGCCACGACGGATTCCTGGTCGAGGCCGCTCAGATGATCGCCTTCATGGAGGAGTTCGAGCGGACGCTGTAGCCGGTCTCACGCACATGCGGGAGCGCTTGAGGGGCGCCATCCGTTCCTCACGGCGTCAGGAGGACTCCGAGTGATCACCACCACGGAACCAGTGGTCTCCGTCCCCGCGGCACCGTCCGCGCCCGCCGGCGGCAACCGGCCGGCGAAGACGGTCCGCAATTCCAACCTTGAGCTGCTGCGCGTCGTCTCGATGATGGCGATCGTGATGCACCACGTCGTCGTGCACGGTGAGCCGTACCTCACCGCCGGCGACCACGGCGACTATGTGGCGGCCGCAGCGGCGAGCTTCGGCAAGGCAGGCGTCGACCTCTTCCTGCTGGTCGGCGCGTTCTTCATGTCGGGCTCCCGCCTCAGGGTCCGATCCCTCGCATCGCTCGTCATCCAGGTATGGACGACCGCGTGGATCCTGTGCGGTCTCGCCATCCACGTCGGGGTGGCACGCTTCGACAGCCTGTCGACCTATCACTCGTTCCAGCCGATCCTCACCTACCAGTACTGGTTCGCCACCGCATACCTGCTGCTCATGGTGCTGAGCCCGTTCGTCAACACCTTCATCCGCGCGGCCTCGCGTGACCAGCTGCGGGCGCTCATCATCGTGCTCATGTCGATCGCGACCATGCAGACCCTCGTCCCTGCGTTCAAGTTCGGGCTCGGGTCGTTCTCATGGTTCCTCACCGTCTACCTGGTGGGCGGCTACCTGCGCCACCACGCGCCCGAGGTCCGTGGCCATGGCCGCGGCTGGACGCTCGCCGCGATCGGTGCGATAGCGGCGCTTCCGTTCGCCGCGATGCTGGCGTGGTACCTCGCGACGTACTACCCGGAGCTCGAGATCGGCCCGTTCGGACTCACCCTGGAGTCGTCTCCGCTGTCCTTCGCCGCGGCGCTGCTCCTCTTCCAGGCGGTGCGGAGGATGCCGGCGCGGCACTCGAGGCTCGTGAACTGGATCGCGTCGCTCATGTTCGGGGTGTACCTCTTCCACGACCTCCCGCTCATGCGCACCTGGCTGTGGAAGGACACGCTCGACATCCCGGGGCACGTGGTCTCGATCGGCCTGGTGCCCACCCTGATCGGCGGCTTCGTGGTGGTGTTCGTGGCCGCGACGCTGTTGGAGGCCATCCGTTCGGTCCTGGTCCAGCGACCGTTGATGGCGCTCGTCGATCGACTGCTGCCACGTCTGATGCGCGACGTGGACCAGTCCGTGAAGGACGCGCTCGCCTAATATCGGGCGGCAGCGAGCGCAGGTGCGGCGGCAGGGGTCTCGCGGGGCTCGGCCCTCATGAGGGTGAGCGACTCGATCACCCGGCGAGCGATCGCCGCATGCCCTGCATCGTCCACGTGGACACCGTCCTCCACCGTGTACGAGGGGTCGTCGAGAACCTGCGGATCCAGCAGGCTGATGTAGCTCGCCCCCACCGCTGCCGCAGCGTCTTGCACCGCCTGATCGAAGTCGACCTGCCAGTCCTGGACGTCGCCGATCCAGGACGGCCCGACCGCGATGATCCATGCGTGCGGGAACTCTGCCCGCGCCTTCTCATACGTCTCCTGGATGGCCGCGACGACGTCGACGCCCGCAAGCCATTCGTCCGTGTCGTTCTGACCGCCGGCGATGACCACGATCGCCGGCTGCACGCCGTCGGCGACGGCCTCGTCGATCGCTTCCGAGTAGGCGGGGCACAGGTCGGGAGCGCAGACGTTGGAGAGCGAGATGTACCCCGTTCCGCCGTACGCATGATTGACCTCCTCCCAGCCCTCGATCTGCGCGACCCGGGTGGTCCAACGATGCTCGTCGTCGCTTGCTCCGGTGCCGTAGCTGTAGGAGTCGCCGATGAACAGGGCGACGGGAGGCGTGAGCGGTTCAGTCACGTCCTCGGGCACGCCGGCCAAAGGCGGCGGCGACGGCGTCACGGTGACCACAGGTGCCGGGGCGGCTGCGGACGGGGACACGTCGGCCGCGGCCACCGTCGACGCGGGCAGGCCGGACATCTGCACGAGCACGGACGCGATGGTCAGGACGGCGACGACGAGCAGCGTGGCCGCAAGCCCCCAAGCGGAGCCACCTGCCTCCCGCCGCAGCTGGGGCACGGTGTGGGCTGCGTCCGTCTGCACCGGGGCCCCCTCAGGCTCGTGACCGTGGGTGGGCCCTACCGCACATGCTCGGACGGGACCCCGGTCGGGATATGTCTTGTGGTTGCGATCGTAACCGCCGATCGGGCCGTGCGGGGAGCCCCCTGCCGAGGTGGAGCTCAGCGCTCCGACAGCACCTTCTCGATGATCGCCAGGCCCGTCTCGGCCTCGTCGGCCGTGATGACGGCCGGCGGCACCACGTGGATCCGGTTGTCCGCAAGGAAGGGCAGCAGCCCGTGCGCCATGAGAGCCTTCTTGATGGCGCCCATCTCGGAGGCGGGCAGCATCTCGCGCGTCTCGGCGTCCGCCACCAGCTCAATGGCCCAGAACACGCCGATGCCACGGACCTCGCCGATCACGTCGAGCCGCTCGGCCATCGCGGCGAGGCGGGGGCCGATCACGGTCTCGCCGATCGTGGCGGCGTTCTCGACGATCTTCTCCTGCTCCATCGCCTCGATGGTGGCGACGATCGACGCCATGGCGAGCGGGTGGCCCGAGTACGTGAGACCGCCGGGGAACACGCGGTCGTCGAACGTCTTGGAGATGGCCTCGGAGATCATCACGCCGCCCGCGGGGACGTAGCCGGAGTTGACGCCCTTCGCGAAGGTCACGAGGTCGGGGCGCACATCGAAGTTGTCGAGCGCGAGCCAGGCGCCGGTGCGCCCGAAACCGGCCATGACCTCGTCCAGGATGAGGATGATGCCGTAGCGGTCGCAGATCTCCCGCACGCCGTGCAGGTAGCCGGGCGGGGGCATGAGGACGCCTGCGGTGCCGGGGATGGTCTCGAACAGCATCGCAGCGATCGAGGACGGGCCTTCGGCCTGGACGATGCGCTCGAGGTGGTGGAGGGCGCGTGCCGACTCCTCCTCCGCGGTGCTGGCCCAGAACTCGGAGCGGTACAGGTAGGGCCCGAACGCGTGGACGTGGCCGCGCGCGAACTCGTTGGGAACTCGGCGCCAGTCGCCGGTGGCGACGATGGCAGCGCCGGTGTTGCCGTGGTACGAGCGGTAGAGGGACAGGACCTTGTCGCGGCCGGTGTGGAGGCGGGCCATGCGGATCGCGTTCTCGTTGGCGTCGGCGCCCGCGTTGGTGAAGAAGATCTTCTGCATGCCCTCGGGGGCGTGCTCGAGGATCTTCTGGGCGGCCTTCGCGCGGGCGTCGTTCGCGTACGCGGGGCCGACGGTCGCGAGGCGGGCGGCCTGCTCCTGGATAGCGGTCACGACCGCCGGGTGCTGGTATCCGATGTTGACGTTGACCAGCTGGCTGGAGAAGTCCAGATACTCGTTGCCGTCGAAGTCCCATACCTTGACACCCGAGCCGCTGGCGATCGGCATGGGCGCCAGGCCGGCCTGCGCCGACCACGAATGGAAGACGTTGCCGGTGTCGGCGGCCGTGATCGTCGCGTTGTCGCTGGGCTGGATGAAGGGCGACTGGCTCATGGAGTCCTCCGGATCGGTTGCTTCCGCACCGTCGATGTCGGCGCGCACGGACGGCTGCCGTACCCGTCCGATACTTCCCCACCGTCACACGGCGCCGCGTTGTCGGATGAGGTGAAAGGACTACCCTCGCTTCAACAGTTCCGTCACATGGAAGGGTGGCACGATGCCGACGACGCTGGCGACGCTCCTGCAGGACGCCCCGCTGGGCCTCAGCCTCAAAGTCCCCGGCCGCTCCGAGGCGCTGACGGAGCCGCTGGCGTGGGCGCACGCCTCCGATCTGGCGGATCCGACGCCGTGGCTGGTCGAGGGCGGGCTGCTGCTGACGGACGGGGTGCAGTTCCGCGATGACGCCTCTGCACAGGCCGCGACCGCGTATGTGGACCGCCTCACGACGCGAGGCGTGCTCGCGCTGGGGTTCGCGGAGGGGATCGTGCATCCGCAGATCCCTGCGACCGTGGTGGATGCCTGCGCGCGCGTGGAGATGCCGCTCCTCAAGGTGCCGCGCGGCACCCCGTTCATGCAGATCATCAGGCACGTCTCCGACGCGATCGCCAGGGACGAGCGTTCCCGGCTGGAGGCGTCCCTCGACGCCCAGCGTGCCGTGGCACGTGCAGCGCTGCGGCCGGACGGCCTGCGCGCGATCCTCGCCGAGCTGGAGGTGAGGCTCGGGACGTGGGTCGCATTGTTCGACGCCTCAGGCGAGCGGGTCGAGATCGCCACCCGGCTGAACGTCCCCGCCGACGCATCGTCCATCGTGGAGGAAGCCGCGCGGCGCCTGCTCGCCAAGGGAAGGCCGGGCACGATCCGCCTGGACGACGAGGGCCTCACTGCGACATTGGAGACGATCGGGCGCCGTGCACCTCTGCGCGGCGTCCTCGCTGTCGGGTCTGCGGGAGACCTGGACTCCGCCGGCGCGGACCTGGTGTCGAGCGTGATCGCTCTCGCGGGCATCGCGCTCGAGCAGAGCCGCACCCTGGAGACTGCGCGTCGACGCCTGCGCGCAGGAATCCTGGAGCTGTTGCGGGCTGGGGCGTTCCAGGTCGCGGAGTCGACGGCGAGCGCCCTCTGGGGCAGCCTTCCCCAAGGGCCCGTGGTCGTGACGATGGTGGCGCCCGAGGGCACCGACACGACGCTGACCGAGCAGCTGGAGACGTTCGCCGACCGCCACCAGGGCCGGGTCTTCTTCGCCGAGCGCGACGGCGCCCTGGTGCTTGTGGCTGCGCAGGGGGATGAGCGTCTCGCGCTGCCGTTCCTCGAGCGGGCGGGCCTGCGGGCGGGCATGTCGGGACCTATCTCCTGGACCGAGCTGGACCGCGGGCTCGACGAGGCGAGACGGGCCTGGGCCAGCGCGTCGGCGTCGCGCCCCGTGGCGAAGTTCCCGGAGCTGGCACGCCGCGGGATGCTCTCCTACCTGGAGGAGGCGGGCGGCGAGGCGGTGGCGCGCAGGCTGCTCGCGCCGCTGCTCGGGGATCCCGCCGACGCTCAGCTGATCGAGGCGGCAGGCGTGTGGCTGGAGAACCTGGGCCAGTGGGATCCTGCGGCGCGGGCCTTGGGCATCCATCGCCAGACGCTGCGCAGCCGGGTGGCGGTCGCGGGCCGCCGTCTGGGGCTGGACCTCGAGCGGGTCGATGACCGCACCGAGCTGTGGACGGCGCTGACGCTGACCCGGATGACGCCCGCGGACCGGGTCTGACGCGCGCGGGGCGCGCGTTTCGCAGAGGCGCGCGCGGCGAACCCACCCTTTCGGGTAGCTCAGTGTCGCTTTCCAGATCTCGCCGCATCTGACGGGTAACTCAGTGTCGTCGCTGGCGACGGCGTCTCGACGCGAGCCTTCGACGCCCGGCAGGACCTCCTCCGGACGCCCCGCGCGGTCCCGGCTCACCGCAGCGACACTGACTCACCCGCCACAGTCACCGACCCCGCAGAACCGACACTGACTCACCCGCCACAGTCACCGACCCCGCCGCCGCACGATCCTCGCCGGGCGCCCTGCGGGAAGTCCGGACGCCGTCGGGAACGACCCCCTTTGTCAGTCCGTCGTCGGGAAGCCCAGGTTGATGCCGCCGTGCGACGGGTCGAGCCACCGGGTCGTGATGACCTTGAGGCGGGTGAAGAAGCGGACCCCCTCGGCGCCGTGCGCACGCGAGTCGCCGAACAGCGAGGCCTTCCAGCCGCCGAACGAGAACGTGGCGACGGGCACGGGGATCGGCACGTTGACGCCGACCATGCCCACCTGGATGTCACGCTGGAAGCGGCGGGCGGCGCCACCGTCGTTCGTGAAGATCGCGGTGCCGTTGCCGAACGCGCCCGTGTTGATCAGCTCCACGCCGTCGTCGAACGTGTCCACCCGCACGATGCTCAGCACCGGTCCGAAGATCTCCTCCCGGTACACGGCCGACGTGGTGGGCACCCTGTCGATGAGCGTGGGGCCCAGCCAGAAGCCGTCGGCGGCGCCGTCGACCTCGATGCCGCGGCCGTCGACGACCACGGAGGCGCCGTCGGCGATGGCGGTGTCGATGTACCCGGCGACCTTGTCGCGGTGCTGCTGGGTGACGAGCGGGCCCATGTCGCAGCCGCGTCGTCCGTCTCCGACACGCAGGCCGGCCATGCGCTCGGTGATCTTGGGCAGGAGCGAGTCGGCCACGTCACCGACGGCGACGATCACGGAGATCGCCATGCAGCGCTCGCCTGCGGACCCGAAGCCGGCGTTGATGGCGGAGTCGGCCACCAGGTCCAGGTCCGCGTCGGGAAGCACGAGCATGTGGTTCTTGGCGCCGCCGAGCGCCTGCACCCGCTTGCCGTGCGCGGTGCCCGTCTCGTACACGTACTTGGCGATGGGGGTGGAGCCGACGAAGGAGATGGCCTCGACGTCGGGGTGGGTGAGCAGCCCGTCGACGGCGACCTTGTCTCCGTGGAGCACGGTGAAGATGCCGTCGGGGAGGCCGGCCTCCTGCCACAGCGCGGCGAGCCAGTTGGCGGCGGACGGATCCTTCTCCGAGGGCTTGAGGATCACGGCGTTCCCGGCGGCGATCGCGATGGGGAAGAACCACATCGGGACCATGGCGGGGAAGTTGAACGGCGAGATGATGCCGACGACGCCCAGCGGCGAGGGGACGGAGTGGACGTCCACCCCGGTGGACACCTGCGACGAGTGGTCGCCCTTGAGGTGCTGGCCGAGCCCGCACGCGAACTCGACGACCTCCTGACCGCGCGCGATCTCGCCCAGGGCGTCGTCCAGGACCTTGCCGTGCTCGGCGGTGATGATCTCGGCGAGCTCGCCCTTGCGCTCGTTGAGGAGCTCACGGAAGCGGAACAGGATCGCGGTGCGGCGGGCCAGCGGGGTCTCTGCCCACGCGGGGAAGGCGGCCTTGGCCGATGCCACGGCGGCGTCGACGTCGTCCTGGGACGCGAGCGCCACCTGCTTGGTGACCACGCCGAGCGCGGGGTCGTAGACGGGCGCGGTGCGGCTGCCGATGCCGGCGGCCTCAGCGCCTGAGATCCAGTGGCCCAGCACCTGCTGGTCGATGGCGGTGGTGTCGGTGCTCACGGGGTCCTCCTTGGCGGCGTGGTTGCGTCGCCTTGAACCTAGGCGAGCGGCCGCCGGTGAGCAGTGGCGCTTCTGTCGTTCCGCGCAGCCTCTGGTCACCTATCACGCTAGCGTGTCGCTGCTCGCCGCGGACAACGGAGCTCTGTCGTGGCACCGGGACAGCTCAGCGCACACGAGGCCCCTCAACGGCCCCATGTGCGCTGAGCGCTGGCCCTACTCGCCGTCCCAGTTGCCCGGGAGCACCACGTCGTTCGACCGGCCGTACGTCAGCACGCCGTCGGCATCACCACCGGCCAGCTCGTTCTTGATGTAGTAGGTGGATCCTCGGCGGACGGTGAGGGTGTCGACGCCGTCGCCGTCCCAGTCGCCGGGCAGCACGGTGTCGGTGGAGCGGCCGTACGTGACGACCGCGTCGGCGTTGCCGCCTGAGAGGTCGTTGCTCACGTAGTAGGTGCTCCCGCGGCGGACCATCAGGGTGTCGCGCCCATTTCCGTTCCAGTCGCCCACGAGGACGGTGTCCGTGGATCGTCCGTACCTCAGCACCGTGTCGGCGTCGCCGCCGGACAGGGAGTTCCTGAGGTAGTAGGTGTTGCCCCTGCGCACCGCGAGGGTGTCGATGCCGTCGCCGTTCCAGTCGCCCACGAGCACCACGTCGCCAGCGCGGCCGTACACGAAGACCTTGTCCGCGTTCCCGCCGGACAGGGAGTTCTTGACGTAGAAGGTGTTGCCCCTGCGGACCATGAGCGTGTCGACGCCGTCGCCGTCCCAGTCGCCCACGAGGACGGTGTCGCCGGCGCGGCCGTAGGTGACGACCTCGTCGGCCTCGCCGCCGCTCAGCTCGTTCTTGATGTAGTAGGTGCTGCTACGACGCACGGTGAGGCTGTCCCCGCTGTCCGAGGCGACGCTGGTCGTGGTCACCGTCTTCGAGGTCGACGTCGACGGATCCGGGCTGCTCGAGTAGCCGCCGAAGACCTGCACTCCCCACGAGACGCCGTACTTGTCCTTGTAGTAGCCGACGCCGATGTAGTTGTAGGACTTGCTCACCATGTTCGCGTGGTGACCGGACGATGCGATCCACTGGTTCGCCAGCTGCGTCACGGGGTCGCTGTAGTACTTGTTCCACGCGACGTTCTCACCCCAGGCGGACCAGCCGCTCGGGATCTGGGTACCGGTGTTGGGATTGTGGCTGAGGGGGACGCCTGCGGTCGGGTCCTTCGCGAGCGCGGCGGCGTAGTTCGCCGCCAGCTGCTCGGCCCAGCCCTGCGCGACGGCGTCGAGCGACGCGGATCGCGTCAGCGCTGCGGCGCCGTTGTAGGACGCGCGCTCCTGGTTGGTGAGGTCGACGATGCGCTGGGCGGGGTCGTCCCACGTGGTCGCGGCATGCGCGACCGGAGACTGAGCGAGGGCGAGGCCCATCGTGACGACCGTGACGAGGACGGCGAGCAGGGCACGTGACCGGGAGCGGACGAGCATTGTTCCCTCAGCGGATGCGCCGAGCCGGGCGCGTGCGGGCCGGCGGCTGATCCCACCGGCGACGCCATCGTCACGGGGTGACGCGCCCAAGTTCAACGAGATGTGGTTCTTCCCACTCCCGCTCAAGTCCGCGCTTTCACGGCGAATGTGAGGAAAGCGACATCGGCTGGCGGACCGGGAGCGTGAAAGTGGCATCTTGCGCGCTGGCGTGTGCGTGCCCTAACCTGTGCCACATGTTCCGTCGAATGTGCCGCTGACCCGCGCACGTTCGGCGTGCGCCCAGACGGGCGCCGCTCGCGACTGAGTCCCGCAAGGCCTTGAGGCTTGCAGAGGATCGGCGAGCACAGACTCCCTGAAGGGCGCGAGAGCCCACGTGTCGCACCGCGCCCCTGGGGGTTGCGGACGGTCGGCGCGCTTGCACGCCCGACGGTCGGCGACGGTGGCCCGGCGGTGCGGATCAGCCCCCTGCATCAGATCCACTCCCCCACCCCGGACATCAACCACTGGAGCATTGACATGACGAACGACGCACCGAACACCGACAGCTGGGCCTTCGAGACCAAGCAGATCCACGCCGGCCAGGCGCCCGACTCCGAGACCGGCTCGCGCGCGCTGCCGATCTACCAGACCACCGCGTACGTGTTCGATGACACGACGCAGGCCGCCAACCGCTTCGCGCTCGCGGAGCTGGGCCCCATCTACACGCGCATCGGAAACCCCACCCAGCAGGCGGTCGAGGACCGCGTGGCGGCGCTTGAGGGCGGCGTTGGCGCGCTGCTCGTGGCATCGGGCAGCGCGGCGAACACGCTGGCCATCCAGAACATCGCGGAGGCGGGCGACCACATCGTCTCCTCCCCCAGCCTGTACGGCGGCACCTACAACCTGTTCCACTACACGCTGCCCAAGTGGGGCATCGAGGTGACGTTCGTGGAGGACCCGGACGACCCGCAGTCGTGGCGTGACGCGGTCCGCCCGAACACGAAGGCGTTCTTCGGCGAGTCGATCTCCAACCCCAAGCAGGACCTGCTGGACATCGAGACGGTGGCGGGCATCGCGCACGAGGTGGGCGTGCCGCTCATCGTGGACAACACGGTCGCCTCGCCGTACCTGATCCAGCCGCTCAAGTGGGGCGCGGACATCGTCACGCATTCCGCCACCAAGTACCTGGGCGGCCACGGCACGGCGATCGGCGGCGTGATCGTGGACGGCGGTTCGTTCGACTTCGGGCAGGACAAGGACCGCTTCCCCAACTACAACACCCCGGACCCGAGCTACCACGGCCTCGTGTACGCCCGTGACCTGGGCGTCGGCTCGGCGTTCGGCGCGAACCTGGCGTTCATCCTGAAGGCGCGCGTGACCCTGCTGCGCGACACGGGCGCGGCGATCTCGCCGTTCAACGCGTTCCTCATCGCGCAGGGCATCGAGACGCTGTCGTTGCGTGTGGAGCGTCACGTGGAGAACGCGAGGGCCGTCGCGGAGTTCCTTGCGGACAGGGACGACGTGGAGACCGTCGCCTACTCGGGCCTGCCCACCTCCGCGTGGCACCACCTTCAGCTCAAGTACGCACCGAAGGGCGGGGGCTCCGTGCTCGCGTTCGAGATCGCGGGAGGCAAGGAGGCGGGTCAGGCGTTCGTGGACGCGCTGCAGCTGCACTCCTTGGTGGCGAACATCGGCGACGTGCGTTCGCTTGCCATCCACCCTGCCACGACGACGCACTCCCAGCTCACGGCCGACGAGCAGCTCACGGCCGGCGTCACCCCTGGTCTGGTGCGGTTGTCGGTGGGCATCGAGGGTATCCAGGACATCCTGGCGGACCTGGAGACGGGCTTCGCGGCAGCGGCCGCCGTGCGCGAGGCCGCGGAGGCTGCCGACGGCGCGCATACGGTGACCGTCTGATGGATGACGACTACTCGTCATGGGTGCCTGACGCGGGGGTGGAGGAGGGGCTGCGGCCCCTCCCCGCCTCGGCGGCGTGGCTTCCTGGCGACGAGCCGGGCCGGCGGCAGTTCCTCGCGATCGAGGGGCTGCCGCTGGAGTCCGACCCGCTGGGCTGGATCGATGTGACGCTCGCCTACGAGACGTGGGGCCAGCTCAACGAGGCTCGCGACAACGCCGTCTACGTGGCGCATGCGTTCACCGGCGACTCGCATGTGTCGGGCGCCGCCGGTGACGGGCACCTGACCGGCGGCTGGTGGAACGGGCTTGTGGGCCCGGGCAGGCCGATCGACACGGACCGTTACTTCGTGGTGTGCGCGAATGTGGTCGGGGGGTGCCAGGGCACGACCGGCCCGGCGCATCCTCACCCGGTCGACGGGCTCCCGTGGGGCTCACGGTTCCCTTGGCTGACGCTTCGCGACATGGTGCAGGCGGAGGCTCACCTGGCCGACCACCTGGGCGTGGACAGCTGGGCGCTCGTGATCGGCCCATCGATGGGCGGCATGCGCGCCGTCGAGTGGGCTGCGACGTTCCCGGAGCGCGTGCGCGCGATCGGCGCGGTGGGCACGACGGCGGAGACGACAGCCGAGCAGATCGCGTGGAACGCGGCGCAGACCGCAGCGATCCGTCTGGACCCTGCGTTCCGGGGAGGCGACTACTACGGTGCGGCGGACGGCGCCGGCCCGTACCTGGGCCTGGGGATCGCCCGCGCGATCGCGCATACGACGTACCGGTCGGAGCAGGAGCTCGACGCCCGGTTCGGCCGGCGCGCCCAGATCGGCGATCCGCTCGCACCGGACGGCATGTTCGCCGTCGAGTCGTACCTGGACCATCATGCCGACAAGCTCGCGCGGCGATTCGACGCGAACTCGTACCTGCGCATGATCCACGCGGTGAACACGCATGACGTGGGGCGCGGCCGCGGCGGGCTCGCTGCCGCGCTTGCGGGGTTCGTGGGCGACGCGCTCGTGATCGCGATCGACTCCGATCGCCTCTACCCGCTGTCCAACTCCGAGCGTCTCGCGGCGGCCCTGCCAGGGGCGGTGGAGGTGACGGTGCTGCACTCGGACATCGGCCATGACGGCTTCCTGGTGGACTCGACCGGCCTGAACGATGCTGTGGAGGTTCTGCTGCGCCGCGTGCAGGCCCGGGTGTAGCAGGACGTGAAGAAGCCCCGCCGAGAGGTCTCTCGACGGGGCTCGCACACGGGCTGAGCAGTGCTCAGCGGGGAGGGTTAGCGGTGGCGTACCGTGCCGGCCGCGCGGGCGGGGGAGGCGGTGCAACCCTGACGCGCACCGCCGGGGATCGGCAGGACCGAGCCGCCGAGGTCCATGCCCCGGCAGGATCCGAGGCGCGCATTGGCGGACATGATCAGCGGATGTCCGTCTTGGAGGTGGCGCTCATCGCGTCGATGATCTCGTCGCGGACGCTGGCGGGGAGGTTGGCGTAGTTGGCGCCGGCGCTCTTGCGAGAGAACGCGGAGGTGATGGTCTCGAACATTGTTCTTCCTCTGCTCCTTGATCGGAACCGGGGAGGACGTGGAGTCCGGTTCCCCGGTGGCCCCACGTTGGGACAATGCGAAAGTCCCGCCATGAACGCTGTCAGTCGACGTTGTCATGAGCGGGACGCTGTGTTCACTATATACGGCGATCGGCGGATCGTGGTAGTCGGATGCGATCCAGATCACACCACCTGTCGACCGCAGCGCACAGCCTGTCGCGCCCGCCACCTCGAGCGGAGCAGCCTAGGACCGTGATCGCGCGTCAGCGACGAAGTCGGCGATCGACTGCTCGAGCGAATGCTGGGGAGCCCATGCGAGCTCGTCTCTCAGACGGTCTGCGGAGCCGATCACCTCGTCGACGTCGGTCGGACGAAGGATGTGCGAATCGGTGACGAGCTCCGGCACGTCGCGACCCATCGCTCCAGCTATTGCCGCAAGCATCTCGTACCCGGACCGCGACCGGCCGGACGCGACGTTGTAGACACCATGCGTCCAGGACTCCGCCTGAGCGAGAACGAGGTATGCGCGCGCGACGTCTCGCACGTCCAGGTAGTCGCGTCGCGTCGACAGGTTGCCGACCGACAGCGGCTCGCCTTCGGGGAGCAGTGCCAACCGCGCGTACAGGTCGGGCACCAGGAAGCCTTGCCGCTGGCCAGGGCCGACGTGGTTGAACGGTCTCGCGACGACCGTACGAAGTCCCCGATGCCGATAGTAGGTCATCTGGTTCTCTACCAGGAGCTTGCTGACCGCATAAGGGGAAGAGATTCCTACCGGGGAGTCCTCGGTGAGCGGCTCGCGGGTGCTGCCGTACACGGCACCTGACGACACTGCGACGAGCGTCCCGCGGTAGTCGGCAGCCAGGAGCGCCTCGGCCATGTGAGTCACGATGCGCGAGTTCGCCTCGATGTAGAGCTGCGGCCTCTCGAACGACGGCCCGACGGCGGCGAGCCCTGCCAGATGGATGACCGCGTCGACCGCCGGGAGCGCTGGCCAACCTTCTGTGAGGTCAGCCTGCACGTACGTGTGGACGTGCGCGGCGACGTCAGGCGCGAGCGCGCCGGAGCGTCCCACGCCATGCACCGCCACGCCTGCCTCGTACGCGAGCGCGGCCACGTGCCGGCCCACGAAACCGTCGATGCCTGTGACAAGGACGGATCGCAAGGCCGAGCGCATCAGGCGGGCAGGTTCTTGCGCTGGAGCGCGATGTCGTGGTCGATCATCCGCTTCACGAGACCAGCGAAGTCGACGTCACGGTGCCAGCCGAGGGTCTGCTCGGCCTTGGCCGGGTCGCCCAGCAGGATGTCCACCTCCGCGGGGCGCATGAACGCAGGGTTCTGAACCACGTACGGGTGCCAGTCGTCGATGCCCACTGCGGCGAATGCCTCTGTCAGGAAGTCCTCGATCGAGTGGGTCTCGCCTGTGGCGAGCACGAAGTCGTCGGGCTCAGGGTGCTGGAGCATCTGCCACATGCCACGCACGTAGTCGCCGGCGTAACCCCAGTCGCGCTTGGGCCACAGATCGCCCAGCTCGATCTTGTCCTGCAGGCCCAGGTGGATGCGGGCGACGGCGTCGGTGATCTTTCGGGTCACGAACTCGATGCCGCGCCGCTCACCTTCGTGATTGAAGAGGATGCCGCAGGCGACGAACATGCCGTAGCTCTCGCGGTAGTTCTTGGCTATCCAGTGGCCGTACAGCTTGGCGACCCCGTACGGGCTTCGCGGGTGGAAGAGCGAATCCTCGTTGTAGCCGGATCCCGGACGGTTGTAGTCGAGCCCGCCGAACATCTCGGACGTCGATGCCTGGTAGAACTTCGTCTTCTCGGCGCGACCCGTGAGACGCACCGCCTCGAGCAGGTTCAGCACGCCCTTTCCGGTGACCTCTGCAGTGAGGGAAGGGTTCTTGAAGGAGTAGCCGACGTGGCTGATCGCGCCGAGGTTGTAGACCTCGTCCGGGTCCGACGTGTCGACCGCGTGGACGAGTGCCGCCGGATCGGTGAGGTCGCCCTCGATGAGCTTCACGAACGGCAGGTCGGCCTCCACCGCGGCCTTGCGCGGGTTGCTCTGGCCACGGATCAGGCCGAAGACCTCATAGCCCTGCTCGTGCAGCAGCTCCGCGATGTGCCCGCCGTCCTGGCCGGTGATTCCAGTCACAAGCGCTGACTTGCTCGCCCCAGACATGTCAAAAAACTCCTCAATGAACTTCCGCAAGGTTACGCGGGGACGAGCATATCGGCCAGGCATGTAGGAACCTGCCCGCCCGCTTGGTCATGCCTACCGGGACTGGTGGAGGTACTCCTCGAGCGACTCCCGCCAGTCGCGCGCGATGAACCCTGTCGCCTCGATCTTGGCCATGTCGAGCACACTGTTGGCGGGGCGCGGAGCCACCGGAACCGTCGCGCTCGCGAAGTACTCCGCGGTGGACACCGGCGTCACCGACGAGCCTGCGATCCCGTCGACCGCGGTGACGCCGGGGACTGAGCCGGCAGCGACAAGGTCGTAGACCTCGCTCGCGACCGTCGCCCAGGACGCCGGCTCTCCCGATCCCGTGAGGTTGTAGGTGCCGTACGGCGCTGCCGTCTCGACCAGGTGCCGGATGCCCCGTGCCAGGTCAGCGGTGAAGGTGAGGCGTCCCACCTGGTCGTCCACCACGCTCGGCGCGACGCCCCGACCGGCCAGCCCTGCCATCGTCCTGACGAAGTTCTTCCCGTCGCCGATCACCCAGCTGGTGCGCACGATGTAGTGCTTGGGCGCGCCGGCCACGGCGATGTCCCCTGCCGCCTTGGACTGCCCGTACACGCCTAGCGGCGCGAACGGCTCGCCCTCGGTGTACGGCATGGTCGACGAGCCGTCGAACACATAGTCGGAGGACACGTGCACCAGGGTGATGCGATGCTCCGCGGCGATCCGCGCGAGCGCTGCCGGCGCTGAGGCGTTCGCGGCCCACGCGTCGGCACGGCCCTCGGGCGTCTCCGCGACGTCGACCGCGGTGTAAGCGGCCGCGTTGAGGATCACGTTCACCTCGTGCCACGGGTAGTCCGTCGCGAGCGTCGGCGAGCTGATGTCCAGCTCCTCACGGTCCACGAGGTCCAGGACGTGGTCGTGCGCGAGCTCCGCCTCCAGAGCACGGCCGAGTTGCCCCTTCGAGCCGATGATGACGGTGCGACGCTGGCGAACCGGCGTGATCGCGTCCAAGGGCGGGTGGCCCTTGTCCTTGTCGGAGACCTCAGCCTGGTCCAGCGGGATCGGCCATGGCACGGCGACCGTCTCGTCGGCCAAGTTGAGCAGTGCATACTCTGCGTCGGGCGACCAGTGCGCGTTCACCAGGTACGAGTAGGCGGTGCCCTCCTCGAGCGTCTGGAAGGCGTTGCCTACGCCGCGGGGCACGAACACTGCCCGCGAGGGGTCGATCTCAGCGGTCACCACCGCGCCGAAGGTCGGTCCCTCGCGCAGGTCCACCCAGGCCCCGAAGATGCGGCCCGTGGCCACCGACACCCACTTGTCCCAGGGCTCCGCGTGGATGCCTCGCGTGGTGCCGACGGTCGCGTTGAACGAGATGTTGTTCTGCACGGGGCCGAAGTCGGGCAGTCCAAGCGCAGTCATCTTCTCCCGCTGCCAGTTCTCCTTGAACCAGCCGCGGGAGTCGCCGTGGACCGGCAGGTCCCACAGGGTAAGACCGGGGATGGCGGTCTCGGTCGACGTGAGCTGCTTGGGGCCGTCGGCCACGTTCACTGTCCCTTCGAGGCGTAGAACGCCTCGGTCTTGTCCTTCGCCGGCGCCCACCATGCCTCGTGGGCTCGGTACCAGTCGATCGTCGCCTTCATGCCGGACTCGAAGTCCTGGAACGACGGCGCCCACCCGAGCTCCGTGCGCAGGCGCGTGGAGTCGATCGCGTACCGCATGTCGTGGCCGGGGCGGTCCGTGACGTGGTCGTATGCGTCGGCGGGCTGGCCCATCAGCGTGAGGATGAGCTCGACGACGTCCTTGTTGTTCTTCTCGCCGTCGGCGCCGATCAGGTAGGTCTCGCCGATCGTGCCCTTCTCCAGGATGGTCAGCACGGCCGAGGAGTGGTCGTCGGCGTGGATCCAGTCGCGCACGTTCTCGCCCGCGCCGTACAGCTTGGGTCGGATGCCGCGGATCACGTTGGTGATCTGGCGCGGGATGAACTTCTCCACGTGCTGGTACGGGCCGTAGTTGTTCGAGCAGTTCGAGATGGTGGCCTGCACACCGAAGGAACGCACCCAGGCGCGTACCAGCAGGTCCGATCCCGCCTTGGTCGACGAGTACGGGGACGACGGGTTGTACGGCGTCGTCTCGGTGAACTTGGCCGGGTCGTCCAGCTCCAGGTCGCCGTACACCTCGTCCGTGGAGATGTGGTGGTAGCGCTTGCCGTGCTTGCGCACTGCCTCGAGCAGTGTGTAGGTGCCGATCAGGTTCGTGTGGACGAACGGGAACGGGTTGTCCAACGAGTTGTCGTTGTGGCTCTCCGCCGCGTAGTGGACGACGGCGTCCGCGTCCTTGACCAGGGCGTCGACCACGGCGACATCCGTGATGTCGCCCTTGACGAACGTGAAGCGGTCGGCTGGAAGACCGTCCAGCGACGCGCGGTTGCCCGCGTACGTCAACGCATCGAGGACCGTGACCGTGTGATCGGTCGTGGCCAGGACGTGGTGGACGAAGTTCGAGCCGATGAAGCCCGCGCCTCCGGTGACAAGAAGGTGGGACATCACTTGCCTCGCTTCACAAGATCGATCAGGTACAGGCCGTAACCGGACTTCGCGAGCGCCTCGCCCCGCTCCAGCAGCTCCGCGTCGGACAGGAAGCCCCGACGCCACGCCACCTCCTCCGGAGCACCGATCTTCAGCCCGGTGCGGTGCTCCATGGTGCGCACGAACTCGCCGGCATCTGCCATCTGCTCGAACGTGCCCGTGTCCAGCCAGGCGGTGCCGCGAGGAAGGACCTCCACCTTCAGCGTTCCGCGGCTCAGATACTCGCGGTTGACGTCGGTGATCTCATACTCGCCGCGGGGGCTCGGCTTCAGGTTGCGGGCGATCTCCACCACGTCGTTGTCGTAGAAGTAGAGGCCCGGAATCGCGTAGTTGCTCTTGGGCTCCGCCGGCTTCTCTTCCAGCGACAGGACCGTGCCGTCGGCGTCGAACTCGACGACGCCGTACGCCTCGGGGTCTGCAACCCAGTAGGCGAAGACGGCAGCGCCTGACAGGTCGTCGAAGCGGTGCAGCTGGCTGCCCAGCCCGGGGCCGTAGAGCAGGTTGTCGCCCAGCACCAGCGCGACGCTGTCCTCACCGATGAAGTCCGCACCGATGGTGAACGCCTGGGCGAGGCCGTCAGGCGACGGCTGCTGTGCGTAGCTGATCGAGACACCGAACTGGCTGCCGTCGCCCAGCAGACGTTCGAAGCCCGGCGCGTCATGCGGTGTGGTGATGACGAGGATCTCGTCGATCCCCGCGAGCATGAGAGTGGACAACGGGTAGTAGACCATCGGCTTGTCGTATACCGGGACCAGCTGCTTGGACACACCCATCGTGATGGGGTGCAGCCGGGAGCCGGTTCCGCCGGCCAGAATGATGCCCTTCACCGGTTTCCTTTCGTACGGACGACACACGCGACGCAACAGGATGGCGCACGCAAGAGACGTCCGGCTGACAGTGAACTTCCACAAGTGTAGGGGGCGGCGTGGCGCAGCGTCCGACGTTCCGCACCCACGCGGACGGCAGTCGTCCGGTGCGCCGCGACGCACCCGAGACCACGGTGCGTACCGCGGATGGCAAAATGGCTCAGTACGCTCGGAGCCTCTCCCACGATGCCGGAAGCCGCTCAAGTGAATGCCTATACGACCACACCTACTAGGAGGAAGCGCGCGTGAACGCCGCACCACAAGGTCCCCGTGTTCCCGCCTTCGTCGTGGTCGGCGCCCAGAAGGCCGGCACCACTACTCTTCATGAGTGGCTGGCGTCGGACCCAGCGTTTTCGGTGCCCGCAATCAAGGAGACGCACTTCTTCACGGACGCCACGCTGCGAGAGAAGGGTCTCTCCTGGTATACAAGCCAATTCCCCGAAAACGGCGGGCTCCGCGGCGAGGTCGATCCCGACTATCTCTCCTCACCTGAGGCGGCACGAGACCTCCGCTCGGTGGTCGGAGACGTCCCGATCGTGATCCTGATGCGCGATCCCATTCGCCGGAGCCACTCGCAGTACCAGATGTCCGTCAGACGCGGCCTGGAGCAGCGGCCGTTCGCCGACGCTCTCGAGGCGGAGTTCACGCTCCTGGCGAACGGCGAGCGCGCCAGCGATCACCTCGACTACCTCTGGCGGAGCCTGTACTCACGCCACATCGCCACCTATCGGTCCCTGTTCTCTCACGTCCGGGTGTACCGCTTCGAGGACCTCGTCACAGGTTCCCCTGAGTCGCGCCAGGACTTCTACGAGGACTTCGTCCGCTTCATCTTCCAGGATCCGGAACGCATCGTGCGCGCACCGTCCACGCACCAGGCGAATCCAGCCGGCCGGGCTCGAAACGGCGCGCTGGCGCGCCTGATCTGGGATCGAGGTTCCGCTACGCGCCTGAGGCGGTTCGTCCGCACGGCAATCCCAAGCGAGACGGTCCGGGCTTCTGCTGCTCGCAAACTCGACAAGCTCAACCGCGCCGACGGCGCGGCGACAGGCAAGCTGGAGCTCGCCGACGTGCCCGTCGGGGTACGGCAGTTGCTCCTTGAGGACATCGCGCTGACTGCCACGGTCACAGGTCTACAACTCGACGGCTGGGAACGGTCACTCACCCCGAACGAGGGCGCCGCGCAGAATGGCTGACGGGCCAAGCCTCTCCGCATCGGGAGCGCGCGGGAGCCTCGTCACACTCGTCTCACAGGGCGGTCTGATTGCGATCCAGTTCGCAAGCCTCGTGGTGCTCGCTCATCTGCTCACACCTGATGTATTTGGCGCCGTTGCCGTTGTGTCCGCCATCGTCACCTTCGCAACTGCAATCGTGTTCTTCGGCCTGCCGATGGCAACGTTGCAGGCGACGACTCTCTCCAGCGGCGCAGCATCGGCGCTGCTGATCATCAACGCGGCGTTGGGCTTCGCCGCAGGGCTGATCCTCTTCGCGTCCGCAGGGTGGCTCGCGGCGCTTTACGACACCCCGGAGCTCACGGCCGTGTGTCGGATCCTCGCAGCCGTGCCAGTGGTTCAGGGGTTGACTATCCAGTTCCGTCAACACCTTTCTCGAGACTTGCGATTCGGGGCAATCGCGGTGGCGGACGTGCTTGGGCAGGTGTGCGGCCTGGCCGTAGCCGTGATCGTCGCCATGGCAGGGGGAACCTACTCTGTGCTGACGGCGCAGTTGCTCACCGCCACGGTGGTACAGGCACTCATCGTCGTCGCCGCCGCGCGCTGGATCCCACGATCACCAGGCAACTGGCGCTCTGAGGTCAAGGACGTCGTGCGCACCGGCATGCACATCTTCGGGATGAACCTGACGCTCCAAGCTTCTCGCGCGGTCACAGTGCCCGCTTTGGGCCTCGTCGCGAGCCCTGTCGCTGTCGGCCAGTACGACCGCGCACAGCAGCTGGTCGCGACCCCCGTTGCGCTCGCCATA
The DNA here is from genome assembly GCF_032102965.1 of Demequina capsici. NCBI lineage: Bacteria > Bacillati > Actinomycetota > Actinomycetes > Micrococcales > Demequinaceae > Demequina > Demequina capsici. The sequence goes on along the minus strand of NZ_CP134880.1, from coordinate 416,073 downwards.
GACCAGATGCAGCGCGTCGTGGTTCCCGTGCTTACCCGCGTCCGTGGCGAGTCGGCACGGCTCCTCAATTACATCCAAGCCTTCCAGCTCATCGCCGCGTACGGCACGTCGACAGCATTGCTTGTCGCTGCGGCGCTCGGCGAGCCGCTCGTGGAGGTCGTGCTCGGCCCCGGGTGGGAGACGGCAGGCGTCCTGGTCCAGCTCCTCGCTGTCGGGGCCGCCGCGCGCGCGCTGGCGCAGACCAACCAGTGGTTGTTCATCGGCGGCGGCCACTCGCGTGCAGGTTTCAGGCTCAACCTCTGGGCCCAGCCCGCGATCGTGGCGCTTTCGCTCGCGGGCCTCCCCTGGGGCGCATCGGGGGTAGCAATCGCAAGCACTGCAGGTTGGCTCGCGTTTTGGCCCCTCTCGACCGCCGCGGTGGCTCGGGCGATGAGCTTTCCGCTCGCCTCACTCATGAGCGTCTCCGTGCGAGGGGCACTGCTTTTCGCGCTGCCCGCCGCGGCAGCTGCTCGCTTCGCCTTGAGCTTCAACGCGACTCCGGTGACCTCGCTCGCAATCGGCATCGCCTTTGCGATTACTGGCGGCCTCCTCAGCGCCGCGGTCTTCCCTGGCGTCCGGAAGGACGTTGGGGCCGTGCTCGGCTACCTGCGAATCGCCCTCCAACGCACGTAGACCGGGCCCGGGGCCAAACGACGAAGCGCGGCAAGCCGGTCCGCGCGGCCACACGCACTGGCATTAGACCCAGTCACGGCGCGCCACTTGAGATGTGACTGATGCAGGCGAGGCATGTTTCGCGCAACACGGGCTGGACTCTACGCCCCACATCCACACTCAACCGACGCCTTCCGAGCGGATGCTAATGTCCTGTCCATGAATGGCACACGCTTAGGCGAGATGAACTCTCGGTCAAACAGCATCGGCTTCATCCGTCTCGTCGCCGCGACTGCCGTGATTATAGGTCACTCATTCCCCGCCGGCGGCTTCTCCGAATGGGATATCACACTTGTCTGGACGAATAATCAAGCGGGACTTGCTCGCACCTCTGTCGACGTTTTCTTCATCCTCAGCGGTTTTCTGATTGCGCAGAGTTTCGCTCGAACCTCCTCAGTATGGGTATTTGCATGGCATCGCTTCCTGCGAATCTATCCCGCGTTCTGGACCGTATTGGTAGTCACGGGATTTGTCGTCGCGCCATTGTCAGCTAGCGTTATCGGCTGGGAGTACATGACTATGAGCGCCCCACTCATCACCGGCGTGAAGGGCTTCATTCCAGGTGTCCTTGAGAACGCGCCACTGGCCGGCATCAACGATTCACTCTGGACGCTCCCCTGGGAGCTTAGAGCATACGTGCTAATCGGTGCTCTTGGCGCGCTCTCTATACTTCGGAAATGGCCCGTCCTCGCGCTCTTTCTCGGCAGTTGGGCTTGGATGACATTTGATATCATAAGCGCGAGCGGAAGTGAAAGCTTCTCAACTATCAATTCGGGCGTCCGACTCTTCACTTTCTTTCTTGCGGGCACACTATTCTACTTACTCCGCGAGCAGATCGTGATGAAACTCCACGTGTTCATCATGTCTGCGACAGTTTTGGTCACTGCACTTGTAGCAGGGTTGTTCATCGTCGACTCCGCCGGCGGTCTCTTCTACATAGTTGCTCCGGTTCCGTTGGCGTACTGTACATTCTGGCTCGCAATCAATCTCCCGAATTGGTTCCGCCAGATCAACTCAAGCTACGACTACTCCTATGGAATCTATATCTACGGAACGCTCATTCTGAATATACTGGCCGCAGCAGGCCTCAATAACAATTGGTTCCTATATGTCGGGATCGATTTGGTCGCAACGCTGGTGCTCGCTGCACTGAGTTGGCACTTCATTGAGAGGCCAGCGCTGAGCCTAAAGTCTGTTCGCCTGATTCGAGAGGAGGGCGCGTTGCGACTCCGGCGCGGCACCCACGCGCCGCTCGCGAGTCTCGGCAGACAGCCCAACTCGGACGTATAGACGGCTAGGTACCTCCCCATTCACGGACTGCAGTTCTTGTCGGGGAGGCCAACCCCGGCTTACGCCACTGACTGCGTTCTCGCCGAGCGACACTCATGACTCGCCCAACCTTTGCGCCACGCACGGATCCCTCGCTCACGTGCAGAAGTTCGCAACCGAAGGGATCCAAGTCCCGCTGGCTTGCCTGCCCCGGGCGGGCATACTCTCGTACTCTGAGCACCGGCAGCCATGTCCTCGCAGCCGGGAAAGGCAGTTGCGATTGGCTTGCGCATCTCTCTTCAGCTGTGTCGATACGGCAATAGACCTCGACCGAGCGCCCGACTACCGCGCGGAATGCTCAATGCCAGGGCGAGATATGGGAACGCAAACCAGAGCGCGTTCGTGGCCATCGAGCAAATAAGAAAACCGCAGAGGACAAGCAGTGTGAACGTGCGGTCGCTCGACAGCCAGTACGCCGAAAAGAGCGCCGCTAGGAATAGGGACAACCCTGCGATGCCTCCTGCGTACAGTACTGCGAATAGCACTGAACTCAGATACGCCGGGCCGGTGCCCGTGGTGTCGACAAGATGGGTCTGCGAGTACGAGTTGGTGCCGAGCCCCAGAATCCATCCAGCATCGTGACTCAGATCAGAGAGAGCGTCTGAATAGATCTGGATCCGGTAGCTGGCGGTCGTGGAACCAAAGTCAAGGAGATGCGCCAACCTCCAGGGAATGGTCTCGGGACTTGCATTCCACCACGCGACGGTGACCGCGACCCACACCGCGACCGCTGTGGCGACTGCGGCCACCACGAAAGCCCAGAAGTGACGTCGGTGTCGCTGGGTCGTCAGCGCCCACACGAGAAGCACGCACCCGAGGGCGAGCCAGGCCGCTCGCGTGCCTGACCAAGCGGCTCCAGCGATAAGCGGAACAACAGACCACTTAGTCCAGTTCGCGAACCAACGGCTGGCCGAAAGGATGACGACGATCGCAAGCACCTCGCTGGAGGCCATGATGTTCGGCTCGAACGCCAGACCCACGAGACGACCGTCAGACGAGAACCCTGGAACATTCCCAAGATCGTTGCCCAGGAGGAGCCCCACACCTCCCGACACAAGACCGATCACCACGATCGAGGCCCCTGCGACGACTGAGCTGCGCGCAATCCGCTTCTTCTGCCCGTCGTCGAGCTCGGCGACCCCAACGAATACCAACCCACCGACAAGCATCTGCGACCAAACCCAGAGACTTTGAAGAGGTGCGGGAGCATGAACAATCGACGATATGAGTTCAACCGCCAGCCAGGCGCACGCCAGAGCCGCTACAGGTCCGACCGAGCGCCTCCACGGCGCCTCGCCACGGCCCGGGTAGGAGAGGGCCGTGGCGACAAGGAGGATCGCGCCGAGCTGGGACAGACGTAATGTCGCGGGCCCAACGTCCAGGAGCACACCGTTCATCCAGAGCGATGCAACCGAGACCTGCCAGCGCCACTCGCGAACGGCGGTCCAGGCAGCCAACAACATCGCAAACGCGGCGATGGAAGGCACCACCCCGGCCTCGACAAGCACGACGAAAAGACCCAACGCAGTCAAGGCCCCGCCCACCAGCGCGCGCCGCCGCCAGGGACGCTCGGCCGCGCGAGCTACCGCGGCATACACACGTGACCGGCCAGAACCGAGAGCAACAGGAATATGCCACGCGCCTGTGTGCAAGCCGTTTGCGCTCAAGAGCGACCGCCCGCGTCAATGGCCCCACTGGTTGGTGGTCCGGTGACCGGCACCACGCGATGACCCGGTGCGATGGCCTTCGCGTACGCCCAAAACCGCATCGCGTCGCTACGCAGTCGCGCGCCGTCTTGTCGCCGGATTGCTGCCACCGCGGCGGACACCGCGGCCCTCGCGAGGAATCCCGACGACACAACCACCCGCCATGCGAACAAGTGAAGCGGCCCCCTCGACATGGTGGACCTGAACACGTCGTAAAGGTTGATCACCCATGTGGGGCTCATTCCGAGCATCTGGGTGGCATCGCTCCCGCCGACCGCGTGGTCGATCAAGGCGTCCGTGACGACTACAACCGGGACATCTAGGTCGCATGCACGCAGACATAGGTCGATGTCCTCGCCATACATGAACCAATGCTCAGAAAGACCACCCAAGCTATCCCAGATCGTCGCCCGCATGACCATGCAAGCGCCCGAGACCCAATCGACTGGCGCCACGGGCTCCCGTAGCTGGTGCGCGAAAGCGTAGTGGCCGCGCAGTGACGTGCCCAGCCGTGCGAGGCCCGAAAAGTGCCAGGCCATTGCGCGAACGGATGGCGCGCGACCAGCGGACACCACACCATGCCCTCCACGAGCAGGCACGAAGAGGGGCGCCGCGACTCCGCCGATCTCGTCTACGGCCGCGAGCAGCCGTGCCCCAGCGAGTGGGGCGAGCTCCGTGTCGGGATTCAGCAGCATGAACGCGCTGCCCTTGGCATGCGCGGCGGCGATGTTGACCGCGCGAGCGAATCCAAGGTTGGCTCCGGTCGCGATCACGGTCGCGTCTGGGCATACAGCCCTCGTCAATGCCACGGACCCGTCTGCAGACCCGTTGTCGGCCACGATGACCTCGTAACTGTGCCCCTCGAACGCGTCCGCGAGGCTCGCAAGACACTGCTGCAGCACCTCGGCGGAGTTGTACGTGACCATGAGAATCGAGACATCGGGAACACTCATCGTCTGCGCACCACCTGGGCGGGGGTCCCGAACGCCACTGAATCCTCCGGGATGTCCTTCGTCACGACCGACCCCGCGCCCACCACCGATCGTGAGCCGATCGCGACTCCAGCAAGAATGGTGACTCCCGCGCCGATCCAGACGTCGTCGCCGAGCCGCACAGGCGCCGGTGCACCGGGCTGCTCCCGGATCGTGGTTCCGCGTTCGAAACGGTGCTGTTCCGACATGATGACCACGTTCGGCCCCAGCAGGCAGTCACGACCGATCTCGATGCCACCACCTCCGTGCAAGAGGTTTGCAAAACCGATGGCGGTGCGCTCACCGACGCGAATTCCCTCGCCGAACTGCCTGACGGTGCCACTTCCGCGGAGGATCGCAGAACGGTCGATCGTGACGGAGTCGCCAAGCACCACCCCACGCTTGGACCGCGCGTCGATCATGACGCCGTCGGCGAGCGCGACGCTCCGGCCCACGGTCAGGCGGGAACGCCCCAGAACCACGACACGACGCTGTATGAAGGTGCCAGGGAGCCCCCTGCACACGCCTCGGACACGATCGGATATCTTGCGCGCGACAAAGGCGGTCAGCTCGCCGTCGGTAAGTTGCGGGTCGAACCCAGCATCCAATCCGCGCTGCCGGGAGTACATCCCGTCCAGAATCGCTCGAATCCTCTTCGCCACGCTCTACCCTCCCGCGACCACAGTCTCACGAATGTTGGCCACGACTTGAGCCCACCCTCGGGGCTCCGACGCCGACGTTCGCGAGAGTTCGGGGACACCGTTCAGAGCCTCGACTATCTCGTCCACGCTCAACGGATCGAAGCTCCGCGCGGAGACACCGACCTCCCGCAACGCGGGTATGTCGCTCGCAATCACAGGAAGCCCGAAGGCCGCTGCCTCGATCATGGGGAGTCCGTATCCCTCGTCGAGGGTGGGGAAGGCAAGCGCCGCCGCGTTCTCGTAGAGCCAACGGAGCTCGCCGGGGCTTACGGCGCCAGGCATCACCACCGAGCGCTCGACATTGGGATCTGCCGCCAGCGCCGGAGGCAGGCCGTCACGAGGACCGACGATCACAAGTTCGTGCGTGGCCCCGATCCGAGACCGTCCGAACGCTTCCACGAGTCGCGTGAGGTTCTTGCGCACATTGAACCGTCCAACGCTGAGCACGAACGGCTTCGCTATCCCGTGAACCGGGAGCGCTGTGCTCTCCACAAGCTCGCGCGGCACGCCATAGTCTGTCGCGACCATACGATGCTCGAGCTCTGGCCACACCGCCAAGGTCGCTACGACCTCGCTCTCCGCACCCGTCACGACTCGGTCCGTGTGACGCAGGCTTCGTCGGATCCGGGATAGGTACAGCCGCTCTTTCGCGGAGAACCACTCCGGGTGACGAACAAAGATCGTGTCGTAGAGGATCACGATCGAGAAAGCGTCCACGGCACCGATACCGAAGTTGTTCGAGATCACCACGTCGACGTCGCGCCCCAGCGCTCGCATGCCGCGAACCAGCAGCGCATGCGGCAGCCGTTGCGCGCTGGACTCTACGATCCGGGCCGACGGAAGCTCGCTACGCGCTGAGTCTGCGGCACGCGGTTGCACGTAGAGGGTGATTTCATCGTCCGGGAACGCGTTGACCCAGGCTCGGGCCAGGTCACGCACGATGTTCCTGCCTGACGGCGGACCGTCGAGCCACCAGATCGCGTCGATCGCCACTCTCATGCGTCACGCAGCTTCCGCAGAAGCTGTTCGTAGGCGCTCACCACGCTCGCCCATGAGTACCGCTCGTGGGCACGTGTGCGCGCGCTCGCTACCATTGCCGCACGCCGGGAGTCGTCACCGAGCAGCTCGAGGATTATCGAGGCGATGGCGTTTGGACTCGGGTCGACGAAGCAGCCTCCTGCTCCCAGTACTTCGCGGTTGTAGACCGTGTCGCGGGCAAGGGTGGGAGCGCCGGCCCACATCGCCTGGACGAGCGCAGGGTTCGTGCCACCGACCGAGTGCCCGTGAAAGTAGACCCCTGCGTGAGCCCACAGGCCCTCAAGCAGCACGTCGTCCTTCACATGTCCCAACCACGTCACCGACGGGCGACTGCTGGCGACCTGGGCCACCCTCTCCTCGATTTCGCCGCCATAGCCGGACGAGCCGACGACGACCACTGGGATGCCAGAGGGCAACTGTTCCACGGCGTCCATGAACTCCAGAATCGAGTTCTCAGGCACGAACCGCGCGACGTAGAGTACGTACTTGCCGCTCGCCAGATCCAGCGGCGCCACTTGGTGCTCACCCGGCATCGGCCCCCCGTACGGGATGAATGTGCCGTCGCGGTCGAACGTGGACCGCCAGTAGTCCCCGATAGCGTCGGCGTCGAATACCAGCTCGTCACCCCAACGGGCAACGGCCTTCGCCCCGCTCCTGAAGACTGCACGCGCAACCTTGCCCCACTTGGCTCGCTCCCATTCGATGCCATCGACGTTGACAACGGTAGGAATGCCCCGTGCACGTAGGAAAGGTAGCCAGAATCCATTCGCTACGTTCATCACGAGAGCAACGTCTGGTCGACGCCATGCGGCGTCGACGCATGACGTGAAGCCGAAGGACGGCGTGCTGAGCGCCTTCGAGTCAAGCCCGAACGTCCGCCGACTCACGACCTTGCCGTCGAAGTGCGTCGCTGTTGTTGAGTCGCGCCCGTAGACGTCGACTTGCCACCCCTGCTCGACGAGATGCGGCACCAGGTATCGGACAGCGGTCTCGAAGCCACCGTAATAGCTCGGGTAGCCTCGCGTGCCGATAATCGCGACCCGCGGCGCCGTCCGCTCGATCTCCACGTTCATGCTCCTTGCAAGGTCAGGCCCCGTCATGTGGCCGGCCGACATGAGTAGACGCGTTCGATGCGACGCGCGGGACTGACACGAAGACACCAGGAATCGCGGATCACACCGAATCGCTCGCCCGCGGCGATCGCTCTCGAACTGCGAGCAACTTCGCGGCCTGCATGCCCTCGGTGCAATCTAGGATACGGGGCCTCACAGCATGTCGCGTCGACGGCTTGCCGACGCGGACGTTCGAGAGTCGTCAGCTCAGAGTTGTCTGGCATTCCCTCAATATGCCCCGCGCGGCTTGAGCACGGTGTAGATCGTCCTCAGAATGATGAGCACGTCTCCCCCCAGCGTCCAGTTGTCCGCGTAGTACAGGTCGAGCCGCACTGACTCTTCCCAGCTCAGATCAGATCTCCCGGAGACCTGCCACAGGCCAGTCATCCCGGGCTTCACCAGCTGCCGACGCTCGACGTTCTCCTCCCACTGCTGGGCCTCACGAGCCAACGGAGGTCGCGGACCGACCAACGACATGTCTCCCTTGAGGACGTTGAGCAGCTGAGGCAGCTCATCAAGGGAGAACCTGCGAAGCACCCGGCCAACAGGAGTGACACGCGGGTCGTTCTTCATCTTGAAGAGCCTGCCGTTGCCATCGGTGCTCTCCAGCAGATCCTTCAGCCGGCTCTCCGCGTCCACGAACATCGACCGGAACTTGTACATCTGGAAGGGCCGCATGTCGAGGCCCAGACGTTCCTGCTTGAACAACGCGGGCCCGGAGGACGTAGCGCGCACCGCAATCGCAATCGCGATCATGGGCACGGAGAGCACCAGCAAAAGCAGCACCGCGCCAATACGATCCAGCATCGCCTTGACGACGTACTTCGCGCCTACGAAGGTGGGCGAGCTGACGGAGAGCAGCGGGAGCCCGGCCACAGGAGCCATTCGAACGCGAGGCCCGGCAACATCCACGAGGGACGGAGCCACGAGCAACTCGATGCCGCTTCCCTCCAGCGCCCAACCCAGCTGCCGGCTCTCCCGGAAGGACATCGCCTCGTTTCCTGCAACGACAATCGCGCCCGCGTTCAGTGCACGCGCTTGCGCGACGGGATCAACAAGTTCGCCTATGCGGACGATCCGACCATCCAGGTCGCTCCAATCCTCGACGTGTCCTGGCACGGACGCGACTCCCACCACACGGAACCCGGCGCGGCGGGCGGCACGGAAGCGACGCTCAAGAGCCTCGACATTGGTCGCGGATCCCACGATGAGGACGTTGGACTGCAGAGCTCCCGCGTCGCGCCTGCGGATGATCCAGAAGCGCCACGCGCTCCGGCCAGCCAGCAGAAGCACGATGCCCAGCGGGAACGCCACGAACAGGAAGATCCGGGAGACTTGCCACTGGGTGACGAAGCCGACGACGGCGATCACGGCGAAGGTGCGGGCGGTCCCGGTCACCAACCTCTGGAGCTCCTGCGGACCATGCCCCAGCACTCCAGGCTCACGGGAACGTGCGAGGCCCAGCACAAGCCACCAGCTCAGCCCGATCGCGGGGACAACGAGCAGGTAGGACGGCTGGAAAGGCCCCGTGACGTTGACCTCGTCATCGAACTGGAACCGCACGCCATACGCGACGCCCAGCGCGATCAACAGCATCACGGCATCGGTCGCACCGATCGACGCCCTGAGCCACGGGCCCCAGCCGCGCCTGCCGCCCACGCTTCGCGGGAGGGGGTTTCCCAGCGGGTCAGTCACGTCACCTCGTTCCCAGGTCGAGGTGACAGCATGGGCACCGGCGGCGCTGCCCCCGGCACCGCTCAGACCGTTGTCCCCTCAACGTTCCCATGATTGGGATGTCTACAACTTCCGGAAGTCTACCAACGGCCATCGCATACGGCGGCAGGTATGCCGCTATGCCGCGCAGTTCATCGCAGCGGTGCTCACCCAATCCGACAGGAAGTTGGTGCGCGCCGTCGGAGAGACCACCACAGAGGTCGCGGGATCGAAGTCTCCATCGATGACGAAATGGACGGCCGCCGTCTCGTGCTGGCCGATCTCCACCCGCACCTTGACCACCTGTCGCCCCTCGTAGGGCTGAGCGGTGAAATCGACCGGCGTGCCATCGATGTCGACCGAGGAGATCGTGCCCCCGGATGGCGGGATCAGCAGGATGAAGGACGAGAACCGGCCGAGCGGCGTGTCGTAGTAGCCGCCGGACACGTAGGTGGGAAGGGCGCTCATATCGCCGTCGAAGTCGAGCGACACGCTGTAGGTCACGTCGTACTGCTGCGGCCTGCCGGCCGCGCACTGCGTCGCCGCCACCGTGGTGGTGGTGTTCACGTAGTAGCCGATCTTGGACCCCGCAGTGTCGTTCTGGAAGATGCCGATCGCATCGGAATTCTCCAGGAACGCGCCATCGATCCCGAGCGTCGTGAACGCCGCCTCCTCCGCGCTGTCGGGGCTCCAGGCGAAGATGCGTCCCTCTTCGATCGCATGGGCGGCACCGTCGAACGCGATGTTGCCCTGCATCGCCTGGGAGATGAGCCCCTTGGCGAACTGTGCGAACACCTGGTCCTGTACGTCCGGGTCAGGGAACTTCAGGTAGAAGTCACCAAGCAGCGCGCTCGCCAGGTTCGTCCCGTCCACCGTGAGATCCCCCACGGTCACGGGCTGCGCGTCCTTGAGGATGTATTGGAGCGCGACCGGGTCGAGCGAGATCACTGCCGACGGCTGAGCACCTACCAGGCGCTCCCAGTAGTCCGCCATCAGGGCGGCGCTGCGCGGGAACTCGGGCGTGTACGTCGAGTCCTGCGGCACGGACGTGAAGGTCGAACCGAACAGCGCGAGCTCCTCGTCCGTCGGCTGGCCGAGCGGCACGTTGTGGAACGGGATTCCGAAGTCCGCCGCGGAATAGAAGTCGCCGATCGTGATCTGCCCGTCGGCGACCGTCACGTCGATCGCCGACCCCGGGATGCCTCCGGTCGCGCGCGGCTCCGAGTTGTTCTGGATGATGACCTCGTAGGTGCGCGTCGTGCCCGCGCCGAGCAGCTGCGGCACCATCGGCAGAATCTCGTTGACGGTCTGAAGCGTCGCGGGCACGCCGGCCAACGCGTCGCGGACGGTCGCGACGCCGTCAGCGATCTGCGCGATCGAGTTGCTCGTGTCCACTTGGGCGAGTTTGGCGTTCTGGTCCTCGATCACCGTCTGCGCCTCAGCGAGGATCGGCACGAAGGGCTCGGCGATGTATGGATCGATGCGGCCGTTGTCGATCGGCGGGGACTCGATGATCGACAGATCCTGCTGCTCGAGCGGCACGAGCACCGAGTCGTTGAGCGCGGTGAGCGTGTCGCCGAGCGCCATCAGCGGGATGACCTGGTCCTTCACCCATGGGACCTTCGCGGCGAGGTCCCACAACGGGCCCTGCGTGTGGTCGGCGTAGTCGACCGCGTCGGCCGAGACGTTGGCGAGCACCGTCTGGATCGCGGCGGAGTCGCGGTTCTTGGCGGCCGCCTTCGCAGGCTCTATCTGAGCCTTCAGACGGTCGGTCGCGTCCTTCGCGGCGAGCGCGTCCTTGGCGAACAGGTACCCGGGCACCGCGATTGCCACCACCATCACGAACCCGATCAGCGCCACCCACCGCCACGGGTGCGGGCGCTTTCCCGAGTAGTGCCGAAGCTGGCCGGTGGCTTGGACCACGTTCTGGGGTGCGGGCTTCGCTCCGCGCCGCGTCGCGCGCGCATCCTTACGGTCCGCCAACGTGGTCCTCTCGCTCGGGCAGCGAGCCCGGGGCGCGCGCAGCCAGTCGTGGCGCCAATGCTACGTCGGCTTCAGGGCCGCGCTCGCACGACGACGCCGGGTGCGCCCAGGTCGGGACGACGCCCACCCAGGTTCTCCCCACACCCACGCTTCCGTTTTGTCCGCTTTGTCAGACCCTTCGTGTTGACTGAGGTCATGGACATCACGACCGCCGAGATCGCTCGAGCGATGCGCGCGCTCCAGCTCTTCGACGGTCGCTCCACCACCTCCCTCAGCGAATCCGAGCTCATGAACCTGATGGATGCGCTCTCCCGGTTGGGTCGCATCGCCAACACCACGCTGGCGGCCTGCGCAGGCGAGGTCGAACGTCGCTCCCGGCCGGAGCTCGGCCGCCAGGGGCTGGCGCGCCGCAACGGATTCCGCACCCCCGCACACCTCGTCGCGGCCGTCGGCAACGGCACGGTCGGCTCCGCGCACCAGCTCATCGAGACGGGCAAGGTCATGGCGGATGCCGTCCCACCCGTCGGTGAGGACGCTCGGCCGGTTCAAGGCCATTCTCACCTCACGCGTGCGATCGCCGACGGGCTGCTCGACTCCGAGTGCGCGGCGCTCATCTCCAGGACCCTCCGCGCCGTGGCCACGCTGCGCACGCAGCTCGCAGCCGCCCGCGACGCCGGCGGGCCCTCCGCACCCACCCACGAGTCCGCGCCCTGGACCGAGCCTTCCCCACTCGAGGCCTCACTGGTGGAGACCGCCACCACCCACGGCATCAGCAGACTGCGCCGCGCCTGCCTCCAGGCCCGCGCAGCCGCCGACCCCGTCGCGTGGGAACGCCGCGAACGTCAAGCACGCGACGAGCGCTACCTCGTCATGAACACGGACGAAGATGGCATCGTCAACCTCCGCGCGCGGCTCGACGCCGCATCAGCCGCTCCGCTCGCCACCTGGCTCGAAGGACAGGTGCGAGACGCCTTCCAACGCCGACGCGACGCAGCCACCGTCCCGTCCGGTGACACGCGCACCGCCGGCCAGATCCGCGTCGACGCACTCGCCGCCCTCGCGCGGCACGGCCTCGGATGCGAAGCCGACGCCACCGCACCCACCACCACGGTCGTCGTCCGCGTCGCAGAAACCGACCTCCAGGCAGGAGTCGGCCTCGCAGACTGCGACGACCTCCCCGCGCCCGTCAGCGTCGGCGCACTGCGACGCATGGCAGTGGACCTGCAGGTGCTGCCAGCCGTCCTCGGCGGCAAGTCCGAACCGCTCGACCTAGGCCGCACGCGCCGACTGTTCTCCCGCGCCCAACGGCTCGCACTCGGCGAACGCGACGGCGGATGCGCCATCTGCCAGGCACCACCCACCTGGTGCGAAGCACACCACATCCGCTGGTGGACACGAGACAGCGGGCGCACCGACCTCGACAACGGTGTCCTGCTGTGCACGAACTGCCATCACAGAGTGCACGACGGCACCTGGGAGATCCACGCCGAAAACGGCCGCATCATGGTGCGGCCACCCGCCTCCGTGGACCCCGCCCGGCTCCCACGTCCCGCCGGACGATCCCACACCATCGGCCGGCAGCGAGAGCGAACCGGCGCCACTGCGGCCTGAAGCAGACGCGCACCCCGAGCCGGCCAGCCTCGCCCCTGAGGCTACAGGCGCTGCCACGGGGCGCGTCCTCGTGCGCCCACACACGCGCGTCGCCCGCACAAGCCCGGCGCGCGCCGCTCGTGCGCACACAACAGTCACCGCCAGCGCAGCCGGTCGGCGCGGCCAATCAGCGCTGACGGTCAGCGCTGACGGTCAGCGCCACACGGGGGCACGAACCGTCAGCGCGAGCGCGCGGCTCTCGACAACAGCTCCGCCAGGTGCCACCCGTCCACGCCCGCCACGTGCTCGGCCTGGGTGCGGCACGAGACGCCATCCGCCATGTACACGGCCTCACCTCCTTCGACCGCCTTGCCGTCCTTGCTCAGACCCGCCTTCTCAAGCGCCGGCACGAGCGACGTGTGGGCGATGTCGACCGACAGGTCGTAGTGGCCCTTCTCATAACCCCAGTTGCCCGCCAGTCCGCAGCAGCCCGATGCCTCCGTCACGTTCGCGCCTGCGCGGGCCAGCAGGTCCCGGTCGGCCACGTAGCCCATCACCGAGTACTGGTGGCAGTGGGGCTGGACGACCACGTCGACACCTTCGAGGCTGGGCACCTGCCAGGCAGGATCCGGCTTGACAGGAGCGCGTCCGGTGAGGAGCTCAGCCAGCGTGTAGGTTGCGAGCTGCACCGAGCGCGCACGGGGATCCTCAGGAAGGATCTCCGTGAGGTCGCCGCGCAGGACCGCCATGCACGAGGGCTCGACACCGATGATCGGGATGCCGTTGACCGCGTACGGGCCCAGCACGCTCAGCAGGTGCTCCAGGTGTTTGCGCGCCCCGTCCAGCTGGCCCGTCGAGATCCACGTGACGCCGCAGCAGGCGTCGCCCGCCGTCACGGTGACCTCGAAGCCCGCGGACTCGAGCACCTCCACGATCGCAGTCGGGATCTGGGGGTCCAGCCCGTCCGTGAACGAGTCGGCCCAGAGCACCACGCGTCGCTCGGTGCGCGCGGCGTTCGCGTCGTGCCCGCTCGAACCCGTCGACGGGTCGGAGACCAGCCCGCTGCCCCGCTGCGCACGACGAGCCTTGGCCACCTCCGTCCGACGGAAGGGCTTGGCCGCGAACCTCGGCAGCGACCGTCTCTTGTCGAGCCCCGCGATCGGCAGGATCAGGCGCCGTAGCCAACCGACGGACATGACGCCGTTGACCAGCCACGGCACCCAGCCGATCAGGTTCATCCACCGCGGCAGCCACCCGATGGAGTAGTGCGGCATGGGGCGCAGCCGTCCCTGATACGACCGGTGCAGCACCTCGGACTTGTACGCCGCCATGTCGATGCCCGAAGGGCAGTCCGACGAGCACGCCTTGCAGCTGAGGCACAGGTCCAGGCTCTGGCGCACCTCGGGCGCGGTGAGGCCCCCGATCAGCGAACCGTTGATCGCATCCTGCAGCACTCGGGCGCGTCCCCGCGTCACGTCCTTCTCGTCCTTCGTGGCCGCATATGACGGGCACATGAACCCTGTGCCGGTTCCAGGCAGGTCCGCACGGCACTTGCCCACGCCGGTGCAGCGGTGCACCGCCTCCGTGAGGTCACCGTGGTCGTGCTCGAACGCCATCCCGCCCTTCGACGGAGCGGTGCGAGGCGCAGACGGGCGGCGCAGGTCCGCATCCAGCGGCGCCGGATCCACAATGATGCCCGGGTTGAGCAGGTTCTCCGGGTCGAACAGGGCCTTCACCTGGGAGAACAGACCGACGGCCGCCGGCGAGTACATCGCGCCCAGCAGCTCCGAGCGGGCGCGACCGTCACCGTGCTCGCCGCTCAGAGATCCACCATGCGAGGCGACCAGCGCCGCCGACTCCTCCATGAACGCCCGCAGCGGACGCCCGTCGGCCTGCAGCGGGATGTCGAGCCGCACGTGGATGCACCCGTCGCCGAAGTGGCCGAACGGTTGGCCGTCCACTCCGTGGCGCGCCATGAGCAAATCGAAGTCGCGCAGGTAGGCGCCCAGCCGCTCCGGCGGGACCGCGGCATCCTCCCAGCCGGGCCAGCACTCCTTGTTGTCCGCGGAGCGACCGGCCAGGCCCGCGCCGTCGGCCCGGATGGCCCACAGCTTGGCGGACTCCTTCGCGTCCCGGACCACACGGTAGGTGGATGTGCCCGAATCGGCCGCGAGCGCGGACATCGCCTCCTCCGCCTCTTCCACGGTGGGCGCACCGACCTCGACGAGCAGCCAGCCGGCGCCTGGGGGGAACTCGGGCACCCCCGCGTCGCCCTTCGCGGCACGCACGCGCGCGACGAGTCGGGCGTCGAGCCCTTCGATCGCCTGCGGCCTGTGCGGAAGCATCGGGACGACCGCATCGGCCGCAGCCGGCATGTCGTCGTACGCGAAGACGCCCGTCAGGCGCACTCGAGGCACCTCTACCAGGCGCAACGTCGCCTCAAGGGTGGTTGCGAGCGTACCCTCGGACCCGACGAGGAACCGCCCCAGGTCGGCACCGTTCTCGGTGAGCAGGTGCTCCATCGAGTAGCCCGACACCTGACGCGTGAAGCGCCCGAACTCCGTGCGGATCAGCGCCAGGTTCGCGTCCACCAGCTCCTTGAGACCAGGAACCGCCACCGGGCCGCCGCCCGAGCCGCTCCGGGGGCTCGCCGTGAATCGTCGGCCGAGGCCGTCCACCACGTCGAGGGAGAGGACGTTGTCCGCGGTCCGACCGAATGCGAGCGCATGCGGCCCGCAGGCATTGTTGCCGATCATCCCGCCGAGCGTGGCGCGAGTCCACGTCGACGGGTCGGGCCCGAACCGCAGGCCATGAGGCCCGACGAGCCGCTGCAGGTCGCCCATGATGACGCCCGGCTGGACACGGGCGGTGCGCGCATCCACATCCACATCGAGGATGCGGTTCAGATGGCGGCTGGTGTCCACGACGATGCCGGTGCCGATCGCGTTGCCGGCCACCGAGGTGCCCGCTCCGCGCATGGTCAGCGGCGCGCGCGTGGCGCGGGAGACCGCATGGACGGCGAGCAGCTCGTCGGCGTCGCGAGGGAACACCACCACCTGCGGGACCACCCGGTAGTTGGACGCATCCGTCGAGTACTCCGCGCGCCGACGTGCGCCCGTCTCCACCTCTGCGAGGCCGGCGGCACGGAGAGCGTGGGCCAGATCGTCGAGTGGGGCGGCCGGGGGCGCGGCGGCAGGTTCGGGCGCGGTGGTCGTCACGCTCGACATTCTTGCATCCGGGCGCATGGCGGCGACCGGGGACAAGGGCCCGCGCGCGCCGACCAGGGACAAGGGCCCGCGCGCGCCGACCAGGGACAAGGGCCCGCGCGCGCGGATCGGCCGCGGGGCCCAGGCCCATAGTCGTCCGCTACCGGGCTGACGAGAGCGCCGCCACCCCGGGTCCCTGAGAAGCCCCATGCCGACCGTGGGAGTCGCGCCGTTCGGGGTGAGCGTGACGGGACGCGTCCGTCCGGCGAACCTGCACGGCGAACCTCCACTTGGCAACTCGTGTGACCTGCGCCACACTGTGAGCACGCCACATGCCCTGGTTGACGCATCACATTCGAAGATCGCTCGCGAGGCGGGTCAAAATACCGCAGATCACGCTCCGGCGCAGGCGAATGTTGCAAATGTCACACCGCGCCACTACGTTGGCTTTCGCGTGGCCTTCTCAGGGGAGCTGAGGGAGCATCCCGGGTCGCGCATCCACGCCAAGGGGGCGGGGCAGTACATATGAACATTGCAGAGAAGATCGCGGGCGCGCTCGGCGCCACGGCGGTGGGCGTGGCCATGTGGGCCATCCCCGCCGCAGCCACCGGCTCGGACGACCCGACGCCATACACCGTCTCCACCGCTGGGATCCAGCTTCCTGCCGGGAGCACGTTCCATGACGGCCAGGAGATCAACGTCACCGTCAACGGCACCACCGGGGTCGGCATCCACTTCGAGGCCAAGTGCGTGAGCAGCAGCGCCGCCGAATGCGCAGGCAAGCTCCATGAGGTCGCCCAGTACATCGGCGCCGGCTTCATCCCATGGTCGGCCTTCGGCCTGTCCGGCGAGTTCTGCATCACCTGGGTGCAGGTCGGCGGCTTCACCGAGCACTTCGGCGAGGGCGGACAGAAGTCCGTCTGCATCAACAGCAACAACGGCGAGTGCCCCGACGGCTACACCAAGCCCTCCGACTCCTACGGTGGCGGCAGCACGTGGACCGCCGACCAGGACTATCAGTCCGTGATCCTCGTCGCTGGCGGCGACCAGGACGGCGAGCGCAACTACTTCATCCCCGGCGGCGCGACACAGGGTCAGACCTACTCACGGCCCGACGGGAAGAACATCTCGCACCTCTGCCTGATCCCGGGCACCCCCACCACCACTCCCCCGACGACGCCGTCGACCACCACGCCGGAGACCACCACGCCGTCGACCACCACGCCCGAGACGACGACGCCGGAGACGACGCCTCCCACGACCACGCCGCCTTCCGGTGGCGAGACCCCGGGCACCACGCCTCCGACGACCACACCGCCGTCGGGCGGCGAGGAGCCGACCGGAGGCGAGGAGCCGACGGGCGGAGAGTCCACGCCGACCGGCGACGAGACGACCCCGACGGAGGACACCACCACGACCGCCGCTCAGACTCCGGTCGTCACGACCAAGGTGCTGTCGGCAGGCCCCGCGACAGCGGTGAGCGGCACCCCCACCTACACCGGCTGAACCCGGACGACCGCAACACGACAGGAAGGGGCTGCGCCTGCGGGCGCGGCTCCTTCCTCTGTTTGGGCGCGGCCCCTTCCTCTGTTTGGGCGCGGCCCCTTCCTCTCTCTGGGCCAGACCGCCTCGTCGTCCGCTGCAGTCAGTCGGTGATGTAGACCGGGGTGCCCAGCGGCGGACCGATCTGCTCGGCGAGCTCGGCGATCGTCGCGTTCGGCACCCGGATGCAACCGCTCGACACCACGCGCCCGAAGGAGGTCGGGTCGTTCGTGCCGTGGATGCCGATGACCGCCTCGCCGCCGTGGAACGAGTCGAGAGTCGACTGGTACCCGGACAGCCCGTAGGCGTACGGCCCGTACGGTCCGGAAGCGTCGGGAACCCGGAGCAGCTCCTTCAGGTAGTAGACGCCGCCAGGCGTCGGGCGGTCGTCCCGGCCCACGCCGATCGGCGTCGTCAGCACCGCCTCGGTGCCGTCGTAGACCGTCATGGTGAACCCGGAGATCGAGACCTCGATCCAGAAGTCGGTGGTGCCGACGGCGACATCAGACGCGCGGACCCAGCCCGTCGTCCCGTTCGGCCGCACCGGCAGGTACACCTGGTACCAGCCAGGCGTCTCGTCGCCCCCGTCCGTGACGAGCAGCACGAGCGGGGTGGCTCCCGGCACGGTCAGCACCTGATCCGACCGGACCGTCTGCTGCACGTCGCCGTCCGGCGCCGAGTACACGTCGATGTTCAGGCCGTCGGCCGTCACGAAGGTGCTGACATGATCGTCCACGACCACGGAGGGCTCGGCGTCCTGGGTGGTCCCCGCGGTCGCGGCGACCGCTGGGACGGGCTCGAGGGCCGTCGCGAACGCCGACGCGCCCGCACCCGCCGACGCGTCCGCACCCGCCGACGCGTCCGTCGCTCCTCGCAGCCCGAGAGCCGTTCCCACCGCCGCCAGGACGACGACGCCGATCACCAGCGGAAGCACCGCAGGTCGCGCGAGCCGCACCGCGCCACGCCCGCCTCGCGCGACGCCTCCATCCAGGCTCGCAGGGTCCGACCCCATGCCCCCTCCTCGCCGACGCCGCATGGATGCTGTCAGCCAGAGTGTAACGAGGATCACAGTCGCCACGGCCCGCGCCCAGACCCCTTTCGGGGCGCCGCTTCACCGCCTGACCTGGCGCGTTCGTGTGAGGCATGCCACACTGTGAGCACGGAAGCGATCCGAGTCAGGCTGACGACCCCGCCAATTCGGACCAACCGCTCAAGTTGAGCGGGCAAGTTACCGATAATCGCGCTTCTTCTCAAGAGAGTGTTGCAAATCTCACATCTGCGTGGCTACGGTTAGGCCAGAGGTCCTGGTGGGGATAGAGGGAATCCCCAGACCTCAGCTGAGGTGAGTGAAGAGCCATGAAGCTCAAAGAGAAGATTTCCGCAGGCGTCGCCGCGCTCGCACTGGTCACGGCAGGCGCGGTGCTCGCGGGCACGGCCGCCAACGCATCGGTGCCGATCGTCGACCGTTCGCCCGATGCCACCGTCGAGCAGGTCTCGAGCGACCACATGAACGAGACCCCGTACTGGGTGCAGTGGGTCAAGGACAACGTGGACTCGACCTTCGCAGGTTCGTGCCACAAGACCGACGGCGCCGGACTCGGCAACTCCGTGTACATCAACCAGTCGTTCTCGATCCTGGTGATCAAGTCCGCGACGCACAACTTCGTGTGGGTGTCCGGCTCGGCCGGCACGTACGGGACGCCTGTGGTCGCCACCGGCCACTCGGGCGGCACCTCGCAGGCGATCTCGCACTACATCGTGTGCGACCCGCTGCCGACCAAGACCACCTCGACGTCCACGACGTCCACCAGCTCCACCACCACGACCAGCGGTGGCGGCGAGACGCCCGCGCAGGTCCAGGTGTGCGACCCCGAGTCGCACGAGCTGATCTACGTTCCGGAGAACGAGGTCGAGGGCTACCTGCCCGTCGACGACTCCTCGTGCAAGACGCCCGAGAGCGGCCCTTCGTCGAGCACCACGACCAGCGGTGGCGGCGAGACGCCCGCGCAGGTCCAGGTGTGCGACCCCGAGTCGCATGAGCTGATCTACGTTCCGGAGAACGAGGTCGAGGGCTACCTGCCCGTCGACGACACGTCGTGCAAGACGCCTGAGAGCGGCACCTCGTCGACCAGCACCACGGCCAGCACCACGACCCCCGCCAGCGGCGAGTCGCCGTCGACCGAGACGTCGACGCCTGAGGAGACCACCAAGACGAACAACTCGGTCTCTCCGAACCCCGGCAAGTCGACCACCGCGGTCACCAAGACGCAGGTCCTGTCCGCCGGACCGGCCACCGCGGTCGACGGAACGCCGACCTACACGGGCTGACGATGTGAACGACGAAGGGGCTGGGATGCGCATCCCAGCCCCTTCGTCGTTCCACGAGCAGCTGCTCCGCGATCCCTCAAACCGACCGGCGATCCACCTGCACGACGGGTCACCGGTCGCGCGAGGCAGCAGCTCCGGGCCGGCGCCTCCTTGCCTCGCGGCACGGCGGTGCCGGCCCGTCGTGCGTGCGGCGGCCGAAGCCGTCGAGACCCAACGGCCGCATAGGGTAAATCAGATGAATTCATCACACAACCCTTAAGTGGGATATTCCACACGAATGCGCGTACGCTGACCTCTGAGGCCCCGTCGTGGGCTGACCATGCCCCGGGTCTCGCGCCTCTGGGGGGCGAGTGCAATGAACATCAAGCAGAGAATCGCCGCGACGATCAGCGTTGCGGCACTGGGCGCAGCGGCGTGGGCCATCCCCGCCATGGCCAACCCAGGCTACGGCGGCGGACCCGGCCCGGTGCAGCATGTGGAGGTCTCCATCTGCCACGCCACGGGGAGCCCAGGTCACTGGCGGTACGAGACGGTCGACGACGACTCGATCGTGAACGACCGCCACGAGCTGGTCCACAACGGCCACGCGCTTCATCAGGACGGCAGGGACATCATCCCGCCGTTCACCACGACCGACGGCTATCAGTTCGCCGGCCACAACTGGACCGCCGCAGGCCAGGCGATCTACGCCAACGGCTGTCACATCCCCGACAAGCCCGACGATGCGACAGGGACCGAGACCGTCTCCGTCTCCGGCGCGTGCACCGACGCGATGGACGGCACCTACCTGACGACCACCGTCACCCGGGCGTGGACCGCTGAGTACGTGTGGAGCAGCACCGACGGGTGGGTGCTGGGCGACAAGGTCTACGCCGACCCGGTCTCGACCACCGAGTCGTCATATGATCCCGCCTGCTATCAAGGCGGCGGAGAGCTGCCGATCACCACGCCTGAGGCACCCGTCTGGCATGAGGTGTGCGGGCTCACCTTCAACGACTACTGGGAGATCCCGGAGGTCGCCGGCGTCGAGTACTCGCAGACCACCAACGAGGACGGGTCGATCACGGTGACCGCGACGCCGACGGAAGGCTTCGCCTTCCCCGAGGACGCGACCACGTCGTGGACCATGAAGGACTCGCTCACCGCGTGCTCGTCCGGCGGGGTGACGCCGCCCACGCTCACGGTCGGCACCGCCTGCGCAGCCGACATGACGCTCGCGGTCACGTACCCCTCGACCCCGCTCACGGCATGGTCGTTCACGGTGATCGTCGACGGCGCCGTGTTGACCACGCTCACCGATGACGGATCCGAACCCCTGGCGTATCACGGCAGCGTGCCGGCGTCGTCGCTCCCGACGGGCTCCTACTCCTACTCGGTGGACGCCGTGAACGGCGAGACGACGCTGGCAGGCGTCGCCACCGGCCAGCTCACCTGCGAGGGAAGCCAGGAGCCGACCTCCCAGGCCGCCACTCCCACCACCTCGACGCCGACCGCCACATCCTCGCCCACCTCCACCCCGGAGGCCACGACGAAGGTGCTGTCCGCGGGCCCCGCGTCCGCCGTGGCCGGCACGCCCAGCTACACGGGCTGACCCGGCCGTCGCGAAGGGGTTGGAACCTCGGTTCCAGCCCCTTCGTCCTGCGCGGCCACCTCAGCGGCTCACAGCTGGTCGATGTAAACAGGCGTGCCGAGCGGCAGGCCCACCTCGGTCGCCAGCTCCGTGATCGCATCGTTCGGCATGCGGATGCAGCCGCTCGAGACGTACTTGCCGATCGACGACGGATCGTTCGTGCCATGCATGCCGATGATCGCCTCGCCCCCGTTGAACTCGTCGAGCACGGGCTGGAAGCCGGACAGGCCGTACGCGTAGGGCCCGTAGATGCTCTGCGGATCCGGCACCTGGAGCAGCTCGCGGATGTAGTAGACGCCGCCGGGCGTCGGGCGGTCGTCACGGCCGACGCCGATCGCCGTCTGGAAGACCTGCACCGTGCCCAGGTAGGCGGTGAGCGTGAAGTGGGTGATGTCCACCTCGACCCAGTAGTTCGTGGTGGTCACCGACACGTCGTCCGCACGCACCCAGCCCGTCGTCCCGTTGGGCCGGACAGGCAGATACACCTGGTACCACCCCGTCGCGCGGGTCTCGACGAGGAACGTCAGCGGCGTCGAGTCAGGGACGGTGAGCACGTCGGCGGCGGCGATGGTCTGCTGCACGTCGCCGTTCGGCTCGGTGTACACGTCGATCGCGGACTCGTTGGCGGTGGCGATGTAGCTGAGGTGGGTCTCCTCCTCCACCGGGTCCGGCGAGTAGGTGACGATCGGACCCTCTGCGGTGATCGACGGGGTGGCCGACTGGCTGGCGACGAAGGAGGCGTGCAACGCCTCGATCTCGTCCGGCGTCGGCGGCACGTAGCACCCCGCGAGGGTCACCGCGACGATCGCCGCCGTGGCCGTCGCCGCCAGACTCCTCAGCCTCACCGTGCCTCCCTCGCACCGCGTGCCTCAGGCGGTCGCCGAGGCACACCTGGAGTCTAACGACCGATACCTCGCGTTACCAGGAGCGTGGACGCCACCGCCGTACGATGAAGCCATCGAGAGGCCCCAGGTCAGGAGAGAGCCATGGCAGCACAGGGGAAGGCCGACGACGGGCCGCGGCCGGCATCGAGCACGACGCCGCCGTCGAGCACCGCCGCCAACCCGGAGACGGGACCCGTGCCGACGCTGGCCAGCGGAGCGCCGTCCGTGGGCGCGAGCGTCCGTGACACCATCGTCGGCCTCACCAACCCCGTCGCCGCACGCGGGGTCGGCATCATGCTCGGCGGCTCCGCAGTCCTGCTGGCCCACGACCTCGCCTTCACCGTGCTCCAGATCGTCGTCGCCGTGGCGCTGTTCGGCTCCGCGGCGCTCGACGTCCGCTACGTGTTCTCCGGCCGTCGCCGCTGGGGACGCCAGCGCAACCGCGCGTACGTCATGGTGCGAGCGATCCTCACCCTCGGGTTCCTGGGCCTGATGGGGGCCATCGCGTACCTGACGGATGCGCGGGAAGGGCTGGGGCTCGCGCTCGCAGTCGAGCTCTTCGCGTTCTATGCACTGGCGCGCGCCGTGCTCGTGATCCTGTCGAGCATCCGCCGACGCGCCGAGCACCGCGCGATCAGAGCGGCAGGCGGCGTGATCACAGGGGCGATCGCGGTGCTCGCCATCGTGTCACCGCTCGGCGCTGTGGAAGGCGTGCTGGTTGCGGCCGCCGTCGGATCGCTGGTGCTCGGCGCACTGCTGATCGCGTGGGGGCTCAAGTACGTGGAGAACCCCGATCGCACCACGATCGACCCGTACTCGACGACGGTGGCCGAGGTGCTGTGGGACTGGATCCGGACGTCGGACATCGGCAGGGAGACGCGCGCCGAGCTGGCCGACGGGCTGTACTTCGAGGGTGAGGACCGGCTCTCCAAGCTGGGCGCGTGGTGGGTCATGCTGGTGCTGTCCGTCGCGATCGCCACCTACGCGGTGCTGGCCGACTCGACGGCCGTCGTGATCGGAGCGATGCTCGTGGCGCCGCTGATGGTGCCGATCCTGGGCCTCGCCGGCGCGCTCGTCAACGGCTGGAGCCGCCGCGCGGGACAGTCGGTGCTCATGGTGGGCCTCGGCACGGCGGCCGCGGTGCTCCTGTCCTACGGACTGGCTGCCTGGGCCCCTGTCGCTGTCGGCTTCGACACGAACACCCAGATCGTCTCGCGGGTGAACCCCACGGCGCTCGACATGCTGATCGCCGTCGCGGCCGGTGCCGCGGGCGCGTTCGCCACGGTGAACACGCGCGTGTCGTCCGGCATCGCGGGAGTCGCGATCGCGGTGGCCCTGGTGCCGCCGCTCGCGGTCGTGGGCATCAGCCTGGCGAACGACCGCGTGGGCGAGGCCGCGGGCGCTCTGCTGCTCTTCCTCACGAACTTCGTCGCGATCGTGGTGGCGGCGGCCCTGGTGTTCGTGCTCACCGGCTTCGCACGGCAGAAGGTGCTGCGCCGCAACCCGTGGGGCGTGGTCGCGACCGTCGCACCCTACGTGGCGCTGGGCGCGGTGATCCTGGTGCCGTTGGCCTTCAGCTCGCAGGGAGCGCTGTCGAGCTCCGCGCAGTCGCGCGAGGTGCAGCAGGTGGTGGACGCGTGGCTGGGCGACGGTTCGGATCTGCTGGTCCAGTCGATCACCGTCGACGGATCCGACGTGACGGTCCTGCTGGTCGGCCCGGGTGAGGCGCCCGACGCCGCAGAGCTGCAGACGGCGCTGGTCGACGAGCTGAAGCGCCCGCTCGCGCTGCGCGTGGGCGTCACCCCGGTCGACGTGACGAGCCTGCCCACCGCGACGCCGGAGTCCTGGCGCTCGAACGACGGGTCGTGAGCGCCCGCCGATCGCCCCTCCTCGCAGCTCGGGAGCGCCTGCGCCGGACCCTTCACTTGGTTGTCAAGTCATCGACATCTGGCCGACTACGAGGGACTTCACTGGGCACGAGGTCCCAACCCGCAGGCGTTCCCAGGGGTTAGATTCCGGACAACCTCACCGACGAGCGACGCGACAGCGCCCCGCGGGCCCGCCCGCTCGTCACCGCCGCGATCGCGAACTGAGAAGGAACGACGCCACATGGGCACCTTTGCGCGCAGTGCGATGACCACCGTGTACACCAAGGGCGTCAAGCCCGTCATCTTCAAGATGCACCCCGACAAGGTGCACGACGACATGATCACGCACGGCTCGTGGGCGCAGCGCATCCGCCCCGCCATGGCCGCGGCTGAGGCGCTGCTCAAGCACGACGACCCGGCCCTCGTGACCGAGGCCTACGACCTCACGCTGCGCAACCCGCTGGGCCTCGCCGCCGGGCTCGACAAGAACGTCGCGATCCCCGGCATCCTGCAGATGACCGGATTCGGCCTCCTCACCTTCGGCTCCGTCACCTCTCGCGTGTGCGACGGCAACCCTCGCCCGTGGTTCCACCGCCTCCCCCAGGACGAGTCGCTGGTGGTCCACGTGGGTCTGGCGAACGGCGGAGTGGAGCGCGTCGCCACGCGCCTTGTCGAGCTCCGCGAGCAGGGCAACCCCCGCTACATGGCGCTGCCTTTCAAGATGTCGATCGCCCGCACCAACGACGGCCACACCGGAGACGTCGCCGAGGGCGTGGACGACTACGTGAGGTCGGTTCAGGCGCTCGACGGCCTCAGCGAGCTCATCGAGCTCAACATCTCGTGCCCCAACACGATGGTCGGCGAGGCCTTCACCGGTCCCGAGGCCCTGGACCAGCTGCTCACCGCCGTGGACGACGCGGCGCCCGCCCAGCCCATCGTCCTCAAGATGCCGTCAGACAAGACGTGGGAGCAGTTCCGGGACCTCGTCGACGTCGCGCTCGACCACCGGGTCGCCGGCCTCACGATCTCCAACCTGCGCAAGGACCGCGACTCCGTCACCATGGACCCCGCGATCAAGGGCAACCTGTCAGGCAGGCCCGTCCGCGAGCTCAGCACCGAGATCGTCCGCCGCACCTACCTGCACGCCGGCGACAGGCTCACGATCGCGGGCCTGGGAGGCGTGTTCGACGGCAGCCACGCCTACGACAAGATCTGCGCCGGCGCGACGCTCGTCGAACTCGTGTCAGGTCTCATCTTCCGCGGTCCCGCTGTGGTCGGCACCATCGCCAAGGAGCTCGTCGAGCTCGCGCAGGCCGACGGCTTCGCTCGGGTGCAGGACGCCGTCGGCTCCCGCGCCGACCTCCCGGTCGCGACCGACTGACCTCTCCATCGGCCCGCCCCCGACGCCCCGCCCGCCGGCCCGTCGGCCGTTCGCTGCGTCAACCCGTCACGCCTTCAGCGTCGACTCCGCGGTGCCGTGCCCGCCCGCAGGAGTGGTTACATAGGGCGGTGACCGTGGACCGCACCCGCCTGCTCGAGGGCTTCTCGCTTGAGGTCACCGCGCGCGACGGCTCGCGGCTGGACGACGCCGCGGACGCGCTCCCGCCGGGCACCCGGGTCAACATCACCGCGCTCGGCACCGAGGACCCGACCTCGCGCCTCGCGATGTCCGCGGCGGCGCGCAAGCGCGGGCTCACCCCGGTCATGCACCTCTCCGCACGTCGGATCGCCGACGAGCAGGAGCTTCGCAGCGAGCTGCAGGCGCTCCACGACCAGGGCACGTCATCCCACGTGGTGGTCGTAGGCGGGGACCCTCGCCGACCAGAGGGACCCTACGACTCCGCGCTGTCGGTGCTGCAGACCGGGCTGCTCCCCGCCCACGGCGTGCGGGAGGTGGGCGTCGCGGGGTATCCCGACGGGCACCCCGACATCCCCGAGCCCGCGCTGACGGAGGCGCTCCACGCGAAGCTGGGCATTCTCGCCGCGCAGGGGCTCGAGGCGACGGTCCTCACCCAGTTCTCCTTCGACGTCGACGCCGTGATCACCTGGATCGAGCGGATGCGCGCCACGGGCGTCAGCGTGCCGCTCCGCATCGGCGTTCCCGGGCCGACGTCGGTGAAGCGCCTGCTGGCCTTCGCGCGCAGGTGCGGGGTGGCGACCAGCGCGGGGGTGGCGCGAAAGTACGGCTTCTCATTGGGAAGCCTCCTGACCACGGCGGGGCCGGACGCGTTCGTCGCCGACCTCGAGTCCCGGCTCGATCCCACGGTGCATGGCGATGTCCGCCTTCACCTGTTCGCCTTCGGCGGCCCGGAGGCGACGGCCGAGTGGGCGCTCAATTATCTCAACATTGACTGAGCAATCCTGATCCGTCAGGATGGTTCCTCGTGAGCCCCGACCACGCAGCACCCTCGCCCGCGCCGCACCACGCGGCCGAGGCAACCGCCCACGTCCCCGACCCCGCAGCGCCGGACGCCCGCCCCTCCGACGCTCCCGCAGCCCCCGCCCTCTGGCGACGCGCGCTCGCCGAAGGCCTTGGCACCGCGCTGCTCGTGACCGTCGTGGTCGGCTCCGGCATCATGGCTCAGCAGCTCTCGACCGACATGGGCCTCCAGCTCCTGGAGAACTCGCTCGCCACCTTCTTCGGGCTCACCGTGCTGATCCTGCTGTTCCAGCAGATCTCCGGATCGCACCTCAACCCCGTCGTCACCCTCGTGGAGCGGCTGGTCGGCGGCATGGACCGCACAGGGGACGCCGCCGCATACATCGCCGCCCAGGTGATCGGCGGACTCCTCGGCGCGGTCCTCGCCAACGCGATGTTCGCGCAGCCGACCCGATGGTCCACGACCGACCGAGCGACGCCCGCGCACCTGCTCGCCGAGGTCGTCGCGACCGCGGGACTGCTGCTCGTGATCCTGATGCTGGTGCGCACCGGCCGCGCGGCGCTGGTGGCACCCGCCGTCGGCGCCTACATCGGCGCCGCGTACTGGTTCACCTCGTCTACGTCGTTCGCGAACCCAGCGGTCACGATAGGCCGCATGATCACGGACACCTTCGCAGGCATCGCGCCAGGCTCCGTGCTCCCGTACGTCTGCGCGCAGCTTGTCGGGGCCACGATCGCGGTCGCCCTGGTGAGCGCACTCGCGCCGCGCGGCCGTCAGCGCTGAACCACCGGCCTCTCCCCGTTCCGGTAACGGACATATCGACACGAGTCGGACATCGTGGCACACTGACCTGACGCGCACCCGCGCGCAAGGGAACGGGGCAACGATGAGATTTCGCGCATCCACTCTGGCATTGGCCGGCCTCGCCCCGCTCATGCTCGCGCTGGCGCTGGTGATCGGAGTCACCACCGGTTACGCCGCGACGGGCGGTGGCGACCTCGCACAGTGGCGATGGGGCCTGACCTGGGGCATGCTCGCCGCGGGCGCGATCGCCATGGCCGGCGCGGCATGGGCCTGGGACAGCGAGCCCGACCTTGCGCCCAGGCGGCTCTGGCTCGGATACGGCTGGGCCGCCGCGCTCGGCATGGCGATCTTCGTCTACGTGGTGTCGTACCTGGGCTAGGCGACCGCTCCCTGAGCCGACGGCCATGCTCGGGCGTACCGTGGAATCATGAGCGCCGGTCGTCCGAGGCTGGCCGCGGTGCTTCTCACCGCGACCCTGCTCGCCGCCTGCACGTCTCCGAACCCTGCGCCATCGCCCAGCCCCGGAGTGACCGCGAGCACGGCCGCGTCGCCGAGTGCGCCAGCGCAGACGAGCCCAGAGGCGCCAACGGATTCCACCCCTGCGTGCGAGACGTTCGGAACCTCGGAGAGCAGCGCCTCCGCGTCCGACTGGCCCTCGGACCTCTCCA
The DNA here is from genome assembly GCF_032102965.1 of Demequina capsici. Classification (NCBI taxonomy): domain Bacteria; kingdom Bacillati; phylum Actinomycetota; class Actinomycetes; order Micrococcales; family Demequinaceae; genus Demequina; species Demequina capsici. The sequence goes on along the minus strand of NZ_CP134880.1, from coordinate 387,908 downwards.
GCACCATCTGGGGCGTGACCATGCGCGTCGCACGCCACGACTGCTTCGACCGCTGGGTCATGGAGTTCACGGGGTCAGGACCGGCTCCGGGATGGTCGGTGACGCCGTACGGCGCGAGCACCTTCCTGGTGGACCCGTCCGGCGAGCCGCTGTCGCCCCCGCTCGAAGGCACCGCCTCGCTCGACGTCGCCTTCGGCGCCTGGTACGACGGCACCCCGCTCGACCAGTCCGCCTATGCCGGGCCGCTGGTCCTGAGGCCCGGCGACACCACCGAGATCCTCGAGGTCCGACTCATCAGCGGGTTCGAGGGGATCAGCCACGCGGCGATAGGGCTCGCCGAACCGCGGCCGTACAAGGTCGCATGGCTCACCGACCCGGTCCGGCTCGTGATCGACGTCAGCACCGCCTGACGCGCGAAGGCTCAGCGGTCTCGCCGTCGGCCGAACACCGCATGCGTGCCAGGCAGGACCGAGCCCAGCATCAGCACTGTGCCGATCAACGGATCATCCGCATGCAGACGCGAGCCTGCCACCAGCAGGGCGGCGAAGATCATCGCCGACACCACACGCCGACCCGTGCGCTCGACCCTGGTGAGGGCCGTCTCCATCTGCGGCACGGTCACAGCCAGCGACCCCGACTCGACCTTTCCCAGCACCGCGTCCAGACGCTTGGGCATGCGCCACAGGATCCCGGCCGAGTCCCACGCCTGATGCGCATAGTGCCTGATGAACTCGACCGGCTCGCCCCGCAGCAGCCGCTGAGCGTACGGATCCACCGCATCCCACACGTTGAAGGACGGGTCGAGGGCGCTGCACACGCCCGACGTCAACGACCCGGCGCGGATGATCAGCAGGTAGTCCTCGGGCATCTGGAACGGCATCTCGATCATCAGGTCGCTGAACTCGAGCGCGAAGTCGCGCAGGTCGCGCACATCGATGTTCCTGAGATCCGCGAGGCCCATCCCGCCGAAACGAGCGAAGGCCCTGGTCACCGCCCGCTCCAGCTCCGAGCGATCCGCCGTGGGCAGGAGCACGCCCGCATCGTGCATGGCCTCCACCATGCCGCGACCGTCACGCGCCACCGCCGCCAGCACCAGGGCACGCAGGGCGGTACGGAGGCTCGGCGGGACGTCGCCCATCATGCCGAAGTCGACGAACGTGAGCCTCCAGCCCAGACCTCCCTCGCCCTTCGTCGGCGAGACGAAGAGGTTGCCCGGGTGCGGGTCCGCGTGGAAGAAGCTGTGCTCGAACAGCTGGTCCAGCATGACGGACGCGAAGACCGACGCGACCTTGGCGGGATTGATGCTTGCTGCCCGCAAGGCCCCGACGTCGGTGATCTTGATCGCGGAGACGTCCTCGAGGGTGAGGACCCGTCGCGATGTCCGCTCCCACACGACCGCAGGCACACGGACGCGGTCGTCCTCGGCGAACGTCTGCGCGAAATGCTCGCAGTTCTGCGCCTCGTGCAGGTAGTCGATCTCCTCCAGGCTGGCGCGCGCGAACTCCTCGACCAGTCCGGGCATGTCCACGCGCTTCGCGATGACCCGCACCCGCTGCAGCCACCGCGCGACCCTGCGCAGCGCCGCGAGATCGACGGCGACGATCCCCGCGATCCCCGGCCGCTGCACCTTGATCACCACGTCGTCGAAGCCTGCCTGCAGGGCGTCCGTGGGGATGAGCCTCGCGCGGTACGCCTGACCGAGCGACGCGGCCGCCACCGGCGCCTCGTCGACCATCGCGTAGACGTGCTCGAGCGGCAGCCCCAGCTCCGCCTCGGCGAGCTCCCTGATCTGCGCGAACGGCGCCGCGGGAACCTCGTCCTGAAGTCCCTCGAGCTCGTGGGTGATCTCGGGCGGGAGCACGTCCAGACGGGACGACAGGAACTGCCCCAGCTTGATCAGCAGGCCGCCCAGGTCGACCGCGATCACCCGGAAGCGGGCCGCCAGGCGCTGCAGGCGCGCCGTGCGCGTACGCTCCGTGACGGCGCGGAACCCGAGCCTCGGCAGGACGAGCTCGTACCACCCCATCGCCACGAACTGGACGGCAGCGAACCGCAGGATGCGGCGATAGCGGGCGCGGTCAAGGCCTGCGTCGGACATCGAGCCTCCTCGTCCTCCGCCGGCCCGACGGGGTCCCGTCAGTCCTTCGCGAGGATCGAGTAGATCTTACGTCGCGCCTCGTTGAGGACCTCGGCCACCGCTGCCTGCTGCTCCTCGGTGGCGAAGCGTGCCGCCTGCGCGGCAGCCTGCGCGAGATCCACGCCCGCCTTGGGGACAGGGCCCAGGTGGAGCCCCTCCCACGATCCGGTGGACTCCCACGGCACGCTGTCCGCGACGTCGGCAGCCACCTCGCGCCCCTCCTCGGTGAGCGAGTAGATCTTGCGGTCCTGAGCGGTCTCGACGGTCACGAGGCCCTCGTCGGCGAGCATCTGGAGCGTCGGATACACGGAGCCGGGGCTGGGCTTCCAGCGGCCATCCGTCCGCGACTCGATCTCACGGATGATCTGGTAGCCGTGCATCGGCTGCTCGGCCAGGAGTGCGAGCACTGCGGCCCGCACGTCGCCACGGCCCATGCGCGTGCCTACACGCTTGTCGAACTCGGAGCGGATCTGCTGCATCGCGTCCCACATCGCATCTGCGGGGTTGGACGCACCGGAGCCTCCTCGGCTGCCGGGACGGAACGTTGAGCCCATGATGACCTCCTTCGGATGTATCGCCAACGACTGTGAACGATACATCGGTAGTGTCACCCCGATCGCGAGCGGACGCAAGCGGACCCGGCGAGTCAGCCTTCTCGCCGGGTCCGTCGATGCCTTACAGGTAGCGCCTGCGGATCGCGAGCGCCGTCACACCGCCGGAGGCGAACAGCGCGCCCAGGGCCAGCGGCCACCAGATGTCAGCACCGGTGGAGGCTAGCGGCCCCTCCGACAGCACCTGCGTCTTGACGGTGGCGACGTTCACCACCTTGCACGCGACCTGCTGCTTGTCGACGGGGATGAACGTCACCGTGTTGTCCGCGGTGTCGAGATCCGTCACACCGTCGCAGACCATGATGGTGCTGTAGCCCGTGACGGCCACCTCGCTCACCGTGTAGGTCTCACCGGGCACCAGCTGGGTCCACTTGATCGGGTCGGCGGTCGAGCTGCCGGTGCCGGTCACCGTCTGCGTGCCCACCGGCAGCGCGTCGGGGCTGAGCGCGAAGGTGAAGGACCACGGCGTGCCGTCAGGAACACCCACCACGGTCTTGGTGACGCTCACACTCGCGGACCCCTCGCCTTCCACCTGCGTGTCTTGCTCCTTGACGTTGACCACCCGGCAGACGATTTGCTCGCCGAAGCCGGCCGTGAAGGTCACCGAGCCGTTGTCCAGCACTCCGTCCTGGTCCTCGACTCCGTCGCAGACCATCGCGGTGTTGTAGCCGTCCACCGCGGTCTCGCTCACGGTGTACGTCTGCCCCGGGACCAGCCCCGTCCACTCGATCGGATCGGCCGTCATGCTCCCCGCGCCGGCGACCGTCTGCGTGCCGAGCGGCATCGCATCCGGGCTGAGCGAGAAGTCGAACGACCACTCCACCCCGTCGTCGACCCCGACCACGGTCTTCTGGAGGCTGAGGCTCGACGACTCGGCAACGTTGGTCGCCTCGCACGTGAGGTGCTCGCCGAGGCCCGCCACGAAGGTGACGGTCGCTGCCGAGCCGTCGAGGTTCCCGACCCCTGCGCAGATGAGGGATTGCGCGAAGTCGGAGCTCGCATCCTCGGTCATGGTGTAGGTCTCACCAGGAACCAGGTCGGACCACGTGAGGGTCGCCGAGCTGTTGCCGACGCCCGAGGCGGTCTGGGTGCCACCACCCGTGGCCGCAGGATCCAGCGTGAACCCGAACGACCATCCGTAGTCGTCCATCACGCCGGACACCGTCTTGGTGAGCGTCAGGTCGGCCGGCATCGCCGTGTTCGTGGCGGCGCAGGTGATGGACTGGTCCAGCCCGGCCACGAACGTCACCGCATTGTCGGCCGCGTTGGAGTCCTCGACGCCCGTGCACTGCAGATCCGTCGTGTAGCCGGCGACCGGGGTCTCCGCCACCGTGTAGGTCTGACCCGGGATCAGCATGGACCACATGGTCGGGCCCTCGGTGGTGCTGCCCGCACCGGACAGGGTGTGCGTGGCAGAGTCATCCGGATCGGGAGTCACGACGAAGTCGAAGGACCAGTCGAAACCGTCCGCGACGCCCTCGACCGTCTTGCTCAGATCCAGGGTCGACGCGATCGCCGTGTTCGTGGCGGCGCAGGTGATGGACTGGTCCAGCCCGGCCACGAACGTCACCGTGCTGTCCACCTCGTCGGTGTCGGTCACACCCGTGCACTGCAGATCCGTGGTGTAGCCGGCGACAGGAGTCTCGCTCACCGTGTACTCCATGCCCGGAACCAGATGCGACCACAAGATCGGAGCCGACGTGGTGCTGCCGGAACCTGTGATGGTCTGGGTCCCCGACTCATCCGGGTCGGGCGACACGGTGAAGTCGAACGACCAGTCGAACCCGGTCGCCACCCCCACCACGGTCTTCGTCAGGTCCAGGGTCGACGCGATCGCCGTGTTCGTGGCGGCGCAGGTGATGGACTGGTCCAGCCCGGCCACGAACGTCACCGTGCTGTCCACCTCGTCGGTGTCGGTCACACCCGTGCACTGCAGATCCGTCGTGTAGCCGGGGACCGGGGTCTCCGCCACCACGTAGGTCTGGCCCGGGGTCAGCATCGTCCACGATGTCGCCGCCGAGGTGCCGCTGCCTGCGCCCGTGATCGTGTGAGTGCTCGAGCCGTCAGGATCAGGCGACACCGTGAAGTCGAACGACCAGTCGAACCCGGTCGCCACCCCCACCACGGTCTTCGTCAGGTCCAGCGTCGACGGGATCGCCGTGTTCGTGGCGGTGCAGCTGATCTGCTGGTTGTAGCCGGCGGTGAAGACCACCGCGTCGCCCGCCGGATCCGAATCATCCACGCCGGTGCACACGATGTCCGTGGTGTAGCCGGGAACCGCTGTCTCCATCAGCGTGTAGACGGTGCCCGGGATCAGGTTCGTCCACTCCACCGGGTCGGACTCGACGCCGCCCATGCCGGAGATGGTCCTCTGCACCGCCCCGTTGCCGTCATCGGTCAGCAGCCCGAAGGTGAAGCTCCACGGGAAGTCGGCGGCCACTCCGTCGACCTGCTTGGTGAGCGACACGGTCGTCGGCTTCGCCTCGTTGGTGGCGGAGCAGGTGATCGACTGGCCGAACCCCGCGACGAAGGTCACCGACGTGTCGACCTTGTCCAGGTCGGTGACACCGGTGCAGGAGACGTGCTGCACGTAGTTGTCATCGACGGCCTCCGACAGCACGTACTGCGTGCCGGGGACCAGGTTCGTCCAGGTCTTGACGTCAGAGGAGTTGCCGGTGCCGGACAGCGTCTGCACGCCACCGCCTCCTGCCGAGGGCGCGAGCGTGAAGTCGAACGACCAGTCCGAACCGCCGCTCACGCCTCGCACCTCCTTGGTCAGCTCCAGCGTGGACGCCTGGCCCACGTTGGTCGCCGTGCAGGTGATGTGCTGGTCGAAGTCCGCGACGAACCTCACCGTGGTCGTGCTCAGCGAGATGTCGGTCGCACCGTCGCAGGAGAGGTTCTGCGTGTAGCCGGTCGCCGCGCTCTCCGAGATCGTGTACGTCTGACCCGGCACCAGCTTGGACCAGGTCAGCTGGAAGCTGGTCGGGCCAGAGCCGGTCTCGGTCTGAGCGCCGACGCCATCGGCCGCCGGGTCCAGCGTGAAGGTGAACGACCAGGCCTGGCCGGCCGCGATGCCGGACACCGACTTGTTGAGCGTCAGGTCGGCAGGCTTCGCCGCGTTGTCCGCCTCGCAGACGATGTTCTCGTCGAACCCTGCCTCGAACGTCACGCCCAGGTCGTCAAGGACCAGATCCGTGACAGGCGTGTCGTGGTCACCGTCGTAGTAGCAGGCCAGCGACTGCGTGTAGTCGCCGTCCGCCTGCTCCGTGATCGTGTAGACGCCGCCGGGGAGCAGGTCGCTCCAGGTCAGGTCCTTCGACACGTCACCGGTGCCCGACGCGGTCTTCGTGACGCCCGCGCCACCGTTCGGGGTGAGCGTGAAGTCGAAGCTCCAGCCCATGTCGCCTGCGACGCCGGTCACCGTCTTCGTGACCGTGAGGTTCGACTTCTGAGCCGTGTTGGTCACGGTGCACGTGATGTCGGAGCCCGCCACGACGTCGACCTGGTAGCCCGCGGTGTTGGCATCGGCATCGCTCAGCGCGGTGTTGCCGTCGTAGCACATCCAGGTGACGTCGAAGCCGTCGGCCCCGGTCTCGGAGAGCGTGTACGTCTTGCCGGGCGTGAGGTCCTTCCACATCAGCTGCTTGGAGGCGTCGGACACGTCGCCGGTGCCGGAGAGGGACTGCGTGTCCGGCCCGTAGCCGTCAGCCGCGAGGGCGAAGTCGAAGCTCCACGGGTAGCCGGAGGCGACCCCGGAGACGTGCTTGGTCAACGTGATCTGGCCGAGCTTCGTGTTGGTCGCCAGGCAGGTGACCGTCTGACCTGCGGCGATGCCGAAGTCACCCGGGCTGCCCGACACAGGATTGCCTTGGTCGTCCGTGCAGGCGATCTGGTCGAGGCGCCAGCCGGCCTGCGGTTCCTCGGAGACCGAGAAGCCGCTGGCAGCCCCGTCGACGAGGCCCGAGAGCGTGCCGCCGGAAGCGGTGCCGTCGCTCTTCGTGGTCGTGAGGGACGGGTCCTGGACCAGGCCCGCGATGGTGCCGCCGAACACGAACGTGCCGGTGCCACCCTGGGTCGCCTTCTCGACGACCAGCTGGCCCTTCTGCACGTTCGTGAAGGTGCAGACGATCAGACCCTCACCTGCGGGCGTCACCGTCACGGTGCCCGCCCGGAGATTGACGTCGCCGGTGGCGGTCTTGCCGTCGGGGCCCACGCACTGCAGGCTGGTGAGGTTCCACGGGAGGCCGTCGCTCGGGACGGTGTCCTCGCTGATGGTCACGGGTTCACCGACGGTCGACGGGATCGTCACCGCGTCGCCGAGCTTGAACGTGTACGGGTCGTCGCCGATGGTGAAGCCGAACTCCGCGTTCGGGTCGCCCGAGCCGGCCTTCACGATCTCGATCCCGCTGAAGCTGTTGTGGATCGTGCACTCCGTCGTCTTCACGCTGACGCCCGGCACATTCGAGGTGACGAGCGCCTGCGCCCCCGCCTGGACACCGCCCTTGGAACGGTCGTACAGCGTGACCGTCTTGTCAGGCGCACCGCTCGTGAAGATGTCGGAGTACGTGCACATGACCGTGTCGAGCGTCCAGCCCGGATCGAGGCTGCCCGTCTCGTTCACCAGGTAGTCGATCCCGGAGACGACGTCGGTCCAGGTGGTGCTCTGGCCCACCGTCAGAGTGCCGTCCTGGGTGGCCTGCCCCGGGTAGACGTTGCCGCCGCCGGCCCGACTGATCTCGTAGCCGAACTGCGTGGTGGTGTCCGTGACGTTGGCCGTCTTGGTCACCTTGATGTCGGCACAGTTGGAGACGGGCAGCGTGTCACCCTTCACGAGGTCCCAGATGCGGGAGCCCTTCGAGTACCCGGACACGGTGGCCGCCTGACCACCCACGTCGAGCGAGTAGCACTGCCCTGCGGTGCCATGGGTCTGCTTCGTCAGCCACGCTTGCAGAGACGTGAGGTTGACCCCGGCCTCGCTGAACGTCTGCCCCGGCGCCATGTCGACGATGCCGGCAGGCACCGTGCCGATGTCGCTCCACTCGTGGTTCGCCTTGTCGTACTGGAGGAACTCGGCCGTCGGCCCCTTGTTGCCCGCAGGGTTGAAGTCGAAGACCAGCAGGAAGTCCCCGTCGCCCCCCGTGCTCGGCACGAGGTTGTCGCCGTTGTTGATGAAGAGCGTCGCGATCATCGACCCGCTCGTGTCGCTGCATCGTTCGTAGTTGGCGTACACGATGTCGTCGACGCCACCCGTGACGGTGTTCTGCACCTTCTGCGTGGCCACCGCGACGCTGGCCAGGTCGCTCTTCTCAGGCCCCACCTTCGAGTCGATCGATGGCCAGATCGGCCCGTCGGCGAGCTTGGTTCCGCCCTGCGGGTCGCCGATGTCATCGGTGACCCCGTCAGGGTTCGGGCACGTGTCCGGATGGTACGTGTAGCCGTTGTACACACCGCTCGAGTCGACGACAGGGGCGCCCCCCGCCGCGGCCAAGGTGGCCCAGTCGACGCCGCCCTTGTCGGCACCGGTGTTGCCGTCGAGCTCGAAGCTCGTCGACGGGACGAGGCTGTTGACCGGCGTGACCGGGTAGGCCGCCGCCGCTGGCGCCGCCACCGCGCCGACGCCCACCGTCGCTGCGAGGAGCGCGGTGATCGTCGCGGCGGCTGGTCCTCGCCTCCGGCGTGGCATCATCCTGCGGCTCCGGCGCATGCCGATGAAGCTCGAAGTGGGGTTGCTGCTTCCCATGGCGGTCATGATCATCACTCCCTCAGCGGAGCGCCTCCCCCGGCACCCCATCGTGCGTACGACCTGTTTCGCACGCTACGCCCGCCGTGTGATATACGCCACACTTGAAGCACGGGTCAGAGTGTTTTGTCCCGATTTCTGCTAGATTTCCGCGGTGTTATCGGCGGAGAATCGCACTTCCGCACGGGTCTCGGGCGAGGCGCTCACGCGCGACACGCCCGGGCGGCGCGCGGTGCGGAAGCCCTAGCGGACCCCGCGACCTGGCATCGCGACCAGGCCGCCATGGTCGCCATGGACCTCCAGCCCCGCCGCCTCGCCGGTGTCCTCGAAGAGCACACGACCGTCGGACCCCCGCAGCTCCACGTGGACACGCGCGTCGAGGGTCTCCTCCACCCGGCGATGCATGCTCGTGCGCACCGGCGCGTGAAGCAGTCCGCCCCGACGACGCTCGGCACGAAGGCGCAGCACCGCACCGGAGCGAGCGCGCATGGTCCACCTGACCTCGACGTCGTCGATCTCGAGCGACGCGGTGCGTGCGCCCGTGTAGGTGGCGAACCGGTGCAGATCGCCATCACCCTCACCGGGCATGCGCAGCCCGACGATGAACCCGCGGAAGCGGGTGCGACCCCACGGTATGGCTGCGATCGACGCGGACAGGCTCACGCCCGGCACCGAGAAGTGGTTGGTCTGCATCCACACGTAGGCCGACGGGAACGCCCTGCCCCAATCCTTCTCCAGGTAGCCGCGCCCTCCGTCGAAGCTCAGCTCGCGGTCGCCGAGCGTCAGCGTGCCCTCCAAGGCATGCCCGAAGGACACGAGCCCGTGATAGCACTCCATCACCGGCACCCACGCGTAGCGGCCCATGACTCCCGGCGACGTCAGCGTGACAGGCCACGGATCCAGGGGCGTGGTGAAACGGACGTCGCCGCGCAGCCTCGACTCGGCCAGGTCCACCGCGATCCCGCGCGCGCCGAACGTGTTCGGGCCCACCCGCACATCGAAATCCCTGGAGTCCGCAGAGAACGCCGACGTGGCGAAGACCTCGTACCAGGAGTCGCCCGTGGTGCCGTCGAGCACCTGCACGAACGCCTCATCAGGGCCGCCGTCCGCACCCTTGAAGATGCCGGGGATGACGGCGATTCGCGCGCTGCGGTCAGCGGACACGAGCTTGACGTACCAGCCCTCGAAGAAGCCCGCGTCTCCTTGGTAGGCGCCGTGGTAGCCGTCCGGGTGAAGGGTCGCGGCGAACGTGCGGAACGTGCGCGTCAGCGACTGCGACACGGCGACGAGCGGGGACTCCGGTGCCATGGTTCACAGTAGCCCGAGCGCACATTCCGACCGTCAGGACCCGCCAGGGCGCCTGCGACCGCGAGCGTCGTCGTCGAACGACTCCGCATCCACCTCCGCCGACTGCTGCGCGGCGTAGCGCGGCCCGGACACGGTGGCGGTGTCGATCAGCTCGCCGGCTCGGGCGAGCACCGCGAGGTCGACGGTCATGTGCAGCGCAGCCATGTCCTCGCGCAGGTGAGCGATGTTCGTCGTCCCTGGTATCGCCGTGACATGAGAGCCACGCGAGAGCACCCACGCGAGAGCGAGCTGCGCGGGCGTGCACCCCGCTTCTGCCGCGAGCGCGCGCCACGCGGGCAGCAGCGCCGCGTTCGCGGGCCAGTGGTCGGGCTGGAAGCGTGGCATCGGACGACGGATGTCCTGCGGCGCGAGCGCGTCGGGGTCGGCGATCGCATCGGCCAGGAAGCCGCGGGCCACCGGGGAGAACGCGACGAGCGCGACACCGGCCTCGCGGGTCGCGTCGACCATGCCGAGCTCGGGGTTGCGGCTCCACAGCGAGTACTCGTTCTGGACGGCGGCGATGGGCGCCACCTCCAGCGCCTCGCGAAGCCGGACCACCGAGACCTCGGACAGGCCGATCGCACCGATCTTGCCGGCATCGACCGCCTCCGCGAGCGCGCCGACGCTCTCCCCGATCGGCACGTTCCGGTCCCAGCGGTGCAGGTAGTACAGGTCGATACGCTCGACCTCGAGCCGCGTCAGCGAGGCGTCGACCTGCGCGCGCAGGGTCTCGGGCCGCCCGTCGATGGTGCGCACGCCGTCGACCATCGCCATGCCGCCCTTGGAGGCGAGCACCACCTGGTCGCGGCGGCCCTTGAGGGCGCGACCCACGAGCTCCTCGTTGCGCCCGCCGCCGTAGAGCGTGGCGGTGTCGAGCAGCCGCACGCCGGCGTCGAGAGCCTCTCGGAGCATCCGCTCACCCTGCTCCGGAGGAGGCGCGACGCCGTAGGCGTGGCTGAGCGACATGCAGCCGAGACCGATCCGCGGCAGCGTCATCGCGGAAGACGTCACGCGAGCTGCTCCTCCAGCTCGCCGAGCACCCGGTAGCAGTCGAACACCTGGGCCACGGAGGACTGAGGCTCGCGGCCCTCGCGGATCGCCGCGAGAAACTCGCGGTCCTGCAGCTCGATGCCGTTCATGCTCACCGCGACATGCGAGACGTCGATGGGCTGCTCGTTGCCATCCACCAGGTCGTCGTACCGGGCGATGTAGGTGCCGGTGTCGCCGATGTAGCGGAAGAACGTGCCGAACGGACCCTCGTTGTTGAACGACAGGGACAGGGTGCAGATCGCGCCCGACTCCGCCTTGAGCTGGACCGACATGTCCATGGCGATGCCCAGCGCAGGGTGGATCGGGCCCTGGATGGCGTTGGCCTGGACGATGCGGCCCGCCTGGTGGGCGAACAGGTCCACCGTGTGCGCGGCGTGATGCCACAGCAGGTGGTCCGTCCACGAGCGCGGCTCGCCCTTGGCGTTCGTGTTCGTGCGTCGGAAGAAGTACGTCTGCACGTCCATCTGCTGGACGCCGAGCTCGCCGGCGGCGATCCGCTGGTGCACCCACTGGTGCGATGGGTTGAACCGACGCGTGTGTCCCACCATCGACACCAGGTCGGATGCCTCGGCGACGGCGAGCGCCGCCTGGGCATCGGCGAAGGAGTCCGCCAGCGGGATCTCCACCTGCACGTGCTTGCCTGCCTCGAGCGCCGCCTGCAGCTGGCTCGCGTGGAGTCCGGTGGGGGTCGCGAGGATGACGGCATCGACATCGTCCCTGGTCAGGACCTCCTCGAGGCCGACGACGGCCGCCGGCACCCCGTACTTGTCGGCCACCGCCTGCGTCGGCTCGGGTCTGGTGCCGCTGACCACCGTGACCTCGGCGTCGGGGATGTTCATGAGGCCGTCGAGATGCTTGCGTCCGAAGGCGCCTGCAGCGCCGACGACGGCGATCCGTGTCCTGTCGCTCGTCACGCGTGCACCACCTCCTGCGCGGGATCGTTCGCCTGCGCGCCCTCAGTCTGCCCCGCCGCCACGGCCTGGGCGTCGCCGGGGCGGACCGGGTTGCTCAGCACCAGGTGACCGACCGCCGTGTTGGAGGCGGGCACGTGATAGAAGCGGTGGTCCACCGTCGGCGCGCCGCCCTCGAACTGGTCGTCCATCGCTCCGCGGGCGATCAGCCAGTCCACCAGCTCGATGCCCTCGGACCCGGCCTCGTCCACGTACTCCATGTGCGGCCACTCCGTCAGCCCCAGCGGGTCGGCGATGAGGTGGTCCAGGAACGCGTTGTCCCATTCCTCGTTGATCAGGCCGGCGCGCGGACCCTGGAGCTGGTGGCTCATGCCGCCGGTGCCCCAGATCTGCACGTTCAGCGGCTCGCCGTCCCACTTGTCCAGCGCGCGGCGGATCGCCTTGCCCAGCTCGTAGCAGCGACGACCCGACGGCACCGGGTACTGCACCACGTTGACGGGCAGCGGGATGATCTTGCACGGCCACTCGTCCACGTCGCCGAACACGAGCGACAGCGGCACGGTGAGCCCGTGGTCGACGACCATCTCGTTGACCAGGGTGAGGTCGAAGTCGTCCTGGATCACGGACTGCGCGATATGCGCGGCGAGCTCCGGGTGGCCGTGCACATCCGGCACGGGGCGCGGCCCGTAGCCCTCGTCGGCGACCGGATAGTACGCACCCGTGCCCAGCACGAACGTCGGGATGATGTTCGAGTCGAACGCGGTGGCGTGGTCGTTGTAGACCAGGATGATCACGTCGGGCGTGTTCTCCTTGGCCCATCGGCGGGTCCACTCGTAGCCGGCGAACATCTTCTTCCAGTACGGCTCCTCGGTCTTGCCCATGTCCATCGCGGCGCCGATCGCGGGCACGTGTGAGGTGAACAGGGCCGAGGTGTAGACGGCCGGGGCGTCCGGTCGCATCGTCGTGGCCTTCTCGTTCGACGGGGGCTCCCAGCCGTCCAGGTCCTTGAGGCGCACGCCCTCGGGCCGACGGCCGCCGCCGACCATCATGTCGCGGTACGCGGCCTCGCTCATGCCCGTCATGGAGCCGGCCATCTGCTGGAAGCTCATGCCGTGCGTGGCGCCGATCTTGGACAGGAAGTAGATGTTGCCGCCCTCGGCCATCATCGCGTTGAGGTCCAGGTCGAGCACGGCCTGCCTCTGCGCGGGCGTCAGCGGCCACTCGTCCACGTAGGCGGCGCGGTCGGCCAGGTAGCGCTCACGGTTCTCCGGCTTCATCAACGACATGGAGAACTGGTTGAGGTGGTAGCCCTTCCGGGCCTGCTCGGCATCGAAGATGATCGTGCCGGGGATGTTCTTGTAGGGCTTGTCGAGAACCATGTCATGCTCCTTCCGGCCAGTACAGGCGCTGGGGATTGTCGACGAGCAGCCGGTGCTGCAGGTCGGGCGTCGTGGCGATCCGGGGGATGTGGTCGACCAGCAGCCCGTCGTCGGGCATGTGGTCCTTGAGGTTCGGGTGGGGCCAGTCGGTGCCCCACAGCACGCGGTCGGGGAACTCCTCGACGACACGTCGGGCGAACGGCACCACATCCGTGTAGGCGTGCTGCTCGCCGTCGAGAGCGCGCGGGCCCGTGACGGAGAGCCGCTCAGGGCACGTCACCTTGGTCCACACGTTCGGGTTCTCGCGCATGAAGCGGAGGAATAGGCCGAACTCCGGCCCGTCGGGGTCCTTCGTCACGTCGGGCCGTCCCATGTGGTCGACGACGACGTCGGTCGGGATGCTGGAGAAGAAGTCGTAGAGGTCGGGCAGGTCCTCGGCCTCGAAGTAGATGACGACGTGCCAGCCGAGCGGGGCGATCCTCTCGACGGTCTCCTTGAGCGAGTCGGTGGGCACACGGTCGACGAGACGCTTCACGAAGTTGAAGCGCACCCCCCGCACGCCTGCGGCGTGGAGCTCGGCGAGCTGCGCGTCCGTGACGTCGCGCCGCACGGTGGCCACGCCGCGCGCCCGACCCTCGCTGCGGTTCAGGGCGTCGACGAGAGCCCGGTTGTCAGCGCCGTGGCACGTCGCCTGGACTATCACGTTGCGAGCGAAGCCCAGGTGGTCACGCAGAGCGAACAGCTGCTCGGCCGACGCGTCGCACGGGGTGTACTTGCGCTCCGGGGCGAAGGGGAACTGCCCGCCGGGACCGAACACGTGGCAATGCGCGTCGACCGCGCCGTCCGGGAGGCGGAAGGTGGGCGCGGTGGGGCCGTCGTACCAGTCGAGCCAACCCGGCGTCTTGTCGAAGCCGCCTGTCGTCTGGCCGTGGGTCGTCGCAGTGGCGTCGGCCTGAGCGGCAGGCGTGTCACGACCGGGGGTATCGGTGATCACGAGTGGCGTCCTTGTCACTAGCAGTTCTCGCTCCTGACTATAGGCACGCCCTACGACTGTGGTCCAATAGATTCGACAGCAACGCCGCATAGAGAGAATCGATGCATGGCACTGGCAGATCTCAACCAGCTCCGCACGTTCGTCGTGCTCTACGAGATGCGCAGCCTCACCGGCACCGCCGACCGCCTGCACGTCACCCAGCCCACCGTCAGCTACACCCTCGCGCGCCTGCGCAAGCGGTTCGGAGACGACCTGTTCCGCCGCGAGGGTCACGTCATGGTGCCCACGCCCCGCGCCACGCAGCTGTTCGGCCCGCTTCATGAAGCGCTCGCGCAGATCGACGCGACCGTCACCGACCGCGCGGACTTCGACCCGGCAGGCTTCGACGGCGAGCTGGTCCTGGGACTCACCTCGATCGGCGAGCAGACCTTCCTGCCGCCGATCATGGCGTCGCTCACGCGCCTGCACGCCTCTCCTCACCTGGTGGTCAAGCGCCTCGACGCCGACGTCGCCGAGGAGGAGCTGGTGCGCGGCGTGATCGACGTGGCGCTCACCGTGTCCGTCATGGACTCCGCGCGGCTGTGGCGCACACCGGTACGAGGCGTCGAGTACGTCGCGCTCACGTCGCGCACCCACCCCCTCCCGCCCACGGCGCCGGACATGTTCCAGGGACGACGCTTCATCCGGGTGTCCGCCCGCGGCGGCCACGTGTTCCCCAAGCAGGCACTCGTGGAGCACGGCCTCGTCCCGCAGGTGGCACTCACCGTCGAGGAGCACTCGACGGTGCCAGCCGTGCTCGTCTCGACGGACCTGGTCGCGCTCCTGCCGCGCCACGTCGCCGACGTGTTCTGCGGCTGGTTCCCCGATCTGCAGACCGCCGACCTGCCGTGGCCGGGCACCAGCTCGCCTGTCGCCCTCTACACCCGCCGCGAGATGAACCTGTCACCCGCCCAGCGGTGGTTCCGGCGCCTCGTGCTGCACGCCGTCGCCAGCGGCGAGTTCACCGACGACGCACAGCGCTGACCGCCCTCACCGACGACGAGGCTCAGCGGGCGGGACGGTTCCAGCTCGGTCGCGCCGGGAACATGGGGCTGCGCACCGGGATCGTCCACGACGAGTGCGGGTGAATCCGCAGCAGCTGCTGTTCCCACCACGCCCGCGCCTCGTCGGACAGGCGGGGGACGACGGCGTCCTTGTCCGCGTCGTCCTCAGGACGAGGACTGAAGCACTTCCACAGCAGCTGCACCTCCGGCGCACCCGTCGGCACACCGTCCACATCCAGGACGACCTGCTCCCACGGGAGCTGGAGACGTGCATCCCTGCGGTACATCCAGGCCCGACGCGAGCCGTCCTCCACGTTGACCCGCAGCACCCAGGCGTCCGCGTCGTCGTCATGGATCAGGACCGGCTGCAGCTCGGCGTCCTCCGCGGCGTCCGCGATCGGGATCAGCGCTGTGCCGTCCGGGACCCACGCGCTGAACGTCGGCGGCAGCGCGGCCAGGACCGTGTCGAGGTCGCTCGGGATCGTGCTCACGTCGATGTTCTCGCGCTCGCGGATCGGGGCGCCGAGCCAGCGGTCGAGCGCAGCCCCGCCCGAGAGCCACCAGCGAGCGTCGGCAGCACCGAGCAGGCCCGCGACCTGCTCGACCGTCAAGGGCGCCCAACGCGGGGCCGGCGTCGTCGTCGACATGCTCAGAGGCTACCGCGCCCACTGTGGCATCCTGCGGCTGTGGCGAACTCCCCCTCCGGCGACTCGGTGACCGGCCGCCTGGTCCGCGTGCTCGAGACGTTCACACCGACGCGAACGGTGCAGACCCCCGCGGAGATCGGACGCCGCGCGGGCCTGCCGTCGTCCACCGCCCACCGAGTCGTCGCGGACCTGGTGGCCGCCGGGCTGCTCGACCGCGACGGCGAGGGCCGTGTGAGCGTCGGCCTGCGACTGTGGGAGCTGGCCACCCGGTCATCGCTCGCGCTGCGGGTGCGACAGGCGGCACTGCCCGCGATGGAGCGCGTGCAGGCGCGCGTGCGCGAGCACACGCAGCTGGCGATCCTCGAGCAGGACGAGGCGCTGTTCCTCGAACGGCTCAGCGATCCTGACGCCGGCGCGAACATCACCCGCATCGCGGGACGGCTCCCCTTGCACGCGTCGTCCTCGGGCCTGGTGCTGCTCGCCTTCGGCGATCACGAGCTGCAGGAGCGCGTCCTCACCCAGCAGTTGCGGCGCCTGACCGCGATGACCCCGACAGATCCTGCGGTCGTCCGCCGCAAGCTCGCGGAGGTGCGGCGGCTCGGACACGCGATCGCGCCCGGGTCCATCGAGGAGGTCTCCACCGGCGTGGCCGTCCCGGTGCTGGATCGCGCCGGACGCGCGACGGCGGCGCTGTCCGTCGTGCTGCCGCGCGATGCGGCGACAGGCGTCGCTCTGGATGCGCTGCACCGGGCTGCCCACGAGGTCGAGCGTGCTCTGACACGCGACAGCTGAGCGATCCGAATCCCATTGAACGGGAATTGGTGACAATCTGGTCGACGAACCGCCGCACAATGGCGACGCGCCACGTCAACGACGACGCGGCGCCACCGAAGACACCGTGCCAAAGGAGACACCGTGACCTCGACAGTCCCCACCCAGGTCGCCATCGTCGGAGCAGGACCTGCGGGCCTCGTGCTCTCACACCTGCTCGCCGAGTCAGGCATCGACTCGATCATCATCGACCAGCGCTCGCGCGACGAGATCGAGAACACCATCCGCGCCGGGATCCTCGAGCAGGGCACCGTGGACCTGCTCGCGCGCCTCCCCGGCTCACGGGCACACACCGTCGGGATGCGTCACGACGGCATCGAGCTCCGCTTCGACGAGGCCGGCCACAGGATCGACTTCCCCGGCCTCACCGGCCGCTCCGTGTGGCTCTACCCGCAGCACGAAGCGCTGAAGGACCTGATCGCAGCACGGCTCGAGGCCGGACAGGACCTCCGCTTCGGAGTCACCGCCATGGCCGTCGAGGACGGGGGCACCACCCGCCCCCGCGTGGTCGCCGAGCACTCGGACGGCACGACGCTGGAGATCGAGGCGGACTTCGTGGTCGGCGCCGACGGCTCCCACTCGGTGGTCCGCCGCGAGATCAGCGGCTCCCACGACGGGCTCTTCCGCGAGTACCCGTTCGCGTGGTTCGGCATCCTGTGCGAGGCCGCACCCAGCGCTCCGGAGCTCATCTACTCGAACTCGCCCCACGGCTTCGCGCTCATCAGCCAGCGCTCCCCCGACGTGCAGCGCATGTACTTCCAGTGCGACCCCGAGACCGACCCGACCGCGATGACCGAGGACCAGATCTGGGACATCCTGCAGCAGCGGGTGCCCGGGGTGACGCTGGTCGAGGGCCCGATCTTCCAGCGCGACGTGCTGCGCTTCCGCTCTTTCGTCGCCCGGGAGCTGAGGCACGGTCGCCTCGCGATCGTCGGCGACGCCGCCCACACCGTGCCCCCGACCGGCGCGAAGGGCATGAACCTCGCCGTCGCCGACGTGATCCTGCTCGCCCGCGCGCTCGAAGCGCTCCTGACGCGCTCGGACAGCACGCTCATCGACGGATGGGCGGATGCCGCCCGAGACCGCATCTGGAAGGCGCAGCACTTCTCCTGGTGGATGACGAGCATGCTGCACACGACCCCCGACGCGTCCGACTTCGATCGCGAGCGCCAGCTCGGCGAGCTCCGGTCCGTGGTCGAGTCGGAGGCAGGACGCGCCTACCTCGCCGAGGGCTACACCGGGTGGCCGTTGGGCTGAGACGGCGCCCGGAAGGCCCCGGTCGCAGCACGGACCGAGATCCTCGCGTCTCCGGTCAGGACGCGAGCACCGCGGTCTTCGACGCCTCGGCGACCTCCGAACCGACGCGGCGATCCCGCTTGAGCGCCTTGCCTAGCGCGAGGAACAGCAGGATGAACGCACCGGTCATCGCCATGTGCCCGAGTCCCGCGGTACCGGCGATGGCTGCGTTCGACTCCTTGCCCAGCACAGTGAGCGTGCCGTGCCACGTCATCATGCCTGCGGTCACCACCAGGGCGACGTTGTAGACCCAGAAGAACCAGCCGAACAGCCGGCTGTCCGAGAGCCGGAACAGCTTGTCGAGCGCGAGCACCACCAACAGCACGATCATGCCGAGCGCGAGGAAGTGGGTGTGCACGCCGCTGAGCATCGTCTGCCCATCCTCTGGGAAGTTGTTCGCGACGGTCAGCTCGCGGTAGTACAGGCCAGAGCCGAGTCCGGCGATGGCGTAGATGAAGGCGGCCGTGAACAGTCGTTGCATGGGAGGTCCTTTCGGGTGACCGGGGGCTGTCGACACCCGGCGGCAGGTTGTCGACAGGCGTGTCGACATCTTATCAACTCGGGTGTCGACAAAGTCAACGCGCCGGGGCAGGCCCCACGTCCCGGGCGGCGCCACGCTCCCGTCTTCTAGGCTGACGGACGATGAAAGGCACCCGGCAGGCCCAGCGGCGCTCCCGCCCCCGTGCGCGAGCACGCGTCGCCATGCTCGGCGTGCTGCTGGCGCTCACCGCCGTCGTCGGCCTGCTGTCGCACCACGCAGGCAGCTACGCGGACCACCAGTCGGCTTCCATGGCCACGCCGGCAGCGATGCAGCCGCTCGACCTCGCGACACCCGGGGCGCACCCCTCGGAAGGCACCAGCTGCGAGGATTGCAGCCCGACCGCGGGCGGCGCCGCGCTCGCGTGCGCCACAGTGCTGATGCTGCTGGTGATCCTCGCGGTCCCACGCCTCGCTCCCCGGCCGACGACCGCGCCGACCAGAAGCCGACGGCGCACCTTCGTGGCACACGCAGCACCCACCACGATGCCGCGGCTGCCGGACCTGCACGCCCTGGGGATCAGCCGTACGTGACAGTCACGGATCCGGCGACTGCGCCCGATCCCACCTGAGCTCCGACCACCGACGCCCGAGCACACCGCTCTGCCCGCGTCGGCCCACGCGACCCTGCGCAGCCTCAGCCGCGCACGTCGCGACGCCGCCCGGCCCCCGGTCGCGCGGCACGGACCACACAGAACCGTCACATACGAAGGACCACCCATGTCTCAGCGCAACACCCGCCGCACCCCGGCGCGAATCCTCACCGCCGCCCTCACCCTGAGCGCCGCACTCATGCTCACCGCCTGCTCGACAGCCGACTCCGACCTGCCCACCATCGCAGTCCCAGGCACCGCCGCCGCCGACGCGGCGATGGAAGAGCTCGGACTCGGAGGGCTCGACGCCCGTCAGATCATCGACGAGCTGGACGCAACCCCGCTCACCGATCGATCCACCGCGTTCACCGCCTCGATCCGCCCCGACGAGCTCGTGATCACGACCGCGGACCAGACCCAGGTCTCGCTGCCCATGCCCGACGACGCCTTCTACGTCTCGTTCGCGCCGTACGAGTCCTCGAACCACGACTGCTACTACCACTCGCTCACCACGTGCACCGGGGAGATGCAGGGCGCCGACGTGCACATGACCATCACCGACGATTCCACCGGCGAGGTGCTCGTCGACGAGACTCGCACCACGTTCGACAACGGCTTCGTGGGCGTGTGGCTGCCGCGCGACATCGACGCCACGGTGACGATCGAGCACGAGGGCAAGTCGGCCACCCAGGACGTGTCGACACGGAACAGCGACGACGCGACCTGCGTCACCACGATGCAGCTCGCCTGACCGCACGCCGTCCGCGTCCGATGCCGCCCTCTGCCGCTCATCGGACGCGGACGGCCGCATCTTCATCAGATCTTCACCGTCCGCGCGGGCTCGCCTTCACCGCATGCGCGCAGAGTGAAGCGCAGACGACACGAGAGGGCACGACCATGATGGGCATGTACGGCGCGGGCGGTAGCGGCCTCGCATGGTTCGGGATGGGCATCCTGTGGCTGGCGCTGATCGGCGTGATCGTGTGGCTCGCGATCCGCCTGGCGACCCACCGGAACGCACAGCCGAGCGCGACTCTGCAGGCGACGACCCTCGCGCCGAAGCCGCCGAACGAGTCCGCCCTCGAGATCCTCGATCGTCGACTCGCCACCGGAGAGATCGACGTCGAGACCTACAAAGCGTCCCGCGACGCCATCCGCGAGACGCGCGGAGAGCCGAAGTGACCCGCACCGAGCGCGCCTGGACCATCGCGAGCCTCATCGCCGCGGTCGCCGTCCTCGCCGCCTCGATGGCGTGGGCCTTCGGCGGAGGCATCACCACCTCGAGCACGGCCTCACGACTCGCGATCAGCACCGACTCTCAGAGGATCGATGACAGCGACCTCCCCGGCACGGTCGTCGACGTGTACGCGATGGACATGTCCGGACGCGGCATGATGATGGGCCGCGCCAACACCCGCATGATGCTCCGCTCGTCGACGCTCAGCGTCGACGCCGGCACCGTCACCCTCCACCTCATCAACGACGGCACGATCGACCATGAGCTCGTGATCCTTCCCCTCGCAGACGGCCAGCAGGTCGGCCAGCGCCCCGTGCTGTCCGACGGCAGCGTGGACGAGTCCGACAGCCTCGGTGAGGCGTCGGCCACGAACGCTGAGGGCGAGGGCTCAGGGATCACGCCCGGGGCGAGCGGTTGGGTCACGCTGGACCTCGCGCCGGGTCGATACGAGCTCGTCTGCAACATCGACGGCCACTATGCCGCAGGCATGTACACGCTGCTCGTGGTCCGCTGAGGTGCCGACACACTCGCGCCTCGGCGACCGCACCGACGGGCGCGACGCACCCGGCTAACATGCGGACATGGCGACCTCAGCTCCGATCGACGACGTCCCCACCCACGGCGAAGGCATCCGCCTGGGCCAGTTCCTCCAGCTCGCCGGGCTCGTCGACTCCGGTGGGGAGGCGAAGGACGCGATCCGCGCGGGCGAGGTGCGGCTGAACGGCGAGGTCGACCTGCGGCGCGGGCGGCAGCTTCAGGCTGGCGACATCGTGACCTTGCGCGGACGCGGCGCCCGCGTCAGCAAGTAACCGCCGAGATGTCTCCCTCTCGCTGCTCCAGTGCCTCGAAGAACTGAGCCTTCAACTCCTCAAACGACACGATCCCCCCAGCTCCCTCAAGTCAGGGTGTTGCGGGGATCGCTAGAACCCGCCAACCGAGACCGGGTCGTTCGTGTGGGAACCGCCCAAGGGAATCGAACCCTTGACCTATTCATGACGAGGGCATTCGAACCCCGATGCACAGCACGACTCGTAGGCATCGCAAGGTCGGAACGGTGTTCTAGTTGCGGATCGCGACTCAGTTTGGGCAAGTAGCGGGCAAGTGACTCGACCAGCCCTGGCCGCCACCTGATTTTCGTATTACGATTTTCTCATGGACGAGGGAGAGACCATCAACGGCATCCCGGTCACTGAAGAGCAGATCGAAGCGTGGGCCGCCGAGGCCGAACGCGGCTACGACATGAGGGCGCTCAAGAAGCGCGGCCGGGGACGCCCTGGCCGTGGCGCAGAGGCCTCGCAGGTGATCGCACTGCGTCTGACGCCCGACGAGGTCGCAGCGCTCGACGCGCGCGCCGCCGCAGAGCACAAGACGCGTTCAGACCTGATCCGCGACGCGCTGGGCAAGCTCACCGCGTGAAGGTCCACGTCTCAGCACTGGAGCACGAGATCTCCGAGGACGACGCGGTCCAGGCCGCCTCGTTTCCGCTCTGGGTTGAGGACCTCGACGATGACTCGCCCGCACGCCAACCGCGGCTCGGATTCGGCGCCCGCGGCCGCCTGCTGAAGACCGTCGTCCTCACGTTCGACTCCGGCAACGAGCTCATCATCCATGCGATGACAGCTCGCCCGCAGCTGCTTGATCCGCTGCCCTGAGCACACTCAGCGACGTCTTCATAGAACGGGCACCGACTCAACCTCGTAGGTCGCACGGCGCACGATCCAACGGTCAAACCGCGTCTCTTTGCGTGGCACGTCGGGCGACGCGCCCTCCGCGTCCACGAGGAAGCAGCCACTCATCCAACGCCAGCGCCAGTGCCGCGCGGTCAGCTCACCTCGACCGAACACCGCCAGCAACCGAGCCAGCGACTCGCTATCGATGACCTCGGTGACGTGGTCGCCGTCGCCGAACGTCACAAGGACCATCCCAGCCCAATCCTCAAGCTCCAGTGCCGTCCCGGTTGCAGAACGCCGCAGACGCCAGACCGAAGCATCCGCATTGAGACCGATCTCCTCCAGCCCAGAAGACGCGTCGAGAAGCCGAGCCCGGAGCGCAACATCGGCGAACTGACTCGGAGGCGTGTCGCGACCTCGCCAGGGCCGGGACCGCTCGCCGAGCGCCGCCTCCGCGACATCGCACCACCGCGGCTCGTTGCGCGCCCAGGTGTTCTGGCATACGAGACTCGTGAAGCTACGCCCTTCAGAATCCAGGAACCGCAGGCCATACGCAGTCGGCTCGACCTCGACCAGCGCGTCCTTGGCGAAGACCCGACGCCGGGTCACCCCTTGCACCACCACCTCATGCGGCCCGACCGCGATGTACGGACGGAACGTCACGGACCAGATCACTAGCGCGAACCCGACCTGAAAAATCCACCCATTTCGGATCTCGACCGGGTCCATCTCACCGGCAGCCACGAAACCGTAGTCGAGATACAACTGCCAGGCCAGAAGCACCCAGAACGCTACGAGGCCGACCCTGATCCACCATCGCACGCGCCACACGCATGTCGCGCTCTCGCCGTTGCTCACGCCGGAAGCATAGAACCGCACGACCCACGCCACGCGGATGCGCCGCGGCACGCGAAAGGCCCCGATCCTCACGGACCGGGGCCTTCTCGATGGAGCCGCCTAAGGGAATCGAACCCTTGACCTATTCATTACGAGTGAATCGCTCTGCCGACTGAGCTAAGGCGGCCTGCGCCACGAGGGCGCGGAGACATCCTACAGGGTCAGCAGACCAAACCCGAATCCGGCATCGTGCCGTCCACCATGAAGCTGTCGACGGCGTCCAGGATGCAGCTGTTGGAGCGGCCGTAGGCGGTGTGCCCGTCGCCGTCGTACGTCAACAGCTGGGCGTTGCCGAGCTCGTCGGTGAGGTTCTGCGCCCACTGGTACGGCGTCGCAGGGTCGCGCGTGGTGCCGACCACGAGGATCGGGTTCGCATCCGTGGGGTAGTCGAGCGAGTCGATGGTCTGGTGCGCGGCCCAGGGCCAGCCGCTGCAGCCCCCGCCGGCCGCGAACCACCAGCCGAACGTGGGCGACGCCTCCTCAAGCACGGCCGTGAGCTGCGTCTGGTCGTCCATGGTCCACGTGTCGAGCTCGGGGCTGTCCAGGCAGTTGATCGCGGTGAACGCCTCGTTGGCGTTGGACGTGTACTCCCCGGTGGTGGCGTCGCGATCGAGGTAGAAGCCTGCCAGCTGATAGAACACTGAGGCCGTTCCCTGGCTGTACACCTCCTGCAACGCCTGGATCAGGTAGTCCCAACTGTCCTCCGAGTACAGGGTGACGACGATGCCGTAGACCATGAGGTTGCCGTTGACGGTGACGCCGTCCTGGCCGGTGGGCAACGGGGTCTCCCGCGCCTGACGCGCGAGGTCGCCGATCTGCTGGCGTGCCGTCTCCACATCCGACGACAGCGGGCACGACTGCTGCGCCTCGCAGTAGTCGATGAAGCTGGTGAGCGCCTGCTCGAAGCCTGCCGCCTGGCCCTTCGCCTGGTCGGTATCGTCCAGGAGGAAGTCGACGGCGCCGTCGAGCACGACGTGGCCCACCGTGTCGGGGTACAGCGCCGCATAGGTGGCGCCCAGCTGGGTGCCGTAGCTGAAGCCCATGTAGTTGAGGGAGTCGTCGCCGAGCACGGCACGGATCACGTCCATGTCCCGAGCAGCAGACACCGTGTCGATGTTCGCCATGATGTCGCCCGAGATCTGCTCGCAGCCTGCGGCGAAGTCCGCGTTGCGCTTCGCTGCGGCCGCGAGGTCCTCCTCCGTGTCGTACGAGTAGTCCGTCACGTAGAACGCGTTGAGGGTCTCGGCGTCGCCGCAGGAGATGCCGTTGGACTTGCCGACCCCACGCGGGTCGAATCCGACGACGTCGTACGCGGCCGTCAGGTCGGCGCCCGCATACGACAGGAAGTAGTCGGTGAAGTCCAGGCCCGAGCCGCCAGGACCGCCAGGGTTGATGAGCACGGAGCCGATGCGCTTGCTCGCGTCCGTCGCCTGCGACCGGTTGATCGCGAGCTTGATCGTGTCGCCAGCCGGGTCCGTCCAGTCGAGAGGCACCTCCACCATGGCGCACTCGAGATCGCCGCACGTGCTCCATGAGAGCTGCTGCTCGTAGAAGCGGGACGAGTCGGCCGGAGCCGAGGTGGATGGCGCGCCGTTTCCGGTGTCCACGCTCGCCGACGGCGTCGCGTCCGTCCCGCCCGTGCATGCCGTGAGCAGGAGGAGGGGCACGGCGATGGCGGCCCCCAGGGCGCGGCGACGAGGAGTCATAGCGCCCAAACTAGTCGAACCTGACCGGCACTCGATGACCGCCCACAGCCGACCGCGCGACACGCCGCCCGACGTGCTCAGCGTGCGGGCTGTGGACGGAGCGCGAGCAGCATCGCCTCGACCGCCAGCAACGGCGCCACGTTCCCCGCCAGACGCTCGCGCGTCAGCGCAAGAGCGTCGAGCACCCGCACCGTGTCCTGCATGGTGCCGCGAGCCGCGAGCTGCTCGACGTGACCGCGATGAGTCGCATTGACCAGCGGCACGCCAGAGCCCACCTGCACCACCGCGACATCGCGGTACATGCTCATGAGGTCCACGATGGCGCGATCCAGGACGTCGCGCTTGTGACGGGTGGCGCGGCGCTTCTGATCCTCCTCGAGCTGCTTCACCTGCGAGCGCAGCGCAGGCGGCAGACGCCCTCCGTCGTCCGCTCCGAGCATGCGCAGCAGCTCGTTCCGCTCCTGTGCGTCGCGCTCCTCGGTCGCGGCCCTCGCGTCGTCGTCCGCGACCTGGACCAGGTCCGCGGCCGCGAGCACGGCATCGCCCACGCCCCTGATCTCGGTGGCGAGCGCCAGCACCTGGTCGCGGCGCGCCCGCGCCTGCGGGTCGCGAGCCAGTCGACGCGCGATGCCGATATGGCTCTGCGCGGCGTACGCGCACTCGAGCGCCAGCTCGGGGTCCACCCCGTCGCGCTCGACCAGCAGGCGGGCTACCACCTCCGCATCGGGCACTCGGAGCCCCACCACGCGGCAGCGGGAGCGGATGGTGACCACCACGTCGTCCGCAGAGGGCGCGCACAGCACCCAGACGGTGCGGGGCGGCGGCTCCTCGATGGACTTGAGAAGCAGGTTCGAGGTGCGCTCCGTCATGCGGTCCGCGTCCTCGACGATGATGACGCGCCAGCGGCCCTGGCTGGGTGACGATTGCGCCAATGACACGAGCTCGCGCACCTCGTCGATCGCGATGGTCACCTTCTCCGTGGCGACCACCGTGACGTCCGCATGCGCGCCGCTGAGCGACGTCACGCATTCCCGGCACTCGCCGCAGCCGCCGTTCGGGCACTGGAGAGCCGCTGCGAACGCCCGCGCCGCCTGGGACCGTCCCGAGCCCGGCGGTCCGGTGACGAGCCACGCGTGCGTCATGGCGGAGGCATGCGCGGCCGCCGCCCTCAACGGTGCGGTCGCATCGCCCTGACCCACCACCTCGGTCCACACGCCTGCGACCGCCGGAGCGTGCTGCGGGTCGGCCACGGCCGTGCCAAGGTCCTCGGAGGCGTCCTCGATCATGGCGTCACCGGGGACGGCGGGATCGGCGTCCGCGCGCCTGAGATGATCTCGCGCTTGCGTCGCAGCGCGGCCCGCGCAGCCGCGAAGACATCGTGGAAGACCTCGCCCACCGGGCGCGCCGCATCGATGACGGCGTAACGACGCGGATCGCGCTGCGCGAGGAACAGGAAGCCCTGGCGGATCTGCTCCGCATGCTCGACCGTCTCACGCTCCACGCGGTCGAGATGGCGGTCCATCCGCGACGTGTCGGGCGCCATGTCGAGCACCACGGTCAGGTCGGGGAGCAGCCCGTCGGTGGCCCAGCGTGAGATGCGCTCCACCTCGTTGCCCAGCCCCCTGGCGCCGCCCTGGTACACGATCGACGAGTCGATGAAGCGGTCCTGCAGCACCACCGCCCCGCGCGCGAGGGCAGGCTTGACGACAGATTCCACATGGTGCGCGCGATCGGCCGCGTAGAGCAGCGCCTCGGCACGTGGCGCGACATGGTCGCCGTGCATGATCAGCTGGCGCAGGTGCAGACCCAGCTGGGTGCCGCCCGGCTCCCGCGTCACGACCACCTCACGGCCCGCAGAGCGCATCGCCTCCGCCAGCCGCTCCAGCTGGGTCGTCTTGCCGACGCCGTCGCCCCCCTCGAACACCACGAAAAGGCCCGTCTTCATGGGGCAAACCTACCTGGGACGACCGACACCATGAGTCGGCCGAGGGTCCCGAGGGTGAGACCGCGGCCCTGGACGACGCAGTGGACGCCTACCGCTCGCCGGGCCCGCCATGCTCGTCGGGGTAGATGAGGCCGATCTGGTTGCGCACCTCGTCCATGATCCGCATGATCTCCAACGACTGCTCGAGCGGCTGGATCGGAGACTCGGTGAGTCCCGCGGCGACGCACCGCGCCACCTCGGCGGCCTCGAACTGGAAGCCGTTCGGAGCGGTGCCGTCGTACTCCCACATGGTGCCGTCGAGGCGGACCACCCGGAAGGTCGTCGGGTTGTAGAAGGTGCCGTCGATCTCGATGTAGCCCTCGGTGCCACCGATCAGCGCCATGCAGGGGGTCTTGCCCTCCATCGTGGTGGTGAGCGACGCCTGCGCCCCCATGCTCGGGTAGTCGAAGACCATCGAGACCTGACCGTCGACACCGGTGTCCGTCAGCCGTCCGACCGCGGTGATCGCATCAGGGACGCCAAGGATGTCGTGGGCGAACGAGATGGGGTACACGCCGAGGTCCAGCAGCGCACCGCCCGCGAGGGCGGGGTTGCGCATGCGCTCGATGTGCGAGATCGGCTGACCGTGGTCCGCCTGGACGGAGATGACCTCGCCGATCTCTCCGCGCGCGATCGCCTCGCGCAGGGCGTACATGTGGGGAAGGTGCCGCGCCCACATGGCCTCCATGACGAACACGCCCTTGGCGCGCGCCGCGTCGACCACGAGCCGCGCCTGCCTCTCGTTCTGCGTGAACGCCTTCTCGACCATCACGTGCTTGCCCGCCTCGATCGCCAGCAGCGCCGGCCCGTGGTGGTTGTTGTGCGTGGTGGCCACGTAGACGATGTCGACGTCAGGATCGGCGACGAGCTCCTCGTAGCTGCCGTACGCCGTCGGCACGCCGGTCTCGGCGGCGAACGCCTGCGCTCTCTCGAGTCCGGAGGCGGCGGCGACGGCGACCACCTCCGACTTCGTGTAATGCGTGATGGCGTCGGCCAGCTTGTGGGCGATTCCTCCCGCACCGAGGATCCCCCAACGGAAGGCGGGCGCGGACATGGGCAGCGGTGCACTCATGGGCAACACCCTAGACCCCGATCAGCGGCACCGAAGGTCACGCGCGCGCAGGGATGCGGTCGAGGACGAGGCCCGGATCCCGATGCAGGGCCCGGGCCCCGGCGCGCAGGGAGACGCGGTACACCAGCGCGCCGACCGCGACCATCAGGACGCCGGTGACCTCTCGCGGTATCCACGCATCTACCAGGCCGTAGAGAAGCGCGGCAACGATCGTGCCTGCGATCACCCAGCCGAGCGTCGCGAACGCTGGGCCGACCGCGACGAACCGCTGGGACGACGCCTTCTCACCATCGAACGCGAAGCGCGCCGCGGTGAGGGTCGCTCCTGCAGAGGTCCACATCGCGCCGCCGACCGCGTACAGGATGGCGGCAGGAACCTCGTGCACCGTGCCCCGCACCACGGCCTCCACCCCGAGGAACACGACCGCCACGAGCACTGCGAGCCAGAGCACGACGGCCGACTTCGCACGGAGCAGCGCCCGCAGGTCGGCTCCCACGACGTTCAGGAAGCCGATCCCTGGCCCGTCGAAGTTGAAGAGGCCCCCACCGAGCAGCACCATCGCATACGACGCGTACGCCATCGCCCCGACTCCCAGCCAGCCCGGGCTGCAGAGCGGATTCGCCACGAACACGCCGACGCCGATGCCGATGAGGACCTGCTGCGCCACCCGGGGGTGACGGCGCATGTACCGCAGGTGCTGCGAGGCCGCGGCCATCTCCGGCGACGGCCGCATCCACCTCAGCGCCAGCGGCGGCAGGCTCAGGCCCACTCGCGCGCGGCTGCGCGCCTCGGCCCGGCCACCGGCGGTCGTGCCACGCGAGTGACGGGACAGCGCCCACACCCAGATCCCTGCGAACAGCGCGAGCCATGCGAGCGCCACGAGCATGTGCAGCGACGCCCCGGTCGCGTCGTCCACCCGAAGGTCGAGCATCACCCGCGCGGACGCACCTCCGGGGAGCCAGCCCGTCGCATCGCTGAGCACGTCCAGCGCCGGCGCACCGCGCTGGGACATCGCCGCATCGGCGAGCATCGCAGGCACCACCTGCATGGCGACGTAGAAGCCGACGGTGAGGACGGCGGCAAGCAGGACCGACACATCCCGGCCGCGACGGCCGCCGAGCGTGCCTGCGAAGAACGTCTGGAGAGCGCGGGACACCGCGATGCACGTCGCGGCGAACACGAACGCGACGAGCGGCGACGCGAGCCGTCCCCACCACGGCATGCCCCACGCGGCGATCGGACCCGACGCGGCGAGGAACGAAAGCAGCGCGGTCGGCGAGGCCATGACGCCGGCGGCGAGCCCGACCATCCTCTGCGGGGCGCTGAGCGGGAACAGCGCCAGCCTGTCGGGTTCCACGAGCTGATCCTGGAGCGACGGCACGGTCAAGGGGACGAGCACCCACACCACGAGGATGAACGCGAGAAGCGACTCCGCCCCGACGCCTGCGGCGCCCTGCGGTCCCGAGGAGGCGGCGGAGACGAGCGCGGCGAGGGCCGCCGCCATCGCCACGCCGACGATGGCCGCCAGCGTCCAGTACCCCCAGTAGAGCGCAGGGTCCTTCACGAAGCTCCGCCGGATCGTGCGTCGCAGCCTTACGAGGACTGCAACCACGACAGCTCCCCCTCACCGAGATCGCGACCGCCGACGAGGTCCACGAACGCCTGCTGGAGGGTGGGCGCCGCGCCCCGCACGTCCGCGACCGTGCCCTCGACGCGCGCCCGCCCGTCGGCCATGACCACCATGCGATCGCACAGCCGCTCCACGACGTCCATCACGTGGCTCGAGAACACGACGGTGCCTCCGCGCGCCCGATAGCGCTGAAGCAGCTCCTCCATCACCTGTGTGTTGACCGGGTCCAGGGAGCCGAACGGCTCGTCGAGGATCAGCACCGCCGGGCTGTGCAGCAACGCCACGGCCAGGCCCATACGCTTGCGCATGCCGAGCGAGTAGTCGGCGATCATCCGGCCCTGGTCGGCCGTGAGGTCCAGCACCTGCAGCAGCTCGCTCGCGCGCCGGTCGGCCTCCACCGGGTCGAGCCCGTGCAGCAGCGCCGCGTACTCGAGCATCTCGCGTCCGGACAGCCGTTCGAACATCGCAGGGTTGTCCGCCACGAACCCCAGGCGACGCTTCGCCGCGCGGGTGTCAGGCCACACAGGCACCCCGTCCACGACAACGTCGCCGCCATCGGGCTTCAGCACCCCGATGATCATGCGCAGGGCCGTCGTCTTGCCGGCGCCGTTCGGCCCCGCGATGCCATAGAAGCTTCCGCGCGGGACCGTCAGGTCCATGCCGTCGACGGCGAATCGTCCCTCGAACGCCTTGTACAGGCCGCGCGCCACGACAGCGTCCACGACAACTTCACCCATGAGTCCCCCTGATGCTCGACCGTTCGACGCGCCGCCCCTCCCTGAACCGCGTCGCACGATGTCAGCCCAGCGTAGACCCGCCGCGCGGACCCGCACGTCACCTGTGGACGGCATCCGCTGGCGTCACGACAGGAAGTCGACGCGCGCGAGCCCACCTCCGGTCGGATCGAACCACGCGCCCCACACCTCACCGCCGGAGAGCGCTCGCACCGTCAGATGCACGACAGCGATGCCCTCGACGTCAGCGCTCACGGCCCCTCGCGCGCACACCCCGGGAGCCACGGGTCCCGCGATCGTCCACCCCTGCGCGTACTCCGACGGCAGGCGTCCCAGATCGCCCACCACGTACGGCACGTCGGTCACCCCGACCACGACCCCGCTGCGGATCGTCACCGCGGAGACCTCGTACGTGACCCCGTCCCGCAGGCGGTCCAGCGCGACCTCGACGTACAGCGGCGTCAGGCCCGCGACCGACTCCGTCGGGGAGCTCTCCACGTGAAGCGTGTCATCGACGACGAACGCCCTCGCCTGCACCGCGAGCCCTCGCACCGTACGGTCGGTGAAGTTCCCGGTGATGGTGTCCACCATCACGTCTCCGCACGCCGGCGGCGCATCCCAGAGGGCCGCCGCCGCGGGCGACTCGACCATCTGCCACTCGGGTCCCGGCACGTCGTCCGCCACCAACATCTCGACGACCTGCGCGGGCAGGCCCGCGGGATCGAACCAGTGGCCGACCACGCGTCCGAGCGGGTCGACGGCGACCACGACCGCGTGCACCTCGTACGAGCCGGCGCCGTCCGCCGCGCCGCGCACCTGAGGGTCCACCCCTCCGCTCGGGACGCCCGTCAGGCAGCTCCGCGGCCTCAGAGGCATCGCTCCGTCGAGCCGGGTCCCGATCTCCCAGCTGTCCGACGCGTTCGGATAGACCGTCACCGGCACGGCCGCGACGATCCGCCCCTGGTCGACCATGACCGCCGTCGCGTAGTAGTCCAGGCCGGGCTCGCCTTGCACCAACCGCAGCTGCACCACGGCGGGGTCCGCATGCACGACGCCATCAGCCGGCGAGGCCTGGTCCTCCAGGAGCGACGTCACACGCCCCACGATCCGCGTGCGCTGCGCCGACGCCACATCGCCCCCTTCGCCGACCGCCGCAGGCCACAGATCCCCCGGCAGGTGCGACGGCAACGCGTCACCGCACGCGAGCGAGACGCCCGCCACCCGCGTCGGCCCCGTGAGCGCGTCGCCGGACATCTCGACCCACGTGGCCACCGGCGATCCTTCCGCGTCCTGCACCTGAGCCACCACCGCGATGACGGTGCCGGCCGCGGCGTAGCGCGAGTCCGCACCGGTCCCGCACGAGCCAGGCACCGGCGCCGGCACCGAGGACGGCAGCACCTTGATCCCGTGCGCATCCACCGCCTCCGACGAGGCACCGACCGCCGGCATCCACCCGACGACCACCCCGCCGAGGATCGCGAAGCTCTCGGTGACGAGCCGCAAGCCGGCACCCGCGTCACCCGGCGCGAGCCTCACCGACGACTCCCACCGGATGCCCCACGTGGAGAACCCGGCGGCAGCCGCGGCGGAGACCTCGGGGTCGACGTCCTCGAGGACGGTCCTCGTCTGGATCAGCGCGGCGCCGATCGCCAGGACCTGCCGGGCATGGACCACCACGCCCTGGTCGAGGGTCCACTCGTCGCCGCACGCGTGCGTGTCTCCGCCGACCGTCAGCGCCTCCGGTCCCACGGCAGTCTCCGCCGAGACGGCCGCATCGAGCTCGGACGTCTGCACCGTCGCGGATGCCGCCTGGAACGGCTCGGGACGATCACCTCCGGGCGCGGTCACCACGCCCGCGACCACCCCGGCCAGGAGGAGCGCACCGACCGTGCCGAACGTGAGCCGCCGCCTCTCCCTCGCCGCGCGGCTCCTCAGCGCGTCGACCCTTGCCGGTTCGCGCAGCGCTCGCGCGACCTCGGTCCCCGACGCGTCGACCGCGTCCTGGAACGCCTCCTCGAAGCGCCTCATGAGCCGGCGCCCTTCACCTGGACGACGTCGAGCTCACGCTCCGAGTCGACGCCGAGCACGGGCGCGAGCACCGCGCGCGCCTCCTCCCACCAGATCTCGACGGTGCGCTCCGAGACCTTCATCGAGCGCGCGACGGATGCGACGTCGAGGCCCTCGATGTGGCGCATCGCCGCCGCGGTCCTCACCACCGGCGAGAGCGCGTCGAGCGCCTGCGCGAACGGCGTGCTCGTGCTCGACTCCGGCAGGCGGGGCGGCGGCGGAGCCACCGCCTGCGACCGGACCGGCCCCTCGTGCGACACCTTGCGCGCCTCGTCGGCGGCGTTCCCCTCCGCGTCCCTCACGCGAGCCGTCTCCCCACCGTCGTCTCGGAGCGCATGCCGTGGTGGCGCGAAGATCGACGGGTCCGGCTGTTCCGGTGTCGACGAGGCCGCCGGCGCTGCTGCTGCACGATCCGCAGGCGCGGCAGCGGATCGAGTCGCGCGACGCTCGCCGTCCTCGGCTCGGATGCGCTCGGTCGCCACGCTCCACCGCGCCTGCCTGCGGGGACCCGCGAGGTGCAGCCGTCGGATCTCGCGCATGGCACGCGCCTCCGCCGCAGCCGGTCGCAAGGGGCGCAGGTGGAACGTGAGGACGCGCAGCATCGCAGCCGTCACGAGGTCCTTGGCCGCCGCGTGCGACCCGGTGAGCGCGTAGGCGTACCCGCTCAGCCGCGGAAGCGACTGGGCGAACACCTCACCGTGCTCGACCGACACCTCAGCCCTCCCCGTTCAGGGTAGGCGGAACGGCCGGGCACGCGCAGGTCGAGCGCTCACGACCTCCGACCTGGACTCACGGCTACTTGCGGCGGAACACCCGCGTGAGGCTGAAGAGGACGATCACCGTCAGGAAGAAGGTGGCGAGCACGCCTCCGGGCACGCCCATGACGGGGCCCGCCCTGCACACCTCGTGACCGGCGGAGTCGACATCGCACAGCGTGCTCGTCCTGGTCCAGAGCAGCACGTCGAGTCCGGCGGCCAGCAGTGCGGCCATCGCCCAGACGAGCCTGCGGCCCATCACTTCTTCTTGGGCGCGGCCTTGCGCGTCGTCGTCTTGCGGGCCGCAGGCTTGCGCGCTGCGGTCTTCTTCGCGGGAGCCTTCTCGCGCTTCTCCTGCAGCAGCTCGACGGCGCGCTCGTGGGTGAGCTCGTCGACGGTCGTGCCGCGGGGGATCGTGATGTTGGTGACGCCGTCGGTGATGTACTCGCCGAAGCGGCCTTCCTTCACGACGATCGGCTTCTCGGACACCGGGTCGACTCCCAGCTCCTTGAGCGGCGGCTTGGCGGTACGGCCACGGCCACGCTTGGGCTGCGCGTAGATGGCGAGCGCCTCGTCGAGCGTGATGGACAGCAGCTGATCCTCGGAGTCGATGGTCCGGGAGTCGGTGCCCTTCTTCAGGTACGGGCCGTAGCGACCGTTCTGGGCGGTGATCTCCTCGTTCGACTCGGGGTCCTTGCCGACCACGCGAGGCAGCTCCATGAGCTTGACGGCATCCTCGAGGGTGACGGTCGCGAGGTCCATCGACTTGAACAGCGACGCGGTCCTCGGCTTGGCCTTGGACCCCTCCGGCAGCACCTCGGTGACGTACGGTCCGAAGCGGCCCGCCTTCGCGATGATCTCCGTGCCCAGGTCAGGGTGGGTGCCGAGCGCACGCTCGTCGCCCCCCTGGTTCTCGAACAGCTCTCCAGCCCTCGCCACGGTGAGCTCGTCGGGAGCGAGGTCCTCGGGGACGGACGCCGTGTCCATCTCCCCTTCCTCGCCACCCTCCTTGGGGCGCTGGATGTACGGGCCGTAGCGGCCGACGCGCAGCTCGATGCCGTCGCCGATCTGGAAGGTGTTGATGGCGCGCGCGTCGATGTCGCCCAGGTTGTCCACGAGGTTCTTCAGCCCCTCGGCGCGGCCCTCGGCGGCGCCCTCGGTGCCGAAGTAGAACCGGGTGAGCCAGTCCACGCGGGCCATGTCACCCTGCGCGATCCGGTCCAGGTCCTCCTCCATGTCGGCCGTGAAGTCGTAGTCGACCAGCCAGCCGAAGTGCTCCTCGAGAAGGCGGATGATCGCGAAAGCGAGCCACGTGGGCACCAGCGCCTGCTTGTCGACCCGCACATAGCCGCGGGAGATGATGAGGTCCACCATCGACGCGTACGTGGACGGACGGCCGAACTTGCGGTCCTCGAGCTCCTTGATCATGGAGCCCTGCGTGAATCGCGGGGGCGGCGTCGTCGCGTGCGTCAGCGGCTGCAGGTCCGCGACATCCACGGGCTGGCCCTCGGTGAGCTGGGGCAGGCGGTCGTCGTCGGCCTTGTCGACCGCGTCGTCCTCCTCGTAGCGGGCCTTCTCACGCGACTCCTCGTAGACGGCGAGGAAGCCGGGCTGCGTGATGATCGTGCCGGACTTGGAGAACTCGACCGCGTGATGCTCGGCGCTCGTGGCGGCGAGGCGCACCGTGGAGGTGGTGCCGACCGCGTCGGCCATCTGGGAGGCGATGGTGCGCTTCCAGATCATCTCGTACATGCGGAACTCGTCGCCGCGCAGCTCTGCGCGGAGCTGATCCGGGGTGCGGAACACATCGCCCGACGGGCGGATCGCCTCGTGCGCCTCCTGAGCGTTGGAGTCCTTCGACGCGTAGACACGGGCCGTGGGTGCGACGGCGTCGGAGCCGAAGAGCTCGAGCGCCTGCGAACGGGCGGCGCGCGTCGCCTCACCGGACAGGCCCGGCGAGTCGGAGCGCATATAGGTGATGTAGCCGCGCTCGTACAGGCCCTGCGCCACGCGCATCGTGTCTCGGGCACCCAGCCGGAGCTTGCGGCTCGCCTCCTGGATCAGGGTGGAGGTGATGAACGGCGCCGCAGGACGGCGCTTGTACGGCTTCGAGTCGACGCCTGCGACCTTGAACTCGGCGGAGGCGAGGCCCGCGGCCAACGCTCCGGCTGCCGCGGCGGTGAGGTGCACCACGGTGGAGCCCTTGAGCGCGCCACGGTCGTCGAAGTCCTTGCCGGACGCGACCCGCTTGCCGTCCACGGTCGTGAGACGCGCGACGAAGGCCCGGCCCGCGTCGGGGCCCGCCTGGGCGGTGAAGGTGGCCTGCAGGTCCCAGTACTCGGCGGAACGGAACGCGATGCGCTCCCGCTCGCGGTCCACGACCAGGCGCAGCGCGATCGACTGCACGCGCCCGGCGGACAGCCCGCCCTGGATCTTGCGCCACAGCACCGGCGACACGGAGTAGCCGTACAGTCGGTCGAGGATGCGGCGGGCCTCCTGGGCCTCCACCAGCTCCATGTCGACCTCGCGGGGCGACTGGAGGGCCCGCGCGATCCCCTCCTTGGTGATCTCGTGGAAGGCCAGACGCTTGACCGGCACCTTGGGCTTGAGGACCTCGAGCAGGTGCCAGGCGATCGCCTCCCCCTCGCGGTCCTCATCAGTGGCCAGGTACAGCTCGTCGGCGTCCTTGAGACGCTTCTTCATGTCCGCGACGACCTTCTTCTTGCCCGGGTCCACCCGGTAGAAGGGCGTGAAGCCGCCGTCGATGTCGATGGAGAACTCGCCTGCAGGCGACTTCTTGACGTCGTCCGGAAGCTCCGACTTCTCCGCAAGGTCGCGGATATGGCCGACGCTGGAGACCACGTCGTAGTCGTCGCCCAGATAGCCGCCGATGGTGCGCGACTTGGTGGGCGACTCGACGATGACGAGCTTGCGGGGCATCGGACCTGCCTTGCCTTGACGGGATGTCGGTGGATACGCGGCCCGCGGGGGGTCGGAACGCACTCAATATACATACGGTCTGGGACCGCGCGACCGGGCAGCGGGTCCGCCCCGAAGGGGCGCTCCGCGCTCGAGGGCTGGGGACGACGCGTGTCCGGCCCGCCCTGGAGCGCTCAGGAGGTCCTGGGGCCCGGCGCGCATTCCGTGTCACGATGGGGGGCGTGAGCCTTCCCTCTGACACGATCACCCCGCAGCTGTCCCAGGCGGTCCTCGCCGCCATGAACGCCGCCACGGAGGCGGAGGTCATGCCACGGTGGCGCGCACTGGAGGATCACGAGATCCGCACCAAGTCCTCCGAATGGGACCTGGTGACCGATGCCGACGAAGCGGCCGAGCGGATGATCACCGCCGCGCTGCGCGACCTGGTGGACGTGCCGGTGGTGGGCGAGGAGGCGACCGCGAAGGACGCCACGCTGCTCGAGCTGGTGGACGGAGCGGGAGCGGTGTGGGTGGTCGACCCTGTCGACGGCACGCGCAACTTCGTGGCGGGAACCGAGGCGTTCGGCTGCATGGTGGCGCTGATCGACGACGGCCGCACGGTGGCCTCATGGATCACGTATCCGGCGGTGGGCCGCGAGGCGCATGCGGCCCGAGGAGTCGGCGCCTTCCTGGACGGAGAGCGGCTCACGACGCCTGCCCCGACGGACCCTGCATCGCTG
The DNA here is from genome assembly GCF_032102965.1 of Demequina capsici. Classification (NCBI taxonomy): domain Bacteria; kingdom Bacillati; phylum Actinomycetota; class Actinomycetes; order Micrococcales; family Demequinaceae; genus Demequina; species Demequina capsici. Next base: position 351,378 of record NZ_CP134880.1, on the reverse strand, counting down.
CGCGGCGCGATCGCCTCGAAGTTCCATCCTGGCGACGCCGACGAGCTTCACGCGGCGGCGGAGTCGCTCGGCCCGTCCAAGCCGATCCGCTTCTGCGCGGCATGGGACTACCTGGACGTGGTGACCGGCGTCACCGACTACGTGGCGTTCACCCGCACGCTCCCCTGGGACCACGCGCCCGGCGCGCTGATCTGCCAGGAGGCGGGGCTCACGGCCGCACGTCCCGACGGTTCTGAGTACCTGCCCGGAGGCGACGTGCGCGCGGGCATCCTCACCGCGCACCCGTCGGTCTGGGAGCGGATCGCCGGCGTCCTGCCGGTGCGCTGACCTCTTGCGCTCGGCGCAGCGCCGAGGCTGGCAGGTCCGAAGGTCGTGGCAGGTCCGAAGGTCGTGGCAGGTCCGTGGCCGTCGGCGTCCGGGCGCACGCAAGGAGGGGCCCCGGCGAACCGGGACCCCTCCTCTGAGAGAGTGCTGACGCTTACGCGTTGACCAGCTCCTTGTCGTCGGCGACCACCGCGGCGGCCGACTCCTTCTTGATGCCCGCGGCGAACCACACCGCCGCGGCTCCCAGGACGATGAACACGAGGCCCAGGCCGCCGATGAAGGCGGAGATGCCCGTGCCGAGCTGCAGGGTCGAGGCGGTCACGGAGCCGACGCCGAGCTCGGCGATGAGGGCGTGGGCGGTGCCGCTCCAGGCGCCCGCACGGACCTGCTGGTCGATCGGGTTGGTGTAGTCGAAGTCCGCCCAGTAGCGGCCGTCGACGGGAATGTCGTAGCTCTGGCCGGCGGTGAGCGCCTGGCCGTTGTACTCGGTGTCCTCGGACGGCGTCACGGTGATGTTCATGTTGAGCACGTCGTACGCGATGGCGGCCATCTGGACCATGTACTCGGTCGCGGTGTTGACGACCGGGTCGTTCGGGTTGAGGTCGGACTGGACGACCGAGTAGCCCCAGTCGTTCTCGAGCAGGTTCAGCACGTCCTGGCCCTCGGTGGCGTCACCGTGGTTGAGAAGGTTGCCGTTCTCGTCGTACGAGAGCTGGACGTTCTCCGCGGCGGCGAACGAGTCCAGCGAGTGCTGGCCGGCCGCGACCTGCGAGTAGGCGAAGAGGCCGGCAGCGACGAAGAACGCGCCGACGAGCGCGAGGAATGCGCCGAGGATGTTGAGCTTCTTGACCATGATGATCGGGGGTTCCTTCCGGGGGTGTCTACTTCCTTGTGACACCTACGGTTCCACCCTGTTGACACGTCTACTAAGGACCTACTTCCTGACAAATCAACTAATTCCTGGGACCTTCGGGCCGCATCGTCGGACGTGGAGTACGCATGTCAGGAGAGTCGATACCCTGGCGGGCATACGGGCCCACACCTGGGACGACGCTCCCCGCAGAGCCGGAGCACGCGCAAGGCCCCCGCCCTGACAGGACGGGGGCCTTGCGACAGCGAAGGTCAGCGGCGGACGAGCTCCGGGAGGTCGCCAGGCTCCAGCACATCGGCCAGGCAACGGTCCGCGAGCTCCGCTGCGTACGTGGCGCTGGTGCCCGCGGAACGGACCTCCTGCAGCACCGGCGCCCTGCCGGTGCGACGCTCGATCTCGGCGACGGTGTCGAGTATGTCCTGACGAGAGTGGGTCACCGGGTCGACCGTCAGGCGGACCTCGAAGGGCACGCCCGAGTCGCGCACGATGTCGAGCGCCGCATACGCGCGCCGTCCCGCCATGCCGGTGCGCGTGATCGCGGTGTAGCCGTCCGGCGTCGCCTTGATGTCGAGCGCCACCCAGTCGCAGTGCTGCAGCGCGAGCTCCAGCCGCCCAGGGAAGGCGCCCGCGGTTTGGAGTCCGACCTTGTAGCCCATCTCCTTCACGATCCGCATCGCGTCGGCCAGGGCTCCCTGCCTCGTCGGCTCCCCGCCGGAGAAGACCACGGCGTCCGTCGAGTCGCGGCGCGCCCGCAGCTCGCGTTCCACGGACTCCCACTCGACCGCGCCACCCTTGCGGGAGTCCTGCAGATCGGTGTTGAAGCAGTAGGTGCAGCGCCACGGGCAGCCCTGCAGGAGGACGGTGGAGGCGAGATGGCCCGGCCAGTCCGCGACGTTCGGAGCGCTCAGCGCCGCGATCGCGAGGTAGCGGGGATCGAAGCCCTCGCCGAAGCCCTGACGTGCGGCGTCCGCGGCGGAGGCGCGAGGTCTGTCGGCGTGCGGGACCTGGAAGGCGGGCTCCCGCTGCTCGTCGCCACCACGCGCCTTCAGGCAGACCTCCTCGAAGGTCAGCTCGCCCGACGGCAGCGGCGCGCTCCACCCTTCGGTGAACACCGGCCGGTGGAGCGGACGGAGCGGCAGCGCATCGGAGTGGTCCTCCGCGTTCGACGCGGCGGCGTCCTCCTCGCAGCACGCTCCCTGGTCACGACCCTCTCCCTTGCATTCGCCGCCGCGCCCGCCGCGACCGTCGGCCCTGCAGGAGCCGTCGCCGTGGCCGCCTCCGCAGCAGGCGTCGTCGGTGATGTCGGTGACCTGAAGCGGATCGAGCGCCATGATCGGGTACTCCTGTGGAACGGCGTCGGGGACGCGATGCGGGACGCCTCGCGACGGCCGCCACGAGACCCGTCGGACGGCGCTCAGGCGCCCGCCGACGCCCTCATTGTCGTTCGGTGACAGGCCACCGATCTGGGCAGTCGGACCTAGACGCGCGCCGGTTGCAGGGCAGACGCCGGCGCGAGGAACCCGTCCACGACCAGATCCCTGAGCGCAGTGGCGATGCCCGCCGCCATGGCTCCCATCGGCACGTCGAGCAAGGCGGCGAGCGCGCCCGCGATCTGGCCCGCCGTCAGCTCACCGTCGCAGGTGGAGACGAAGCCCGCAAGCGCGGTATCCGCCCGCACGGACCTGCCGAGGCCACCGCCCTGACGGATCAGGATGTGCTCCGGCTCATGCTCCGTGGCGCGACCGTAGGTCTCCTTCGTCACATCGGGGGCCACGACGTAGCGCTCCTCGAGCAGCGCGTCGTCCGCGCGCCCGACCTGCCAGTCGTGGGCCGCCAGGGCCGACGCGAGGTGCGCTCCCAGCGGCCCGGCGACGGCGCCCTCGTGCTCCTCGAGCCGTCGCAGCGTCGGGCGGCCCGAGGCGGGCCTGCGAAGCGTGACCACACCGAAGCCGATCGCCTCGACCCGCCTCGCATCGAAGTCGGCGAGGTACGCCTCGTAGGCGGCGCGGAACCCGGCACGGTCCCGCTCCGGCGTGACCCCCGCGTCGCGCAGCCACGTCTCGGCGTACTCCGCGGCGTCGAGCAGGTCGCGCTGGATGATCCACGCGTCGAGCGGCACCTGGGACGCGTCCAACCAGGACTCGAGCCGCTCGTCCCACGCGGCGCCCCTCCCGATCTCCCAGTTGCCCAGGTGCTGCGCGACGCCGCCGGGCGCGAGCACCGATCCGACGTGACGCATCAGCGACGCGACCAGGCCGTCACCGCCATGACCGCCGTCGCGGTACTCGAAGCTGGGCGTGCCGGGCGGGGTGATCACGAACGGGGGGTTGGACACCACCAGGTCGAACAGCTCGCCCACGACAGGCTCGAGCATCGATCCCTCGCGCAGGTCCCAATGCGCCGCAGGCGCGTTGAGCGCATGGTTGAACGCGGCGAAGTTGAGCGCCCGGCGCGAGATGTCGGTGGCGACGATCGCTCGGGCGTGCGTCGAGGCATGCAGCGCCTGGATGCCGCATCCGGTTCCCAGGTCGAGCACCCGATCCACAGGGGTGCGCATCGTCGCTCCGGCGAGAGTCGCGGAAGCACCACCGACACCGAGCACGTGGTCGCCTGCCAGCCGCCTGCCGGTGACCGCCTCGCCCTGGTCCGACGCGACCCACCAGTCGACGGTCGCCTCGCCGTCGGATCCCGCGACCGCCGTGGGACGCAGGTCGACCAGGGCTCGCACGGCGTCGTCCCCGCCCTGGCCAGCGGCTGCCAGAAGGCCCGACGCGATGGCCTGCGCCACCCCGAACTCCCCCAGCGCACGGTCCGCCTGGTCCCGCGTGAGCTCGTCGCCCAGGATGAAGAGCCTGGTCAGCAGCGCCACAGGCGCGTCGCCCAACGCTCGCGCCGCGACAAGCGCAGGCACCGTCTGCTCACGGCTCATCGCGCGGATCGCACGGTCACCCAGCGCGTCGGCCACGGCGTCGACCGTCCATCCGGCAAGGGCATCGCGCAGGCGCGGGGCCAGGTCGTCGGCCAGCGTGACGGGCCTGTCGCGGTGGAGATCGCTCACGCCCGCGAGCCTACCCGCGCGCCCGGGAGCGACGCCCGCCGACCTCCGCACCGACGGTCTGAACCAATCTCAGGTCGACGCGCCGGGCGATTCGACCGCCTCGCCGACTCGCACGACGCGTCGCGATCGGGATGGTTCGCAGTGGGGACGAGGGCCGGTCAGAGGCCAGTGAGAAGCGCACGGTAGAACGCGACGCCGCGGCCGAGCGACTCGACCTCCACCTTCTCGTTCGGCCCGTGGACCGCCGCACGCTGCGCGGAGCTCATGCGCAGCGGTGCGAACCTGTAGACGGCGGGCGCGATCCTGGCCACGTGGCGAGCGTCGGAGGCGGCGAGCATCACGTACGGCATGGTGATCGCGTCCGGGTACGCCGCGGCGACCGCATCCTTCAGCGCCAGCCACCTCGCGTCGTCGCCGCTGGGCGACACCGGCGACGGCTCGGAGGACTCGACCACATCGATCCGCACCCGATCGTCCTTCACCGTGCGGCGGATGTGGGCGACCGCCTGCGCGACCGTGCTCCCCACCGCGACCCGCATGTTGAGGATCGCCGAGGCGCTGGTGGCGAGCACGTTGTGACCGGGGCTTCCCTGCAGCTGCGTGATGGCGGTGGTGGTGCGCACCATCGCCGCCATCTCCGGGCTCACTCCGGGCAGCACCCGCGTCAGCAGCGGCCGCAGCAGGCCCGCGCGACTCAGCACGCCACCCAGACGCCCCTCCACCTCGGGGCCCACCGTCTGGAACATCTCCACCGACACGTCGTTGAGGGACGACGGGTGCGGGTGCCTCTCGATCGCGTCGAGGGCCCTCGCGAGGATGCCGGGCGCGGACTCCTTGGGCGGGGTCGAGGCGTGGCCTCCGCCGGACTCGACCGTGAGGCGCACCGTCGCGATCCCCTTCTCCGAGACCCCGATGACCGCCGCCTCCCGCTCCAGGCCAGGGAAGGCGCCGACTGTCACGGCCCCGCCCTCGTCGAGCACCAGCCAGGGAGTCACTCCACGCTGCTCGAGCACCGCGGTGCCCTCCACCGCGCACCTTCCGTACGACTCCTCGTCGGCGCTCATGAGCAGGTGAAGGTCCCGCGCGGGGGTCCACCCCTCGGCGAGCAGGGACTCGACGGCGTCAAGCATCACGGTCAGCGCGCCCTTGTCGTCGAGCGTGCCGCGACCGTGGACCCACCCGTCCTCGATCACCCCGTCGAAGGGCGGATGCTCCCAGCCCTCGGCCTGCCAGTCCGCAGGGACCGGGACCACGTCCTGGTGCGCCATGAGCACCACGGGGTCATCGGCGGAGGCGCCGGGGACGCGGAGGAGCAGGCCGGCCCGGCCCACCACCTCCGGATCGTGGGCGAACACGCGCGGGTACAGCGCGGTGAGCGCGGAATGGAGGCGGGCGAAGACCCTGGCCTCCTCCTCGGAGTGCCCTGTGGTGCTCTGCGGGGTGACGGTCGGGATCCGCACGAGCGCCGCGAGGCGGGCTGCGGTCGCATGGGCGTCCTTCGCGCTCGCGACCTCGTCGCCCGGGGTCCACGTCCCGGCGACGGACGCGCCGACGGGCTGCTCGCCGTACCCCTCGGGGCCGGAACCGGACCCGAGCACGTCCTCCGCGCTCATCGGCCGCCCTCCTGCTCAGGATCGGGGGACTCCTCGGAGCGTACGACCTTCGCGTCCGACACCACCACGTCGTGCCCCACGGCCTCCAGCGCCAGCGCCTCGGGGGACTCGTCGAGACCCCGCGCATCCGGGTCGGCGGACGTGAACGCCACCTTCGGCACGGTCAGCAGGGCGCCGACGGCCACGAACGCCGTGACGCCGCAGATGGCCCACACCGTCTGATAGCCGCTGAGCGACGCGGCCGTGGTCGTCTCCGAGTCGACGCCGTTCGCGAGCGCGAGCGCGAAGACGGCGGACGCGAAGGCGCCCCCCAAGGTCTTCGTCGTGTTGGTCAGGCCGGTGGCCACGCCGGTCTGGTGCGGAGGCGCGGCGGCCGCGGCGGTGGCAGGCAGCGCCGCGACGAGCGCGCCCGAGCCGAGGCCGGCCACGATCATCAGCGCGGTCACGGTCGGCACGCCGCCGTGCAGGGGCACCAGCAGCAGGTAGCCGGCGCCCACGAGCGTCGCGGCGGCGATCAGCACCCTGCGAGGCTGGAGGGCCTTGGAGATCCGCGCGTACAGGCCCGCGCCCACCAGGAGCGACAGCACATAGGCGCCGATCAGGTACGACCGGGATGCCGAGTCGAGACCCAGCCCGTAGCCCACCTCCGTCGGGTCCGTGCCCGCGAAGGTGGACAGCGGCCCCTGCGCGCCCAGCACCGAGACGCCGAACAGGGCGGAGGTGAGGATCACCGGCCACAGCGTGGGCCGGGTGATGAGGTGCATGTCGATGACAGGGTCGTCCTTGCGCCGCTCCACCTGGACGAACCACCACATCAGCGCGGCGCCGACGAGCACCATCGCCCATACCCACAGGGTGAACCCGTTGACGCGCGCCAGCGCCAGGCCGCCGGTGATCGCGAGCAGCGACAGCGAGAGCAGCACGGTCCCCGAGGAGTCGACCCTGCCGCCCGCGCGGACGCCCGGGTCCTCGACCTTGAGGATCACCACGAGCAGCGCGACCGTGACGAGCACCGCAGGCACTGCGAGCGTGAGGTGCAGCGGGATCAGGCCGCCCAGCTGGCCCGCGACGAGCGCACCGCCGATCGCGCCTGCCTGCAGCGCGACGACGATGAGGCCGGCGCCCTTGCTGGTGAGCTCCGCGGTGTTCGGGTGCTTGCGGGCGCGCGCGTGGATGATCGACACGTTCATGGGCAGCCACACCACGTAGAAGCCCTGGAGCGCCCACAGCAGCGTGAACAGCCAGAACGACGGCGCGAACGCCACGCCCCACGAGGCGGCCGCGGTCACGATCAGGGACCCGATGAGCACCTTGCGGTGGCCGATCATGTCGCCCAGGCGCGCCAGCAGCGGCACGACGATCGCGCTCAGCAGCAGCTGCGACGCCTCGAACCAGTTGACGTCGGCGTCGTGGATGCCGAGGTGGCGTGCCACGTCGGACAGGAGGGGCGTGTAGTAGCCCTGGAGGACGCCGGAGGTCGCCTCGACCACCACGAGGGCGCCGACGACTCCGGCGAGTGGAGCACGGGAACGGGACATGGCGGCATCCTTCCATCGCCGGGTTTCGGACGTGTGTCCAAGCTTTGAGAATGTCGGAGGGTCGGCCCGATTGAACCGGTCTCCACGCCGACTTCTCCCTCTCCTCCCGACAGTTCGAACCAATCTGGGGTCCGAAACGCGGGCGACACCCCGCGTCGCCGGTCAACACGCCGACGCGGCGCGCGCCGGGTTGGTTCGCACTGTCGGGTGGGAGGGGGGAGAGCGGGAGTCAGCGCGCCGCAGCCGCCGCCCTGTCGGCCTCGTGCTCCAGGTCTCCGGCGTGCGCACGCCGTCCCGCAGCCATGACTGCCGACACGGCGAGCGCCGCCGCGATCAGCGCGATCACCCACCGGACCCACGCGTGCGCATCGGCCCCGTAGGTGAGCGTGACGACCGCCGGAGCGATCAGCAGCGCGACCAGGTTCATCACCTTGATCAGCGGGTTGATCGCGGGGCCGGCGGTGTCCTTGAACGGGTCGCCGATGGTGTCGCCGATGATCGTGGCCTCGTGCGCAGGCGAGTACTTGCCGCCATGGTGGCCGTCCTCGACGATCTTCTTGGCGTTGTCCCACGAGCCGCCGGAGTTCGCCAGGAACACCGCCATGAGCACACCCGTGCCGATCGCGCCCGCCAGGAAGCCGGCGAGCGCGCCGATCCCCAGCCCGAAGCCGACGAAGATGGGAGCCATCGCGGCGAGCATGCCGGGAGTGACGAGCTCCCGCAGCGAGTCGCGGGTGCAGATGTCCACCACCCGCCCGTACTCAGGGCGCTGCTGGCCGGTCATGATGCCCGGCATCTCGCGGAACTGCCGCCGCACCTCGTACACGATCGCGCCCGCGGCCCGGGTCACAGCGTCGATCGCGAGGCCGGAGAACAGGAACACGGTGGCGCCGCCGATGATGACCCCCACGAGGGTCATGGGGCTGATGATCGCGTAGTCCACCGAGTCGATGGCGGCCGCCGCGGACGCGAGCGCCTGCTCGACCGCGTCAGAGTACGACCCGAACAGCGCGGTCGCCGCCAGCACCGCCGTGGCGATCGCGATGCCCTTCGTGATCGCCTTCGTGGTGTTGCCCACCGCGTCAAGGTCGGTCAGGGTCTGCGCCGCCTCCTCGTCGACCTCCCCCGACATCTCGGCGATGCCCTGCGCGTTGTCGCTGACGGGCCCGAAGGTGTCCATGGCCACGATCACGCCGACGGTGGTGAGCAGGCCGCAGCCCGCGAGCGACACCAGGAACAGCGCCAGCGGGATGGAGCCGCCCGCCACCGAGAAGAGGATCACGATCGCCCCGGCGATCACGGTCGCGGTGTACACGGCCGACGTCAGCCCCACCCCGATGCCGGACAGGACGACGGTGGCGGCACCGGTGAGCGACGTCCGCGCCACCCGCTGCGTGGGCGTCGCGGCCGTGTCGGTGAAGTAGCCCGTGAGCCACAGGATCAGCCCTGCCAGCCCGATGCCGACGAACACCGCGAGCGTCGCCATGAGCCGCGGGTCCCCCTCCAGCTCTGCCAGGCGCGACCCGGAGAGCTCGGCGAACGAACCCGGCAGGTACACGTACGCCGCGATGGCCGAGAGGACCGCGCCCACCAGGGCGGACGTGTAGAAGCCGCGGTTGATCGCCTTGAGGCCCGACTCGCCCCGCCGCACCTTGGTGAGGAAGATGCCGACGGTGGCCACCAGCGCTCCGACGGCCGTGACGATCAGGGGGAAGATCAGCCCGTCCTCGCCGAACGCCGCCTTGCCGAGGATCAGCGCGGCGACCAGCGTCACGGCGTACGACTCGAACAGGTCGGCGGCCATGCCGGCGCAGTCGCCCACGTTGTCGCCCACGTTGTCCGCGATGGTCGCCGCGTTGCGGGGGTCGTCCTCGGGGATGTGCTGCTCGACCTTGCCCACCAGGTCCGCGCCCACGTCGGCCGCCTTGGTGAAGATGCCGCCGCCCACGCGCATGAACATGGCCAGCAGCGCCGCGCCGAAGCCGAACCCCTCCAGCACCGCAGGCGCGTCCTCACGGAACAGGAAGACCACCGCGGCCGCGCCCGCCAGCCCCTGACCCACGACGCCCATGCCGACCGCGCCGCCCGTGCGGAACGCGATCCTCGCGCCCTTCGACCGCCCGTCCTCCTCGGTCGCCGCCGACGCGACACGCACGTTCGCCCGCACCGCGAGCCACATGCCCATGTAGCCGATCGTCGCCGAGCATCCGGCCCCCAGCAGGAAGAACAGCGACCTGCCCACCCGCACGCCCGCATCCCCTGGCAGCAGGAAGAGCAGGGCGAACACGACGGCCGCGAACACCGCCAGGGTGCGCAGCTGCCGGTTCAGGTACGCGGACGCGCCCTCCTGGACTGCGCCCGCGATCTCCTGCATCTTCGGGGTGCCCTCCCGCGCGCGCAGCACCTGTTGGCGCAGCGTCCACGACAGCAGCAGGGCCGCTGCGGCGATCACGCCGATGACGACGACGATGAGAAGGCTGTTGGATCCCAGCTCCACGGATCCTGCGACGGCGACGTGCATACGTCCTCCTGGGGGACTTCCCCGCAGAACTCCGTTGTCACCGCAGGGCCGGTGAGTCGACTGTAAGGGACGATAAGGACAGGTGCACCCGCAGACGCGCGCACCCAACGTTTTCCGCCCGGTGCGCGTCGACACTGCGAGAGCGCCTCATGACAGCCATGCGAGGGGATGGACGATGACCGACTGGCGGGCCACGATGGAGCAGCTCGTCCGCACGCGCGAACGGGCACTGCTCGGCTACGCCTACCTCGTGTGCGGGGATCCTGTGCAGTCGCAGGACCTCGTGCAGGACGCCCTGGTCCGGACGTTCTCCAAGCCCCGCCCGGGGCTGGAGATCGACAAGGCCGAGGGCTACGTCCGTCGAGCCATCACCACGGTCTACATCGACCAGTACCGGCGCGGGCAGCGCTGGCAGCGGGTCAGGCACCTGTTCCAGTCCGACGAGGTGGGGGACGACGAGTTCGGCCCCATCGACGCCGGCGCTGAGGTGGCCGACGCGTTGCGGACGCTGCCACCGCGGGTGCGCGCATGCGTGGTCCTGAGGTACTTCGACGACCTCACGGTCCCTTCGATCGCGAAGGAGCTGGAGATCGCCGAGGGGACGGTGAAGCGCTACCTCAGCGACGGCATCGGCCACCTGGAGCAGTCGTTGGGCGCTCTCGACGATGCCGACAGGGCAGCGGAGACCGTGGTGGTCTCCAGCCGAGGTGGAAGGAGCGGATCATGAGGCTTTCGGACTGGCTGCATGGCGAGGTCGAACGGAACGCGGGCGACGGGTCTCCGCTGGACGGCACCCAGGTGTCGATCGCGGAGGCCGCGCGCCGGGTGCAGCGACGCAGGACGATGCGCGCGTCGGGTGTGGGAGCCGTCGCGACGGTAGCGGTGGCCGCGGTCGCCGCAGGGCTGGTGGTGCCGAACCTGCAGCGCGACAAGAGCTCGGACCTGGGGAGCACGGCCGACGTTCCTGCGATCGGCACCGCGGAGGACGCCGCCGGGACCATGCTCGCGGCCGGGTACTGCGGCGGCACCGTCGACGGCCTCGCCTACGGCACTGCCTCCGTGTCCCTCGCAGGCGCCCTCACCCAGGGCGACGCGACGACGGAGTACGAGCCCGGCCAGCAGATCGACTGGTCCGCGACCGCCACCGCGCTCGAGGACGTGCACCTGGCTGCTGGGCGCCCGTTCACCTACGCGTACGTGCTGTGGGACGGCATCATCGTGGCCACCTATCCCAGCGCCGACGACCCGGTCACGTCCGACGCCAAGCTGCTGGACCTCGCGGAAGGCGACACCTCCGTCGACACCGGCTCCATGGATCTGGTGAACTGCTGGGACGGCACGGCGCTGCCCGCAGGCAAGTACCAGGTGGTCCTCACCCAGGAGTACTGGAACGAGGACCCAGTTCCGGTGCCGACGCTGAGCCCCGCGCCTGAGAAGCCGGTTCCCAGCGAGCCTGCCGCGACCTCGACCTCCGCCCCGGATGCGACCAGCACAGCGGTGGAGCCCTCAGGCCCCTCGACCTCCACGGTCGCGCCCGACTCGACTGGCGTGGCGGACGGCCCCGCCGGCACGTCGGCAGGCTCGACCGGGAGCGGGATCGCGGCTGACACGGGCTTCAGGGTGGTGTCCGACCCGATCGACATCGTCGTCGCGGGCGACCCGGTGGCCGACCCGTTCGCTGCCTACCTGGGCGGCACCGACCCGACCGCACCGCCCGCCACGGCCGTGCCGGACGACCTGCTCACCCCCGACGCCGCCCGGTCGCTCTACGAGCAGGGCCTCTCGGGCGCGTGGGACATGGCCCCCGGGACGCAGCGCGTGGTCCTCACCCAGGACAGCACCGACACCACCGGCGACACGTGGAACACCGGTTACTACGGCTGCGCATACGACGGCGTCGGCTCTGCCTTCCCGCAGCAGTCCGCCGCCATCGACCTGCTCGGGGTTGACTTGACGCTCCCGTCATCGATCAGCGTCAGCTACGGCTGGGTCGTGGACGACAACCCTGAGCTGTCCGCCACTGTCACGAACACGTCGGGCTGGACCCTTCCGTACTGGTACCAGACGACGCCCACGCTGGTGCTGGTGCGGGACGGCGCGGTGGTCGCGAACGCCTACACCACGAGCCTGGACCGCTACGGCAACGCCTACGTCGCACAGGGTTCGGCCGCCACGCTGTACGGCGCCGACGGATCGGCGGCGTCGAGCTCGGCGATCGGTTCCGACATCGCACTCCCTTACTCCGACGGGTACATGGCGCCCGGTGCGTCCTTCACGTCCGAGTCGCTGTGGCGTGAGGTGGACGCGTGCGATTCAGGGGCGGGTCTGGCCGCCGGCACGTACACGGTGCTCGAGCAGCGCTCGGTGTACGTGGACTCCGGGTACGCGTACTACGGCGATCCCGCCGCCGCAGCGGAGGGCGACGGCACCGAGGGCGGTGCCGCGACCAGCTCATCGGGGCAGGCCGCCAAGGGATCGTCGGGCACGGCCGACGCGGCCGTCGCCCCCGCGCCCGCACCGGACATGTACCCGTACGACTACGTGGAGCTCACGATCTGGACGTCGCTCGGGACGGTGCAGGTGACGGGCTGACGCCCGCGGGATCACGGCCGCCGCGGGTCGACCGCGGCGGCCGTCACTCCTCCGCCGGCTCGACCTCCGACCCTGCGGACTCCGCCGGGTCCAGGTAGGACGCGTCGCGTTCGTCCATCTGCTCGATCTCACCGTGGCCCACCAGCATCTCGGGTGCGCGTGCGACCAGCAGCCATACGGGCAGCAGCGCGATCGTCAGCACGGACAGGCTTGCCATGGAGCCGCCGAACACGGCGGCCATGAACAGCGCCAGCCAGCCGTTGCGACCGATCGCGAGCACGGCGCCCAGCACGCCTGCGGCGACCGCGAGCGCGAGCGGCATGGACGGCATCAGCGCATGTCCGAACAGACCTGCCGCAGCACCGATGAACACGGCCGGGAAGATGCGGCCGCCGCGGAATCCCGCCGCCGCGGCCACGACGAGCGCCGCGGTCTTGACGAGCGCCAGACCCAGGAGCTGCCACGTGCCGTACGAGTCGAGGTGGGAGATGAGGTCTCCGGTCTGGGCCGCGCCCTTGAAGAGGGTGAGCGGGCCCCCGACCCATCCGAGCAGGCCGAGCACGACGCCTCCGGCGGTCGCGTACGCGACCGGGTGGTTCAGCCTGCGGAACAGCGCGTGGAGCGGCGGCATCGTGATGGACGCCGCCATGCCGAACACGGCCGCGATCAGTGCGACGACCGACGCGGTGACCAGGTCGATGAGGTGGGGCGTCGTGTACTCCGGCAGGTCGAGCTTGAAGGACTGCGCGTGCAGCAGCTGCATGGTGATGGTCGCGGCGCCGGCCGCGATGAGCGGCGCGAAGAGGCGGTCCCACAGGAGCCCGCCACGCTTGGCGGCGGCGACGAGCTCGGTCATGAGGAGAGCCGCCGCCACCGGGGTGCCGAACATCGCGCCCAGCATGCCTGCTGCGGCGAGCATGAACGCGCCCTGCTGCCCGATGTTCGGGGCGATCCTGCCGAGCAGCCACACGGTCAGGGCGACGTCGATCGCGATGATGGGGCTCTCGGGACCCAGGCTGACCCCGCCGGCGAGCCCCAGGATGAGCACCAGGGCTACCCCTGGCAGCGCGCTGATGCGCAGCACGGGCGCGAACAGCTCGACCGTGGCGGAGTCGTGGCCTCCGTGCCCTGGCACCTTCCACACCGCCAGGCCCACGAGCAGGCCGATCCCGCTGAGGACGATCAGGGTCCACCACCCTGCGGGCTCCTCCACGCCGAGCGCCGACGGCAAGCCGTCCCAGAGCACATGCTCCAGGCCTTCGGAGACCATGTCGATCCCTGCCAGGAGCAGGCCTGACAGCACCCCGACGATGAGGGCCGGGATGGACACGAGGGCCAGCTGCCTGGGGCTGGGATGTGGTGCGCCGCTCACCTTCGCGAGCCTAGAGCAGTCCGTTCGCCGCTACCAGGCGTCGGACTGCCGGTCGGCGAACGCGGGCCCAGCGCGGGCGCTCGCGCGCGCCGCGAACAGCCCCGACCCGACCTGGATGGCCACGGTGACGTCGCCGACGCCCGCGGCATGGCACGACACCACCGCCGCGCCGTTCGCCGAGGTGACACGAGCCGCCCGGGCACAGCCCTGTCCGCTCTGGCGCTGCGCCTGCGCGGCCTGCAGCGCGACGACGTCCGCCACGGCCTGGGCTCGCGCCTCGCGGACGGCCGCGCCGGCAAGGGTGGCGATCGCGACGGCGAGCGCGACCGCCACGGCGACGAGGCCCACCACGATCGGCACCGCGGAGCCCGCGTCCCGCCGCCCCACCACGTTCACGGTGCGTCCGGGACGACGACCACGGCGGTCGCGTCGGGAAGCCACCCGCCGCACGGAACCGTGACGGTCACTGTGGCGCGAGAACCTACCTGGGACACCGAGACCGTCACGCCCGGCCCGACCGCGTCGCGTGCGGCGATCTCGGCCTGGCCCGCAGCGTCCACCACGACCGCGCGCGCCGCCGCGCCTGCCGCCTGCTGCGCGGCGATCTGCTTCGCACCCCACACCCCCGCGGAGACGACCGCGCCGAGCAGCAGCACCACGGCAGGCATCGCCGCGGCGAGCTCGACGGCTGCCGACCCTCGATCGCCGAGGCGTCGAGGGCCGGCACCGTGCGACGGCGCGGTCACCCGCCGAAAGCGCCCTGGATCACGCCTGCGAGGAGCCCCCGCACCTCGTCGGACCTGATCAGGACCGCGAGCACCCCGGCGAAGGCCGCGGCTGCAACGGTGACCATCGCGTACTCGACCGTCGCCATGCCCCGGTCCGACCATCGACCTTCCCCGGCAGTGCGCGCACCGGTTGCGGCGAAGGTCACCTCCTCCGGCGCGATCACATCTGTGCGGGTCTTCTCCTGCTGGGCCATCGCGGCCTCCTTTCATCGGAGGTCCAGGCTCGCTCACCGGCGGGCCGACGCCCGAGGACGCTCACGCGTCGGTGGGTCGTAGGCCGGTCAGCGGATCCTGTGGACGACCTCCGGGGCGCACATCCGCTCCCAGGTACCACGACGCGGTCGGGCATGCGGGGCGAGGACGGGCCTCGCTGCACCAGGCGCTACTCCGACCGGACGCCATCCTTCACGCGCGCGCTCACGGGCCTCGCGGCGGCGACGAGGTCGTAGCTCTTGAGAGCCGCATAGGCGGTGAAGTACGCGATCCCCAGGAACTTGAACGTGTCCTCGAGCACCGCTCCGAGTGCGGTCCCCTCGGCGCCTCTGATCACGTCGAACGAGAGCGACGCTCCGAGCAGCGCCAGAGCGATCGCGAGCACGATCGCGATCCGATCTCGGACCCAGGTGCGCATCACCCACGCGATCACGATGAAGGCTCCGCCGTAGTACGCGGCGACGATCAGGTCCCCTGCTGGCAGCTTGTCGGACGGGATCTCATGCAGCATGAACTGATCGTCGAGCGCGAGGAAGAGGCACACCGCGCCAGCGAGGCACAGGAAGAGCCTGTCGGACCTCGCCGGGACCAGCGTCGCAGCGAACAGGTACATCACCCCGCCGCTCACCCAGAGCACCACGCCGACGATCGACAGCAGCCCGACCGAGCGGCCGAGCTCGTGGGTGGCCAGCGGATCGCGCAGCGCGGACGCTGGCGAGAAACCCTCCAGCACAGCGAGGAGAAGTCCCCCGATGAGCATCGTGATCGCTGCGATTCCCACCATGACGATCGCGCGCACCAACGTGCGGTCCTCGATGACGCCCGGTTCCCTCAACCATCTCCCCATGGCCCATGGTGGCACAGCGCACTCAGGTCCGCCTCAGAAGTGAGAGAACTCGAAACTCCCTGCTCCTGGCGGCACCGAGTGCCGTTCGAGGTCGTCAGCGGTGCACGGGTCACGCCAAGCCGACACCGGCCGCCACCGCGGCGAGCATCGGCACGACGCCCACGAGGATGAAGGCGGGCAGGAGGCACAGCGAGAGCGGAAGCGCGACGCGCACACCCAGCTCCGCGACCCGCGCCTCGCGTGCGGACGCCTCGGTTCGCTCGAGCGAGAGGCGCGCCGCCCGCAGCGCCGGCCCCGGCGCGCCGCCCGCCACCCAGCACCACCGGAGCGCCTCGCTCAGCGGCGACAGACGATCAGGCGCGTGGCCCCATGCCTCGTCCCAGTGCAGGCCCTCGGACAGCCCCGACGCCGCCTCGCTCAAGGCCCCTCCCGCCTCGGGCGCCATCTCCTCGAGCGCGACGCCGACCCCCGTGAGCGCGCCGCACACATCGATCCCCGCCGCCACCGCGACCTCGGTGAGCATGAGCGCGAACGGCACGGCCGCATCCTCCGCCGCCGGCGGAGCCGTGGCGCGCGTGACCATCCGGCTCAGCCATCGGCGCCCCGTGAACGTCAGCAGCAGACCGCCCGCAAGGCAGATCAGGCCTGGCAGACCCGTCACCAGCCATAGGACCGCATGCGGGTCGATGATGCCCGCGAAGACGACGCCCACGGCAGGCAGCAGCCCGAGGATCCTGGCGGACAGCCGAGCGCCCGCCGCCCCTGCCGCCGCTCGCGCCTGGGCATCCTCCTGATCCGCGAGCCGACCCGCGAGCGCCTCGATCGTCGGCGCCAGAGGGCACCCCGCCGAGTGCGCGAGCCGTGCGGCGGCCGCGACCTCGGGAGACGCCCCTCCGGGCACGCCATGAGCACCGGGCGCACCGAGCCCGGCTGCGGCCCATGCGGCCGCAGGCGGGGCGCCCGCTCGCAGCAGGCCCGAGGCGGTCGCGAGCGCCGGCGCCCGCAACGCGGCCCGAGGCGTCGGCTCCCACGGCGACGGCGCGGCGCGCCGGGGGGACCGGCCGATCACGGAGCGCCGCCTGGACCCAGCGGCGCGACCGCGAGGCGACCGTCGCGCAGCACGAGCCTCATCGCCTCGACCACGCGGCGCACCCCGTCGGATCCGCGCTGGAGGTGGATCACGGCATCGAAGGCGGCCGCGGCATGAAGCGCCACAGCCTCGGGGCCCATGCCTGCGAGCGCGCCGAGCGCGGTGAGCCGTGCGGGCACGTCCGCGGCGGAGTTGGCGTGCATGGTGACCAGTCCGCCGCGGTGGCCGGTGTTGAAGGCGAGAAGCACCTCGCGCAGCTCGGCCCCACGGCATTCGCCGAGCACCACCCGGTCGGGTCGCATGCGCAGCGCCTCGCGCACGAGGGCTGACAGGGGGACGGCTCCCGCGCCGTCCACATTCGCCCGACGCTCGACCAGGCGGACCACGTGGGGATGCTCGGGCGCCACCTCGCCGGCCTCCTCGATGACGACGATCCGCTCGGTGGGCGCGGCGAGCGAGAGCAGCGCGGTGAGCAGGGTGGTCTTGCCGCTGCCGGTGGCGCCGGTGATGAGCAGCGTGGCGTGGTGGTGGACGTACGACGTCAGGACCCGCATCCCGTGGGCGTCGACCATGCCGCTCGCCACGAGCTCCCTCGGGTCGAGCGCCCCCGCGGAGAGACGTCGGATGGAGACGGCGGCGCAGCCGTCGGCCACGGGCGGGAGCACTGCGTGCAGCCTGGAGCCGTCGGGCAGGCGCGCGTCGACGCAGGGCGCCGCGTCGTCCAGGCGGCGCCCCGCGAGCGAGGCCAGCCTCACGGCCAGGTCTCGCACCGCCCTCGCGTCCGGGAGCGACGCCCTGATGCCGAGGTCGGCCCTCTCCAGGCCCGCCCCCCGGTCCAGCCACACGTCCGCGGGGCCGTTCACCAGCACGTCGGTCACGCCTGGCAGGGCGAGCAGCGGGCCGAGCGCGCCCGCCCAGCCGGGGTCAGGGCCCAGCTCGGGGAGGTCGGGGACGGCGTGCACACCGTCAGGTTCTCGCAGGCCCCTGGCATGCACCGAGCGCGGGGGCATGGCCCGGGGAAGGAGAGGGCGAGAGGCGGACCCGTGGACGACGCCGGCGCCGGCCCGGGCGCCAAGGCTCCCCGCGCACCCCCGTCGTCACCGTACGCTGGTGCCGGACGGGCTCGCCCGGAGGGATGTGGACACTCCGCCGGACGGGTCCGTCCGCCTGCGCCTCGGCATCGGCATCGGCATCGGCATCGGCATCGGCATCGGCATCGGACGATCCGTCACGACGCGTGGGGTGGTCGGTGCGACGCTCAGGGAAGCTGGCGCGGGCGCAGCAGGCTGGTGCCGACGGCGAGCAGCCAGCGCGGCGGCCTGAACATGGGCCGCCCCTTGTCCAACGCCTCGATGGCCGCCATCTCCGTCTCGGTGAGCGAGAAGTCGAAGACGTCGAGATTCGCCACGATGTGCTCGGGGTCGGTCGACTTGGGGATGGTCGCGAGGCCGCGCTGCACGTGCCAGCGCAGGATCACCTGCGCCACGCTCCTGCCGTGCGCCGCCGCGGCGTCCACCAGCACGCGCTCCTGGAACAGGTCCTTGGAGCCGTGCCCCAGCGGATACCAGGACTGGGTCACGATCCCCTGCTCGTCCAGGAAGGGCGTGAGCGCGCCCTGGTGGAAGTAGGGATGCAGCTCCACCTGGTTGAGCACGGGCCGGATCCGGGCGTGCTCGAGCAGCCGACGTGTGTCGGCGACAGTGAAGTTGCTGATGCCGATGGCGCGCAGGGTGCCGGCATCGACCGCCTCCTCCATGGCCCTCCAGCTGCCGAGCACGTCACGCACCGGCTGATGGAGCAGCATCAGATCGATCCAACCGGAGTCGAGCCGCTCGAGCGACGCCGCGATCGAGGCCTTGGTGCGCTCGTAGCCGAAGTCCGTGACCCACACCTTGGTGGTGAGGAACACGTCCTCGCGCGGCACGCCGGAGGCCTTCAGCCCTCGCCCGACGGCGCGCTCGTTCCCGTACATCGCCGCGGTGTCCACCAGCCGGTAGCCCGCTCTCAGGGCGGTCTCCACGCTCGTCTCGCACACCGCGGGATCCCGGACGAGGTACACGCCGAGCCCCAGAGCGGGCATCTCGACCCCGGTCGCGAGCATGACGGTGGGCGCGTGCGAGAAGGCTTCCATGGGCACGACGTTACGGGACCCGCGCGCCGGGGGCGCCCTCCCCAGCGCAGGACCGCCCGAGGCATCCGCGGCTACGCTGGGACCATCAGGGAGGGAGCATCATGGCAGGCAGCAGCCGCAAGGGCCGCGATACGCGCATCCACGTGCGCACCGCCGCGTTCTTCGACCTGGACAAGACGATCATCGCCACCAGCTCGTCGTCGGCGTTCGGCAGGTCCTTCCTGTCGGAGGGTCTGCTCACCAGGTCCGACGCGATCCGCGCCGCCTACGCCCAGCTCCTGTTCCAGATCGGCGGCGCGGACGAGCGCCAGACCAGCCGCCTGCGCGATGCGCTGAGCGAGCTGATCGAGGGCTGGGACGTCGCCACGGTCCGACGGATCGTCAATGAGACGGTCCACGAGCACATCGACCCCGTCGTGTACGCCGAGGCGCTGGACCTGATCCGTCGGCACCAGATGAACGGCCGGGACGTCATCATCGTGAGCGCCTCCGTCGAGGACGTCGTGCAGCCCATCGCGGACCTGCTGGGGGCCGACGGCATCCTCGCCTCCCAGCTGGACGTGGAGGACGGCCGGTACACGGGCGGGATCACCAGCTACATGTACGGCCAGACGAAGGCCGACGCGATCGCCGACCTCGCGGATCGGCGCGGCTACGACCTGCGTGGCAGCTACGCGTACTCCGACTCGATCACCGATGTGCCCATGCTGTCGATCGTCGGCCATGGCTTCGCGGTCAACCCCGACCGCGCGCTCCGCCGCGCCGCGATCGACCGAGGCTGGGGCATGCTCCGCTTCGTGAAGCCTGTGGGCCTGCGCAGCGGCGTCGGCACCCGGCCGGTGCTGGTGACGCTCGGCGTGGTGGCGGTCGCCGTGGTCGTCGGCGTGTGGCTGTACCGCGCGGCGGGGCGCGCCGCAGACGACGACTGACCGCCGGAGCCTGACCGCTGGCAGTGCATCAGTGTCAGATCGCAGGCGGATCCGACCTTGATGCACTGCCAGCGCGCTCGTCGATCGACGCTCCGCGGATCATCCGCTCTTGCGTCGGAACTGCTGCTGAGCATGCGCCTCGCCATTGCCGTGCAGATGCGCTCCGGGGCGCCGGGAGTTGCCTCCGGGTCGCGTGGCGGCCGAGCCCCCGACCGCGTCGGCCATGGCGGCCTGAGCGTCGCCCTCCTTCACTGCGGTCAGGAACAACGCCGCCGCATCGTCCTTGAGGATCTTTGCGAGCTTGCCCAGATGGAGGATGTGCACGTCGCCGTTGGGGCGTGCGCGGAAGGCGTAGCCGCTGGGTTCGCTCATGGACTCATGGCATCACGCGCGCAAGCGCCGCGCAAATGGGAGGACGCGCGGCTGGGCGCTCGCCAGCGCTGCCCGGCACCGGCGCCGCCCGCCGCGAGGTCTCGCGCGGTCTCCGACACGCGTCTTGACCTGTTCTAGCAGGCTGCTTAACAAACTCTGGAAGATTCCTTGCGGTGCGTTTACCCTGGCCCACATGGCCAACGACGTCCATGAGTCCCTGACCGCTGTCCCCGCCGAGTCCCCGAGCTCGAACGCCGATCCCGCCACCGCGGGGGATCGTCCGCACGACCCGCGCCACCATGTGACGCTGGAGAACCTCCACACCGAGCGCCGCAGCTTCCCGCCGCTGGCGTCCTTCGCCGCGCACTCGAACGCGACCGCCTTCGAGTACAAGAAGGCCGAGGCGGACCGCCTGGAGTATTGGAAGGAGGCGGCCCGTCGGCTCGCGTGGAAGCAGGAGTTCACCGAGATCCTCGACTGGTCCGACGCGCCGGTGGCCCGCTGGTTCGGCGACGGCATCCTCAACGCGTGCGACAACGCGGTGGACAGGCACGTGCGCGAGGGCCGTGGCGACCGGGTGGCGTTCCACTTCGTCGGCGAGCCGGGTGACACGCAGACCCTCACGTACGCCGACATGCATGAGCGCGTGCAGCGGGCGGCGAACGGCCTGCTCAGCCTGGGGGTCGGCAAGGGCGACCGCGTCGCCATCTACCTGCCGCAGATCCCCGAGGCCGTGGTCGCGATGCTGGCGTGCGCCCGTATCGGCGCCATCCACTCGGTCGTGTTCGGAGGCTTCAGCGCCGCCAGCCTCCGTCAGCGCATCGACGACGCACAGGCCAGGCTGGTGATCACGGCCGACGGCGGCAACCGGCGCGGCTCCCACCTCGCCTTGAAGCCCCTGGTGGATGAGGCGTTGGCGCCGTCGATCGCCCACCCGGGCTTCGCTGCGAGCGTGGAGCACGTGCTGGTGGTGAAGCGCACGGGTCAACCCACGGAGTGGACGGAGGGCCGCGACCTCTGGTGGCACGACGTCGTGGATACGCAGCCTGCGGAGCACGAACCCGAGTGGGTGGACGCGGAGCATCCGCTGTTCATCCTCTACACCTCGGGCACCACGGGAGCACCCAAGGGCCTGTGGCACTCGACCGGCGGCTACCTCACGGGCGCGGCGCTCACGCACCGCATCGTGTTCGACCTCAAGCCCGACACGGACGTCTACTGGTGCTCGGCGGACGTCGGCTGGATCACCGGCCACACCTACATCGTCTACGGGCCCATGATCAACGGCGCCACCCAGGTCCTGTACGAGGGCACCCCGGACACCCCTCACCAGGGACGATGGTGGGAGATCGTCCAGGAGTACGGCGTCACGATCTTCTACACCGCTCCCACCGCCATCAGGACGTTCATGAAGTGGGGCGAGGCGATCCCCGATGGGTTCGACCTCAGCTCCCTGCGCCTGCTCGGCTCGGTGGGCGAGCCCATCAACCCGGAGGCGTGGATGTGGTACCGCCGGGTCATCGGCGGCGACCGCTGCCCCATCGTCGACACGTGGTGGCAGACCGAGACGGGCTCCATCATGATCTCCCCGCTGCCTGGCGTCACGGCCACGAAGCCCGGCTCCGCCATGACGGCCATGCCCGGCATCGCCGCCGAGGTCGTGGACGACGAAGGCCGTCCCGTGCGCGCCGGCGACGGCGGATACCTGGTCATCACCGAGCCGTGGCCGAGCATGCTGCGAGGCATCTGGGGCGACCGCGCCCGCTTCGCGCGCACGTACTGGAACCGCTTCGACGGGATGTACTTCGCGGGGGACGGCGCCAAGAAGGACGTGGACGGCGACCTGTGGCTGCTGGGCCGAGTGGACGACGTGATGAACGTCTCCGGCCACCGGCTCACCACGACGGAGATCGAGCACGCGCTGGTGGCTCATCCGTGGGTGGCCGAGGCGGCCGTGGTGGGCGCGACCGATGCGATCACCGGTCAGGCCGTCGTCGCGTTCGTCATCGTCCGCGGCGATGCCGAGGGCGTGCCAGAGGACGGCGAGGCGATCGCGGACGCGCTGCGCGCGCATGTCCGGAAGGAGATCGGCCCGCTCGCGAAGCCGCGCGACATCCTGGTGGTGTCGGAGGTGCCTAAGACCCGGTCGGGGAAGATCATGCGGCGTCTGCTGCGGGACGTGGCCGAGAACCGCGAGGTCGGCGATGTGACCACGCTCGCGGACTCGTCGGTCATGGATGCGATCAAGGACGGGCTGGCGAGCGGCAGGTCGGACTGATCCACCCGCGCCGGCTGCATGCATGTCGGCTCTCGCGTTGTCCTATTGACAAACGATAGATATCTCGCGATATTCGGCTCATGCAGACTGCGCTGAAGGCCGCCACGTACCTCGCGATCGCCGTCGTTGTCCTGGCGCTCGTCCTGGTGCAGACGCTGGTGCGCGCGAGCGCCAGCGAGGACGCGTCGAGGTACCCGGAGGTCGCCGACTACGCCGCGGCATACGGCCTCGCAGCCGTCGTCGCGATCGCCGGCGTACAGGTGGCACTGCTGGCGCTCGGGCGCCTCGTGTCGCTCGCCACCTCCGGCCGCGTCGTGGGCCGCCCCGGCCTCGCATGGCTGGCGGTGATCACATGGTCCCTGGCAGCGTCGACCGCCATCACCGCGGTCGTCGTGGTCCACCAGATGTCGCTGCCCGCCGGCCGCGCCGCGGGCCCGATCGTGATCTGGCTCATGATCGTCGCCGCCGCGGGATGCATGGCGACGCTCGTCACGCTCGTCGTCCGCCAAGTGCTTCTCAGGGCGATCGCCGCCGACCGCGAGCTCGCGGAGGTCATCTGATGCCGATCGTCGTCGACATCGACGTGATGCTCGCGCGCCGCAAGATGTCCGTGGGCGAGCTCGCGGATCGCGTCGGCATCACGCCCGCGAACCTCGCGGTGCTCAAGAATGGCCGCGCGCGGGCCGTCCGCTTCACCACCCTGGACGCACTGTGCCGCGTGCTCGAATGCCAGCCCGGCGATCTGCTCCGCTTCGAGCCCCGACACTGACAGGCACCGTCGAGCTTCGCGCATGCGCCAGCCTGCGTCGCCGCCCCGCACGCCTGCCCTGTGAGCGACGGCGGGACACCCTGAAGGTGATGACCAGGCACGCCGTGGGATGGGACGATGCTCGGCATGCGCATCGTCCCGGAGGACCCCGCCACGCCTGACATCGTCGCCCTGCTCGACGAGCACCTGGCGCACATGCACGCCACATCTCCCGCCGAGTCCGTCCACGCCCTGGACGTCGCGCGCCTCAAGCGTCCCGGCATCGCCTTCCTGGCGGCCAGGGACGACGACGGGGTCCTTCTGGGCGTGGGCGCCATCGCCGAGCTGGACTCGGCGCACGGCGAGATCAAGTCGATGCGCACGGCTGCGTCCGCGCGAGGCCGTGGGGTGGCCGCGGAGGTCCTCACCCAGCTGCTCGCGACGGCGCTGGAGCGCGGCTATGACCGCGTGAGCCTCGAGACCGGGACGCAGGAGTTCTTCGCGCCCGCCCATCGCCTCTACGCGCGAGCGGGCTTCACGCCGTGCGGACCGTTCGCCGACTACACCGATGACCCCCATTCGCGATTCTTCACGAAGTCCCTGGAACCAGGCATGCGCCCCGAACCGTTGGAGGGGTGAGGGTCGCGACCGGCGCGGCGCCGTCCAGGGAGAGCCCGTGAACACGCCGCACCGCTTGTCCGCCGTTCAGCGCACCACGATGAGGGCGGTCGCCCTGGGCGCCGCGGCGGGCCTGTCGATCGGCGGGGCGTCCACGGCGTCGGCCTCGGAGGACTCCCGCAGTCGGGAGGCGGCGACGACGACGGAGGCGATCCAGGTCGTGTCCGCCGACAGCGTCACCGACTCCGACGACTCAGACCTCTAACGCGCGGCGCTCCACCGTCCACCAGGGAACCCGCGCGCGGCGCGCACGCATGGCGGGGGCGCACTGCCGGCCAGACCGCCCTATGAGACGAGCAGGTTCTCCACGGCCGTCTCAACAGCGCCGTGTCCGGCGTCGTTGATGGAGCCCCAGACCGCATCGAGGGAGAGCCCCAGCACTCCTGCGAGCGCGGCGACGGTGGTGAAGGCAGGGGTCGCGACGCGACCGGACTCGATCTTGCGCAGCGTCTCAGGGGACACGCCTGCGTCGAGTGCGACGTCCAGCATCGACCGTTGGCCCCGCGCCTCTCGGAGCAGCTCGCCGAGCCTCTGCCCGCGTGCGATCTCCTCGGGGGTGTTCGGCAGCCTGACCATGCTCCGATGATAGTACCGGTATAGTCTTACCGGTATTGTTATCGGACCAGTTCCGCGCGACCCCAGCTGGAAGGCGCCCCATGATCGAGATCCTCAACGCCGACGAGCTGGCGCGAGCACGCCGGACAGGTCGCCTGGTCGCCGACATCCTTCACACCGCGAAGGCGCGGGCGAAGGTAGGCACCAACCTGCTGGAGATCGACGCGTGGACCAGGCAGATGATCGAGGCCGCGGGCGCTGAGTCCTGCTACGTGGACTACGCGCCGTCGTTCGGCCGCGGCCCATTCGGCCACTACATCTGCACCTCCGTGAACGACGCCGTGCTCCACGGGCTCCCCCACGACCATGCGCTGGCGGACGGCGACCTGCTCACGCTCGACCTCGCCGTGAAGCTCGACGGCATCGCCGCGGACTCCGCGATCAGCTTCATCGTGGGCGATACCCAGCCTGCCGACAGCCTCGCGCTCATCGACGCCACTCGGGATGCGCTGGCCGCCGGGATCGCCGCCGCAGGGCCACGCGCACGCCTGGGCGACATCTCGCACGCCGTCGGGACCGTGCTGCACGGCGCCGGCTACTCGATCAACGGTGACTTCGGCGGGCACGGCATCGGCTCCACCATGCACCAGGACCCGCACGTCCCCAACGACGGCCGACGCGGACGCGGCTACCGCCTCAAGCCGGGGCTGCTCCTCGCGATCGAGCCCTGGGTCATGGCCGACACGGACGAGCTGTTGATCGACGACGACGGCTGGACGCTGCGCAGCGCGACCGGCTGCAGGACGGCGCACAGCGAGCACACGGTCGCGATCACCGAGGACGGGGTGGAGATCCTCACGCTTCCGAGCACCTAGCCGACCACCTCGGCATCCACCACGGACTCGTCGAACGACCTCGACGCCTGCCACTCATGCATCTCGCGCGTCGCGAGCATCACGACCACGCCCCACAGCCCCAGGTCGTCGATGAACCCGAACGGGCCGAGGAAGAGCTCCGGGATCAGATCCACCGGGAGGATCGTGTAGAGCACCGCGGTGATCGCCGTGAGCCAGGTGGTCACCGACAGCCTGTGCTCGCCGCGACGCACCGCCTGCGCGAATCTCCACCACATCGTGCACCTCCCTTGCGGCCGCAACGGCCATTCTCAAGTCGGGGACAGAGCACCACGCTAACCCGGCAGGCGCGTCAGCGCGACTCCCCGGGCGTCAGACCGGCCGGCGCGGACCGCGTCGCCTGCTCCGCGCGGCCCTCCCACAGATCGAGCCATCGGTCCACGACGATCACCCCGCCCAACGCGACGACACCGAGGCAGGCACCGGCCATCACATCCGTCACGAAGTGATAGCCCAGGTAGAGCCTGCTGCTCGCCACCGTGCCCACCACGACGACCGAGATCACCGCCCACCAGAGCAAGGCGTGGGCGCTCCACCGACGTCGGAGCATCAGGTATCCGAGCACCAGCACCAGGGTCGCGGCGGCGGTCGTGTGTCCCGAAGGGAACGAGGCCGAGCTCTCCAGGCCGGGCACCACCTGAAGCGAGTCCGCGGGCCGGGGCCGCCCGACGAGCGTCTTGAGCACCAGCGCCAGCTTGATGGACACGGCCATCGCCGCCACCAGCAGCACCGGCTCCCGCCAGCGTCCGGTGACGACGCCCCACACCACGCCTCCCACACCCACCGCCACCGGCAGGATCACGGGACCGAAGGTGTCGGTCACGGCCGTGAGCAGGCCTGTCAGCCATGGCTGACGATGCGCGGCGAGCCAGTCGACCACCGGCTGATCGACGACATACAGGTCGCCCTTCTCGAGCAGACCCTCGAGCAGCGCGGCGAAGACCCACATGCCGAGCGCCGCGATGAGCAGTCCCGGCAGCGTGGCACGGACGACGGCGAGGACTCTCATCCACCGAGTATGCCGTCGCGGTGCGCGGCGCCACCAGACCCCGGCCGCGATCAGCAGCGCGGGGCGTCGATGCGGGCTACGCCTCGGCGTCGGCCGCGCGCAGCGCCTCCCAGGTTGCGCGACGCTCGGCCTGGGCGACCGGATCGGGCACGGGCAGGGAGGCCAGCAGACGCTGCGTGTACGGCTGCTGCGGAGAGCCGAGCACCTCGTCACCGGTGCCCTCCTCCACGACCTTGCCGTGGTGGAGGACGACGATCCGGTCGGCGAGCATGTCGACGACGGCCAGGTCGTGGCTGATGAACAGCGCGGCGAACCCGAGCTCGCGGTGCAGCTCGTCGAACAGGTCGAGCACCTTCGCCTGCACGGAGACGTCCAGCGCGGAGGTCGGCTCGTCGGCGATCAGCAGCTCGGGGTCGAGCGCGAGCGAGCGAGCGAGCGACGCCCGCTGACGCTGGCCGCCGGACAGCTCGTGCGGGAAGCGGTCACCGAAGGAGGTGGGCAGCTGCACCGCCTCGAGCAGCTCGTTCACGCGGACGCGCGCCTCGCGCTCATCGCCGGCCCTGCCGTGGACGATCAGGGGCTCGGCTACGCATTGGGCGATGGTGAGCAGCGGGTTGAAGCTGGTGGCGGGGTCCTGGAACACGAACCCGATGCGTCGTCGGATCGGCTTGAACTCCCTCTCGCGCATGCCGTTCATCTCGACGCCGAGCACGTTGAGCGACCCGCCCGACACCTTGGTCAGGCCCGCCATGGCGCGGCCGATGGTGGTCTTCCCCGAACCTGACTCCCCGACCAGGCCGAGCACCTCACCGGGCTTGATCGACAGGTCGACGCCGCCGACCGCCACGAAGTCGGGCTGACGGAAGCGCCCCGGATAGACGATCCTCAGGTCCTTCGCGCGCACGGCCGGAGTCTGCTCGTCCCAGCCCTCGGGCCGGCGCGAGGCGCGTTCATGCGCACGCTCCAGGCCCTCGCCGATACGTGGCACAGCCGCCAGCAGCTGCTGGGTGTACGGCTCCTGCGGCGAGCTGAAGAGCGTCTTCACATCCGCCTGCTCCACGAGCTTGCCCTGGTACATCACCGCCACGCGGTCCGCGAGGTCGGCGACGACGCCCATGTTGTGAGTGATGAGCACCACCGCGGCGCCGAACTCGTCACGGCAGCGTCGCAGCAGGTCCAGGATCTCGGCCTGCACGGTGACGTCGAGCGCGGTGGTCGGCTCGTCCGCGACGATCACGCCCGGATCGAGCACGAGCGCCTGAGCGATGACGATGCGCTGCTTCTGACCGCCGGAGAACTGGTGCGGGTAGTGGTCGATCCGCGTCTCGGGGTCGGGGATGCCCACGCGCCTCATGACGTCGATCACCTTGGCGCGCATCTGCGACTTGGAGTAACGGCCGTGCGCCCGCAGGCCCTCAGCGATCTGCCAGCCGACGGGGAACACGGGGTTGAGCGCGGTGGACGGCTCCTGGAACACCATGGCGGCGTCGCGTCCGCGCACCTGGCGCAGCCGCGAGCCGGACATCGTGACGATGTCGCCCTCGGTGGTCCCGTCCTTGCTGGACAGCACCACAGCGCCCTTGATGGCCGCCGTCTCGGGCAGGAGGCCCAGGATGGTGCGGGCGGTGACGGTCTTGCCGGAGCCGGACTCGCCCACCACGGCGAGCACCTCGCCCTGGCGCACGGCCAGGCTCACGCCGTCGACGGCCCGCACCGGGCCCGCGTCGGTGGCGAAGGTGACCTGCAGGTCCTTGATGTCCACGACGTCGGTCACAGCGTGCCCTCCTTGGTCGGGGCGACGGGCGCGGGGTCCACGTCGACGGTGTCCCCCTGGGCCGGGTCGGACGTGGGCGCCGGCCCGGGCGGCAGCTCGACCCCCAGGTCCTCGACGGGTTCGGCGCCGGCTGCGCGCTTGCGCAGACGGGGGTCCGCCAGGTCGTTGAGGCTCTCGCCGACGAGCGTCAGGCCGAGCACGACGAGCACGATGGCGAGGCCGGGGAAGAGCCCGGTCCACCAGATGCCTGCCGCCACGTCGGCGACCGCGCGGTTGAGATCGTAGCCCCACTCGGCTGCGGCCGTCGGGTCGATGCCGAAGCCCAGGAAGCCCAGGCCCGCGAGCGTGAGGATCGCCTCGGAGGCGTTGAGCGTGAGGATCAGCGGCAGCGTCCTGGTGGAGTTGCGCAGCACATGGCGCCCCATGATCCGCACGTGCGAGGACCCGATGACGCGCGCCGACTCGACGAACGCCTCCGCCTTGATGCGCACCACCTCGGACCGGATGACGCGGAAGTACTGCGGGATGAAGATCACCGTGATGGACAGCGCGGCGGAGAAGATGCCGGACCACATGCCGGACTGCCCGCCGGAGATCACGATGGCGAGCACGATCGCGAGCAGCAGCGACGGGAACGAGTAGATCGCGTCGGCCACGACCACGAGCACGCGGTCCAGCCAGCCGCCGAAGTAGCCGGAGACCAGCCCCAGCAGCACGCCGATGATGATCGAAGCGATGACGGCGACGACGATCACAAGGAACGCGGTGCGCGCACCCCAGATGAGGCGCGAGAGCACGTCGTAGCCGCCGACGGTGGTGCCGAGCAGGTGCGCGGACGACGGCGGCTGGGTCGCGCCGAACAGTCCGTTGTCGTCACGCAGCTGCGAGTACCCGTACGGCGCGAGCAGCGGTGCGAGCAGGGCGGTGAGCAGGAAGATCGCGGTCAGCGCCAGGCCGGCGATGAGCATGCCGCGCTGAAGACCGACGGAGCTGCGCAGCTGCGAGACGATCGGCAGCCTGGCCCACAGGGAGCGACGCGGCGCGATGGCGGGGGCCTGGGCGGGAGCGGCGGTCATGTCAGTACCTCACTCGCGGGTCGATGAGCGCGGCGATGATGTCCACGACGAAGTTGGTCAGGGCGACGATCACGGCGAGCAGGGCGACGATGCCCTGCACGGCGACGAAGTCGCGCGCCTGCAGGTATTGGGCGAGCTGGAAGCCCAGCCCCTTCCATTCGAAGGTGGTCTCGGTCAGCACCGCACCGCTGAGCAGCAGCGCGATCTGCAGGCCGATGACGGTCACGATGGGGATCAGCGCGGGCCGGTAGGCGTGCTTCTTCAGCAGGCGGCGCTCCTTGACTCCACGCGACCGGGCGGCGTCGACGTAGCCGGAGCCGAGCGTCGAGATGACGTTGGTGCGCACCAGGCGCAGGAAGACCCCGGCGGTGAGCAGCCCGAGCGCGAGCGCGGGCAGGACGGCGTGCTGGAGCACGTCCAGCACGTTCGCCCAGTCGCCGGTCTTGAACGCGTCGATGAGGTAGATGCCGGTGGGGTGGTCCACGCGGATCAGCTGGAGCTCGACCCGCGTGCTGGCGCGCCCGTTGACGGGCAGGATGCCCAGCCAGACTGAGAAGACGAGCTTGAGCAGCAGGCCTGCGAAGAACACGGGGGTCGCGTACGCGAGGATCGCGAGCACGCGGAGCACCGCGTCGGGCGTCTTGTCGCGACGGTGCGCGGCGATGCGTCCCAGCGGGATGCCGACGATGAAGGCGACGATGAGCGCGTAGAACGCGAGCTCGAGCGTCGCGGCGCCGAAGGTGGTCAGCACCTCGGTGACGGGGCGATGGTCGGACAGCGTCGTCCCGAAGTCGCCGTGCAGCAGGCTGCCCAGGTAGTCGAGGTACTGGACCAGGATGGGCCGGTCGTAGCCGGCGGCGTGGATGCGCTCCGCCAGCTGATCGGGAGGGAGCCGTCCACCCTGCGAGGCCGTGATCGGATCTCCGGTCGCACGCATCAGCACGAACACGGTGGTCACCAGGATGAACACCGTGGGGATGATCAGCAGCGCCCGCACCAGGATGTAGCGGCCGAGCGAGCCGCCGCCCGACCTCGTCTTCCGAGTCTTCGGCTGCTCCTGGTCGACGGTCGTCGTCATACGTAGGTCCTTCGGTGGCCCTCGTGGGCCGTTCATGTGCGGGAGGACGAGAACGTGGGGGCCGGGCGCGAACGCCCGGCCCCCACGGTATCGAGGTCAACCCTTGTAGAGGGCTCCGTAGCGGAACTTGAACGAGGCGTCGAGGGTGTCGGAGGCACCCATGACGTCGGTTCCGGTGACGGCCACCTGCGCGCCCTGCAGGAGCGGGATGGTCGGGAGGTCGGCCGCGACCGCGTCCTGGATGTCCTCGATCAGCGAGGTGCGGGCTGCGGAGTCCGTGGTCACCGCCTGCTCGAGGATCATGTCGTTGACGTCCTGGTTGACGTAGTGGTTGCCCAGGAAGTTGTCGATCAGGAAGAACGGCGTCAGGTAGTTGTCGGCGTCGGAGTAGTCCGGGAACCAGCCGAGCTGGTACGCGGGGTAGACGTCGGACGTGCGGTCCTTGGAGTACTGGACCCACTCGGTGGACTGCAGGTCCACGGTGAACAGACCGCTGGCCTCGAGCTGGTCCTTGACCAGGGCGTACTCGTCGCCGGAGCCGGGGCCGTAGTGGTCCGTGTTGTACTGCAGGCTCAGCGCCACAGGCGTCTGGACGCCTGCGTCGGCGAGGACCTTGGCGGCTGCGTCGGCGTCAGGACCGCCCGAGCCGTCTCCGTACATGTCCATCAGCGACTGGGTGGCACCGGTGAGGCCGTCGGGCACGTACGAGTACAGCGGGGTGTAGGTGTCCTGGTAGACCTGGTCGGCGATCTCCTGGCGGTCGATCAGGTCGGCCGCGGCCTGGCGGACGGCGAGAGCCTTGGCGGGGTCGGCGTCGGCGGTCGTGGCGCCGTACGGCATCGTGTCGAAGTTGAAGACGATGTAGCGGATCTCGCCGCCGGGGCCGTCGACCACGTTGACGTTCGAGTCCGTGCGCAGGTCCGCGATGCTGGTCGCGTCGAGCGAGCGGAACGCCACGTCGATGTCGCCCTCCTGGATGGCGAGCTTGAGGTTCGACGCGTCGGCGAAGTACTGCACGTCGATCATGTCGGTCTTGGCCGCGCCGAGGATGCCCTGGTACTCCGGGTTCGCCTGGTAGCTGATCAGGTTGTTCTGGTCGTACGACGTGATCGTGTACTGGCCCGCGAACGCGTTGGCGGCGACGATGTCGGCGTCGGGCGTGAGCGAGTCGGCCGAGAAGACCTCCTCATCGACGATCGGGCCGGCGGGGCTCGACAGGATCTGCGGGAACACCTGGTCGTCAGCGGACTTGAGGTGGAAGACGACGGTGAGGTCGTCAGGAGCGTCGACGGAGTCCAGGTTGTACAGCAGCGAACCCGGGCCGTTGCCGTCGTCGGCACCCGACTCGAAGATGTTCATCATGCGGTCGAACGTGAACTTCACGTCGGACGAGGTGAGGTCGTCACCGTTGGCGAACTTCAGGTCCGGCTTCAGCGTCACCGTGTACTCGGTGGGCGACGTGAACTCGGCCGACGCCGCGATGTCGGGCTCGACGTCCGACGAGCCGTAGGGCGAGTTCATGAGGAACGGGTAGACCTGGTTCATGACGGCGAAGGAGCCGTTGTCGTACGAGCCGGCCGGGTCGATCGTCGTGATCTTGTCCGTGGTGCCGATCAGGAGCGAGCCACCGCTGCTGGCACCGGTCGACGCGTCAGAGCTGGCGTCTCCGGTCGAGTCGCCGCTGGAGCACGCGGCGAGAGTGAGAGCCGCGACGGCGAGCCCGGAGGCGAGCGCGAGGCGACGACGGTTCTGGGAACGCACGATACGTACCTTCTCTCATCGATGAGGCGTGCGCGCGAACCCCCACGGCCGCGCGGACCTCCTTGGTAGCACATGTGAACGCTGCTCAACGGTGCGATGAAGAGACTGTTAACTTGCGCGAAACATGGCCGGTCGCCCGCTCCGTTCAGCGTGTCCAAATCGTGACCTGCGCCCGAATGCCACATGAGTCGGCACCCGATGCCACCCGGGTGCGCCCGATCAGCCCCGGGCGCAGGGACGGAGCGCGCCTCAGCCCTTGAGGTCCCGCCGCGTGTAGGCCCACACGCCGAGCGCGCCGAGCACCGCCGTCGTCCCCGCGAGCACCAGGGGATGCCACCAGGTCAGGCCGTTCTCCAGCGGAAGGTGCGACGAGTAGTAGAAGAAGGGGGAGAGCCGAGCCCACGGCTCGAGCGCCGCATTGATCCCCGCGAAGGAGGCGATGGCCCAGCCGACGACGGCGACGCCGGTTCCCGCGGCGTTCGCGATCGCGGGATCGCCGGTGAGGGCGCCCGCCAGGAACGCGACCGCGCCCAGGGTCGCCCCGAGCAGGGCCAGCAGCAGGGCCGCCGCGGCGATGTTGCCCCAGCTCATCCCCAGCCCTGCGAACAGGTTGCTCAGCGCCATGCCCGCTCCCGCGAGCGCTCCCACGGCGAACGAGGCCAGCACCGTCGCCGCGAGCTTGCGCCACCCGACGGCCACTCGCGAGACGGGGTTGCCGAAGATCAGGCTCGCCCGCCGCGTCCGCTCCTCGACGGCGAGGCTCGTGCCGCGGCCGATCGCGACCACGGCCACCGCCACAGGGGCGACGATGCTGAGCACCTCGCCGGAGTACCAGCCCTCTGGCGTCGAGTAGTCGGCGAACCCCACCAGCGCCATGATCGAGTCAGGGAACGACGCCGCGAACTGCCCGACGAAGTCGGACATCGCGAGGAACAGGAAGCCCATCACCGCGCACATCACGAAGATGCCGCCGCCGGCGACGATCAGCGCGGCGCGACCCTCGGCGAGCGTGAGACCCACGACGCCCCGCGCGCCTGACCGTCCTCGAAGCATCACGAGCGCCCTCGCGACCCGCGGGTCCGACGTGATCCGCTCGAGGATCGGCAGGCGTGCCTCGCCCGACCTCAGGTCGCGCGCATCGAGAGCGACGAAGGCGACGCCGATCAGCGCGATCGCGATACCGGTGATCACGAGCACCGGCGCCCACTGCACACCGTTGTCGAGAGGCTGTCCGTGACCGATGTAGTACCAGGGCGAGATCCTGGCCCAGTCCTCCCATCCGGAGATCAGCGGCAGGATCCCCGAGAGCAGGAACGACACCACGAGCACGCCGGCGGCAGCCCCGGATCCGAGCGCCTGCTGCCCGGTGCCGGTGCTGACCGCGAGCGCGATCGCGCCGAACAGCAGCGCCACCGCGAGCACGTGGATGGTCGCGGCGCCCACGTCGACGCCCGCCAGGCTCTCGCCGAACACGACCACGGAGAGCGCGTACCCCGCCCAGCTGAGAAGGCTCGCGCCGATGAGGACCGTGATCATGGCGGCGGTCTTCGACCACAGGAGGCGCCGGCGGGAGCGAGGGGCGGTGGTGAGGATGTCGAGGGTGCCGGTGCGCTCCTCCCCCGCGATCGCCGCGGCGCCGAGGGAGATGGCGATGCCGGCGATCACGAAGGGGCCCAGGAAGTTGAGCATCATGCTCATCATCAGCGTGGTCACGCCACCGCTGGAGCTGAGGCCGATCGTCGTGCGGTAGAAGTCGGGCATCTGGTCGAAGAAGCTGATCACCGAGTCGCCGACGCCGGCGTACGCCCACATGCTCATGAGCGCGGTGGCGGTGAGGGCGAGCACGCCGATGACCGCACCCAGCCAGCGGTCGCGGAGGGACTTGAGGTACAGGGTCTGGAGCAGCATCATGCGCCCCCGTGCCTCGCGGCCTCGACGCCGCGCTCGTCGGCCACCTCGTCGGCCACCTCGTCGGCCGCCTCGTCGCGATAGAACTCGAGGAACATCTCGTCAAGGTCGATCGACCCGGACTCGACGGACAGCACCTCCCGGTTCGTGGCCGCCTTGAGGAGCGGCGCCATCGATCCTTCGTACTGCAGGGTGACGGTCGCGCCGTCGGCCGTCGCCTCGTGCACGCCGGCGATGCCCAGGAACTCCTCGGCGGGCACGGGGACCGCGAACTCGAGTCGCAGCCGCCGCACGGCCTTGGCGCGCAGGTGTTCCATGCTCTCGACCGCGATCAGGCGGCCGCGGCGGATGAACGCGACACGGTCGGTCACGCGCTCCACCTCTGAGAGGGTGTGGGAGGACAGGAACACGGTGTTGCCGTCGGAGACGTGCTCGCGGAGCATCGCGTGGAACTCGAGCTGCACCAACGGGTCGAGGCCGGTGATCGGCTCGTCGAGCACGGCGACCTTGGGGCGGTTCATGAAGGCCTGGATGATGCCGACCTTCTGGCGATTCCCCGACGAGTACTCGGCGACGCGGCGCGTCAGGTCGGCATCCAGGCGTGCGGACAGCTCGTCGACCCATGCCCAGTCGACGCCGCCGCGCAGGTGCGCGAGGAACTCGAGGGTCTGGCGGCCCGTGAGGTTGGGATACATGGCGAGGTCGGACGGAAGGAAGCCGAGGCTGCGGCGGATCTCGACGGCGTCCTTGCGCGAGTCGAGGCCGAGCACCCGGCATGCGCCTGAGGTGGGGCGGATCAGGTCCAGCAGGCAACGGATCGTGGTGGACTTCCCCGCGCCGTTCGGGCCCAGGAAACCGAAGATATCCCCTGCTCCGATGTCGAACGAGACATCGTCCACTGCGACCACGTCGCCGAACCTCTTGGTGAGTCCGTCGATCTCGATCGGTACGGGCGTCATCGCCACTCCTTCCGGCCGCGGCGGGTCCCGGCACGGGCCGGCTGGGCCGCCGTTGGTCCTTCCTCCAGTTGTAGTGGACGACGCGACGGTCGAGCATCATTCTCAAGGACGAGTCCGACGAGAGGTCGCATCGGTGCGGCCGCGCTGGTCGTCCACAGGCCGCGCCCTCGTGACGCCCAGCGGATCCTGCCTGAAAAAGGGGGTCGCCCCTGCCCCCGCCCCGTGCAACGATAAGGAGCATGTCGGACAGCATGGACTTCACAGAGGCCGGACCCCAGCCCGCCCCCGATCCCGGGTCCACGGTGGCGATCGTCTCCGACGAGACGCTCACGATGCCGATGATCGACGACGACATGCCTGACGACCTCCCGGACGACCGCTACCTGGACCGCGAGCTCTCCTGGCTCGCCTTCAACCAGCGCGTCCTCGAGCTCGCGAAGGACCCCGCGACGCCGCTGCTCGAGCGGGCGCGCTTCCTTGCCATCTTCGCGTCCAACCTGGACGAGTTCTTCATGGTCCGCGTGGCCGGCCTCAAGCGCCGCATCGCCGCAGGCTTCGCCGTCCCGTCGGCCACCGGCATGAGCCCCACCCGCCTGGTCGAGGCGCTCACGGACCGCGCGCACCAGCTCATGGACGAGCACGCCGTGGTGTTCGAGGACAGCGTGCTGCCGGAGCTCGCCCGTGAGGGCATCCACCTGGTGCGCTACGACGAGCTGGGCGACGACGAGCAGAACCGCCTGCGCAAGCTCTTCCGCTCGGACATCTTCCCCGTGCTGACGCCGCTCGCAGTGGACCCGGCGCACCCGTTCCCCTACATCTCCGGCCTCTCGCTCAACCTGGCGGTCGAGATCCGCGACCCCGACTCGGAGAAGGAGTACTTCGCCAGGGTCAAGGTCCCCGAGACCCTGCCCCGCTTCCTGTCGGTCGACACGAAGGGCCGGCCCAGCCAACTGGTCGACGCCTCAGCGCTGCCCGACGAGCCTCGCAGCTTCGTCACGCTCGAGGACGTCATCGCCGCGCACCTCGACTACCTGTTCCCCGGCATGGACGTGGTGAACCACTACACGTTCCGCGTCACCCGCAACGAGGACATGGAGGTCGAGGAGGACGACGCCGAGAACCTCCTCAAGGCCATGGAGCGCGAGCTGCTGCGCCGCCGGTTCGGCCCCGCCGTCAGGCTCGAGGTCGCCGAGAACCTGCCTCCCAAGATCCGCGAGCTGCTCGTGCGCGAGCTGGGCATCACCGAGATGGACGTGTTCCACCTCCCGGCGCCGCTCGACCTCACCGGCCTCAACGTCATCGCCGACCTGGACCGCCCCAAGCTCCAGTTCCCGGCCTTCCGACCCACCACGCACCACAAGCTCGCGCCGGTCGAGACCGCCCAGCAGATGGACATCTTCGCCGCCATCACCCGCGGCGACGTGCTGCTGCACCACCCGTACGACTCGTTCTCCACGTCGGTGCAGGCGTTCCTCGCGCAGGCGGCGAACGACCCCAAGGTGCTGGCCATCAAGCAGACGCTGTACCGCACCTCTGGCGACTCGCCCATCGTCGACGCGCTCATCGAGGCGGCGCGCAACGGCAAGCAGGTGCTGGCTCTCGTGGAGATCAAGGCGCGGTTCGACGAGCAGCGGAACATCTCGTGGGCCCGCAAGCTCGAGCAGGCGGGCGTGCACGTGGTGTACGGGCTCGTCGGCCTCAAGACGCACTGCAAGCTCTCGCTTGTGATCCGCCAGGAGGACGACGGGCTGCAGCGGTACAGCCACATCGGCACCGGCAACTACCACCCCCGCACCGCGCGTCTCTACGAGGACTACGGCCTGCTCACCAAGGACCCCGACGTCGGCTCCGACCTCACCAAGCTGTTCAACCAGCTCTCCGGCTACGCGCCGAAGGCCAAGTTCCGCCGCCTGATCGTCGCGCCCACGGGCATCCGCCAGGGGCTGATCGACCGCGTCGACGCCGAGGCGGTGCGCGCGGCCGACGGCGAGGACGCCTGGGTGCAGATCAAGGTCAACTCCCTGGTGGACGAGAAGGTGATCGACGCCCTCTACCGCGCCTCGCAGGCGGGCGTGAAGGTGGACCTGGTGATCCGAGGCATCTGCGCGCTGCGCCCTGGCGTCGACGGCCTGAGCGAGAACATCCGCGTGAGGTCCATCCTCGGCCGCTTCCTCGAGCACTCCCGCATCTACGCGTTCGGCGGCGGGGGCGAGCCCGAGGTCTTCATCGGCTCAGCCGACCTGATGCACCGCAACCTCGATCGCCGCATCGAGGCGCTCGTCACGATCGTCGACCCCACCCAGGTCGCCATGCTCCTCGAGAACGTGGAGCTCGCGATGTCCGCCGAGGTGGGCGCGTGGGAGCTCGACTCCGACGGCTCGTGGACGGCCATGAGGGCCGACGCCGAGGGCCGCCCGCTCAAGGACCTGCAGTCGTTGTACATCGAACGGCAGCCCCAACGGAGGCGGAGCGGCAAGTGAAGCGGTACCCGCCTGGCACCGTCGTCGCCGCTGGTGCCCTGGTGTGGCGCGTACGCAAGGACGAGCTCCAGGTGCTCGCCGTGCATCGCCCCAGGTACGACGACTGGTCGTGGCCCAAGGGGAAGCTCGATCCAGGCGAGACGCTGCCCGCCTGTGCCATCCGCGAGGTGGCTGAGGAGACTGGCAAGCAGGTCGTGCTCGGACAGCCGCTTCCCACCCTCCGCTACCCGATCGCCGGCGACAAGACGAAGGTCGTGAAGTACTGGGCGGCACGCGTCGCCGCGAAGGACAGCCATGCCGTCGCCGCACGGCCGCCCGTCTCTCCGGTGGACAAGGCGGAGATCGACAGGACAGCGTGGCTCACGATCGACGAGGCGCACTCGCGGATCACCTTCAAGGACGACCTTCGGCCGCTCGAGGCACTGGTGAGCGCCTACGAAAACGAGCGTCTCGACACGAGGGCCTTCATCATCGCCAGGCATGCACGCGCGCGACGTCGCAAGGCGTGGCGTCGCAGCGACCTGACCCGGCCCATCACCAAGCGCGGCCAGGAGCGTGCCCGCCAGCTCGTGCCGCTGTTCGCGGCGTTCGGGGTCGCGCGCATCACCTCGTCCCCCGCGGAACGATGCATGGCCACGGTGCGACCGTTCGCCCAGGCGTCAGGCATCACCGTGAAGACCTACGACCAGCTCACCGAGCCGGGGCACGCCGAACGTCCGCTCGCCACCGCGGTCCTGCTGCAGAAGCTGCTCGACAAGGACGTCTCACGCGTCGTCAGCGTGCACCGGCCCACGCTTCCCACCGTCATCGAGATGGTCCGCTCCGCCACCCGCTGGTACACGCGCGGTGCGCTGCCTCGATCCAACCCGTACCTTCCCGCAGGCGGTGTGCTGGTCGCTCACGTGGAGCCCACGTCGTCCGGTCCGCGCATCATCGCCGTCGAGACGCACGGACTGCAGGTTCCCCTGTAGCGACCAAGCTCGTGGCTGTCGCCCACAGGAGCCGCGGTCGTCGCTCGGATCGCGCGAGAGCGCCGGGAGCCGGGAGCCGGGACATGAGAAGACGTCGGACCGGGAGCGCCAGTCGGCGCAATGGCCGCTCGTGGCGGCAGGTGTTGGAGCCCGGGGCTACCACGGTCCGACGTCTACTCAACTGTAACCCCGACCCACGCCAGACGGGTGCGGTTCGGCGGATCGCGAACATCCGACGCGCGGGACGAACCATGACAAAGCAGGGCGAACACGGGGGTGTCACGCGGTCGCGAAGCAGTCTCCTAGACTGAAGCGATGTCACGCACACGACGACCCCGCAGGGACGCCATCGCGAACCGGGAGCGCCTTCTGACGGCGGCCTTCGACATCCTCGGCTCCCGGGACGGAGACATCTCCGTGAGCGAGCTCGCTGCCGCGACCGGGATGGGAGTCGGCACCGCCTACCGGCACTTCCCTGACCATGACTCGCTGATCCGCGCCATGTACGACCGCGCCGTCGAGAACCTGATGGAGCACGTCGCCGAGCTTCCGGACGCACCGACCGCGTGGGAGCGTTTCGCGGGGATCGTGGAGATCACCGCGCTGTCGGTGGCGGACTCGCCAGGCCAGCGCACCGTGATGCGCCTCATGTACGACCTGGACCCCGAATACATGCCCGCAGCCAAGACGATCGGCGCACTGACCACCGTGGTCCAGGGGGCCCGCGCCGAGGGCAAGCTCCGCGACGACGTGACGCTGTCGGACATCGTCCTGGCCGTCTACGCGATCGGCGGCCTGGTGGGACGGCCCGTGGGCGACGAGCGCATCGCGCTGCGACGCGTCATCATGCTGTTCCTCGACGGCCTGCGGGTCGACGGCGTGCGCAGCGATCTGCCCACGGTCGAGGCGAACCGCTTCACGCTCCACGCGCTCACGCACCGCTCGAACGCTGCGCCCGCCTCCCCCAGCGGGAGCTAGTCGAGCCGCTCCTCGCGCCACATGCGCGCATTGAGCTCCAGGTCCTCGCCCGTGCGCAGCAGCTGGGCCGCACGCAGCGTCGTGCGATGCGCACGGGCATCCGCATGGCCCTCGTCGGACTCGGCCTCGAAGGCGGCACCCGTGGCGACGACCCGGCAGAATGCGCCTGCGCGCTCGAGCGCCACCGCGAGGTCGCCCGCATACACGCCGGACAGAATCGCGTCCGCCAGGCGCTGGACCTCTTCGGGTCCCGGCGGGTCCTCGACGCCGGCGATCGCGTGCCGCACGTGCGCGGCGTGCACGCCGCGGTGGTACGACCGCGCGACGGTCTCACCATCGTGCTTGACCCACTCACGGATCATGTAGAGGCGCCACAGCGACCCGGGGAGCGTGTGCGGCTCGGCCTTGGACCACAGCATCGCGACCGTGTCGATGCCCTCCTCGTCCACCAGGTGGACGAGCCGGTCGACGAGCTGAGGGTCCTGCGAGGCGCGTGCCTGCGACACCATCGCGGCAGCGGTCTCGTGGGCGATCAGGGCGCGGTCCGCAGGATCGATGTCCCCCTCGATCTGCTCGGCCTCCTCCATGTCGAGCATGGCGGGCCGCCGGAAGCGCCGTTCAGCCACTCAGATGTCCCCATCGGAGGCGCCGAAGTCGGCGGGCACCGCACGTGCGGCGGGGACGGCGTCCTCGTCGGCCGTGAAGTCGAGGCTCACGGAGTTGATGCAGTAGCGGTCGCCGGTGGGCGTCTGAGGCGCATCGGGGAACACGTGGCCCAGGTGCGAGTCGCATTCGCCGCAGCGCACCTCGGTGCGCACCATGCCGTGGCTGAGGTCCTCGATGAGCGTCACCGCGTCAGAGTTCTTGGGGTCGAAGAACGACGGCCACCCGCAGTGGGAGTCGAACTTGGTGTCCGAGCGGAACAGCTCGGCGCCGCAGGCGCGGCAGGTGAACACGCCGGAGCGCTTCTCCTCGAGCAGCTCTCCGGTCCAGGGGCGTTCGGTGCCCGCCATGCGGAGCACCTGGAACTCGATGTCGCTGAGCTGGGCACGCCATTCGGCGTCTGTCTTGACGATCTTGCGAGAGGTCACGTGTGGCTCCTTCCGATGACCAGCGTACGCGCCACCAGGTGAACGCTTGACCGATCCTTGGTCTTCCCCGGAGGACCGAGGCGGGGTGCGGAGGGGCTTGGAGCGGATCCTGCAGAGCCGGCGACCGCCCGGCGGAGCCCACCGACTGAGGGGGGGTAGGCGGCACGCGCATCGCTGCGGCTCGGGACTGCCATCGGTGTGGGAAGCCGCTCTCCAAAGGGGGGGCGGAGAACGGTATGGCCACGACAACGATCAGGTCCCGGGCGGCTCTCGCCGGACGGTACTGCAATATGACGGCCAGGGCTCACGGTTTGTTCCCAGATCGGGGAAGATCGCCGGCGACCAGGGACGACGCGCAGGCGTTACCGTGGCATCGGACACCCGGACCCGCGAGGAGACAGCATGACCTCCACCCTGACAGGCCGCGCGGCGACAGATCGCGCCGCCCGCTACGCCAAGCAGCTGTGCAGCCACCTGGGCCGCAAGCTGGACACGGCCTTCGACGCCGACACGGGCATCGGCACCATCGTCCGGGGCGGCTCGGTCGCGACCCTGACCTGCACGGGAACGGCGCTCGAGATCGCCGTCACCGCGCCCACTCAGGACGACCTGCTCGCACTCATGGCGGTGACTCAGAACCACCTGGAGCGGTTCGGCGAGAAGAACGAGCTGGTGTGCGTGTGGGACGACGCGACGTTCCTCGACGAATACGAGGCGCTGCGAGCCGAGATGAACGCGAGGCGGGCCGCCGACCGGGCGGCTCGGGACGCGGAGCAGCCGACCGAGGGCTGAGGTCGCGGCCGGTGCCGCCGACGCCCCTGGCGGCACCTGGCGCCCGTGCCACACTGGCGCGATGACCGACGCCTCCCCGGCCCGCCGCTCCACGTTCGGCATCGCGCCGCAGCAGTGGGCCGACGCCTGGGACGGGCTCCGGTCGATCGCGCCTCTGATGCCAGGCTCGGCGCTGTTCGGCATGGCGTTCGGGGCGCTGATCCGTGTGGCGGGCATCGACCCTTGGGTCGGCACGTACGCCACGGTGACGGTGGTCGCCGGCGCGAGCCAGATCGCGATCATCGAGGCGATCCGCTCCCATGCCCCGGCCGTGATCGCGGTGGTGACCGCGCTGGTGATCAACGCACGGTTCGCGTTGTACTCGGCGGCGCTCGCGCCGGTGTTCGCCGCGTTCCCCACCCGCTGGAAGCTGGGCCTCGCGCACCTGATGACCGACCAGGCCGCGGTGGTGGCGCTGCAGCACGCCGACCGCTACCCGGACCCGGTGCGGCGCCGCTGGTTCATCGTGGGGGGAGCCCTGCCGTTCGTGGTCGTGTGGGTGATCGGATCCGTCGCGGGCATCGTGCTCGGCCCGGTGATCCCGGACGCGTGGCAGATCGGGTTCATCGTGCCCCTGATGTTCCTGGCGGTCCTGGTTCCCGGGCTGCGCGACGCACCCGGCGTGGTCGCCGTGGCGGTCTCCACGCTGGTGGTCGTGCTGGCGAAGGATCTGCCGTGGGGCCTGAACGTGCTCGCGGGCGCCCTCGCGGGCATCGCGGTCGGATCGTTCGTCCCGTCGCGCCGCCGAAGCGGTGGCGCCGTGCCCGACGACGGGCTCGCGCACGATGCGGGGGCGGGCGAATGACCACCTTCCTGATCTTCACCGCCGCCGCGATCGGCACGTACCTGATCCGCATCAGCGGCATCGTCATCTTCGGCCGCGACCGCGACATCCCGCCGCGGGTGGAGCAGGCGCTCCAGCTCGTCGGCCCGGCGGCCATGGCTGCGATCGTCGCGAACTCCCTGCTGCTCGACGAGGGTGCGTGGCGGCCGTTCGGCGCGTGGCACCTCGCGGCCCTGGCGGCTGTGGGCGTGGCGCTGTGGCGGCGCTCCTCGGGGGTGACGATGGCAGCCGGCGCGGTCGTGTTCGCTGCGCTGCTGCTCGCCGGCGTCTGAACAGGGACCCGGCTGTGGACATCGGGTACGCGGGTGTCGTTCGGCGTCATCGCCTGCCGTGTGAGCGGTGCCGCTGCTAGCGTCGTCGTGGTGAGCTTCGACACCGTCCCTCCGCCCGCGCATCCGTCGATCACGCCGCGGACTGTCGCGGCGCTGCTGGCGGATCAGCATCCCGAGTTGGCGGATCTGCCGCTCGGGCCTCGCTTCGACGGCTGGGACTGCGCGATGTTCCGACTGGGCGATTCGCTCGCGGTTCGGCTGCCGCGGACGCAGCCCGCAGTGACGTTCCTGCAGACGGAGATGCACTGGGTGCCGCAGCTGCGCGGCGCGTGGGAGTTCCCCTCGCCGGAGTTCACGGCGCACGGGCAGCCGGGTCATGGGTATCCGTGGCCGTGGGCGGTGATCACCTGGATCCCTGGGGACACGGCCGACGAGGTGCCGCTCCTGGCGGATGCGGGGGCTGCCGTGGGCAGGGCGCTGGCGCAGGTGCACGCCGTGGCCCCGGCGGACGCGCCGTTCAACATCGAGCAGTCGATCCCGATGGCGGACCGCGACCCGAAGACGACGGAGCGCGTGCTGAGGGCGCACGAGTCCGGCGGGCCGCATGGCGAGCGGCTGGACACGGACGCGGCGCTGGAGCTGTGGTCGGCGGCGCTTGCGGCGGCGCCGAACGCCGAGTGGGTGTGGTCGCACGCGGACCTGCATGGCGCGAACGTCCTGAGCCACGCGGGCGCGTTCGGCGGCATCTTCGACTGGGGCTCGATGGCGATGTGCGACCCGGCGGTGGACGTCGGCTTCACGCACGCGCTGATGCCCGCGGCGGGGGTCGAGGATGTGCTCGCGGCGTACGACAAGGAGACGGGCCGCGTGGACGACGCGTTCGTCGCGCGAGCGCGGGGCATCGGGTTGAGCAAAGCGGTGGGGATGGCGCTGTCGCCGCGCGAGGTGACCCAGCGGATGGCGTGGCGGACGCTGGAGGCGTTGGGCCTGGTCCGCTAGCAGGGATCTCGTGGTACCGGAGGGTTGTGCTGCGGCGCTTCGTGGGGTTGACTTGTCGCAAATCAGTTGACTCGTCACCTATCAACGTCGGGTGCCGTCCATGCGCGTCACCGTGGCGACGGGAGTGTCGACGTCGCAGCATCAAGGGGGATCCATGCGCCGTCTCTTCGCCACAACCGCCGTCGCAGCGCTGATCGTCGGCGCCACGAGCCAGGTCGCCGACGCCGCGACCTCGAACGTGACGACCTCCGCCCAGCTGATCGACGCGACCTCGAGCGCCTCCTGCAGCGACGGCGACACGGTCGCGCTCGGCGCCAGCATCATCGACGCGATCTCGGTGGCCGTCGAGTGCTCCCTCACGCTCGACCTCAACGGCCGCACCCTGTCGATCGACACCCTCGCGGTCGCGGCCGGCAGCACGTTGACGATCGACGACTCCGTCGGCTTTGGACGCCTCGATACCTCCGGCCTCAGCACGAGCTCGCCCGGGATCTCCGTTCCTGCTGACGCCGAGCTCGTGATCGACGGCGGCACGATCCTCGCAGAGGGCGGCTACAACGGCGCAGGCATCGGCGGAGCCAGCGGCACGTCAGGGCCGATCACCATCAACGGCGGCACCGTCACCGCGCTGGGCGGCTCCCATTCCGCCGGCATCGGCAGCAGCCTCAGCGGAGTCGCGTCGCCGATCACCATCAACGGCGGCACCGTGACGGCGCATGCCGGGACCGGCGGCGCGGCCATCGGTGGCGGCAACCTCTCGTCCGTCTCCACCGTGAGCATCACGGGAGGTGACGTCACCGCGTACGGCGGCGCGGATGGCACAGGCATCGGCGGCGGTGAGACCGCCTTCAGCACCACCATCCTCATCTCCGGTGGAACAGTGCGGGCGGTTGGAGGCGCGAACGCCGCGGCGATCGGCACCGGCATGTCGAGCAACACCAGCACCATCTCGATCACCGGCGGCACGGTCACGGCGGAGTCCCCGGGCAACGGTGCCGCGATCGGAGGAGGCTGGCTCGCCTACGGACCCCAGCTGACGATCGGCGCAGGCGCGGACGTCACGGTGTCGGGAACGGACGCCACGATCGGCGGAGGCGTGGACGCGGCATCGTGGGGCACCTTCGACCTCGCCGGCACGCTTCACGTGGTGGAAGGCTCGCTGACCCTCGACGACGCACCCGGAACGTCGTTCACGGTCGCCTCGACCGGTCG
Organism: Demequina capsici; assembly: GCF_032102965.1. NCBI lineage: Bacteria > Bacillati > Actinomycetota > Actinomycetes > Micrococcales > Demequinaceae > Demequina > Demequina capsici. The sequence continues at coordinate 306,703 of NZ_CP134880.1, read as the reverse complement.
GCTGCTCGGCACCGTCGCCGACCCGACGGTCGGCTCAGCCACCTCTGGCACCCTCCTCGCGGGGACAGGCACGATCGTGAACCACGGCCTGATCGCCCTCGCGGCGTCCGAGGTAGGTGCCGGCGTGACGATCACCGACCACAACTACCTGGTGAGCTTCGACTCGCAGGGCGGCGCCGACCCGGCCCCGGTGCGGGTCTTCGCCGCGTCCTTCGACGCCGGCTACCGCACCTTCCCCACGGCGCCCGCGGGGACCTCCTGGATGACCGCGCCCGACGGCTCGGGCCAGATCGTCGCGGCCGACACCACGCTCAGCTCCGACCTCTCGCTCTTCGCGGTCACGCCAGCCTCGGTGCTGCAGGCATCGCTCGCGTCCTGCGCCGACGGCAGCGTCGTCTCGCTGGACCGCGACATCGCCGTCACCGACGCGATCACGATCGGATGCGACGTGACGCTCGACCTCCACGGACAGCGCCTCGACGCGACCGCCATCCTGGTGAGCGGCGACACGACCTTCACGATCGACGACTCGCAAGGCGGCGGCATCCTGGTCGCGGACACGTCGGCAGGTGCCGGTGCAGCGATCCGCGTGGAGTCGTCCGCCGCGCTCGTGATCGACGGCGGCGACGTCACCGCGCTGGGTGGCACCTACGCTGCCGGCATCGGCGGCGGCGACCACTCGTCCGCTGGCACGATCACCATCAACGGCGGCACCGTGTCCGCGACGGGCGGAGCCACCGGTGCGGGCATCGGCGGCGGCTACCTCGGCGACGGCGGGACGGTGACCATCCACGGCGGCACCGTCACCGCAACGGGCGCGGGAGCCTCCGGCATCGGCGGCGGCTACGGCGGCGCCGGAGCGGACATCACGATCGACGCCGCAGCGGACGTCACCGCCTCCGACGTGAGCGGAGGCTCCGCGATCGGTGCCGGCCGCAACGGCACCGACTTCGGCTCGCTCGCCCTCGCGGGAACGCTTCACGTACCGTCGGGCGACCTGGTGGTCGCGGACTCGAACGCGGTCGGGCCAGAGGTGACCATCGCGTCGTCCGGCCGCCTGCTCGGCACCACCTCCGACCCGACGACGGGCGCCTCGATCTCCGGGGCCGGCCAGATCGCCAACGCCGGCGTCATCGCCCTCGACGAGTCCCTGGTGGGCGTGAGCGTCAGCGGCCGCAACTACCTCGTCACGTTCAGCGGGGCCACGAGCACCGTCGACCCGGTACGTGTCTACGCGGCCACGTTCGACGCCGGCTACCGCACGCTGCCGGCCCCGCCCACGGGAGACGCCTGGAACACGGAGGCGGACGGCTCGGGAGCGTGGCTCGACTCCGACACCTCGCTCTCGGCGGACACCACGGTCTACGCCACGACGGACGCGATGCTCACCCTCACGCCCTCCGCAGGGCGCGTGGACCAGGGCGGCTTGCTGACGTTCACGGTGACCGGCGTGGATCACCACGCCAACCCGATCGACACCAGCCGCGTGGTGCTCACCAGCTCGATCGCCACCGACGTGATCGCCGGTCTCACCGTGACGTTCCCGCACGCCAGCCCGCACGTGATCACCGCCACCCTGGGCGACGCGAGCGTCACCTACCTGGTGGAGGTCACCCCGGCGGCGGCCGCGTCGGCAGGGGGAACGGAGGCGGCCGGAGCCACGGACGCGCTCGCCACCACCGGTGCCAACGGCACCGGTCCGCTGCTCGGAGCGCTGCTCGGCCTGCTCGCCGTCGGCATCGGGCTGCTCGCGTGGCGACGCCGTCGACAGGCCGCCTGACTCGCTCGTGCGGCCGACGGGTGAGGCGCGTGACCTCGTGACGCGACGGCGTCAGCCCGAGTGGTTCATCCCGGGGCCGCGCTGCTGCTTCTGCATCACGGACGGGTTCGGCGCCTTCGCGTCCGGACGCATCCGGTGGGGTCTGGACATGCCGCCTGCCAGGCATGATTCCGGCCGACGAGCCGCCCCGGCTACGATTGCAGGCGGGCCTCTAGCTCAGTTGGCAGAGCAGCGGACTTTTAATCCGTAGGTCGTGGGTTCGAGCCCCACGGGGCCCACGAACCACGCACGCGCCGCACGCCGTGACGATGGCCCCGACATCCCAGGGAGGATCACACGGTGGCGAAGCTCTACTTCCGCTATGGCGCGATGAACTCGTCCAAGTCGGCGCTGCTGCTGACTGCGGCCTACAACTACGAGGAGCGGGACCAGCACCCGGTCATCGTGAAGCCAGGCATCGACACGAAGGCCGGCGAGTCCGTGCAGTCCCGCATCGGCGTGGAGCGCTCGGTCGACGTCCTGCTCGGCGCAGACGAGTCATTCCTCGACAAGCTGCGGGCCTACCGGCAGCTCGATCAGATCGATGCGGTGTTCGTCGACGAGGCGCAGTTCCTCACGCCCGCCCAGGTGGACGAGGCGTACGAGATCGCCGTCATGCACGGCGTTCCGGTGCTGTGCTACGGCCTCCGCGGGGACTTCATGACGCACTCCTTCCCCGGGTCGCTGCGCCTGCTGGAGATCGCGCACGCCATCGAGGAGCTGAAGACCATCTGCCGGTGCGGCTCCAAGGCCGTCTTCAACGGCCGCCGCATCAACGGCGAGTTCGTCAGCCACGGCGAACAGGTCGCGATCGACGGCCAGCAGGCCGAGTACGAGTCCCTGTGCGGACGCTGCTACATCCAGAAGGTCGGTCCCGTCCGCCACGCGTGACGTCGCACCCGTGGTCCACTTGGGGCCGACCGGACCCTGCGAGGGTGACGAGGTCCCAGGTCGGCGGGCGTAGCCTGACGAAGGACTCTCCAGCGCCGCCGGGTCGAGAGACCGACCACGACGCACGAGGACACCATGACCGACGCCCGCACCCCAGCACAGAAGCGCACCGCCTGGGTGGTGTTCGGCATCGCCTCCGCGGTGTACTTCGTCGCGGTCATCCACCGCACGGCCCTGGGCGTCGCGTCCGTCGAGGCGGCTGACCGCTTCGCGGTCGAGGCGACGGCGCTCTCCATGCTGGCGGTGCTCCAGATCGCCGCGTACGCCGGGATGCAGGTGCCGGCCGGCGTCCTGATCGATCGATGGGGCCCGGCCCGCATCATGGTCGCCGGCTCGCTCGTCATGGCGGTCGGTCAGCTTCTCATGGCGCTGGCCCCCAGCTACGGCTGGGCCCTCGTGGCCCGCCTGCTGATCGGTGCCGGTGACGCACCGATCTTCATCGCCGCCACCAAGCTGGTCGGCCAGCACTTCCCACCCCAGCGCGTGCCCGTCATGCTGCAGGTCACGGGGCTCATCGGCCAGGCAGGCCAGCTGGCCACCGCCATCCCGGTGGCGTTCGTGCTGCATGCGAGCGGGTGGAGCCCCACGTTCCTGGTGCTTGCCGGAGTCGGAGTGGGCGCCGCCGTCCTCGCGTGGTGGACGCTCGTGCGGCCCACGCTCGGCACCGACGAGGAGCGGCCGACGGGCACGTCTGTGGCGGAGGCGTTGCGCACGCACTGGACCACACCCGGCGTCCGGCTCGGATTCTGGTCCCACTACATCGGCCCCTTCTCGGCGAACACCCTCGCGCTGCTGTGGGGCGTCCCGTTCTTCACGACCGGCCAAGGCCGCACGCCCGCCGAGGCGAGCCTGCTGCTCACCTGCATGGTGCTGACCAACATCGCGGTGGGGCCCGTGATCGGAGCCCTCACGGCCAAGCACCCCATGCGGCGCTCGTGGCTGGTGCTCGGTGGCGCATCGCTGACCGCGCTCGCGTGGATCGTGGTCCTCGTCCCGTCCACGCCGCGCCCGCTGTGGGAGCTGGTGATCTTCGTCATGGTGATCGCCGCGGGCGGCCCGATGTCGCTGGTCGGCATGGACTTCGCGCGCTCGTTCGCGGTGCAGGGCAAGGCCGGATCCGCGACGGGCTTCGTCAACATGGGAGGCTTCGTCGCCTCGATCATCGCGATCCTGCTGGTCGGCGCCGTGCTCGAGCTCGTGTCCCCGGCGGGCACCACCAGCTACACGCTCGGGGAGTACCGCTGGGCCTTCACCGCGCTGCTGATCCCGTGGCTGATCGGGGTCGTGGGCGTGGTGAGGAGCCGTCGCGAGACCCGCCTGGTCATGGCGGCCGACGGCGTGCACGTGCCCACCGTCCGCGAGGTCTGGGAACGGTTCCGCGAACGCTGACCCGCCGCGTCGCGCCTGACGCCGCGGCGTTCGCGCTCACACCTTCGGCGGATCCTCCAGCAGGTCCTCGGTGGAGCCGGGCCCCGAGGGCCCCTCCCACTCGATGACGGTCGCCGCGGTCGCCAGGTCCACCGACAGGCTCGCCCACCAGCGCTCGCCCCGCCGGGTGATCGTGAGCACGGACCCGTCGAGCGACGCGTCCGCATCGCCGTCGAAGGCCTGCAGCTCGTTCCGGAAGGCGCACAGCGAGAGCAGCGCCTTCACGACAGGTCTTGCGAGGGCCGCCGCGAGCGAGTGCTGGTCGTAGTACGGCCGGTTGATGTCGCGGCCGACTCCGGTGGCTCGCAGCAGGTCCATGTCGTTGGAGGCCGCGAGCGCGCCCGCGTAGTAGACCTGCGGGATGCCGGGCGTGAAGAGCTGGATGGCGCGGGCGGCGAGGTAGCGCCGGTCGTCCTTGCCCAGCGCCTCGTAGAACGTGCAGTTCACCTGGTAGAGGTCAAGGTTAGACGCGGCTGCGCCGGTGGACTCGCGCGAGGTGCCTCCCGAGTGCTCATGGATGCCCTCGACCAGCTCGTCCATCTGGGCGTCGCTGAGAAGCCCCGGCCCCCCGCCGGGGTCGGACGACGGACCCACGTCGATGATGCCGATGCCGTCGTGCGTGTCGAGGACGTTGACGGCGTTGCGGGGGCGGATGTCCAGCCAGTGCTTGAGCACGGCGCCGGTTCCCGTGTACAGCGCGTGCAACACCAGGGGCGGCAGAGCGAAGTCGTAGACCAGGTCCACCTTGGACGCGATCTCCATCTGACGACGGAAGTAGGAATGCACCTCGACCAGCACGTCGACGCCGCGCGCGCGGGCCCTCTGCGTGAACTCCTCGATGAAGGGGAACGTCTCGGGCACCATGAACGATGACGTGCCAGGCACCTTGATCGCATAGCCGACGGCGTCGAGCCTGACGAACGAGACGCCTGCCTCCCCCGCCTTGGCGAGGATGCGGTCGAGGTAGGCCTGCCCGCTGGGCGACTGCACGTCGATGTCGATCTGCTGCGGCGTGAACGTGGTCCACACGAGCCGCTTCTCGCCGCCCAGCCTCATGGGAGTGAACGGCATGCCTGGGCGGGGTCTGTAGATGGCGGCGAGCTGCACCTCGGTGGCGCCGTCGGGGAAGACGGTGCCGAGCGTGAGGAACAGGTCTGCGTGCCGGGACTCGCGCCCTCGCGCGACGACGTCCTGGAACTCCTTGGATCCTGAGGACACGTGGTTGACGATGAGGTCCATCATCGTGATGTGCGTGGTCGACAGGTCGCGCAGGTCGTCCCACGTGCCCAGCCGGGGGTCGACGGTGGTGTGGTCGATCGGGTCGAATCCCGCGTCGGCCCCGTCGAACGGCGTGTAGAACGGCAGGATGTGCACGCCCGCGAACGCCGAGTCGAAGGGCTCGCTCCGCAGCAGCGCCGCGAGGCCGGGCAGGTCTCCCGCGAGCCTGTCCGCGTAGGTGATGAGCTGCACGCGCTCGTCCGGTCGCTCCATCGCGTCCTCGCCTTCCCTCCCGTCCAGCATGGTGGAAGACGCCGGGCGGCGCGACCCGACGTCGAGCCGGCGCTCTCGGCTTCAGGCGTCGAGCCAGCGCTCCACCAGCGAGGGCACCGCGGTCTCGATGGGTTCCCGGACCACCTCGTCGGCGTAGCGGTCGTACGCGGTGGGCTCAGCGTTGACGAGGACCAGGGACGCGCCCGAGTCGAGCGCCACGCCGGGCAGGGAGGCGACGGGGAAGACGGTCAGGGTCGTGCCGATGGCGACCATCACGTCGCACGCCTCCGCCGCACGCACGGCGCGATCCAGGGCCGCCGGGGGCAGCGGCTCGCCGAAGTAGACGACGTCGGGCTTGAGGATCCCTCCGCAGCCTGCGCAACGAGGGTCGGGCTCGGTGTCGAGCCGTGCGAGCACGTCGGCGGTCGCCATCGGCCCTGCCCCGCAGACCATGCACGACGTGGTGCCGAGCGCGCCGTGGAGCTCGATCACGTCTGCGGGCCGGGACCCGCCTGCCTGGTGCAGGCCGTCGATGTTCTGGGTGAGCAGCGCTTCGAGCACGCCCGCCTCACCCAGCCGCGCGAGGGCCCGATGCGCGTCGGTCGGATGCGAATGCCAGGCAGGATGCTCACGCCAGTCGCGCCATCCCTCCTCGCGCAACGCCCTGTCGTTCATGAAGACGTCGATCTCGAGCAGGCGTGCGCGGTCCGGTCGCAGGGTCCACACGCCCCGGGGTCCACGGAAGTCGGGGATGCCCGCGCCGGTGGACACGCCCGCCCCCGTCAGGACGGTCACACGAGTGGTCACGGTTCGAGACTACGACCGCCGCGCCAGCTGCCTTTACCGATCCGTGACCTCGGCGCCATCTCACTGTTCCCTCCCAGGAGACTGTGAGGATCCGCGGGTGGACTGAGGTCATGAGAAACACGCACCGCACTCTCGCCGCAGTGGCGGCAGCCTCGGTCGGCGTCCTCGTGATCGCCGGGTGCTCGACGGCGACGGGCGAACGCCCGTCGGATCCCGTCTCCTCGTCCGTCGACCAGCCTGCGAACGCGACGGCGACGACCACCAGCAGCGTGTACACGTTCGCGGACGGAGCCTCCTCGGCGCCCGCCGCCGACGGCGACCATGATGGGGACCCCCGCCCGCAGCTCGCGGACGCGACGACGCTCGAGGCGGTCGCGGTGTGGGATCTGGATCTGACGTTCGCCGCAGCGAACGCCCTCAACGGCACCGAGCCGACGCTCGAGCCGGTCGGCGACACGGATGCGATGCCCGACGACGCGGCCACGTCCGCCTCCTCCTGGATGGTGGCAGCATGATCGGGCATCGTTCGCCGCTTCGCCTGCGTGAGCGCTCGCCACCAGGCACCCGAGTCCACCCCTGGCGCTATCGTGCCGTCATGAGCGACGACGCGAGCAGGGACATGGACTACACCGACGCCCTCGGTGTCCGCATCCACGTTCGCGTGTGGGAGGCGGAGAGCCCCCGAGGCGTCGTCCAGCTCCTCCATGGCGTGGGCGAGCACTCCGGCCGATACGGGCACGTGGGCCGGGCGCTCGCCGCCGCCGGATTCACCACCTGGGCCGACGATCATCGCGGCCATGGCCGGACGGGCCTCGAGCAGCACGGCGGAGACGCAGCGCAGCTCGGCCGTCTGGGCCCGGGCGGGCACCGTGCCGCGGTGGCCGCCGTCCACCAGCTGACGGGCCTCATCCGGGAGCAGAGCCCGGGCCTGCCGCTGACGCTGGTCGCACATTCGTGGGGCTCGCTGATGGCGCAGATCCTGCTGAACACGCACGCCGCCGACTACGACGCCGCAGTGCTGCTCGGCTCCGCGCACCGCACGCTGCTGCACATGAACGGCGGCAGCCTGAACGCGCGCCACAAGCATCTGGGCACCACCGGCGTCGAGTGGCTCAGCCGCGACCCCGCAGTCCACGAGGCCTTCAAGGCCGACCCTCTGACCACCGACGTGCCGCTCCTGCGGCTCTTCGGCCTGCGTGACACGCTGAGGCTGCTCGGACGCCCGTCCCGACAGCTCGGCAAGGATCTGCCCCTGCTCCTCATGGTGGGCGAGGACGACTCGCTGGGCGGCCCGTCGTCCATCGACCACCTGGCCCGCGACTACCGCCAGCGGTCCGGCCTGACCGACGTCACCGTGAAGGTCTACCCCGGTGCACGGCACGAGCTGGTGAACGAGACGAACAAGGCGGAGGTCCTCGACGACCTGACCGCGTGGCTGGGGGCGCACGCGGCGACCGACCCGGCGGCCTGAGGCGACTCGTGGGTCGCGCGGTCCCTGTGGTGGCATAGCGTGGCCCCATGAGCATCCCGACCCGCACCCTGTCAGACGGCTACCAGATCCCCGCTCTCGGCTTCGGCACGTATCCCCTGGTCGGGGACGACGGCTACCGCGCCGTCCGCACCGCGCTCGACGCCGGCTACCGGCTGCTCGACTCCGCCGTGAACTACGAGAACGAGGGCATCGTCGGCAAGGCGGCGCGCGACTTCCTGACCGAGTCGGGACTGGACCGGGACGCGCTCACGATCCAGACCAAGCTTCCCGGCCGCCACCACGACTACGAGCGTGCGCTCGCCTCCATCGAGGAATCGCTCGCGCGACTGGGCCTGGACCGCATCGACGTCATGATGATCCACTGGCCGAACCCCATGGTCGGCAAGCACACGGACGCGTGGCGCGCGCTCGTCGAGGCGCAGAGGCGCGGCCTGGTGCGCTCGGTGGGCGTCAGCAACTTCACCCCTGCCCTGCTCGACCAGATCGTGGCGGACTCCGGCGTGACGCCCGTCGTCAACCAGGTGGAGATGCACCCGTGGTTCAACCAGGCGGCGCTGCGCGACTCCCACGCTCGGCTCGGCATCGTCACCGAGGCGTGGAGCCCGCTCGGCAAGCGCAAGGCACCGTTCGACGAGCAGCCTGTGACCGCCGCCGCCGAGGCCCACGGCGTCACCCCCGCACAGGTGGTGCTGCGCTGGCACCTTCAGCTGGAGTCGCTGCCGCTGCCCAAGTCCGCGACGCCCGCACGCCAGGCCGCGAACCTGGACGTCTTCGACTTCGAGCTCACGCCCGACGAGGTGGCGGCGATCACCGCGATGACCAGGGACGATGGCCGACTCTTCGACGGCGACCCCGACACGCATCAGGAGATGTGACGCCAACCTGTGCCGCGGTGACGCATCCGGGCTAGGTTTCGACTAGAGCGCCCCGAGGTGAGGGCGCATCGGCGTTGAGGCAGGGGTCGCATGGCGGTCAAGGGGGCAGGGCGCGTGGGAGAGCACATGTCACGCGCGGGCCTGGCGAAGGCGGTCTTCTGGCCGGCCGCCGCGATCATCTTCGTGTTCGTGGCGTTCGCGCTGATCTGGCCGAGCGCCGCGGAGTCCGTGTTCGCCACCCTCAACGACACGGTGATCTCCGCGTTCGGCTGGTACTACGTGCTGATCGCGGCGATCTTCGTGATCTTCGTGCTCTACCTGGGCTTCAGCCAGTACGGCGACATCGTGCTGGGCAAGGACGACGACGAGCCGGCCTTCTCCAACTTCAGCTGGTACGGGCTGCTGTTCGCGGCGGGCATGGGCATCGGCCTCGTGTTCTACGGGGTGTCCGAGCCGCTGTCGCACTTCGTGTCGCCACCGCCCGGGGTCGAGGGCACGCCGGACCAGATCGCCGAGCAGGCGATGGCGCGCACGTTCCTCCATTGGGGCCTGCACGCGTGGGCCATCTACATCGTCGTGGGCCTGGCCGTCGCGTACGCGGTTCACCGCCGCGGGCGGCCGGTCTCCATCCGCTGGACGCTCGAGCCTCTGCTCGGCGACAGGGTCAAGGGACGCTGGGGCGACGCGATCGACGTGGCCGCCGTGGTCGGCACGCTCTTCGGCCTCGCGACCTCGCTGGGGTTCGGGGTGCTGCAGCTGTCCGCCGGGCTGGACAGCACCGGCATCGCCAGCCCCACGATCGCCACCCAGGTGTGGCTGATCGTCGGCATCACCTGCGTGACGATCTTCTCGCTCGTGACAGGAGTGCAGAAGGGCATGAAGTGGCTCTCCAGCACGAACCTGGTGCTGTCGGGCGCGATCCTCCTGTTCGTGCTGCTCACGGGCCCCACGGGCTTCCTCCTCAGCGAGTTCGTGCAGTCGATCGGCGCGTACCTGTCGGGCTTCATCTCCATGGCGTTCGACACGTCGGCGTTCGCCGGCGAGGCCGGTCGCGAGTGGCAGGCATCGTGGTCCACGTTCTACTGGGGCTGGTGGATCTCGTGGGCACCGTTCGTGGGCGTCTTCATCGCGCGCGTGTCCAAGGGTCGCACCGTGCGCGAGTTCGTCTGGGGCGTGCTGCTGGTGCCTGCGTCGCTCACGTTCCTGTGGTTCGCGGTGCTCGGCGGCTCGGCGATCTACCGTGAGCTCTACGGTCAGGGCGGCATGGTGGGCGCCGACGGATCCGTGGACGTCGAGGGATCGCTGTTCACGCTGCTGGAGGGCCTGCCTGCGGGCTCGGTGGCGATCGTCGGCGCGATGATCCTGATCGCCCTGTTCTTCGTCACGTCCTCCGACTCCGGCGCTCTGGTGCTGTCCATGCTGACCACCGGCGGCAACGAGGAGCCTGTGGCGTGGATCCGCGTGTTCTGGGCCACCACCACGGCAGCGGTCGCCATCGCGCTGATGGTGTCCGGGGGCCTCACCGCGCTGCAGACTGCGGCGATCCTCACCGCGCTGCCCTTCTCCGCCGTGATGATCATGATGATGATCTCCACGTTGAGCGCGCTCGCCGCCGAGCGCCGAAGGCAGGTGCGCGCCAGCCGCGAGGAGTTCGTGGCGCGCATCGCCACCCGCCTGGGCGACCAGTTCGGGCTCGAGCCGACCACCACGGAGATCGATATGCGCGGCACGCGGATCCGGTGGCGACGACGACGGGGCCTCGAGCCCCATGCCGAGGCCGACCCACCCGACGCGCCCGCCGCACAGGGCCCCCCGGCGCGCGGCGCGGTCGCCTACGAGCACGTGGACGACGACCAGGTGGTGACCCTCATCCCCGCCGAGGAGGAGCCACGGAGGGACTGACCGACCCCTGTCGGCGGCTCGCGCCTCGTCGGATAGTGTGATTCGCGACCCCTCGCCCGAGCGACACGAAGGACCGCCGATGACTGATCTGGCACGCGCGAAGGACATCGTCGCGACGCTCTCCACCGACCAGAAGGTCGCCCTCGTGTCGGGCGCCGACTTCTGGAACACGGTCGCGATGCCGGAGCACGGCATCCCTTCGGCGTCGCTGTCAGACGGCCCGCACGGTCTGCGTCATCAGGCCGCCGACGCCGACCATGTCGGCCTCGGGGACTCGGACCCTGCCACATGCTTCCCCACGGCTTCCGCGCTCGGCGCCACGTGGGATCCCGAGCTCGCCACGCAGATCGGCGCCGCGCTCGGCCGGGAGGCGCGCGAGCTGGGCGTGGACGTCATCCTGGGCCCCGGTCTCAACATCAAGCGCCACCCGGCGGGCGGGCGGAACTTCGAGTACCTGTCGGAGGACCCGCTGGTCGCCGGGCGCATGGCCGCCGCGATGGTCACGGGCATCCAGTCCGAGGGCGTGGGCGCGTGCCTCAAGCACTTCGCCGCCAACAGCCAGGAGCGCGACCGCATGCGCGCCGACTCGGTGGTCGACGAGCGCACGCTTCGCGAGCTCTACCTCACCGGCTTCGAGATCGCGGTCAAGGAGTCGCAGCCGTGGACCGTCATGTGCTCGTACAACAAGGTCAACGGGGTGCATGCGAGCCAGCACCGTCGCCTCCTCACCGACATCCTGCGTGACGAGTGGGGCTTCGACGGCGTGGTGATGTCCGACTGGTTCGCGGTCGCAGACCGCGCCGCGGGCATCCACGCCGGGCTCGACCTCGAGATGCCAGGCTCGAACGGCACGTGGGACAGCCAGGTCAAGCAGGCGCTCGCGTCAGGCTCGCTCGCCATGGCCGACCTCGACCTGGCGGCGTCACGCGTGGTCGCCCTCGCGCTGCGGGCCCAGGCCGAGCGCGTCGCGCGCGCCGACCAGGCGCCGGTCGACCCCGACTCGCACCACGCGCTCGCTCGGCGCGCCGCCGCTGCGGGCTCGGTCCTGCTCACGAACGACGGCGTGCTGCCTCTGCCGCAGGATGCCTCCGTGGCGCTGATCGGCGCGTTCGCCAAGACGCCGCGCTACCAGGGAGCAGGCTCGTCGCAGGTCAACCCCACCAGGCTGGACACCGCCTACGACGCGCTTGTGGGCAGGCTGGACGGCGATGTCGCATACGCCCCTGGCTACGACGTCGGGTCCGGGGACACCGACGACGCCCTGATCGCCCAGGCGCGCCGGGTCGCCGCCGCGTCGGACACGGTGGTCCTGATGCTCGGCCTGCCCAGCTCGTACGAGGCGGAGGGCTACGACAGGAGCCACCTGCGTCTTCCGCACGGCCACACCCGGCTGCTCGAGGAGGTGCTGGATGCGAACCCGTCCACCGTCGTCGTCCTCGCTGCAGGAGCGCCCGTCGAGCTCCCGTGGGCCAGCCGGCCACGCGCAGTCCTGCTGTCCTATCTGGGCGGTCAGGCCGCGGGGTCCGCGCTCGTGGATGTGCTCCTAGGCGATGCGGAGCCTGGCGGACGCCTCGCCGAGTCGTTCCCGGTGCTCGGCGCCGACCTGCCCTCGAACGCCACCTTCTCCGTCCACCCGACGCAGGTCCTGTACCGGGAGAACCTGCACGTCGGCTACCGGTTCCACGACACCTGGGACACGCCTGCACGCTTCCCGTTCGGGTACGGGCTCGGCTACACGACGTTCGAGGTGGACGGCATCCGCACCACAGGGCGTGGCGCGAAGCGCACGGTGTCCGTGGACGTGGCGAACACCGGGGATCGCGCGGGCTCCACCGTCGTGCAGGCGTACGTGCACGACGTGACCGCCTCCGTCCACCGCCCTGAGCAGGAGCTCGGCGCCTGGCAGAAGGTGACCCTGGCGCCCGGCGAGACCGCGACGGTCAGCCTCGTGCTCGACGAGCGCGCCTTCGCGCTGTACGACGCGCGCGCGTCGCGGTGGGCCGTGGAGGCCGGCGAGTTCGAGCTGCGTGTCGGGCTGTCGTCGACCGACATCCGCCAGCGCGCGACGGTGAGGATCGCTGCCGGCGACGACGTGACGCCCGTGCCCGCCCCTGTCGGCCCTGCCGCCGACGACGCGGAGCTGTCGGCTCTGCTCGGCCACCCGGTGCCCGCACCTGCGCCCACTCTGCCGTTCGACCGCGAGACGACCGTGCGCGAGCTCAACCTGAGCGGGCTGGGCATGGTGCTGCGCGGCGCGATCAAGAGGATGTCGGAGCGGGAGCTTGGCGCGTCCGCCGATGACGACCCCGTGGCCGCAGGCTTCTTCGAGTCGACTCCCATGCGCGCGCTCGCGATGGCTTCGGGCGGTCGCGTGTCGCTCGCGGCGATCGACACGATCATCCGGATGCTCAACGTCACCACGGGCAAGGCACGGCGCGCGCGCCGCTCCGCACGACGCTGACGGTGGCGGCGTGGCGCTCACGGCGCCGCGGCACGCGTGCCCTGGTCACGGCTCGCCGCGACGGCGGCCCGACCCGCCCCTAGGCTGGCGGCATGACCGATGCGCGCCCGACCGTGACCGTCGTCGGACTGGGGCGCGCGAACTCCCCGGCGGATTCCGCCACCATCCGGCTGCGCTGCCAGGCGGAGCGCCCGACAGTGGCCGATGCCGTCGCCGATGCGAACGCGGCGGTGCGCCTGGTGCGGGCCGCCGTGGCGGAGCATGGCATCGAGGCCGACAGGTCCACCACGTCAGGGGTCGAGATCCGGGCCGTGGAGCGCCACGACAAGGGCGTCTCGACGACGGTCGGGTATGCCGCGGAGCATCGGCTGATCATCGAGGTGGCACACCTGCATCGCTTGGGCGAGGTGTTGACGGCGGCGATCGCGGCGGCAGGCGACGCTGCCCGCCTGGACGGCGTGGTGCTCGCGGTGGCGGATGGCGCGGAGCTGAGCGACCGCGCACGGGATCACGCGTGGGCGGACGCGGTGCGCTCGGCCACGCAGCTCGCCGAGCACGCGGGCCTGCGCCTGGGCTCCGTCCTTCGGATCGACGAGACCCCCGACTGCGAGATCGGGACCCGGCAGCTGCGGGCTGCGGCAGCGATGCCCGTGGAGCCCGGCGGTGTCGAGGCGTCCGTGCGGATCACGGTGGCGTGGGAGCTGGTCTGAGCCTCCGGCACGTGCGCCTCCGCCTGTGCGGGCCCCCAGGGGGTCCTGGAAGGAGGGGGATGGTGCTCCCCGAGGGCCCGCAGCGGTGAGGCCGCTCCGGGACGCGCCATCGAACGCCTCGGAGCGGATCGGTCGAGTCCCGGCGCAGCCGCGGCACGAAGGGGGGGGTCAAGCCAGCTGGCGGCTGGGATCCTCGACCGATCGGGCGATCAGATCGCCTGGTAGAAACATTATCGTTTCTGATACCGGACGAACGGGGACAATGGTCCCCCTCAGGGAACTCTGAGGCGGACCGTCAGCGATACTCCGGGTTCGGGTGGTCGAACCGCTCACCCGCATCCCACCCCGCACGTGAGTTGCCTCCCGCGGGGAAGCCGCCCGAGTCCTTGAGCCAGCGCGCCGCATGCATCAGGTTCCACGTCATGAACGTCACGTTGCGCTGGGTGAAATCGGTCTCCGGGCCGCCGCTGCCCTCATCGAGGTACGACGGACCAGGACCGATCGCGCCGATCCAACCCGCATCGGCGTTCGGAGGGATCACATAGCCCAGGTGCTGGAGCGAGTACAGGACGTTCATCGCGACGTGCTTCACTCCATCCTCGTTGCCGGTCACGATCACACCAGCCGCCCGACCGTAGTAGAGATACTGCCCACGGTCGTTGAGCGCGCCCGACATGCCGTAGAGACGCTCGATCACGCGCGTGGCGATCGACGACTTGTCGCCCAGCCACAGCGGCGTGCCGAGCACGAGGATGTCCGCCGCGAGCACCCGCTCCGCCAGCGCCGGCCAGTCATCCGCATCCTGCCCGCCGCCCGGCACCGCCTCGCGCATGTCCGGATACACGCCAGGCCGGATGTCATGATCGACCGCCCTGATGACGTCGACGTCCACGCCCTGCGCTCGCATGATCGCGATCGACTCGTCCATGAGCCCCTGCGTGTGGCTCAGCTCAGGACTGGGCTTCAGCGTGCAGTTGACGTAGACGGCCCTGAGGTCGGTGAAGTCGCTTCCGGCCATGATGCCCCTCCTAGATGACCTCGCGCAGCTCGCCCGTGTGCACGTCGAAGACGAAGCCGCGCACCTGCGTGGCGTCCACCAGGAACGGGCTGCGGCGCAGGCGCTCCATCGACTGGCGCAGATCCGCGTCGAGGTCCACGAAGCTCTCAGGGCTCCAGCTGGGCTTGAGCCCGGTCTCCTCAAGCAGCTGGTTGCGCAGCTCGTCGTCCGTGAACGTGAGCGCACCGCAGTCGGTGTGATGGATCAGGATGATCTCGCGGGTGCCGAGCTTGCGCTGCGAGATCGTGAGAGAGCGGATCATGTCGTCGGTGACGACGCCGCCCGCGTTACGCATGATGTGCGCATCACCGATCTCGAGTCCCAGCAGCGCGAAGATGTCGAGCCTCGAGTCCATGCAGGACACGACCGCGAGCTGCTTCGCAGGCTTGAGCGGCCGGTCGGGGACGTACTCCTCGGCGTACGTCACGTTGTTCTTCAGCAGCTCGTCGGTGATTCCCATCGGACCCTCCCCGGTCTCGTCGTCAACGTGGTGATGCTCGTGCCCAGCGTAGGCGAGCAGCGGGCACACAGCGCGACCGGCCCGTCCGCGCGCCAGTGCCGGCCGTCGGTCAGTCACCTCCGCACGCGACCGCGCAGAGGACGACCACCATGGACGCGAACGCGACGAGGGGCCCCGCGATTCCGCGGGGCCCCTCGGGCGTTGATGTGGCGCTGGACCCTTAGCGGGTGGCTCCGGCGCGGCGCTTGTTGTAGACGTCGAAGGCGACGGCCAGCAGAAGCACCAGACCCTTGACGATGTACTGGATCGACTGCTCGTAGCCGAGCAGCTGCATCGCGTTGGTCATCGTGGCCATGATCAGACCACCGATCATGGCGCCGGTCACCTTGCCGACACCACCGGTGACGGCGGCGCCACCGATGAAGGATGCGGCGATCGCGTCGAGCTCGAACATGTTTCCAGCACCCGGCTGGGCGCCGTTCGAGCGAGCCGAGAACAGCACGCCCGCCACACCGGCCAGCAGGCCCATGTTCAGCATGATGCCGAAGTTGACCCACTTGACCTTGACACCGGACAGGGTCGCTGCGGTGAGGTTTCCACCGATCGCGTAGACGTTGCGGCCGAACACGGTGCGGGTGGTGACCAGGGTGTAGATCACGATGAGCACGGCGAGGATGATCAGCACGTTCGGCAGACCACGGTCGTTGGCCAGGAGCCATGCGAAGCCCATGACGACGGCCGCGACAGCGATCAGCTTCACGATGAACAGCGGGATGGCGGTGACGTGCTGGTTGTAGCGGACGGCCGCGGCGCGCTGGCGGAACTGCGTGAAGATGTAGCCCGCGACCGCGACGGCGAACACGACGAGCGTGAACACGTCGAAGCCGTTGCCGCCGAACAGACCGTTCTGGAATCCGGTGCCGATCTTGGCGTACTCCGGGGGGAAGGGCGAGAGCGAGATATTCTTCAGCGTCAGGTAGGTGGCGCCGCGGAAGATGAGCATGCCCGCCAGGGTCGTGATGAACGCCGGGATGCCCACGAAGGCCACCCAGAAGCCCTGCCACGCTCCGACGAGCGCACCCACGGCGAGCGCGGCGATCACGCCGACCCACCAGGGCTGCCCGCCCTTGATGACGATGACTGCGGAGATCGCGCCTGAGAACGCCACCACTGAGCCGACCGACAGGTCGATGTGGCCGCCGATGATGACGATCACCATGCCGATGGCGAGCACCAGGATGTACGAGTACTGCAGAACGATGTTCGTGACGTTCTGGCCCGACAGCAAGGTGCCGTTGGTGGCGATGGCGCCGGCGATCACGATCGCGATGAACGCGATGAAGATGCCGGACTGGCGCAGGTTGGAGGTGAAGGTCTCCTTGAGCGACTGCCCGATGGAGTTGACGCTTCCCTCAGAGGGCTTCTGCGTCGTTGCAGGTGTGGACATTACTTGCTCCCCCCAGCTGAAGCCCCAGCAGGCTTCGCGGTTCGTTCTTGGGTCATCAGTTTCATCAGGGCCTCAGGGGTGGCCTGTTCGATCGGCAGCTGGCCGGTGATCCGGCCGAACGCCAGGGTGAAGATGCGGTCGCACGTGCCCAGCAGCTCGGGGAGCTCGGACGAGATGATCACCACGGCCTTGCCTTCGGCAGCCAGCTTGTTGATGATCGTGTAGATCTCGTACTTCGCACCCACGTCGATGCCGCGGGTCGGCTCGTCGAGGATCACGACGTCCGCGTCGGTGTACATCCACTTGGACAGCACGACCTTCTGCTGGTTTCCACCAGAGAGGTTGCCGGCCTTCTGGAGCACCGAGGGAGTCTTGATGTTCATGGCGACCCGGTAGTCCTGGGCGACCTTGAGCTCCTCGTTGGTGTCGATCCAGCCCTTGTTCGTCAGCTTGTGGATGCCGGCGGACGAGATGTTGTGGCGGATGTCGTCGATGAGGTTGAGCCCGTAGCGCTTGCGGTCCTCGGTGGCGTAGGCGATGCCGTTGGCGATGCATTCGGCGACGCTGCGCGTGTGCACCTCCTGGCCGGCCTTGAAGACCTTGCCGGTGGCGTTGCGTCCGTACGTGCGCCCGAAGACGCTCATGGCGAGCTCCGTGCGTCCGGCGCCCATCAGTCCCGCGATGCCGATGACCTCGCCCGCCTTCACGTCGAAGGAGGCATTGTCGATGACGACGCGGCCGGGCTGCGTCGGGTGGTGCACGGACCAGTTCTCCACCCGGAAGAGCTCCTGACCGATGCTGCGGCCGGTCTTCGGCGGGTAGCGGTTCTCGAGCTCGCGGCCGACCATGCCGCGGATGATGCGGTCCTGGGTCGACTCGGGCTGCGACATGTCGAGCGTCTCGATCGTCTGGCCGTCACGGATGATCGTGGTGGTGTCGGCGACGTACTCGATCTCGTTGAGCTTGTGGGAGATCATGATCGACGTGATGCCGCGCTCAGCCTTGAGGCGCTTCAGCAGGTCGAGCAGATGCTGGGAGTCCGAGTCGTTCAGGGCCGCGGTCGGCTCATCGAGGATGAGGAGCTCCACCTTCTTGGACAGGGCCTTGGCGATCTCGATGAGCTGCTGCTTGCCGACGCCGAGCTGGCCGACGGGGGTCGTCGGGTTCTCGTTGAGGCCGACGGTGTGCATGAGCTCGGTCGCCTGGGTGTTGGCCTCGTTCCAGTCGATGAGACCGAAGCGTCCCTTGCGCTCGTTGCCGAGGAAGATGTTCTCGGCGACGGTCAGGTGCGGCACGAGCGCCAGCTCCTGGTGGATGATGACGATGCCTGCGTGCTCCGAGTCCTTGATGGAGTGGAACCGCGCCTCCTCGCCGTTGTAAACGATCTTCCCGTCGTAGGTGCCGTAGGTGTACACACCCGACAGCACCTTCATGAGCGTGGACTTGCCGGCGCCGTTCTCGCCGCAGATCGCGTGGATCTCGCCCTTCGCAACCCGGAGCTCGACGTCCTCCAACGCCTTCACTCCGGGGAACGTCTTGGTGATGGAGTGCATCTCAAGGATGTTCTCAGCCATCGTTCCTCTCCATTGACATGTGGCTGCTCCCGGCTCGCGGTGCCGGCCCCGGCGAAGGGGGCCGGCACCGCGAGCGTGGGATTGTGTGTGACTTCGCCCTGGTTAGGAGGCGACGCCCGCGGCGACCTCGTCGGCAGTCCAGTAGCCGCTGTCGATGAGCAGCGACTGGATGGTGTCTGCGTAGACGATGTCGGACTTGAGCAGGTACGACGGGACGACCTTGACGCCGTTGTCGTACGTGGTGGTGTCGTTCGCCTCAGGCTCGGTGCCCTTCAGGAAGTCGTCCGCCGCGGTGACGGCCTGCGCCGCAAGCTTGCGGGTGTCCTTGAAGATCGTCGAGAACTGGACGTCGTCGTTGATCAGCTTGACCGAGGCGATCTCAGCGTCCTGACCGGTGACGATCGGGAAACCGTCCGCGATGGTGGCCGGGTAGCCCGCGTTCGACAGCGCGGTGATGATGCCGCGCGACAGGCCGTCGTAGGGCGACAGCACGCCGTCGACCTTGGAGCCGTCGGAGTACGTGGAGGTCAGCAGGTCCTCCATGCGCTTCTGGGCCGTCTCCTGCTGCCAGCGCAGGATCGCGACGGTGTCGAAGTCGGTCTGGCCGGACTTCACGACGAGCGTGCCGTCATCGATGAGCGGCTGCAGGATCGACATGGCGCCGTTGAAGAAGAATCCGGCGTTGTTGTCGTCAGGCGAACCCGCGAAGAGCTCGATGTTGAACGGGCCGGTCGCGGTGCCCTGGGAGCCGTCCTCGTTGAGGATGCCCAAGCCGACGAGCAGCGAGGTGGCCTGCTGGACGCCGACCTCGAAGTTGTCGAACGTGACGTAGAAGTCGACGTTCGCCGAGTCGCGGATCAGGCGGTCGTACGCGATGACCTTGATGCCGTTGTCAGCAGCCGTCTGCAGCTGGCTGGCGAGGGCGGTGCCGTCGATCGCGGCGATGATCAGAAGGTTCGCACCGTTCGTGATCATCTGGTCGATCTGCTGGGCCTGGGTCGGGATGTCGTCGTTGCCGTACTGCAGGTCGACGGTGTAGCCGAGGTCCTCCAGCTGGGACTTGACGGCGTCGCCGTCCGCGATCCAGCGCTCAGACGTCTGAGTGGGCATCGCGACACCGATGCGGTAGGCGGTGCCATCGCCACCGGTGCCGGTCGAGGCGCTGGTGGTCGAGTCACCGGTTCCGGCTCCCCCGCCGCTGCACGCCGCGAGAGTCAGCGCCATCGCGGCACCGGCTGCGGCAGCGAAAAGCTGCTTTGCCTTCATATCTCCTCCTTGAGATCCACCCCATGCCACAGTGCATGGGAACGGTGGTACAGCCATTGTGTTTGCGTTCACATCGGCCCGTCAAGCCGGTCAGGTCACGATCACGTAACTAACTTCGCGCGATCGCCGATACCGGTTCGACATGCCTTCTACCTGGTGTTTTATTCCGCGTAGATCCTGGAGTTCAGCGCCAGGTCGCGCGTGAATCCCTCGATCGTCGTGTCCTGCGTGATCGTCGCGAGCTCGACGCCGAGCATGCGGGCGAAGTCCTTCCAGCAGGCGAGCGAGGTCTGCGTCGACATCACGGTGTGATGCGCGGCGCCCGCCTCGAGCCAGCAGGTGGTCGCGGTGGCGAAGTCCGGACGCGAGCGCCAGACGGCACGACCCACCGGCAGGTGCGGCATGGGCGCCGGGAGGTCCACGTTGTCGACCTCTGCGGCGACGAGCCGGAAGCGGTTGCGGACGTCGGACATGGCGACGACGATCGCCGGGCCCGGGTCTGCCGTGAAGACCAAGCGGACCGGGTCGTCCTTGCCGCCGATGCCGAGCGGGTGCACCTCGAGGCTCGCCTTCTTGGAGCTCAGCGACGGGCTCACCTCGAGCATGTGGGCGCCGAGCGACAGCTCCTCGCCCACCGAGAGGTGGTACGTGTAGTCCTCCATGAGGCTCGCGCCGCCGGGACGGCCCGCACCCATGACCGCGGCGATGCGCACGAGCATCGCGGTCTTCCAGTCGCCCTCGGCACCGAAGCCGTAGCCGTCGGCCATGAGGCGCTGGACCGCGAGGCCGGGAAGCTGCTTGAGCCCGCCCAGGTCCTCGAAGGTGTCGGTGAAGGCGGAGAAGCCGCCCTCCTCGAGGAATGCGCGCAGGCCGATCTCGACCGCGGCGCCGTAGCGCAGCGACTCGTGCTTCTCACCGCCCGGCTTGAGGGAGTCGACCACGTCGTACAGGTCGAGGTACTCGGCGACGAGCGCGTCGATCTGCTCGTCGGTGGCTGCGTCGACGCGCTCGACGAGCTCGTTGATGCCCCACGTGTTGATCTGGGTCCCGAAGACCGTCTCGGCCTCGGTCTTGTCGCCCTCGGTGACGGCGACGTAGCGCATGTTGTCGCCGAAGCGTGCGACCTTCATGTCGAAGGCGGCGAGGCGACCGGCGGCGGCGCGGCTCCACTCGCCGATGCGGGTGGACACCTCGGGGTTCGACGCGTGGCCGACGACGGTGGTGCGGGGGATCGCCAGGCGCGACTCGATGTACCCGAACTCGCGGTCGCCGTGGGCGGCCTGGTTGAGGTTCATGAAGTCGAAGTCGATCGTGTCCCACGGAAGGTCGACATTGGCCTGCGTGTGCAGGTGCAGCATCGGCTTCTGGAGGGCGTTGAGGCCCGAGATCCACATCTTCGCCGGGGAGAAGGTGTGCATCCAGGTGATGATGCCGATGACCTTCGGGTCGGCGTTCGCGGCCATGATCGTGTCGAGGATCTCGTCACGGCTCTTGACGACCGGCTTCCAGACGACGGTGACGGGCACGTCGCCCGACTCCTTCAGCAGGTCGACGACGCCCTGCGACTGCTCGGCGACCTGCGCCAGCACCTCGGGCCCGTAGAGGGTCTGCGACCCCGTGAGGAACCAGACCTCGTACTCGGCGAGGTTCGGGACGATCCCGGTCATGCCATGCCTCCCTGCGGCTTCTGTCCGTAGACGTTCTGGTAGCGGTTGAAGAGGGCGTCGATCTTGTCCTGAGGGATCGGGACCAGCTCTCCGCCCTGCTTGGCGATGTGGACGGTGCGTGCGACGTCCTCGCACATCACCGCGGCCTTGACGGCGTCCTTGGCGTCCTTGCCGATGGTGAACACGCCGTGGTTGGCCATGAGCACCGCGCGGGAGCGGTGCCCGTCGAGGGTCGCGACGATGCCGCGGCCGATCGAGTCGTCGCCGATGATGGCGAAGGGGCCGACGGGGATGGGCCCGCCGAACTCGTCAGCCATGCCTGTAATGACGCAAGGGATCTCCTCGTTGCGCGCCGCCCAGGCGGTCGCGTACGGCGAGTGGGTGTGGACCACTCCGCCGACGTGCGGCATGGTGCGGTAGACGTACGCGTGGGCGGCGGTGTCGGAGCTGGGCGAGCGGTCCGAGCCGAGCGTGCCGGGGATCGCGTTGCCGTCGAGGTCGCACACGATCATGTTCTCGGGAGCGAGGTCCGGGTACATCACGCCGGAGGGCTTGATGACGAAGAGGTCATGCCCGGGGACGCGTCCCGACACGTTGCCGCCGGTCCACATGACCAGCCCGTTGTCGGGGAGCTGAGCGTGCAGGTCGCTGACCTGCTTCCTGAGGTCGGCGACTGCCGCCTCGATGGCAGCGACATCGTGGTCGCTCATGGAGGGCCTCCTTGCCTTCGGTGACTAGATGATAACGCTAACATTCTGGGGGTTCACGCGGGACCGAGGTCCCGATCAGCCCCGTTCGACGCCTCACCAGGCACGATGCCTGTGGAAGCTTCTCAGCGGGCCGTCAGCCGCGCTCGCCCGGCGGTGCGACGGAGCCGCGCGCCACCAGCTGAGGCGACAGCGGCGCGGTCGACGGCTGCTCCGTTCCCTCGAGGGTCGCCTGCAGGAGCTGGACGGCGAGCCGCCCCACGGACCTGAAGTCCTGACGGACCGTCGTCAGCGGCGGCAGGGTGTGAGCGGCCTCGGGGATGTCGTCGAAGCCCACGACGCTGAGGTCGTCAGGCACCCTGATCCCCGCCTCGACCGCTGCATGGATCAGGCCGATCGCCATCTGGTCGTTGCCGCAGAACACCGCCGTGGTCCGCGGGTCGAGCCGGGCGAACGCCCCGTAGCCCGACTGGGGGCTCCAGTCCCCCACCAGCACCGGCAGGGTGGGCAGAGCACGCCGGCCCATGGTGGCGATGTAGGCGGCGGCTCGCAGCTCGGCCTCCGTGGAGTCCACAGGACCGCGGACGTGCTGGATCCAGCGATGCCCGGCCTCGATGAGCGTCTCGACCAGCAGCTCGGCGCCGGCGGTCTGGTCGGTCGACACGGACCACACGCCGCGCTCGTCGCCCGTGAGAAGGTACGCCGTCGGCACCTCGGCGCCCATGCGGTCGTGCACCTCGAGCACCGACCTGGACGGCGCCATCACCACGAGCGCCTCGACAGCACGTCCGTAGAGGAACTCGAGCGCGCTCTCCACCGACTCGGCCTTGCCCGAGGTGGTGGTGATGAGGGGCTGGAGGCCGGCGCCGCGCAAGGCGCTCTCGACGGCGTAGAGGCTCGAGGTCGCACCGAACGTGGGGTTGTCGGGGGCGAGGACGCCGACGACGCCGGTGCGCCCGGTGGCGAGCGACCGCGCGGCGAGGTTGCGGCGATACCCGAGCTCCTCGATCGCGTCGAGCACCCGCTGCCGCGTCTCGGGTCGGATTCCTTCGAAGCCGTTCAGCACACGGGAGACGGTCTGATGCGAGACCCCTGCCAACGACGCGACGTCGTGCATGCTCGGACCGCGGGCTCCTCGGCCCATCGCTACCTCCTCGGGACGTCAGGGACTGCGCTGCACAGCCCTCGTCTCCGGCCGCGGTCGCCACGGCACAGGACCCTCGGTGCGGCGTTGCACGACGCGGGACCATGTGCCCTCGTGACGGAGCCTCCTCCGCCGGACGATGTTCACGGTAACATTCCGAAGGCGCCCTCGTGCACCGAGAACAGCGCAACCGTCACCGAACCGAGACCTGAACTTCGAAGAGGCCCTCATGAGCAACGCCGCTCCCGACATCGACATGAGCGCAGCCGCAACGGCCGCGCTCACCGCTCTCACCGGAGGCAGCGCCGATGGCGTGTGGTCGGCGCCAGGCCGCGTCAACCTGATCGGTGAGCACACCGACTACAACGACGGCTTCGTCCTGCCGTTCGGGATCGAGCAGCGCACCTGGTGCGCGCTCGCCCACCGCGACGACCGCGTCGTCCGCGTCTACTCCACGTTCTCCGGTGAGTCTCGCGAGGTATCTCTCGACGGGATCGAGGACGCCACGTTCGACGGCTGGAGCGCCTACGTGTTCGGCGTCGTCTGGGCGCTCACCGAGCGCGGTGTCGACCTCTCGGCGGTCAAGGGCGTGGACCTGGCGATCGCCTCGAACGTCCCCTCGGGCGCCGGCCTCTCCTCGTCCGCCGCGATCGAGTGCTCCGTCGCCACCGCGCTGAACGAGGAATGGGACCTGGGCCTCGACTCCGGCACGCTGGCGAAGGTGTGCCAGCGCGCGGAGAACGTCGCCGTCGGCGCCCCCACAGGGATCCTCGACCAGACCGCCTCGCTGCGGGCGCTCGAGGGTCACGCCGTCTTCCTGGACTGCGAGAGCCTCGAGTCGGAGGTCATCGCGCTTCCCCTGGCCGACGCGGGCCTCACGGTGCTCGTCATGAACACGCACGTGGAGCACGCGCACGCGACCGGCGGCTACGGCGAGCGTCGGGCCGCCTGCGAGCGCGGTGCCCAGGCGATGGGCGTGAAGACGCTCCGCGGCCTCACCTCCCAGGACCTCCCGAAGGCCCAGGAGCTGCTCGACGACGTCACGTTCCGTCGGGTCAAGCACGTCGTCACCGAGAACGAGCGGGTGCTGGAGACGGTGAGGCTGCTGCGTTCCGAAGGGGCGCGCGCGATCGGCGAGCTCCTGCTCGCCTCCCACGCCTCCATGCGCGACGACTTCGAGATCTCGGTGCCTGAGCTCGACCTGGCCGTGGAGACGGCGATGGCGCACGGCGCGATCGGGGCTCGCATGACCGGCGGCGGCTTCGGCGGCTCCGCGATCGCCGTGATCCCGGTGGAGCGCGTCGAGGAGGCGTCGGAGGCCGTGCTGGCCGCGTTCGCCGAGGCCGGCTACACGACGCCGACGGTCTTCACCGAGCGCCCGTCGCAGGGTCCGCGGCGCGACATCTAGGCTGGGTCACGACTCACTGCGACGAGGAGGAACGATGAGCTGGCTGGTCACCGGAGGAGCGGGTTACATCGGGTCGCACGTGGTGCGCGCCCTGGCCGACGCGGGCATCGCCCCCGTCGTCCTCGACGACCTCTCCACCGGTCTGGACAAGTTCATCCCCGCGGACGTGCCGTTCGTGCGCGCCACCATCCTCGACCACGGCGCTGTCGTCGCCGCGTTGCGCGACCACGGGGTCACCGGCGTCATCCACTGCGCGGGCTACAAGTTCGCGGGCGAGTCCGTGAAGTACCCGCTGCACACCTATGAGCAGAACGTCGAGGGGACCCGCGTCCTGCTCGCCGCCATGGCCGAGGCTGGCGTCGCGAACCTGGTGTTCTCCTCCTCGGCCGGCGTGTACGGGACGCCCGACACGTCCGTCGTCACCGAGGGGACGGGCACCTTCCCCGAGTCCCCCTACGGCGAGTCGAAGCTGATCGGCGAGTGGCTGATCCGGGCGCAGGAGAAGGCGACCGCAGGGTCGGCCGAGCCGCTCCGCGCGACGTCGCTGCGCTACTTCAACGTGGTCGGCTCCGCGTTCACCGACGTGTGGGACGCCTCGCCCCACAACCTGCTTCCCAAGGTCTTCGCGCGCATCGTCGGCGGCCAGTCGCCGGTGATCGCCGGCACCGACTACCCCACGCCCGACGGCACGTGCGTGCGCGACTACGTGCATGTCCAGGACCTGGCGCTCGCCCACATCGCGGCCGCCGAGGCGCTCGACGCGCGCAAGGACCTGGAGAAGGTCTACAACCTCGGCTCCGGCGACGGCAGCTCGGTGCGGGAGATCATGGACGCCATCGTGAAGGCCACCGGCACGGACCTGCCGATCGAGGAGGGACCGCGCCGACCCGGCGACCCCGCACAGATCGTGGCTCGCGGCGAGCTCGCGGCCCGGGACCTGGGCTGGCAGATGCGCTACACGGTCGACGAGATGGTCGCGAGCGCCTGGGCTGCGCACCCGAAGGCCTGACCCTCCGCTGAGCCGCCTGCCAGGCACGATCCGACGATCACGCCTGTCGGTTGATACGTCATCTATCACGCCTGGTAACCGGGTCATCCAGTGACGGTTCGCGACGCCCACGAACGCCGGTACCCTCTCCGCGTGCGGCCGCATCCCAGCGGCGCTAGATTGCGGCCAGTCGCGCATCGCGGCGTGGCGCGGGCAAAGGAGACCATGGCATGAGCATGTTCAGCTGGACGCTGCACGGAGACGGGCGCACGATCGCGCCAGGCGGCGCCGTCGCGCCCGACGAGCGCCTCACCTACCCGCGCACCATCGGCATCGGCATGCAGCACGTGCTCGCGATGATGGGCGCGACGCTGCTGGTGCCCGCCTTGACCGGCATGCCGGCCGCGACCACCATGTTCTTCTCCGCCATCGGCACCGCGCTCTTCCTCACGATCACGCGCAACCGGGTGCCCAGCTACCTCGGCTCCAGCTTCGCCTTCCTCGCGCCGCTCGGTGCCGCAGGCGTCACCAGCGCCAACGCACCGCTCGACGCCGCGACCATCTCCCGCGGCCTGGGCGGCGTACTGCTCGCGGGCGTGCTGCTCGTCGTCGTCGGCGTGGTGGTCAACCTGGCCGGTGCCGCGTGGATCGCCAGGCTGATGCCGCCGGTCGTCACGGGTGCGATCGTCGCCCTGATCGGTCTGAACCTGGCCGGCGCGGCGCGGAACCAGTGGGAGGCGAGCCCCTGGACCGCGCTCGTCACCCTGGTCGCCGTGCTCGTCTCGATGGTCGCGTTCCGGGGTTTCCTCGGTCGCATCGCGATCCTGGTCGGAGCTGTCGTCGGGGGCGTGTTCTCCGCGCTGCGCGGCGAATGGACCACGCCGCTCGACTCGCTGGGCGGCGTCTCGCCCACCGACTACATCGGCCAGGCCTCATGGTTCGGCTTGCCGACGTTCCACACCCCCACCTTCGACGGTTCGGTGCTGGTCGCGTTCGTGCCGGTGGTGCTGATCCTCATGGCGGAGAACATCGGGCACCTCAAGTCCGTCACGGCGATGACGGGCCGCAACCTGGACTCGCAGACCGGCAAGGCGCTGCTCGCCGACGGTCTCGCCACGACCATCGCGGGTCTCGGCGGCGGCTCCGGCACCACGACGTATGCGGAGAACATCGGCGTCATGGCGGCGACCCGCGTGTACTCGACGCTCGCATACTGGGCCGCGGCGGGCTTCGCTCTGATCCTGAGCCTCGTGCCCAAGTTCGGCGCGATGGTCGCAGTCATCCCGCAGGGCATCCTGGGCGGCCTGTCGGTGCTGCTCTTCGGCCTGATCGCCGTGCTCGGCGCGCGCATCTGGGTGGAGAACGGCGTCGACTTCACGCGGCCGGTGAACCTGGTGACCGCGGCCGTCGCGCTCATCGTCGGCACCGCGGACTTCACCGCGACCGCCGGCTCCATGGTGTTCAACGGCATCGCGCTCGGCGCGATCGCGGCGCTCGCCATCTTCCACGGCCTCGGCTGGATCGCCCGCAGGCGCGGCGCAGACGTGCCCGAGCCGCACGGCACGCCGACCGACGCGGACATCTGACCCGCAGCGCCCCCGCGCCGTCGGCACTGCGAACCGATCACTGCGGCGACACGCCGCTCCCCCAGCGCTCCACCCTGGACGGCGGGGCGTGTCAGCTGGCTGATCGGTTCGCAGTGTCGGTCAGGCGCGCGACGCCCACACCAGCTCGGCGTACCAGCGGCCCGACGGCTTGAGCGTGCGGTCGAAGGTCACAGGATCCACGGCCGCCAAGCCGAACGTGGGCCGGAAGCCCTCCGCCCATTCGAAGTTGTCCAGCAGGCTCCAGGCGAAGAAGCCGCGCACGTCGACGCCGTCGTCCATCGCCTGGCGCAGCGACGCCAACGAGCGCGCGTAGTACTCGATGCGCTCCTCATCGTCGGTCGTGGCGATCCCGTTCTCCGTGACGATCACGGGGACCTGCGCCACCGCGTGGGCGTGCCGGACCGCCCTGCCGAGCGACTCCGGCGTGAAGGGCCACCCCATCTGGGTCACCCGCTCGTCCGCGGGCACTGCGAGGACCGTCCCGTCCGGGGCGACGTGCTGGGTGAAGTACGTCTGCACGCCGATGTAGTCGTCGTCCTGCGCCGCGTCCAGGTACACGCCCGCCATGACCCGCAGGTAGTCCGCGCCTGGCGCGTCGGCCGGGAGCTCGTCATAGCGGAACCCCTGCCCATCCAGGGTGCCGTCGGGGTGGACCACAAGGTCCGGCAGCGCAAGGGTGAGTCCCACCGGGAACTCTCCGGGACCGCCCTTGATCGCGTCACGCGCCTTGACGTGGGCGCCCACGAAGTTCTCGGTGGCCGCGCGAAGACCCACCTGGCCCGCCGCGATACCAGGGGCGAAGCCGCCGGTGGCGTACCCCAGGCCAGCGACGACGTTGGGCTCGTTGATGGTGGCCGCCATGTCGATGCGGTCGCCAAGATGCTGGACTGCGATGTCCGCGTACCTGGCGAAGCGGTCCACGATCTCGGCGTTCATCCAACCGTCCTGCACCGCCATCCACTGCGGTGTGGTGAAGTGATGGAAAGTGACAGCCGTCTTGAGGCCCCGATCCTGCGCCGACGCGAGGATGCGCCGGTAGTGCTCGAGCGCAGCGAGCGAGAACTCGCCCTCGGCCGGCTCGATGCGTGCCCACTCGATGCTCATCCGGTACGCGTCCAGGCCCATCTCGCTCACCAGCGCGAGGTCGTCGGGCCAGCGGTGCCACGAGTCGCATGCATCGGCGGAGGACTCCATCGCAGGACTTCCCGGCGCGTGCTCGAAGGCCCACCAGTCGCTGTTGGTGTTGCCGCCCTCGATCTGATGCGCGGCGGTCGCCGCTCCCCACAGCCACCCCGGCGGCACCGGTCCGAACGCGGTGGTCGATGCGGTGTCGGACATGGCCCGCTCCTTCGCTCGGCGCGTCCTGACGGGGGCGCCTCTCCAGCCTAGGTCGGGACGATGCGTCGGGCATGGCGAAGGTGCCCGCCCCGCTCAGTCCCAGCCGAGCTGCGCCAGGCGGTCGTCATCGATGCCGAAGTGATGCGCGATCTCATGCACCACCGTCACCGCGACCTCCTCGCGCACATGCTGCGCGTCCTCGCACATGCGCAGGGTCGGGTTCTTGTAGATGAGGATCCGGTCCGGCAGCTCCCCGTAGCCCGTGTTGCCGCGCTCCGTGAGCGCGATGCCGTCGTAGAGGCCCAGCAGCTCGGGGTCGTCACCCTCGGGTTCGTCCTCGATCAGGATCACCACGTTGTCCATGAGGTCGAACAGCTCGTCCGGCACCGAGTCGAGCGCGTCGTCCACCGCCGCCTCGAACTCCTCGTCGCTCATGCTGACCATGGCCACATGGTCCCACGGACCGGTATGATGTCCGGGTTGCTCAGACGCCCGAAGGGGGTCTGGAACGATGCCCTCATCGTCTAGCGGCCTAGGACTCCGCCCTTTCACGGCGGCAGCACGGGTTCGAATCCCGTTGGGGGTACGTAGCACCGTTCAGAATGGTCTACACTAGTCGTCGCGCCCTTTTCGGAGGGAGCGAATCAAGGCCCTGTAGCGCAGTTGGTTAGCGCGCCGCCCTGTCACGGCGGAGGTCGCGGGTTCAAGTCCCGTCAGGGTCGCGGAAGCGATGCCCCTTCTACTCGGAGGGGCATTCGTCCAACCGGGGGTCCACCCCCCAGGCTCTGTAGCTCAGTTGGTAGAGCGTTCGACTGAAAATCGAAAGGTCACCGGATCGACGCCGGTCGGAGCCACGAAAGCCCTCGCGTAGCTTCTACATCGCGGGGGCTTTTTCTTGTCTCCGGGCTCGACTGTTGAGGCTTCGACTGAAGACTCTTGAGACCCAAGCGACGCCACGGATCGTCGCGCGGCAGCTCTCCGAGGCATCTCGGCGTGACCGGACACATTCCCGTTTATCGGCACCACAGCTCGGAACGGCTAGAGCTCCTCAGATCCTCGACACCCGCGTGCGACGCATGAGAGCAGGCTCGAGTGTGATCTGTCACTGCGGCAGATCCGTCCACCGTGTTTCGAATCGCATGCTGAGGATGGGGCCGTCACGTCCATGCGCCTGGCGGAAGCTGTGCGACAACGGCGGGGTTCTCGAGCGGTCCGGGCCAGGTCATGAGGTTCTCGTGCGTCCCTGTGGCGAGAGAGGTGCGCATCAGGGTGGCTCTCTTGCGTGGTGCTCGCATGGTCAGCAGATGCGCGTTGTCGGCCATGCCAACTGCCCAGACGGGACGGATATTGACGGAGTTGGGAGGCGGAATGATCTCTACCTGTTGGCGTGAGCCGTCCAGGTGCTGAATCCACATCGCGATCCGACCCGTCTTCGCGCTCCACGACTGCATGAGAAAGCGGTCGCTGTCAGGACCCCAGGATGCCGTCCCGTGAAGTGCGCCTTGCGTGAAGCAGGCCACCTCGGTCCAGGTCCGGGTCTCAAAAACCCGCACTGCCGTCATCTCCAGGTCCTCTTCGACCGTTCCAAGATCGAGTGCAAGCAGGCGACCATCAGGCGACCACTGCACCGGCGCGTCGATGTTGCTCGGCCCACCAAGGACAAGGTGCCGCTTGGGTGCTGGCGCACGCGTGAGGATCTCGACCGCCGGGGACTGGTCGAAGGTTGCCACCGTGAAGGTGTAACGGGCGCGTTCCTTTCTTGCCAGAGCGTGGCGCTGAGACGCCGCGTAGTACTCCTCCCGGGACATGCCCTCGTAGTCCGGCTGCGGCTCTCCGGGGGTCTCCCAGCGGTCGAGCAGGGCGACGCGCGTGCCGTCAGGTGATCCGCCGAACAGAAGCATCGACGGACTTCCCGCCGAGTGATGCTGAACGCTAGCCCGCGCCTCCCGACCGGTCCTGACATCGACAGCGAAGACCCCTGCCCACAGCATTTCGGTCTGCGATGGGGAATCCATCCCGGTGAAATACAGGTAACGATCGCTGTACACGAAACTGCCGCCGGGCGCGATGCGGTCAGGCCCCGTGCCGGGAGCGCGCCCCGGTTCCAGATAGCTCCCAGTTGCGGGCGAGCCGATGGTCCACCCCGAGTGCCGATCGGCCTGGGCGACCAACACCGCCACGGGCGACGCCGAAGGCCACAATGACCCCTCGCCGTCAATTGGATTCCACGCTGCTCGTCGAGCCATCACCAACCGCCTAGCGGCACCATACCTGGGAAGGGTCTGTCGGGTTTTCTGTGCAAGCGCTCATCGGCTCACGTCCACAGTCTCTCGATGGGCAGGGCGTGGATGCGGTCGTCTGCTTCGTAGCCCACGTTGCCGGTGTGGAACGCGATACCTGCTGCGAACGAGGATCCAAGCCGGTCCCTCAGCGCGACCAGTGGCGAGAGCTGGCTGCGTTTGACCTGCTCACCCGCCTTGACCTCGATCGCGATGACCATGCCGTCGGCGCGTTCGAGTACGAGATCCACCTCGACGTTGTCGCGCGTACGCCAGTAGCCAGCCGAGACGGGCTCGTCCATCCACGTGGTCTGCCGGATAGCGTCCTGCACGACGAAGGATTCGAGCAGGTGTCCGTACTCGGTCAGGGCAGCTGGATCAAGCCGCGCGACCTTCGCTGCGCTCAGTCGCAGCAGGTGCCCCCCGACGCCGGAGTCGACCACGTGGATCTTGGGGCTCTCGATGCTGCGTGGCAGGAGCGTCGTCCCCCACGCCGGCAGGCGCTGGACGAGGAACAGCGACTCGAGCAGCTCGATGTAGTCCGAGGTGGTGTCCCACGACGGAGCGACGTCGGAGGCGACCTTGGACACGTTCAGCACGCTCGCGGTCTGTCCCACGACGCGGGTGAGCACGTCGCGAAGATCCGACCGGCGACCGATGCGCCGGAGCTCGCCGGCGTCACGGTCGATCGACTGGGCAACGTACGCCGCGAACCAGCGGGACCGAGCGGCGTCGCTCGACTGCGCGAGAGCGAGCGGCATCCCTCCGCGCATCACTCGCTGGATGTAGTCCTGACGGGTCGCAGCGGCGGGATGGACGCTGTGCGCGATCTCGCCTTCGAAAGCGCGCGCGATGAAGTCGGAGCCCATTCCGTCGATCTCTGCTTGGGTGAACGGCATGACCGCGAGCCGCTGGAGGCGTCCGGTCAACGCCTGCGTTCCCCGGGGAAGTGAGTCGAAGCTCGACGATCCAGCCAGGACGAACATGCCTGGCGCGGTCTCGGTGTTGAGCCTGGCCTTGATCGCATCCAGGAGCCCGGGTGCCCTCTGGTACTCATCGATCAGCACCGGAGCGTCGGCACCGGCAAGCGTCGCCGGGCTGGTCTGCGCGAGTTGACGGTAGTCCTCACGGTCAAGATCGATCACAACAGAGTCCGTGCCCGAAGCGAGGCCCGCGAGCAGCGTGGACTTGCCCACACCTCGCGGCCCCTCCAGCAGAAGCACGGGAGTCGTCGTTGAGCGGGCGCGCGCGACCGCGGCGATCTGGCGCTTTATCAGGTGTTCCACTCCGCAAGGATACGCCGAAGTCGGAATCTGCCGCCAATATTTTCCGGAATTTGCCGTACCAGATAATCGGAATCTGCCGGATCACTGAGTCGGAACCTGCCGCCGATCACGACAGACAGAACTCCATGTCTCCCTGCGTCGACGGCAACGCACCCCGCATCTATCCCGCACATTCAGATGCAGCCGCAGACAAGCCGCAGCAGCCAATTCGCAGGTCTACCTGGCACTTCCGAAGACCACGCCATCTCGCGAAAACCCCTCGCAGAGGCGCACTCCAATGCGAAAGGTCACCGGATCGACGCCGGTCGGAGCCACGAAAGCCCTCGCGTAGCTTCTACATCGCGGGGGCCTTTCTTCTCTCCGGGCTTGACCGTCTGCGTCTCGACTGAGAACTCCTGAAGCCCAGCGAAGCCGATCCGGACGCGAGACGCCACTCCTCGGCGCGAGTGAGGCAGCCACGACCCGCGCGTCGGCGCTGCAAGCCCGCATTGCTCCAAGCGGCCCCGGACCATACGATCATCAGAACGGCGGGCTTTCGCCCTTGGAGCCCGGCAGTCTTCCGGACGGTAGGCGAGCCGGGCTCACGTGCATCGACAGTCAGATGACGCGTGGCGGGCGCGGCGAGCCACGACTCCCCTCACTCACACAACGACCGACACTATCCCGATCACCCTGTAAATCTAACATCCGGTGTTAGTATTACAGGGTGAATGACACGTGGCTTCCCCGCGATCACGATGCAGCACGCTTGCGTGCCGCGCTCGACCGCGCCCCGGCGGTGCTCCTGACGGGACAGCGCCAGGTGGGCAAGACCTCGCTGGTGCGCAGACAGCTGGACCCTCAACGAGGCCACTACTTCGACCTCGAAGACCCTCGCGACCAGGCACGTCTCGCCGATCCGATCCTCGCGTTGGAGCACCTGTCCGGCACCGTCGTGATCGACGAGGCGCAACGGATGCCACAGCTGTTCCCCATGCTGAGGGTCCTGATCGACCAGGACCGCACACCGGGACGATTCCTGCTGCTGGGTAGCGCCTCGCCGGACCTGGTCGGCCTGGGCGCAGAGTCTCTTGCGGGGCGCATCGCCCTCGTGGAGCTCGGCCCCCTCGGCCTAGAGGAGGTCGGCGCAGACCACCTGAACAGCCTGTGGCTTCGAGGCGGCCTTCCCGAAGCCTTCACCGCCGTCGACGACGCGGCGGCAGGCGCATGGCTGGGCGACTACATCTCGACATTCCTGGAGCGAGACCTCGCACAGCTCGGCTCCCGCGTCCCGGCGACGACGATGCGACGCTTCTGGACGATGCTCGCACACCGCCACTCAGGAACCTGGAACGGTGCCGAGATGGCGCGCTCACTCGGAGCATCCGAGCCCACCGCTCGGCGCTACCTGGACTCGCTCACGGACGCCCTCGTCGTCCGCCAACTCCAGCCGTGGGTGGCGAACATCGGCAAACGCCAGGTCCGCTCGCCCAAGGTGTATCTGCGCGACAGCGGTACCCTGCATCGCCTGCTCGGAATCCCCACGATGGACGACCTGCTGGCCCACCCGATCCTCGGCGCAAGCTGGGAGGGCCTCGTAGTGGAGCACGTCGCCCGATGGGGGCTGCCGATGTACTTCTGGCGCACGCAGGACGGTGCCGAGATCGATCTGATCGTCGACTTCGGATCGACCCGGTGGGGCATCGAGATCAAGCGCACCGACTCCCCCAAGGTGACACCGAGCATGCGCCACGCGCTTGAGGACCTGGGTCTCGAGCGGATCATCGTCGTCCACGCGGGGTCCGACCGCTTCCCTCTGGCGGAGCGGATCGAGGCGATCGGAGCGGCTGAGCTGCTGACGTCGGACGGGCCGCCGACCGCCTGAGCGCGGGGCGAAGTCGGAATCTGCCGCCATGGTTCTCTAGAATCTGCCGCCGAACAGAGCCCGCCGAGGCCCAGGCATGGGCACAGCAGGCGCGCGCCGGACGGGTCAGGCCGTGACGCGGGCGACGTGCAGGGCCAGGTAGGACAGCTCGTCCTCGGTGAGCGTGGCGTCGAGGCGCAGCGCGACGAGGGATCCCAGCAGATCGGCGCACCGCGCCGCCTCCGGGTAGTTGTCGCGGATCGCCGCCCCGACGGCGGAGTGCCTCTGATCGAGAAGCTGCCGCCGCTGGTGGATACGCACGAACAGGTAGCGCAGGTGGGTGATGAACCGACCGACGTTCACGCTGCCCACGTCGAGCTCGCGCCCGAACTGCTGGCTGATGACGTCGAGGAACTGCTGGATCAGCCCGGTCATCTTGTAGCTGTAGGACAGGTCGCCGGCTGAGAAGCCGGCATTCACGAGATGCAGGGTCAGGCCGACGGCCTCCGAGGCCGGCAGCGGAACCTCGACACGCTCGTTGATCTGCTCGACGAGCGCCTGCCCTTGCGCGTACTCCTCCGCATACAGGTGTGACACCTCAGCCAGCAGCGGGTACTCCAGAGCCTGCCCGGACGCAGCCCGACTCAGGGCGGACCCGACGTGGTCGGCCATGGCGACCACCACCGCCGGGTTGGCCGCGAGGCGGGCCAACCCGGCAGCGACGAGCGCCTGCCCGACGATCTGCACGTGCTCCGTGGGCAGCCCCGCCAGCTGTGCGGCCATCCGGTCCGGGTCCTGGTCGTCGACCGGACGGAAGGTGCGTGCGATCTTGGCGGGGTCCACGGGCTCCCCCGGCCGGGTCTGGTAGCCCAGGCCCCAGCCGGTGAGGATCACCTCGGTGCCGTCGTCCTCACGGGCGAGGACCACGTTGTTGTTGAAGACGCGCAGGATGTTCATCGGGAAGGCCGCTCGGTGAGTGGACGGTCAGGACCTGGTGGACCAGACTCTCAGGGAACCACGTCGACCACGACATCGCCAGGGGCCACATCCCCTGCGGGTCGCGGTGCCACCTCGGACATCGACGCCGTGTTGATGACCGTCACCAGTGCGGTCGCGTCGTATCCGGCGGCACGCACGGCCGCCACGTCGACGGTGCCGAGCACCTGGCCGGCGGTGACATGGTGGTTCATGGCGACGGCGGAGGTGAAGCCCGCTCCCGCCATCTTCACCGTGTCGATGCCGACGTGCACCAGCACCTCGACGGCGTCGTCCGTCCTGATGCCGTACGCGTGGAGGCTGTCCGGCAGCGTGACCACCGTGCCGCTGACCGGTGCGACGATCTCGAGCACGGCGGCGTCGTCGGCCGGCGCGACGCCTACACCGTCGCCGAGCGCCTTGGCGGAGAACACCGGGTCCGCCACCTCGGCGAGCGGCACGATCGTGCCGGCCAGCGGGGCGAGCACCGCGGCGGTCGGGGCAGACTCCGCTGCGGCGGCAGGAGCGTCGGCGCCGGTCCCGGCGGCCTCGAGCGCGAGGTCCGCCTCAGCCTGCAGGCGCGCTGCGGCAGCCTCGGCCTTCTGCTCGGGCGTGCGGTAGTCGGAGATGATGACGAGCGTCATCGACACCGCGAACGCCGCTGCGACGGCGATCGCGTAGAGCGGCATCGGCGAGAACACGGGAATCGTCAGCACCGAGGTGAAGGCGAAGACGCTGGTGTTGACACCACCGAAGATGCCGATGATCAGACCACCGGTGAGGCAGCCGACGAGCATGCGCGGGTAGATCCGCTTGAAGCGCAGGTGGATGCCGTACAGCGACGGCTCGGAGATGCCTCCCAGCAGACCTGCCGCGAGCGCACCCGTCGCGGTCTGCCGCATCTGCACGTCCTTGTCACGCCAGGACAGGAACAGCACACCGGCGGTGGCGCCGAAGCATGCGAAGTTCCACGCGCCCATGGGGCCCTGGATGAAGTCGTACCCGAGCGTGCCGATGTTCATGAGCATCAGCGCGTTGAGCGGCCAGTGCAGGCCGAGCGGGACCAGGAACGGGTACAGCAGCGGGATGAGGATGGCGAACGCGATGGGGGCGTTGCCGTTCAGCCAGGCGAGGCCGCTGCCGAGGCCCGAGCCGAGCCAGATGCCGAGCGGGCCGATGAGGAACGCGGTCACCGGGATCATGACGACCATCGAGAAGAACGGCACGAAGACCATCTGGATGTTCTCAGGGAAGATCCGCTTGAGACCCTTGTAGACCAGCGCGAGCACCGCGACCATGATCAGCGGCACGAACACCTGGCCGCCGTAGTCGTTGAGCTGCAGCGGGATCCCGAAGATGTCCGCGACGCAGGACTGCGTGCCCAGGGTCGCGTTGGTCGTGCAGACCGTGTCCGCGAAGGCTGTCGGATCCGACAGGCTGATGAAGTTGGGCGTCATGAGCGCACCCATGACGGTGGCGCCGACCCATGGGTCGATGTTGAGCTTCTTGGCGGCGTTGTAGGCGACCATGATCGGCAGGAAGTAGAACACCGCGCGCCACATCGCGTCGACGAACACCCAGCCGGCGGACTTGTCGGCGGCGCGGAAGTCGACCACACCCAGCGCGTCGAGCACGGCGGTGAACGCGATGATCAGCGAGGCGCCCAGCAGCACGCCCAGGAGCGGGCGGAACGAGTCGGACAGGTACTCGAAGAACGCGTCGAGCCACGCGACCTTGCCTC
The DNA here is from genome assembly GCF_032102965.1 of Demequina capsici. Lineage (NCBI taxonomy): Bacteria > Bacillati > Actinomycetota > Actinomycetes > Micrococcales > Demequinaceae > Demequina > Demequina capsici. The sequence continues at coordinate 269,980 of NZ_CP134880.1, read as the reverse complement.
GGGCCTTCGAGCGCGCCGCGGCCTTGACGTCGGCGTCGGACTGACCTGACCCGACACCCTTCATCGAGGGCAGGTGGATGATCTGGGTGTACACGGACTGCACGGCACCACCCACGACCACCTGGTAGCGGTCGCCGGACTGCGGCACCGCTCCCATCACGCCCGGCACCTTCTCGATGGCTGCGCGGTCCACGACCGACGCGTCCTTCAGCTCGAAGCGCAGGCGGGTCGCACAGTGGGTGAGGCTGAGGACGTTCTCTGGGCCACCGATGGCGGCCACGATCTCCTCTGCCCTGTCACGCGTCGTTGCGGACGTCATGCTGGTTCTCTCCTTCTTGGCGGTGGCCACCGGCGTGCGGGCACAAAAAAAGACCTGAGACGCATGACTGCGTCTCAGGCCTTGCCCCACATCGATGGCGGGTTACAACCCTGTCAAGAGCTCTCGCTCGGCCGTCAGGTTAACACCCTCACCACCCTCCATGTCTCGGGACCTATGTCACTCGGACGTGACGCGGGACGTCGCACGTCGGTCACCTCCCGGCGGCGCACGCGAACGTGTGCGCGCCGCCGCGCACCTCACTGAATGCACCGTCAGGCCGGAGCACCTGGGCCTCGACGCCGTCGGGCAGGTCCACCTCCAGGCGGAACGTCCCGTCCTCGATGGTCCACGCGACGGCGATGCGCCCCTGGCGCGTCTCCAGGACGCTGGAGGCGGACGTCAGCGTCGGGCCGGGGATCGGCTGGACGACGACGCGCCTGTACCCTTCCTGCCCGGGCGCCGGCTCGTCGGGCAGGCGTAGGCCCGCAACGTGCGTGTGCAGGAACGATGCGACGGCGCCCTTGGAGTAGTGGTTGAGCGATCCGCGCGCGCGGCCGTCGGCGTCGACGCCGTCCCACCACTCCCACATCGTGGTCGCACCCGCGTCGAGCATGCCGAGCCAGGACGGATGCCCCGTGCTGGTCAGCAGCCGGAATGCGGCGTGGACCTGGCCGTGGTCCGCGAGCGCCTGCAGCAGCAGGCCGGTGGCGAGGAAGCCCGTGCCCAGGTGCCAGTCCGCCTGCGCCACGAGCTCGGCGAGGCGGGCCGCCGTCGCGGCTCGGAGGTCCTCAGGGACCAGCCCGAATGCGAGCGCACGCACGTAGTGCGCCTGGGTCTCCTCCGTGAGGGTGCCGTCCGTGCACAGGTACTCGGCGCGCCACGCGGCGAGCGCGCCGTCGGCGATGCGCCGGCACTCCGCCGCCGCGTCGTCGTCCCCGACGAAGGCCGCCATGACCGCGGTGAGGTGCGCGGACCGGTGCAGGAACGCGGTGGCGACGATGCCGTGGTCGACGGTCGGGTCGGGGTGAGGCGGCACGCCGGGCTCGAGCCATTCGCCGAAGTGGAAGCCGGTGTCCCACAGGAACGTCTCATGCGCCTGGGGCTCGGGACGCGACGCGACGCGGTCCGGGTGGCGTCCGCCCGCGGCGCTGGCGGCGGCGTAGCGGACCCACCTCACCGCGGTGGGCAGATGCTCCGCGAGCGCCTCGGCGTCGCCGTATGCGCGCCACAGTTCCCACGGCACGAGTGCCGCCGCGTCGCCCCAGCCGGCGGAGCCCGCCGACATGTCCTCGAACGCGATGCCCGACGGCTGGGGGCCTGCAGGGTTGGGGACGACGGTGGGGACGCGCCCGTCGTCCCACTGGTCCGCCGCGAGGTCGCGGAGCCATCTGCGCGAGAACAGCTCCACGTCGGCGAGCAGCGCCCCCGTGGCGACGAAGACCTGCCAGTCGCCCGTGAAGCCCGAGCGCTCGCGCTGCGGGCAGTCCGTGGGCACGGCGCACACGTTGCCGCGCATGCTCCACCGCACCACCTCGTGCAGGCGGTCGAGCTGCGGGTCGGAGCATGCGAACTCGCCCGTGCGGGCCAGGTCGCAGTGCACGACGATGCCGCGGGCGCCGGAGAGGTCGAGGATGGCGGGCACGCCGTCGATCTGCACGTACCGGAAGCCGTGGGTGGTGTGGCGCGGCTCGAAGACGTCACCCGCACGTCCCGCGCTGATGACCTCGTCCACCTGGCCGGCGTCGAGCAGCGTGCCTGTGGAGAACTGGAAGGCGCGCAGGTGCTCGGTCGTGACCACCCCGTCGGCGTCGAGCGTCTCGCCGTGGGTGAGCACCAGCCGCGTGCCGGCGGGCCCCAGGTCGGTGAGCCGCATCCAGCCGTTGATGTTCTGGCCCAGGTCCAGGACGACGGTGCCGGCGCGGGGCCGGGTCACGGCCGTGGGCGCGAGCTCCTCGATGCGGCGGACGGGGGGTGCGGACGGCGGGACGAGCCGCGCGGTGCCGGCGTCGCCGCGCGCGACGGGCGCGACGGGCGCGAATCCTTCGCCCCCGCCCAGGAACCACGCCGGGTCGAGCTGTCGCATGTCGACGGCCTGGCCATCCATGAGGTCGGCCCTCACGACATGGCTGGGACGCGACTCCCACGCGGGTCCCGTCGCGGCGAGCGGCGCGTCGGCGCCCTGCTGGGTCACGGCGGCGAGCAGGGCGGTGCGGTCTCCCCACCCATCGGCGCGGCGCTCGAAGCCGTGGCGTCCGCGGTACCAGCCGTCGGAGAGCAGGAACGCGACGGTGTTCGTCCCCGGCCGCATGAGCGACGTGATGTCGTGGCGGGACACCTCGAGCTGGGCGCGGTACTCGGTGAAGCCGGGTGCGAGCTCCTCGTCGCCCACCCGGACACCGTTGACGAAGGCCTCGTAGATGCCGTGCGCGGTGGCGGCGAGCGTCACCGGGGCATCGACGGGCTGCCAGGTGAAGGACGTCCGGAGGAGGTAGGCCGGCCGCTTGCCTGCGGGCGCGATCTCGGGTTCGTGCGGGCTCACCCATGTGGCGCCGTCGAGTGCGCGTGCCACCGTCTCGGTGTGCGGAAGCGGTGCCGTCATCGTCATCGCGAGGTCCTCCTTGACTGGGGCGATGGTCTGTCTACCACGTGAAACACTATCACTTTACAACTGGTCGGCAACGGTGCTACCTTCACCACCACACGGGTTCAACGATGAGCCCCCAGAAGAGCAAAGGTGCTTGACGATGACCATGTCGAACGTCGACACGACGCCCGGCGAGGAGCAGAAGGCTCCGACCCCCGAGTTCCGCAACCCCGGCGTCGGCTTCCTCATCTCGCTCGGCCTCGCCTCGGTGCTGCTGATGAGCTCGATCCTCTCCGTGGGCATCCTGACGATGCCCCTCCAAGCCACGGCCATCGACGCCGACAACGCCACCACGATCATCTCCGTCGCCAGCCTCTTCACCGGCATCGCCGCACTCATCGCATTCCCCGTGACGGGCCGCCTGAGCGACCGCACCGCGGGCCGCTTCGGGCGCCGCCGCCCCTACCTCATCGCCGGAGCGGCGCTGCTGCTCGCGGGAGCCGCGCTCGTGCTCGCCGCGACCAGCACCGCGACCCTCACCGCCGGCTGGGTCGTCATGGGGATCGGCCAGATCGCCGCGTTCACGGCCCTGGGATCGTCGGTCCCCGACCAGTTCTCACCCGAGAAGCGCGGCCCCGCCTCAGCGCTGTTCGGCGTCGCAGGAGTCGCAGGCGCGGTGATCGGCCTCTGGATCGGATCCCTGTTCTCGCCGAACATCACGCTCATGATCATGGCTCCCGCGGCTCTCGGCGCGCTCGCACTGCTCGCGTTCGCGTTCGTGCTGAAGGACGATCCGCTGGCCAAGGAGGCGCGACCGGAGTTCTCCGTGCGCGAGATCCTCGGCTCGTACTGGACGAACCCCGTCAAGCACCCGAACTTCGGGCTCGCCTTCGCCAGCCGGTTCGCGGTGTTCTGCGCGATCGCCGCCGTCAACGCGTACATGGCGGTCTACCTGATCCTCGGCCTGCACATCGACCCGGTCGACGTGGCCGGCAAGATCTTCCTGGCCAACCTGCTGTCGGGTGGCATCGCCTTCATCATCGCCAACATCACGGGCCGCGTGTCCGACAAGGTGGGCCGCCGCAAGCCGTTCGTGTGGGCCTCCGCGCTGCTCTTCACGGTCGGCCTCGTCATGATCGTGATGGCGGGCTCCTACAACGACTTCCTGGTCGCTCTCATCGTCATGGGCGTGGGTCAGGGCATCTACCTGGCCGTGGACTTCGCGCTCATCACCCAGGTGCTGCCGTCCAAGGAGGACTCGGCGAAGGACCTCGGCATCATGAACCTGGCCAGCTCGCTCCCGAACATCCTGGTGCCGGCCGTCGCCCCGGCGCTGCTCGCGATCGGTGCGACCGCCGAGAACCCGCAGAACTTCTCCGCGTTCTTCCTCGCCGCGGCCGTGGCCGGCGCGCTCGGCGCGCTCCTCATCATCCCGATCCGCGGCGTCCGCTGATCCTCACGTCGGCCCGGCACCCGCCTCACCCTGGGTGCCGGGCCGACGTGCGCCCACCCGGCCATTAGGGTGGATCCGAGGAGGTAGGGATGCCACTGACAGACGACGTGACGGTGCGCCGCCGTGAGAGCCGGCAGGCCGCCGCGTCCGCGCTGCGCCGCGAGCAGATCCTCGACGCCGCGGTCGAGGCATTCTCCGACAAGGGCTTCAACGGCACCTCGATCCGCGACGTCGCCGCCCGCGCGCACCTGTCCCACACCGGCGTCCTCCACCACTTCCCTGACAAGACCGCGCTGCTCGAGGCGGTGCTCGACCGAGCTGTCCACCGCGCCGGCGACGAGTTCGAGCTGGACGCCGGCGACGGCGCGACGTTCATGCGAGGCTTCGTGGCGCTCGCCGCTCGCGACGCGAGCCGAGGCGTCGACGCCCCCGAGACCCGCATGTTCCGCATGATCGCCGCCGAGGCGCTCTCACCCACGCACCCCGCGCACGGCTACATGCGCCGCTGGTACTCCGAGGTGCGCGGGCACGCGACCGCCGCGCTCGAGGACCTCGCGTCGCGAGGCCTGCTCCGCATCCCTCGCGAGGACATCCCGCTCGCCGCCGGCCAGATCGCCGGCCTGCGCGACGGGCTGGACCCGCAATGGCTGCTCGACCCCGACTCGGTGGACCTCGTGGCCGCGGTGCGCGACCAGCTGCGCCGCTACGCGGACATCGGCCTGTAGCGGCACACCGCGCGACGGGGCGATCCTCACGGCGTGATCGCCACCAGCGCATCCCCCGAGACGCCGGCGAAGCTCACGACCATCGTCTCCGGAGGGTCGTCCCAGATGACCGTCCTCCCGTCCACCGCGCCGTTGGTATCGACCACGTCGGCAGGCAGCCGCAGAACCAGCCGGTCGGCTCCGAGATCGGACGCCGAGATGTGCAACGTGAGGACGTCACCGTCGAGCGTGGGATCCGCGATGGTCGCCACGAAGAAGGGCGCTTCGAGCACGCCGCTCGCCAGTGTCGCGATGTCGCCGTCAAGCGTCAGGGAAGGAACCAACTCCTCCGCGGAGTAGTAGTCGGACAGGTAGGTGCCGTCAGAGAGCTCCCGATCGAGGTCGACCTCGCCATCCTGGATCCTCGAGTCGAGCTCGCGAGCCACCGCGTCGACGACCTCCTGCGGAGTCTTCGCTCCGTAGAAGGAGTACCAGTCGCTCGCCTCGAACAGCGGGTCCGCCCACGCCCAGTCCGTCTCACCGTACGCAGCTGCGAGGCTCGGGGTGATCGTCACCGTCATCGCGATGAAGGCGCAGTCGTCGGGGCTGGCGTAGATGTCGTTCTCCGTGTAGTCCGCCGCAGTGCAGTCAGGCGACAGCGCCGCGGCCTCGACCGACGACTGCCCGGGCGAGGCTGCGCCGGACGGTTCCTGCGTGGCGCTCCCCGCGAGGTCCTCGGCGCTGGGGCTCACGCTCGCGCTCGGGTTGGCCGACGCTGCAGTCGGCTCTGAGCTGTCCCCTATCGCGTCGGACTCCGTCCCGCAGCCCGCAAGCACCAGCGTTCCGAAGCCGATGGCAACGCAGAAGCGCATCCAGACCCGCATGTCCTCCCCCTGGGGCCCGCGGTTTCCCCCCTGGTGCGCCATGCCTGACGCCTGGCCCGCAGTCCTGAACCGAACATATCCCCCGGTAACAGCCGCACACAAGAGCCACCGAACATCACCGACCGGTTCGCGCGATGCCCGCCGGAGCTAGGCGGGAAGCGGCGTCAGGCTGTACGCAGCGGCGCCGCGGCTCACCTTCACGAGCACGAGGATCTCCTCGAAGAGCCGTTCGCGGCGGAGCGAGACGCGGCCCGCGAACGTGCCCGCCTCCCCCTCCACAGCGCTCAGGATGTGCCCGTCGGCCCACACCTGCGTCGCGGCGGAGCCTCCGTCGACGGTCACCGTGACCTCCCAGAACGCCTCGCCCTTCGCGACGACGACCGCGTGCGCGGCCCCCGACCGGGCGCCCGGCCACGACCCCGCATCGGCCGTGACGGGGGTGACGGCCCCGTCCCCGACGCGGCCGGAGATCACGTCGCTCGGCAGGCTGGGCGTGAGGAATGCGGGCAGCCGACGCCTGGTCGCCTGCTCATAGGCGTACGCGCGGTCGATCAGCGCGTCGTCGCTGTACGCGGGCCCGGCGAAGGTGAGCCCCACAGGCATCTGGGTGTCGCTCATGAAGCCCATCGGCACGGTCACGGTAGGGATGCCCAGGTGGCGGATCACGCGATTGCCGTTGGAGTAGACGACGCCGTTGCGCGAGGCGTCGGCCAGGCTCTCCGATCGCGTGAACAGATCGTCGCGGCCCACGTCACCGGCGGCGGGGAAGACGATCAGGTCCAGGCCCTCGTCCGCCATCCACCGCTCGAAGTCCTGCTTGCGGGCCTCCTCGAGGCCGGTGAGCAGCTGGTCGAAGCCTGGCACCTCGTCGTACGAGGACGGGACGCCGGCCTTCACCATCTCCGCCAGCCGCTGCCAGTCGAAGCCGCCGCGCGCCCGCGTGATCCAGACCGGCCACAGCGCGTCCTCCACGGGGAAGACCGAGTCGCCGTCCACGTCGGCCCAGGTAGCGAGGTCCGGATCGCCGTTGACGCGCAGGAACTGGTCCAGCACCATCGCGGTGACCGGGCCGCCCTCCATCGTCCGCCAGTTCGCGGGGACCAGCCCACGGGCCGCGAGCCCCAGCGCCCCGGGCCGGTCCTCCTCATAGTTCTCCCAGGCCGGGAACGCGACCTCCACCACCTCGGCGCCCAGGGCACGCAGATCGTCGGCCGCCTGGTCCCACAGTCTCCGCACGCTCGGCCGGATGACGGGAGGCTCGAGCGGCGCGTCGTCCTCACCGATGAAGATCCTGGGCACTCCGATGCGGACGCCGTCCAGCCGCGCGGGCCGCTCGCGGAGCATCGGCTTGGTGACAACGTCCTCGGGCCTGGGAAGCGGCACCACCGACTGCTGGCGCCAGAAGTCGCCGGAGGTGTCCGGGTCATCGGCGATCAGCACGTCCAGCAGGATCATCAGGTCCGTCACGGTCCGCGTATGAGGGACCACCACGTCGCACGTGGGTCTCAGCGGCCAGTTGCCACGGATCGAGATCAGGCCGCGCGACGGCGTGTAGGCCACGAGCGCGTTGTTCGACGCCGGCGAGCGTCCCGACGACACGGTCTCCTCCGCCATGCCGAAGGCCGCCATGCTCGCCGCCGTCGACGTGCCCGACCCGTTCGAGGAGCCGGAACCGTACGCCGCCGTGATGTAGTCAGGGTTGTAGGGGCTGCGCGCATAGCCGTAGACGCCCGGCTGGATGCCGCCTGCGGCCATGGGCGGCATGTTCGTCTTGCCGATCAGCACCGCGCCGGCCTGCCTGAGCAGGGCGACGCTCGCCGCATCCTCCGTCGCCACCAGGTCCTTCAGCGCCGGGCTGCCCGACGCGACCGTCAGGCCCTTCGCCTTGTAGCTGTCCTTGATGGTGAACGGGATGCCCTCGAGCACCCCCGCCTCACCGCGGGCGCGGCGCGCGTCCGACTCGGCCGCATCGGTGAGCACGTGAGGATTCAGCACCGCCATCGCATGCAGGCACGGTCCGGTGCGGTCGTAATAGGCGATGCGGTTGAGATACGCGCACACCAGGTCGACGCTGGTGACCTGACCCGACTCGAGCGCCGCGCGCATCTGCTCGAGGCCCATCTCCACGATGTCGAAGCTCGTCACGATCCCAGCGCTCCTTGGTCCCAGTGCGGGTGAGAGCACTCACCGTAGACCGCGCTGTTTGCGGGGAGGTTACGGCGGGCGACGCGTCCTGGCAGTGCATGACAGTCAGATCCGGCCGAGATCCGGCATTCATGCACTGACACGAGACGGTCAGCGACCGGCGCCTCGCATGCGGCCGATGCCCGCGATCCCAGCCAGCACATCCGCCTCATCGGCCGCGAGCGACAGGCGCACCCAGCCCTCGCCCGAGGCCCCGAACGTCTGCCCCGGACCCACCGCGACGGCCTGCTCACCGAGCAGGCGAAGCGCCCATTCGTCCACGGGCGTGTCCCCGCACAAGGCGCGCACATCGACCCAGAGATAGAAGGCACCCTCAGGGCGCACGTAAGGGATGCCCAGGCGGTCCAGCGCGTCCATGGCGAGATCCCGACGCCGCTCGTACGCCGCCCGCATCTGCTCCACGTGGTCCTGGGGCCCCGTGAGCGCGGCGACGGCCGCATGCTGGGCGGGCGTGTTCACGCACGACACCACGGGCTCCTGGAGCTTGCCCGCCGCCGCCGCGAGCGCGCGCGGCCCCACCAGATAGCCCACGCGCACCCCCGTCATGGCATATGTCTTGGAGAACGAGAAGACGGAGATCACCACCCCGGCCGTGTCGAAGACGGCAGGCGAGACGTGCGGCACCCCGTAGGTGAGCTCGTCGTAGCACTCGTCGGAGATCAGCCAGATGTCATGCCGCTCCGCGAACCGCACCAACGCCTCGAGGGTCTGCGCGTCGAGCACGGTGCCCAGAGGGTTCGACGGACTGTTGACCAGGATCGCGCGCGTGCGCTCGGTGACCAGCGCCTCGAGCGCCTCCACCTGGGGCACGAACGCATGCTCAGGCGCCAGACGGTACGGCACGGCGACGCAGTCGAGCATCGTCATCGCCATCGCATAGTTGGGCCAGCCCGGGTCCGGGATCAGCACCTCATCGCCCGCGTCCAGGATGGTCGCGTACGCCAGCAGCAGCGCCTCCGCGCCCCCGGCCGTCACCACGACCTGGTCCGCTCCAGCCTCGATGCCGTTGACCCGCGCCACCTTGTCCACCAGCGCTGCACGCAGCTCAGGGATGCCGGCGTTCGCCGAGTACTGCGTCAGCCCACGCGCATATGCCTCGCCGGCCGCCTCCAGCACATGCGCCGCTGGCCGGAAGCTCGGCTCCCCCACGTGCATCCCTACGAACGGCTTGCCCGTGGCCCACGCGGCCTCCATGACACGACGGATCCCCGACGGCTGCACGGCATCTGCGGACAGGGCGACTCTCGGCATGGCTCACTCCAGTCGATCGGCGATGCCTGGGAGCGACGCGCGCGGCCGTCCCGGCCTCCTCGCACTGCGCACCATGGTCGCAGGCCGCCGCGAGGGCCCGCCAGAGGCCGTCACGGAACGGTGCCACCTCGAGGTCCGGTGGACCGGGACGAGGCGATCTGCGACGCTCGTCCGCGGGCCGGACGCCGCCGTCGGCCTCACGCGTTTGCGACCTGACGCCGATAGACGATGTACTAGGACTATCCGAAACAGGGGAGCCACCGATGTCGTCTTTCGCCAAGTCCGCCGCCACCGCACTGCTGTCGGGTGTCGTCGGCCGCTACCAGGCGATGCTGAAGATCGAGTTCGACCGCGCCAAGGCGGAGGTCGAAGGCAAGCTGAAGCAGATCGGCATCGGCAGCGCGCTCGTCGCCACGGCCGCGATGCTCGGCTTCTTCGCGGTGCCGCTGCTGCTCACCGCCGCCGTCGCCGGTCTCTCCGTCGTGTGGCCCGTGTGGCTGTCCGCCCTGGCGCTCGGCGTCGTCGTGCTGCTGATCATGGCGATCCTGGCAGGCGTCGGCGTGTCGAAGATCAAGAAGAACAAGGACCTCACGCCCACCGAGTCGGTGGAGAACGTGAAGAAGATGTTCAACTGGGAGTGACCCTCCCCCGCGCCGCACAGGACACGGCTCAGTCCTGAGCGACCGCCTCAGCCGCCGGCGTCGCGAGGCGGGGCCTCCTGCTCGCAAGCCAGACGCCCACCAGGACGATGCCCGCCCCGGCCACCTCGTTCCACGACAGCGTCTCCCCCAGCACCACGACGCCCAGCACGGTGGCCACCACCGGCACCAGGTACGTGGTGGACGACGCCACGGTGGCTCCGGCCAGCTTCACCACCCGCCAGAACAGCACGTATGCGTACGACGTGCCCAGCACGCCCAGGCCGAGGATCCCCCACAGCGCGGGCTGGCTCAGGCTGAAGGCGCCCCGCTCCGGAGCGCCCGCAGCGAGCGCGAACGGCGCGAGCATCACGGCGCTGAGGCCGATCTGCGTGGCGGACAGCACCGTGTGCGACTCGTCCACGCGCGCCATCACGCGTCGCGACAGCGTGCTGCCGATGCCGTAGCAGGCCGTGGCGGCCAGCATCAGCGCCACGCCTGCCAGGGAGAAGTCCGCGACGTTCCAGGCCCCCACCAGCACGGCGATGCCTGCCACGCCGATCAGCAGGCCCACCAGCTGCGGCCGGGTGATCCGCTCCGCCGGGATCAGCAGGGCCACGAAGAAGGCGGTCCACAGCGGCGTGGTCGCGTTCAGCAGGCTCGCCAGGATGGACGTCAGGTGCTGCTGCGCCATCGGGATCAGGATCAACGGGATGCCCGACATGAACACGCCGACGATCGCCACCGCCCCCACGTCCCTGAGGCTCAAGCGAGGTCGGCGCCGCTGGAACCCCACGAGCGCCCACAGGATCACGCCGCCCACGGCCAGGCGACCGAAGCCCACCTGGCTGGGCGCGAAGGACTCGAGCGCCAGCTCGATGAACAGGAACGACGAACCCCAGCCGAGCGCGATCAACGCGACGAGAGGCACCCACGCGCGTGGGTGTGCGGCGGTCACGTGAGATCCGTGACGGTGCCGAGGGTGGGTGCGAGGTCGTCCTCCCGCGCGGACGCCTCGATGAGGGGCAGACGCCCCACCGGCACGCCGGCCTCGTGAGCCAGCATGGCGGCCTTGATCCCCACGCCGCCGAAGCCGTACGAGCCGAGCCTGCCGCCTGCACGGATCACCCGGTGGCAGGGCACCAGGATCGCGACAGCATTACGCGCGCATGCGGTTCCCACCGCGCGCATCGCCCGGGGACGGCCCGCCGCCGCAGCCAGCTCCTGATACGACACCGGCTCGCCTGCGGGGACGGTGCGCAAGGTGCGCCACACGTCTTGGAAGAACTCCCCGCCAGGCTGCTCGACGGCCACGCTGAGCAGAGCATCCGCATCGCCCTCGAGCCACGCCACGACCGCGCCGACGGCGTCGGCGAGCGGCGCGTCGACGATCGGCCTGCCGGCATGCACCGGCGGGAGCCTGCGCACCAGGTCGCGGTCGTCCTCGTCGAGGCCGGCTGCCCGCACCACACCGTCCTCAGGGGTCGCGAGCATCCGCAGCGCACCCCAGGGGGTGTCGACGGTCGCTCCATGCAGCGGGGACTCTGTCATGGACAGAAGGCTAGATCGCCGAGCCCGTGCCAGTCATCGCCATGTGGTTCCTGATGGCTCGACCGGGCATGGTCCGGGCTCCGCGGACAGCAGCAGGTGCCGGTGCGTGATCGCGCCGGCACCCCGCCGGGATCGGCTAGCCCTGCTCGCGAGCCTGCGTCAGCAGCGCCTGCACCTCAGCCTCACGGAAGCGGCGGTGACCGCCCAGCGTGCGGATCGAGGAGAGCTTGCCCACCTTCGCCCAGCGGGTCACAGTCTTGGGGTCGACCCGGAAGATCGCTGCCACCTCGCTAGGCGTCAGCAGCTTCTCCGGCTCGTGAATCGTGTCAGCCATCATTTCCCTATCCCTCAGTCATCGTCGGACCCCCTGGAGGTGGGGTTGCACACTGTGAGAGGGCCTGACATGTCCATCATGACGCGAAACGTGAAAATTGGTCGGATATGCCTCAGAGGGACTTACCGGACGCACCCCCGGCAGCGCTTCTCGGAGCTTCCGCCAGGGCGTGCACGACGCGCACGAGGCTCCTCGGCAGGCGCGCCGACGGGTCCGCTGCCTGGGATAGTCGCGGCGGGGTGACAGCGCGTTGTAAAGTATGGGAGAACTCGACACGCAGGGCCCGCCGAAGAGGCGCGCCCGAGACGGTGGAAGGGGCGGCGACATGGGGCGCGGCCGTCAGAAGGCTAAGGACGCGAAGATCGCGCGTCAGCTGAAGTACACGAACCACACCTCAGATCTGAGGGACCTGGAGCGGGAGCTCATGGCAGGCAGCCGCCAGCAGCCTGCCACGGACGACTCCGATGAGTACCGGGACCGCTGGTCTGACGACGAGGACTGACCTTCACCTGCAGCATGGACCCGGGCAGCGCCCGGGTCCTTGTGCTGTCCGCCGATCTCAGCCCAACCGGTAGGCGCCGCCCAGGTTCACCGCGCCGCCGGTGACGCCCTTGGCGCCCCGGACGGTGTCCGGAGAGGCGATCCTGCCGTCATCGATCGCGATCTCGCCGAGCACCCACGCCGGCACGCCGCCCGCGGCTGAGGCCGCGATCAGCGCGTCCGCATCCTCGGCGGCGACGATCGCGACCATGCCGACGCCCATGTTCAGAGTCGACTCGAGGTCGTGCCACGGCACGGCGCCCGCCTTCTGCACGAGCGCGAACACAGGCGGCAGGGTCCAGGAGTCGCGGGCCACCGAGGCCGCCAGCCCGGCAGGGATGATGCGCGCGACGTTCGCCGCGAGCCCACCGCCGGTGACGTGCGACAGCGCATGCAGGCCGCCGAAGCGTGCGGCGAGGTCCACGCACAGCGAGGCGTAGATCCGCGTGGGCTCCAGCAGCTCCTGGCCCACCGTGCGCCCCAGGTCGTCCACGTGGTTGTCGAGCGACCAGCCGGCGTGCTCGGCGACCCGGCGCACGAGCGAGTAGCCGTTGCTGTGCAGCCCGGACGACGCCATGGCCACCACGACGTCGCCCGCCGCGACCCGGTCCGGGCCCAGCAGCGCGTCGGCCTCGACGACTCCGATCGCAGCGCCGGCCACGTCGTAGTCGTCGGGCTCCATGACGCCGGGATGCTCGGCGGTCTCGCCACCGACGAGCGCGGTGCCTGCGATCTCACAGCCCTCCGCGATGCCGCGCACGATGTCTGCGATGCGCTCGGGCACCACCTTGCCGCACGCGATGTAGTCGGTCATGACGAGCGGCTTGGCGCCGCAGACGACGATGTCATCCACGACCATCGCCACGAGGTCCTTGCCGATCGTGTCGTGCACGCCCAGCTGCCGGGCGATGACGATCTTCGTGCCGACGCCATCGGTGGACGAGGCGAGCAGAGGGCGCCTGTAGGCCTTGAGCGCGGAGGCATCGAACAGGCCGGCGAACGCGCCGATGCCGCCCAGCACCTCGGGTCCGTGGGTGCGTGCGACGGCCGACTTCATCAGCTCGACCGCCTTGTCGCCGGCCTCGGTGTCGACACCGGCGCCCGCGTACGTGATCGGCTCGCTCATCCGGCGACCTCCTCGCGCTGCTGGAGCAGCAGATGACGGGCATCGACGGGCGGTGCGATCGGGTACTCGCCGGTGAAGCAGGCGGTGCACAGTCGCGACTCGGCCTGCTGGGTCGCCTGCACCATGCCCTCGAGCGAGATGTGACCCAACGAGTCGGCACCGAGCTGGGCGCACACCTCGTCGACCGTGTGGCCGACGGCGGCCAGCTCGGTGCGGGTGGGGAAGTCGATTCCGTAGAAGCAGGGCCACTGCACCGGCGGCGACGAGATGCGCACGTGAACCTCGGCGGCACCCGCGTCGCGCAGCATCTGCACGATGGCGCGCTGCGTGTTGCCGCGCACGATCGAGTCGTCGACCACCACGAGGCGCTTGCCCTCGATGACCTCGCGCAGAGGGTTGAGCTTCAGCCGGATGCCCAGCTGGCGGAGCGTCTGCGACGGCTGGATGAAGGTGCGGCCCACGTACGAGTTCTTCACGAGGCCCTGGCCGAAGGGGATGCCCGACTGCTGGGCGTAGCCCACGGCGGCCGGGGTGCCGGACTCGGGCGTGGGGATCACCAGATCCGCCTCGACGGGGTGCTCGCGAGCCAGCTGGCGTCCCATCTCCAGCCGCGCGGCCTGCACGGAGCGGCCGGCGATCGAGGTGTCGGGGCGCGCCAGGTACACGTACTCGAAGACGCAGCCCTTGGGCTCAGGCTCGGCGAAGCGCTGCGAGTGCACGCCGGAGCCGTCGATCGTGAGGAACTCGCCAGGCTCGACCTCGCGGACGAGCACCGCGCCGACGATGTCGAGCGCGGCGGTCTCCGACGCGACCACCCAGCCGCCGCTGGGCAGCTCGCCCAGCACCAGCGGGCGCACGCCCTGCGGGTCGCGGGCGGCGTACAGCGTCGTCTCGTCCATGAACACGAACGAGTAGGCGCCCTGCAGATGCGGCAGGAGCTCGAGCGCGACCTCGGCGAGCGACGAGCCCTCGCCACCGAGCAGCGCGGTCACGATGGCCGTGTCGGTGCACTTGCCGCCCTTGAGGTCCAGCCGCTTGGGATAGCCCTCTCGCTCGACGAGGAGGTCGATGAGCTCCTGGGTGTTCGTCAGGTTGCCGTTGTGGCCGAGCGCGACGGTGCCGTTCGCGGTGGGTCCCAGCGTGGGCTGCGCGTTGGCCCACACGGAGGCTCCGGTCGTCGAGTAGCGTGCGTGGCCCACCGCGATGTGACCGGTCAGCGCCTCAAGCGCCGCCTCGTCGAACACCTGGGAGACCAGGCCCATGTCCTTGAACACCAGGATCTTCTCGCCATCCGACGTGGCGATGCCTGCGGACTCCTGACCACGGTGCTGGAGCGCGTACAGCCCGAAGTAGGACAGCTTCGCGACCTCCTCATGCGGCGCGTACACGCCGAACACGCCGCACGCGTCCTGAGGGCCCTTCTCGTCGGGCATCAGGTCATGGTTGAGCCGTCCGTCGCCGCCGCGCCTCATCGGGCCTCTCCTTCTTCGGGGGTGACGGACGCGTCGTCCGGTCCGAACGATGCCGACGCCTGGCTGGCGACGGGCGTGGCCTGGCCGTCGTCGTCCGGGGACGACGTGGGCAGGAAGGGGTTGACCGCCGGGTCGGACTCGAGGATCTGCTGCTTCGCGGCGTCCGCCTTGGCGGAGGCCCGCTGATCGGCGGTCGCCACGAAGACGCCCGAGATCACGCCGCCGATGACGCCGAAGCCGAGCGCCACGAGCAGCCCGCTCACGATGCGTCCGGAGATGACGGCGTTGGGAAGCAGCGCGCCGAGCAGGAAGCCGACCGCCGCGGGCGTGCCCGCGCCGGTCACGAGGATCCGCGCGAAGCGAGGAGCGTGCCGCACGACGGCCGGGACCGCGTCGGCAAGCTCGTCGGTCGTGGGTGCGTCGGTGGGAACGTCGCCGGGCTGGGTGACGTGCACGTCATCCGCAGCGGTGGCGTCCTCAGGGCGGGGGGCGTCGCTCACGTGGCAAGTCTAGGCGGTGTGCGGTGGCCCCGGCACGTCCCTCCGCGCGCCGGGGCCACCTTCCTCCCCCTCAGCCCTTCGTGGAGCCGGCCAGCAGGCCGCGGACGAAGTAGCGCTGCAGCGAGAAGAAGACGATCAGCGGGATCACCATCGACACGAACGCGGCTGCCGGCACCAGGTATGCGGTGGCGCCGTAGTTGCCCGCCAGGTTCGAGATCGGGTAGGTGAGCGTGTAGGTCTTGATGCTTCCGAAGACCGCCGAGACGAGCAGGTCGTTCCACACCCACAGGAACTGGAAGATCGCCAGCGACGCGAGCGCGGGCAGCGACAGCGGGATGATGATCCTGAAGAAGATCTGGGTGTGGCTCGCACCGTCCACGCGGGACGCCTCGATGATGTCGCTGGGGATCTGCGCGATGAAGTTGTGCAGCAGGAAGACCGCCAACGGCATCGCGAAGATCGTGTGCGCCACCCAGACGCCGGGGAACTGTCCGGCGATCCCGATCCCTTGCGGGCCCAGGATCTTCAGCAGCGGGATGAGCGCCAGCTGGAGCGGCACCACCTGCAGCGCGAAGATGAACACGAACAGGAAGTTCGAGCCCCTGAACGGGATCCACGCGAACGCATACGCTGCCATGAGGCCGATCACCAGGGGGAACACCGTGGTGGGCACGGTGACGACGATCGCGTTGATGAGATTCCCCAGCAGCGGCGGGGCGCTGGAGCTGTCGCCGAACGAGCTGAACAGCACGTAGCCGAAGTTCTCGAACGTGAGCTTGCCGTCGAGCGCGACGTTCCACCACGACTCTGTCCGGTAGAGGTCGCCCGGGACGAGCGACGTCATGAACAGGCCGATGGTGGGGATGGTCCACAGCGCGGCGATGATGATCGCGGCGGCCGTGGCCCACTTGGAGGTGAGGTTCTCCTTGGCCTCCGCGGCCTTGGTCTTCTTGGGCGACGCGAGCTGGTCGGTCATCACTGGAGCGGTCATCAGCGGGTCTCCTTCACCTTCTGGAGCGATCGCACGTTGTAGATCACGACCGGGATGACGAATATGAACAGGATCACGGCGAGCGCCGCGCCGAGCGGCTCGCGTTGCTCGACGAACGACAGGACGTACATCTTGTTCGCCACCACGTCCGTGTTGTACCGGCCCTGGGTGAGCGTGCGCACGATGTCGTAGACCTTGAGGGTGGCGATCGTGATGGTGGTGAGCACCACCACGAGCGTGCCCCGGATGGACGGGATCGTGATGGACCAGAAGCGCTGCCACGCGTTCGCGCCGTCGAGCGACGCCGCTTCGTTGATCTCCGGCGGCACACCCTTGATGGCGGCGGAGATGATCACCATGGCGAAGCCGGTCTGGATCCACGTGAGGATGACGATCAGGAAGAACGTGTTCCACGGCTCGGTGGCCAGGAAGTTGATGGGACCGATGCCGAAGACGCCCAGCACGGCGTTCAGCATGCCGGTCTGGGACCCGGTCTCGTTGTAGTCGTACATGATCGAGCCCCAGATGACGGAGGCACCGACGAACGAGATCGCCATGGGCATGAACACCAGCGACTTCAGCGTCTTCTCACCCTTGGCACGGTCGATGAAGACCGCGTACGCGAGGCCGACGCCGGTGGACAGCAGCGGCACCAGGATGATCCAGACCACCGTGTTGATGATGGTCCGCAGCATCGTCGGGTCGGTGAACGCGTACGTGTAGTTGGACAGGCCGACGAAGTTGGTGACCTCCGTGTTGATGCCGGTGACCGGGTCGGGCTGCTTCACGATCTCGGTGAACGACAGCCAGACGGTGTCGATCGCCGGGTACACCAGGCCGATCGCGAGGAGCAGCAGGACCGGCGTGATCAGCGCGACGAGCTGGACCTTGTCCCGGATGCGCCCCTTGACCAGGTCGGCGCCGAACATGACGAGCGCGACCACCGCGATGAACGCGACGATCGCGACGGCCGCCAGGAGCAGGTTGCTCCCCTGGGTCGACCAGAACTGGGCGTCGAGCCCGGACTGCGGTAGGGCCTGCCAGCCCTCATGGAACCCGGCCATGGGTGACCTCTTCTCCCTCGAACGAACGTCTGCGCGGATCGCTCGGCCGGGGCCCGCATGGCGCGGGTCCCGGCCGAGCGTGCACTACCTGGGCTTACTGCGGCCAGGCCGCGTCGATGTCCGCGAGGACCGTGTCGAGGTCCTTGCCCTGGACGTAGTTGGTGATCTCCGTCCAGAATGCGGACGCGCCGACAGCCGACGGCATGAGGTCGGAGCCGTCGAAGCGGAACACGGTGCTGTCGTCCTGCAGGATCTTGATGGCCTCCTGACCGATCGCGCTGGACGCGTTCGTGGGGTCGAGACCCTTGTTGGCCGAGATCACGCCACCCTCGGAGACGCGGATGTTGGCCCACAGGTCGGAGGACATGAAGGTCTGCACCGCCGCGGTCTGCGGGTTGTCGTTGAACGCGGCCACGAACTCGCCGCCACCGGTGACGGCAGCAGGGTCGCCTTCGTTCATCGGCGGGGTGAGGAACGCCCACACGTCACCGTCGGGCGCCACCGTGGTGCCCTCGGGCCACTGTGCCTCGTAGAACGAGGCCTGGTGGTGCAGCGAGCAGGAACCGTCGAGGATCGGCAGACCGGCCTCCTGGAAGGAGGTGTCCACGATCGACGAGACGCCGCCGAGGCCGCCGTTGACGTAGTCGGGGTTGAGCGCGACCGCGCCGAACTTCTCGAACGCCGACTTGATCTCGGGCGACGAGAACTTGGTGTCGCCGGCGACCCAGCTGTCGTAGACGTCGGTGCCGGACTCGCGCAGGACGATGTCCTCGATCCAGTCCGTGCCCGGCCAGCCGGTCGCGGTTCCGGACTCGAAGCCGATGCACCACGGCTTGTAGTTGTCACCGGTGCCGCCGTTGTCGGCCATGGTCTGGGTGAGGGTCATGAGCTCGTCCCACGTGGTGGGGACGGTGTAGCCGTTGGCCGCGAACTCGGTCGGGGAGTACCAGATCCAGCCCTTGACCGACGCCATGAGGGGCGCGGCGTAGAACGTCTGGCCGACGGTGCCGTACTTCTTCCAGTCCGCGGACCAGAACTGGTCGACATTCGCCTCGACCGACGCCGGTGCCGCCACGACGGACCCGGTGCCGACGACCGTCTGGAGCAGGCCCGGCTGCGGGATGATCGCGAGGTCGGGCGGGTTGCCGCCGGAGATGCGGATGTTGATCTCGGTCTCGAACTGGTCCGAGCTGACGACGTTCACGGTGACGCCCGTGCACTTCTGGAAGTCGGTGAAGGTGTCCTCGAGCTGGCCGAGCTCGACACCGGTGATCGTCGTGTAGACCTCGACCGTGCCGCTGTCGAAGGTGCCGTACGCGGCGTAGTCCTCGCAGCCCGCCATGACGTCGCCGCTGGAGCTGGCGGTGTCGGAGGTGGTCGGCTCGCCGCTCGACGAGCATCCTGCAAGGACGAGGCCCGCAACCGCTGTGGCGGCGGCTGGAGCCAGATAGCGTCCCTTGATGTTCACTGTGTCTCCTCTTCATTGAGTAGCACTGCTGAGTGCCGCTACCCCTGGACGAGCGGCACAGACGCTCGCGCCACTGGAGACGTGGTTCCGCATCACCATCGACGCAAACGCTTACATTCAAGGTAGAGGCAAGGACGACGCACGGCAACCGCTGTGCGCGCTCACATGACCAATCGTTACCCCTGCGTGACCTAGGTCCTAGGCGACAAGCGTCGGGAAACCGGTTGTCTACCAGGAGGTATCCAGACGCCTCACGCCGCACCTGTCGACGGACCCTCCACCACGACCGGCTCCACGCCGTCGCGGTGTAGGGTCGGCATCGGCGATGGAACCCGCCAGGAGGCCGCACCTCCGAACCGCCGAGACCGGCTGATGGCTCCTGCACCGTGAAGCCACGGGCAGGCCGCGCCTGCCCGGGAAGGGACCCGGCCATGGACCGCACGCCCCCACAGCCCAGCGTCTCCCGACTCCCCGCCTTCCGCGAGCAGCCGCTCGTCGTCGGAGTGCTGCCCGACGCCTCACCCGTGCTTGTCCATGCCGCCGAAGGCCTCGCGTTGGCGCTCGGCGCCACCCGGATCTGCTTCGCCTACGTGGACCCCACGCGGGTCATCGTCGAGGAACGGCCCGACGGACGCGTCGTCCACGCCGCACTCGACACCGACGCCGACGACGCCGAGTGGAGCGAGCGACGCGACGCGCTCGCCACCCGGCTGGACACCCTCCTGCCCCACAGCCGTGTGCCCTGGGAGCTCCACTACCTCGCCGGCCGCCCCGATCGGGCGCTCACCCACCTGGCGCGCGCAGTCGACGCCTCGATGATCGTGGTGGGCACCTACGCCGACGGCTGGGTCGACCAGGTCAGGCACACTCTCGAAGGAACCCTCAGCACCCACCTGTCCCAGCACCAGCACCGCCCCGTCGTCACCGTCCCGCTCAGCGTCGTCGACTGGAAGGACCCGGTGGTCCGGTGAGGGCCAACCACCCCGCGGTCGTCACCGCGGCAGTGATCGTCGGCGCCGCCGTGGGAACCACCGGTCGCGCCACCCTGGGCCACGCCCTGCCCACCGCTTCAAGCGGAGTGCCGTGGGCCACCCTCATCGCCAACGCGGTCGGAGCGTTCCTGCTCGGAGTCCTCGTCGAATGGATCGCCCGCATCGGGGACACCGGCAGCTGGCGCCTTGCGCGCATGGGGATCGGCACAGGGGTGATGGGCGGCTTCACCACCTACTCCTCGTTCGCCTTGGAGACGACGCGGCTGCTCGAAGGCGGGCACGCGGCGGTCGGACTCGGCTACGCGCTCGGCAGCCTGCTCGTCGGCATCGTCTGCGCCGGAGCGGGACTCTGGGTCGGCGGGCGCTTGCCCCGGCCCGCGTCGCGCCAGGCGGTGGCGTCATGACGCTGCTGCTCACCGCGATCGCCGGAGGCCTCGGAGGCGCGGCTCGCTACTGGGCCGACACCGGCGTCGGCCACGTGAACCGCAGCCGCTTCCCCTGGGGCACGTTCGTCGTCAACGTCACGGCCTGCCTGTTCCTCGGCGTGCTCGCGGGAGTGGTCTCCTCCCATTCGGCACCCGATGCGGTGCTCGCCGTGCTCGGCACCGGCTTCGCCGGCGGGTACTCCACGTTCAGCACCGCACTCGTGGAGACCGTGCGGCTCATGCGCGCGGGCGAATGGGGGCTGGCCGCCGCACAGTGCCTGGGCATGGTCGTTGCGGGAGTGGCGGCCGCAGCGCTTGGGATGGCGATCGGGTCGGCGCTGTAACGGTCGGGTCTGCGCGGTGACGGACAGGGCGGCGCGGGCGCGTCCCACGCGGACGAACCACACGGACGAACCACACGGTCACGAGGCATCGCGCGCCAGCTCCAGGGCCATCTCATCCCACCACTGGCCCGCTGCGGGGCCACCGTTGCACGTGCCGTCGGACTCGCCCGGGACCTTGGCCCACACGGTCGCGATCATCCCGGTCGCCCGTCCCGTCAGCCCGGGGTTCTGGCCCAATGCACGACCCCTCGGATTGCACCACTCGCCGGTGGAGCCGTTGCCGTTCCGCGACGTGTCGACCACGTAGGGCAGTCCCACAGCCGAGGCGACCTGGTCGGCCCACGCCTGCTCGGCGGACGTGTCGTCATAGTTCGACGTGTTCGTCGCGAAGCCCGCCAGATGCTGCGTGCCGACCTGCTCGATCCGAGCAGCCGTGTCCGCCGCGCTGTTCCAGCCCGCATGGCCGGCGTCGAGGAAGACCTCTGCTCCGGCGTCATCCAGGGTTCGCGCCGCTCCCGCCAGGAGCGCAGCACGGTCACCCTGACCGTCGCAGTCGCCCATCTGCGCGAGCGCGTCGGGCTCCAGGATGACCCAGACGGTCGCGTCGTCCGCGATCCCGGAGGCCACCTGGCCCACCCAGGCCAGGTATTCACCCTGCGCGGCACCTCCCGCGCTGTAGAGGCCGCAGTCGCGGCCAGGGATGTCGTAGACGACGAGCAGCGCGATCTGATCGGCGGCCGCGGCGTCGTGCGTGATCGTGCGCACCGTGCCTGCGACGTCGCCGCTCCACTCGCCCAGCCACGTGGCCGCCGGCTGGGACGCGATGCGCTCCAGCAACGCGGCATCGGCCTCCCGGCCCTGGTCCTTCGCCTGCTGGTACGCGACGTCGGCCTGGTTCGCGGCGTCGTAGAAGGAGGTCGGCTGGGCCGCCGTGCCGGTGCCGGTGCCGGTGCCGGTGCCGACGTTCGCGCCCGCGTCGGCACGCACCGAGACCTGGGGCGACGCCGAATCCGCACCCCCGGACGCCACCACCGCCGACGTCGTCGCTGCGGGAATGCTCGAGCCGGGCGACGGTTCTGCCGCGACGCCCGCGCAGGCGCTGACCGTGGCTGCTGCAGCGACGGCGGCAGCCAGCATGGCGACACGCCTCATCGGTTCCCCTTCCAGCAGCCGCCCCCGACCGCGCGCCACCATCGTGGCACATGGGCCTGACGCGGGCGCCGACGCCGACGCCGTGCACAGCATCACTGCGGGTGGACCGACGCGGGGGGATCGTGGCTGGAACTGGGCGGTGCACCCGGGCGCGCACTCGGCCCACGCGGTGCCATGAACCTCACCTCCAAGGCGCGCCGCCGTTTTGTCCGAATTGTCAGACCTCGATGGTCGAATGTACCCATGAGCGAATTGACCGACGTCCGCGCCGCGATCGCGGCCGTTCGCGCGCTCGCCGATGAGGCGCAGTCACTGCCTCGAGCCGACCTCCTGGCGCTTCAACGCGAGGTCTTCGCCGTGCGCCGCGAATGGGACGTGGTCGCGGCCCGCCTCGCAGCAGAGGTGACCCGCCGCTCGAAGCCGACCCACGGCGCGGTCGAGCTGGCGCGGCGGGAGGGATTCCGCTCGCCCGACGCTCTCGTCGCGTCGGTCTCCGGTGGAACGACGGCGGAGGCAGGACGACTCGCGCGCGTGGGCAAGGTCGTGGCCGACGCCGCACGTGCCCAGAGACGAGCCTTGGCCGGGACCGAGGTCGGGGCCAGCGACGCGGCAGATGACCGGGCGGGTGACCGGGCCGGTGACCGGGCCGACGATCCTGGTGCCGCGAGCCGGCAACACGACGGCGACCGCGCGAACCACGACGCAGCGCCGATCCTCCCTTTCCTGGCAGAGGCGCTCTCGCGCGGGCACCTCTCGGTCGACGCAGGTGCGCTTCTGGCAGGGGCCTTGGACCGTGTCGTCCGCGCGGTCGATCCCGAGGACCTCGCGCAGGCCGAGCGCGACATGGTGACCAAGGCTGTCGGGCTCCCGCTTCCGCAGGTGCGGCGCATGGTCGCCTTCGCTGAAGCGCGCATGGACCCGCGCGAGCTCGAGCGCCGCGAGGAACGCGCGCACCACGAGCGATTCCTGTCGATGAAGCACGAAGCGGACGGGTCGATGCTGCTCACCGCACGCCTCGACCCGGGTGCCGCCGCGCCAGTACGCGCGATGATCGATGCGTTCGTCCGCAACGCCTTTCAGATGGCTCGAGACGAGCGGCGGAGCCGTGGGCAAGGCGTCGCGATCGCGCCCTCAGCCGGTCAGCTCCGTGCCGACGCACTCACCTGGCTGGCACGGCATGCGCAGGGTTGCGAGTCGACCCACGCAGGAGTGAAGACCACTGTGGTCGTGCGCCTCACGCTCGACGATCTTTCGAACGGCGAAGGGACGGCCGCCATCGACGGCATGCCGACACCCGTCAGCGTGGCCACCGCACGCCGGCTCGCGGCCGACGCTGAGGTCATCCCCGCAGTGCTCGGCGGCGAGGGCGAGATCCTCGACTGGGGCCGCCGGCGACGGCTGTTCACCCAGGCCCAACGGCTCGCGCTCGTCGAACGCGACGGAGGTTGTGCGAAGTGCCACGCGCCGCCCGACTGGTGCGAAGCCCACCACGTCCGATGGTGGGAGCGAGACTCCGGTCGCACAGACCTCTCCAACGGCGTGCTGCTCTGCGTGCGCTGCCATCACGACGTGCACAGGGACGGGTGGAGCATCGAGGCACGCGGCACCAGGGTGTGGCTGATCCCACCAAGGCGGATCGACCCGAGCCGCACGCCCCGACTCGGCGGACGTGCACGCATCGACACCGCCGCGAAGGAGCCGCGCGCGACGAAGCAAGGTCACACCAACGGCAGCAGCGCAGTGAGGTCGGTGCGCTCGCCCGAGGCCTGCAACCGACCATCGGCCAGCGCGTCGGACCATACGAGCGCGCCGGTCGCGAGCGACAACCACGTCGCCGCGTCCGTCTCGATCACCGCAGGAGGAGTGCCACGAGTATGAGTCGTCCCCTCGATGCACTGGACAGCACCGAACGGCGGCACGCGCACCTCGACCGAACGGCCGGGAGCGCGCACCGAGAGCTCCTCGAGCAGGAACCGCACCGCCGTCGCCGTCGTCACGCGCTCAACGTCAGAGCCCTCATCCGCAGCCGCACGCCAAGCAGCCACGGCAGCCCTACCAGCAGCCACCGGGATGCGCCGGCGCGGGACCATCAGGCGAAACGGGACGGGATCGTCTCAGCCCAGACCTGCTCCAGCTCCGCCAGCGGGAGCGCGAACAGGCCCTGGAACTCAAGCGCTGCCTCCGAGCTCGCCTCGTGGTCATACGTGACGCCCACACGAAGCGCCGGAACGCCGCGTGCCTCCAGCATCGCGGTGAAGCGCGGCTCCTCGGTACGCGGCACGGCGACCAGTGCGCGGCCCTGGGATTCGCTGAGCAGCGCCTGGGCGGCGGTGATGCCGTCACGCTTGCAGATCTCGTCCACGACGATGCGCGCACCCACCCCGTAGCGGAGGGCGCCGAGCGATGCCGCAGCAAGGAGGCCACCCTCGCTCACGTCACGCGCGGCGTCGATCAGGCCGTCCCGAGAAGCGGCGACCAGCACCTCCGCCAGCACCTTCTCCGCCTCGAAGTCGACTACAGGCGGCAGACCGCCCAAGTGGCCCTGAAGCGCCGCGAACTGCGAGCCGTCGAGCTCGTCACGCGTGGTGCCCAGCAGGTACAGCACCTGCCCGCCCTCGCGCCAGCCCGACGGGGTGGCGCGCGTGACGTCGTCGAACACGCCCAGCACCCCGACGATCGCCGTCGGGTTGATCGACGAGTCGATCCGGCCGGGTTCGCCCGTGCCGTTGTAGAGCGACACGTTGCCACCCGTGACCGGGACGCCGAGCGTCTGGCACGCATCGGCCAACCCTCGGATGGCCTCCGCGAACTGCCACATCGAATCCGGATCCTCAGGCGAGCCGAAGTTGAGCCCGTCCGTGACCGCCACGGGCGTCGCACCAGCGATCGCGACCGCACGATACGCGGCAGCGAGCGACTGGCCCGCGCCCGCGTACGGGTCCAGCTTGGTGAAGCGGTCGTTGGAACGGGTGGCGATCGCGACGCCGCGGCCCGTCGACTCGTCCACGCGGATCACGCCCGTCGTGTCGGGGCGTGCCATCTTGGTGTTGCCCTGCACATAGCGGTCGTACTGGCTGGTCACCCAGCTGCGGTCCGCCAGGTTCGGCGACGCGAGCAGCTCGACCGCGGCCGCACGCAGCTCGTCGGGGTCCTCGGGAAGCGACGGCGCATGGTCGGCCTGAAGGCCGTCCATCCAGGCCGGACGTGCGTAAGGACGGTGATAGGTCGGTCCCTCGTGCGCGACCGTGCGAGGGTCCACATCGACGATCCGCTGACCGTGGTGATCGATGGTGAGGCGACCGGAGTCGTTGACCTCGCCGACCACAGCGGTCTCGATGTCCCACTTGCCGGTGATCGCGAGGAACTCCTCGAGCTTCGAAGGCTCGACGACCGCCATCATCCGCTCCTGCGACTCCGACATCAGGATCTCGCCCGCGTTCAGCGTCGGGTCACGCAGCAGGACGTCGTCCAGCCACACATGCATGCCGCCCGATCCGTTGGAGGCGAGCTCCGACGTGGCGCAGGAGATGCCCGCAGCGCCCAGGTCCTGGATGCCCTTCACCACGTCCGCCGCGAACAGCTCCAAGCAGCACTCGATGAGCACCTTCTCCATGAACGGGTCGCCCACCTGCACGGACGGGCGCTTGGCGGGGACACCATCCTCGAACGTCTCCGACGCGAGGATCGAGGCTCCACCGATGCCGTCGCCGCCGGTGCGCGCACCGAACAGCACCACCTTGTTGCCCACGCCCTCGGCGGAGGCCAGGTGGATGTCCTCGTGCCTCATCACACCCACGCAGAGCGCGTTGACCAGCGGATTGCCCTGATAGCAGGAGTCGAACACGACGCCGCCGCCCACGTTGGGCAGGCCCAGCGAGTTGCCGTAACCACCGACGCCGGACACGACGCCATGGACGACGCGGGCGGTGTCAGGGTGGTCGATCTCGCCGAAACGCAGCTCATCCATGACGGCCACCGGGCGCGCGCCCATCGCGAGGATGTCGCGGACGATGCCGCCCACGCCGGTCGCGGCGCCCTGGTAGGGCTCCACATAGGACGGATGGTTGTGGGACTCGACCTTGAAGGTCACGGCCCAGCCGTCGCCGATGTCCACGACACCGGCGTTCTCGCCGATGCCGACCATGAGGTGCTTCCTCATGTCGTCGGTGGTCTTCTCACCGAACTGCTTGAGGTGCACCTTGGAGGACTTGTAGCTGCAGTGCTCCGACCACATGACGGAGTACATCGCGAGCTCCGCCGCTGTGGGTCGACGGTCGAGCAGTGCGACGATGCGGTCGTACTCGTCCGCCTTCAGGCCCAGCTCGGCCCAGGGCATCTCCTGGTCCGGCGTCGCGGCGGCGTTCTCGACGGTGTCGGGCACGTGCGCGGGCGCGGCGGGCGTGGTGGTGTCGGTCATGGATGTCCTCACGGGAAAGTCCGGCGATGGATTACCGAACCAGGGTACCCGCGCGCGTGCAGGACTCCGAGCGCAGAGCGTGCATGGCCACCGCAGCCCGGTCCGTCGGGAAGCCGGCGTGCCCGCGGCCGGGGACCTGGCGCGGTCGTGGCGCTCGCATGCCCCCGAGGCGGGCTGCACGATGGCGCGCCCGATCAGTCGACCGCGTGCGCCGTCCGGGCCGCCCGTGCTTCCGCCGCCCGGTCGTCGGCTGCTGTCACGCCGCGCAGCACCCAGCGCACCGCATGCGCCTCATTCGCGGCGACCGTGCCCGACGGCACCGCCCGCGGACCCCAGCTGAAGCCGACGCCCTGCTGCACGGCGTCGATCGTGAGATGAACCGCTGCGTCGTCGAGCACCAGCTGGTACGGATGCGCGGCCGCCTCGATGGCCGCCTCGCTCACAGGCAGCGCCGCCGCCTGCAGCGGGCCTCCGAGCGACACCACCTGCAGGCCCGTGCCCGACGCATCGGTCAACGAGATCCATCGGACCCCGGTGTGGTTGCCCGTCGCCTGCGGCACCACCTGGGGGAACAGCTGGTCCGCCACCGTCGAGGACCACGTTCCAAGGAGGGTGCCCACCGTGCGATCCGACCAGGACTCGCCCGGTCCATCCCCGAACCAGGTGAGATCCGTCAGCGTCGGGTCGACCAGCAGCTCCACGCCCATCGCCGGGAGCTCCGCAGCCGTGTCCGCCGCACCCAGCGATACGTCCACCACCACGGCACCGTCCGGCTGCACCGCGTAGACGACGCGGTAGGCAGGGTCGCCGTCAACCGGCACCTGCGCCTCCACGGTCACGATCACCGAGCCGGCCGCGCCGCGGGACACGCGCACGTCCCCCACATCGAGGTTCGCGCCTGCGCTCCGCCACTGTCGCGCCGCCGAGGCAAGGCCGTTCCACTCGTCGTTCTGCGTGGTCGCCCGCCAGAAGTCCGCAGCGGAGGCGCCGGCCAGGAGCTCCCGCCCGTCCACCTCGTACGAGACGAGCGCGCCCGTCGACTCGTCCACCGCGACGGCCACCGAGTCTCCCGTCACAGTGACCGACCCTCCTGAGCGACGCACCTGAAGGGCCCCCGGCGAATCCGTCCCCGCGCCCGAATCGACGCGCGGCTCGGTCCCCGCGGCCCCGACGCTCCCGGTCCTCCCGGCCTCGTCGGCATCCCCTGAGACCGGATCCCCTGGCGCCGCCGCGCCCGACGATGCGTCCACCGACGCGTCCGCCGAGGTGGGCAACGCCACCTGCAACGCCGCCACCCTGAAGCCGGCATCTGCCCACGCCGTCGCCCCCTTCAGACGGAACTCGAGCGTGACGACGTGCTCCGCCCCGCGCACCACCGCGTCGGCCGCCGAGACGGGCAGGCCCACCCAAGCCGTCTCGCCCGCAGCGAGGGACAGGTCCAGGGTGCCGGCCGTCACCACCGAGCCGTCCGCCTCCAAGGTCCACGTCACGTCGTACGCGGCCAGGTCAGTCACCAGGTTCTCGTTGCGAAGCTCCACACGGCCCGCCACGGCGTCCGAGTCGACCAGCTCGACAGGCGCGTACACCGCCGCAACCGCCGCAAGCTCGGGTTGTGGCGTGCGGTCGGGCAGCACGAGGCCGTTCAGCTCGAAGGCACCCGACGTCGCGTACGAGCCCCAGTCGCCCCCGTACGAGAAGTAGGTCGCACCGGTGTCGTCGGTGATCGGCAGCCCATCGACGCCGCCTTCGACCGGCAGCCGGATCGCCTGGTCCGCCCAGTCCCAGACGAACCCTCCCTGCATGGTCGGGGACGAGTCGACGACCTTCCAGTAGTCCTCGATCCCCCCGACCGAGTTGCCCATCGCCATCTGATACTCGGTCATGATCCACGGGCGAGCGCCCCCCGCCTGCGCACGGGCCTCGAGCTCGTCCAGCGTCGGGTAGAAGACGCCATCGATGTCAGCGACCGTGCTGTCCTCCTGGAAATGCACCAGCCGACCCGGATCGGTCGCTCGCAGCCAGTCGGCGGCTCGCGCGAAAACCTCGCCGGGGCCCACCTCGTTGCCGAGCGACCACCACAGGACGGACGCGTGATTCTTGTCGCGCTCATACATGGTCGAGATCCGGTCCAGCACGGCCCCGTCCCACTCCGGGGAGCCCTCAGGGAACGGGCGCAATCCATGCGTCTCGACGTTCGCCTCGTCCATCACGTACATGCCGATCTCGTCAGCCAGACGGTACAGGGTCGGGCTCGCGGGATAGTGCGACGTCCGCACCGCTGTGATGTTCGCCTGACGCATGGCGATCAGGTCGGCGCGCATCTGCTCCTCAGTGAGCGCCTGCCCCACGTCCGGCTGCATCTCGCCCCGGTTCACGCCCTTGATGTCCAGCACATGACCGTTGAGACGCATCTGCCCGTCCACGATCTGGAACTCGCGGATGCCGATGCGCGTCGCCACCGTCTCGCGGACCTCGTCACCGCGCAGGAGCTCGTAGACGAGCGTGTACAGATCGGGCGTCTCCGCGGTCCACAGCCGCGCATCCGGCACCTCGAGGCTCGCCTCGACCGGCGAGGAGCCGCCCGCGGGCAGCACGACCTCGGTCATGCCCTCCTGCTGACCGGCGGGATCGAGCAGCGTCACGCGGACCGCGTCGGCCTCGCCCTCCGCCCTCGACACGTCAAGCACCGTCGTGACCGTGGCGCCCTGCAGGTCGTCGTGGACGTCGGTCGTCACCGTGTCGTCCTCGAGGTGGGCGTCGCCCACCGAGTACATCTCCACGTCGCGGAAGATCCCGCTGAGGTCGATCTGGTCCTGGTTCTCCAGCCACGACCCGTCCGACCAGCGGAAGACCCTCACCGCGATCGTGTTCACGCCCGCATGCAGCGCGTCGGTGACCTCGAACTCGGCGGGCGCGTAGCTGTCCTCGCTGTACCCGATCTCGACGCCGTTCACCCAGACGGTGAACGCCGACTTCACACCCTGGAACGCGAGGATCGTGCGCCGCCCCGACCAGCCGTCGGGGAGGGTCACCTCGCGTCGATACGAGCCGACGGAGGCACCCACGGTAGGCGTCGCAGGCGGCTCGATGTCCTCATATCCTTGCCACGGGTACACCGTGTCGAGGTAGGCGAGGTCACCCGTCGCGGAGTCGCCGTACCCGTCGAGCTGCCACTGATGCGGCACCTGGACCACATCCCAGTCGTCCACGTCGGTCGCCGGATCCACGAAGTCGAGCGACGCCGACGCCTCGTCAGGGGACCAGCGGAACGACCACGCGCCGTTCAGCGACATCAGCCACGGCGACTGACTCTCGGCCACCGTCGCGCCGACGCTCTGGACCGTCTGGGCGTCGGCCACGGGGATGGTCCGCGCCGTGCTGGGCAGGCGGTTCACCTCGAACGTCTCAGGAGTACCGGCCCATGGCCGTGCGCTCGAGGGCCAGCTCACGAAGGCGACGAAGCCCGCGACGAGCGCGATCGCGGCGCCCAGCACGATGCCACGGCGGACTCGGACGGATCCAGTCTTCATGGCGGCGCTCTCGTGTGTGGCGGTCGTGGTCGCGCCGATGCGGGAAGCCCCGGCGGGAAGCCCCGGCGGGGAGCTGCCTGGCGCGGTGCCAGAGTACCGGCGCCGCTCGCCAGGGGGCGCGTGGCGGCGGTGCGGTGCGCTGCGGCGATGCGGCGCGAAGTCGCGGTTCAGGGCAGACGCCCTGGGCAGCCGTTCAGGGCCACGTCGCCTACGGAGCTCCGGTCAGCCGGTCCGCGCCTGCGGTTCGGCCAGCTGCGCGAGCGTGTCGCGCGCCACGCGAAGCACGTCCTCCCAGACCCGTCCCGGCGCCGTCACGTGAAGGTGCACCAGCTCCTCCCAGGTGTACCCGTCGGAGCCAAGCCTCTCCGCGATGGCCGGAGCCACCCGAGGAAACAGGCCACCTAGCACCAGCGGCGCCTGGTCGGAGATCAGGAGCACGTGCGTGCGCCCGTCGAGGCGCGAGGTTCCGCAGTCCCGCACCAATGCACGGACTCCGGCCGCGGGGTGCGTCCGCGTCTCGAGCGCCTCACCCGGGCGTCGTCCCGGCAAGGCGGGCGATGGCATCGCTGCGCGGTCCAATGTTGCGCGCGACCCTTCTGACGGCACCTCCCGCCCGGCACGCGAACCGTCCTGCCCGGCTTCGTGCGCTGCCGACGGCTCGTCCCGGCCGACCGACGGCACCTCTCGCCCGACCGACGGTTCATCCCGACCGGCTGACGCGGGTGCCACGGGATCCATGCGGGGCCGCCACGGCTCCTCGCCCGCGAGCGCCTGCTCGAGCGCGCTCAGCAGAGCATCATCGCCCTGCGCGTCCTCAGGTGCCATGACACTTCCTTCGTCAGATTCCGCCCCTTCCATGAGAACGCACCACGGCGGCTTCTGCACCCGATGCGACCCCGAGTTCACGCCTCACGATCGGCGAACGCCTCGCGCTCGCTCACAGCCGCGGAACCGGCTCCCGGATCGCGATCCGGCTCCCCGCCATGCTGTGCGGACGCAGACCGACCCTCGAACGCCTGCCGCAACGACTCCGAGTCCTCGGGAGTCCACTCCACCTCCGGCTCGAACACCACGCCCGACGTGGGCGCCGAGGGCTGATCCTGCTGGACGCGCGCCTTCGCGCCGCGGTCACGGAGCAGCAGCCAGGCAGCACCCGCAAGCGCCAACGCGAGCCCCACCGCGAGCGCGAGAGGCAGCGGATGCACACCTCCGATCGTGAAGGTGGTCGAGTGAAGATGCTGTGTCATGTGATGCCCTTGTCCGCCGTCGAGTCCCCCAGGCTGTCCGCAGACGCTAGCATTCGGACAAATCGGAGCAAAGGGTCGGCCGTGGCGCCTGTGGACAGCAGCGCCCTAGGGTGACCTCATGACCTTGCTCGTCACGGCGCTCGCGCTCATCGCAGCGGCCGTCGCGGTACGGCTGGCGCTGCAGCTCCGCGCCGAACGGCGCCGCTCCGCCGAGCTCGAGGCCGTGAAGGAGCGGGACGCCGCCGCCGCGCTCGAGCTCGCCGCCTCCGTCGAGCGAGCCCGGATCGCGCGCGAGATGCACGACGTCGTGGCCCACACCCTGTCCGTCGTCGTGGCGCAGGCCGACGGGGGCCGCTTCGCCGGCCGAGTCGACCCCGATGCTGCCTTGCGCGGCCTCGAGACCATCGCCGACGTCAGCCGCTCCGCCCTCACCGAGATGCGGGCGCTGCTCGGCGTGCTGCGCGACGCCGACGGCGAGGCGCAGCTGGGCCCGCAGCCGTCACTCACCGACATCCCGGCGCTCGTGGCCGCGACACGTGACGGCGGGCTCGACGTCAGCTACGTGACGACGGGCACCCCACGCCCCGCACCCATCGGCGCCGGACTCGCCGCCTACCGCATCGTCCAGGAAGCGCTCACCAACGTCCTCAAGCATGCCGGCCCGTCCCCGAAGGCATTCGTACAGCTGACGTGGGAGGCCGACGCGCTCGCCGTCACCGTCGCGGACGACGGCCGTGGCGCGGCCGCGCGCGGCGACGGTGCGGGACTCGGGATCGCAGGCATGGCGGAGCGCGCCAGCGCGTTCGGCGGCACGCTCACTGCCGGCCCGAAGGCGGGCGGCGGATTCCTGGTCAGGGCGCGAATGCCACTGGGACCTCGGGAGGGTAGCCTCACCTCAACGTCGGCGCCTGTGGCCGGCCCGGAACCAGGAGAAGACGGATGAGCGAAGAGCGCGAGGTGCTCACGTGGCAGGGCTACGGCGAGGCGTCACGGGAGCTGGCACAGATGGTCGCGGACTCCGGCTACGAGCCTGACCTGGTGGTCGCCGTCGCGCGCGGCGGGCTGCCCGTCGGCGGCGCCCTGTCCTACGCGCTCGGGACGAAGGGCGTCGGCACGCTCAACGTCGAGTTCTACACCGGCATCGACGAGCGGCTCCCCGCGCCCGTGGTGCTCCCGCCGCTGCTGGACACCGAGGCGATGCGCGGCATGAAGGTGCTCATCGCGGACGACGTGGCCGACACGGGCGAGACGCTCGCGCTCGTGAAGTCGCTGATGGAGCAGTACGCCGCTGAGGTCCGCACCGTCGTGCTGTTCGCCAAGTCACGCTCCGTGATCGACCCCGACTACGTGTTCAAGCGCACCGACCTGTGGATCACCTTCCCGTGGTCGGCGCTGCCGCCCGTCACCCCTGGCAAGCCGCACCCCGAGCTCGGCGAGGTCTGATCCTCCCCCTGGATCGACCGGGGGCATACTTGCGCCCATGACCATCCGTGTGGCGCTCGTGGACGACCAGCAGCTGATCCGCGCCGGCTTCCGGATGGTCGTGGACTCGCAGCCCGACATGGAGGTCGTCGCGGAGGCCGGCGACGGCGCGTCGGCCGTGTCGACCCTGCTCGCGCTCGAGCCGCCCGCCGACGTCGTGCTCATGGACGTGCGCATGCCCGGCATGGACGGCATCGCTGCCTGCGCGGCGCTCACCGCCGCATCGGGGTCGAAGGTGGTCATCCTCACGACCTTCGACCTCGACGAGCACGTGCTTGCCGCCATCCGCGCCGGAGCATCGGGGTTCCTCCTCAAGGACACGCCGCCCGAGGACCTGCTGGCAGCGATCCGCACCGTGAGGGACGGCGACGCGGTGATCGCTCCTTCGTCCACGCGCCGCCTGCTGGACCGTGTGGCGGCCCTGCCGGAGCCAGTCGACGACACGCGGCTCGCAGACCTCACCGACCGCGAGCGCGAGGTGCTGCTGCTCATGGCTCGCGGCCTCAGCAACCAGGAGATCTGCGCTGAGCTGTTCCTCGCAGAGCCGACCGTCAAGACCCATGTGGGCCGAGTGCTGGCCAAGCTGGGAGCACGCGATCGGGTGCAAGCCGTCGTGATCGCGTACGAGACGGGGCTGGTCACGCCGCACGCGTGAACGTCGAGCGCGACGTCGTGGGCGACGTCGTGGGCGACGTCGTGGGCGACGTCGTGGGCGAACGGCGGTCTCGCTAAGCGTCTTTATTGTCTATCCGTGATGCGCCCACCCCCGTCTCGCCGTCACGAACGTCTATCTGAGGCGGGCGAGGGTTCGCGAGACCTGCGCGCGCGAGCAATCGATCCCGTTCGCCCCGCGGATCGCCCCCCACCCCCGCGGATCGCCTTCCGCGCCACGCACTCGCCCTCCACCCCCGCGGATCGCCTTCCGCGCCACGCACTCGCCCTCCACCCCCGCGGATCGCCCCCCACCCCCGCGGATCGCCCTCCACCCCCGCGGATCGCCTTCTACCCCCCAAACATCGACATTCGTGACGGCGCCAGCCTCGCGCACGCCCACAGATCGACAATCGTGACGCCCAGGCGTCGGCCACCGCCCCCGCACACGCCGGTCCACCCCGTCGCCTGGCGTCGACGCCGCCCACGTCATACCTGGGTATGACCCAGGTCCATCCCGTGGACCGACGCGGACCACGGAAGCCCACGGATAGCGTCGTCAGCATGAAGGGGAATTCGGGGGAATCCTCGGCGGCGCGACACGCGTCGCCGGTCGACGCGCCGCTCGCGCTCAGGTCCAGGGGGCTGGCCAAGGCGTACGGGAGCGGCGCGTCGACCGTCACTGCGGTCGATCACGTCGACCTCGACATCCCGGCCGGGGTGCTCACCGCCGTCATGGGGCCGTCCGGCTCAGGCAAGACGACTCTGGTGCACCTGCTCGCCGGGCTCGACCGGCCGGACTCCGGTCAGGTCTGGGTCGGGGACGACGAGATCACGGCCATGAAGGACAAGCAGCTATCGAAGGTGCGGGGTCGGATCATCGGCTTCGTCTTCCAGGGCTTCAACCTGATGCAGACCATGAGCGCGCGCGACAACATCGTGCTGCCGCTGCGCCTCAACGGACTGCCGCAGGACCCTGAATGGCTGGACGCGCTCGTGCAGATGCTCGGCATCGGCCGCGAGCTGGATCGCCGCCCGTACGAGATGTCGGGTGGTCAGCAACAGCGGGTCGCCATCGCCCGCGCGCTGATCACCCGGCCTCGTGTGGTCCTGGCCGACGAACCGACCGGCAACCTGGACACGCATGCGAGCGCCGAGGTGCTCGCCCATCTGCGGGTCTCATGCCGTGAGCTGGGCCAGTCGGTGGTCATGGTCACGCACGATCCAACTGCGGCGTCATACGCGGGCCAGGTGCTCCTCTTCGCCGACGGCAAGGTCGCCGGCCACGTCACGGACCCCACTCCCGACGCGGTGCTCGCCGGGCTGGACGCGCTCGCGGGGGTGGAGCGATGAGGGCACCTGCCGCCGCCGTCGCAGGCATCGCGTCCGCGGCGCTCATGGTGATCACGGTCCCCTGGGATCTGCGCACGTACGGCGAGGTGTTCTACAGCGACTCGGCGATGGGCTTCGACCGGGTCGGCTTCCTCGTCATCTACCTCGCGATCCCCACAGCGCTGCTCACCTTGATCCTGACTGCGATGCTCGGGGTGAGGTCGCAGGGCTCCGACGAGCGCGCGACCCGCGCCGCGCTCGGCGAGACTGCGGCGACGTCCATGAGGCGCACCGTGCTCGCAGGCCTGCGGGATGGCGCCATCGCCACAGGCGCAGCCTTCATCCTCGCCGGAGCGGCCCACCTGTTCCTGGAGATGACCCACGGCTGGCCCTGGTTCAGCACCCGCACCGACGCGTGGGCAACGCGAGCGGTCGAGGCCGCGATGGGCACCGTCGCACTGGCGATCGCCCATGCCGTCGCCGCGCGGCGCGCTGGACGGTCGCCGGTCGAGCAGCGGCGTGCGGGCCTGGAGCCGTACCGACCACCTCGCATCGGCCGCCTGGCGATCGCTGCGACCGGGGCGCTCTCCGCGTCGGCCGGGGTGATCGTCGGGATCGCGGCCTCACATGGGGGCGACTACGCCGACCCTTCGGCAACCGCGGCGACCGTTTCCGACGTGGCCTACGTCGTGGCGTGGGTCGCGGCCTGCGGGCTCGCGCTGACGGCGGTCCTCCCGTGGGCGACGACGCTCGCCATCCACGCGCTCGGCGCGACGACGAGGCTCGCGGACCGGGCCGGATCCATCGAGCTCGCCGCCGTGCTGCGCACTCGCGCAACCGACCCGACGAAGGCGACGGGACGGGTCGTCATGGCGATCGGCGCGCTCGCCTTCCTGGTCGGCCTGCTCTCCTCCGTCCAGACGGGCGTCCGCCATTCGGACGCGTTCGCGTTCGTGTACACCGAGTACCCGACGGCCTCGGGCGCCGTCACCGACCGCCTGCTCGCGATCGACGGGGTCGCTCACGTCATAGCGGCGGACATCGTCGGCGAGAACCCCGCCGTGGAGATCATCGCGGTGGACCCAGCCCAACTCGTCGGCCTCGACGACGAGGTGGCGCTGGCGCTGCAGACCCACCCGACCGCCGCCGTCGCGAACGCGCCCAGCACGGCGCAGATCACAGTCGACCCGAAGGACCCGTTCACGTACCGGCCGGAGGCCGTCGTGCCCCTGGTCGGGTACGGCGTCGCCTACGTGAACTCGGCCCGAGTGAACCTGCCTCCCGTGGGGCACGCCTACTTCGTCTACGTGTCGCCAGCGGCCGACCGCGCGGCGATCGAGTCGGAGGTGATGACCGGGGTGGAGGGCGTCACAGGGCAGGGCATCCACTACGTCGCCGGGCAGGACGGCGGCTACTCGTATGAGGACCCGGCCGCCGGGACCTGGATCCTCTGGTCACTGCTGATCCTCGTCGGACTGTCACCTCTGGCGTTCGCGGCGGTGCGGGCTGGCGGTCGCAACGCTGCGACCCTCACCGCGCTGGGCTCGTCCGCCCGCACGGTCAGGATCGCGGTGGTCGTCGAGGGAGCGACGCTCGCCGTCATCGCGACGCTGGTCGGGACCGCCACGGGTGTCACCGCTCGTGCACTCCTGACGATGCTCGACCGCGCACGCCTCTCCCTGAACGGGATCATCACCGACTCCTACGTGGGCACCGCGCTCGGATCGGTCAACTGGACAGCCGTGATACCCGTCGTCCTCCTGATCTGTGCGTCGTATGCCGTGCTCACTGCGGCGGTCGCGAGCGCAGTCCACCTCGAGACGCCCTCCGAGGCGCTGCGCGAAGGGATGGCGAGGCGATGATCCGCCAGCTCGTGGGCGAGCAGCTCCGGTCGCACCGCGCCTACGTGATCTGGACCACGGCGCTGCTGACGCTGGCGATCGGGTTCGCCTCGTTCGCAGCCTTCGTGGGCGTGCAGCAGGGGGCCGTCGTGCAGCACGTGGCCTCGGCGCATGGCATGGACGGCGGGTGGAACACAGCGGTCGCCGTGTCCCAGGGCGATCCGTCGGTGGACTGTGCGTGCCTCACCGTGACGCCCGCTGAGCTCAACGCCCTTCTGGGGGAGGCGAACGCCGAGGGCGCGGGCATCGCGGCGATCACCGACACGGGCCTCACCGTCATCCCCGCCGGTGTGTCGCCCGCCGACTGGCTGGACCAGGCCGAGACTCACCCCGTGTACGGAGCCAGCGCCACCACGGGCGAGGTCGACTGGCCCACCCTCCTTGAATCGGGAGACGCCCCGGGCGCAGGCCAGGTCGCGGTCGACGCCCAATGGGCCGCCGACAACGGGGTCGCGGCGGGCGACCCCGTCACCGTCGCGACCTTCGGCATCGGCAGGGACGTCGTGTCGCTCGGCACCGTCACCGTCAGCGGCCTGCTTCGGACCACTGCCTCCGGGGGCTATGCGGCCTGGCAGGAGCAGACGCTGATCGGCTGGGACAGCGTGTTCGACCTGGAGCAGCGGGCGTATGCCGCCCGAGGCGCCGACCCAGACGAGTCGCTGGACATGGTGATGCTCTCCGCGCAGCGCGAGACGCCCTCGCTCGCGGCGCTCGACGCTGATCAGGTGGGGCACGACTACTTCCTCGACCATGGGGGACCGAGCAGCTACCTGCTGATCGCGGCCGGAGTGCTCGTGATCGGGCTGATCGGCATGGCCTTCGCAGTCGGCCGGGCGCAGGCGCAGGCGCGCACCCAGTGGGTGGCGACCGCCCGCGTGCTGGGAGCGAGGCGCTCCACCGTGGTCGCCGCGACCGCGGTGGAGACGGCGGCGGTGGGCCTCGTCGCGGGTGTGCTCGGAGCGGGGATCGCGTATGCGGCGCTCGCCATCGAGTGGGCAGGTGTGCTGTCGGCGAATCCAGACGCGCTGATCCCCTCGTCGGTCGCCGTCGCCGCCTGGTATCCGCTCGGCATG
Source organism: Demequina capsici (assembly GCF_032102965.1). Lineage (NCBI taxonomy): Bacteria > Bacillati > Actinomycetota > Actinomycetes > Micrococcales > Demequinaceae > Demequina > Demequina capsici. The sequence goes on along the minus strand of NZ_CP134880.1, from coordinate 232,350 downwards.
GTGGCCGTGAGCCTCGTCATCGCCGCGATCATGGGTGCCGTGCCCGCCTTCTGGGCGGCACGCGTCACGCCCGCCGCCGCACTCAAGCCGGAGACCCCGGCGACGTCCGCACAGTTCTCGAGGACGGTGCGGGTGTGGCCGCTGCTGGTGGTCTGGGGGCTTGCCTTCGTGGTGGTGCTCATGATGGTGCAGGGACTTCCCGGCGACACAGGCTGGGGCGTCGCGCTCCACTACTCCAGCGCATACGGCCTCCTGCGGTGGATCGTGCTGCTGGCGGCCGGAGTGACCTCCCTCGCGATGATCGTCGAGATCATGCGGCGCGTGGTACGCGCGACGGCGGTCGCCTTGGAGCGCAGCTCGACGCCGTGGATGCTCACGGCCGGCGCCGCGCTTCGCGGTCGCCCTGCGCTCGCGTCGGCCCCGGCGGCGGTCCTGGCGTTGGCGTCGGGCGTGGCGATGTACACGGTCGTGGCGATCTCCCTGACCGCGTGGAGCGAGACCTGGGAGCCGTACGTATCCGTCGACCCGCAGTGGGAGGCGCTCGGCCCGTTCGCCTTCGGCGCCGGACGGTTCGTGGGCTACAGGACGACGCTCGTGGAGGTCGCGATCGTCGGGTTCCTCCTGGTGCTGGTCGCGTTGGCTGCATTCACTGCGGGGCGCCACGCCACGCGTGCAGAGTCGACGGCGCACGCCGCGCTCGGTCTCGACGCGCGGGCCGCTCGCCTGGCATCCGCGGTGCAGTTCGGGCTCCCGCTCGCGCTCGGCGTCGTCGTCGGTGCCGCGCTCGGGTCGGCGACGGCCTGCCTGATGTTCAGCACCGAGTCCCGCACGTACAGCGAGTCCGGCGACGTCACGAGCAAGACCATGCTCGGGCCCGCGTGGGCGTTCACGCACCTGTCGCACACCGTGGTCCCGGGGCTCGCCGCGCTGCTCGTGCTGCTCGGGTCCGTGGCCGTCGGCGCGACCGCCGCCGCGCTGACCACGCGCAACCCCGCCCGCCTCGTCGAAAGGATCGCGGCATGATCCGCCAGCTGATGCGCGAGCAGCTCCGGTCGCATCGCGCGTACGTGATCTGGACGACGGCGCTGCTGACGCTGGCCGTGGGGCTCGCGTCCTATGCGGCGTTCGTGGCGATGCAGAGCCAGGTGGGGGTCAGCGCGGGCGTGCGCTCCGCGTACGGGCTGGACGGTGCGTGGCGGGGGTCGGCGATCTTCTACGAGGCCGACGCCGCCGACGACCCCGCGCAGCTCACGTGGGAGCAGGTGCGCCGAGCCATGGCCGATTCGACGGGTGACGGCTCGCATGCCACGGCGGTGATGCCTCTCGATATCAGGGGGTTCGTCTCGACTCCGACGGAGCTCGCCGCAGCGGGCGGCTACCCGTGGGATGCGGCGCTCGTGAACGTCGCGGCGATGACCGGGGACGTGAGCTGGGGTGCGCTGCTGCTGACCGGCGACGCCCCGCGCGAAGGCGAGATCGCCGTCGACGCGCACTGGGCGGACGCCAACCACGTGAGCATCGGCGATGCGGTCCAGCTCAGCACGATCGCGTGGGATGGGGAGCAGGACTCGAACATCGAGCTCGGCCGGCTGATCGTGAGCGGCACGCTCCGCACGTCCCTTCCGAGCCGCTACGGCACCTACCTGTACGACGGCATCGTCGGCTGGGACTCCGTGCCGGCGCTCGCGGCGACGGCCCAGGCGGCGAGCGCGGCCGCCGGTTCCCACAACGGCACCCTCATGTGGCAGGTGTCCGTCTCCGCGGATCGGCAGACGCCGGCGCTTGCCCTGTTCAGCACCTCTGCCGCTCACCTCGACTACTACGGCACCGCGATCGACCCGGCGGCGGTCGTGCTCGCCATCGCTGCCGGGGTGCTCGTCCTCGGGCTGATCGGCATGGCTTTCGCGGTGGGGCGTGCCCAGGCGCAGGTGCGCACCCGTTGGGTGGCCACCGCACGGGTGCTCGGAGCGAGACGGTCGTCGATCGTCGGCGCGACGCTGCTGGAGGTCGGCGCGATCGGGACGCTCGCGGCCGCTGTGGGCGTGGGCACGGCCTACGCACTGTTCGCGTCCGACTGGGCGCGGGTGGTCGCCGCGAACCCCGACGCGCTGGCGTGGGCCGCGCCGAGCGTTCCCTGGTGGGTGGCGTGCGTCCTGAGCGCTGCGGCGGTGCTCGTCGCAGGGATCCTCGGAGCAGTGCCGGCCTTCTGGGCGGCCCGCGTCGCACCCGCAGCCGCGCTCAAGCCGGTGACGCCCGTGTCCGAGGCGCAGGTATCCCGCACCGTTCCGCTGTGGCCGCTGCTGGTGATCTGGGGTCCGCTCGCGCTGTTCACCGTGCTCTCCGTGAAGGTGATCGTCGGGAACGGTGCCTGGGGAGGAGGCATCGACGCTTCCGGCGGCTTCAGGATCGCGGCGGTCCTCGTGGGCGTCGGCGCTGCCGTCACGTCGACGATGCTGCTCGTCGAGCTCTCTCGGCGCGCGACCGCGTTCACGACGCGGCGACTCGCGCGCGGCAGCCGTCCCTGGCAGATCGCCGCGTCGTCGGCGCTCGCCGACCGCCCCCGGCAGGCCTCCGGACCGGCGTCGGTGCTCGCGGTGGCATCCGCGGTGGCGGTCGGGTCGATGACGTGGCTCGCGCTCGCCGAGTGGATCGACGTCGGCCCCGGGGAGGCCGCACCTGGACCGTTCGCGGTGGCGGCGAGCTGGGGCTGGGGCGACGGGACGACGCAGTACTCGCAGGCGGTCATCATCGTCACCTTCGGCGTGCTCAGCCTCGCGGCGCTCGCGGCGCAGCTCGTCGCGCGGGCAGGTGCGCGCGCCGAGGCCGACGCTCAGGCGGCACTGGGGCTCAGCAGGAGCGACGCGCGCCTCGCCGCCGCGGCGCAGTTCGCGCTCCCCCTCGCGACGTCCGTCGCCGTCGGCGCACTCACGGGGCTCGTGGCCGCGCTCGTGCTGTTCACGCGCACGGACTGGAGCGGGACGTGGAGCGGACCCGTCGGCCTTGTCGACGCCACCGTGTCCGGATCGTCGACATTCGGCTCCGCCTGGGCTGTGACGCACCTGGGACACGCGGTCCCGTTGCTGCTGCAGACCGTCGCCATCGCCCTGGCGGGGATCGCGGTCGGAGCCCTCGTCGTGGCGGCGACCGCGCGTGCGTCGGCCCGCTCGCTCACGCGGACGCGCGGCTGAGGACGGTCGCCGTGCCTCGTCCCGCCCTAGACTGGGCGGCGACCGCAGGGACGAGGGAGTTCGCGATGACGGAGTATGCAGGCGACATCACGCCGCAGCAGGCATGGGAGATGGTCGAGGACGGCGCGATCCTGGTGGATGTGCGCACCGCCGCCGAGTGGCAGTGGGTCGGCGTCCCTGACACGGTTCCCGCGGGCGCGCCGCCGGTGTTCATCGAGTGGGTGACGTGGCCGGGCGGCGCCCCCAACGCGACCTTCATGCAGCAGCTCCTCGAGGCGGGGCTGACGCCGGGCGAGGAGCGTCCCGTGGTCTTCCTCTGCCGTTCAGGCCAGCGCTCGATCGGCGCGGCGAAGGCGGCGACGGAGGCCGGCATCGGCCCTGCCTACAACATCCTCGACGGGTTCGAGGGCGCGCCCGACGCGTCCGGCCACCGTGGCGGGGCGGCCGGCTGGAAGGCCTTGGGCCTTCCCTGGCGCCAGGGCTGAGGTGGCCCTGTACGACCTCCCGCTCGAGGAGCTCGAGGCCTACCGCCCCGAGATCGCCGAGCCGGACGACTTCGACGCGTTCTGGTCGACGACGCTCGCGCAATCACGCTCGGCGGCTCGCGCTCCCGTGGCCGTCCCCGTGGACACAGGTCTCGCGCGGGTGAAGGTCCACGACGTGTCGTTCAGCGGGTACGGCGGCGAGCCGATCAAGGCGTGGCTCTCGGCACCGGCCGAGGCGGCGGGACCGCTCCCGGTCGTCGTCCAGTTCCAGGGCTACGGGGGCGGTCGCGGACTTCCCGTCGAGCACACCTTGTGGCCCTCCGTCGGCGTCGCGCACCTCATGGTCGACACGCGCGGTCAGGGAGCGGCCGGCTGGGGCAGCGTGGGCGACACCCCCGATCCCCACGGTTCAGGCCCCGCGCATTCGGGCTTCCTGACACGCGGGATCCTGGACCCGCACGAGCACTACTACGTCCGGGCGATGACCGACGCGGCGCTGGCGATCGACGCCGCTGCCGCGCTTCCGGGCGTGGAGGCGTCGCGCATCATCGTCGCGGGAGCCTCGCAGGGTGGGGCGCTGGCGATCGCGGCGGTGGGTCTCCACGACGCCCCGATCGCGCTGATGGCTGATGTGGCGTTCCTGTGCCATATCCGACGTGCGGTGGACCTCGTGGACGGCGACCCGTACGACGAAGTGCGCAGCTACCTGGCTGCGCACCGGGACCGGGTGGAGCAGGTCTTCCACACGTTGAGCTACGTCGACGCGGCCAACCATGCGCGCCGGGGGCGCGCGCGGGCGCTGTGGTCGGTGGCGCTGCGGGACACGACCTGCCCGCCGTCGACCACGTATGCGGCGTTCCACCGCTACGGAGAGCTGGGCGGCGAGCCCGACAAGCGCATCGAGGTATACCCCTACAACAACCACGAGGGCGGCGGCGCCTTCCAGATCAAGAAGCAGCTCGAGTTCGTCACGGAGCTTCTCGCCGCAGCCGTCTAGCTGCACGGTCTGCGTCACGATCGTCGACACGTGGGCCGCTCGCGGCCCGCATGCGTCACGATTGTCGATCTGCAGCGGGTGCGTGGGTGGGTGTGCGCGGCGGGTGCGTGGGTGGGTGTGCGTGGGTGGGTGTGCGCAGCGGGTGCGTGGGTGGGTGTGCGTGGGTGGGTGTGCGCAGCGGGTGCGTGGGTCGGTGTGCGCGGCAGTTGTGCGCGTCGGCGGTTGTGCGCGGCGGCGCGGACTCGCTGACGATGCCGCAGATCCTTCACCGACACCGAAGGTCACGAATAGGTCACGACCCACAGCCCGGGTTGCATTGTTTCCGCAGGCAACCTAATGTCGGATCAGCGATGCGCATCGAAGCGCTTCGAAGAACGGGACGACGGAGTCTGAGATGGCGACTGTGGATGACGTGGCGAAGGCCGCGGGTGTCTCCATCAGCACCGTCTCGTACGCGCTGAGCGGCAAGCGCTCCATCTCCCACGGCACCCGCGAGCGCGTCCTCAAGGCCGCCGCCGAGCTCGACTACCTGCCTCGCGCAAGCGCGCGCATGCTCGCCGCCAACCGCTCGCAGATCATCGCCGTCACCGCCCCGCTCCACGCCGACACCGACCACTCGGTCCACATGCAGTTCGCGATGGAGGTCACCAAGGAGGCGAGGGCGCTCGACTACGACACCCTGCTGCTGGTGCACGACGACCCCATGGAGGCCATGCGTCGCTCCGCCGGAACCGCGCTCGCTGACGGCATCATCGTCCTCGACGTCGACGCGCACGACGCTCGCGCCGACCTGGCCCGCCGGCTCGACTACCCCGTCGTGTTCGTCGGCATCCCCGCCGACACGACCGGCCTCATGTGCGTGGACCTCGACTTCGAGGCGGCCGCCCGGATGGCCGTCGACCGGCTCGTCGACGCAGGTCATCGCGGCATCGGACTGATCTCCCATCCGCGCGTCACGATGGACCGAGAGTCGAACTTCCCGCTCCGCTTCCTCTCCTCCTTCGAGGACAGGTGCCGGGAGCACGGCATCGACTTCGCGGTCGCCTACCCCGACGAGCACTCGGCGACGCGCGCCGTGTCCGAGCTCCTCGCAGCCCTTCCGCACCTCACCGGCCTGGTCCTCAACACCGGGTCGGATGTGGCCGCGGACTCCCTGCCTGCGCTGCTGGCGCACGGCTTCACCGTCCCCCACGACGTGTCCGTGATCGCCGCCGCGGCGGCGTACACGACGCATCACCTGGGGGTCCCGATCGACAGGATCCCGCTGGACGCGCACGCGTCCTGCGCTGCGGCGGTCGACCTTCTGGTCGCCGCCATCGACAGGGGGGAGCGCGGAGCGCGCACCGTCCTGCTCCCGCCCGAATACCAGGACTTCGGCTCCGTCCGCATCCCCGCGGGCTGAACCGGGAAGACGGCCCAGCGTCAGGTCTCAGAACCCACCGAGAACGCTGGCCCGTCGGCATCGTCGAAGCGCTTCGACGACGATGCCTTGCACATCACAGGCCCGACCAGGGCCGACTACAAGGAAGTAGGAGAGAGATGAAGCGACGCACAGCAGCGGCCGCCGGGATCCTCGCCGTCGGCGCACTCGCGCTCACGGCATGCTCGTCCGGCGGCGACGAGCCAGCAGCCTCCGGCAGCAGCGGCTCGGGAGACTACGCCGGACAGACCCTCACCGTCATGCACTACGAGGGCGAGGACTCCGCGATGGGCATCGCCTGGAACAAGGCGATCGACATCTTCGAGCAGGAGACCGGCGCGACCGTCAACCTGCAGACCACGGCGTTCGAGGACCTCAACTCCTCGGCAGAGCAGCTGTTCGACTCATCGGACGCGCCCGACGTGTCCGAGTACAACAAGGGCAACGGCACCGCCGGCCAGCTCGCGTCCATCGGCGTGATCCAGAACCTGGACAAGTACTACGACGAGTACGGGTGGGGCGACAAGCTCGCGTCCGGCATCGACACCATCGCCAAGTACGACGAGAACGGCGTCATGGGCTCGGGCGACTGGTACGGCGTCCCGAACTACGGCGAGTTCGTCTTCCTCTACTACAACAAGGACATGTTCGACCAGTACGGCCTGACCGTGCCCACGACCATGGACGAGCTCGAGTCCGACATGCAGACCTTCGTGGACAACGGCATCACGCCGCTGACCACCTCCGCCCAGGAGTACCCCATGGGCCAACTCTGGTACCAGCTCGCGCTGAGCCAGGCCGACCGCCAGTGGGTGAACGACTACCAGCTGTACCAGAACCCCGTTGACTGGACCGGCAAGGAGGTCACGTACGCGTCGTCCACCCTGCAGGACTGGATCTCCAAGGGCTACATCTCCAAGGACGTCTCCGGCATGACCGCCGAGGACGCCGGCCTGCAGTTCATCAACGGCGAGTCCCCGATGTTCTACTCGGGCTCCTGGTGGTACGGCCGCATGCTGTCGGACATCACCGACTTCAACTTCGGCATCACCAACTGGCCGGAGACGACCCTGACCCCGGGCTCCGGCGGCAACATCTGGGTGATCCCGGCGCAGTCGAAGAACCCCGACCTGGCAGCGAAGTTCATCGACATCACGATGAGCCCCGAGGTCCAGAACCTGCTCGGCGACTCCGGCGGCCTCCCCGTCGCCGCCGACGCCTCCCAGATCACGGACCCCGACGCGCAGACCCTCATCAGCCTGTTCAACGAGGTCAACGACAAGGACGGCCTGTCTTTCTACCCCGACTGGCCCACCCCTGACTTCTACGGCGACCTGAACTCCGTGATGCAGGGCCTGGTCAACGGCACGTACGACGCCACCTCCGCCAACGCGCAGCTGGGCACGTACTACGAGGACTACGTCTCGACCGTCCAGTAACCAGCCCAATCCACGACGTGGCCCGGGTCTCACCGGCCCGGGCCACGTCAGAGACGGACCTCACCCATGTCTTCCTCCCTCCCCCTCGTACGCGAGCAGCGCCGCAAGCGGCGCCCCGCCGAGGCCGCGCGCATCCCCGAGCGCAGCGGCAGCAAGCTCGGCTACTGGCTCTACTTCATCCCCGGCGCCATCGCCGTCGGGATCGTCATCTTCTACCCGCTGGTGCGCAACCTCCGCCTGAGCTTCTTCCACTGGAAGGGCGGGCGTGCCGAGGAGCACTTCGCGGGCCTCGACAACTGGATCGCGCTGTTCTCCGACCACGAGTTCCTGCAGTCGTTCCGCAACATCTTCCTGGTCGTGATCGCCATGGTGATCATCCCGACGCTGCTGGGCCTGATCATCTCCGCCCTGCTGTTCGACGTGGTCGGGCGGCGCTTCAGCGGCAAGCTCTCCAGCTTCCTGCGCGCCACCTACTACCTGCCGCAGATCCTCCCCATCGCCGTCGCCGGCGTGATGTTCAGCTGGATCCTCAAGCCCAACTCCGACGGCGTGCTGAATCAGTTCCTGTCCGCGATCACAGGGTCGACGGTGGAGATCAACTGGCTCGGCGGTTCGTACGGCACGGCCATGGGATCCGTCATGGTGCTCATGATCTGGATCCAGATCGGCTACCCCATCGTGATCTTCATGGCTGCACTGGGCCGCGTGGAGCCTCAGCTGTACGAGGCGGCCGAGCTCGACGGCGCCAACTGGTTCCAGCGCTTCCGCGCGATCACCCTGCCGATGATCCGCCCCGAGGTGTTCGTGGTCGCCCTGACCACCACCATCGCGGCGCTCAAGGTGTTCGCGCCCGTCTTCATCCTCACAGGCGGCGGCCCCACGAAGTCGACGTACGTGCCCTCGTTCTACGCCTACAACGAGTTCATCAAGGGCCCGGACAAGGGCTACGCCGCGACCATCGCGTCGGCCATCACGATCGTCGTCTTCGTCGTGGCCGTGATCTTCATCCAGGTGCAGACCCGCGCCGAGCGAAAGGACGCGTGACGCCATGACCACGCTCACCACCGATGCAGCGCCGCAGAGCGCCGCACCCGCCAAGGGGAGCAACAAGTCGCGTCCCCGCACCCCCGCCGAGTGGATCCTCATGATCCTCGCCTGCCTGGGCGCGCTGATCGTCGTCTTCCCGATGGTCCTGCTGCTGATCAACGCGTTCAAGTCGCCCGCGGACTACGCGAACTCCAGCCCGCTCGACCTGCCGAAGGCGCTCGACTTCACCGGCATCAAGACCTTCTGGGAGACGCAGAACTTCCCGCGCGCGCTGTGGAACTCGATCTTCATCTCCACGATGGTGGCGGTGCTCGGCGTCATCCTGTCCGTCCTGAACTCCTTCGCGATCGGGATCGGCCGCGTGCGGGGACGCACCTGGATCGTGCTCGCGTTCCTCATGGCGAACCTGATCCCTCAGGAGATGCTGTTCGACCCGCTGTTCAAGCTGTACGACAAGCTGGGACTGCTCTCCAACCCGTGGTCCGTCATCATCACGTTCACGGTGATCCAGGCGGCGTTCGGCACCTATCTGCTGTCGAGCCTGCTCGGCACGTTCCCCAAGGAGATCCTTGAGGCGGCCGCCGTGGACGGAGCGAGCCGGGGCAAGATCCTGCGGTCCGTGATCGTGCCGATCATCCGGCCGACGCTGTCGGTCCTCATGGTGTTCTTCTTCATCTGGACGTGGAACGAGTTCCTGCTTCCGCTGGCATTCCTCAACACGTCCGACTCGCTGACGGTGCCGCTGCTGCTCGAGCAGCTCAACGGCGAGCGCCAGACGGACACGACCACCCTCATCGCGGGCACGCTCATCAGCATCATCCCCACGATGATCTTCTTCCTCATCTTCCAGCGCACCCTCACGCGCGGCATCACGGCAGGAGCAGTCAAGTGAAGTTCACCGATGGGTTCTGGATGCGCCGCCCCGGCGTCACCGCCCACTACGGTCAGGAGGCGTACGACGTGTGGGCCGACGGCCCCACGCTCACCGCCTACGCGCCCACCAAGCGCATCGCGGGCCGTGGCGACACGCTCAACCTGCCCATGCTCACCGTCACCCTGTCCTCCCCGCTCGAAGGAGTGGTGCGGGTGCGGATCGACCACCACCAGGGCGCGGTGCCCGCGACGGGCTTCGCGCTTCCCGGGGCGGTCGAGGGCTCCGGGACGGCCGACGCCGACGAGGCGGGCGGCACCCTCACGTCCGGTCCGCTGACCGCACGCGTCACCAAGGGCGGGCCGTGGCGCCTGGACTTCGAGGTGGACGGCGTGCGCGTCACCGGCTCGGGCCACAAGTCGATCGGCTACATCGAGCTGGGCAAGGAGTCGACGGTCACGGCGGAGCCCGCCGGGCTCGTGGGCTACAGCCCCGATGGCATGGCGCCGGCGCGCACGTATGTGCACGAGCAGCTCGACCTGGACGTCGCGGAGACCATCTACGGCCTCGGCGAGCGCTTCGGCGCCTTCGTGAAGAACGGCCAGTCGGTGGACATGTGGAACGCCGACGGCGGCACCAGCTCGGAGCAGGCATACAAGAACATCCCGTTCTACCTGTCCTCGAAGGGCTACGGCGTGTTCGTCAACCACCCGCAGCACGTCAGCTTCGAGGTGGGCACCGAGACCGTGGAGCGCGTGCAGTTCTCCACCGCGGGCGAGTCGCTCGAGTACTTCGTCATCGCGGGCCCGACGCCGGCTGACGTGGTCCGTCGCTACACGGAGCTCACCGGTCGCCCGCCGCGCGTGCCCGCCTGGTCGTTCGGCCTGTGGCTCACCACGTCGTTCACCACCGAGTACGACGAGGCCACCGTCACGTCGTTCGTGGACGGCATGGCCGAGCGCGACATCCCGCTGTCCGTGTTCCACTACGACTGCTTCTGGATGCGCGAGTTCAACTGGACCGACGGCGTCTGGGACGAGCGCGTGTTCCCCGACCCCGACCTCATGCTCAAGCGCATGCACGAGGACAAGGGCCTGCACGTCTCCGCCTGGATCAACCCGTACATCGCGCAGCGAGGAAGGATGTTCCGCGAGGGCGTCGAGGGCGGCTACCTGGTCAAGCGCCCCGACGGCTCGGTGTGGCAGTGGGACCAGTGGCAGGCGGGCATGGGACTCGTGGACTTCACGAACCCGCAAGCGAAGGCCTGGTTCCAGGGGTTCGTACGCACCCTGGTCCGTCAGGGCGTCGACGCGATCAAGACCGACTTCGGCGAGCGCATCCCGACGGACGTGGTCTGGCACGACGGCACCGACCCGATGACCATGCACAACCTCTACACGCAGCTCTACAACGAGGCCGTGCACGAGGTGCTGGTCCAGGAGAAGGGCGCGGGCGAAGCCGTGCTGTTCGCCCGCTCCGCCACCGCCGGCGGCCAGACCATGCCTGTGCACTGGGGAGGCGACAACTCGTCGTCCTTCGTGTCCATGGCGGAGTCGCTGCGCGGAGGCCTGTCGCTGCTGTCCTCCGGCTTCGGCTACTGGAGCCACGACATCGGCGGCTTCGAGGGCACTCCTGACGCCGCCGTGTTCAAGCGCTGGCTCGCCTTCGGTCTCATGTCGAGCCACTCGCGCCTTCACGGGTCCAGCAGCTACCGCGTGCCGTGGGCCTTCGACGACGAGGCGGTCGACGTCACCCGCATCTTCACGAAGCTGAAGCTGTCGCTCATGCCGTACCTGTACCGAACCTCGGCGCAGACCGCTCAGACCGGCCTGCCGATGATGCGGCCCATGTTCATGGCATTCCCCGGCGACCCCGCCACGCAGCACCTGGACCGGCAGTACATGCTGGGCGACGACCTGCTCGTGGCACCCGTGTTCACCGAGAACGGCGACGTGACCCTCTACCTGCCCGAAGGCACGTGGACATCCCTGCTCACCGGCGCGAAGGTCGAGGGCGGACGCTGGCTCAAGGAGAACCACGGGTTCGAGTCGCTGCCCCTCTACGTGCGCGAGGGAGCCGTCATCCCGCGCGGCACCCGTACCGACCGGCCCGACTACGACTTCCTCAGCGACGTCGAGCTGCACGTGTACCCCGGCGGCGCCGCGGAGCGGACCGTCCTGCTGGAGTCGACGACGGGCGAGACGGACACGGTGAGGGTGACCGTCGGCGACGGCGTCGCCACCGCGGTGTCGACCTCGGGCCGCGCCTACACGGCGAAGCTGGTCTGATCCACGACCGACCGACCGACCACCGAGACGAGGCCCCGGGCGCGCACGCGTCCGGGGCCTCGTCGTGTCCGGTGTCACCGCCGCGCCTGAATCGCCTCCACGATCGCCCCGACAGTGCGCTCGATCGTCCTGGTCGTGACGGCGTCATCGAACCAGCCGCGCGTCGCGACGCGCAGCTCACGCCCGCCTCGCACCGCCGCCGCGATCGCGTCGCCGAACGCGGTCGGCGCCCCGGACTCCGCGACGAATCCGTTCACGCCCGGGTCGATCAGCTCCACCGATGCGTTGCCTGGATGGTCCACCACCACGACCGGGGTGCCATGCGCAGCCGCCTCGACGACGACGAGGCCGTACCCCTCGCGACGCGACGGATTCGCGAGGCATGCCGCACCCGCCATCAGCTCGTCGAGGCGCTCCTGGCTCACGAAGCCGGGCATGGTGATCCAGCGGGGCGATCCCAGCGCCTCGACGGCGGCACGCACGGCCCGAGTCGTCGGCCCCGACCCGAGCAGGACGAGCTCGAGCCCCGGCACGGCATGCCGAGCCTGCGCCACGGCCGCCGGCAGGTCCTCCACGCGCTTGTCGGGGATGTGGCGGCCCACGTACAGCACGTACGGCGGATCGGCGGGGTCCGCGCGCAGCGGTACGTCGTCCACCTGGTCGATCAGCCCGGGGCTGACCAGCGGCGTGGACCGCAGTCCCTCCTGACGGAGCCTGTTCGCGCTGAGCCTCGAATGGCAGGTCGCCAAGGGCGTGATCCGGATCGCGGCGCGTTGGAGGAGCCACGCGAGCGTACCCGTGGGCCTGCCCGCATACTCGACCCACTGAGCGCGACCCCACACCTCCAAGTAGTCGACGACCACCTGGGTGCCCGAGCCCAGCAGGGCCAGCCGCGCGGCGAACACGTTGAGGATCGGGAGCCCTGACACGATCACCGCGTCATACCTTCCGCGGCGCCGCACGAGGGAGCCGAGAAGTCCCGCAGCGAAGCGGGCCGCGGCGAGGCTGGACCTCACGCCCGCGTCGTCGTAGAGGCGCAGCCGCCCGGTCACCGGCGACAAGGTGAACGGGGTCTCCGGCTCCCGGTCCCACTGCAGGGCTGTGAGGTAGTCGACCTGATGGCCGCGCTTCACCAGCTCCTCGGACATCGCACGGTACTGGCGTTCGCCGCCGCCCGTGGTCAACGGGAACAGACAGTCATACGCGATCGCCAGCCGTAGCGGGGCGGTCACGCGGCGGCCCTCGCGTCGCACCCCACGATGCGGAACAGCCGAGCGTCCGGTCCCTCCTGATCGACCAGCTGCAGATGCTCCCCGGGTGTGAGGTCGTGCAGGCCCGGGTACGTCTTGTCCGTCCCGAGGTCGAAGTCGAGCCGCACCGCACCGAAGTCCAGCGCGTAGCTCACGCCGACGGCCGTGACCGCCTGGCACACCCGTGGATCCGAGTCGATCTGGGCAAGGTGCTGCGAGAGGTACTGTTCGTCCGCCGTCAGGTCGCCGAGGATGTGCATCTCGACCACGTGGCGTCCGGAGATGCCGTAGGCGAACGCGGTCCCGGTCTGAGGATCGCCGATCAGCAGCGCGTCCGAATCGGTCGTCCTGTCCAGCCGCTCCATCAGCGCGAGTTCGTCGGCGGTCACGTAGCCGCCCGTCGCAGGGGGCGTGCGCACCGACTGCATCGAGCTCACCCCCGCGGCGACGGTCGGGCCGTTCGCGACCAGCACGAGGGCGCCCACGCCCGCGACCGCGACGATACGTGTCAGAGCCTCGCGCCCGCGGGGCACCCGAGCGAGCAGACGCAGGCCCAGGTCCCACACCGTGACCGCACCGACGACCGCGATCGGCACCTGCGAGATGCTCAGGATCGCGAACAGACGCCAGGGGTCGTTGTAGAACGGATCCGCGATGATGTTGCGCAGGATGTTCTCGGAGGCGAATCCGGCACCGACGACGAACAGGACGAGCGCCGCCGCGAACGGGGCGATGAGTGCAGGGGCCTCGCGGACACGCCCGACGGACGCGTAGCCGATCACGAGCAGCACCAGCAGCGCGATGCTGACCGGCATGCGGTAGGGAGCCGCGGCCAGACCCTCCCACAGCTCCCGCGCGGGACCTCCCCATGACGGCCAGTCCCAGTGCGTGCGCGTGGCGAGCCACAGCACACCGCCCGCCGCCGCGATGGCGCCGGTGATGAACCACGCTCTGCGCGTCGACATCGACGACCGACCGCGGACGACGTCTGTCCAGAGGCGCGCCACCACGATGAAGGCGACGAACGCCACCACGACCAGGAACGCGTTCGGATGCGCGAGCCCGGTGCCGCCTGCGAGACCGACCGCGAGCACCAGCGCCCGCAGTCGATCCCTGGGACCGGACGCCTCACCCACCCACAGGGCCGACGCCACGGCCGCAGGCACCATCGCGTAGCCGGTGAGGTTGGGGTAGAGGGTGCCGAAGAAGAGGAAGGAGTACGGGACGCCGACGAACGCGCCGGCCAGCACGCCGCCCGCGACCAGCGCGGCGGGCCGTCGCCGCAGAAGGGTCCAGACGAGCGCCAGCATGCTCGCAGGCCAGACGAGCGCGGCGATCAGCAGATTCGTGACGTTGATCGCGACGATCGGCTGCACGGACGCCGCCAGGCCGATGACGCTGGCCACGCTGTGCCACCCGTTGGGGTAGAAGCCGATCTTGCTGACGGAGCCGATGAACCAGGGAGAGGCGTCGTGGTGCTCCATCGCCCACCGGACGGCGTTGAGGTGCACCGTGTCGTCATAGGTGAAGGAGAAGACGCCCGGACCCATGAGACCCTGGCTCACGTGCCAGCCGATCACGGTCGCGCCGAGAGCGAGCCCGACGAGCGCGGCGGCCCTGGCCGCCACCGGCGCGTGCTGCGATACCCCAGCGTCGCCGGAGGCACGCGCATACCGGCGCACGCCGTACGCGACCCCCATGAGGATCAGGCTGAAAGCTGCGAGGGTCAGGACGTTCCATGCGATTCCCGCCGCGCCCGCGAGCGTAGCACCCACAGCCGCGATCGCGATCGAGAGCGCAGGTGCCGCCAACAGGCGCTTGAGCGACAGGCCCCATCCGCACACGACGACGGCGGCGCCAGGAACGATCAGGACTCCGAGCCCCGCCGCCAGAGCGGGGAGCGCGTCGACCCACTCAACAGCGTCCACGACGGGCGACAGTCCTTCCCTCGGCGTGCCGACGCCGTGCGCCTCGCTCGGCCGTCCCGGTTCCCCTCATCGCGCTCCATCATAGGGTTCGGCGCAGCATCGCGACCGCGCGTCCACACAGTTGGGGCCGGGCCACGGCGATGGACTAGAGTCGCCGTGATGGTGCGTGGAGGGTGCTCACGGCGCGCGTCGCCGCGCCTCCAGCACGAGAGAGGCCTGCCCGCGTGAACCGTCCTGACCGCTCGCCGGACGTCGAGCTGACCATCCTGATGCCCTGCCTGAACGAGGCCGAGACTCTCGAGGTCTGCATCCGGAAGGCGCAGGGGTTCCTCGCGGGTCACGGGGTCGCGGGCGAGGTGCTCGTCGCGGACAACGGATCGCAGGACGGCTCCCAGGACCTCGCGCGTCGGCTCGGAGCACGCGTGATCGACGTGCCCCGCAAGGGGTACGGCGCCGCGCTCATCGCGGGGATCGAGGCCGCCTCCGGCACATACGTGATCATGGGCGACGCCGACGACTCGTACGATTTCACTGCGCTCGCCCCGTTCGTCGAGCGGCTCCGGAGCGGCGCCGATCTCGTGATGGGCAACCGGTTCAAGGGCGGCATCGCGCCGGGAGCGATGCCCGCGCTCCACCGCTACGTTGGCAATCCCGTCCTGTCGGGCATCGGCCGGCTCTTCTTCCGACCAGGCATCGGCGACTTCCACTGCGGCCTGCGCGGTTTCCGTCGGGAGGCGATCCTGGCGCTCGCGCTGCAGACGACAGGCATGGAGTTCGCGTCGGAGATGGTCGTGAAGGCCACGCTGGCGAACCTGCGGATCGTCGAGGTGCCCACGACCCTGTCACCTGACGGCCGCTCGCGCGCCCCCCACCTGCGCTCCTGGCATGACGGATGGCGGCACCTGCGGTTCCTGCTCATGTTCTCGCCGCGATGGCTCTTCATCTATCCAGGGCTCTTCGCATTCCTCCTGGGCACGGTCACGACGGTCACCCTCGCGATCGGCCCGGTCAAGGTAGGGGCCGTGGGCTTCGACGTGACGACGATGATCTACGCGTCCGCGCTCGCCGTCATCGGATTCCAGGCGCTGCTGTTCTGGTGGCTCACGAAGCTGTATGCGACCGCGGAGGGCTTCCTCCCCGCATCTGCAGGCTATCGGCGGCTCGCCTCCGCCTGGACCCTCGAGCGCGGCCTCATCGCCGGGCTGCTGCTGTTCCTGCTCGGCGTCGCCATCGGCGTGTCCCAGCTGGTGCACTGGGGAAGCGTCGACTTCGGCCGCCAGGACGCGCGTGAGGTCGTACGCGTCGCGGTGCCTTCGGCGATGACGCTGATCATCGGGTTCCAGATGATCATGATGAGCTTCTTCGCCGCGATCCTCACCGTGCCTCACCGCAGCGCGGCACCGACGGCCACCGGGGTCTGAGTGCCTCGGCGGACGCTCGTGGTCGACCTGCTGGGCTTCACCGGCACCCGCGGTGGTACCGAGACCTACGTCAAGGAGCTGCTTCCGCGCGTCGCGTCTCGGCTCGAAGGCACCGAGGTGGTCACCCTCACGGGCGAGGCGGGCGTCGAGGCGGTGCGCGACCTCGCGCCCGGCGCCCTGCACGTGGTGCCCGGCGTCGGCGCCGGGAGGGCCTCCTGGGCGTGGGGAACGGTGGCACGGGTGCCACGCGCCGCCGCTCGCCGGGAGGCCGACGTCCTGTGGTGCCCCGCCAACTTCGGCCCCGTGACCGGACGCACGCCCACCGTGGTCACCGTGCACGACGCGATCTACCACGCGGTGCCCGGGAAGGGGCTCGCGCGTGTGACCCGAACCGCGACCGCGATGCTCGCGTCCCTCGCGGCGCGCCACGCGACCCGGGTGCTCACCGTGTCCGATGCGGCCGCGCGGGACATCGTCACGCACCTGCACGTGCAGCCGGAGAGGATCACCGTGGTCCCGAACGGCTCACGGCCTCCGGCGACGGCCGCAGCCCCAGGGGGCAGGGAACGCCTCGGAATCCCCGCCGGTCGCCGTGTCGTCGCCACGATCGGCAACGCGATGCCGCACAAGAACCTCGCCTCGCTCGTCCACGCTGTCGGCCTGCTGCCGGCCGATCGCCGCCCTGCGGCGGTGATCGTCGGTTCCGGCGTCCCCGAGGCGCTCGCGCCGCTCGTCGCGACCTTGGGGCTTCACGAGGACGTGATCCTGCGCGACTGGGTCGACGCCGCGACGCTCGAGGATGTGTTCGCCGTGGCTGACGTGTACGCGTGCGTCTCGCTCCTCGAGGGGTTCGGGCTGCCCGTGCTCGACGCGATGCACCGCGGTGTCGCGGTGCTCGCCCACGACATCCCCGTCCTGCGCGAGGTCGGAGGCGATGTCGCCGTGTTCGCGGATGCCCGTGACCCTGCGGCCTTCGGCGCCGCGCTCGTCACGCTGCTCGACGACGCCGACCGCCTCGCGGTGCTTGCGGCGCGCGGTCCCGCGCACGCCGAGCCCTACACGTGGGACAAGGCGGCGGACGCCGTCGCGGACGTGCTTGCGACCACGCTGCACGAGGTCTCCTGATGCACGCCCCGCTCTGGCACCGCCTCGTCGGGTTCTCGCTCATCCCAGCCCTCGCGGCGATCTCACCGCTCGTCGTGCTCCCGGTCGTGGCACGGACCGCGGGCGCCGCCGGGTGGTCGAGCGCGATCGCCGGCGAATCGGTCGGCACGTTCGCCGCCATCGCGCTCGCGTTCGGGTGGACGACCGTCGGGCCGGCGCATGTGGCGCACGCCCCCGTGGAGATGCGGGCACGTCTCTACCGCGAGTCCCTGGTGGTCCGCGGGCTCATGGCGGTCCCGGTGATCCCTGCGCTCGTGGTCATCTGCCTCGCCATCGCCACCCCCGGGTACGAGCTGCTGACGGTGCTGATGGGGCTTCAGGGCGCGCTCATCGCGATGTCGTTCAGCTGGTTCGCCGTCGGCGTGGCCGACCCCGGCGCCATCGCACGGCTCGACGCCATCCCGCGCGTGCTCGGTGCCCTGGCCGCCGCCGGTCTGATCGCCGCCACCGGCGCCCTCATCGTCTACCCGCTGATCGGCATCGCCGTGACCGCAGGCGGCACGGCGGCGTACTCGCGCAAGGTGCTCCGGGACGCGCCCGGTCCGTGGCCCACCCGCGCCGAGCTGCCTGCGTTGCTGCGCTCGACCGCCGCCGTCGCGGTGAACGACGCGGCCCTCGGCGCGTACTCCTCCGTCCCCTCCCCGCTGGTCAACGTCTCGACGCCGGCTGCCGAGGCGAGCGCCTACGCGTCGGCCGACAAGATGATCAAGCTCGGCCAGTTCATCCCGATCACGCTGGGCAACGCGCTTCAGGCGTGGACAGCGGAGGCGCACGGCGCCGCGCGCGCGACCCGGGTGCGACGCGCGATCGGCGCGCACGCGGTGCTCGGCCTCGTCGGATGGGTCGCCGTCGCCTCGCTTGGGCCCTGGGCGAGCCGGGTCCTCTTCGGCGGGGACGCCGCTGCGGACCGGACCGTCCTCGTCATCCTGGGTGCCGCCTTCGCCGCCTACTCGGTCCGCACGTCGGTCACGAGGCATCTGTTGTTCCCCTGCGGCCGCACGCGCATCGTCGTGGTCGCCACGCTGCTCGGCTCCGCGATCGGAGTCCCTGCGATGCTGATCCTGACGCCGTCGATCGGCTCGGTCGGTGCGGCGATCGGCTACGCCGTCACCGAGCTGATCAGCACCGTCGTCCCCTGGCGCCAGGCGCGCGTCGCGTTGCGAGACATCGCGATGCAACGCGCACCGGAGGCGGACCCCGACGAGCCGCCGCTGCTGGCGTGAGCAGACGCTGCGGACGCGCTCAGCGATCGACCGCCTGCAGCTCGGAGCCTCCGAGGACCCGACCGACCCATCCTTCCGCGCGCCCGAGGGCCACCTGCCAGCCGTCGACGAGCGCATAGCCAGGGTGCCTGAGGCTCCATGCCAGGCCTCCCAGCACGAAGGCGAGGACCCACCACGCGGGATAGCGCCAGCGCCTGACGACCATGCCCAGGCCGCGGTTGTAGGCGCGAAGCTTCCTTCGTCGTTCCCGGGGGTTCAGACCGTGCGACTCTGCGATCCCCTCCAGCAGCACCGTCGGCGGCAGCCAGCTCAGGCATCCGGGACCCCACCGATCGAGGGCGCGGAGCACCAGGTCCGTCGCCTCACCCGCCTGCCACGGCGTCGCGGCGCCCGTGCCGATCTCCGCGTCGAAGCCGCCCAGCTCCGCGAAGCTGTCCGCACGGATCACGAGGCCCATCTCGATCACGGACCACGCGTTGTACCGGTCGAGCGGGGTGCCGGTGACCGGGAGCACGGCCTTCGGGGCATCGCCGCCGTACGGCGTGAGGGCGGCGAGGGGCGTCGCCGCGACCGCGCCACGCAGCGCGTCCAGCGTGCCCCGCGGGTAGCGCGACGTGTCGTTCGGGAAGTGGAGGACATCCACCGTGCGGTCGAGCAGCGCAGCACCCGCGTTGCGTCCGCGCGAGGCGCCCCGCGCGGACGTGATCATGGCGACGGGAAGACCCGCATCGGCGTGACGTGCGACCAGACGGGCGAGCTCGGACGGCCGGTCCTGGGCGACCACCACGACGCGGTCCCCGTCACGGCACTGTCCCTCGAGCGAGGACAGCAGCGCATCGACGGCCTCGACCCTGCCCAGGGTGCTGACGACGATGCCGACGCTGGTCACCGTGGGGCTCCTTCCGGCGCCGCTCGCTCTCCGGCGCACCGCTGCATGGTATCGCTCAGGCATGATGGGCCTGAGGGCGTCGCGACGTCGACGCCACGACTCTCGAGGACGTGGAGCACGCGCATGAACGAGTCCCGACCGAGGCTGCTGCTGGCCGAGGACGACCCCCAGCTGGGGCCGATCATGACGCAGGTGCTCGACGAGGTGTACGAGGTGCAGCTCGCCGTCGACGGCGTCGAAGCGCTGGACGCAGCCCGGCTCGGCAGGTTCGACGTGCTCGTGATCGACCGCAGGCTGCCGTCGCTCGACGGGGTGGCCATGATCGAGCGGCTCCGCGCCGGCGGGGTCACGACGCCGGCGCTCATGCTCACCGCGCTCGGCACCGTGCAGGACAAGGTGACCGGCCTCGACGCCGGCGCCAACGACTACCTCGTGAAGCCCTTCGAGTTCGACGAGCTCTTCGCACGCCTGCGGGCGATCCGCCGCTCCGGGACCGTCGAGGAGGAGCCGACGCTGCGGATCGGCTCGTGGGAGTTCGCGCCGGAGTCCCGGACCATCACCTCTCCCACCGCCGGCCGCAAGGTGCTGACCGCGCGCGAGACCGCCCTGCTCCACCTGCTCGCGGCCCACCCTGAGCGCACCTTCAGTCGCGAGGAGATCCTCGATGGCGTCTTCGAGTCGACGGACACGCTCGGCACCGTCGACACGTACGTGCACTATCTGCGCAAGAAGACCGCGGCGGACGTCGTGACCACCGTGCGCGGGCGCGGCTACCGCGTGGGCCAGCCTTGACCCGCCGCACGGCGCCGCTGGACGCCGACGCGCGCCTGATCAGGGATGCCTCGTTGCGCGTGGGCATCTGGATCGTCGTCGCGCTGTCCGCGCTCGTGCTGCTGGTGCTCATCGCGGAGGTGGTGATCGTGGTGGATCAGGTGCCGCTCGGTCAGCTCGTGGATCCGAGCAAGGACGAGCCCGTCATCACCGTCGAGGGACGCGACGTCATCTGGGGCGGGCTGATCGTCGGCGTGCTGGCCGTGGTGCTGTCTGGCGTGCTCGCGCGCGTCGCGACCCGCCGCGCCGTCGCACCCCTGGTCGACGCGCTCGCCCGTCAGCGGCGGTTCGTCGCCGACGCCTCGCACGAGCTCCGCACCCCGCTTGCGATCCTCGACTCGCGGCTCCAGCTGCTGGAGCGCACGCTCGCGACGGACGACCCGGCCAGGGCCACTGTCGGCGAGCTGCGTGCGGACTCGCGCAACGTGATCGGGGTCGTGAACGACCTGCTCGCGTCCGTGGACACCACCGAGCAGTCTCACGCGCAGCCCACGGAGGTCGCCCGGGTGATCCAGGCGGCGGCGTCGGCCATGGCCGTGCTCGCGCACGAGCGCGACGTCACGATCGCGAGCGGCGACGTCGACCCTGCGCTCGCCGTCCTGATGCCGGAGACCAGCCTCCAGCGCGTCCTCATCGCGCTGATCGACAACGCGGTCAAGCACTCGCCGTCGGGCCAGGAGGTCGCAGTGTCGGTCGAGGCTCGGCGCGGCAGGGTCGCGCTCGCGGTGACGGACCATGGACCGGGCATCCGCGGCATCGACCCTGCGCGCGTCTTCGAACGATTCGCGCGATCCTCGGAGGCCGTGGACGGCGGAGGATCCGCGCGCACCGGCTTCGGGATCGGCCTCAGCCTGGTGCAGGACACCGTCGGCCGGTTCGGCGGCGAGGTCGAGGTGACCGACACGTCGTCCGCAGGCACCACGATCACCATGCGACTGCCCCGTGCCTGACAGCGGGACGCCGCCGACTCCCCAGGACGTGGGGCGCCCCCGCCCCGCCGAAGCGGGACCGGGGGCGCCGTCGGTGCTGCTAGATGGCCGGGCGGATCACTCCGTGCCCGCGACGATCGGCCCGAGGGTCGGGTCGTTCGCGTAGACCTCTGCCGCGTTCGCCTCAGTCACGATGACCGGGGTGAGCAGGTAGGCCGGCACGACCTTCACGCCGTTGTCGTACTGCGTGGTGTCGTTGATCGGGATGTCGCCGCAGTTCTGCAGGTCGACGATCGAGTCGATCGTCTGCTGCACGAGCTCACGGGTGTCCTTGTAGATGGTCGAGTACTGCACGCCGGCCATGATCGACTTCACGGACTCCACCTCGGAGTCCTGACCGGTGATGACGGGCACGTCCTTGCCGGCCTGCTCCACGGCCGTCAGCGCGGCGCGGGCGAGCGTGTCGTTCGGCGACAGGATGCCGTCGAGCGCGACGTCACCGGAGTAGTAGCCGGACAGGATGGTGTCCATCCTCTTCTGGGCGTTCTCAGCCTTCCAGCCCTGCGTCGCCGCCTGCTCGAAGGTGGTCTGGCCCGACACGACGGTGAGCGTGCCGTCGTCGATCTTCGGCTGGAGCACGCTCATCGCGCCCTCGAAGAACGGGGTCGAGTTCGCGTCGTCGGACGATCCGGCGATCAGCTCGATGTTGTACGGACCGTCGCCCTTGCGCTCCTTGAGACCATCGAGCAGCGCGGTGCCCTGGAGCACGCCCACCTGGTAGTTGTCGAACGCGATGTAGGCGTCCACCGCCTCGGTGTTCTTCACCAGACGGTCGTAGGCGATGACGGTCGCGCCCGAGTCCTTGGCGGACTCGAGCTGGGTGCCCAGCTGGGATCCGTCGATGGCACCGACCACGATCACCTTGGCGCCCTGCTCGACCATGGAGTCGATCTGGTTCTGCTGCTCCGTCACGCCGGAGTTGCCGAACTGGACGATCGGGTCGAAGCCCGCCTCGGTGAGGCCGTCGTTGAACAGCTGCTCGGCGAGCACCCAGTTCTCCGACGTCTTCTGCGGAAGCGCGACGCCGATGACAGAGCCGTCAGGGATGCAGATCCCTGAGTCGCTGCCGCTCGACGACCCTGTCGAGCCCTCCGCAGCCGTGTCGCCGCGGTCCGAGGCGCAGGCCGAGAGGGCGAGGCTGCCCGCCGCGGCGAGGGCGATCAGCCCTGGAAGTGTCTTGCGCATGTGTTCCCTACCTTCTGTCCTTCGCATCCCCCATTGGATGCTGATCCTGAGCGTCAGGCGCAGCCGGCACCCCGCCGGCCGCCACCGCGGCTCCCGACGTCGGGTCGATGTCGGGCGCGAGCGCCGGCACCTGTCCCTCGTCGGTGGTCTCGAGTGCAGGGCGGCGGCGGAAGATGAGCCCGATGATGGACTTCCGGCCCTG
Source organism: Demequina capsici (assembly GCF_032102965.1). NCBI lineage: Bacteria > Bacillati > Actinomycetota > Actinomycetes > Micrococcales > Demequinaceae > Demequina > Demequina capsici. Next base: position 209,533 of record NZ_CP134880.1, on the reverse strand, counting down.
CTGCTTGTTGTAGACGTCGAACGCGACTGCGGCGAGCAGCACCAGACCCTTGATGATCTGGGTGCGGTCGGATCCGACGCCCATGAGCTGAAGCCCGTTGTTGAGGGTGGCCATCACGAGGCCACCGATGATGGAGCCCGTGACGGTGCCGATGCCGCCGGAGACGGCGGCGCCACCGATGAAGACGGCCGCGATCGCGTCGAGCTCCCAGTTGGTGCCGTCGAACGGGCCGGAGGCGGTGGAGCGGCCGATGAACACCATGCCTGCCACGGCGGCGAGCACGGACATGTTCATCATCACGAAGAAGTAGGTGCGCCGCGTGGAGACGCCTGACAGCGAGGCTGCGACCCTGTTGCCGCCGACCGCGTAGATGTGCCGGCCGATCTGGGTGCGCTGCGTGAGCACGTGGTAGACGATCACGAGGCCGACGAGCAGCAGCCCCGGAACGGGGAACGACGTGCCGACTCGGCCCGAGCCGAACAGGTAGGTCGCGTAGGCGACGACCGCGATCAGCAGGCCTGCGCGGACGCCGGCGATGGCCATCGAGTCGGGCTGGACGCCGATGCGGAGCGCCTTCCTGCGCAGCTGCCATTCGTGCCAGATGACGTATGCCACCGCGAGGATGCCGAGCAGCAGCGTCGAGTTGTTCAGCCCGGTGTTGGGTCCCCACTCCGGCAGGTATCCGGCGCCGAGCGTCTGGAACTCCTTGGGCACAGGCACCGAGTTGGACTTGCCGATGAACTGGTTGAGGCCGCGGAACAGCATCATTCCGGCCAGCGTCGTGATGAATCCTGGGATCCCCACGTACGCGACCCACCATCCTTGCCACGCACCGATCACCGCCCCGACGGCGAGGCCCAGCAGCAGGCCGCCCCACCAGGGGAAGCCCCAGTCGCGCATCGCGAGCGCGACGATGATGCCGGTCACGGCGGCCACGGATCCGACCGACAGGTCGATGTGGCCGATCACGATGACCATCACCATGCCGATCGCGAGGATCAGCACGTACGAGTTGCCGTTGATCAGGTTCGCCATGTTGGTGGGGGTGAGCACCTTGCCACCCGTCATCACCTGGAAGAACAGGATCAGCGCGATGAGCGCGAACAGCATGGAGAACTGCCGCACGTCACCGCCGAGCAGGTTTTTCAATGACTTCATCGTCGGTCTTCCTTCTGCTGGTCGATGCAGATTTCTCAGGCGGCGGTGCCGCTGGTGGTCGTCATGAGGCGCATGAGCTTCTCCTGGCTCGCGTCGGACCGGTCCACGACGCCGGTGATGCGGCCCTCGCACACGGTGTAGATGCGGTCGCACAGGCCGATCACCTCGGGCAGCTCGGAGGAGATGACCACGACGCCGTGGCCTTCGTCCGCGAGCCGCTGGATCAGCGCGTAGATCTCGTACTTCGCACCCACGTCGATGCCTCGCGTGGGCTCGTCGAGGATGAGCAGCTCGGGGTCGGTGAACATCCACTTGGCGAGGACCACCTTCTGCTGGTTGCCTCCGGAGAGCTTGCTGACGCCCTCGTTGACCGTGGGCGTCTTGATGCGCAGCGACTTCCGGTACTCCTCGGCCGCGACGTACTCGGCGTGCTCGTCGATGAGGATGCCGTTGGTGACCCGGTCCAGGTCTGCGGACACGACCGTCTTGCGGATGGAGTCGAGCAGGTTCACGCCCAGGGTCTTGCGGTCCTCCGGGACGTAGGCGATCCCGTGGGCGATCGCGGACTGCACCGTCGGGATCTCGACCGGCTTGCCGTCGATGAGGATCTGGCCGCCGTGATAGATGCCGTAGGACCGGCCGAACAGCGACCGTGCGAGCTCGGTGCGGCCGGCGCCCATGACGCCGGCGAAGCCGACGATCTCGCCGCGACGCACGTGGAAGCTGGAGCGCTTGCACACGAGGCGTCCGGGGATCTGGGGGTCCTCGACCGTCCAGTCCCTCACCTCGAAGAAGGTGTCGCCGATGCTCGGGGTGTGCTCGGGGAAGCGTGCCTCGAGCGAGCGGCCGACCATGCCGCGGATGATGCGATCCTCGTCGAGCGGCTCCGCTCCCACGAGGATCTGCTCGACGGTGACGCCGTCGCGGATGATCGTCACCGCGTCGGCGATCTCGGCGATCTCGTTGAGCTTGTGGCTGATCATGATCGAGGTGAGGCCCCGCGCCTTGAACTCGCGCAGCAGGCCCAGGAGGTTCTCGGAGTCCTCCTCGTTGAGCGCGGAGGTCGGCTCGTCGAGGATCAGGACGCTCACGTCCTTGGAGAGCGCCTTGGCGATCTCCACGAGCTGCTGCTGGCCGACTCCGAGGTTCTTGATCGGCGTCTCGGGCTTGACGTCCAGGCCGACCCGTTCGAGCAGCCGGACGGTCTGGATCCTGGCCTCCTCCCAGTCGATGAGGCCGTGGCGGATGATCTCGTTGCCAAGGAAGATGTTCTCGGTCACCGACAGCTCGGGGATGAGCGCGAGCTCCTGGTGGATGATGACGATGCCCGCCTGCTCGGAGGCCTTGAGGTCACGGAACCCGACGAGCTCTCCGTCGAGGACGATGTCGCCCTCGTAGGTGCCGTGCGGGTAGACGCCTGACAGCACCTTCATCAGCGTGGACTTCCCGGCGCCGTTCTCTCCGCATATCGCGTGGATCTCACCCTCCCTCACGCTGAGGGTGACCTGGTCCAGGGCCTTCACCCCGGGGAAGGTCTTGGTGATGCGTCGCATCTCCAGCTTCACGTGCGTCATTGCCCGTCGTCTCCTCATGCGTCTTCGAGTGAGGAAGTGAGCCGCCGTCGGCCCGTCCTTCATCGGGTGACGTTATTGGCTGGCCTTTCTTGGCGTCAAGTCTCGAACTCAATCGTGATCGTTTCGTTACGGATCGTGAATTTACGCCCGGACCGACGCCCCGAATGCGCCCTGATCGCCCGCGAAACGGCCCGAAGCCCCGTCGACGAGGTGAGCGTTCACATTCTTGTATTCATCACCTGAACCCAGGATGGCGTCGCGCGACCGACCTCCGGTACGCTCGTCCCGTGGCACGTCAGACAGCGGCGACTGGCTCCCAGTCCGCGCTCCGGGAGGCCAACAGCGCCCGGATCCTCGCCACCGTGCGCCAGTACGGAGGGATCACCCAGGTCGAGCTCGCCGCTGCCACCGGACTGTCCCCCGCGACCGTGTCGACCATCGTCAAGCAGCTGCTCGCCACCGGAGAGGTGGAGACGCGCAACACCGTCCGCAGCGGCCGCCGTGCCCAGCTGGTCACCGTCGCCCACCGGGCCGGGATGCTCGTCGGGGTCCACATCGCGCCCAGGGCGCTGCGCATCGCGATCGCCGACACCGGGTTCGACATCCTCGCCAGCCAGACCCTGCCGCTGCCGAACGACCACCGCCTCGACACCACGCTCGACCGCACGGCGCTGCTCGCGATGGAGCTGCTCGACGGGCTCGGATCCACCGCGTCCGAGGTGCTCGGCGTCGGCATCGGAGTGCCCGCCCCGGTCGACCCGAGCACCGGCACCGTCCGCAACACCGGCCTCATGCCCGGCTGGAGCGACATCGACATCGCCCAGGTCGTGGAGGCCCGGCTCCAACGCCCCGTGGCAGTCGACAACGACGCGAACCTGGGAGCGCTCGGCGAGGCCCGCTTCGGTGCCGCCCGCGGGGTGCAGGACGCGCTCTACGTGCACGCCTCGTACAACACCAGCGCAGCCCTGATCCTGAACGGCGCGGTGCGAGCCGGCGCGCACGGCACCGCCGGGGAGATCGGCCATGTGCTCGCGGACCCCCAGGGACCCATCTGCCGCTGCGGCAGCCGCGGATGCCTCGACACGCTCGTCGGAGCGCGCGCGCTCATCGAGTCGCTGCGCATCAGCCGCGGCCCCGTCAGCCTCACCGACCTCATCGACCTGGCCATCGGCGGGGACGCGGGCTGCCGTCAGATCATCACGGACGCCGGCGCCGCCATCGGCACCGCCGTAGCCAACCTCGCCGTCGCCTTCGACCCCCAGCTGATCGTCGTAGGCGGGGAGCTGGCGCAGACCGAGACGCTGCTGCTCGACCCTCTGCGCGTCGCGGTCGAACGAAGAGTCCTGCTGAACAGCGCCACGCCCCTCGAGGTGCGGCGCGGCGAGCTCGAGAGGCGTGCGCCACTGCACGGAGCGCTGGCGCTCGCCTCCGAGCTCACGTCGGTCCCCGGAGCGCGATGATGCACCCGGGTCCAGGTCGGTGATGAGGAGCTGCTGACATGAACGCACCACCGTTGCTGCGCATGAACCGGATCTCCAAGTCGTTCGGCGCCGTCCGCGCGCTGGTCGACGTGGACTTCCAGGTGGACCGCCACGAGATCGTCGCGCTCGTGGGGGACAACGCCGCAGGCAAGTCCACGCTCGCGCGCATCATCGCGGGGGTCCACCAGCCGACATCAGGGACCATGCTCCTGAACGGGGAGCCGGCCGTCTTCTCCAAGCCTGCCGCGGCGCAGGCACGGGGGATCGCGACCGTCTTCCAGGGCCTCGCGCTCGCGGACAACCTGGACGTCACCGCGAACATCTTCCTGGGACGCGAGATCCGCGTGAACGGCCTGCTCGCCGAGGAGCGCATGGAGCAGATGGCGCGCGAGTACCTGGACAGGCTGAACGCGCGCATCGCGAACCCTCGCACGCCCGTCGCGCAGCTGTCCGCAGGTCAGCGCCAGTGCGTCGCGATCGCGCGCACGCTGGTCGGCGATCCCCAGCTCGTGGTGCTCGACGAGCCCACCGCCTCGCTGTCCGTCGCCCAGACGGCCGAGGTCCTCAACCACATCCAGGGTCTGCGCACGCTGGGCCTCGGAGTGGTCCTCATCAGCCACAGCCTCACCGACGTCCGCGCGGTGGCCGACAGGATCGACGTGCTGCGCCACGGCCGCATGAACGGGTCGTTCACCGCCCCTCACGACGCGTACGAGGAGATCATCGCCGCCATCACCGGCGCGACCACCGTCCGCCGTTGACAGCGCCGCGTGCGGCGCGTGCCTGACCGCGACGGGCGCTACTACGCTGGCCCCATGACCGCCGCAGACGTCCCCGCGTTCCGCCCCGACACGCTCGCCGTACGCGCGGGCCAGCACCGCACGCCGTTCGACGAGATGGCGGAGCCGATCTTCATGACGCAGGGGTACATCTACCCCACGGCGGCCGAGGCCGAGGCCGCGTTCGCGGGCGAGATCCAGAGGTATCAGTACTCGCGGTACGCCAACCCGACGGTGACCATGTTCGAGGAGCGGCTGGCCGCGATCGAAGGCGCCGACGACTGCTTCGCGACGGCTACCGGCATGGCGGCGGTGTTCGTCTCCCTCGCGGCGATCCTGCGCGCCGGCTCACGGCTCGTGTCCTCGCGGGCGCTGTTCGGCTCGTCGATCAATGTGTTCGACGAGTACTTCACGGGCTGGGGCATCACGGTCGACTACGTCGACGCGACCGACCCAGCCGACTGGGAGCGCGTGCTCGCGACCCCTGCCGACGCGGTGTTCCTCGAGTCGCCCACGAACCCCATGCAGGACGTCGTCGACATCGCGCATGTCGCAGGCCTCGCGAAGGCGGCCGGCGCCCTGCTGATCGTCGACAACGTGTTCGCCACCCCCATCGGCCAGAAGCCGCTCGCGCTCGGCGCCGACGCGGTCGTGTACTCGGCGACCAAGCACATCGACGGCCAGGGCCGGGTGCTCGGCGGCGCAGTCCTGGGCGGCGTGGAGTACGTGGACAAGGTGAGGCAGATGGTCCGCAACGTGGGCCTGACGATCTCCCCCTTCAACGCCTGGGTGCTGGGCAAGTCTCTGGAGACGCTGCCGGTCCGCGTGAAGGCCCAGTCCGCATCGGCCCTCGACCTGGCGGGCTGGCTCGAGACGCATCCCCGGATCGCCACGTCCCGGTACCCGCTGCTGCCGTCGCACCCTCAGTACGAGCTCGCGACGCGCCAGATGACCTTGGGCGGCACGCTCGTCACCATCGACATCGCGCTCCCTGACGGCACGGACCCGCACGGCGACGAGGCGAAGGCCGCGACCTTCCGCTTCATGGATGCGCTGCGGATCATCGACATCTCCAACAACCTGGGCGACGCGAAGTCGATCGCCACGCACCCCGCCACGACCACCCACCGCAGGCTCGGTCCCGAGGGCCGCGCCAAGGTGGGGATGAGCTCCGCGACGGTCCGGCTCAGCATCGGCCTCGAGGACGTCGAGGATCTGCGCGCCGACCTGGACCAGGCGCTCTCAGCGATCTGACCCCCACAGCCCACACACGACGAGGAGGAGCGGTGAGCGAGGCAGCGGAGGCGACGCTCCACGTGCGTGAGCGGGCGCTCACGGCGCCGGCCCTCGACTACGGCGCCCCTGAGGGCGCGGAGGCCTGGCTCGCCGGGATCGACATCGCGTTCCCTGACGTGGTGGTCACCCTCATCTGCGGATGGGACGGCACCACGTCGCTGCTCATGAGCACCGGCGGGGGCATCGTCGGGGCAGGCAGCCACGACGAGGTGAGCCATGCCGCGCACGCGTTCCTGTTCGAGGCCGGCGCGTGGGTGGACGAGCTGCTGCCGCTGCCGGACCTGTCCTTCCCGGAGCTGGGGCGTGTGCGCTTCTTCGTGCGCCGCGGCGATCGCTGCGTGGTCGGCGAGGCGGGCGATCTCGAGCTCGCCGAGGGGCGGCACGACCTTGCGGGCCTGTACTCGCTTGCGCAGGCGGTCGTCACGCAGGTCAGGCGCACGACAAGGAGCTGACGATGTTCCTCGCCGAGACGCGACCCACAGGCCGGATACCGTTGGCGATCCGGATCATCGGCAAGCGCGGGGTCGCGGGGGCGGTCGTGATCGGGCTGATCGCCGTCGCCTACCTCGTGGGCCTGCCCATGCTCGATGCCGCGTTGCGAGGCCCCGGCGCGGATGCAGGTCGGATCTCCACCACGGGCGGAATCAGCGTGCTCCCGCCTGACGGGTGGGCGTACGAGCCGAGCTCTGAGGCGTTCCAGGTGTTCACCCAGGCGGGCGCGACGCTGATCGTGAGCCCTGCCGTCCCCGCCTCGGGCACGCTCGAGGACGCGGTGGACCCGACGCGGCAGCAGCTCGAGGCCGACGCGCAGAGCCAGTGGGTGGTGAGCGATCCCCAGACGTTCTCGACGACGGCGGGGGATCCCGCGATCCTGCTGGCCGCTCAGAACGGCACCGATTCGCAGCTGCTGTGGGTGGTCCGCCATGGGGACCTGCAGATCACGGTGGTGATGACAGCGCCGAACGTCTCGCTGGAGACGGTCTTCACGTCCGCGCAGGCGCTCGTCGAGTCCGTGAGATTCAGGCCGGTGTCCTGATGATCGCACCCCGCACGTCGTCCGTGCTCGACTTCAGGCATCCCGTGATGTGGGTGGGGATGGTGCTGTTCGCGGCCGGTGCCGTGCGTCTCGCCCCCGCCGTCGTCACCGTGCTGGTGGACGCCCCCGGGCCCGGGCTGCTGGCGTTCTCCCTGTGGACCGCGTACGGGCTCACGCTCGGCCTGCTGGTCTACCGCTTCGAGATGTTCGAGCGGCGCTCGCTGCGCACCACCGCGGTGGCGTTCGCGAGCGGCGCCGTGCTGGTGCCGGGGATCGCGATGGTCGCGTCGCCTGCGCTGCACGGCATCCTCGCCTCACTGCGTGGCGGAACCTCGGAGTGGGACTCCGCGATCGCGGCCCCGCTCGTGGAGGAACCCCTCAAGATGCTGGTGGTCGTCGCGCTCGCGCTGATCCCCGGCGCACGTGTCCGCAACGCCTCCGACGGCCTGTTCTACGGCGTCGTGGTCGGCCTGGGCTTCCAGGTGACGGAGAACTTCCTGTACTCCACCCAGTGGTCGGCGCAGGGCACGTCGCTGTCGGTCGTCATGCAGACGTTCGTGCTGCGCGGCTTCGTCACCGGGCTGTGGTCGCACGCCACGTACACGGCGATCACGGGGGCGGCGGTCGGCTTCTTCTTCGGCTCCACGCGCAGGCTGCCCACCCGCACCCTGACGGTCGTGCTCTCGCTGGGCGCGGCCATGCTGCTGCACGGGTTCTTCAACTCGCCTCTCCTCAACCTCGGCGTCGTCCCGGCAGCGATCATCAAGGGCATCCCGGTGCTGGTGCTCGGGCTCGTCACTCTGCGCTGGGTGCATCTGCGCGAGCGCAGCGCGCTCGGCGCGGACGCCCGCGATCTGGTGCCCGACGAGCACGTGAGCCCTGCCGACTTCGCGGCGCTGTCCAGCCGCAGGGTGCGCCAACGCGCCAGGAGCCGGATGGCCGCGCAGTACGGCACAGGCGCGGCGATCGCGTTCGGCCGTCTGCAGCGGGCGCAACTCGACACGCTCATCACGGCGCACGACGACGGGCTCGAGTCCGCCCGCTACGTGCAGGCGCTGCAGGAGCTCCGTTACGCGCGGAAGGACGTGGCAGCGGCCACCGCGCCTCCCGCCTGGCTCGACACGCCGGACCTCCCGGACGACGCCACGACCCCGTCGGCGGACGCTCCGGCAGCGGCGGACGCTGAGGCCGCCGGCTCCACGGAGTCGGACGCTCTCGAGACGGCGGAGCTGCCCCTCACCCGCGCGCGCGGTGCGGCGCCCATGGGCCCGGATTCAGCGGCCGTGGACTCCGTGGACGCGGACGCCCCCGACCCTATGACCACGCAGGCGGGGCATCCGAGCGAGGAGTCCGCAGATCAGCCTCGCGACGCCGAGCGGTAGCCCGCGAAGCCTCGCAGGCGCAGCGAGTTGCCCACCACGAACAGGCTCGACGCGCCCATGGCCGCAGCCGCGATCATGGGGTCCAGGACGCCGAACGCTGCGAGCGGGATCGCCGCGCTGTTGTAGGCGAAGGCCCAGAACAGGTTGCCGCGGATCGTGCCGAGCGTGCGACGCGACAGCGCGATGGCATCGGCCGCTGCTCGCAGGTCACCGGACACGATGGTGAGGTCGGACGCCTCGCGCGCCACGTCGGTGCCTGTGCCGACGGCAAGGCCCAGGTCCGCCTGGGCCAGCGCGGGCGCGTCGTTGATGCCGTCGCCGACCATGGCGACGCGTGCACCTTCGGCCTGCAGGGAGCGGACCACCTCGGCCTTGTCCGCAGGCAGCACCTCGGCGATCACGCGCTCGATGCCTACCTCGTCGGCCACGGCCTGCGCGGCACGTGCGTTGTCGCCGGTGAGCAGGACGACGTCCAGGCCGAGCTCGCGGAACGCGCTCACGGCCTCGCGCGAGGTGGGCTTCACGACGTCGCTGACCACCAGGACGGCCTCCGCGACGAGCGGCGGACGCACCGCGAGCGCACCCGTGCCCACCCCGCCGACCGCCACCGGTGAGCGGCCGGCGAGGACGGCGGTGCGTCCCTCGCGCTCGGCGGCTCTGGCAACGTCCTCGATCTCGTCGGGGACATCGTCGAACAGGCGCCGCGAGCCGACGGTGACCTCGGCGTTGGCGCCGTCGGCGCCGACTCCCTTGACGGTGGCGACGACGCCCGACCCGGCGAGCGCCCGGAAGCCCTTGACCGGCAACCGGCCTGCGCGGGCGGCGGCGATCGCCTGGGCGATCGGATGCTCGGAGCGTGCCTCGACGGACGCGACCGCGTCGAGCAGTGCGTCGGCCTCGACCTGGTCCGCTCCGGCTGCGCTCGCGGACACCAGCGTCATCCGGCCCTCGGTCACTGTGCCGGTCTTGTCCAGGACGATCGTGGTCACCTCGCGGGTGTCCTCCAGCGCCTCGGGCCCCTTCACGAGCACGCCGAGCTGGGCTCCGCGGCCGGTGCCGACCATGATCGCGAGTGGGGTCGCCAGGCCGAGCGCGCACGGGCAGCTGATGATGAGGACCGCGACGGCGGCGGTGAACGCGTCGGCGACGCCGTGGCCCGTGACGAGCCATCCGGCCAGGGTGAGCAGGCTGAGGCCGATCACCGCGGGGACGAAGATGCGGGCCACACGGTCCGCGAGGCGCTGCACCTTGGCGCGACCCGTCTGCGCCTGATCGACCATGCGGGCGATCTGCGCGAGCATGGTCTCGGATCCCACCCTGGTGGCCTCGATGGTGAGGGCTCCATCGGTCGCAACGGTGCCGCCCACGACCTCGCCGCCCACGGCCACCCGCACGGGCACGGACTCGCCTGTCACCAGGCTGGCGTCGACGGCCGCCTCGCCGTCGACGACCGTGCCGTCGGTCGCGATGATCTCGCCGGGGCGGGTCACGAAGCGCATCCCGACCACGAGCGCCGACCGCTCGATGACGGTGCCGTCCTCAAGCGTGGCGGTGGATGCCTGCCGGCTGCTGAGGGCTCGGATCGCGTCGCCGGCCCTGGCTGACGACCGCACCTCCATCCACTTGCCCAGCAGGATCAAGGTGACGATGACCGCGCCGGTCTCGAAGTACACGTGGGTGTGCGCGAGCGCGCCGGTCGCATGGGCGACGATGACGACCGTGGACCAGGTCCAGGCGGCGGTCGTCCCGAGCGTCACCAGGGTGTCCATGGTGGTGGCTCGGTGGCGGGCGGCGCCGATCGTGGCCCGGTGGAACGGCCATCCGGCCCAGCCGACGACGGGGGTGGCGAGCGCGAGCGCCGCCCACTCCCAGCCCGTGAACTGCAGGGCAGGGATCATGGAGATCGCCATCAGCGGCACGGTGAGCACCGCTGCCACCGTGAAGCGGCGTCGGAAGTCGGCGATCCTCGCGGCGTCGGCGGCGGCGTGCTGCGCGTGCTCCTGCGCGAGGGCGTCGCCGTCGGCCTCCTGCTCGGGCACCTGGTAGCCGAGCTCGAGGATGGTGGCGCGCATCATGTCCGCGAGCGCCTCGGGATCGATGGTGCCGTCCGTGCGGACGGTGGCGCGGCGGGTGGCGAAGTTGACCGTGGCGTCGGCCACGCCGTCCAGGCGCGACAGCCCGCCTTGGATGGTCGCGGCGCAGCTGGAGCACGTCATGCCCTCGACGGACAGCGTCACGGGCAGCGCACTGCCGGCGTCGGGTGCGAGTTCAGGGGTGGCGGTCATGGATGGCTCCTCGGACGAGACTCGCCTCGACCTCCGGCGGGACCGGCGTGGGTGAGGCGACGGGGCAGGTCAGGCGACGGTGCGGGTCAGGCGACGGTGTAGCCGGCCCCGGTGACGGCCTCGTCGATGGCGAACTCCAGGTCGTCGGCGGGAACGGTGCCGTCGGTGAGCACCTTGACGGCTCCGCTCGCGACGTCGATCTCCGCGCCCGCGATTCCGTCGGTCGCGGTGAGCGCCCTGCGGACCTTGCCGGCGCAGCCTTCGCAGGTCATGCCCTGGACGGTGATGTCGATGCTGGGGGTGGCGGTCATGCGATGCTCCTCGCGGTCGGGGCGGGCCCCGTGGTCCGCCTGATGAGGACGAGGCTAGACCTTCCAGTGAAGGGGAAGGTCAAGCGGGGACGACGCGGTAGCCGAGGCCCATGATCGCCGCCTGCGCCATCATCTCCAGGTCGTCGGGATCCACCGTGCCATCGGGGCGCAGGACCGCCCGGTGAGTCACGGGGCTCACGCCCGCCGACGCGACGCCGGGGAGCTGCAGCAGGCCGTCACGGATCGTGGCGGCGCAGCCCGCGCAGGTGATGCCGCCCACCCGAAGCTCCAGGTCCGCGCGCACTGCGGGCTCGGCGTTCACGCGCCCACCCGCATCGGGATGGTGCTTCCGAGCAGTGCAGGCCCCGAGCCGTGCACGTGCGCACCGTGATGGTCGGCGCGCCCGGCCTCGATCACCTGGCATCGTGCGGGATCGGTGCAGGCGACCGGATCGAGCGTCTCGGCTCTGGCATGCATGGCGAGCAGCTCGGCCTTGGCGGCGAGCAGGCTGTCGATCTGGCGCTCGATGTCCTCGAGCCGCCGCTCGAGCAGCGCGCGCGTGTGCTGGCAGGTGGACTCGCCCGCCCGCTTCATGGCGAGGATCTCGCCCGTCTCGGCGAGGGACAGCCCGGCCGCCTGGGAGTCGCGGATGAAGCGGAGCTGCGCGAGCGCGTCGTCCCCGTAGTCGCGGTAGCCGTTGGCGTGACGCGGCGCCTCCTCCATGAGGCCGATCGATTCGTAGTACCGCACCGTCTTGGCGGTGACACCTGCGTGGGCGGCGAGATCTCCGATGCGCATGCTTCCAGGGTACTGGAAGGTTGGGGGTGTTCCGCGGTGGGCGAAAGGGACGAAGTTCTCAACAATGCGAGCGTCACCCTGGTGGGCACCCCGCGCACAGGTCTAGGGTCGGATCCATGCGCACCTCTCCCCGACGGCTCGGCCTCCTCGGCGGAATCACCTGGCACAGCACGCTCGTATACGAACGACGCCTCCACGAAGGCGTGGACGCCGCCATCCCCGGACGCACCGCCGACCTGGTGATCCGCCATTACGACTTCGGCGACGTGGGCCAGTCGCAGCACGCGGGCGACTGGGTGGGACTCGCCCGCACCTTCGCGAAGGACGCCCGCTGGCTCGTCGAAGGCGGCGCGGAGGCGATCCTCATCTGCGCCAACACCATGCACGTGGCGGCCGCCTCCGTCCAGGCCGCCGTGGACGTCCCCGTGATCCACATGATCGACGAGACGGCCAAGGCCATCAAGGCGCAGGGCCTCGACACCGTCGCACTGCTCGGCACAGGCTTCACCATGCGGATGCCTTTCTACAGGGAGCGCATGGCCGCGAACGGTGTCACCATCCTGGTGCCCGAGGAGCCGCAGCTCCAGCAGCTGCACGACCTGGTGTACGACAAGCTCACGCACGGCATCGTCGACGCCGACGGCCGCGACCTGGTGCTCGACGCGACCGCACGCCTCGCGGAGCGCGGCGCCCAGGGCGTGATCGCCGGCTGCACCGAGATCCCCATGGTCATGACGGCGGACGACGTCGACATCCCCTACTTCGACTCGCTCGAGATCCACGCCGCCGCCGCGCTCCAGTTCTGCCTGTCCGACTAACCTCTCCGGGTACCGCCCGGCCAGCACCGCCCCGCACGCACCGCATCACCCGCACCACGGCGACCGCCACGGTCGCCCCGGACCCTGGCTGAGGAGGGTTCACGATGACCCTGCCCTCGCGCATGCCGCCCAGCAGGCACGACATCCCCGCCTGGGCTGCTCGCGACCAGCTGTCCGCCACCCACCTCAGATTCGACGCGATCGACCGCGACCCCACCGCTCACGCCGCGATGCTCCGTCGGCTCGGGATCACCCGCGTCATCTGGGACCGGTTCAGCGACGACCCGGGCACGCGAGTCGGCACCATCGACGCGCTGAGACGCGAGGGCATTGCGCTCGAGGGAATCTGGGTCCCCCACCTGCTGCCCGACCTCGGCGAATCCGACTACCAGGCACGATTCGGCGCCATGCCCTACGCGCTCCGTACCCTGCTGGACACCGTGACCCGCCGCGGCCTGTCCCCCGACGTCTGGATGCCGATCGCCTTCTCGCCGCCCGGCGCTCCTCCCACGCTCACCGCGCACCAGCATGCGGTCGAGGTGGAGCGCGCCGCGGACCACCTCACCGCAAGCGTCCGCCTGGCGCATGGCCACGGCCTGTGCGTGGTGCTCACCAACCAAGGCGGCTGGGCCGGCGAGCCACAGACGATGCGTGACATCGTCGACGCGCTTGCACGCCGCGGACTCAGGAACGTGGGCGTCGCGCTGCAGCTCCAGCACGCCCAGCACCACGTCGCCGACCTCGACTCGATCCTCGCGCTGCTCAGCGAGTCGCTCGTGGCGGTCGTCATCTCGGGCGTCGACGCGGGCGCCGAGCTGTCCGGACGGGTGATCCTCCCCTTCGGCGCCGGCAGCCGCGACCGCTGGGTGGCGCATGCGCTGGTCGACTCGGCGTGGCATGGTCGCGTCGTGGTCCACGCGACGGGCCACGATGACGCCGAGGCCCGCCTGACCGACAGCATCGAGGGCCTCGAGTGGGCTCTCGGGCGGATCGCCGGCGACCGCTCCCCTCGACCGGCGCCTCGGGTGCTCGAGCCCACCTGGCCGCCGGGCTGGGCGTGGCGGACCGACGCGGCCACGCCACCCACGCCCGGCGTCCGACCACCGAAGTCCCCCCTGCCCACCCCGTATGGACAACCCGAGCCGCGCCGCGAGCACGCACGGGTGGACGCCGCGCTCGCCTTCCTGAAGGGCTCTCACGGAGCGAACCGGCCCGCGTCGCCGACGAGCAGCGGCTCCGCCGCCGCGCCGCTGCGCGCCGAGCAGCGCCCGCCCGGGCTCGCGGCTGCACGCGCCTTCCTGCCGCGCAGGCGCCGGGCAAGCCTCCTCCATGCGCTGGCGACCGACCCCGCACGGGGAGGACGCACCGACGGCTCTGCGCGAGCGGACTCTGAGAATGCGGACCCCCGGGCGGCCGCGACCGACCGCGCCACGGAGGCCGCGCCGCTCACAGCGGCGTCGCCCATCGCCGAGGCCACCGCGAGGTCGGCGCCGGCGGCCAGCACGGATCGGGTACCGCGCACCCGCATCAGCACGCACGCCCCCGACCCTTACACCGGCGCCCTGCACGCCCTCCTGACGCATCTTCGCGGCGTGGGATTCACCGGCGCTCCACGCTCGTTCGGCTGGGACGACCAAGGACGGCACCTGCTGGAGTTCATGCCCGGGACCAGGCTCGACGACCCGCGCGCCCCGGCATCCGCCCTCGATTCCCGGCGCATCGGCCGCTTCGTCCGCGAGATGCACGACGCGCTCGAGGGCTTCGTGCCACCCGCGGACGCCCGCTGGTTCGCAGGGCTGCCCGCACCCGGGCACGACCTGATCGTGCACCAGGATCTGGTGCCGTCGAACCTGGTGATCAGGGAGGACGGGACGCTCGCCGCCATCGACTGGGATGCGTCCGCGCCCGGGACGAGGCTCTGGGAGCTGGCGCACGTGGCGCACACCTTCGCCCCGCTCTACAGCGCCGACTCGGACCTGCGGGGAAGCTTGGAGCGGCTGCGCGGCCTCGCCGACGGCTACGGGCTGGGCGAGGAGGCACGCGAGCAGCTGGTGCCGCTCCTCGCGGAACGCTCCGCACGCATGTACGACTACCTGGAGGCGATGCGGCGCACCGGCGAGCAGCCCTGGGTCGCGCTGTGGGAGCGCGGCATCGGCACGGTGTGGCGGCGTGACGCGGCATGGATCCGCACGCACGAGCCGCAGTGGCGGCACAGCCTGCTGAGCAGGACGCCGCAGCACGCCAGGTGACGCTCGGGCGCCCTGCTCACCAGCCGATCTCGGCCAGCAGCTCCTCCGCGGTGTCGCGCGCGCTGCGCCCCGAGTTCTCCACCACAACGTCGTCGAGCGCCTGCGTCTCGAGCACGTCGTCCAGCTCGACGGTGCGCGCGTGCGCCCAGTCACGCCAACGCCCTTCCGGCTCGCGGACGTCGATCCTCGCGCGTCGCTCGTCGAGCGGCGCGGTCACCCTGGCGACCACCACCTCGGGCGCGCCGACCTCCGAGGCGAAGGCCAGGGACCAGCGCGCCCGATCCTCCGGCGCCTCGACCACGCGGGCCACGACGACGCAGCCGTAGCCTCGCTGACGGTAGAGCGGCGCGAGCCGGCTCATCGCTGCGAACATGAGCTCCTGGTGATACGGATCGGACTCACGCGCAGGTGCTGCCTGGCAGACGGCGTCGGCGTCGAGGAACGCCACCCGTGCGCCGCGATCGCCCAGCGCATCGAGCACTCCGGCCGCCACCGCGGTCTTGCCAGCGCCGATCGTCCCGTTGACGATCAGCAGGCGCGTGGGCAGCGTGCGTCCGTAGCAGAGCGTGCCCTCATCGTCCTTCCACTCGCCGTACCCTGCGATGCGGGTGTAGCCGATGCTGTCGTAGAGCGAGAGCGCCTCGGGCTGCTGGTCCCCCGTCTCGAGGACCAGGCGCGTGGCGCCGGCTCGGCGGGCGAACGACTCAGCGACGCCCATCAACGCGCGGGAGTGGCCGTGTCCGCGATGATCGGGCTTCACGTACAGGCGCTTGACCTCCACGGCGCCGTCCTCGTGGTGCGGCGACCAGCGCAGGACCACGGTCGCGACGGCCTCGTCGTCCGAGTAGCCGACGAGCGAGACCAGGAGCGAGGAGAACCTGGTCTCGAGCTCCAGGTCGGGAGCGTCGTAGCGCTCCGCGAGCTCCTGCTGCTGCTCGTCCCACAGCGCCAGCGCCTCAGGGTCGTCGGGCTCCACCTCGCGGATGGTGATCATGGGTCCAACGTATCGCCGTCCACGCCCAGGAATGCGTGGCGCGTCCGTGGAGTTGCATCCACGGTCATGCCGTGATGGCGCATACAGGTGGAGGTGCGATGCGGAACGTCGGTTTCCTGTCCTTCGGCTGGTGGTCCGCAGCGCCCGGCTCCAAGGTGCGCACCGCCAAGGACGTGATGGACGACACGATCCGGCTGGCTGAGGCCGCCGAGGACGCCGGGATGGACGGCGCCTGGATGCGGGTGCACCACTTCGAGCAGAACACGTCGTCCCCGTTCCCGCTGCTCGCCGCCATGGGCGCGCGCACCTCGCGCATCGAGCTGGGAACCGGCGTGATCAACATGCGCTACGAGAACCCGCTCTACATGGCGGAGGCCGCGGCGACGGCCGACCTCGTCTCGGGCGGTCGCCTGCAGCTGGGCGTGTCCCGCGGCTCACCCGAGTCACCGGCCGACGGCCCTGGTACGTTCGGCTACCCGCTCCCCGATGGCATGACGCCGGCTGAGGACTCCGCGCGGCGCATCGCGCAGTTCCGCGAGGCGATCTCCGGCGCCGGCGTCGCGGTGCCAGGGGCGCACGCCCACGTGCCGGCCGGCCGGCTCCTGCCCATCCAGCCGCAATCACCGGGGCTGAGCGAGCGGATCTGGTACGGCGCCGGCGGCAACGACTCGGCTCGACGCGTGGGCGAGCTGGGCATGCATCTGATGTCCTCCACCCTCGTGGCGGAGGCCACGGGCGAGCCGCTCGGCGTGGTCCAGCAGCGTCAGATCGAGATCTTCCGCCAGGCGTGGCGCGACGCCGGCCATGCGGGTGAGCCTCGCGTGTCGGTGTCCCGCTCGATCATGCCGATCATCGACGACGCCACGCGCATGTACTTCGGCCCGCAGCTCGAACGCGATCTCATGGGCGCGAACCGTGACCAGATCGGCGAGCTGGACAGCGCGGTCTCCACGTTCGGGAAGACCTACGTGGGCGACCTGGACAAGATCGAGCGGGAGCTGCGCGACGACCCGGCGGTGATGAGCGCCGACACGCTGCTCGTGACCGTGCCCAATCAGCTGGGTGCGGACTTCAACCGGGTCACCTTCGACGCGTTCGCCGAGCTCAAGAGCCGGCTCATGCGCGCCTGAACATCGGGCGACGACGCGCGGACGGGCGGGTCATGTCGGGAGGCAGGGCCTGACGTCGGCGTCCGCAGCCGGAATCTGCGGACGCCGACGAGCCTGGCACGTCGGGCAGCGAGCCCGTCAATCGACAGGGTGCGCTGCGGCGAACATGGCGCGGGGGTCGTAGATCGCCTTGAGCTCCCGCAGGCGGGCGGAGGCGTCGCCGAATCCGGGACCGTTGGCCACGCCCCCGTCGATGAAGGTCAATGCGAGCACGGGCGCGTGCCACCGCGCGAGCGCGGCCACGAACGCGTGCACCCCCGCCTGCGCCGCAGCGGCGGCCTCCGGCACGGGCACCATGCCGATGCCCGCCACCAGGTACTCGGCGTCGAGCGCACCGAGCGCGCCTGAGCGGGAAGGCCTGCGCGCGGCGGCACCGCCCACGTGTCGGATCTCGGCGAACGTGAGGCCGGGAATCGTCGTCGAGGCGTCCAGCCAGGCGTCGACCGCGTCGGCGGGGAGGCCCACGAGCATGCCTCCCGCGGAGGCGGCCGGGGACGGCTCCGGCGGGTCCATGTGCATGTGGACCACCGCCGCTGACGGGATCCGCGCGACCGTGTCCAGCTCCGGCGCCAGCGCGCGCAGCGGAGCCAGCACCGCGTCGGCGGTCGCGTCGTCCTCGAGAACCACCCCGTCGATGACCAGCACGCTACGGCCGGACAGGAACGGCGGGAGCTCCGGGAGCGGTGGAAAGTGCATGAGCCGCATGGAGGTGGTCGCGGACTCGGGCGCGGTGCGCGTCCACTCGGCCCAGGCATGCGCGACACGCGGCGCCTGGGTGGCGTCCCACAGCATCATGCCGGCGACGACCTCGGCGTACGGAAGCAGGTCGATCTCGAGGGAGACGACGATGCCGAAGGCCCCGGAGCCGCCCCGGACCGCCCAGAACAGCTCAGGATTCTCGTCGGCGCTGGCGCGGACGAGGCATCCGTCGGCGGTGACGATCTGGACGCCTCGCACCAGGTTGACCGCGAGGCCGTGCGCGCGTGCATAGAAGGACAGCCCGCCGCTCAGCGCGTAGCCCACGACACCGACGTCGCCTGCGCTGCCGTGCATCGCCGTGAGCCCGTGCGGCGCGGCCTCGGCCAGCACGTCGTTCCACTGGGAGCCGCCGAGCACGCGGGCTGTGCGTGAGACGGGGTCCACGGTCGCACCGCGCAGCGCGGAGAGCGAGACGAGGATCGCGCC
Organism: Demequina capsici; assembly: GCF_032102965.1. Lineage (NCBI taxonomy): Bacteria > Bacillati > Actinomycetota > Actinomycetes > Micrococcales > Demequinaceae > Demequina > Demequina capsici. The sequence continues at coordinate 191,018 of NZ_CP134880.1, read as the reverse complement.
CGAGAGATCGCTGTCGGCGAGCGCACCGGCGCCATGGCCCGTGGACTGCGGTGCCACGCGCAGGCCCAGGGCGGCGGCCGCGTTCACCACGTCGACGACGTCCTCCGCCGACTCGGGGCGCGCGACGGCGAAGGGCCGTTGGTCGATCGCGAGGTTCCACGGCGTGCGCGCCGTGTCGTAGGCATCGTCTCCAGGAAGGAGGATGCGGCCGCCGAGCTGTTCGCGCAGCCTGGCTGCGGTGTCGACGATGTCGAGGATGGTCATGGACGGGGTTCCAATCGTGTGATGTCTGCAGTGACGTCACCCATCGTCTTTGCGGAGCCATCGATCCGCAATCCCAGTGACGAGGGATCCTGCCATACCCCATAAATGTGGGATGGCGCGTCGCGCTGCCGCGTCGCACACTTTCAACATGCCTAGCGAGCTGGTCCTCGGGCGCGCGCGGAGCGACATCGACGTCATGTCGCGCGCCGGCCTCCCCCTGCATACGTTCCTCGACGAGGCCTCAGCCGTCGTCGAACGGGTCCTCCCCATCGCCGGCGGCTGCCTGGCCACGCTCGACCCCGCCACGGCCATGGTGTCGAGCCACCGCAAGTTCTCCGGCCTCACGGGGCACAACGAGGCCGACGTCCAGTGGGCCCGCATCGAGTACGGCGAGGACGAGCCGACCGCCTTCCAGACGCTCGTGAGGACCGGCTCCAGCCCGGTCGGCATGCATGAGTGGACACAGGGCGACGTCTCCGCGTCGACGCGCATGGCGGAGATCATGATCCCCTACTACGACTTCCATGACGAGGCTCGAACCGTGCTGCGCGACCGCCACGGGGCATGGGGCGCGATCGCGGTGTTCCGCGGCAGCGACGACGCCCCGTTCGACGCCGCCGAGCTGTCGTTCCTCGAGGACGTCGCGCCGTCGTTCACGCGCGGTATCCGGATCGGGATGCTCGCCCAGGTCTCCGCGGCACGCGCCGTGCAGAGCCACGGACCGAGCGTCGTCATCGTCGACGGTGACGACCGCCTGGTCCAGGCGAGCGCCGGTGCGGCCGCCCACCTGGAGCAGATGGCGAGCAACCCCGGCGCCGGCGACCCGTTGTCGCTCGTGCACGAGCTGGTCCCTGCGGCGCGCCGCCTGGCCAGGGGCCAGATCGACCAGACGCCACGGGTGCGCATCCGGACCCGCGAGGGCATCTGGCTGGTGCTCCACGCCTCACCTCTCGGTGGCGCAGGCGAACGCGCCGGAGACGTGGTGGTGACGATCGAGGAGGCGCGCCCCCAGGAGGTGATCGGCCTGGTCGCCGACGCGTTCGGCCTCACGGCGCGCGAGCGGGACGTCACCGCCCATGTGCTGCGCGGTGCGGACACCAAGGAGATCGCGGCGGCCATGCACGTCTCCCCGTACACCGTGCAGGACCATCTCAAGTCGATCTTCGAGAAGGCCTCCGTCGCGAGCCGCCGCGAGCTCGTCTCCCGCGTCTACTTCGACCAGTACATGCCCCGTCAGGGGGACGACGTGCGGATGGACGGCTTCTTCGCCGCGTGAGCCCTCCGGGGTGCAGAGCGGGTCGCTCGATGGGCCAGGCGGACTCGAGAGGGGCGCGGACACGGTTGAATCATCAGCATGGTGACGATCCGTGATGGAGTGGTGCCCGACGACGTGGAACGCTGCGCCGAGGTGTGGGTGGCCGCGATCGAGCGCCGTGACGGCAGCGTCGACCACGAGACGATGGCCCGCCGGGTGCGGGAGTCGTTCGCGTCACCGCTGGTACGGTTCGCGGTCGCGACTGCACCGAGGTTCGGCTTCGCGACCGTGGAGCAGGGAACCGTCGACGCGGCGGAGGCGTACCTGCACTACCTCGCGGTCGACCCGCGAGGCATCGGTTCAGGCGTGGGCTGCGAGCTGCTCGCAGACGCGATCGCGCACGCGACCGCCGCCGGCTTCACGACGCTCGCGCTCGACGTGAAGGAGGACAACGTCCGAGCGATCAGCCTCTACGAGCGTGCGGGGTTCAAGGCCGCCGGAACGCCGGTGCGCCATGCGACGGCGGCATACCGGATGCAGTCCTACATCCTCCGCCTCGCCTGAGCACGGCCTCCAGTCGCTTCAGGGGCGCGGTGCGCCCTCGGAGTGCACCAGCCGGAACCGTTCGCACACCACAGGCATCTCCGGTGAGAAGCCCGCCGTCGAGTACTCGTCCCAGAACTCGGCGTGCACCTCGCGCCAGTGGGCGAGCGACAGATCGCCCTCTCCCTCGGAGGCGGCATGCTGCTCGTCCACCTCGTGGAACCTGACGACGCGGATGTCGGTGGTCTGGACCACGGCTCGAGGAACGCCGTCGGCGTCGACGATGATGTTCACCTCGCCGACCTCGGGCAGGGGGTCGTCGTCCGCCTCGAAGTCCCACAGCGCGGAGGCCGTGCCGGTCTTGACCCCGGCGAGCACGAGCTCCAGCAGCTTCGACGCCTGCGCTCGCGTGCCGCCGAACGCCCACGCGGCGGGAACCTCGGCAGGCATGCCCGGAACCGCCTCGCGGCACCGCTCCCAGAAGGCCACGAGCGCCGCATCGTCCGGGTCGCCCGGTTCGTCCACCCATGCCTCGCGAGGCCCCGCAAGGTCGTCGCCGTAGTGCAGGACCTCAGGGACCGGCTCGTAGAACGGGTGGAGCAGCGCCTTCCACTCCTGGTAGTCGGGCGACTCACGGAAGCCGACCTCGTGGTCCTCGACCGTCTCCCACTCGACGGTGAGCAGGTAGGTCGACCCCTCCTCGACGCCGCGGCGCAGGGAGTGGGACACGTAGCCGGGCTGGCGCGCGATCAGCGGTTCGGCCGCGTGGAACGCGCGCTCGAAGCCGGGCTCGAAGCCGGGCTTGACGGGCAGGACGACGGACTCGACGATCATGGCGCCTCCTCGGGCGGTGCGATGGTGGGGCGACCCGCACGTGGGCCTGGCAGTGGCCTTCGCCGGTCAGGCGTGCGAGAGCAGGCCCTTGATCGCGGAGGTGAAGAAGGCCAGGCCGTCGGTGCCCATCCGCCCTGCTTCGCGGGAGTCGGGGCCGAAGCCCGGCTCCGCAGCATGCTCGGGGTGCGGCATGAGGCCGACCACGTTGCCGCGCTCGTTGGTGATGCCCGCGATGTCGCGTCGCGAGCCGTTCGGGTTCCAGCCGACGTAACGGAAGGCCACGCGGCCCTCGGCCTCGAGCATGTCGAGCGTCTTCTCGTCAGCCACGTATTGGCCGTCCTGGTTCTTCAGCGGGATGACGATCTCCTCGCCCTCCCGGTACTCCGTGGTCCAGCTGGTCTCCGCGTTCTCGATGCGGAGCGTCTGGTCACGGCAGATGAAGTGCAGGTGGTCGTTCTTGATCATCGACCCGGGCAGCAGGTGGACCTCGGTCAGCAGCTGGAAGCCGTTGCAGATACCCAGCACGGGCATGCCGCCGTTCGCGGCGTCCACGACCTTGTCCATGATGGGCGCGAAGCGTGCGATCGCTCCGGCGCGCAGGTAGTCGCCGTAGGAGAAACCGCCGGGAAGCACCACGGCGTCGACATCCTCGAGGCTTTCGGAACCGTGCCACAGCGGGACGGCCTCGGCACCGGCAAGACGGACGGCGCGGGCGGCATCGCGATCGTCGAGCGTGCCGGGGAACGTGACGACTCCGATGCGGGCGGTCATGCTCAGACGTCCTCGACGGCCACGGACACGACGTCCTCGATCACCGGGTTGCTCAGCAGCGTCTCGGCCGCCTTGCGGGCGGCGGCGAGCACCTCGTCGGTGACCTCGCCCTCGACGGTGAGCTCGAAGCGCTTGCCCTGGCGGACCTGCGCGAAGCCCTCGATCCCGATGCGGGGGAGGGCGGAGGAGACGGCCTTGCCCTGCGGGTCAAGGATCTCGGGCTTGGGCATCACGTCGACGACGATGGTGGGCATGGCCGCAAGTCTACAAGCCGGAGCCCTTCAGCGAGCCCGTGGTCTGCTGCTTCGCGACGAGCACGCAGGCGAGCATGCGATCGCCCTGGTTCCACGTGGAACCGGTGGGGTAGACGATCGAGTAGTAGAGCGACGAGTCGGCGAACGGCGTGCCCACGTACTCCTCGAACGAGTCGTAGCAGAGCGTGTCCACCTCGGCGATCAGCGCGTCCGAGTCGAACGCGTCGTCCGTGGCTGTGGACACCGCGTAGACCTCGCCGTCGTGCGCCTCTCCGCAGTCGACCTGCGGAAGGGACGACGTGCCGTCGCCCCCGACCGCACCGTTCGCCGACGTGACATAGCTGCCGAAGTCGATGCATTCGCCCACGCTCAGCTGGCGCGGGACCACGTCCTGCGCGGCCGGCGAGGAGCATGCCGCGAGCGCGAGCATGCTCGTCATCACGCCCGCGACGGCGGCACCTGCCCTGACGCTGCCCACCCACCGGCTCCTCACGTTCGACGTCCGGCTCCCACCGGTATGCCCAGCCGACGCTATCAAGCCCGCTGAGCGTCGACCGCTTCGACACCGGGGCGACGGGCCGCATCGTGCGCGAGTACGCTGGATCGCCGCTCGCAGGAGCTCGCGGGCCGCAGAGGAGAGTCATGAACAGCCTGCTGACGAGCGCCGCGACCGACGGGATCCTGGAGCATGCGCTCGGCACGCTGCGCGTGGTGCTCGAATACCTGGGCACGGTCGCGTTCGCGATCTCCGGCGCTGTGGCGGCGAGCCGACGCCGGATGGACCTGGTGGGCGCCGTGGTGCTTGCAGGGCTCGTCGCCGTCGGCGGAGGGACGATGCGCGACCTCCTGCTGCAGCGGCCGGTCTTCTGGATCGAGAATCCTGCGCTCGTCTGGGTGGCCGTGGCGACGGCCCTGGCGATCGTCCCGTTCGCACGTCGACGCGACCTGGGAGCCTTCACCCGGCACCGCATCGTGGAGATGTCCGACGCGTTCGGCTTGGCGATCTTCGTGGTCATCGGCACAGGGATCGCGCTCGACATGGGCGCGAGCCCGGTGGCCGCCGTCATCGTGGGCGTGGCCAACGGCGTGGGCGGCGGCATCCTTCGCGATCTGTTCTCCGCGCAGGTGCCCGAGGTCTTCTGGAACGGCCAGCTCTACGCGACCGCGGCGCTGGGCGGCGCGATCGGCTACTGGATCCTGTGGGCGTGGCATCTGCCGCCGGAGCTCGTCTTCTGGATCCCGCTGCTGGTGATCCTGGCGCTGCGCGTGCTCTCGCTGACGCGCGGGTGGGGCGTGCCGTCGGTGGCGGTGGTGCAGAAGCGTGAGCTGCAGAACGAGAGCCACGCATGACCCTCCGCGCGATCCGTGCCGCGGCGCTTCGTGCGCTCAGGCCAGCCGGCGCCGCATCAGCAGACCCAGCCGTATGTGATCTCGTGTCTCGTGAGCCAGGTGGAGAGGTCGCCTGAGTTCGACTCCCAGTAGGCGAGGGCGCCTGCGTAGGTCACCAACGTCCCCTTGTCGTCGCCCGGTCCCGGCGCCACGACCGCAGGGACGTATGCCACGGCGCTCACCCCAGAGTCCGACGCAGCGTCCGGGCGCCCGGACGCGTGAGCCCATGCTGGGATCGGATCCGACGGATACTCGTCGAGGTTCGACGGTGAGAACGGATACCAGGCTGCGCCGTCCCACAGGACCTCATTGCCGCAGGCCGGGTAGTAGAGGACTCCTGTCTCGACGCTGACCACCGCGCCGGGCACGCCATGATCCTGCGTGGCGCCAGGTGCCATGGGAGGGGAGTCCGCGCATCCCGCGAGCAGCAGGGTCGCTCCAGCCCAGATGGCGAGGCTCCTCCGCATCGGTCCGCCCACCGGGCGGCTCAGCTCAGCACTCCCAGCCATAGTCGATCTCGTCGGTCGTGAGCCACGTGTGCTGGTCCCCGGAGTCGGACTCCCAGTAGGCGAGGCCGCCGCTGAAGATGATGAGCGTGCCGGCGCCGGTCTCCGTGCTGGTCTGGGTGTCGCCCTCGAGCTGGCCTGGCTGGGTGGTCCCGGATCCGACGGCCGACGCGGTGGGACGGTACTTCTCCAGCGGGTCCGCAGGCAGCTCGTCGGGGTTGGAGGGGCTGAACGGATACCAGGTGACATGGTTGAAGATCAGCGTGGTGTCGCCGCAGCCCAGGTCGTACTCGACGTTGCGGAAGTGCGACGTCTGCGCGCCGGGCACGCCGTGATAGCTGACGGCTCCTGGCACCGGCTGGGACACCTGCGAGCAGCCGGTCAGGGCCGCGCACAGCGTGGCCGCGATCGCGGCGCCCGACCTGATCCTCATAGGTTCCGAAGGTACTCGCCCGTGACGCTGCGATCAGTGCTTGGCGAGCCTGTCGAAGGCCTCGATGTACCGCTGTCGGGTGCGCTCGACCACGTCGGCGGGCAGCGCGGGCGGCGCGTCGTCCGATCGCCTGTCCCAGCCGGACTCGGCCGAGGTGAGCCAGTCGCGGACGAACTGCTTGTCGAAGCTGGGCTGCGCGTGCCCGGGCTCCCATTCGTCGGCGGGCCAGAAGCGCGACGAGTCTGGGGTGAGGACCTCGTCGGCGAGCAGGATCTGCCCGTCGGCCGTGCGTCCGAACTCGAACTTGGTGTCGGCCAGGATGATGCCCTTGGTCGCGGCGATCTCGTGGGCGCGCGAGTAGACGGCGAGCGTGAGGTCGCGCAGCGCTACCGCGTCCTCCAGACCGATGCGCTCCACGATCGCCTCGAAGCTCACGTTCTCGTCGTGCTCGCCCACCTCGGCCTTGGTGGCGGGGGTGAAGATCGGCTCGGGCAGGCGTGACCCGTCGACGAGTCCGTCCGGGAGCGGGATGCCGCACACCGTGCCGGACTCCTGGTACTCGACCAGCCCGGAACCGGTGAGGTAGCCGCGGGCGACGCACTCGACCGGGAACATGTCCAGGCGCTTGCAGACCATCGCGCGGCCCTCCACCTCGGCGGGCACGGGGGCCTCGACGGTGTGGTTGGCGACGATCTCCCTGACCTGGTCGAACCACCACAGGCTGAGCCCCGTGAGGATGCCGCCCTTGCCGGGGATCTCGGTGGGCAGCACCCAGTCGTACGCGGAGATGCGATCGCTGGCCACGACCAGGACGACGTCGCCGGCCGGGTGCGGCTCGACGGGCTCGTACAGGTCACGGATCTTGCCCGAGTAGACGTGCCGCCAGCCCGGGAGCTCGGGTGCGGTCGGCGGGACGACGTGTCCGGGCATCAGCCCTCCATGAGGTTCTCGCCTGCGGCGGCCCGCGCGGCGATGTCGGTGCGGTGGTGCGAGCCGTCGAGCGCGATGTGGCTGAGGCCCTCGTACGCCTTGGCCCGCGCGTCGGCAAGGTCCGTGCCCTCGCCGACGACGGTGAGCACGCGCCCTCCTGCGGCGACCAGGTGGCCGTGCTCATCGGTCCGGGTGCCGGCGTGCAGCACGTGGACGCCGCGCACGTGGCCTGCGGCGGTGAGGCCGGTCAGGCGGTCGCCCTTGCGCGGGTCGGCGGGGTATCCATGAGCGGCGAGCACGACGGTGACGGCAGCGCCGTCCTTCCACTCGAGCGGGGGGATCGCATCCAGGCCGCCCTGCGCGGCAGCCATCAGCACGCCTCCGAGCGGTGTCGCGAGCTGGGCGAGCACCACCTGCGTCTCGGGGTCGCCGAAGCGGGCGTTGAACTCGATCACGCGCGTGCCCTTCGACGTGAGCGCCAGGCCGCAGTAGAGCACGCCGATGAACGGGGCGCCGCGGCGGGCCATCTCGTCGACCGTGGGCTGCGCGACGGTCCTCACCACCTCGTCGACCAGGCCGTCGGGCGCCCATGGAAGCGGGGTGTACGCGCCCATGCCGCCCGTGTTCGGCCCCTGATCGTCGTCATAGGCGCGCTTGAAGTCCTGCGCGGGCTGCAGAGGGACGACGGTGCGACCGTCGCAGACGCAGAAGAGCGAGACCTCGGGGCCGTCCAGGAACTCCTCGATCACGACTCGACCGCCGGACTCGATCACGGCGGTGCCGTGCGCGAGCGCCTCCGCGCGGTCCGAGGTGACGACGACGCCCTTGCCGGCGGCGAGCCCGTCGTCCTTGACCACGTGGGGCGCGCCGAACTCGTCGAGCGCCGCCGCCACCTGGTCCACCGTGTCGCACACGCGGGGCGCGGCGGTGGGGACGCCTGCGGCCTCCATGACCTCCTTGGCGAACGCCTTGGAGCCCTCGAGCATCGCGGCGTCGGCGCTGGGGCCGAACACGGGGATGCCCACCTCGCGGACCGCGTCGGCCACGCCCGCGACGAGCGGGGCCTCGGGGCCCACGACCACCAGGTCGGCGTGCACGAGCACAGCGAGCGACGCGACGGAGGCGCCGTCGTTCGGGTCGATCGCGTGCAGCTTGGCGACCTCGCCGATGCCGGGGTTGCCGGGAGCGGCGTGGAGCTGCGTGACGGAGGGGTCGAGGTGGAGCGCGCGGGCGAGCGCGTGCTCGCGGGCGCCGCTGCCGACAAGGAGGACGATCACGTTGGCGAGTCTACCGACGGCTCTCCCACCATCGCCGCCTGAGGACGGAGATGACGGTCCACGCGAGCGCGAACGTGAGCACCCACATCACGGAGCTGCGGAAGAAGAAGGCCCAGACGACGCCGACGATCAGCCCCTCGAGGAGCGCGCCGCGCAGGTAGCCGACCGTCCGCCTGTCCATGCGTGCCCCTCGCCGCTCGTGCCGCGACTTCCGCCGGCCCCGGTCGCCCATCCTCGCACGCGGCCCCGTCCTCGGCGTCCCCTTGGACCCGGCCCGCATCCTCGCCCGCCGCCCGCGCATCGTCCCCACGTACGGCGGGCGCACGCAGGATGAAGTGGTACATCAGTGCACAGATCGCGGCGGATCTGTGCACTGATGTACCACTCGAGGACGGGACGGGCCGATGGATGTCGCCGCATCGCACCCCTTGCTGACTGAACGTTCGTTCAGTATGGTGAGGGACATGGACGATGCAGTGGCCGGGGCCACGGACGACGCGCCAGCCGGGCAGTCGCGGGCGGGCGCCACGCACGGGCGTCACCCGGCGCAGCCGGAGCCCGCCAGCGCGCGGGACCAGATCCGGGCCTGCGCGCTCCGACTCTTCGCCGAGCGTGGCGTCGCCGGCACGAGCGTCCGCGACATCGCGACCTGCGCGGGCACCTCCCCCGCGAACGTCCTCCACCACTTCGGCTCCAAGGAGGGCCTGCGGGACGCGATCGACGAGGAGGTGGCGCGGATGTTCGACCTCGCCGCTGCCTCGCCGCCCGAGGACCTTGCCGACGCGCTCGCCGCGGAGCAGGGCTCGGGCAGCTTCGCCGAGCTCCTGCTCTCCGTCGTCCCGCCCGACTCGCCCGTGCCCGCGTATGTGCGACGCCTGCTCCTGGACGGGGGCGACGCCGGCCGCCGCCTGTTCCGGGGTTGGTTCCAGGCCGCCCGGACGATGCAGGAGGGCCTGGTCGCCGCGGGCGTCGCCAAGGAGGCGGCCGACCCCGATGCCCGCACCGCGTTCCTGCTCGTCAACGACCTCGCGATGATCCTGCTGCGCGAGCACGTGGCCGATGCGATCGGCACCGATCCCCTGACCCCGGAGGGCGCGGCACGCTGGACCGCCGACGCCCTCGACGTGTACGGCAACGGCGCGTTCAACGTGCCGCCATCACCCGCCTAAGGAGCACGCATGAGCACCGACACCACCGTCGCGACCGACCGCGGCGTCCGCGTCACCGGCCTGACCAAGGTCTTCGGGCAGGGCGACAGCGCGGTCCATGCCCTCAAGGGCATCGACCTGGAGCTGGCCTCCGGGGAGCTGGTCGTCATCCTCGGCCCCTCAGGCTCGGGCAAGACGACGCTGTGCAACATCATCGGCGGCATCGAGACGTCGACCGAGGGCAGGGTCGAGGTCGCGGGCGTGGACATCAGCGACGTCCCGCCCGGACGGCTGTCCGACTTCCGGCGCGACCACGTCGGGTTCATCTTCCAGTTCTTCAACCTGATCCCCACGCTCACCGCCCGCGAGAACGTGGAGGTCATCATCGAGATGACGGGGCGCGGCAACAGGACCCAGGTGCCCGAGTTCCTTGAGGCCGTGGGGCTCGGCGACAGGATGGACAGCTTCCCATCGCAGCTCTCAGGCGGCCAGCAGCAGCGCGTGGCGGTGGCCCGCGCGCTCGCGACCGACCCGGACATCCTCTTCGCCGACGAGCCGACAGGCGCCCTGGACCTCCCCACGGGCCAGCAGATCCTGGGACTCCTCCAGGAGCTGCACCGGCAGGGCCGGACCATCATCGTCGTCACGCACAACGCGTCGGTCGCGCAGATCGCAGACCGTGTCATCACCCTGGTCGACGGGCGCATCGCGTCCAGCCAGGTCAACGACCACCCGGCCGACGCCGCCGACGTCACGTGGTGAGCATGATGCAGGCACGCACCAAGAAGTCGTTCAGGGACCTGTGGAGGCAGCGGACCCAGGTGATCGCCGTGGGCGTCACGATCGCGCTCGGCGTGATGCTGTACGTCGCCACCGCAGGCGCCTTCGAGAACCTCACCGTCTCCTACCAGCAGACGTACGACCGCCTCGCGTTCGCGGACCTCAGCGCGACAGGCGGAGACCCTGCGACCGTGGCGCAGGCCGCGCTCGACGCCGGGGCCGCGAGCGCGATCACCCGGACCCAGGTGGACCCGCCCATGCTCATCGACGGCACCAAGCTCGTCGGCCGCGTCGTCGGCCTGCCCACGGAGAGCCACCCTGCGGTGGACGACGTCGGTGTGATCGAGGGCTCGTACCTGGACCCAGGCGCGACGGACCAGGTCCTCGTGGAAAGGCACGCGGCGGACACGTTCGGCCTGGTGCCGGGCGACACGTTGCAGGTCTGGTCGGCCAGCGGCTGGCAGGACGTGACGGTTCAGGGGATCGTGGAGTCCGCGGAGTACCTGTGGCCGGCGCGCAGCCGCCAGGACGTGCTGTCCGACCCGAACGCGTTCGCGGTGATCTACGCATCCGAGTCAGCCGTGGAGTCCTGGGCAGGGACCAGCCCCAACGAGGCGCTCGTGCTCCTGCCCGACGGCGCCTCCGACTCCCTCCGGGCCGACGTCACGGCCGCCATGACGGCCGCAAGCGCCACGTCCGTGATCACGCAGCTGGAGCAGCCGTCGCATGCCACGCTCAACGAGGACCTGCAGGGCTTCGACGAGATGTCCAAGGCGTTCCCCGCTCTGTTCCTCGCCGCGGCCGGGGTCGCTGCGTGGGTGCTGCTGACGCGCCGGATCCTCCAGGAGCGCCCCGTCATCGGCACGATGATGGCCGCCGGCGCCCGCAGGGGCCGGGTGCTGCGCCACTACCTGGGCCAGGGCGTGATCATCGGTCTTGCCGGCGCGGTGGTGGGCGCCGCGCTCGGCGCGCTGGCCAACGGCGCGATCACAGCGGCGTACACCGGCGCGCTCGGCATCCCCGACACGGTCGTCCGCACGTATCCGTGGATGATCGGGCTCGGCCTCGCGTTCGGGGCGGTCGTCGGGCTGCTCGGCGCGCTCGGCCCGTCGGTGGTCGCATCCCGCACGTCGCCGGCGCAGGCGATGCGACCCGTCGCCGACGCGTCCCCGCCCGGGCCGTGGAGCCGCTTCGTGGCCCGTCGGCGGAGCCTTCCCGTCGGGCTTCGGATGGCCCTCAGGGACGTGGTCCGCTCCAAGCGGCGCACCTTCGCCACCATGCTCGGCACGGTGCTGGCGTTGGTGCTCGTGCTGGCATCGGTCGGGATGATGGTGTCGATCATGGATGCGATCGACACGCAGTTCAACGACGTCGTGCTGTCGGACGCGTCGGTCGTCGCGCAGGCGGGGACCGGAGCGCAGGCCGCCATCATGGCCGTCGACGGGGTCGCCTCCGTGGAGCCCACCTTCTCCGGCGCCGTGACCGTGATCGGCCCGGACGGGAGCTACGCGACCGCGCTCAACGGCTTCCGCACTGACACCGTCATGCACGGTTTCCGCGACTCCGCCGGGAACGCGCTGGCTCTTCCCGAGGACGGCATCCTCGTGGGCCACGCGATGTCGGGACTGCTCGGGGTCCAGGTGGGTGACACCGTGACCCTGTCCACCGGGGCCGGGGACACCCAGGCGGTGATCCGGGGCTTCGTCGACGAGCCGATGGGCACCTCGGTGTACGCCTCGCTCGACACGGCGACAGCCGCACTGCCGGCGTCGTCCGTGGAGCAGTTCGCGATCACGCTGGACGACGGGGTTGACCGTGACGCGATGCGGGCCACGATCACGGGGCTCGACGGCGTGGTCGCCTACCAGGACCAGCGCGCGATCCTCGGCTCGGTGGAGCAGTACCTGGGACTGTTCTGGGCGTTCATCGGGGTCATGATCCTGCTGGGCACCGTGCTGGCGCTCGCCGTGATGTACGTGACGATGGCGGTGAATGTGGTGGAGCGCACCGGAGAGCTCGCGACGCTGCGGGCCGCCGGCGTGCCGTTGCGACGGGTCGCAGGGGCGATCGCGACGGAGAACATGCTCGCGACGGTCCTGGCCGTGCCCTTCGGTCTCGTGCTGGGAGTCATGGCGGCCGATGCGTTCCTGCAGACCTTCAACGACGACCTGTTCTCACTCTCGATCCACTGGTCGTGGTGGATGCTGCCCGCGACGGCGCTGGGCGTGCTGCTCGCCGCGCTGATCTCGCAATGGCCGGCGACGCGTCAGATCGCGCGCGTGGACATCGCGAAGGTCGTGCGGGAACGGGCGGCCTGACGGTCGATAGAGTGCGTGACGTTGGGGAAGAGCATTCGCACAGGGGATTCGTGACATCTGTCACCATGTTGCTCAGGCGTCGGCGCGTCCATGTGGCCGTAGCGGCAGCCGCAGCCCTTCTCCTCACGTCCTGCACGCCGGAAGCCTCGACTGAGGCTGCGTCCCCCACTCAGTCCAGCGATCCGTGGGTGCTACAGGTGCGGGACCTGGCCGTTGGCGCCGGCGTCGACCAGACCCAGATCGATGCGCTCGCCGATGGCTCTGTCACCTTCGACGAGTACGAGCAGGCGATCCGAGCCACGATCACGTGCATGCGTGACGCCGGCATCGAGGTGGACGACGATCAGGTCGACTACCATCGGCCGTTCCCAGAGATCCCGTACACGTTCGCAGGAGAGGTCGAGGGCGTCCTCGACGGCGACCAGACGCTGGCGGTGGCCGACGGATGCATCGAGACCTACAGCCAGTACGTCGACATGGCCTACCAGACCGACGCGGCAGCGCAGGAGGCGATCGACGCTTACTTCGTCCAGGTCCGTGACGAGTTCATCGCATGCTTGGAGGACCAAGGGCAGACGGTCGATCCGGACGCGACCGACGATGAGCTCCGCCAGGCCGCGGTCGCCGCCATGGCCACATTCGACGGCCCCAACTGCTTCACCGTGACAGGCGCACGATGACTGACGACGAGCGCGGGGGCACCCGTTGACTGCCGCGAGGCGACATCACCACAGGCACTTGACATGGTCGTCGTGACGCGAAATATTGTGGCTGTGCTGGGGGGCACAAAGGTATGAGGGGGAATTGTGACATATGTCACGAATATGCTCGCGCGCTCGAGCCGTCGACTGGCAGCCGCTGGTGCAGCCACGCTCATGGCGGCCACAGCCATTGTCGTCGCCAACGCGGTGGCAGCCCAGGCCGCCACCTGCGGAAGCTATTTCACCCACGACTCGGCCAACGCTGACCTCTACGCCATGACGTCATCGTGCACACAGGTGCGCATCCGGCACCAGTACCAGCCCACGGCGACGGGCCTTGCGTACTGGACACCCTGGGATATCGACGCGACCCACGCGCACAGCGGGCCCGCAAGGACATATGTCACCTCCGAGTCCCGCACCTACGCGTCGTAGGTCGCGCGAACATGTGGCGCCACCGCACTTGGCGGCAGACTCGCCTTGCCGGTCCGGGGAGATCGGCGTCGGCGATCGTCGCCGCATTGGTGCTCACAGCATGCTCGGCAGGCGGCTCGGGCGGGGAAGCTCCCTCCTCGGACTCGTCGCTCTACGGCGTCTGGGATGCCGCCGCGGCGGAGATCCCGGAGTTCGCACCGCTCTCGGAGATGAGCGACGCGCAGCGGGAGGCGCTGTCGGACGGCGTCGTGACGTTCGCAGAGTATGAGGAGGGCGTGCACCTCGCCCTCGACTGCATGCGTGACGCAGGGATCGACGTCATCGGGGGTGAGGTCGATTCGAGCGGCCCCTATCCGAAGATCGACTACGCATACGCCGCTACGGCGCCGGGGCTCACCGAGTCGCAGACCACAGAGATCTCCGACGGCTGCCTGGCCACCCACAGCTTCTACCTGGAGACGGAGTACCAGCTGAGCGACGCCAACCAGGAAGCGGAGGACGCCTACTTCACCCAGGTACGCGACGAGTTCATCGCCTGCCTGGAGCATCAGGGCGCCACGGTCGACCCCTCAGCGACGAACGACGAGTTGCGACGGCTCGCCGCTGGCCTGGGCTACTCCAGCGAGGGAACGAACTGCTTCACCGAGACAGGGGCCGAATGAGCGGCGACGAGCGTGGCGAACGCGCCCCGCATTCCTGGCGACTGGTAGCCCGCGCCACGCTCGTCGTCGTCCTCATCGGGGCTCTGGCAGGTGCAGGAGTGCTCGTGTACATCGCGGCGTCCCGCTCGCCTCTGGAGTCGGCCGCCGCCCCTGAGCCCCTCGTCGCCAAGGTCGAGTCGGTGGAACGCTACGACGAGGCACAGGTGGGCATATCGCTCACGTATGCGACCCCGACCGTCGCCACCGCCCAAGCCACGGGGACCATCACCTCCCTCAACGTCGCCCCCGGCTCGGACGTCCACGCCGGCGACGTCATCATGACGGTGGACGCAGGCGACGTGATCGCCTACGCCTCGGACCGTCCCCTTTACCGCGACATCACCGAAGGAGACTCGGGCGACGACGTCACGGCCGCCCAGCAGCTCCTGGTCACGCTCGGATACCTGGACGCCGATCCCGACGGCAAGGCGGGCCGTGCCACGCGGACCGCGATCATCGCGTTCAACGCGACCCATGGCTACGGCCAGAAGAACCCGATCCTGTCACGGGCCTCGCTCGTCTGGCTCGACGCGAGCGCCTCGACGGTGGCCACCGTCGACGTCAGCGTCGCACAGGAGATCGCTCCGGGCACCACGCTGTGGGAGGCGGCGGATGCGCCTCTCTCGGTGAAAGTCGCGGAGACCTCGGTCATCCCCCAGGACGGCGACTGGGAGATCGACGCCTACGGCGTCACCGCCGCTTACGCCGCCGGGTCCGGAACGGTCGCCGACCCCGCGGCGGTCGCCTCGATCGCAGCCGCCATGGGCGCGGTGACGGACGGAGTGGCGACCGTTCGCCGCGCCGAACCCCTCGTCGTCGGCGCCGTTCCCTCGTCCGCCGTGGTGTCCGACGACGAAGGCCGCACCTGCATCTTCCCGTCCGTCGACGGTGCGCCCGTCGTGGTCCAGCCGACCGGCGGCGACCTCGGCACCGTCCAGCTCGACCCCTCCCTCGTGGGCCAGGATGTGCTCGTCAACCCGCGTGAGGCCCGCAAGGACCTGACGTGCGGCTAGTCGTGCGCGACGTCGGCTTCACCTACCCTCGCGGCGACCATCCCGTGCTGACCTCCGTGTCGTGCGACATCCCCGCAGGCACGGCCGCTGCGATCATCGGCCCGTCCGGCTCGGGGAAGACCACCCTGCTGTCGCTCATGGGCGACCTTCTTCCCCTGCGCACCGGGAGCATCGAGGCCGTCGACTCGAGGGGGATCGGCCATCCGCTCGCCGAGGCAGCGACCTGGGTCTTCCAGACGGTGTCGCTTCTGCCCGCCCGGAACGTGCTCGACAACGCGGCGATCGGCGCACACTCGGACGGCGCACCCAAGGCGGACGCGCTGAGCCGGGCGAAGGACTGCCTTGCGCGCGTGGGGATGGCAGGACGCGAGAGGGACCCCGCACGCACCCTCTCGGGCGGCGAGGCCCAGCGGGTCGCCATCGCCAGGGCGATGGCGTCGAACCGACCGCTCCTGCTTGCCGACGAACCGACCGGCCAGCTCGATGCACGCACCTCGGCCGCCGTCCTCGACGCGATGATCGATGCGCGAGGCGACCGCACCGTCGTCATCGTGACCCACGACCTCGAGGTGGCCGCGCGCTGCGACATGACATTCGAGCTGCGCGACGGAGCGCTGCACACGCGTCCTGGGAGGGTGCCGTGAGCGCCGAACGCGCCTGGCCTGCGTCGCTCGCCGCCAGCGAGGGTGCGCGCACCGCACAGACTGGCCGCTGGACGTCGGTGCTGATCATCGTCGCGGTGGCGCTGCTCACGGCAGCCCCTGCCGTGGCGGACACGCTCGGTGTCACCTCCCTTATCGAGCACGAGGCCGCGTGGGTGGCGGCCGGCGGCCGCGTCCTCATCGCCACAGGGCCCAGCGCCGATGGTGCGTCGACCCCGCTCGACGCACGGACATGCGAAGGACTGTCGGGGCTCGACGGGGTGACGGGTTCCTTCGCGCTGAAGGACACCGCTCAGGTCGCCACATTGGCACATCTGCCCGGCGGTCGCGTGAGCATGTACGACGTCTCGAGCGGCGCCTTCGACCTCCTCGGCATCGACGCGGCCGCCGACGGGGTGGTGATCGTCAGCGGTGGCCTCTCGGAGCGCACCGGAGTCGTGGACGGCGACACCGTCTCGGTCGCGGTCGTCGAGGGCTCGGGCACCATGGGGCAGACCAGCGCACCCCTGCGGGTCCGCGTCGCCGACACCTCCCGGCTGGGGGATCAGTTCGACGGCGCGCTCTTCACACCCGCGCTCCTGACCGGCGACGCCGACACGTGCTACGTGGAGACCGACGCCGCACACTATGCGCCGGTCAAGGACTCCCTGTCGAGCCTCTTGGCGAGCGAGGCAGGTCCCGCCGTCGTAGCCACGAGGCTCCTCCAGTCCGAGTTCACCGTGGACTACACGACGGCGTTCCAGGACCGCCCGCTGAGATGGCTCTGGGCCGCGGCTGCCCTGGTGCTCAGCCTCCTGTGGGCGATGGTGCAATGGTTCCGCCGCTCGCAGATCGCGATCTACGCGACGTTCAGCATGAAGGCGTTCCCTCGGATGCTGATGCAGGCGACCGAATGGGCTGTCCTCGCGACCGCAGGAGGGCTGCTCGGATGGTGCGGCGGGATCGGCCTCGCCACTCTTCTGACGGGCGACGCGCACACCGCCGTGGCGCTCGGCTCCGCACACGCTGCGCTCACGCTGATCAGCACGACGGTCGTCGTCATCGGGCTCGGGCTCCGGCCCGCCGGATCCCTGCTGGCGGCGCTGAAGGACAGGTGACCTGCGGACTGAGCGCAGGGTCCGATGCACGGACGCCTGTGCGCGCTGAGGAGCACACCCCTGGCGGGCGCCCTCCCGCGCCCCCTTCCGCGCCCCGCCACCCCTCATCGATCCAGGTACGGCGCGCGAGCCTGGCCCCCGCCAGGGGCCCCTCAGCGAATGGCGGGCTGGTGAAGCGCCCGCCTATCGTGCGTTCCGAGGCTAGACCCGGAGCGGATGCTCCGCAAGGGGGATGTGTCAACTAGGTGTAGTGCCCAGGGACGTTGTTTGAATCTTGGGCGATGAAGAGAACCTCCAGGCAGAGTGGAGTTGCTACCACTTCGCTCTGAACCTGGAGGTTCTCGTGTCCCACGCTAATGCCGCGCTCACTCCTGTCCAACGCGCCCGGATCGGTCGGATGGTCGTCGATGACGGCTGGAGCATCGCTGAAGCGGCCCGCTACTTCCGTGTCTCCTGGCCCACGGCGGCGAAGTGGGTGCAGCGCTACCTCGAGATGGGTCGGGTCGGCATGGACGACCGCTCCTCACGCCCACACCGCTCACCAAACAAGACGGCGCAACCATTGGTGCGCAAGATCGTGCACAAGCGCATCAAGACCAGACGCGGGCCAGTGGAGATCGCTTCCCTCACGGGCGTGCCCGCGTCGACCGTGTACGCCGTGCTGAAACGCTGCCGCCTGAACCGCCTGTCCCACGTCGACGTCGCCACGGGTGAGCCTGCCCGGCGCTACGAGCACGACCATCCTGGCTCGCTGATCCACGTCGATGTGAAGAAGCTGGGCAACATCCCTGATGGCGGCGGGTGGCGCACCGTCGGACGGCAGCAAGGATGGCGCAACCGGGCCGGCACGCCAGGCAAGGACCGCTCTAAGCACCGAGGCGTGCTGATGCGTCACGCGTACGTCCACACGGTCATCGACGACCACTCCCGCGTCGCGTACGCCGAGATCCACAACGATGAGACCGCCGCCACCGCGATCGGAGTCCTGGTCCGTGCAGTCGCGTGGTTCGCCGCCCGCGGCGTCCACGTCGAAGCCGTGCTGTCCGACAACGGCAGCTGCTACCGCTCGAATGCCTGGCGCGATACCTGCCGCGACCTGGGCATCAAGCACCGCCGTACCCGGCCGTACCGGCCCCAGACCAACGGCAAGATCGAACGCTTCCACCGCACCCTGGCGGACGGCTGGGCATACTCGAAGCACTACAACTCCGAGAAAGCCCGCCGAGCCGCCCTACCGGCCTGGCTGCACTTCTACAACCACCACCGGCAACACTCCGCCATCGGCAAGGTTCCACCCATCACCAGGTTGAACAACCTCCCTGGGCACTACAACTAGGACACGGATCGTGACCCGCCGTGACGCCCCCCGACCCCGACCATGACACGAGGCACAACGAGGCGCGCCACCCCTACGCGCGGGTGTGGATCAGATCATGCCGCGCGATGATCTCGTCACGCGCCGGGCCCACGCCGATCGCGGAGATGCGGCAGCCGGAGATCTTCTCGAGCGCGAGCACGTAGTCGCGCGCGTTCGCAGGCAGCTCGTCGAACGTGCGCGCCTTCGAGATGTCCTCGGTCCAGCCGGGGAAGGTCTCGAAGATCGGAGTCGCCTTGGCGAACGCGGCCTGATCCTGCGGAAGCTCGTCGTAGCGGACGCCGTCCACCTCGTACGCGACGCACACCGGGATCTCCTCGATGCCGGTCAGCACGTCCAGCTTGGTGAGCACCAGGTCCGTGAGCCCGTTGATGCGCGAGGCATAGCGGCAGATCACCGCGTCATACCAGCCACACCGGCGCGGACGCCCGGTGGTGGTGCCGAACTCGTGGCCCACGTCACGCAGGCGATCGCCCCACTTGTCCAGCAGCTCGGTGGGGAACGGCCCCTCCCCCACGCGAGTCGTGTAGGCCTTGACGATGCCGATCACCGAGTCGATCGCCGTGGGTCCCACGCCCGAGCCGGTGCAGGCACCGCCAGCAGTCGCGTTGGAGGACGTGACGAACGGGTACGTGCCGTGGTCCACATCCAGCATGGTCGCCTGGCCGCCTTCGAAGAGGACGTTCTTGCCCTCGGCCAGCGCGTTCGCCAGCACCAGGCCGGTGTCCGCGACCATCGGCGCCACCTCGTCGCGGTAGCCGAGCAGCTCGTCGGCCACCTCGTCCACCGTGATGGCGCGCCGGTTGTACACCTTGACCAGCATGTGGTTCTTGGGAGCGAGCGCGCCCTCGATCTTGTCGCGCAGCAGAGCCTCGTCGAACAGGTCGCCCACGCGGATGCCCAGGCGGTTGATCTTGTCAGCGTACGTGGGCCCGATGCCGCGACCGGTGGTGCCGATCTTCTTCTTGCCGAGGAAGCGCTCCGTGACGTTGTCGAGGGTCCGGGCGTAGGGGGTGATGAGGTGCGCCGCGTTCGAGATGAGCAGCCTGGAGGTGTCCACGCCGCGCTCCTGCAGGGCATGCAGCTCACCGAACAGCACGCGCAGGTCGATCACCACGCCGTTGCCGATCACGGGCGTCACTCCCGGCGTCAGGATGCCCGACGGCAGCAGGTGCAGGGCGAACTTCTGGTCGCCCACGACGACCGTGTGGCCCGCGTTGTTGCCGCCGTTGAACTTCACGACGTAGTCGACGCGCGAGCCGAGCAGATCGGTCGCCTTTCCCTTGCCCTCGTCGCCCCACTGGGCTCCGACGATCACGACACCAGGCACGGTGCCCTCCCCTCACCCCGATGCTCCGCCGGGGGCTTGGTCGTTTGCGTGGGGCCGATGAACGCCCCACAGAAGGTTATCTGTCCGGTGCGACGCACGTGACACGCGCGCCGCACCGCTCGTGAACCGGACGATGCCCGAACGTGGCTGAGCCCCCGAGGTCGAGGACCGCGGGGGCTCAGCTCACGAATCGGATCGTCAGATCTTCTTGCCGGCCGAACCGAGCTGCTGGCAGGCCTCGACGACGCGGGCGGCCATGCCGGCCTCGGCGAGCTTGCCCCAGGCGCGCGGGTCGTAGGCCTTCTTGTTGCCCCACTCGCCGTCCACCTTGAGGACGCCGTCGTAGTTCTTCATCATGTGGTCCACGACAGGACGCGTGTACGCGTACTGCGTGTCCGTGTCGATGTTCATCTTGATGACACCGTGCGAGACGGCCGTGGCGATCTCCTCCGCGGTCGAGCCGGAGCCACCGTGGAAGACCAGGTCGAACGGCTTCTCCTTGCCGAACTTCTCGGCAGCGGCGGCCTGGATGTCACCGAGGATCTCAGGGCGCAGCTTGACGGCACCCGGCTTGTACGCGCCGTGCACGTTGCCGAAGGTCATGGCGGTCAGGTAGCGGCCCTTCTCGCCCAGACCGAGCTTCTCGATGGTCTTGATGCCGTCCTCGGGGCTCGAGTACAGCTTCTCGTTGACCTCGGCCGAGTGGCCGTCCTCCTCGCCTCCGACGACGCCGATCTCGATCTCGAGGATCGTGTCAGCGGCCTGCGACATCTCGAGCAGCTCCTCGGCGATCAGCAGGTTCTCGTCCATCGGCACGGACGAGCCGTCCCACATGTGCGAGTTGAAGATGGGGCCCTTGCCCGCGGCGATCGACTCGGCCTCGAGCTTCAGCAGCGGCTTGAGCCACTCCTCGAGGTAGACCTTGTGGCAGTGGTCGGTGTGGAGCGCGATGGTCACGCCGTACTTCTCGGCGACGACGCGGGCGTAGGCCGCGAGCGCGAGCGAGCCGACCACGGCGTCCTTGATGGTCGAGCCCGAGGCGTACTGGCCGCCACCGACGGAGACCTGGATGATGCCGTCGGACTCTGCCTCAGCGAAGCCCTGGATGGCTGCGGTGACGGAAGAGGACGAGGTGATGTTGATCGCGGGGAACGCGTAGCCGCCGGCCTTGGCGGCGTCCAGCATCGCGGCGTACGACTCAGTGGTGGCGATGGCCATGGTGACTCCTGATGTCTTGAGCGGTTTGGAACCTCGATCATTCTGTCAGACATCACGTTCGATCGTGGTCGGGCTTAGGTCCTGCGAACCGGCGGCCCGCGACTGCCGTCGTGCACCGGCTCATCTTCTGCGCGCGGACGCCGATAAGAAAGTGAAGCAGGATGAAGGCCCCGGTGCACACCCCCCGGTCCGGCGCGGCAAGGCTCCCATCCAGGCTTCCGGTCGCCCTCTAGCATCGTGGCGTCCGCGAACGCGGCAGCGCATCCCCCTCTGCGCCGTCGTGCGGCACCTGTCGTCGAGCAGCGGGAGGGAGCACGTGCAGAGACCCCGAGTGCTCGTCGTCGACGACGACGAGATGATCCGCGCCCTCGTGTCCGCCGTCCTCACGCACGAGCAGATGGACGTGATCGAGGCCGAGTCCGGCCCGCACGCGCTGGAGATCCTGTCCGTCGAGGCGCCCGACCTGGTGATCAGCGACGTGATGATGCCTCAGATGGACGGCTTCCAGCTGATCACGAAGCTCCGCGCCACCGACGAGGCGGGCTCCGTGCCGGTGCTGTTCCTCACGTCACGGATGGACCCGTCCGACGCGGCGACGGGGCTGAGACTGGGCGCGAACGAGTACCTGCGCAAGCCGTTCACCCCGCAGGCCCTGGTGGAGCAGGTGCAGCGGCATCTCGCGGACGTCGGCGGCGCCGACCGGACGGCGGAACGCCGGATCGCCCTGCACGACGTCGCCACGCTGCGGGAGCAGGTGGAGGCGATCCGCGCATCGGGCCGCCACGTGATGCTCGCGAGGATCACGATCGAGGAGCAGCTGATGGTGGAGGCGCGCTTCGCGTCCGTCGGCTGGGCGGACGTCCTGGAGCAGCTCGGCGCCCTCGCGCGCGCGCGCCTCGGGGCGGGCACGGTGCTCGCAGTGGCGGGTGCGGACCTGCTCGTGGGCGCGGTGGACGCCGCCGCACGCACGTTCGGCGACGACCTGGCCGGCTTCGCGAGGGACATCGCCGACGCACGCTTCGCGGTCAGGGGCGAATCCGTGCGGCTGACTCCGAGCATCGGCTGGTCCGAGGCGGCGAACGCGATCAGCACCGACACCGCGCTGGAGCGGACGGCGATCGCCGCCGCGGCCGCGCGCGACCATCTGGACCTGCAGCCCGTCCGCTGGCGGGTGGACCTGAGCCCCACGACGTCGCGGGCGCCGTCCCGCACGGCGCGGTTCCTGAGCGCGATCACCACGCCGTACCAGATCCTCCTCACGCTGGTGCTGGGCCTCGTCGTCCCCTTCTTCGTCTACCAGGCCCTCTATTGGCTGGGATGGGACATCTCTGTGGTGATGTACCCGACGATCGTGATCGCGCTGGCGTTCACGGGAGTGCTGATCTGGTCCGAGGGCTTCTATGCGCTGGACCCCGTCAGGCCCCCGAAGGAGCCGGGCTCACCGCCGCCGCCCGCGACGGCGGTGATCGCCGCGTATCTGCCGAACGAGGCCGCGACGATCGTGGACACGGTGGAGGCGTTCCTGCGCGTCGACTACCCGGATCTGCAGGTGATCCTGGCCTACAACACCCCCCGCGGGCTGCTCGTGGAGCGGACGCTGCGCCAGATCGCCGAGCGCGATCCGCGCTTCCTGCCGTTGCGCGTGGACGGCTCCACGTCCAAGGCGCAGAACGTCAACGCCGCGCTGCGGCATGCGCGCGGGGAGTTCGTGGGCATGTACGACGCGGACCACCACCCGCAGCGCGACTCGTTCATGCGCGCCTGGCGGTGGCTGTCGAACGGCTACGACGTGGTGCAGGGCCACTGCGTGATCCGCAACGGCGCCGCAAGCAAGGCTGCGCGCACGGTCGCGGTCGAGTTCGAGGCGATCTACGCGGTGAGCCACCCTGGCCGCGCCCAGCTGCACGGCTTCGGGATCTTCGGCGGCTCGAACGGGTTCTGGCGCACGGACGTCCTCCGCCGCACCCGCATGCACGGCTTCATGCTCACGGAGGACATCGACTCGAGCCTGCGCGTGATCGAGGCGGGGGGCCAGATCGCGAACGACCCCGCGCTGATCTCCCGCGAGCTCGCGCCCACGTCATGGCATGGGCTGTGGAATCAGCGGATGAGGTGGGCGCAGGGCTGGTTCCAGGTGTCCAAGCGGCATCTGCGTCAGGCGTGGCGGTCGCGCACCCTCACGCTTCGCCAGAAGCTGGGCATGACGGTGCTGCTCGGCTGGCGTGAGGTCTATCCGTGGATCAGCATCCAGATGTTCCCTCTGGTCGCGTTCCTGGCCTGGCGCGACGCGGGTCTGCAGAACCTGGACTGGTTCATCGCGCTGTTCGTGCTGACCACGCTCTTCACGACCACGGTGGGGCCGGGACAGACCTTCTTCGCGTGGCGGCTGGCGGCGCCCGACATCCGTAGGCATCGCCGCTGGTTCTGGCTCTACCTGCTGTTCGCGACGCTGTTCTACACCGAGTGGAAGAACACCATCTCGCGGGTGGCGCAGGTGAAGGAGACGATCGGTGAACGGCAGTGGAAGGTGACTCCCCGATGACGCAGGAGGCACGGGACGCGAGCGCGTGGCGCGCGCTCGCAGCCGCGCCTCGCCACGTGGTGGCGGCGCGCAGCTCGATGCTGGACGACGCGGCGGCTCATCACGTGTTCCATGCGGTGGCGGAGGCGTCCGCGCATGCGCTGGGTGCGGACGGCGCGGTGGTGTGGGTCGAGCACGACGGCTCGCACCTGGTGATCGGAGCCTCCGGGCTCGGGGACGCTCCCGAGGCGGTCGCCGCGGAGTGGTCGGTGCGCACCCTGGAGGGTGTGTCGCCCGTGGGGATCGACGATGCCAGCGCGGACGGCGCGACGGCGCAGCGCGTAGGTGCGTACCTGGGTGTGCCGCTGATCCTCAACGGCGAGACTGTCGGCGTGCTCGCGGTGGTCACGGCGGGTCCGCGCGCCTGGGACGCCGAGGATCGCGCCCGGCTCGTCTCGCTCGCGCAGTGGCCGACGGCGGAGATCGGCCGCATCGACTCGACGGCCCGGCTGAGGGTCGCGGAGGCGGCGCTGGTGCGTGCCACCCAGGTCTTCGACGCGATGGGCGAAGGGATCGTCGGCCTCGACTCCGAGGGCGCCGTCACCCTGGTGAACCCGGCCGCGGCGCGGATGCTCGGCTGGGAGCCGGCCGCTCTGATCGGGCAGCTGCTGCACCACGTCGCCCACTACCAGCGGCCGGACAGCTCGGCGTATCCGCTGGACCAGTGCCCCATGCTCCTCACGATCGCCGACGGGCAGGTGCGCACGCGCCGCCATGAGGTCCTGTGGCGCCGCGACGGCTCGCCCCTGCACGTCGACATGTCCGTCGGAGGACTGAGGGACGACGCGGGCGCCGCCGCCGCGATCGTCGTGTTCGACGACATCTCCGAACGGCTCGACCTGGAGCGCAGCCGCGAGGACTTCGTGTCGATGGTCAGCCACGAGCTGAGGACCCCTCTCACGGCGATCTCCGGCTCGCTGGAGCTGATGGACGAGCTGGGCGACGACCCGGAGTCGGCAGCGCAGATGCTCGGCATCGCTCGCCGCAACGCGTCGCGCATGGCCGGCCTCGTGGACGACATCCTGGACCTGGAGCGCGCGGAGACCGGCCGGCTGCAGCTGACGCGCTCGCAGCTCGACGCGCGGTCGGTGATGATGCAGGCGGCCGAGGCGGTGTCCGGGATGGCCACCGCGGGGCAGGTGGCGCTGATCGTCGAGCCGACGCAGACGACGTTCTGGGGAGACGAGAGCCGGATCGTCCAGGTGCTCACGAACCTCGCAGGCAATGCGGTGCGGCTGTCCCCACCGGGTGCTGCGGTCACGATGCGCGCGCATGAGGCCGAGACCGAGGTGTCGCTCGAGGTGGCCGACCACGGGCCAGGCATCGCAGAGGCCGACCAGCAGCACGTCTTCGACCGCTTCTGGCAAGCACCCGCAGGCGCGGGCACGGGTCGCAAAGGGTCCGGCCTTGGCCTCGCCATCGCGCTGTCGATGGCCCGCGCCCACGGCGGCACCATCACCGTGCGCAGCCTGGAAGGCCTCGGCAGCACCTTCACCCTCCACGTGCCGCTGCGCGCACGCCGCAGCGCCGTCCCCATCGACCGCCGCGACTCGCAGGAGCCTTCATGACCCGCACCATCCTGGTGATCGACGACGAGCCGGACCTGCGGGCGATCGCCCGCGTGGCGATCGAGGTGATCGGCGGCTGGAGCATGCTCGAGGCGGCGTCTGGTGACGAGGCCGTCGCCGCGGCACGCGCCAGCCGCCCCGACGCCGTGCTCCTGGACCACCTGCTGGGCGGTGAGGACGGGCTCGACGTGGCCGCGCGCCTGCGAGCCGAGGAGGGGCTCGGCTCGGTGCCGATCCTCATGCTCAGCGCCTCCCTGTCGATCCCCGCGAGCGAGCACGTGGACGGCTTCCTCGCGAAGCCGTTCAACCCGCGCACGCTGGCCGACGAGGTCGCCGCCGCCGCAGGATGGACCTCATGACATACGACCCGTCGGCGATCATCGCCGAGCTGTGGGAGCGGTTCCGACCCACGATCGCCGCCCGCCTCGAGGCGATCGACGCGGGACTCGTCGCGATCCGTCTGGGAGCGGGCGCCGGGGACGCCCGCGTGACCGACGCGCATCGCGCGGCGCACAACCTCGCAGGAGCGCTCGGATCGTACGAGCGGCCGGAGGGCAGCGTGGTCGCACGCCGGCTCATGGCCGCGCTCGAGCAGGCGCGCCCCGACGCTGAGGCCGTCGCCGCACTGCTCGCTGAGCTGCGGGAGCATTGCCGATGAGCGACGTCACCCCCGCGCGGACCGTGCCCGCGGACGATCCGGCTCGCGCGGTCGGCCGGCGCTTCGCCGGGCTCGAGGGATACCGCGGGCTGGCGGCGCTCGCGATCGTGGTCTATCACGTGTACCAGCACGTGGAGGCGGCCGATCCGGGCTCGCTCGGGGCGCAGGACTCCGCGTCCTACACCGCGCTGCACGGCCTGGACGGACTCGTCAGCCTCTTCTTCGTGCTCTCGGCGTTCCTGCTCTTCCTGCCGTACGCGCGCGCGGTGCTCGGCGGCGGGGACGGTCCGAGCGGACGCGCATTCCTGGTGCGCCGCGCCGCGCGCATCGTCCCGCTGTACCTGGTGGCGATCCTCGTCGTCTGGTCGGCCCGGAACAGCGACATCCCTGGTGCGTGGCAGGATCTGCTGCTGCACCTGACGTTCACCCAGGTCTACTCGAACGACTACGTCTTCGCGACGATCGGCCCCGCCTGGTCGCTCGCGGTGGAGGTGCAGTTCTACCTGCTGCTCGCCCTGCTGGGGGCTGGCCTCACCGCGTGGGGCCGACGCCTGTCGGCTCGCGGCAGGCTCGTGCTGCTGGTCTCCACGGTCTCCGTGATGTTCGTGGGCAGCCTCGCGTACAAGCTGTCGTCCTGGCTGGTCACGGGGGTCTACGGCGACGACTGGCGGGTGTGGTTCGGACTGCCCGCCAAGCTCGACGAGTTCGCCCTGGGGATGGGCCTCGCGGTCGTCGTCGCCATCGGACGCGTGCGCCTGGGCCGGGCAGCGGTCGAGGTCACCCGCCTCGTCGGCCTGGGCATCGTGGTGGCGGCTTTCATCCTCCGGCCCGACGGCGCAGGGACCCATGCGTGGTTCCACACCGTCACCGCCGTCGGATTCGCGGCGATGCTCGCGGCCAGCGTGCTGGGGCGAGGCGACTGGTGGACCACGACGCTCGGACGGCAGCCTCTCGCGCTGCTGGGCCTGGTCAGCTACAGCCTGTACCTCTGGCACGAGCCGCTCATGCTGCTGCTCAACTCGCGCGGGCTGCTGCCCACCGCCACCGGGCTCCCGGGCTTCGCCGTGCTGCTCGCGATCGTGGTGCCGCTCGCCGTGCTGGTCGCCTGGGTCAGCTACCAGGTGATCGAACGCCCTGGCAACGCGCTGCGCGGCCTCGTGGACCGTCAGGGGCGCTCGCGCGACTACTACGACGGGTCCTGACCGCCGCCGGCTTCACCGTGACCGCATCCGGCGGCGTCACCCTGCGTGGCCGGCGGCGATGTCCGCATGCTGCCGCACCCACGCGTGCATCGCGATGGCCGCCGCCGCGCCTGCGTTGATCGACCGCGTGGATCCGTACTGAGCGATGGCCAGCGTGGCCTGCGCCACCTCCCTGACCTCGTCGGTGAGGCCCACCGACTCCTGCCCGAAGACCAGCACGCACTCGCGCGGGAGCGCATACGTCTCCAACGGGACTGAACCAGGCAGGTTGTCGATCCCGATCACGGGCAGGCCCTCGTGCGCGGCCCACTGCGCAAGATCGGCCGCGGTCGGGTGGTGCCTCACGTGCTGGTACCGGTCGGTGACCATCGCGCCGCGGCGGTTCCAACGCCGTCGGCCCACGATGTGCACCTCCTGCGCCAGGAACGCGTTCGCGGTGCGCACCACCGAGCCGATGTTGAGATCGTGCTGCCAGTTCTCGATCGCCACGTGGAACGGGTGGCGACGCCGGTCGAGGTCCGCGACGATCGCGTCGTGACGCCAGTAGCGGTAGCGGTCCACCACGTTGCGCCGGTCGCCCTCCCGCAGGAGGTCGGGGTCAAGGCGGGCGTCCGTCGGCCACGCCTGCTCGTCACCCGGCCACGGGCCGACGCCGTGCTCGGGCGCCTCGTCGGCGCGGGGCCCGCGCGCGTCGCCGCCCGAGACGTCGCCGTCCGCAGTCTCCGCATCGTTCACGGGCCCATCGTCCCACCCCCAGGCATCGCGCCCAGGCCGACAATCGGAACACGACGGACGGCGCAGCGTGGCGCGGTCCACGAAGGGGGTGCCGGACCGTGGGAGTGTTCTTCGGGAGGGAAGGGGCGACACCGCGCGCCGAGCCGACAGCCGTCGCGTCAGCGATGTGCCGCCTGATCGAGCAGTTCGAGCCCGCCTCGGAGCGGCTGTTCGACGATCCGCTTCTCGCAGACCTGCTCGGCGACCATGCGCGTTACGCCATGGTGGACCCGTGGGGAGGCTCCTTCATCGGTCGGATCGAAGGCACCGCCCCCGGGTACTACGGCCTCCAGGTGAGCCGCACCTGCTTCATCGACGACATGGTGGCCGATGCCCTCGCACGCGGCACCACCCAGATCGTGATCGCGGGCGCGGGCTTCGACACGCGTGCATACCGGCTGCCCGGCATGGACCGGGTCCACGTCTTCGAGCTCGATCTGCCGTCCATGATCGAGCACAAGAGGCAGGCGGTGGCCCGGACCCTCGGGACGCTGCCGGAGCACGTCACCTACGCTCCGCTCGACCTCGAGACCCTCGCGGCGGCACGGGCGTTCGCCGATGCCGGCGTCGACCCGGCTGAACCGACCATGGTGATCTGCGAGGACGTGACCCAGTACCTCACGGACATCGCGTTCGAGCGCCTGCTGACCTCCGTGGCCTCCTTGGGCCTGGGCACCGACCTCGTGCTCACCTACGTGCTGAGACCCACGGTGCGGTCGCACGAGGGGCTGGCGCAGGCGCGGGGTCTCGCACGGAACGGCCCGCCGTGGACGCTGGGCCTCATGCCGGCCGAGGTGCCGGCGCTGCTCTCCGCGCACGGCCTCACGCTCATCACCGACATCAACGCGGGCGAGTACCGCAAGCGCTATCCCCAGCTGGAGCGGCGCAGGATGAAGGTCGCTCCTGAGGAGCACACGCTTCTCGCGTCGGCCTGACGAACGTCAGCCCTCGACGAGCTCCACCTTGAGCGCGGCCGCAGCCGCACGCGCGCGCAGGCGGGCGTGGGCGGCATCCTCGCCCTGAGCGACGGTCACCGCCACCCGCCGGCGCAAGTCCACGCGCGGCTTGCCGAACAGGCGAAGGTCGGCACCCGCCACCGCGAGCGCCTTGTCCACGCCGGTGAACACCGGAACGCCGCTGCCCTCCGCCAGCACCGCGCACGAGGCCGACGGAGCGCGCAGCGGCTGCTCGCCCACCGGGATCCCCAGCACCGCACGCACGTGGAGCGCGAACTCGGACAGGTCCTGGGACACGAGCGTCACGAGACCCGTGTCGTGCGGCCGGGGCGACACCTCGGAGAACAGCACCTCGTCGCCCCGCACGAACAGCTCGACCCCGAACACGCCCCAGCCTCCGAGCGACTCCGTCACGGAGCCTGCGATCCGCTGCGCCTGCGCGAGCGCCTCGTCCGTCATCCGCTGCGGCTGCCAGGACTCGCGGTAGTCGCCGTCCACCTGCACATGCCCCACCGGCGCGAGGAACGTGGTGCCGCCGCTGTGGCGGACCGTGAGCAGCGTGATCTCGTAGTCGAACTGCACGAAGCCCTCGACGATCAGGCGCTCGCCGCCGGCACGGCCGCCCTCGATCGCGTAGGCCCAGGCCGCGTCGACATCCCCAGGGGCCTTGATGACGGACTGGCCCTTGCCGGACGACGACATCACGGGCTTCACGACGCAGGGAAGACCCAGCCGCTCGACCGCCGCGATGAGGTCCGCCCGCGACTCGACGAACTCGTAGGGCGACGTCGGCAGGCCCAGCTCCTCGGCCGCCAGCCTGCGGATGCCCTCCCGATCCATGGTCAGACGCGTCGCACGGGCGGTCGGGACGACGCGCGCCAGGCCCTCCGCCTCGACGTCCAGCAGCACCTCGGTCGCGATCGCCTCGATCTCAGGGATCACCAGGTGCGGCCGCTCCTCGACGATGACGGCTCGTAGGGCTACCGGGTCCAGCATGTCCACCACATGGCTGCGGTGCGCCACGTGCATGGCGGGCGCGCCGTCGTAACGGTCCACGGCGATCACCTCGACGCCAAGGCGCGTCAGCTCGATCGCCACCTCCTTGCCCAGCTCCCCGGCGCCCAGCAGCATGGCCCGGGTCGCGGTGGAGGTGAGCGGGGTTCCCAGGCGCACTGTCGCATCGGTCATGGCCCCATGGTGCCAGCGCCTGGCGGCCCCCGCCGACCTCGTGCCCGCCGGTGCCGCGTACCCTTGACCCCGTGAACCCGATCACCTCGATGCTCCTCGACTCCTCCGTCCACGCCCTGGGCCCGGACTGGATGGACCCCGACACGCTCATCAACGGCTTCATCGAGCGCTGGGGCACGTGGGCCCTGGCGGGCATCTGCCTCATCATCGTCATCGAGACCGGACTCCTCTTCCCCTTCCTGCCGGGCGACTCGCTGCTCTTCACCGCGGGCCTGTTCACCGGCACCGGGCAGATCCAGCTGCCCATCTGGGCCGTCGCGGCGATCCTGGGCTTCGCCGCGTTCATCGGCCCGCAGTCCGGCTACTGGATCGGCCGCCTGTCCGGCCCCAAGATCTTCAACCGCCCGGACTCGCGGTTCTTCAAGAAGGCCTACGTCGACCGCACGCATGCGTTCTTCGAGCAGTACGGCGGGCGTGCGATCGTGCTCGCACAGTTCGTCCCGTTCGTCCGCACCTACATCCCTGTGGCTGCGGGGGTGGGCAGGATGCCTTACCTGCGCTTCGTGAGGTTCAACGTCATCGGCGCGCTCGTCTGGGGCGTGGGCGTGACCCTGCTCGGGTTCTGGCTGGGCCAGTTCGCGATCGTGAAGGACAACATCGAGATCGCGCT
This sequence comes from Demequina capsici, assembly GCF_032102965.1. NCBI lineage: Bacteria > Bacillati > Actinomycetota > Actinomycetes > Micrococcales > Demequinaceae > Demequina > Demequina capsici. Next base: position 160,187 of record NZ_CP134880.1, on the reverse strand, counting down.
GATGCTCGTGGTGCTGGTCTCCGTGCTGCCGATCCTCTTCGAGGCTGTCAAGCATCAGCTCGAGGCACGGCGCGCGGCGCCGGCGGTGGAGTCGCGCGAGACCCTCGAGGACTGAGCCTTCACCTCCTCACACGACACGATCCCCGCAACTCCCTGAGTCTCAGGGTGTTGCGGGGATCGCTAGCGCCCGCCCGCTGCGGGACCGGCCTTCGGCGTTCGCGGTGCGACTACGCGAGCGCCTTCGCCTTCAGCGCCTCGTACTCCTCGGCGGTGATGGTGCCGGCGTCGAGCAGATCCTTGGCCGCCTTGATCTCGGCTGCGGGACCGGTCGCCTCGGTCACGAGGCCCTTCGTGTACTCGACCTGCGCGGCGCGCACCTGCTGCGCCGCCTCGAGGTCGCGCTGGGACATCGACCTGCCGCGCGCGATCACGTAGACCAGAGCGCCGAGCACCGGCAGGACGATCACGAAGAGCGCCCACAGGAACTTGGAGAAGCCCCCGAGGTCCTTGTCGCGGAAGATGTCCACGATGATGCGGAACACCAGGAAGATGAACGCGACCCAGACCATGATCCACAGCGTGAACAGCAGGATCGAGACGAAGTTGTGCAGGAAGTCCATGAGATACCCCCTCGTAGGAGACGTGCGCGGGCGCATTCGGCCCGCGTCGTTCTCAACCTAGCGCGTGCCGTGCACGGATGCGACGCGCTGCGCGGCGACGATCCGGTGAACAGCCGCGCCGCCGTCCCCGACCCACGCGACCCACGGTCTTTCGCGTCGTGGTCCTCGCACGTCCTGCGCCACGCTCAGAACTGGACGCCAGGCACCTGGCGCGCGGCCTCGACCGTCTCGAAGTACTCGGATCGCGTGAAGCTGAACATGCCGGCGAGCACGTTGGTCGGGAACGTCTCGATCCTCGTGTTGAGCGTGCGGACGTTCGCGTTGTAGAACCGACGCCCGGCAGCCACACGGTCCTCGGTGTTGGTGAGCTCCTGCTGCAGCTGGAGGAAGCTCTGGTTGGCCTTGAGGTCCGGGTACGCCTCTGCGACGGCGAACAGTCGACCGAGCGCCTGGGTCAGCACGTTCTCCTGCTGCGCCTGCTCCGCGGGGCTGGACCCTGGGGCTGCCGCGACCGCGCGCGCCTCGGTGACCTCGTCGAGGGTGCTGCGCTCATGCGTCGCATAGCCCTTGACGGTCTCGACCAGGTTGGGGATGAGGTCATGACGCCGCTGGAGCTCGACGTCGATCTGACGCCACGACTCCTGCACCAGGTTGCGCAGCCTCACGAGGCCGTTGTACTGGGCCACCGCCCAGATCACGACGATGACGACGAGCGCCAGGATGATCAGAAGCGCGATGCTGATGCCTGCCGTGGGACCCATGGTTCCCCCTCCGTGTGATTCCTGTGGTGATGGTAGCGGTGGATGTGGCGCACGGTGCCGGGAACCGCCTCAGCGGCGCCAGCCGATGCGGAAGATGTCGAAGTCCTCGTCGCCGCTCGGGAGGCCCCTCCAGCCCTCGCCCGTGGCGGGCGGTCCCGGCTCGATGCCTGTCCAGCGTCCGGAGGTGAGCGCGCCGGGCGTGGTCGCCCAGTCCGGGGCGGTCGGCGGGATCGGACGGTCGTCGCCCCGTCCGAGCCCCGCCTCGAGGTGCTCACGCACCACGTGCGCGGGGATCCGACGCGCCACGGACGTGAGGAGCGAGAGCCGCCGCGCGAGGTCGTCGGTGCCACGCCGCCCCGGGCTCCACATCAGGAGCGCCCCTCCGTCGATGCGGAGCGCGACGCCTTCCACGTCCGGCTGGGTGAGACGGTCGATCATCCGCGGATCGAGCAGCGAATGCGCGTAGCGAGGGTCGTGGGCCACCACCCGCCAACGCCGGTTGAACTCGTACGACTCGACGTCCACGTCCGAGCCGCCGAACAGCTTGAGCGTTCGCGCGCCGATGCCTTCAGGGACCAGGTCGATGCGAGGCAGGTCCACCGGGAGCTCCACGAGCGTCACCTGGAACTCCTCGACGCGCGAGCCACGCGTGCCGCTCGACAGCATCGCCGAGCCGAGCCTCGCGTCCCCGAAGGCGGCCCAGCCGAGCGCTGCGCCCGAGGCCGACGTGCGGTTGCCGTCGATCTCGTACACGTGGGTGTAGGTGGCGCAGGTGGCGCCCGAGAACGACCCTCGGAGCACGTCCTCCTGACGGCGCCGCAGGCCCGACTCGAAGGGCGGTCCGGAGAAGCGGCCCGAGTAGCTGGTGGTGCGCGGCTCGAACTCCCAGCCGTAGGAGACCGCGAACGTGGCGAGCGCCTCGCGGTGACGGCCGCGCCGCACCACCTGCAGGATCGACCAGGCAGCGGCGGCGAGGCCTGCGACGATGCCGATCGTCATGAGCAGCTCGGCTCCGGTGCCGAAGCCGATCACGATCAGCGCGACCGACACGGCGGCGACCGTGACGGCCGCGGAGCCGAGCCGCGATGCCAGGTTCCAGGTCATGCGGCCACCCTAGCCAGCGCGACGCGCCCGGTCATCGGCGGAGCGGACGATCCGCGGCGGCCGGCCTCGGACCGCGAGGACGACGAGAGTCGGCCGGAAGGACGATCAGGCGAGACCCAGGTCGTCCAGCCCGTAGAGGTAGAGGTACGGAAGGCCCTCAGCCTCGATCGTCTCCTTGGCGCCCGTGTCACGGTCGACGATGACGGCGACCGCCACGACGTGGGCGCCCGCCTCGCGCAGCGCCTCGACCGCGGTGAGCACCGAGCCGCCCGTCGTGGAGGTGTCCTCGACCGCCACGACCCTGCGGCCGGCCACGTCAGGGCCCTCGATGCGGCGCTGCAGGCCGTGGGCCTTGGACTCCTTGCGGACCACGAACGAGTCGAGGTCCAGGCCGCGGGAGGCGGCCGCGTGCATGAGCGCCGTCGCCACCGGGTCGGCGCCCAGCGTCAGGCCGCCCACGGCGTCGACGTCGGCAGGACCGAAGCCCGCCTCCTCGAGCGCGTCGAGCAGCACGTGACCCACAAGCGGGGCCGCACGGTGGTGAAGGGTGATGCGACGCAGGTCGACGTAGTAGTCGGCCTCCTTGCCGGAGGCGAGGGTCACGCGGCCGCGGACGACGGCCAGCTCGGAGATGAGGTCGCGGAGCTGCTCGCGAGGGGTGCCGGAGGTCATGGGGCAAGACTACCGACGGTTCGCCCGCGCCTCGCAGGGGTCACACCGCGCCGCGCAGGGGTCACACCGCGCCGCGCAGGCTGCGTCGTCCCTCCGAGGCCGCGACAGTTCGAACCAATCTCACTCCGACACGCGGACTCTCGCCCGACGATCGGACCCATCACCGGTGTGTCGCGCCTCGGATTGGTTCAAAGTGTCACAGCACGGGGACGACGCGGGGGTCGCCTCGGGCCAGTCAGGGCGGGCGGCTCAGGCCCGCTGGCTGCGTCGTCCCCTCGTGAGGCGAGCGGGCAGCAGGCGCAGTCCCGCGCCCGCCAACCCGTACAGCGCCGAAGGGGTGACGACCGTCTGGCCTCGGCGCACCGCCGCCAAGGCGCTGGTGACGACCTGCTCGGGCGTCAGCCACAGCGCCTCAGGGAACTCGTCGCGCATGTGCACCAGCTCGTCGGAGCTGTGGAAGTCGGTCGCGACCAGGCCCGGGAGCACCGCGGTCGCGGTCACGCCGGTCCCCGCGAGCTGGCCCGACATCGCCTGGGTGAACTCCACGACCCAGCGCTTGTGCGCGGCGTACGTCGAGTTGCCCAGGTGCGCGGCGATCGACGCGACGTTGAGCACCGCGCCATGCCCGCGCGCCACCATGCCAGGAAGGGCCGCATGCGACAGCCGCATCGGCGCGGTGACGAGCACATCGAGAAGGCGCTTCTCCTCCTCCCACGTGCTGTCCAGGAAGCCCTTGCCCAGACCGAAGCCCGCGTTGTTGACGAGCAGGCTCACCGGCGACGCCGGGTCGGCCACCCGCGTCGCCACCCTCTCCAGGCCCTCAGGATCCGCGAGGTCCGCCACGAGGACCTCGGCGCCCTGGCCCGTCGCCGATGCCACGACGTCGGCGATCTCACTCAGGCGGTCGCGCGAGCGCGCCACGAGGACCACGTCATGGCCCGCCGTGGCCAGCTGCCACGCGAACTCCTCGCCCAGGCCAGCGGAGGCCCCCGTCACCAGTGCAGTCGCCATGGCCCCAGGCTACGCGGGCCGCGCCGCCGAACGTCCACCCGCCGGGTACCGTGGTCGCCATGCGCCTCGCCACCTGGAACGTGAACTCCGTCCGCGCCCGTGAGGAGCGGATCCTCGACTGGCTCCGCAGCTCCGACACGGACGTGCTCGCGATGCAGGAGATCAAGTGCAAGCCGGAACAGTTCCCGCTCGCCGGGTTCGAGGCGCTCGGCTACGAGGTGGCCGTGCACGGCCTCAACCAGTGGAACGGCGTCGCGATCGCGTCCCGCGTGGGCCTTGACGACGTGCGGACGTCGTTCCCCGACCAGCCGTCGTTCGGGAAGCCCGGCCAGGAGCCCGTGCTCGAGGCGCGCGCGCTCGGCGCCGTCGCCGGAGGCGTGAGGGTGTGGAGCCTCTACGTGCCCAACGGGCGCGGCCTGGACGACCCCCACTACGCCTACAAGCTGGACTTCCTCGCACGGCTGCGGGACGCGTCGGCCGGGTGGAGCGACGAGCCGACGGCGCTCGTGGGCGACTTCAATGTGGCACCGCTTCCCACCGACATCTGGTCGGAGGAGGACTCGGAGGCTCGGACGCACGTGACCCCCGAGGCGCGGGCCGCGTTCGCCGCGCTCGCCGACCACGGCTACGAGGAGCTGTCCCGACGCTTCCTCCCGCAGGAGCGCACCTACACCTTCTGGGACTACAAGCAGCTGAGGTTCCCCAAGGGCGAGGGCATGCGGATCGACTTCATCTACGCGTCAGAGCCGCTCGCAGCACGCGCGAAGGACGTGACCATCGTGCGCGACGAGCGCAAGGGCAAGGGCGCGTCCGACCACGTCCCCGTGGTGCTGGACATCGACTGACGCCGGCCGCTCAGTGGGCGGCGCGCGCACCGATCGCGCGCTGCACTGCGGGATCGCCCAGCGCGGCGAGCCACTCGAGGAGGCTTGCAGGCGTCGACGGGTTCGCCGCGACGACCGGACGCAGCGTCGGCTGCGCGTAGGCGATCTCCGCGAGCTGCTCCGGGCTCGCCTCAGGGTCCGAGGCGAGGACCTCGCCGGTGCCGATCGTCGTCGTGAAGGTCTGCGACGACTCAGAGCCGTCCACCTGGGCGCCCATGGCATCGAAGCCGTCGCGACGTCGTCCGGTCCCCCCGACCAGAGCGTCACGGATCAGCACTGCGATGACCATGAGCGGCACCAAGGGCAGCACCCACAGCAACGGCGGGTAGCTCGCGTTCTCGATGGTCGACAGAGCGGCAGCGGCCCCGATGAACACCACAGCGCCGATGGCAAACGCGCGGCGTGAGGTCGGGGTCAGTTCTACTCTGGGCAGACCCGAGGACGCGACGATCGCGGCAAACAGAACCCCCGTGATGACAAGAACGAATTCCTCCGCCGACCAGTGCATCACTTCTCCTTGCCGAGACCAGGCCCGCCTCTCGGCGAGCTTGGTTCGAGCGTGCCACCCGGTGCCTGGACACGAAAGCCCCCACTTATGGGGGCACCGCCGACGAGTTCGCCAGGACGCTGACCTGAGGCCACGCTCCGTTTCAGTAGAGTGAGCGCAGAGAACTCTCCTTGGGGGTGCAGGATGCCGGTCCGGACCATCGCGCTCGTGGAGGACCACGCGCTCATCACGATCGGCTTCAGAGACCTGGTGGCCTCCGCGGACGACCTCGCGCTCGCCGGCATGGTCGAGACCGTCGACGGCCTGGCGACGCTCGAAGGCCCGCTCGACCTGGTGGTGCTCGACCTGCGGCTCGCCGACGAGTCGCTGCCCGCGGACAACGTCGCCGCCATCCACGCCCGGGGCGCGCACGTGCTCATCTACACCGGAGCGGAGGACCGCCGCCTCATCCAGTCGGCCGCCCGCTCCGGTGCGCTCGGACTCATCCGCAAGTCCGCCGAGCCCCACGTGCTGCTCGACGCCATCCGCACCGCCGCAGACGGCCGCGAGGTGTTCAGCACCGACTGGGCTGCAGCGATCGACGCCGACGCAGGGCTCACGGACGCCAAGCTGTCCCGCCGCGAGCAGGAGATCCTCGGTCTCTACGCGTCCGGCGAGACCGCCACCACCGTCGCGCACCGCACCGGCCTGTCGCGAGACACCGTCGCCGACTACGTCAGCCGCATCCGCCGCAAGTACGCCGAGGCCGGCCGGCCCGCGCTCTCGCGCGTGGACCTCTACAAGCGGGCGGTCGAGGACGGCTACCTCGGGACGCGCGAATGACCACCGCCGCGACGCTCGCCCCCCACCGCGTCGACCCCGACCACCCAGGTCCCGCCGCCGAGCGGATGCTCCGCAACGTGTACCTCTCCTGCGGGCTCGGCGGGCTGGTGTTCGCCGGCCTCCTCATGCCCGTGGCGCTCGGCCAGCTGCACGAGCTGAACCCGATCTTCGGACTCGCCACCATCGCGGTAGGGCTCGTGGCGCCCATCAGCCTCGCGCTCCTCGCGACCTGGGCGCCCATCCGCGTGATGCGGCGCCTCGCGGGCACGATCGTGATCGTCTTCGCGCTGATGCACGTGACCTTCCCGCTCTTCCTCAGCGGAGGCCCCGGCACCCTCTCAGGGGCGCCCTGGGTGCAGGGCATCAACGCGCTCCACGCGGTCATCGCCACCGTCGTCTGGCAGAGCGGATGGGTCTGGCTCTACGGCATCGCGCAGGCGCCCGTCGTATACCTCACCCAGATCGCCGCCGGCACCAGCGTGAACCCGCGCCCTTTCCAGGACGCGATCGGCGGGATGCTCTACTCGCTCATCCTCATGGGGGTGTCGCTCGCGGTCATGCGCGCCGCCCACCGCGTCGACGCCGTCGCCCAGTCGGCGCGGCTCGAGGCGTCCGCGCAGGCCAGCGCGAGCACCCGCGAGCGCGAGCAGACCCGCATCAACGCGATCGTCCACGACGACATCATGTCGGTGCTCTACGCGGCCGCCTCGCCCACCGCCCCCGAGGGTCTCGAGGCGCGAGCCACCGAAGCGCTCGCGGAGATCGAGGCTCTCGCGGACGACGACCAGTCCCGCCGCGCCTACCCGCCCGCCGGGCTGGTCGCGATGCTCCGAGCCACAGCGCTCGACGTCTGCCACGACACCGACCTGCGCGCCGAGTGGACCGGCGAGGATCCCATCCCTTCCGACGTCGCGTCCTCCGTCTCAGAGGCGCTGGCGGAGGCGCTCCGCAACAGCATCAGGCACGCGGGCCCGATCGACTCCGTGCGCAGGAGCGTCACCGTCGCGGCCCGCCCCGATGCGGTCACCGTGGTCTGCGCCGACGACGGCACCGGCTTCGACCGCAGCGAGATCTCCGATCGCAGGCTCGGGATCCGGGTCAGCATCATCGAGCGCATGCGCAGCCTGGACGGCGGCTCGGCCGACGTGACCAGCGGCGTGGGGCGCGGCACCACCGTCACGCTCGAGTGGAGGCGGCCATGAGCGCCGAGCAGTCCGCGGCGACCGAGCCCGTCGCAGCCGCCGAGCCGTCCAGGATCGCCACCGACGGCGCGAACCTGCTCGCGCTCGACTCGACCGTCGCTCAGGCCCTGCTGGGCGTGTTCGCGCTCACGAACGTCGCGTTCGTGGTCCTCACCGCCGATCGTGTGGTCAACCCGTGGATCTCGCTGATGGCGGTGCTGCTCGTGCTGGTCGCGGCATCCCTGATCGTCCAAGGCGGGCCGGATCCGTTCCCCTTGCGGGAGAGCTGGTTCGTGATCGGCGCCGTGGTGCTGTCCACCGTGATGGTGTCGTGGAACCTTCCCACGACCGGGGACGTGGGCCGCGCCGCCTGGCACCACGGGGCGGATGCGTGGCTCCTGTTCTTCCTCGCGATCCGTCGCCGCACCGGGCTCGCGTGGGTGGGCTTCGGCCTCATGGCCGCCGTCACAGCCGTCTGGGGTGCGACCACGGATCGAGGAGCGCTGGAGGCCGCGCTGATGCTGAAGACGCATCTGGGGACGCTGGTGGTCGCCTCGCTGTTCGGAGCCGGGCTGCGCCGGGCGGCACGTGACATCAACCTGTTCGCCGAGCTCGCCGAGCGCGCGGCGGCGTCCTCAGCCGAGGCCGACGCTCGTCGTGAGATCCGTCGGCGGCGCGTCGCGGAGCTCGTGGCGACCGCGACCGGCCCGCTGCGGCGCATCGCGGCGGGCGGCCCCTACGACGAGCACGACCGCACGGAGTTCCTCGCGGCGGAGGCGGCGCTGCGGGACTCGGTCCGAGCCCGCGGGCTCACGATGCCGGCCATCGTCGCCGCGACCTCGGCCGCGCGCCGCCGCGGGGTGGACGTGACACTGCTCGACGACCGCGGAGCGGCGATCATGGACGGCGAGGTGATGACCCGTCTGTCACGCGAGGTCACCGACGTGCTCGACGCTGCGACGGACGGCTCCGTGACCGTACGGCTGCTCCCGGCCGGCAGGTGGGCGCTCGTCACGATCGTCGCGCAGTCCAGCTCGCACGGCAGCCGGGTCGAGCTGGACGAGGCCGGCCTGCGCGTGGAGAGCGACGTCGCTCAGTAGGCGCTCGACACCTGCGGAGGCGCGATGGCTCCCGACGTGAGCGCGTCGATCATCTCGTCGATCGACACCTGCACCAGTCCGTGCTCCTGGCAGAAGGCACGGAGGCTCTCGCCGCGGAGCATCTCGCCGTCATCGCCGGCGATCTCGCAGATGACGCCCACCGGGGGCAGCCCGGCCAGCCTGGCGAGGTCGATCGCGGCCTCGGTGTGACCGGGTCGCGCGACGACGCCGCCGACATCGGCGATGAGGGGGAACATGTGTCCTGGACGGACCAGGTCCCCCGCTGTCGCGCCGGGATCGCACAGGACCGCGACCGCCCGTGAACGGTCGGAGGCGGAGATCCCGGTGGTCGCGCCGGAGGCGGCGTCGACGGACACCGTGAACGCGGTGCGCAGCAGCTCCGTGTTGCGCTCGACCATCAAGGGGAGGTCGAGCCGTGCGGCGCGGTCGGGGAGCATGGGCGCGCAGATGAGCCCGCGGCATTCGCGCATCATGAACGCGATGATCTCTGCGGTCGCGTGCACGCCGGCGACGATCAGGTCTCCCTCGTCCTCGCGGTCGGGGTGATCGGTGACCACCACGGGCCGTCCGAGCGCGAACTCGCGGACGGCGGCTTCCACGGCAGAGGTCACTCGTCCTCCTCGACGAGCGCGCGAGCGGTGTCGACATCGGTGATCAGCACGTTGACCCACTGGCCGCGGAGCGCGCCTCGCAGGGCCGCGGTCTTGCGGACGCCGCCGGCGATGCCGACGCGACGAGGGATGGCCCGCAGCACGTCCGGCCCGATCCCGATGACTCGCTGGTCGAGATCGGAGTGGACCAACTGGCCGTCGGCGTCGAAGAACCGCTGGCAGACGTCGCCCACGGCACCGAGCTCGCGCAGCTGATGCTGGTCGGCCTCCGGCAACGCGTTGCCGGAGCGCTGGAGGAGGGGCGACGGCTCGAGCGCACCGATCCCCACGAGCACCACCGTCAGGTCGTTCCACTGCTCGGCGATGCGTGACACGGCCTCGTCTGCCATGAGCGTCTCACGCGCGGCGACGGATCCGACGAGGCCCGGCGCGGGGAGGAAGTGCGGCTCGGCTCCGAGCGACACCGCGAGCTGCGTGAGCAGGCGGTTCGCCTCCACCTGCACCTGCGACTGCCCGACGCCGCCCACGAGCTGGACCACGGAGGACGCGACGGACGAGTTGAAGGGGCGGAGCATGTCCACCATGGCGAGGAGGGTGGCGCTCCATGAGGAGATGCCGATCGAGTCGCCCCCGATGAGGGTGGTCTCGAGGTACGCGGCGGCGGCCGAGGCGATGGGCCGGACCTCGTCGTAGCTGGCGGCGGCGTCGACGACGACGGCCTCCGCGAGCCCGTACCGCTCCTCGAGGGCAGTCTCCAGGCCGGTGAAGACGCCGACGGGCTCGGACACCGTGGTCCGCACGATGCCCACCTCGCCCGCACGCTTCAGCAGGCGCGAGACGCGAGGCTGCGACACGTGCAGCTCGGAGGCGATGTCCGCCTGCCTCATCCCCTGCTCGTGGTACATCCGGGCGATGCGGACCATGAGCCGGGTGTGCTCGTCGACGGTGACGGCCTGAGCGCCCTGCAGGGTGCGTGGGAGAGGCATGCGACATGCTCCTTGCGGCATGGATGAACTTTCGAGGCTGCCATTCTATTCGACTCCGGCGAGGACGCATCGGCCCGTCGGTCCCGGAGAGGAGGGACCGACGGGCCGATGTCCAGGTCGCGAGCTCAGGAGGAGACGAGCTCGGCGGCCGAGGCCGCGATGGCTTGAGGGGACATGCCGAAGTGATCGAGCAGCCACTCGGCCGTGCCCGTCGGAGCGAAGGTCGTGACACCGAGTCGACGGACGCGGGTCGGGTGTCGCTCGGAGACGAGCTCCGCGACAGCGCCACCGAGACCGCTGGTGAGCGCCTCCTCGACCGTCACGATGCCCTTGGTCTGCGCCGCGGCCGCGAGGATCGCCTCGTGGTCGATCGGGTTCAGGGTCGGCATGTTGAGGACCCTGGCTGAGACGCCCTGGGAGGCCAGCAGATCGGCAGCCTCGAGCGCTCGCCCCACGACCGTGCCGCAGGCCACCAGCGTGACGTCGGAGCCGTCGCGGAGGGTGACGGCCTTGCCGGGGGCGAACTCGTACCCGGCCGGGCTCACGTCGGGCACGCCCATGCGGGACACGCGGATGAACACCGGCCCGTCGTGCTGCGCGGCCCAGCGGACGGCCTGCCTGGTCTCCTCCGGGTCGGCGGGGACGATCACGGTGAGGCCGGGCAGGATGCGCAGCCACGCGAGGTCCTCGATCGAGTGATGGGTCGGGCCGAGCTCGCCGTACGCCATGCCCGGGCTCTGACCCACGAGCACCATGTGGTGCTGGGAGTACGCGGCGTCGACCTTGACCTGCTCCATCGCACGCGCGGTGAGGAAGCAGGAGGCGGCCGAGACGAACGGGATCTTGCCGCCGTTCGCCAGTCCCGCGCCGACGCCGACCATGTCCTGCTCGGCGATGCCGACGTTGACCAGGCGCTCAGGGAACGCGCTCTGGAACGGAGCGAGCTTGCTGGAGCCCACGGAGTCGTTCACGACGGCGACGATGCGGGGGTCCGCCTCGCCGAGCTCGACCAGGGTCTCGACCCACGCGTCGCGGCAGTCGTGCAGCTTCTTCTCGACAGTGGCGGTCATGACTGCTCCAGCTCCTCGATCGCCTGGGCCACCTGCTCAGGGGTGGGCACCTTGTGGTGCCAGGCGACGTTGTTCGACATGAACGAGATCGGGTTGCCCTTCACGGTGTGCGCGATGATCGCGGTCGGCTTGCCCGAGGCTGCCGGCACTTGTGCGAACGCGTCCATGAGCGCGCCGTGATCGTGGCCCGTCAGCTCGACGACCTCCATGCCGAAGGCGCGGAGCTTGTCCGGCAGCGGCTCGAGGTCGTTCGTGTCCTCGACCTTCGCGCCCTGCTGAAGGCGGTTGCGGTCGACGATGACGCAGAGGTTCGCCAGGCCGTGGTTGCCCGCGGTCATCATGGCCTCCCAGTTGGAGCCCTCCTGCAGCTCCCCGTCTCCCGTCACCACGAACGTGCGGCGCGCCGAGCCGTCGATCTTGCCGGCGATCGCGGTGCCGACGGCGATCGGGAGCCCGTGCCCGAGAGGTCCGGTGCTGGCCTCGACGGCGGCGATCTTGGTGCGCGCCGGGTGACCGTTGAGCTGGGACAGCGGCTGCATGAACGTGCTCAGGTCGTCAGGGTCGATGAACCCGGCGGCGGCGAGCGTCGTGTACAGCGCCGCCGCAGCGTGGCCCTTCGACAGGATGAAGCGGTCGCGCTCGGGGTCGCCGAGCAGCTCCGGCCCCATGCGCAGCGAGTGCAGGTACAGCGTCACGAGGATGTCGATGACGGAGTACTCGCCTCCGATGTGTCCCAGCCCGGCGGCCGAGACCATCTGGATGTCGCGCTTGCGCACGGCGCGGGCGGCGTCCCGCAGGAACGCGATCGCCTCCTCGCGCGGCGCACCCTCGGGCACCCGGCCGATGACGCTGAACACGTCCTTGGGCACGTCCTCGACATGGACCTCGGGGACCAGGTCCTCCTCGACTGTCATGCGTCTTCGCTCCTCAGGCAGCTGAAGAGGACGTCCTGCACGAGCTTCTGCGCGCCCAGGGCGTCCTGGCGGGCCTGCGCCTCACGCAGGGCTTCGATGTCGAGCTCGTCGAGAGCCCGGTGGAGTCCCTTGAGGAACCGGATCGAGAGGTTGGCCGCCTCGACGGTGTCCTCACGGAACGGGAACTGGTCGAGCTGCCAGACGCCCTCCCATTTGTTGATCTTGAGGGTGTAGAAGAACTCGAAGACCTCGACAGGGTGCACGGTTCCGACGACCATGTCGTCGTCCCAGCCACGCAGGTTGTCGTTCACGTCCATGCCCCACAGCAGGCCATGGTCGATCAGCAGCTGCGCGGAGGCCGCGGGCGATTCGCCGCCGTAGAGCGCGTGGCCGAAGTCGAGCAGCACGCCGACGTTGTCGACGCCCATGGCCTTGATGCCCAGGATCGTCTTGGCGGCGGAGTCCCAGAACATCTTGTTGCGGGGCTCGCGCGGCTTGTACTCGATCACCATCTTGATGTCAGGGTTCGCGAGCGCGAGCTCACGGAGCCCGTCGACGGCGAGCTTCCACTCGTCGCCGTGGTTGACCTGGAACGGGTAGTCCCAGCCGTCCTGCCCCGGCCACAGCTTGAGGTAGTTCGCACCCAGCTCGCGCACCACGTCGGCGGCCTCGTTGAGGAAGGCCTGCACGTCCGCCCGGACAGCAGCGTCGGGGTTCGTGAACGCGCCCTTGGAGTACTTGCGCATGTAGATCTCGGGCGTGACGCCGATCGCCTCGAGCCCGTGGGCGGCGAGCGCCTCCTTGACCTGCGCGACGGTGACGCCCTCGGTGAAGGGGTAGGGCACGTCGACCACGGAGAGGTCCTCGACCTGCCCGGCGCGCTCGATCTGCTCGAGCGTGGACACGGCGGGCGCGTAGCCGTCGGTGGCGTAGCGGTCGACGTAGCTGGCGAAGTGCCACAGGCCGGCACCGAACTTCGGGAGTTCAGACATATCTATTCACCTTCGATTCTTCTTGCATTCACTATAGCCCGACTCGCCGCCGTTGGCGAGTCACGCCTTGGATCGATCGAGAGCGGCGCGCCAGCGCGCACGCGCAGCCTCGCGCTCCTGAGCGCTGTACGAGGGACGATGCGTCCGCGACGCCGCGGCGGCCGGCAGAGCGATGCCGCGCTGGGCGAACGCGACCGCCGCCACGCCCCTGAGCGCCACGTCCGCCTCGCCCACCACGACCACCTCGCAGCCGAGCGCGTCCGCCTGCGTCTGCATGAGCAGCTCCGAGGCCGTGGCGCCACCGTCCGCCCGCACGGCCTCGAGCGCCTCGCCCTCGGCGAGCATCGCCTCAGCGACATCCGCCACCTGATGCGCGACCGCGTCGAACGCCGCGCGCGCCACCTGCGCAGGACCCGACCCGGCGCCGAGCCCGGTCAGCGTCCCGACCGCCGTCGGATCCCAGTGCGGCGCCCCCAGACCACCGAACGCAGGCACGAGCACCACGCCGTCCGCATCGTCCACCGTGGCCGCGAGCGCGCCGAGGCTGCGAGCATCAGCGACACCCAGCAGCCTGGCCGTCCAGTCCAGCGCGGAGCCGGAGTAGCGGATGTTGCCCTCGAGGGCGTACACCGGGCGGTCGTCGAGCCATGCGAGGGTGGTCGCCACGCCCGGCCGACGACGCAGCTGCGCACCCGTGCCCTGCATCACCGAGGAGCCGGTGCCGTACGTGGCCTTCACCACGCCCGGCTCGCCGCCACCGTGGCCGCGCAGCGCGGCGTGCGAGTCGGCCATCAACGCAAGGATCGGGATCCCCGCAGGCAGCCCGTCGCACGCCGTGCTGCCCAGATCGCCGTTCGACGCGACGATCTCGGGCAGCGCCTCCCGTGGGATGCCGAAGACTCCCAGGAGCTCCGGGTGCCAGTCGAGCGTCGCAAGGTCCATCAGCAGCGTCCGGGACGCGTTGCCCGCCTCGCTCACATGACGGGAGCCGCCGGTCAGGCACCACACGAGCCACGAGTCGACGGTGCCGACCACCGTGCCGTCAGGAGCCTGCTCGAGCAGCCACGCCATCTTCGGAGCGCTGAACATCGGGTCCAGCGGGAGACCCGTGAGGTCGAGCACCCTGTCGCCGTGCACCTGCGCGAGCGCCGCGCAGCGGTCCGCCGTCCTCGTGTCCTGCCAGCTGAGCACCGGTCCGGCAGGCGTGCCCGTCACGGGATCCCAGGCGACGACCGACTCCCGCTGGTTGCTGATCGCGAGCCCGATCACCTCGTCGGCCGGGACCTGTGCGAGGACGCGCGCCAGCACCTCGACCGACGCCTCCCGGATCTCGAGGGCGTCCTGCTCCGTCCATCCCGGAGCGGTGTTGCGGATCCCCAACCCGCGTGAGGCATGCGCGAGGACCCGCCCGTCGCCGTCGATCGCGACCGCCTTCGCGTTCGTGGTTCCCTCGTCCAGGGCGATCACGATGCTCACAGCGTCATCTCCCCCAGCTCGCGCGCGATGCGGATCGCGCGTCCGTCTCCATGGTCACTCCTGCAGCCCTGCGGGCGGCTCGGCGGGCGCTGCAGCCTCGAGCCTTCCGTCCTGCCACGCGTGCAGCTCGGCGAGCTTCGCCTTCAGGTCCTCGAAGGCGAGCCGCGAGTCGATGTCTGTGTAGACCCGCATGGGGCGGCCCTCCGGATCCGGCACGTAGAGCCCGTCCGCGTCGAGGTCCGGGGTGGGCCGGATCACGTAGTTGCTGGAGGCGGGATCCGGCTCGAACGCCGTCTGCAAGGCTGTGAGAAGGACGAGCGGCTGGTCGCCGAGGTCGTACGTCTCGCCGATGCTCATGCCGAAGGTCGCGACCATCCTGCCCACCTCGGCGAGCTCTCCGTAGAGGTAGGACCCCACGGCGCCCAGGGGCCGCACCCCGACGCGGAGCTCTGCGAGCGAGATGAGGGCGTAGCGGTAGGCCGCTCTCGTCACCTGCCAGATCGGGATCCGCGTGTCACCGAAGACGCATCGCGCCGACTCCGTGTCGATGCTCAGGTTGTACTCCGCAGCAGGGCCGCCGGGAGTCGCGAGGCCGAGGTCAGGGTACTCGGCACCTCCGATCCAGATGAGCGTCATGCGGTCGGCGATGGCGGGCTCCAGCAGGAGCGCGGACGCGAGGTCGGTGAGGCCGCCGCCCGCGCAGTAGTAGAGAGGGCGCGGGTCGTCGCGCAGCGCCTCGGCGATGATCGCCCGCGCGGCGGGGGTGTCCTGCGGCGTCCGGCGGTCGACCATCGCGTGCTCCGCGCCTGCGATGACGAGGTCGTCCGCACCGTCGATGCCCATGCGGGCGAGGACGTCGCGGACGACGAGCACGCCGTGCGCCGCCTGCTGCTCGCTCGGGTCCCACGGTTCGTCGACGTGCAGGTGCGAGGAGATGATGAGCGGGATGTGGACGCTCGGCGACAGCAGGTGATGCACCAGCTGGTAGAGGTCGTCGGGGTCGCCCATGAAGTCGTTGTCGATGATCACGCGTGCACGGCTCGAGCGCTCCGCCTCGGTGAGCCACGGCGCGTGGCCGATGGTCCACCGACGGTCGGCAGCGATCCTGTGGTCGGCGTCGGTCGCCGGCATCCTCGTCATCATTGACTCCTGAATATCGATTCAGTCGCGAATGGCTCGCGCTCAGGCCTAGTCAAGCGCGTAGGCGAGCAGGTGTCAAACGACCTCAGGCGCGAGTCGATCGCTCGCAGCGACAGATCCCCGGAGCGAGGCGGTGCCGCGCGACGGGCATCTCACGAGAGCTCTCCGGGCCGGCTTCCCGCGAGACGTGCAGCCGGTGCGCGGGAACGACGAAGGCCGGGCCCCTCGCGGGATCCCGGCCTTCACCTTCAGCGCGCCCGGAGGGATTCGAACCCCCAACCTTCTGGTTGGAGGCCAGTCGTGCTCAGCAACCCGCAGGAGTTGTGCACGGACTGCCCTCTAAGAAGGCTCGAGTGAGCGGTGTGCGCCAGCTGCACGGGAAGCCTGCAGCATGAGTACCCTCGACTGGCGCGCCCGGCTGAGCGCTGCCGATTGGTCGCTCCTGTCGGACATTGACCTGATTGCGAGAAGCGCGACGCGGGAGCAAGTCGATAACGTGACCGACCTCCTCATGCAGTGGGCGCTCACGTCGCCCGAGCGGCGCGGCTACAGCGACGAGGAGGCGTTCTACGCCATGCGCGCGATCGATGCCGCCGCGCGCGCGCGCCGCCGCGAGCTCGACGACAAGCTCGACTGCGCTCTCATCGCACACCGCTGGTACATGGACCGCGAGCGCATAGGGGCGGGCGCTGGGCCACGCCGAGCGTCGCATATGGACCTGTTTGCCTAGAAACGCCTGGTAGCCATGCCCCCCAAGGTAGCCGGTGACCCTTCACGAAGGCTGTACGTTCTCGTCATGGACAGCGCACAGAGGGGCGCTTGGTCCGATGCGATCGCTGACTGGGGTGTCTACATGCGCGCATCTGGCTACGCGGAGACGACGATCTACACACGCACCGATCACGTGAAGCGCGTGGCACGCGGCCTCAAGATCGACGACCCATGGGCCGTAACGCTCGAACTGCTCATCGCCTGGACGGGCAGCCAGGAATGGGCGATCGAGACCCGCCGCTCCGTGCGCGCCAGCCTCATCGGCTTCTACGACTGGGCCGTCCTCGCCGGTCACATCGAGCACTCGCCAGCCGTGAGCCTTCCCAAGATCAAGGCGCGACCTGCCACCCCACGACCATGCCCCACCGACCAGATCCGCGCCGCGCTCGAGCGCGCACCCGAACGCACGCGCCTGATGCTGCGCTGCGCCTTCGAAGCCGGCATGCGTCGCGCCGAGATCTCCCAGATCCACACGAGCGACCTCACCCGCGGCGAGAGCGGCTCAAGCCTGCTCGTACACGGCAAGGGCGCGAAGCTACGCGACATCCCTCTCAACGACTCCCTCGCCGTCGCCCTACGAGCCGCATGCCTCGCCGGTGGCGGCTGGGCCTTCCCCGGAGACGACCACGGCCACCTCTCCGCCCAGTACGTCGGCAAGCTCATGGCCCGCGCCCTGCCCGCCCACTGGACAGCCCACACACTGCGTCACGCATTCGGCAGCGACCTCCTCGCCGGCGGAACCGACCTGCGCACCATCCAGGTACTGCTCGGCCACTCCTCCGTCGCCACCACCCAGACCTACACCAAGGTCCCCGACGCCGCACCCCGCGCCGCCGTCAACGCCCTACGCGCCCGACACCTCGGCGGCGCCGCATGACGCACGCGAGCGCCTCAGATCGAAGCCTCTGACCCGTGCCTGAGCCGAGTCCTGCGCCGGTGTCCTAGTGAGTCGAGAGCACAGCCCACGCGATCAGCTGATCCAGACGGCGCACGTCGATGCCCTTGAGCAACTTCACCTTGATGTAGCCGGCCCTCGTCCAGAGCGCGATCTCCCCATCCCGATCGAGGATGCCACCAGCGTTCTCCGATGACCACATGTGGATGTCGCGGTATGGCAGCGAGTAGATCTCGACCTTCTTGCCTGTGAAGCCCTGCGCATCCCGAACGATCAGTCGCTTGGTGGTGAAGACCGCAGCATCGCGGAAAGTCGAGAACGCGGCAACCGCCTCCTCACCCTCAACGAGCTGGCTCGACACGTCATCCGGAATCGGAATCTCATTGCGCAACGTCCACGCCAAGATGTTCGAGGTCTCTACCATGATCACGCCCCTCTCGCACGCCACCCACGGACGTGCCGTTCAGACGCTACTCCCACCCACTGAACCTCGCCGCTACATACGCTCGAACCCCCACGTGCGGCCGCGATGTCGTATCCCGCGCCGCCGTCAACGCCCTGCGCGCCCGACACCTCGGCGGCGCCGCCCAACCCTGGCCGCGAG
Source organism: Demequina capsici (assembly GCF_032102965.1). Classification (NCBI taxonomy): domain Bacteria; kingdom Bacillati; phylum Actinomycetota; class Actinomycetes; order Micrococcales; family Demequinaceae; genus Demequina; species Demequina capsici. The sequence continues at coordinate 142,044 of NZ_CP134880.1, read as the reverse complement.
CGCGGTGGCGCGCTATCGTGCCAGGTATGGGGTTCAAGGATGCGGTGCGGCGGTCGAAGGAGAACGCGGCCTTTCAGGCGTCGTTCGAGGGGTACCGGATCATGAACGGCGTCCTGGTGCCGCGCTTGACGAGCGGGAATCTTACGGTTCCCGTCGGCGGATGCACGGCCGACTTCGACTCTGGTGAGTCGAACCAGCGGACCACCGGCACGCGGGTCATCACCGGCGCGATCCTCGCCGGGCCCGTCGGTGCGATCGTTGGCGGGATGTTCAAGAAGGAGAAGGGCAAGGTCTACGTCACCATCATCACCGCGGACGGCGACGCGATGATCGTGGCTGCAGACCGCAAGGACGCCCCGAAGGCTCGGGCGTTCGCTGCGAAAGTGAACAAGGCTGGCGCCTGGTACGCCGAGCATGCGTTCGACGACGGCTCGTTCTCCGGCTAGAGCATCGCGACTCGTCCCGAGCTCATTCGTGCAGCCGCGACGGTGAACAGCTGCGGGATCGTGTCCGCCGGCTCCGAGATCCATGCACCGCGGCGCATGCGGAGGCGATCGCCGTCCCGCACGATCCAGCCGACGAGCTCGCCGCTCGCACGGTGCACGACCGCCTGACGGCCGGCAATAGCGTCGACACCGAACTCGAACTGGGGACCGTCGCGCATGCGGTGAGGATGCCACGGAGGTGCGACGTGGCGTCGCCGCGCAGGTCCCTGGGCGGCTAGGGTGTGTCATGCGCGCATCGACCCCTCGCGCGCACATGCTGCCGGGCGCTGCACCCCCTCGCGCGCCCGGCAGTCCCGGGAATTCTCAGGCGGCTGCGATGTCTCAGCAGAAGTCGCTGAGTTCCTGTTCAGGCACGATCTGCCCGCTAGCGTGCTCGAACTTTGGGTTTGACCCCAGCCACACGAGCTCCGCGCACTCTGCCGATCCACTCCCAGGGATACAGGACGGTGATCTCCGAACTGAGATCAGCCGTCCGGAACCCCTGGTCGCGAGTGATGATGTACTTCTGATACCAGGGTGTGTCGCTGTGGCCGGCGGTTCGCGCGGTCTGCATCACACACCCGTCCTCATGGTCGAGCGGTGGGTTCTTGAACGGAATTGACACGTCCCCTACGGAGCCGCCCGCGGTCGACTCCACAAGGGAGTCGACCATCTCGACGAGATACTTCTCCGCATCGCCAAGACTCCAGCCATACCCCGTGCGACCGTTCGCTGCGCCTTCGACTGGCCGCGCAAGCCGGTCATACACGAGGTCATCGATGTGGTTGCTGGTCCACACTTCAATGCGCTCGTCCGCAACGAACCTGCCTGAGAGAGTCGTCGCGATAGCCCTCATGCTGTCGTAAGCACGATCGATAGGGTGCGGGATCGGGGTTCCGACTGTCGTTGCGTTGGCGCGATCGAAGTCCGCCCGCGTTGCAGGCGCACCTAGAATGACGGCGGTATCGATCCAGATGTTGGCGTCGAATACCACCAGGTGCGTTGTCGGGTGGGACGCTCGCCCCGCGCTACCCAACGCTCGTGGGCACGACTCGCCGCGGTCGACGCATGACGTCCGCGTGGCCAACTTCGAGAGTGGATACTACGTCGCGCGCATACGGATCATGCAGCGGCTCAGTGTCGTCAACATCAGGCGCGAAGTCGCCGCCGATCACCCCACCAGCCGCAATGTCCGCCGCGTACTGTCCACCAAGCGTGCAGGAACGTCGAGTGAACTCTGCCATGGACTGCGCCGCGATCTTGCTACGGCTACGCGCACCATCGGGCAGACCGTGACGCGCTACGAGCCACGGCTCTTCATTATGCGTGCGGCTCGAAAGCTTGCCGGCCGACTGGCTCGCGTACTCGGCCATGACCGCTCTGAGAAGCGCGGCCGCCTGGCCCGACACAGCCTCCGGGTCGCCATCCCACGAGGTGATGTCGTAGGTCGGCTTCGCCTTGGACGCCTGATACACGCTGTTGATAACAGGGCCGCCGCCCCATGCCTCAAACGTCTCATCGAACAACGGTCGATCGAACACGGCAAGATGCCACGACTGCGCGTAGTAGAGCAACTTCTGGAGCTTCATGCGGTCGACAGAGTGCTGGCTGCGCACAATGAACGCAGCAACGTCATCAACGCTCAATGCTTCAGCCATCGCCTCTCTCCTGTCGCTCGAAGTTCCGTAGGACGCAAACCGAGCGGGAGCAAGCTACCCCCGTAGCTGCATCCGAAGCCTACGTCCAACCGTCCCAGTCAACGCCCCCGGTGCACAGAATGTTGCACAACTGTGACGCTTCACACAACGCAACTGCCCTCTCAAGCATCGTAACGCTCTGGCACGGCGAAAGCGCCCCCACCCCGCGCCTAGCGGGGTGGGGGCGTTCGTGGTCCTGGCGCGCTCCCACGGAGCGGATCAGCGAAGGATGCGCCAGGAGGTCAGGTGGCGGCGGTCGGTGCCGGCGAGTCCGGCGTCAAGGTGATCACCGCGACGACAGCAGCGAGCGCGGTCAGGCCCATGGACAGGCCTTGCAGGATCGTGTCGCCGGCGGCTGCGGTGAACAGGCCGAGGCCGACGAGGGCAGGCATGGCGAGGCCCGCGGTGGAGTACAGGATCAGGCGGCCGGTGGTGATGAACCAGGATGCTGCCTGGGCGGGCGTGTAGTGGGCGATCTGGAGGATGCCAGCGCCCGCCTGGAGGACGATCGTGGTGAGGGTGAGGATGTGGTCGGCCTGGCCTGCGACGAGGGTGCCGGTCCACACCAGGAGCGGGACGAGCGCGGCGACGGCCGCGTAGATCTTCTGGCGCCTGGTCGCGGTGAACCAGGCGGTGAGCGTGGCGAGCATGCGGGGTGTTCTCCCTACTTGACGGTGAGGCTGGCGCCGGACAGGACCGACTTGAGGGCCGCCGTGACCTCGGCGGCGGTGAGCGGCTTCGCACTGGCGGGCAGCTGTGCAATGACCGCGGTGGCGAGCGCGTCGCTGTCGACGGCGTAGCCGGCGGCGGCCTGCGCGGCTGCGGCCTGGACGGCCTTGGAGCTGCGCACGCGCTCCTGCATCTTCTGGTGGCCCTCGACGAACCACGACGGGTGGTCGGTGGCGGCACGGCCGAGCGCCTTCTCGTACTCGGCGAGGGTGCGGGCGTCGGGGACGTGCTCCATGGCGTCGTCGGTGACGAGCCAGACCTTTCCTCCCGAGGTGTTGCGGATGAGCATCATGCTGGTGTCCTCCAGGGTGTCGTTGCGGTGCTTGTCGTTGGCGGTGATGCGGGTCCAGTGCCAGGACTCGCCGATCCGGGCGCCCTCGGTGTGGTCCCAGCCGTTGTCGGTCAGGACCGCCGCGGCCTTGTTCCACCGGTCCGATCCCTGGTCGCCGAGGTCCTGCCAGTCGACGGTGTCGCCCAGCCGGTGGTTCGACGTGCCGGGGGGCGCGACCGCGACCTTGCCCTTGCGGCGGTACCAGGTGCCGTGCCCGGCCCACGAGCGGGCGTCGGTCTTGCCCGACGCGTAGTGGAACAGCGGCTCCGTGGTGTCCTGCGTGTAGTTCGCGCGGAACAGGACCTCCTGCTCGGCGTCGGAGCGGAAGGCGTGGTTCGGGCTCGTGGTGCCCGGGGTGTCGATCCCCGCGGCGTTCAGGGCCCGCAGCGTCCGCTCGTAGCCGGCAGCATGCTCGGCGGCCAGACGCCCAGGTGTCGACAGGTCGACGAAGACGGTCACAGTGTCTCCTCAGTGGTGGTGGGCTTGGCGACGTTGCGTTCGATCGCGGTCAGGACGTCGAGCTCGCCGGCATGCCAGATCTCAGAAGCGGCGCGCAGGTCCGCGACTCCGCGCAGCGCCTTGCGTGCATCGCGAGCCGCCCCCTCGGCCGCCTCCCGCGCCTGCTGCACGTTCGCGTGCAGATCGCGCAGCACGAACTCGTTGAGCAGCCCCTCGACGGCCGTCATGCGGACCCCCATGTCCGGGATCGCAGGCCGCAAGATCTCGCCCGGCCTGTCAGGGTCGATGACTTCTGGTGACCCGTTGAGGATGTCGAGCGCGCGACCACCACGCTCCGCCCACGCGTGGAGGCGGCGCCCGGCTGGGATCAGCACCTTCCAGATCGCGAGCGTTGCCGCAGCGAGCGCGCCGGCGGCGAGCATGTAGTCATCGAGCATGGAAAGGATCACGGTGTCTCCTGAGCAGTTGACGTTGTGGGCACGGAGCACGACGCTTGACCGTGGGCAGGGGGATTCGTGGCCTCTATGGCAGCGACAGCACTGCGCGGATCGGGCCGGGAACGAAGTCGACCTGCTGCCACGTGGCGTTGTCCGCGAACGCGTACCACCATTGACGGTGCTCGTCGCAGTACGCCGCGATGTCGCCGTCGGCAGGCTGCGCGCGATCGGAGTCGAAGCAAGCGAGCGTGCAGTCGTCGAGCGCACCAGACACGTAACGCATGGTTGCCCCTAGCTCTTGATGATGTAGTTGACGACCATGAATGGCTGCAGGTTGTTGTGCGAAGCGCCGCCGCCGGTGCTCTGGTTCACCGCTGTCGCGGACGCCAGGGTCACGCCGGTGCTGGCGCTGTTGTTCGTCGCCGTGGTCGCCTGATTTGTCGCCGTGGTCGCCTGGTTGGTCGCCGTGGTGTAGGCGGTGTTCACGGCCGCCTCGGGATTGGGGCGAACGGTCGCCGCGCCGCTTCCCGCACCAACTGCACTGCTCAGCCACCCCAGCGTTGTTCCACCCGTGTCGAGCCCGACGTGACGGTGCGAGTCCTGGGTGTGGTTGTGACTGTTCTGCGTGTGGTTGTGACTGTTCTGCGTGTGGTTGTGACCGGGATCAGTCAGGGTATGACCGTGGGAGTTCTGCACGTGCGTATGGCTCGGCATCTCCGTAGCAGTGAGCGTGTGGCTCTTCTCGCCACCGGTCTCTCCCAGAGCATCGAAAGTCGTGTCCGACGAGTCCGCGCCAACTGGAACGCGCCCCTTCAGATTCGGCAGGTTGAACGTAGTCGAGCCGTCCCCAGCTCCATACGTCGTCCCGATCGCCGTGAACAGGTCTGCGTAGGTTGCCCGCGAGACCGCTTGGCCCTGACACAGCATCCATCCACTCGGCGCCGCCGCGCTGGCTGTCATCGCGATGACGCCCGATGGCGTCGCCACTGGAGATGTGGCGCTGGGTGCATGCACGATGTCGTACCGCGACCCGATCTGCCGCACCTCGACGCGAGCGCCAATGCCGATGCCTGGCACGAGGCTGTCCGCGATGTAGACCGGGTCGGGCCTGTCCTCGAGCTGCACCTGCAATGGTGAGGTCTGGGTGACGAACCCGTACTGGTAGCGCGGGACGCGCTTGCCGAGTTGGCCGACGCGAGCCGAAAGGTCAGCGAACTGGTCGGCGATGCTCACAGGTCCACCACTTCCGTCAGCGTGTACGTCGCGAGGTCCGTCTCGGCACCGCCGTACTCGATCCGTGACACCACGAAGCGTCCGTCGAGCCCAGTCACGGCACGTCGGAAGGTCACCGCATCGTTCGTCGACACGGGCACCGGCATCGCGTCGATCACGACCGTCAGAGTCGGCGTGGTCGCGTCGATCAGGGCGCGGTGCGCGATCGTCTCGAGCGCGTCGAGATCGGTCGCTTCCGTCACGATCGGACCATCGGCGCGGCCGATCAGACGTCCCCGCGAGACGGTCGAGAAGATCGAGTCTGGGTTGTCGTTGTAGACCGTGACGGACAAGCCGGCCTCGTCGCCGGTGCCTTGCGTCACTGCGGAGATGACGTTCGGCACGTGATAGATGTCCCGAGTCACCTTGAATTGGTCACGGAAGATGCAGTCCACACCCTCGACGAACGCCCACACGATCGGTCGCGCAGCCGGTCGAACGTAGGGCTCGGCGCGGAGAAGCCCGTCGCCGTCGGAGGCAAGCGAGAAATACCCGATCGAGTCCGCGAGCGCGTTGAAGATCGTGAGGGCCGAGGTGTGCGGGTCCCAGGAGCGGGCGGTGGTGAGGGTGCTGGTCGAGTCGGTGATCGCGACTGCGGTCTCGCCGGTGAGGGCGATGATGGCTCGCATCTCGTCGGTGACGACGGCACCGGCGGGCAAGGTGTAGCCGTCGATGAGGGGCCATTCGTCAAGGACGGTGAGGACGTCGAGGAGCTCTGCTTCCCATCGGCGGGTCGAGCCTGACCAGGCCTCTTCGGGCGCGGAGGGGATGAAGACGCCGAGACCCCACGCTGGTCCAGCCTCGACCTCGTAGGTCGCGTGGATCCGGGAGTTGAGCCAGTCGATGTCTTGTTCAGTGTCAGTGATCGATGCGGATCCTCCGCGCTTGAGCGTGGCAGCCGCAGACTCGGTCAGGGATGCGCCGGTGACTCCGTCGAGGGGGCCGAGGTCGCCACCGTCCCGGTCGAGCAGACGGTAGGAGCGCCGCACAGAGCGATGTCCGGTGAGTGCGGAGCTCCGTGTGATCACCGGTACGAGTCCGTCCGGAAGCAGCGCTTCAGGCATTGGCGCCAACCTCCTCCATCGTGAACGAGAGGTCGCTGAGCTCGATGTACGTCATCTTGGTCCCGCCAAGAGTGAAGCGTCCGAACATCCGTCGACCCGACGGATCGCGGTAGCACATGACCCCGCCCGCGAGCGCGGCGCGCTCGAAGTCGACGTGGGTCGCGTGTCCTTCGCCTTCGATTAGACGTACCGCGACGGTGACGGTGCGTGTTCGGGTCTCTCCCGAGATGATGACTCCCGCGGGCAGGCCGTCGGCGCCGACTCGGCCGGCGAAGTATTCGACGGCTTCTTCACGGCCGGCAGTCGATTCCAGCTCCAGGTTGCCGTAGAACACGAGCGCGGTGCCGAAGCCCGGCCCATATGACAGGTAGGCGAACTGTCGCTCGTCTGCGTCGATGCTGGTCTCGGGCCCGATCGCGGTGGAGGGTAGCGACGAGATCGCTGTGGCCCGGTACAGGACGGTGCTGAGCGTCGGCACCGTCGTGTCGAGGACGACGACGCCGGCCGTCGAGATCAGCATCGACACCTCGAGCGCGATCGTGAGCCACGTCAACCCACCGTCGAGGGAGCGTTCCACGGTCGCCGCGACGGGCTGGATCGTCGTCACGTCGTCCCACGCGGCAGGCGTGAGCGTGAGGACCATCACGCCAGAGTCGCGGTGGAACTGCGCGTCGATCGCCACCAGGGACGGCTCGAGGTAGTCGACGGTGACAGCGACCTCGGCCGCCGTGGACCACAGGCCCGCGGCGGACTGCACCTCGAGGCGGATCGTGTACGCCTCACCGTCGGCTCCTGCCGTGGCGAACGTCACCGATGCCGCGGTGCCGGCACCGGTGAGGACCTCGATCGTGTCGCCCCCGTGGATGAGGGTGGCCCGCCACTGCGCCTGCGCCGACCCCTGTGCCTGGTAGTACGTCCACGCTGCAGCGAGCACCGAGTCCGTGAGCGTGGCACCGGCGGACGGCGAGGACACGACCACCGTCGGCACCGCGGACGTGACGAACGACGCGGTCGCCGAATAGGCAGACGGATCCGTGTAGATGCCCCAGGTGCGCACCTGCCATTCGACCGTGATGCCGTTCGCATATGTGCCCGCCGGGAGCACCCACTGCGACACCGTCGAGGACACGGCAGTGATCTCAGTCCACGAGCCGCCAGCTGCACGGTGACGAACCTGGAACTTCGACTGCGGCGACGAGTCCACTGGGTTGTGGGTCCACGACAGGGTGCGCGCGGTCGTCGCATCCAAGACCGTCGACGGTCCCAGCCCCGTCGGCGCGCTCGGCGCGGCCGCCAGCTGGATCGTCCCCGTCGTCGCAACCGCCGACATCAGCGTCGTGCCCGACGACGTGATGAACGCGACCTGGTACTGGTGCGTGACCGACGTCGACGGCGACGCATGCGTGTACGGCGACGAGCCTGCAGCCACCGTCGCCAGCAGCGAGTACGCGCCACCGTTCTGCGACTCGTAGATCCGCACCTGGTACTCGGAGAAGGCCGGAGCTCCCGCCCACGCCACCGTGATGGCACCCGCCGCGGTCTTCGCCGCCGTCGCCGACGACGGAGCCGCAGGCGTCGTCCAGATGGCCGACGACGCCGCAGACGCGGTCGAGCCCGTCGCGTTGACCGCGACCACCCGATACTCGTACTTGCCGTTGGCCGCGATCGTCGAGTCGGTGTAGGCCGTCGCCGTGGCCGACACCGTCGCCACAGCGGTCCACGAGCCGCCGTTGAGGCGCCGCTGCACCTGCTGCGACGTGTACGGCCCGTTCGTCGACGCATTGCGCGTCCACGACACAGTCGCCTGCGAGTCCGATACCCGCGCAGCAGTCACCGCCGTCGGCGCCGCCGGCACCGCGTACACCACGCCCGTCGTCGCCGACCCCGACTCCAGGACCGTCCCAGACGACGGGATGAACCTCACCTGGTACTGATGCGTCTGCGACGTCGGCGCACTCGTGTCCGTCCACGACGACACCGACGACGCGACCGTGGCCGCGAGCGCATACGCTGCGCCGTTGACGGACTCGTAGATGCGGACCTGATAGTCGCCGTAGGACGGTGCGCCCGCCCACGCGACCTGGGCGGTGCCGGACGACGGGATCGACACGGAGGCCGACGAGGGGGCCGCCGGCGTCGTGTACACGTAGCCGCTGGTGTTCCACGCCGAGTCGCCTACAGAGTTGCCCGCACGCACCCGGTACTGGTACTTGCGGTTCGCGACCGTCGTCGTGTCGACGAACGACGACACGGGCGTGTGATCGGTCAGGATACGGGTCCACGCGTTCGACACGTTGTCCCAGCGTTCGACCGCGACCGCGTCGTAGGGCGCGCCCGTGGTCGGGTTGTTCGTCCACGCGATCGTGTGCGACGTGTCCGACGTGCGCGTGACCGACAGGCCCGTCACCGCTGCCGGCAGCGAGTAGGGGCGGGCCGCGATGTCGATCGACAGGTTCGCCTGCGAGCGTGCACCACCGCCGGCGGAGTCCGCGAGGTCCTCCACCCACATCGACTGCGTCACGGTCACGTCGGAGCCGTACACGCGGGCGATGTCGGTGTAGCCCGACCGGTACGTGTACGTCGCTGCCGCGGCGTCCGCGAACGTGTGTGATCCGAACGACTGCGTGAACAGGTCGCCGCTGCCGCCTGCGTTGTTCGAGCTGTCGTACAGCGACGTCGAGTGGTATAGGCGTGCGTCGTAGTGGACTCGTGCCACCGCGTCCGAGAGGTACTCGACCGAGTAGCCGATCTGCGACTGGTAGAAGTACGAGCCCGAGTAGTCGACCGAGTTGCCGTTGACAGCAGGCATCACGCACCCCCCATCCGTGTCACGAGTTGTGCCTCACGCGCTGCCTTCGCGAGCCCGCGGGCGACGGCACGCTCGTCCGCCTCGAGGAGGTACTGCGCGAGCTTGCGCAGCGTCCTGTCGGACAGGTCGATCTCGGATAGTGAGAGCCCGGCGTTATCGGCGATGCGCTCGATCGACGTCCACTGCGCTTCGGTGAGCACCGCCTCGGGACGGCCAGTGGCGTTGACCGCTCCCGTCGCCCCGGGCTGCAGGACTCCCCCGTTGTCGTACTTCACGTAGGCGGTCGGATCGATGCCCTTGCCGCCGCCACCGGAGCTGACGATCACTGGAGTGCCGGATGCCGTCATCGTGAACACTGGCCAGGCACCGCGTGTACTGCCCGCTGCCGCGACGTCGAGCAACGTCCGGTACGCACTGCCGCTCGAAGCTGTCGCGCCCGCCACAGGCCCTGCAGCGGCTGTGTGAGTGTTGATCGACACCGCGCCCGCGAGCGCTGTCGCGGTCTGCCCCGCGGTATAGACACGTCCGGGCTTGTCGAAGTTGACGAGCTCAGGGCCCTGCTCGCCGACCACTGCCCAGCCGGTCCCGGCGAGTCCACCCTTGGCGTACTCGGGGATCGTGGGAAGCGACGGAAGCTCGGGTGCGCCGACCCAGCCGGCGACCTTGTTGATGACTGACCGGAAGCCGTTGTTGTACACGGTGTCGATCACGAAGTTGATCGGCTTGGCTGCCAGGCCCTTGATCTTGTTCCAGGCTGACCCGATCGCGTCCTTGCCAGCCTCGAAGGCGTCCGGCAGGGTCGTGTCGATGAATGACTTCAGAGCGTCGAAGGCGGGCTTGAGCTTGTTGTCCCAGATGTCGGTGATGCCTCCGACGAGGGTGTTCCAGCCGGACTTCATCTTGTCCCATACGGGCTTCGCGACGTTGTTCCACAGCCACGAGATCACGGTGCCGGCTGCGTCGAACATCGGGCTCAGAACGTGGTCCCAGTACCAGGTGATGCCGGCGACGAGCACACCCCACGCGATCTTCATCACGTCCCACACGGGCTTCGCGACGGTGTCCCACAGCCACGAGATGGTGGCCGCGAAGATCGTCAGCATCGGCGAGAGGTAGTAGTCCCAGTAGAACTGGAAGCCCGTCGCGAGCAGCGACCAGCCGAACGAGATCGCGTCGAAGATGGGCGACAGGACCGACTCCCACAGCCACGTCGCGGCGGCGACGAGCGCGTCCCAGGTCGGCTTCAGGACGTCCGTCCACGCTGCCTGGACCACGCCGACGACCCAGTTCCAGCCGTCCGCGAGCGCGGTCGTGAACGTCTCCCACAGCTGCCTGCCGGTCTCGGTCTGGGTGAAGAAGTACACCAGGCCTGCGACGAGAGCTGCGATCGCGGTGACGATCAGCATGATCGGGTTCGCGTCCATCACGACCGCGAATGCGGCCTGGACTGCGGTGGCCGTCCGTGTCACAGCTGTCCACGTGATGACACCCGCCACGATCGCGCCGACGGCAGTCGCGAACACCTCAGCACCAGCGCTTCCGCTGGTGAGCCATGACCCGAACGACTCGAGTGCTGGCAAGAGAGTGCCCTTGAGCCATGACCCGAGTTCGATCGCTGCGTCGCGGGCGCTGAAGAGGAAGTCGACGAAGCCCGAGTCCTCGTAGATTCCGAACGAGTCGGCGAGGCCTCCCGTGTAGTCGCCGTTGAACAGGATCGAGATGACGTCCTGGATGCCAGGGAGGACGTCCTGGACCCAGCCGAGGACCTCGTCGGCGGGGCCGAGGAACGGCTCGATCCCCTCCGACAGCGCCTGCGAGAAGCCACGCTTGAGGGACTCGAGGCTGGTCGACGTGTTGTCGTACAGCGTGTTCGAGAGATCCTCGGCGCTGCCCGACACGTCGCCGAGAGCTCCACCCATCGTGGCGAGCTGGTCGAGGAAGGAGGGGATGTCGCCGGTGCCGAGGTCCTCGAGCGGAGTACCGAAGAGCGCGATCGACGCGTTCGCCTGCGCTGCGGGGTCCGTGATCGACTGCAGGCCGGTGACGAGGTCCGCGAGCGCGCCGCGGGCGACGTCGCCGCCGGCGAGGAAGCGATCGGACATGTCCTGTGCGGATAGGCCGGCGGCCTTGTAGGCGGCGACCGAGCTGGTGCTCATGTCCGACGAGCGGATCGTGAGCTCCTTGAGTGCGTCTCCCATCTTGTCGACGCCGTACTGGCCGTTCTCCGTGGCGGACACGAGGAGGCCCATCGCCTCCTCGCCCGAGAGGCCGAGCTGGGCGAGGGAGTCGGAGTACTCCTGGGTCGCGTCGGTGACCTCGCCGCGCAGTGCTGCCGGCACCTGCTGCAGCGATGCGGTCATCAGGTCGAACGCGTCCTCAGCGTCCGACGCGAGGCCGGTCTTGATGAGGATGCCGGCGTTGCGTGCGGATTCGGTGACGTCGATGCCGAACGCGTCGGACAGCGACAGGGCCTTGCCGGTGATGTCCTCGATGCTGCTCGTCGACGCGTCGCGCATCCCGTCGATCGACGACACGATCGAGTCGACAGCGTCGCCCACTTCGCCGATGCTGTCGCCGTAGGCGTTTGCCCAGAGGCTGCCGGCGGCCTCGCCGTAGGCCTGCGCCTGCACCGGGGTCGCGTCGAGCTGTGCGGCGAGCCTGTCGCCGACCGTTTCCTCGGTGAGCGCGGTGCCGAACGCGGCCGCGAGGAGCGCGGCGGCGCCGGTGGCCGCGGTGAACTTCGCGATGAGCGAGCCGATGGATCCGGTGTTGCGGTCGGTCTGCGTCTCGTTGTCACGCTGAGAGCCGGTCAGCTTCTCCCAGATGCTCTTCGACTTGGTCGCCTCGGTGCCCGACTTCTGCTGGGCGTCCGTCAGCTGCGTCGTCGTTTCCTTGAGCGACTTCTGCCCCTCCTTGAGGGCGTTCTCGGCGTTCGTGAACGTCTGGGTGGCCTGGGTCGCCTTCTCCTTCGCGGCCTCGAGCTTGAGCACGGCGGCGCGTGCCTGGTTCGACTCCTCGCCGTACTTCGCGGTCGCGTCCGTGACACGCTGCTCCGCCGTGAGGAGCTCGGCCGAGGCACGTGCCTGCGACTGGCGGGCACGGGAGACCTCGCCCGAGAGCTTCGCGACGAGCCCGGCGGCACGCTTCTGAGCGGTCTCGAGCTCGGCGACGAGCGCGTCGCCGGATCCGTCGGCGCCCTTCTCGAGCGCCTTCTTGTACTCCTTGCCGCCCTTGTCGCCGGCGTCCTTCGCGGCCTTCGTGACCTCCTTGGTCAAGGTGCCCGCGAACCCACGCATCGACGGGAGGACGTCGAGCCAGACCTCGTCAGCCACGACGGGACCTCCCTTGCTGATGTGGACTTGTGGTGTGGGTTCGCGGGCTACCTAGCCGCGATCGCGGGCCAGCACGGCCAGCAGGTGGTCCTGCTCGGCCTGGATCTGCTGCTCGCTGCGCGGATCCGCGTCTTGCTTCTTGTCGTCCGGTCCGGGCAGGAACGTGGGCTTGCGCTGCGGCGCGCCCTTGGGCCGGTGGACGTTCGAGTACGTGGTGTTGAGCAGCCTCAGACTGTTCGCGATGTCGTGCAGTAGGTACTCGATGTCGCCCCATGGGCCGTTGACCTCACGATCGACGGGCCCGCGTGGGAGGTGCTCGACCATGACGCGCAGCTGTCGGATGCTGAGGCGTCCGTTCAGCGCTTCGAAGATCGGGTTGGGGCGCTCGGGGTAGGCCTGGAGCAGTGCTGCCTCGTAGGCCTCGGGCGCCTGGCCGATGAGGCTGTAGACCTCGGAGGCGTGGGCTAGGACCTCCGAGGCCGGAGCTTTCCCAGTGCCTCCTGGCGAGCCGCGGTGGCGGTGCCCCACAGCGCGACGAGCTCGTGGGGCTTACCCCCGAAGTCGGTGTAGATCTTGTACTGCTCGTCCGCGCTCTTGTGCTCGTAGAAGCCGAGGATGATCTTGCACAGCTCCTCTTTCTCCTCCGCGGCGCGGACGCCAGCCATGAAGTCGTCGAAGTCGTCCTCGTCGCCGGCGAGGTTGATGCCGAGTCGGATGAAGATCGAGGTGTCGTCGTCGAGGATGATCTCCTCGAGGTCGTCGATCCCCTGGTCCGCGAGCTGCTTGCGGAACTGGTTGAAGCGGATCGGCTGGGGCTTGCGGTTCTTGGCCATGGTCGGTGTGTCCTTCACTGTGGGGAGGCTGGGGAAGCGGAAGGGCGGCCGGCGGCGGGCTTCCCCTCACCGCCGCCAGCCGCCCGGTCTCGTGGGCTACACGTGCGTGTAGCTGGGTCCGTCCTGCTCGCGGTGGTACGACTTGCCGACGGTCGGGTCCTTGAGGAGGGAGAAGGTGACGCCGAACGTCTCCGGGTCGGAGCGGTTCAGGGTGCGCGTGTCCTTCGAGTTGACCGTGACCCGGTATCCGTACTCGTGCCGGTACCGGGCGCTGGAGCCGACGCCGTCGGACATGATCAGGCCCGCACGGTAGTACGGGAACTGGGTCGCCGCCCCGTCCTCGAACACCCACGGAGCGGCAGGGTCGGTCGGGAAGCTCGCGAAGTCGACCCCGTGCCACAGGGCCTGCACGTAGGCGTTGTCCTCGCCGAACGCGATGGTGAGGGTCCGGGCGATGCCGGTCAGGTCGGAGCGCACCGGCTCAAGCGACTGCAGCATCTGAGTGTCCTCCGAGGAGAGAGACTCGTCGACGCTCACGCCGTCGGTGGTGATGAAGCCGAGCTGGATCGCGTCCGCCGGCAGGATCGGCATGTAGTCGGTCGCGCTGATGAACTCGGTCGGGATCGCCGCGTCTGGGGCCTGCAGGTAGAAGAGCTGCGTGGGCCACTTGCGGACGTTCTCCTCATCCACGACGAGGAGGCTGTCAACGGTAGGCATCCGCTGTGTCCTTTCTAGTTGGTGGTGGTGTGCGGGCGCACAGCGAGGCCGTAGGTCGCGCTAGCCCTTCGATCCCCGTCGCTGTCGCTGCTGACGACGGCGGCGGCGAACGTCTCTTCGACCTCGTCGATGAACCAGCCCTCGAGGCCGTTCCCGCTGAGGGCGTACATCGCCGACTCGATCTCAGCGACCGCGGCCCACAGGGATGCGCGGTCGCCGGCGATGGTCTCTATCTCGATCTGGATGACCTTGGTCAGTCCAGTGCCGTCGGGCCTGGTGGTGCCTCCAGCGCGTGCCACCCTGTATGCCGGCAGATGGTCGCCGAGCGTGTCGTCCGTCTCCGTCGCGACGTACTTCGTCGTGCGGTTCTTCAACCACGCCACGACGGCCTTCTCGGCGTTCGGCCACGTGAGTCCCGCGCTAGCCACCGAAGGCCCCCTTGCGCAGGATCTGGCGGCGAGTCAGGCGCGTGCGCCCGTCCTTCTTGCGCTGCTCCGGCGTGAGCTCGGCGATGATCCGCGCATAGGGACGCTTCAGCCCCCCATCCGCCTTCGCGCCAGGGCGCGTCCCCTGCTCGACGTGCAGCTCGCCGGCGAACTCGGAGGCACCCACCTCGTAAGCGATCGCCCGGGTGCGCGGCAAGACGCGCCGGGCACGCGCCTCGAGCGCGGAACGGACCGCCTGCGCCTGCAGGACCTCGTTGAGCTTCTTCGTCGAGAGACCCGTGAACGACCTGCTGGAAGCCATGCCGGTCTCCTCTCGAGCTCTCAGCCGCGAGCGCGGCGCAGTACGAGGCTGGTGTGGTTGATGCGGTGGCGGCCGCGGCGCGTGTCCGGGTCGCCGACGATGGAGTAGTCGATGCCGTTCCAGCGGATGGTGTCCGCGGCCGTCAGCTCGACGGATGGGATCGGGCCCGAAAGGCTGTAGGTCGTCGCGACCTCGTCGACGTCACCCGCGGTGGTCTCGTCGGCTGTGGTCTGCTGGATGGCCAGACCGCTCCAAGCGGTCTGCGTGGGGGCGTCGGTGATCGGTACGCCGTCCGCGTCGGTGTCGCCCGTCGGGGCCGCCTTGATGATCGTCACCGACTCGGTGTGCAGCACATGGGTCAGCCTCATGACCGGTCACCGTTGCCGCCGATCGTGTACTTCGCGATGACCTCGTTCCAGGACCCGAGTGAGCCGCCGTTGATCAGCGAGTTCGCGATCTTCACCGACTCGCTGCCCGTGGTCACGGACTCGATGCCGGCGCTCATGTTGCAGTAGACCTCGGCCATGTCGAGGATCGCGTCCTGGATGTCCTGCGGCACGGTGGCGTAGCCGTGGTCGCAGACGACGACGATGTTGTCCAGGCCGTCGGGCCAGCCGAAGTCGCGGCGCAGGATGCCGGCTGCGTAGCCCACGACGAAGTCGTAGCCCTCGACATACTCGAGTCCTGAGACAGTGACCGATGTGAGGGCGGTGATCGGCCTCACGGGAAGCAGGAGGCTGCTGTTGCCCCGCCCGGAGACGGTGATGGTGGCGCCTGTGACCGCGGTGATCTGGTTGTCGGTCGCGGAGCGGAAGCGGGCCGACAGGCGCTTGAGCGCGTTGAGGACGATCGCGTCTGATGCGGTCAGGTCGTCCAGACGGACGGCGAGATCGGAGGGGTCAGCGAGCAGGTCGTCGGCTGAGAATGTCGGCGTGGTGCTCATTGCTGGCCCCTCCGGTCGTCGCTACTCGTCGTCGTCCGAGTCCTCGTCGTCCGAGTCCTCGTCGTCGTCGCTGGTGTCGTCAGACGGCTCGCCTGCGGCGCCGTCCGTGGAGTCCGGCGCGGTGTTCGCGTCGGTCGTGGCGGCCGGGACGTTGGCAGCGTCGGCCTTCTCGTCCTCGGGCGCGGGGAACATCTCCTTGATGTCGTTGCGCCCGAGACCCTTGAGCTCGTCCTCGGTCTTGCCGTGCGCGAGCGCGAACGCAACCCACTTCTCGGTCGAGTCGTTGCCCTTGGGGCGCTCAACGGCGCCCGTCGCAGAGGTGGTGACCTGACGCGAACGCTTGGTCACGACCTTCCCGTCGAGGGGGATGCCGAGCCGGCGCGCGTCCTTCAGGCGGTAGCGGACGCCGTTCGCGATCACCATTCCCTGGGTGGTGCTGCTGGCCATGTGTCTTTCCTTCCTGTCTCGTCGGCGCTGCCGGCGATGGGTGTGAGGCACCCACCGTCGGCGCTCCCCTGGTCGCTAGGCGGCGGGGGAAGCGCCGACGGCAGGAGCGGACCGCGCTAGGCGGTGAGGTCGACCACGCAGAGCTTGGCCGCGTTGCGGATCATCTGCATCGCACGCATCTCGGCGCGGATGTAGGTGAGGTTGCGCTGCGCGAAGTCCTTGTGCTGGTTGAACGCCAGGACCGACAGCGCCTCGTAGATCAGGAAGTGGATCGTCGAGAAGTCGCCGATCACCGCCTGACCGACCGGGATGGCCTGCGACTCGATCCGCTCGTAGCCCCACGCTGTGCGCGGACCGGAGCCGAACGGTCCGGCACCGTAGTACCGGTTGTTGGCGTCCTGCAGGAGGTCCCACGCCTCGTCGTCCTGCGGGTTGAGCAGGACGCCCCGGATCGACGCACCCGACGTCGTGCGCAGCAGCGTGATCGCCTTGCGGATCGACGTCACCGCATCGGTGACGAACGCCTGCTGCAGCACGCCGGTGGTGTTGAAGATCCCGTCAGGCTGCTCGGGGTCGGTACCGGAGTCACCGTTGAGGATCATGTCCTCGATCGTGATCTCGATGTTCTCCGTGAGCGTCGAGTCGATGAGGCTGGAGATGATGCCGTCGTCGGACAGCTCCTGGTTCGTGACCTCCATGCCGTCGGCGTAGGTCGCAGCCTTCGCCTCCGCGGTCTGGGTGGTCAGCGTCGACAGGGGCTTGAGTCCGGCGCCCGCCGGGTACTCAAGGACGCCCGTGGTGGTGTTCGCCACCGGGTCGCCGCTGTCGGAGGCCTCCGCGACGATCGCCGCGTTGTTGGTCTTCGACACGACCTGGCGATACTTCACCCACTCGCGGTTCGTGGTGCCGCGGGTGATGACCTCCAGCAGGCGGCGCGGAGGCCGGAACGTGACGTCCTCGATGCCATCGAGCATCACCGGCTCGGCGTTGCCCGTGGTCGCGGTGTCGAGCAGCTTGCGCCGCATGATCTTCAGACCGGTGGCCTTGATCGAGATGGGGGTGTCCTTCTCGACGGGCTTCGGGTTCGCGGTCTTGAACGCCTTGTAGGCGTCCGAGTTCACGAACTGCTGGCCCAGCGATCCCGACTTCGCGGCGCCCGTCGCGGACGGGGTGTCATCGGCCGACTCCTGGACCGGCGCGGTCACGCCGCCGAGGGCCTTGGAGGCGGCCTCCTTGCGGGCGATGATCTTCTCGACGTCGGCGAGCTCCTTAACGGCCTCGAGCGAGCGAGCCGCGTCATCGTCGGTGAAGTCGTCGGTGAGCGACTTCGCCTTGAGCGCCTCGATCTCGGCCAGGAGCGCGGCCTTCTTCTGTTCGGGTCCCATGAGACCTTACCTTCCTTCCGTGGTGAGAGAGAGCTCGAGCCGCGCCCGGGCCTTCATGCCGGCGTCCACTAGCCGGACGTCTTCGGTTTCGTCGACGGAGTCCACGTCGACGTCCTTCTCGATCCCGTCGGGCTGGTCCCCCACGGGCTCGTCCTGTGCCTTCTCCACGCCCTCCGCGAGCGCGCGGATGTGCCGGCGCTCGTCGTCGGTGAGGGCCTTGCCCTGGCGGCGGATGCGCTCGGCGAGGCGGCCAGTGAGGTCGGCGGCCTTGATCGACAGGAGCTCGGTCTCAGGGTTCGCACCCTTGAAGCAGGGACCCGCCTCCCAGAGGTCGATCTTGAGCATCTTGATCCCGGCCCACCACCAGGCCCACTCGTCCTCCGGGTCCTCCGGCTCGATCACCTCGTACTCGAGGACCTCGCCCGACCAGGAGAACTCGACGATGATCCCCTGCTTCATCAGCTCGTAGACGCGCGCTGACCGCTGGTGGTTCATGTCGAGGTGGCCCTTGAGCTTGAGGCCGACGTCGGTCTCCGATGCCTCGCTGTAGTAGCCGAGGATCGAGTCGACGTCGCTGAACTGGTGGGACCACAAGACGGGCAGGCGGCGGTCGCTGTCTGCCCACTTCTTGATCGAGTCGGCGAAGGCTCCCGCGACGACGATGTCGCCGTCGTAGTCCTCGTTGCCGAACACGGACACGATCGCGATGAACGTGCCGAGGGGATCGTTGCTGTCCTCAGTCGGCTCCACGGCCTTCACCGATGCGACGGCGGCCATCTTCACGGCGGGCATGCCGCCTCCTCTCGGGTAGGTGCTTCGGACGCTGACGAGCAGCTGCTGCTACGCCTGCGCTGCCGGGTCGGCGTTGTCGCCGCCGACGTTCTGGGATCCGCTGTCGGTCGGACTGGCCTGGCCGCCCTCGACGACGTTCAGCGGCACGATCAGCTCGTCGGTGCCCGGGATGAACGGAAGGTTGAACCGCGAACGACCCTCGGCGCGGAGCATGAAGGGACCGCCGATCGCGCTCTGCAGGACGCGGGCCTGCTCGATGAAGGAGCCCTCCATCGCGGCCTCGCGGTTGGGCTCGACGTACAGGTTCGGCGTGACGTCGAGCGACTCGACGATGCCGCCGTTGTTGAACGCCTGCTGCATCTGCACGAACAGCGGTCCGAGGGTCGGACCGAACAGCATCTGGCGGAAGGCGTCGATGTTCGAGAACGTGCCCTCACGGGCGCCGACGAGCTCGGGCGGGATGTAGAAGGCGGAGGCGACCTCGATGTCCGTCAGGCGCCGTCCCTCGATGTCCTGCGCGTTCTTCGGCGTGATGCTCGAGTCGATCGACTCGTACTCCATGCCGTCCTCGAGGATCGGTGTGCCGGCGCCCGGGTTGGTGCGCCACGCGCGCCACGACTCGAGGAAGCTATCCTTCTGCGGCCCCTGCCACTTGTGAGCAGCCGCGGGACGCTTCAGGAAGCCTGCGACCTTCGGCATCGCTCGCCACTGCTGGGTGCGCCAGTCGACCGCCCGGAGGTTCTCCTCGAGCAGCGCCGCGAGCGTGTACATCGGAGAGACGCCGCCGGCCTTGGTCGGGTGCCACCCCCAGCCGACCACCTTCGGCACGTCCGTCACGTCGAGGTCGTCGAGACCCTGCGGCATCATGATGATGATCTGGCGAGGCCTGCCGAACGCGTCCGACTTGATGTTGATCATCGATGGCGGGATCCGCACCAGCTCGTCGTCGATGAGCACCGCCATGAACTGGTCGAAGATCATCGCGTCGGTCGCGAGCGCCGTCAGCAGCATGTAGCCGTCGACCAGATTCTCGGGCTTGACGAGGATCTGCTCGGCCGGGCTCTGGGATCGGCGCACACGGTCGTTGTCGTCGACGCGCTGGTAGGCGTGCCAGGGCACCATCGCGAACTCGCGAGCCGCGAAGCCGACGACCTTGCGAAGGCTCGGCTGCGTCTTCCACAGCTTCAGCGGATCGGTCGGCAGCGACGAGTAGTTCACCAGCGGCATGCCGGCGTCGACCGCCGTGATGTTCGTGCCCCATGTCGTCTGGGTCGGGTAGCCGGCCGCGAAGCTGCCGATGGTGACCGACTTGCCGGTGGCCTTGGATGCGACGATGGCCATCGGCTACTCCTCGCTGGATTCGGCCTCGATGTGGAGGACCTGGATGGACAGGACGTGGCGGCGAGCGACCCAGAAGAATCCCTCCGCCTCGATGGGTCCGGCGCCGGTCTGCACCACAGGGCGCGACAGGCGCCATCCCCACCAGGTCCAGCGGCTGCGGACGGTGCCCTCGATCGTCGATCCGTCGACGAGGTTGAAGCGGGCGCGTGCGTGTCGGGGAAGGAACATGCGGGGTCTCCCTGTGGTTCAGGCGACGGTCATGCCGCCGTCCTCGTAGTTGGACGTCGCGAGATTGGCCTCGGAGTTGGCCTCGGAGATCGCGTTCATGAGCGCCGACCAGCCGTCGATCTTGTCGGCGGAGTTCTTCTTGTCTGGCTTGACGTTGCCCGCGGTGTCGATCGCGACCGAGAGGTTGTCGACCATCCACCGCATGACGGGGTTGCCGCCGTGGTGCAGGACGGGTGCACCGCGCCGGCCCTTGATGACCAGGCGCTGCGCCTCCTTCATGGCCGGCGACATCGTCTTGTAGCCCTGCCTGGTCTCGATCAGCGGCACTCCGTCGTCGAGCAGGGCGTTCGTGAGAGCCGCCGAGTTCCAGGTATCGAAGCCGACCGACTCGACGTCGTAGTGCTCGCAGTCCTCGTTGATCCGCTCGCGCACCCACTCGTAGTCGGTGACGTTGCCGGGCGTGAGCTCGAGCCATCCCTCCTGCACCCACAGCGATGCGGATCCGGCAGTGCGCTCGTCGAGCCGCTCGAGGTTGTCCTCCGGCGTCCAGAAGCGCCACAGGGCGTCGTAGCCGTCCCGGCCGTCGGGGTACGGCAGGAGCCAGCACAGCGCCGTCAGGTCGGACACCGACCCGAGGTCGAGGCCCCCGAACGCAGTGCGTCCCTTGAGCGCCTCACGCCTGATGCGGGCGCCGGCGTTGCGGTCCCACTGGACGAGCGTGACGAACGACGACCCGCCCTTGGTGCGCTGCCCGGCATGCAGACGCTTGAACGACGCGAGCTCGACCGGCGAGTTGCGGGCCTTGTTCGCGGCCGAGACGAGGTACGCGTGCGTCGGCGACTCCGGGTAGCCCGGGTTCGCCTTCGGCCAGTTCGCAGGGTTCAGCGGGTCCGAACGCTGCGGCAGTCCGAACACGACACCGTAGGTCGTCGGGTCCTCGAACACCTTCTTCGCCAGCCGCTCGACGTAGCGACGCTTGCGCGCGTAGATCGTGTTCGGCTTGCCGTCATCCGCCGTGGTGATCGTGACGACGAGCGGCTGCTCACGGGAACCGGTACCGGACTCGAGCGCCTCGACCAGGTCAGGCGTCTTGTGGACGTGCAGCTCGTCGATGATCGCGCCATGAAGGTTCGCGCCGTGCTGGGCGTCTGCGAGCGACGAGATCACCGCGAAGTACGAGCCCGACCGAGGGTGGATCACCTTGCCCGTCAGCGCCTTGAACCGGCCCTTGAGCTTCCTCGAGGACTCCGCGAGCTTCTTGATCGGGGCGAACACGAAGCCCGCCTGGTCCTTCGTCGTCGCAGCCGCGACCACCTGTGCGCCCTGCTCGCCGTCGGCACCCGTGAGGTACAGCGCGATACCGCCGGCCGTCGTCGACTTCCCGTTCTTGCGGGGCATCTCGATGTACGCGTTGCGGGCCACGCGCACCATGCCGCCGTGCTCGGAGAGCTTCACCCAGCCGAAGATCGGGGCGATGATGTACGCCACCTGCCACGGTGCCGGCTCAAGCGGCTTGCCAGCCCAGCGGCCCTGCGTGTGGCGCAGCGCCCGGAATGCCCGCATCACCTTGTCCACTGCGGCCGGCGAGAACACCGCGTCGGGATCCTCGGACGGCTCGGGCGTCTTGATCAGCGGCGGATGCTTCGGGAACTCGATCCCTCGCGACGCCATGTACCAGGCAACCTCGCGGCTGATCTTCAGCCTGCGGAGCTCGGCGGCGGGCGGGAGTTCGACCTCCTCCTCGCGCCTAGAACGGGTTGCTGTCGTCATCGCCGCCACCGGAGTCTGCGCGAAGGTTGCGCTCGGCCGCCGGTGTGATGCCGAACTCCGCGAACCATGCGCGGATCTCCTTCGACGCACGCTCCTCGATGCCCACCCACGGTGCCGTGACCTGGCCCTGGCTGTTCGTCGCGAGCGTCCCCTGCTCCTGACGCATGCGCTTCGCCTCACGCCAGCGAGCGAACGTCTCACAGGCGACCTCGAGCGCGGGCCCGTCGAGAGGCTTGAGCACTCCCACGCCCTGCATCTGCTCGATGACCTGATCCCACAGCCACTCGGCGTCGGGCGACATCCCCTCGGGCTTGACCGGGTCGCCTCGCTCGAACTGGATCTCAGGCTCGATCGCATGCCCCGACGAGTCCCGCTCGTTGCCGTCAGCGTCGAGGCTGCCATTGAGCACCCGCAGCCCTCGCGGCATCGCCTTGCGCCCAAGGTTCGCGGTCCCCGCCATCACACACGCCCCTCGAAGACCGCGAGCGCGAGGCGAGGCGTGTCGAAGTCGAGCGGGTCGGCGGTCATCAGCTGGCTCCTCTCGGCGGGCGCCAGCGGCGCGGTCATGGGCATCGGCAAGGAGGGGGTCAGATACCCCCCTGGGCTCAAGGGGGGGTCCACATTCCGCGGCATTTCGCGCCGAGCCCCGGCGGCGCGCCGACGCCCCCCTGGGCCTGCGATCCGAACCCCCCTGCCCCCGTGCATCATGCCTGGTATCAGACCCTTTTTGGTTGGCAGGAGTTGCGTCGCGCCTTGGCGATCGTGAGCGTCTTCCTCCTGTGGTGCTCAGTGCACAACAGTTGACAGTTCCTGAGGTCTCTAGCGTCGCCACCGTCAGCGATCTCAATGATGTGATCGAGCTCGAGGTGCTCGTCCGTGCCGCACCACGCGCACGTGTCGCCGCGGGCGAGCAGCGCGTTGCGCAGCTGCTCACGCTCACCGCCGGACAAGGCCAGGCTGTTCGCGCTCGGGTTCTCCCACGGCTTGCGCTGGTGCTCGTCGCAGCGCCCGCCCTCGGTCGCCAGGCGAGAGCAGCGCGTGCAACGCGATGGTGCTCGTCTGGCCATGCTGTCCCCGCCCTCGCTCTAGCCCATGCACGCTCGCGGCGTCGGTGGTGTCGACTGGTGAGGGCGGGAAGTCTGGGGTGAAGCCGGTGCCGCTCGACTTCGACCAGGAGGAGGCGCAATCCCCGTGATACGCCGCGGCCACTCCTCAGCACGCATCGGCCCGCAACCGAGCGTGCCGGACCTCGACAAGACAACAAGCCGAGGCCGGGCATGACAAAGGCCCGGGCGGTGTCCGCTCCGGGCCTTACGTGATGTCAGGGCACACGTCGCCCTGCCGCTCCAGTGTAACCGGAGACGCTATCGGGGCTTCGCGACACGCCCGTAGACGGCCTTGATCGCGGCCTGGCGTGGCCACAGCGACACCCCCCTCGAACCGCGCCCCACGGGCTCCACACCCGCCTCCTGCACGTACTTCAGGATCGTCTTGCGCGTCACTCCGAACCACACAGCGAGTTCCGACGTCGACACCACGCCTGAGCGCCGCGGCTGAGAGATCACCATGCGCCGGGTCATCGCAGGCCCTCGAAGGCGGCATGGTGGGCGAGCCTCGCGTCGATCACGTGGGTGTGGTCCTTGCTGCAGCGCGCCTCCGGGTGAGAGTCCTTGAACGCACGCTGACGCTCGGCGTCGGACAGCGCGTCGTCAGCGAACGGAATCTCGACCTCGAGCATGCCGCCGCATCCCGGCTCGAAGCACTCGACGTCGATCGGGTTCCACCGGCCCAGGTCCCGATCGAACACGTGGGCAGCGCGGTCGACGACGTCCCGGAGGTCCGCGAGGAACTCGAGGCGGAGGTGCTCGGAGGGATGCTCGGTGAAGTGGCCGGCACGCTCGGACATAGCGGCGAGCTGCTCGAGCGTGCCGTCGAGGAAGCCCGTGCTCCACGCGCTCGAGTAGACCAGCACCGCCGCGTACTCGGCCGCGAACACCTCGATCTCATGCCGCGCGTCGATGACCGACACGTCGCCGGGCGCCGGCGGGGCAGGCTCCTTCGACCCGCTGACACGCTTGCCGCGTCCCGGCCGAGGCCGGCGGGTGAGCTCGGTGCCCAACAGGAGCCAGTAGCCCGACGCCTGCTCGAGGCGATGAGAGACCAGCACCGTGATCGGCAGGTTCGTCTTCAGGCTGCGAGCGTTCCACCACGTGGCGGCCTCGATGAGACGCTCGGCGGTGCGCTGCGCCGCGGTGAGGTCACTGGCGTTCACGGCTGGTCCTCCCGAACGTGCTTGTTCCTGCCCCTGCGACCCCTTCGGCGGGCAGGGCGAGACTCCCCAGACCTTCCCGTCCCTCCCCTACCCTTACCTGTCGGGGGGGTGGGTTCGTCCGGCTGATTCGTGCGGGGAATGGGGTCTGGGGGCAGTGAAGTCGTCTCGCGGTTTTGGACCGGTTTGACGTCGGTTTGGGGTCGGTTTGCGGTGCGCGGGGTCCCGCTGGCTGCGGGGTCGCGTGGGTGCGCGGTATCCGCCGCTGTGGCGGGTCGCGCGGGGGTGGCTGGCGCGGTGTCCGCCTGGGTGGCGGGTCGCGCGGGAGAGGGCCCCTGAGGGGCTGCTGAGGTGTCCTCAGCGGTGCGCGGGGTCCGGTCGTAGGCCGGGTCGCGCGGCGCGGGGTCCGTGGGCTGTGCCACGGGTCGCGCGGAGATCTCGATATGGGGAAGAAGGTGGGCTCGGCCGGTCTTGCGGACGCCTGCGTAGCCGTGGTTGACGCGGAGGTACTTCGCGGTGTTCTCGGTGTAGAACGGCTTCTCCGGGGCGTCCTGCCAGGGGGCGATGTCGTTCGCGTCCGCCCGGTTGGAGCGGATTCCGTTGCAGCGTGTGCAGGTGACGGCGAGCATGTCCGGGTTGCCGTCGGCCGGCACGCCCGGGTACTTGTGGTCGAGGGTTCCGCGGAGGTCGTCGCCGGCCTTCGCTCCCCACTTCACGACCGCGTGACACACTCGGCACTGATCGCCGTCGCGGTAGCGGACCTGGGCCTTCAGCTTCGGGTCCGCAGTCTCCTTGCGGCACAGCTTCTCCCACGCGACCTGCTGCGGCCGCTTCCAGTGCACGAGCTTCTCGTAGCGCTGCAGCCGGTACACGCCGGGGCCGGCGTCGACCATGTAGTTGTAGTCGAGCAGGCCCTGGATCAGCTCGGCCGTCCCCCATGGCTCGATCGTGACGATGTCGCCGAAGGTCACGATTCCCTCGACGTCGTCATTGCTCGCCCCACCCTCACAGGCCGCGACCGCCGAGCGCATCATGACCGACACGAGCTCGATGTAGGCGCCGAGCAGCGTCGAACGCCAGAACGCGCGCGTCTCGACCATCGGTGCAACGACGGTCCGATGGCCTGCGAGCTCGTCGTAGGTGTGATTGACGGCCACGAGTGGTGTCCTGATCCTTTCGCGGGGAAGCGAGTCATGGGGGTGGAGTCCTACGCCTCGATCGGGCCGATGGTGAACGCCTCCGGCGGATGCGCCTGCCGTTCGACGTACCGCGCGAGCTCACGGCGCGCCTTGCGCTCCGCGCTCGCCCGGCCGAACCGGATCCAGCCGAACCCCTGATCACCTCCGAACCGCTTGCTGCCGTCCTTGATGTAGATCCGCCATGAGATCCGACCGGTCTTCGCGATGACAGCCACCGGGCGTGGACGCTTGGTCGGCGGCTGGTTGAGGTTGCTCACTACTCATCTCCTTGCTGCTGGTCGCTCTCGTACACGCGGCTCGTGATGAACATCCGAGCTGGCATGAGCGGAGCCTCAACGTGCTCGAGCGGGATCCCAAACGCTGTGAAGGGCGGACCGGAGATGGGTACAGACGCCAGCATCCGCAGCTGTTGCACGAGGCCCTCGAAGTCCTCGGTGCGTGCGAGTACCTGAAGCTTCACAACTCGGGGTCGCTGCTGCTCCTCCGCGATCAGGTCGTACACCCCCTCGAGCCACGCGAGCCACGGCTCGTCATCGACCGGCACCGGCGGCCGCGAGCGCATCTGGATGTCTTCGGGGTCCATCAGGAGACCTCACCCCATTCCAGGTCCTCTGCGATGTGGAGGAGGACGTCGTTGAGGATCGCCTCGAGCGTGTCGTCGCCCGGGCAGTCGCACGGCGTCGTGTGGCGCAGGGTGTGGTGTGCGTCGCGTGACTCTTGCGCGGCCGCGAGCGCCACTGTGAGGTACGGGTGGCGGTGAGCCATCAGGGCTGCTCCTCTCGCGGCCACTGGTGGTCGCCGTCGTAGTGGTTGGCGTGCGGGATCGTCATCGCGTCGCAGCGGTGGTTGCAGGTGGGGCACGTGGCCGGGCAGCGGGTCATCGTCGGCTGCCGGCCATCGGTCCGTATCCGCGGCGTGCTTGCCAGCGGAACACGGCTGGGTAGATGACGCGATCGAGTAGCACGGTCCAGAGTGCGGCGATCGCGAGGATCCCACCGAAGTAGATCAGCGCCGCCATCACCCCTCCTCCCCGCACTTGGGGCATGCGTCGACGGGCGCGGTCCAGCGGGTTCTGCAGGACGAGCATCGGTGCCCCTCCTCCCCGTCGCGCGAGAGGGCGGCAATCTGCGCATCCCAGTTGCCTCGGATGACGTTGGCAGCGCAGTGCATCCCGGCGGCATGCGTGTTGTGCTCGGGTGCAGATGCAGCGAGTGCGGTCGACGCGGCCAGTTCGATTTTGCGTGCTGCCTTGGCCAGCAGTTCCGCGTCGTGGGCGGCGAGCCAGCGGTAGAACTCAGGTTCAAGGACCGCGCGCTCGCCACTGTCCGCGTAGTGGCTCCGCACTTCCTCAGTCGTCGGCGTGTAGTCGTTGTCGGTCATCACTCACCACCCGCCTCGATGGCGTCGGCGCAGTCGACCGCGAGCGCCCACACCTCGTCCTTGCTCAAGTCAGGGTCGGAGGTGCGCAGCGAGTAGACCGCACGGCCGAAGTCCCTCAGCACCTCGGCCTTCACGACGCGCTCCGGGCGTGCGGTGGCGTGATCCTTCTGGAACTTCGCGTGTGGATCGCTGAACGCCTCCGATGCGGTCCACCTGCACCCCGTGCAGGTGTAACGCAGGTCGGTGAGCGACGGGTTCACCATGACGTGCTCGGGTCGTGCGGTGGCGGGGGTGAGGACGGTGGCGGGAAACATGGCCGACGTGACGTGCCCGGAACCACGGAACTTCGCGAGCAAGGTCCCGGCCATCGAACACGTGTTGACCGCGGTCAGAATCGGCGTGTTCGGGTCGAGCGCCTCCAACTCCTCGACAGTCTCCACCGTCACCGGCTGGGGCTCGGGTCGTGCGGTGGCGAGCGACTCGATGATGCACCGCGCGCACATGCCTGCGCCGTCTGCATCCATCCACACGACTTCCCCGCAGTCGGTCCGCCCCGACTCGCACGTGCTCGCCGACGGTGGCGCGAAGTACGCGTCCTTGAGTGCTCGACCCTTCTCGTCGTGGGTGAGGTCGATGACGAAGTACTCGCAGCCGTGGTGCTTCTCGCCGGGAACGTCGCGGTGGTCGCGGCGGCGCACGTAGTAGCGATCGCCGAGGGTGGGGCTCATGATGACGGGACCATGCTCAGCCGCGCGTGCACAGCGGTAGCCACCGCAGTCACCGCTAGTGGGGCACGTGTACGACGCCGCGTGATTGTCGCCGCTTCCCGCGTTCATCGCAGGGCCTCCATGAACATGATCACGGCCACCCACACGATCGGGAGTGCGATCGCGAGCGTGACGAGGGTGATGAGGATGACCAGTGAGAGGCCTTCGAGTGTGAGGATGCGGTGGTATCGGTGGGCGTTCATCGGGTGACCTCGTAGACATGGAAGACGAGCTGGGCGCCGCGCATGTTGACCTGGCAGGAGCCGATGTAGGTGCCGGCGGTGGGCACGGGTTGCCCGGTGCCAACGACTTCGAAGAAGCGGGCCACGAGGGGGCGGCCGTGGGCGTCGTCGACCTCGACCCAGATGCACAGTGCGTCGGCCTGCCAGCCGACGTGCAGCGGCTTCGCCCCTTGGGGCATGGAGATCACGTCGGCTTGGACGCCGAACTCGTTCATCACCGGGTACTTCCAGACGGCGCGCATCAGACCATCACCTCGAGTCCGAAGCGACGGGCGACGTCGACCGCGAGCGCGACGCAGGGCCAGGAGGCCTCGGGGCCGTCGTGCTGGTTGTCCTTGCAGGTCTGCTCGTGGATGAGGTCGGCGGCGAATTCGATCTGGGCGGTGGTTGCGTGCTTGCGGGAGTAGGCGTCGCAGGTGACGCGTTCGGTGGTGCGTGTGAGGCGGTCGGTGCGGGGCAGCTCGAGCGGGGTCTTGCCGCAGCACATGGTGACTGCGGAGGAGCCGGCGGGGACGAGGTGGGTGGTGCTCACTTGTCGGCCTCCGGTTCGATGATGTCGGCGAACCCTTGGAGCGTCAGGCCGAACAGCGCGTAGACCATGCGTCCGGTGATCGACGCTCGGTCGCAGGCGGCGGCGGCGAGGAGCACGGCGCGGGCCTGGTCCGTCTTGGCCTGCTTGATCTTCTCGGCGAGGAGATGGTCGGACTCGAGGAGCTGCTTGTGGAGTCGCTCCATTGCCTCTGCGGCCGCGCTGAGCACGTCCTCGGCGTCGGTGTCCGGCGCGGTCACTGGTCGTCCTCGGGCGCGTCGCTGTCCTCGTCGTCGACGAGGGTGAGCGAGAAGGTTCCGCCCTCGCTGTCGTTGATGACCGCATCGGGGTCGTCGGTGTCGCTGCTGATCTGGCTGGGGTCGGGTTCGTCGAAGAGGCCTCCGGCGAGGTACGACTGGCCGGTGTTGTGGTCGACCGCGCCGTCGGCGAATGCGGCCTCGATGTTGTCGCTGATGAACAGCGGGAGCGTGTCGCGGTGGGTGCGGTGCTGGAGGGCGTCGCGCAGGAGTCGCTCGGCAGTGTGGGCGTCGACGGGGCGGACGAGCTCGATGCGGTCGATCGCCATGACCGGGTCGACCGTGCGCTTCTCGCGGTTGTCGATCAGCTGGGCGGTCGAGAGGACGACGATCGCGATGCGGCGCTCGTCGGGATGGTTGACGACATCGGAGGCGTGGGCGGCGAGTCCGTTGCGTTCGAGGTCGTCGTCGATCTTCGGGAGGGTTCCTGACAGCTTCATGATGGTCTCCTACTTGCCGTTGGTGGTCTCGGCGGCGGGGACAGCCTTCGGGTCGTCGATGTCGCGGTCCATCCAGCGGCCCGGCGCCGGGTGGGTGCGGTCGACGTCGACGCCGTCCCTGTTCGGGACCGGGCGCAGACGTAGGCGGCTGTACAGGGCGTCGATGATCTCGAAGTCGGACAGTGAGATCTCGCCCTGGGCGTCGAGGGTGGTGATCCTGCGGGCGAGGTCTCCGAGTCCCTGTTCGAAGTCGTCGAAGTGGCCGGGGTCGTAGCCGATCGCGTACAGCCCGAAGATGCGGCGGCGGGTGCCGACCGCCGGCACCATGTGTGAGGTGGGCGGCTCGACCCTCGTGGTCGTGAACGGCTTCGGCGGCGCCGGCTTCGGTGCGGTCGGCACCGGAGTCGAGACGGCCTCGGGTGTCGACAGTGCGACGTCGGCCTGGTCGGCGGGCTCGGCCGTGCGCTGTTGTGCGATCTCACGCAGCCGGTAGTACTTGATCCGAGAGCTCGCAGCCCTGCCGGTCAGGCCGGCGAGCTCGGCGGCCTCAGACACCGTCAAGCCTTTCGCGAGCGCGGCGATGATGATCTCGTTCTGGTGCTTCGATGCCTCCGACTGTGTGCGGCCCCCGAGGGAGTGGCGCTTGGGCTTGACCGGTGCAGGCTCCGGCTCCGGCTGGAGCGTCGGAGTGTCCGCGGAGATCTCGACGACGCGATCGTCGTCGAGGTCGAAGACCTCGGCGATGCTCTGCTCGTCTGTCGCGAGCGTCGGCGCCGTGACCTGGACCTCGTCGAAGATGGCGACTGTCGGCTCCATGCCTTGGAGGCCGGCTGGCTTGCTGGACACGGCGTCGCCCTGGGGGTGTGCTGCCCAGCTGGACGCGGCGTCGCCTTTGAAGTCATGGGTTTCGTGGCTGTCCGGGTGACCCAGGGTTCGGGTGCACACGTAGATGTTGCCGTCGCCCATCACAGGCGAAGTGGCGAGGCACAACGGTCCATCCATGAACGCGACCGACCCGTCGTACATGCGCGTGATCGCGCGGGCTGGGGCGCTGACCGGGGGAAGGATTCCATGCTCGGCGAGGAAGCGCCGCTGCCACGGGGCGAGGGTGTCGAGGAAACCTTCGATGGTGTCGGTGCCGAGCGCGTCACGCTCGTACTGGGCGTTCAGCTCGTGGCCCTCGTCGAAGTCATCGCCGGAGATCCCGACGCGCGCCCGGTCCGCGCGTGCTCCGTCGAGCAGCTCTTGCTCCCACTCCGCGAGCGGCTCGCCGTTGTCGTAGTCGACGTGCTCGATGGCCTTGTCGAGCGGCTGGGTTCGCCAGTCAGGCCAGATGCGGCCCTCGTTGACCCTCTGCTTGTCGAGGATCGCGTCGAGGATCTGCTGCGGAGTGAAGCCGCGGCGCATCGCACCGTCGAAGTGGAGGATGATGCCGTCGGCCCACTCGGAGAGGTCATCCGGGTTCTCCTCGATCTCCTTGATCTCCTTGCGGATGTGGTCGATGCACCCCGCGGTGCGTTCACCGGGTCCGAACGTGACCTGGGAGAAGCCGTGCTGGCGGTACAGGTGGGCGGCGTCGAGAGCGAAGGCGCACATCGCTAGTTCTCCTTCACGAGCGACACGACGGGGATCTTGAGCTCGGGGACGGTCACGCCGTGCGCCTGCTCGTGCACCTGCTGTGCGGCCGCCATGAACTCGGGCGTCAGCTGCAGCGTGAACGTCTTGGGGCGGAGCGCGTCGACGAGCTCGTGGATCTCGTCGGCCATGCGTGCGATCGAGTCGTTGCGGTCGAGCTTCACCTCCCGCCCGAACCGAGCGGCCAGCACCTCGAGTCGGGCCTCATCACGCGGATGCCCGATCCGGTTGAGGAGGAAGGTCTCGGCCTCAGTGAGCTTCTCGTGCGCGTCCTGCGCGGCCTGGCGGTTGTTGACGGTCATGGCGTGTTCTCCTGTGGTGCGGGGATGATCTCCGACAGGTCGAGGCGGTACTCGACGTTGTGGTGGGTCAGCACCAGGGCCCGATGACCGAGGTGGTGCTGGTCGATCGCGAAGCGCACGATCGAGGCCTTCGTGAAGCCGCTCATGTCCTTCCAGCGGCGCTCGATGCCGGCGGACCTGTAGACGTCGCCGACGAGGATCTCCACCTGCATGCGAATCTCGGCATCGGCATGGTCACCCACGCCGGTCATGCGACAGCCCTCGGCATCACGTGGAAGTACTCGGCGAGTGCGGCGGCGGCGGCGCGATCGGCGATATCGACCTTGCGGTGCGTGCATATCGAGACGTGGTTGAGGATCGCGATCGCCGGGAGCACGGACCGACCTGCGGGCTGTTCGATAGCGCGGGCGCTCCCATCGGCACGGACAGCGACCAGCATGGGACGGGCGCCCGCATGATGGGCGGGGACGATCGCTATGCCGTTGACGGCGGTGAAGACTCCGATGCGGCGGGCCATCTCGTAGTCGATCTCGTCCAGCTCGAGGAACGGGCGAGAGTCCGTCCCGCCGTCGATGAGCATGTGCGCGGAGATCTCCGTGTCCGTGAGCCGACCCTGGCGACGCTGCTCGAGGATGCCGCGACGGCGGGCCCACGCGACGATGAGACCGACGGTGCAGACGGCGAGGAAGACGAGGAGCATGTAGGGGGCCCTCCCTAGGGCGTAGAGCGCGGCGACGTTGACGGTGCCGGCGGCCGCGGCGACGATGATCAGCCAGGCCCGCACGTCCGGGTTCGCGAGGGACAGCCGGATCCTCACGAGGCACCTCCCGCCATGGGACGCGCAAGGTACTGCGCGAACGCGTCGCACGCGAGGTACTCGTGATGCTCGAGGCCGTGACCCGTGCACGCCGCGAGGTGCGCGAAGGCACGCTGCGCGACCTTCTCCGACTCCTGGTTGGGCATGAGAGCCGTGAACGTCGGACCCTCAGGAGAGACCGCGATCAGCCGCGATGACGTGTCGTACTGCTCGATCGAGACCGTCCACTGGTTGTCGGCGACGAACACGCCGAGCGCGTCCGGGTCGTAGGCGGCCGACGTTGCCGACCGGATCAACCCCGGGACGTACAGGTAGTGACGGATCCGGACCGTGACCGTCGTGCCCGCGAGCTGGTCGGGAAGCATCACGCTGCTCCCACCGGCTCCGTCCGGCTCGATCTCGTGCCACTGCCCGTCGTCGTCCCGCACCTCACCGATGGCGACAGCGACACCCGTGCGGTTGATCGAGAGGCGAGCCTCCCTACGCTCGTCACGCTCCTTCCACCACGCCTGAGTGGCGTTCGCGACGTACCGTGCACCGAAGCCCAGGAGCAGCCCGACAACGATCGAGGTGGCGGTGAGGATGACCAGGCGCGCGATCATGATCCTGCCCCCTGCAGCCGCATGTTCGCCTCGATCGCGTACAGGCGGTCACGCTGCTCGGCGCGTTCGCCGTCGGTCATCTCCATGCCCGCGGGACGCGCCGCCGCGAGACGACCGATCTGTCGCGCGACGAGACGACGAATCGACTTCCGCGTCACCTCATCGAGGCCCCACACACCCGCCTGCTCGTGGCGCAGCGCGAACATGATGCAGTCACCGCGCACCGGGCAGACAGCGCAACGCTCGAGCGCCGGCGCCGGCGTCCAGGCACGAGCGCCAGGCCCGTCGGGCTGGAAGAACAGCTCGCGGTCCTCACCACGGCAAGCCGTGTCCTGCGTCATCCAGTCGCCCATACCGGACGAGGCCGACACCCGCGTCTTCGTCAACGCCATGGTCAGCCCCCCACCTGCATCAGCGACGCGCACAGGAGACCCGAGATGAAGCCCGCGAGCGCAGCCGTGAAGAGCCCGCCGATCGCGGCCCGTGAGAGGCGGCTGGCGTGGTGCGGCCGCTCGTCTCCCCGCCACTTCACGACGCCACCTCTTCGGCCTTCGTGGTGGCGATCGTCACGAGCTGCTGCTCGATGTCGCTCAACGGGTAGCCCGCGCCCTCGAGCGAGGTGAGGATGTCGCGGACCTTCTCGAGCTTCTCCGTGCCTCCCTTGCCGACGGTGTAGTCGTAGTCATAGGCGTCGTCAGGGATCTCGGTGTCGACGTTCGGAAGCAGCGCGAGCGTGAGAAGGTCTAGGTCTGCCTTCGGCGCCTTGAAGTCGGCGTCTCGCTCCTCCCAGTAGTCCAGACCAGAGCTCTCCAGGTAGTCATGGCCGGTCACCCAGTCGGTCGTGAGCTTCACCAGCGCGGCGCGGGCGTCGGCCGTGGCCGTAGTGCCGTCCGTCATGACCGTCCGGATCCAGGACTTGCGCGCCGCGCAGGCCGCGCCGAGGTCCTCGTCGAGCTGGTGGCGAGCCTCACGCTTGGCGCGCTCCTTCTCCGACTCGACCTTCCCTCCCGTCTTCAACTCGGGGTGGTGCGTCGCGGCGTCCGTGCAGTAGTGCGTCGCGCTGCGCTCCTTCGTCTGGTACGCCGTCGAGTCCGCAGAGTGGACGATGAACTGGCCGGGGCAGTCCTTGTGCTGCTTCGGAGTGAGGCCGAGCGCAGCGATGTAGGTCTGGCCCGTGTAGTCGCCGGCTTGCCCGTGGATGGCATGCTTGATTCCCTGGGCATCGAGGTCGGCGATCCACTTCTCGTCGGCCCTGCGGTTCTTCACCAGATCGACCGCGTTCGACATCGACCACGACGCGAGCGTGCCCGAGTCCAGGCGAGCGGCCAAGTCCTCGTACACGTCCGGGTCGGAGTCGCGGATCTCCGACAGCGTCACCGCGTCGTCGAGAGTGATCTTCCGGTTCGCGACGTACTCCTCCGCCTTCTCAGGCAGCGACGCGAGCGCGAGACGGTTGTCGACCGTGGTGCGGGCGTGGCCGGTGCGGCGCGCGATGTGAACCTTCGTGACTCCCAGGTCGAGCAGGCCCTGCATGCAGCGCCCCTCCTCGAACCGGGTCAGGTTCGTGCGATGGCCGTTCTCGATGAGCATCGCCTCGAGCTGGTCCGTCTCCGACATGTCCTCACGGATGATCGCCGGCACCGTCGCGACGTCCGCGAGCCCGGCGGCCGCCGTGCGACGGTGGCCCGCGATCACGCGGTACACAGGGGAGCGCTTCACGAGGCTCACTGCGTCGGCCGGCGCCGGCACAAGAACGACCGGCTCGAGGATGCCCTTGGCCTTGATCGAGTTCGCGAGCTCGGTGAGGTCGCCGAGGTCCTTGCGCGGATTGTGCGGGTGCGGCTCGATCTGGTCGAGCGGCACATCACGCAGGATGTGCGAGGCGGGGGCGATCGCGTCAACCGCAGTCGACGTTGACGTCGACGGCTCCGCGGCCGGCACGGACGTGCGCTTCCTCGAGGCGGGCTTCTTGGCAGCGGTCGCAGTCATCGGACGTCCTCCAGGACCTTCCGGGCCACCTCGAGACCCATGCGGGTGCCCATGTGGATCTTGGTTGTGACCTGCACTACGACGGGAGTGACGGAGACATCCGCCTCGGAGACGCCGAGGTTCCACAGGTCGCGCTTGACCTGCTCGGCAGCCTTCTCGGCGAAGTCGATCGCGTTGGCGAGGTTGGTGAGCGATGACGCCTGGAGGAACTCGCCAGTGCCGGCGACTGTGCCGCCGAGGTACTGGGTGGTTTCGGTGGTTGGCATGTGCGGGGCCTTCCTGGGTTACGGGGATGTCGAGTGGTGGGGACGGTCCCGGTGGGGGTTCCGGGACCGTCCCGGGGAGCGCCCCTGAGGGGGTGGGGCGGTTGTGAGGCGCGGGCCTGCAGGACGCGAGGAGAGAGAGGGGCAGGCCCGCGCCTGGCTTAGGGGCCCTGTCCGGCGTGTGCGCGGTGTGGGCTGGTGCGGCGGGCTGCGTCCGGCTGGAAGGCCGGAGATCGCCGATCGGAAGGACAGGCGAGGATGTGCTGCTTCAGCGGGTACTCGTCGTACTGGGTGCCCGCCGCGTCGGTCCACACCTCGGTGCCGAACGGCTCCGTCGTCGTGATGAGCCGCGCGCGCTCCTCGAGCGTGACCCGGTCCGTGTAGCGGACATACTTCTTCGCGTCGGGGTCCGACCAGTGGTCCTCACGCCAAGGCTCGAAGAGCATCACCGTCTCGCTGCCGTCGCGCTTGGTGTACGGCAGAGCGAGCACCGGGCGGCCGCACAGGCTGTGGCGGCGCGGCTTGTGGTAGTCGTGTCGAGGCATCACCGATCACCACCGATCCGGCGGTACAGGATCACCCCTGCGCCGTTCGCCTTCTTCCCCACCGAGGGGATCCGCTTCGGGTACTCCGCTCCGCGGTACGTGAACGTCATCACCTCGAGCAGCCCCTCGGTGCAAGCGCGA
Organism: Demequina capsici; assembly: GCF_032102965.1. Lineage (NCBI taxonomy): Bacteria > Bacillati > Actinomycetota > Actinomycetes > Micrococcales > Demequinaceae > Demequina > Demequina capsici. Next base: position 106,789 of record NZ_CP134880.1, on the reverse strand, counting down.
TGCCACAGGCCCGCGCGTCCGTTCTGGGGGAAGCCCTCGCCGTCGAGTTCGTCACGGACGTCGTTCGACGAGATCTCGTCACCGACCCGGACCCGCAGGATCAGCGACCTGAAGAAGACCCACGCCTGCTCCTTCAGGCTCGCCATGGCGGCCGCCTGGCCGGCGGCCTTCGCGGCGCGCGCCTGCTCCAGCGTCACGTTCGACGAGGCGCGCTCCTCGTCATCGCGGATCATGTCGAGAAGGTCCGGCCCCGCGCCCATCATCGTGTCCGTCATGACCGCACCTCGATCGACATGAGGGCCGCGAGCGCGCGGCCGTAGAACTCGTCGTTGCGCTTGACCTGCTCGACGAGCTCGGTGTGCGCGTTGATGCACCCCCAACACGGTCTGGTCGGATCGGTGGAGTGGGTGCAGCGGACGTGCAGCGTCTGGAGGATCGCCGCGTTGACGGCCGCGAGGGCGTCGACGATGTCGCGGGCCTGCTGCAGCTTCTGGCGCTGATCGCGAGCGAGCAGGTCGTCCGCGAGCGCGTCCTCGGCTGAGGGAAGTGCGGGGACCTCGCCGGTGAGGGTCGGCTCATAGTGGTCCGCAGCGAACGCGAGCTCGTCGAACGGCTCGTTCTGCGCGATGGGCCGACACATCAGAGGTCTCCAGCGATCTCGTCTAGGTCGGACTGAACTCTCGCGAGGGACTCGGACAGTTGCTGAAGCGCAGCGAATCTGGCGGCCTTCATGGCGTCGGCGCGGGGGCCAGGGTCCGAGCCCCCGCGCGCGCCAGCCTCTACCGTGGTGTCACGAGCGGAGTGCAGTCGCTCATGAATAGAGGAGTCCTGATGCCGAAATACGGTGGAGAACTGCGAATTGGCGAGACGAGCTTCTGGCTCGGCCATCTCGCCTACCTCGACATGGTGATCGTCCTGAAGAAGGGCACCGTCTTCATGTATCGGGGAGAGAGCGTCGACGGGCCGATCCTGGATCGCTGGGCCGCCGCTGGCGGCGAGCTTGGGGAGTTCTTCCCTGACCCTGCCCTGCCCGACCGCATCTCGTTCACTCGTGAGTCCACCATCGTCGACGACATCGACCATGTCTTCCGCGGAGACGCCTTCCCGCTGATCTTCGAGGACGACACGAGCGGTGGCCTGCTCATCACTGAGCTGCCAGAGCCCGCCTGACCTCGCTCTGACTCGACGGTGGCGCACACGGCGCATCTGATCCGTCGCACGCTTCTCCGCTGAGTAACGTTCGGAAAGCGTGGCGATGGTCGTGAGCGCTGCATCGAGTTTGGCGTTGAGCTCATGGATCTCGCGGCGCGCTTCGAACTCGTTGAATGTCTGGCCGATCACGATCCCACCCCCTCGCGGCGGCGGTCGCGCCACCCGGCGGCGAACGCTCCGAGCACGGGGCGCCAGCCCGCGGTGCGGGCCAGGCGTGGAAGGTTCGCGAGTGCGTCGAGGAACACGGTCGGGGCATCGAGCGCGTCGTAGCCGTCCGCGTGTGCAGAACGGATCGCCTGCCGCGCGGTCACGACTCTGCCCCGTTCAGGCGAGCGAGATGGGCCTCGACCTCGGCACGACGCTCGGCCGCGAGCGCCTCAACATCGCCGCGCTTGAAGCGCTTGGGTCCGGTGCGCCCAGGGAACTTGTCGATCGGCTGCAGCTTCGGTGCTGTGCCGGACGAGATCCGGTTGACGGTGCTCGTGTCTACCCTGAGGATGCGAGCGGCTTCCGCCGTGGTGATCTGCTCATCCGTGTGCATCTGCATAGGGCAAGGTGTACGCGCGGTCGCCGCACATGTCAAGGCATATGCATAACTTACGGCGTGTCGCTACTTTCAACCTCTTGTGCAACCTTGCTCAACGCGCTAACTTATGCATAGGCACTAGAGAAGGAGGTAGCCATGATCCCCGTATTCGACAAGGGCGACCGCTTCCGGAAAGCGCGCGAGTCCAAGGGGCTGAATCAGTTCGAGCTCGCCGAGAAAATCGGGATCGGGCGTGCGTCTGTGCAGAACTACGAGACCGGTCGCATCGACCCCAAGCCCCTGATCGTGAAGCAGTGGGCGCTCGTCACGGGCGTACCCGTGTACTGGCTCCAGTGGGGAATGGACGAAGCCCCGACCGGACCTGTGCCTGATCGGGGCTTTGGTGAACTCGTGTTCACAGCAGCGCGCCCGGAGGGATTCGAACCCCCAACCTTCTGATCCGTAGTCAGATGCTCTATCCGTTGAGCTACGGGCGCGTGACCCTTGCGGGCCGAGTCAATACTATACAGGCAGTTGCACGGTGGTGGTGACACTTCGCGCGCCTCGCCATCGGGGCCCCGGCACGGTAGCATGACGAATATCAAGTGTCCGCTCGGTTTTACGTGTCGGGGCGATCCGCCGTCACCTCACGAGCGCACGAGCCGAAGGAGGCCCGATGTCCGCGCCAGCCGCACAGCAGCCGCGCAAGCCACGGGGCCCCTACGCCAAGACCAAGGCCACACGCCAGCGCATCCTCGACGCAGCGCTGCAGGTGTTCGCCGAGTCAGGCTTCAGGTCCGGATCGCTGCGCGAGATCTCCGAGAAGGTGGGACTCTCCGACGCCGGCCTCCTCCACCACTACCCCACCAAGGCCGCGCTGCTCGAGGCCGTGCTCCGCCACCGCGACGACGTCGCGCTGCGCGACTTCAACATCGACCTCGAGGACCCCCGCGCCGTGGTTCAGAGCTTCCTCGACATCACCGAGCGCAACATGAACCAGCCCGGCGTCGTCGAGCTCTACTGCACGCTGTCGGCGGAGGCCACCACCCCGGACCACCCCGCCCACGAGTTCTTCACCGAGCGCTACGAATGGGTCCGCGGACTCGTCGTCGGAGCCTTCGAACGCCTCGCCGCCGCTGGCAGCCTCAACGACGGCGTCGACCCGCGCTCCGCGGGCATCCAGCTGATCTCCCTCATGGACGGCCTGCAGGTGCAGTGGCTCCTCGACCGTTCGGCACTCGACATGACGGTCGAGGTCAAGCGCTACCTCGACGGGCTCGCGCGCACGCCGTTCATCGACCCGCGTCGGCGCTGACCGCGACGCCCGGCTCGGGCAGGCACGCACTCCAGGCCCACAGGCACTCGACGCCCGCACACGCGTGGGGGAGGCATCGCCTCCCCCACGCCGGCGGGTGCTGCCGGTGGGACCCCATGCAGCACCGATCCAGGGCGGCGGCCCAGGCCGTCAGGCCTCGAGGCGCACCGCGGCCGACAGGGGAAGATCGACCGCCGTCGCGCCCGCACGCAGTGTGAACCCGCCCGGTTCGTAGGCCCAGCCCGCATCCCAATGCGCCAGGTCACGCGCGGTGACGGTGATGAACGCGCGCGTCGTGTCGCCTGCGGCGAGCCTCACCACGGCATGGCCGACGAACCATCGCGCCGGACGCTCCACGGTCGAATCGGGCCGTTCGGCGAACAGCAGCACGACATGCTTGCCCGCACGGTCACCGGTATTGGTGACCGTCACCGCGGCCTCGACGTACCCGTCCGGAGCGAGCGCGCCTGACACCGAGAGACCGCCGATCTCGAACGTGGTGTACCCGACGCCGTGGCCGAACCAGTACGCGGGCGCAGCATCGGCGCGCAGCCAGGCACGGTACCCGATGTGGATGCCCTCCTCGTAGACCACGGCACCGTCCCGCGGGGTGACGTCCAGGACGGGGACGTCCTCCTGCGCGGAGGGCCACGTGGTGGGCAGACGTCCGCCGGGCTCGACCGCTCCGAGCAGCACGTCGACGAGCGCGTGGCCGAACTCCTGGCCACCGAACCAGCCGAGCAGCGACGCCGCGACCTTGTCACGCCACGGCATCAGCACGGGCGAGCCCGAGTTGACGATCACGACGGTGCGGGGGTTGACCGCCGCGACCGCCTCGACGAGCGCATCCTGGTGGCCCGGCAGCGCCAGGGTGTCGCGATCGAACCCCTCGGACTCGACCTTCGCGTTGGTGCCGACCACGACGACGGCCACGTCGGCTTCGGCGGCCAGGCGCACCGCCTCGGCGATCAGCTGCTCGGGAGCGGCCTGACGCGGGCGGCCTCCGACGGTGAAGGCCAACGCGCCGGCCAGCGCGCCGTCCCGCTCGCCGAGCTCGACCGCGAACCGCACCTCGACCGGCACACCCGCGCGGAGCTCCACCGGCACCGCCGCGACGCCCGGCGACAGCAGCGCGGCGCCCAGGTCCTCACCCTCCGGCGAGATCACCTCGTCGATGCGCAGCTCGCCGTCGATCCATACGCGCGCGGGTCCGGTCACGGCGCACCCGAGCTCGATCTGCTCGTCACGCTGCGGCGTCAAGGTGAAGGCTGCGCGAACGGTCCTCGCGGGCGCGATCGGCGCGTCACCACCGAACCACACGTACTCGGTCGCGAGACGGTCCTCCGCGAAGATCTGGACGCCATCGGCGTCGAGGAACTCCACTCGTGCACCCGGAAGCCCGGTCACAGGGTTCGTGATCTGCTCGGCAGGGAAGCCGGCGAGGCCCACCTGGTTGAGCGCCCCCACCGCATAGCGGACGTCCACCCCTGGCAGCGCCTTGGTCAGGCACTCCAGCGGCGGGTCCACGCGCTCCGGCACGACCGTGGCGCTGCCTCCGCCCTGCGTGCGCGCCTGCTCTGCGTTCGAGCCGAGCACCGCCACCGAGCGCAGGGACGACGCGTCCCACGGAAGCTCACCACGATTCTCGAGGAGCACCATGCCCTCTGCTGCCGCCTCGCGGGCGAACATGACGCCATCCTCGCAGTCGACGGGCTGCGGCTCACCGCCGAGCGCGCCCACCCGGACCGCCAGGCGCAGGATCCGACGCACCTTCTCGTCGATCGTGCTCTCGTGGATCTCACCTGCCGTGACAGCGGCCACCAGGGCGTCGCCCCACGGACCGATCGGGCCGGGCATCACCAGATGCTGGTCGGCCTTGGCGGAGTCCACAGACCGCACCGCGGTCCAGTCGGACACCACGACGCCGTCGAATCCCCATTCGTCCACGAGCGGCGTGGTGAGCAGGTCGCTCTCGGTGGCCGTGGTGCCGTTGATCGAGTTGTAGGAGCTCATCACGAGCCATGCGTGCGACTCGACGACGGCCCGCTCGAAGGCGAGCAGGTAGACCTCGCGCAACGCCTTCTCGGACACCTGGGTGTCGGCCGTGAACCTGTCGGTCTCGTAGTCGTTCGCGATGTAGTGCTTGGGCGTCGCTCCCACCCCTGCGTCCTGCAGTCCGCGCACGTAGAACGCCGCGAGCTCCGCCGTGAGGCGCGGGTCCTCGCTGAACGCCTCGAAGTGCCTGCCGCCAAGCGGCGACCGATGCATGTTGATGGTGGGTCCGAGCACCACGTCCACGCCCTTGCGACGCGCCTCCGACGCCGCGACGCGTCCGTAGCGGTACGCGATCTCGGGGTCGAACGACGCCGACAGGGCCGACGCGCTGGGCAGGTTGAGCGAGGGTGAGCGCTCGTCCCACTCAGGTCCGCGCACGCCGGACGGGCCATCGGACAGCGTCATGGACCGCAGCCCGATGCGTTCGATCGCGACGGTCGACCAGAAGTCCCGGCCGGTGAGCAGCGACACCTTCTCCTCGAGCGAGAGCTGGGAGATGAGCGCGTCGAGGTCGACGGTGACGTCGACGTCGGAGTGAGTCATGCGAGGGTTCCTTAGGGTCGGTTGCAGCGAGGCTCAGGCGGCGCCGGCCTGGACGTCCGCCTCACGCTGGGCGGCCAGCATCCTGGCTCGGTCGGCGCGGCGCTGGGCCTGGCGGTCGGGGTCGGCCACCGGGGCGGCCATCAGCAGGCGCTGGGTGTACGGGTGCTCGGGGTCGCTGGTCACCTTGTCGCCGTCGCCGTACTCGACGATCTCGCCGTGGTACATGACGGCGACGCGGTGGCTCAGATGCCTCACGACCGCCAGGTCGTGGGAGACGAACAGGTACGCGACGCCCGTCTCTTCCTGGATGCTCTTGAAGAGGTCGAGCACGCGTGCCTGCGTCGACAGGTCCAGAGCGGACACAGGCTCGTCGCACACGATCAGCTGCGGCTCGAGCGCCAGCGCACGCGCGATCGCGATGCGCTGCCGCTGCCCGCCGGAGAACTCCCGGGGCAGACGGTCCGCCGCGTTGGACGGCAGACCGACCTGATCGAGCAGCTTCCGCACGCGCTGCGAGGCCTCCTTGGCGGGGATCCTCTTCACGCGCAGCGGCTCGGAGAGGGTCTGCTCGATCGTCATGGACGGGTTGAGCGAGGTGTAAGGGTCCTGGAAGACCACCTGGATCTCATCGGACAGGCTCCTGCGCTCCCGGCGGTTGAGGTGACCGATCTCGCGCCCCTTGTACTTGATGGACCCGCCCGTGACCGGGGCGAGGCCCAGGACCGCGCGGCCCAGGGTGGTCTTGCCCGACCCTGACTCGCCCACCAGTCCGACGCATTCGCCGGGACGGACGTCGACCGAGACGTTCTTGAGGACTCGGAACGGCTTGTTGCCGATCCCCTTGACGGGGTACTCGACGATGAGGTCCTTGACCTCGAGCAGCGGCTCCACGGTGGTCATCGGGCACCTCCAGCGGTGGTGTGGCGGTCGGACGCATGGGCGAGCGCGCCACGGGCGGCGCCGTCCTCGAGGATCGCGTCGAACAGCGACCTCGTGTAGGGGTGGCGGGGTTCGGCGAAGATGGACCGTGCGGGGCCCGTCTCGACGATCCGCCCGTTCTGCATGACGGACACCCGGTCGCAGATGTCGGCGACCACGCCGAAGTTGTGCGTCACGATCAGGATCGCGACGTCCAGCTCCTCCTGGAGCCCTCGCAGCAGGTCGAGGATCTCGGCCTGGACCGTCACGTCGAGAGCCGTCGTCGGCTCGTCGGCGATGATCAGGTCCGGGTCGCAGGAGATCGCGCCGGCGATCAGGACGCGCTGCGCCATGCCGCCTGAGACCTCGTGGGGATATGCGTTGAAGGTGCGCTGCGGGTCGACGATGCCGACCTTGCTCAGCAGGTCGAGGGCCTTGGCCTTCGCCTCCTTCGCCGACAGCCCGAGCGTGACCCGCATCGGCTCCACCATCTGGCTGCCGATGGAGAAGGACGGGTCGAGGTTGGACATCGGCTCCTGCGGGACATAGGAGATCCTGCGGCCCTGGATGGAGCGCATCGCCTTGGCGCTCTTGCCGGTGAGGGTCTCGCCGTCGAAGACGACGCTGCCTGCCGCGACGCGACCGCCGTCCGGGAGCAGTCCGAGGACCGAGAACGCCGTCTGGGTCTTGCCGGATCCGGACTCCCCGATGAGGCCGTGGACCTCGCCCTTGCGCACGGCGATGTCGACGCCGTTGACCACCTGGGTGAGCGAGCCGTCGGGCTGGTCGTAGCCGACCACGAGCCCCGTCACCTGCAGCAGCACAGGGGCGTCGGCCTCCTTGATCTCCGCGTGCACCACCGGAGGCTCGCCGGAGGAGTCGACTGCCGCGTCCGCGGCGGCCTTCGCCTTGCCCTTGAGCTTCTTCGGCTTCGCCGAGCGCTCGAGCTCGTCGCGCAGGGTGTTGGCGAACAGCGCGAAGCCGATCGCCGTGAGCGCGATCGCGGACGACGGCCACACCAGCTGGATCGGCGTGAGGTACATCGCGCCGAACGCGTCGTTCAGCATGGAGCCCCACGTGGGGATCGTCTGGTCCAGCATCCCGATGAAGCCCAGTCCGGCCTGGATCGCGACCGCGATGATCGCCACCGTCGCCGACTGGATGATGACGGGAGCGCGCACGACCGACAGGATGTGCCGGCCGATGATCGACAGGTCCTTCACGCCGGCGACGCGTGCGGCGTCGACGTAGAGCTCGTTGCGGACTCCGACGACCGCGGCGTGCGTGAGGCGGAAGAAGGCGGGAGCGAGCAGGACTCCGAAGATGGACATGGCGATCCACATCGACGGCCCGAGCACGGAGCGGGCCGCCAGCAGGACCACGATGCCGGGCAGCGCCATCAGGAGGCTCGTGACCCACGACGCGAGCGACTCGAACCATCGGCCGTAGAAGCCTGCGATGAGGCCGGACGTCACGCCCAGGAAGGCGGCGATGCCGGTCGCGAGCGCCGCGCCGAGCAGCGAGTAGCGCGACGCGAAGAGCAGACGCGACCAGATGTCGCGACCCGAGGCGTCGGTGCCGAGCAGGTAGTCGCCGCCGGGGGCCTTCCTCAGGTTCAGCAGGTCGGCGTAGTTGGGGTCGTGCGTGGCGAGGACGCCCGCGAAGATCGCGGCGGCGAACACCAGGGCCAGGATGATGAGGCTGATGAGCCCCGTCGGGTTCTTCAGCACCCGACGGAACAGGTGGCTCTTGCGCCCGGCCGCCTCGGCGATCTCGAGCGGGACGTTGGCGGAATCGCTCATGAGAGGCGCACCTTCGGGTTGAGGAACCCCTGGAGGACATCGAACAGGAGGTTCACGAGGACGACGACGATCCCGACCGCGACCACCAGGCCCATGACGAGCGGGATGTCGCCCTGGGAGGTCGCCGTGACGGAGACCTGCCCCAGGCCGGGGATGGCGAAGATCTGCTCCACGATCACGGCGCCGCCGACGAGGCCGACGAACTGGACCGCGAGGACCGCGAGGGCGGGGCCGCCCGCGTTGCGAAGGACGTGCTTGTAGACGACCCGGCTCTCGGGGATGCCGCGGCTGCGCAGCGTGCGCACCCAGTCCTGACGCATGGCGTCGATGACGGAGCCGCGGACCTGCTGGGCCACTGCGGCGACCGCGCCCACGGACAGCGCGATGATGGGCAGCGTCACGGTGCCGAGCCAGCCGGTGAACGAGTCGCCGATCTGCACGTAGCCCGTGGGCTTGAACCAGCCGAGCTGCAGCGCGAAGAAGCGCACGAGGAAGATCGCGATGAGGAAGTTCGGGATCGCGAATCCGAGGATCGCGACCACCTGGATGATCCTGTCGGCGATGCCGCCCTTGCGCGCGGCCCAGACACCCATCGCGACCGCGATGATCGCCGACAGGATGACGGTGCCGATGACGAGCGAGAGGGTGACGGCGAGCCGGGAGGAGATCGCCTCCGCGACCGGCTGCGACGTGAACCACGAGCGGCCGAAGTCACCGTGGACGGCGCCCTGGAGCCAGTCCAGGTAGCGCGGGAGGAGAGGCTGGTCGAGGCCGAGCTCTGCGGCCTTCTTCGCGACCGTGTCCTCGGTGGCGCTCTGGCCGAGGATGGTGCGGGCGATGTTGCCGCTGCCCATGTAGAGCAGCATGTACGACAGCGTGGAGATCGCGAGCAGGAGTACCACGCCGGCGAGCAGCCGGCGGATGATGAAGCGAACCATCGGGGGGTCCTTTGCCGAGGTTGTGAAGTGTGCTGGAGGGGTGCCGGCGCCGCATGCGACGCCGGCACCCTCGTCGGCTACGCGGCCGGCTTGATGTTCCAGATGTAGGGGTACACGTTGCCGGTCTGGGCGACGGCGGTCGTGTTCGCGTCGACGGCGAAGTTCGTCGTCAGGCGGTAGAACGGCGCGAACCAGGCCTGGTCGACGACGTACTTGTTGAGCTCGGCGCCCGCAGCGGTGTCACCCTGCTGGATCTTCGAGACCAGGTCGGTCACTGTCGCGTCCTCGACGTGGAACGGGTTGAAGATCGCCTCGGGGGTGATCGAGAAGGTCGCGATCTGCCAGTCGGTCGGGTCCTCCTGCAGCTGCATGAACGCCGCCGGGTACTTCGCCGCGATCATGTCGTTGATGTAGTCGCCGATCTGCAGGTCGGTGTACTCGACGGTGATGCCGATGTCCGCGAGCTGCTGCTGGATCAGCGGGAAGATCTGCGACGGGAACGCCGAGGAGCTGGGCATCTGCAGCGTGAAGCCGTTCGGGTAGCCGGCCTCGGCCAGCAGCGCCTTCGCGCCCTCGGGGTCGTACGAGTACGTGGTGTCGAGCGACGCGTCGTAGCTGGACGAGCTCTCGGGCCAGATCTGCTCCGTCACCGAACCGTAGCCGGAGACGAACGCGTTGAGGAGGGCCTCGCGGTCGAATGCCATGTTGATGGCCTGGCGCACGCGCACGTCTGAGAGCTCAGGCGCGAGGGTGCCGTCCCGGTCCATCAGCAGCAGGCCCTGGTAGTCGAGCTCCGAGCTGACCAGAGAGAAGCCGGCCGCCTCGATCTGCGGGATCGTGGTGGTGTCGCTGACGAGTCCGGCGTTGACCTGACCGCCCTGGATCGCGTTGAGCAGCGCGCTCGAGTCGGAGTAGATGTTCAGCACGAGGTGCGAGTAGTACTGCTCGTCGGGGTTCCAGTAGTCGGGGTTCGCGTCGTACACGTACGTGGTGCCGACGACCGTCGAGGCGGTGTCGAGGATGTAGGGGCCGGAGCCGATCGGCGTCGTCTCGACGTCGGGGCTGTCGAATGCGGCCGGGCTCTCCTGCATGCCTGCGTTCATGGTGAGGTACCACTCGAGCGAGGGGTCGGGCTCGGACATGTCGATCTCGAGCGTGTAGTCGTCGACGGCCTTCGCGTCGGCCACGCGGCTGAGCCAGGAGGCGTTCGACGACGTGCCGTCGCGGAAGCGGAGGACGTTCTGAGCGGCCACGTCGGCGTTGAACTGGGTGCCGTCGGTGAAGGTGACGTCGTCGCGCAGCTTCATGGTGAGGACGGTGCGGTCGCTGTTCCAGCTCCACTCGGTGGCCAGGTTGGGCGAGATGGTGCCGTCGGGCTCAGCGCGAAGCAGGGAGTCGTAGACCGCCTGGGTGTAGAGCGACTCGGAGCCGAAACCGGTGTTCTGGGCGGACATGCTGGTGGGTGGGGTGCTGGTGGCGATGGTGAGCGTGCCGCCGGTGCTGGAGGTCGAGTCGCCGCTCGCGGTGGTGTCGGACGTGCCCGATCCTCCAGAGCAACCGGCGACCAGCGAGATCGTCGAGACCACAGCGGTGGCGATGAGCCCGCGCTTGATGGAGAACATCGTTGTTCCTTCCCTTGGGGAGCCGACCCTTCGTTGGGTGGTCTCCGTTACCGTAACTCTAAACCCAAGTGCCCGCAAGGGATTTATCTATTCGTTACCGAATGACACTTCATCGCGGTGGCTCCGGAACCCCCGACGACCGCTCGGCACGGCACGCATCGACCACCGAGGCGTACAGTCGACGGATCGCAACGGAGCGACGAGGAGGCACCTCATGGACGGCACCTGGACCCTCGAGTCGATCGCACGGATGCCCTCCGCACCCGAGCTGGAACCCGAGCCGCTGCTCGACGCCGTGCTCGCCGAGGCCGCCACCACCTCCATCAGCGCGAGCTCGCTCGACGCGATCGCGGCACGCGCGGGCACCACCACCGCCACGATCCGTGACAGGTACCCGGACCTCCGGGTGCTCATGGTCGACGCGCTCAGGCGGCGCGACGAGCTCGGTGCCGCGCAGATCGCGCAAGGACCCCGCGACGGACGCGCGCTTCTCCAAGGATTCCTGGCGACCGCGCAGGCGAACACCGCGGCGCCGGGCGCGGTCGAGCTGTTCGCCACCCTGTCCGCAGCTGCCACCTCCGCCGACCACCCCGGGCACGAGTACTTCCGGCAGCGCTACGCCTCGCTGCGGCACCTGCTGGTCGATGCGCTGCGCGAACTCGAGGAGGAGGGCGAGCTGGCGGAGCACGCCGACCCGGTCGACATCGCGACCCAGACCATCGCGCTGCTCGACGGGCTGCAGGTCCAGTGGCTGCTGGACCGCGGATCTCTCGACATGGCGGCGCTCGTGCGCACGTTCCTCGACGTCTGGGTGCTGCACCCCCTCGCCATCGACGCGTGAGCGGCGCCTCAGGCGCGCGCCCGCCCGCGCGCGCCTTCACGCCACGACACCACGACCATGGGATGTTCTCCTCAGCGCCACACGTCCCCGGAGCGCACGCGTCGAGCAGAACATGAGGGAGCAGCGGTGGTCGGTCACAACGGAGACGTCTCGTTCTGGTGGGCCTCGATGCCGCCTCGCACCCCACGCGCGCCGCTCCCTGGGAGCACGGACGCCGACGTCTGCATCGTCGGCGCAGGGTTCACCGGGCTGTGGACCGCCTACTACCTGAAGAGGCTGCAGCCGGACCTGCGGATCGTGGTGCTCGAGCAGCGGTTCGCCGGCTTCGGCGCGTCGGGTCGCAACGGCGGCTGGCTCACGAACTCCGTCACCGCAGGACGCGCCCGCTACGCCGCCTCGCACGGCCGCGACGCCGCGATCGCGCAGCAGCTCGCGATGAACAGGACGGTCGACGAGGTCATCGCCGTCGCCAGCGCAGAGCGGATCGAGGCCGACATCCACAAGGGCGGCGAGGTCAACATCGCTCTCAACGCCGCACAGGAGGCCCGGCTGCGAGCCGAGCACTCCAGCGAGGCCTCCTGGCCGTACACCGATGTCGAGCTGTGGGAGCGGGAGCGGATGACCGAACGGATCGGCGTCGACGGCGTCAGGGCGGGCCTGTGGCACCCGCACTGCGCTCGCATCCACCCCGCGAAGCTCGTGGCGGGCCTCGCCGAGGCCGTCGAACGGCTGGGAGTCGTCATCCACGAGAGCACCCACGTGCGCGAGATCCTCCCGGGGCTCGCGCGCACGGGTCGCGGCGACGTGCGCGCCGCACACGTGCTCCGCGCCACCGAGGGCTTCACCGCGCGCCTCCGCGGCGAGCGCCGCACCTGGCTTCCCCTCAACTCCTCCCTCATCGTCACCGACCCGCTCCCGCAGTCGTTCTGGGACCAGGTGGGATGGGCGGGTCGTGAGACGCTCGGCGACTTCGCCCACGTCTACATGTACGCGCAGCGCACCGCCGACGACCGCATCGCCTTCGGGGGTCGTGGCGTCCCCTACCGCTTCGGCTCCCGCGTGGACGACGACGGCACCACCCAGGCGAGCACGGTCCAGGCGCTGACCGCGCTGCTGCGCCGCTTCTTCCCCGCCGCGTCCGAGGTGCCCGTGGCGCACGCCTGGTCGGGCGTGCTGGGCGTGCCCAGGGACTGGGCGGCCACGGTCGGCCTGGACGACGCGACGGGCCTGGGCTGGGCCGGCGGCTACGTCGGCACCGGCGTGGCCACCACCAACCTCGCGGGTCGCACCCTCGCGGACATGGTGCTGCGCCGGGACACCGAGCTCACCCGGCTGCCTTGGGTGGACCACCGCGTGCGCAGGTGGGAGCCGGAGCCGCTGCGCTGGCTGGGCGTCAGCGGGATGTACGCGGCCTACCGGTACGCCGACAGGGTCGAGGCACGAGGCGGAGCGCGGACCTCCCCCGTCGCGCGGGTGGCCGACGTGATCGTGGGCCACTGACCGTTCCGCGCCCGCCCGCATGACAGAGGCCCCCGATCCGGTGGATCGGGGGCCTCGACGGCGGAGACGGTGGGATTTGAACCCACGGAGGGGGGTTAAGCCCCTCACGGTCTTAGCAGGACCGCGCACTAGGCCTGACTATGCGACGTCTCCTCGTACCTGCGTACGGCGCCCCAGGATACCCGGCCCGCGAGGTGCGGAGCAACGTGCGGTGCCTCACAGCAGCGGAGAGTGTGGGATTCGAACCCACGGAGACGGGTTACGCCTCAACGGTTTTCAAGACCGTCACCTTCGGCCGCTCGGTCAACTCTCCTTCGGCGCCTGCCGGCCACCGCCGGCTACGCGCCGGTGCCATTCTGCCAGCCCTCGGGCAGTCCGGGGCTCACCACCTTCAACCCGTACAGACCCGCCACCCTCGCCAGCTCGGCATCGTAGGTGGCGATCGTGTCGATGGCGGGGTGCGCGGCGGCTGCGCCCAGGTGCAGGGCGGCGAACGGCTTCAGCACCGCGGCCGCGTGCGTGGACACCGTGACGTTCTGGTCGGAGAAGCGGATCAGCGGCATGCGCGACCGCACCACCTCGACGACGTCGAACGCCTTCGCCTTGGTCTCGCGCGGATACAGCTCCGCGGCCTGGCGCAGCTCGGTCAGGCCCAGCTGGGTCGTGGCGACCTCCTGCACATGCGGCGCCACCCACGTGTTCCACTCCTCGAAGAACCGCACTCCCGGCAGGAAGCGGCAGAGCGCGGTGCCGTCGACGTAGATCACAGCCTCAAGGCTAGCGCCCCCGCACACGACGGCGCCGCGCCCCCACGCGAGGAGGAGGCACGGCGCCGTGTCGTGATCAGAGGATGCGGGTCACGCGCCCTTGAGGCGCTTCATCGCCAGCTGCACGACGGCGATCAGGGCCTGCTTCGTGGCGGCCTTCTCGCGCGCATCGGTGTACATGATCGGCGTCTCCTCGCTGATTCCGAGCGCCTCGCGCACGTCCTCGAGCTGGTGACGGGCCACGCCATCGAAGCAGTTGACGCAGACGACGAACGGGATGCCCTTGCCCTCGAAGTAGTCGACGGCGGGGAAGCACTGGTCGAGCCGCTCCGTATCGACCAGGACGACGGCGCCGATCGCGCCACGCACCAGGTCGTCCCACATGAAGAGGAAGCGGTCCTGGCCCGGCGTGCCGAACAGGTAGAGCCAGAGGGCTCCGGGAAGGGCGATACGACCGAAGTCCATGGCGACGGTCGTGGTGGTCTTGCGGTCGCTGACGCCACCGGCGTCGTCGACTCCGATCGACTTCTCGGTCATCGCCGCCTCGGTGTTGAGGGGGTCGATGTCGGAGATGGAGCCGATGAAGGTCGTCTTGCCGACGGCGAATCCGCCGGCGATCACGATCTTGACGACGGTGGGCGCCACGTGCGCTGGCGCGGTGGCCGCTGGCGCGTTAGAGGGCTGCGATGCCATCGAGGACACTCTCCAAGAGACTCAGGGAAATGCCGCCGTCCGCGTCATGCGTGCTCGCGTCGTTGGCCGTTCCGCCGGTATGGATCTTCAGGTGATTTTCTTGCGCAAGATCCGTGACGAGCACCCTGACCACACCCAGCGGAAGCCGGGTGTGGGCGGAGAGCTCCGCCACGGATTGATACTGACCTGTAGCGAGCTGCAGGATCGTCTTCTTCTCGGGGGTGAGCCCCTTCAAAGCCTGAGGGTCGGAGAGCGACTCGACGAGCGCCTCCATCGGCAGCGTCTTCCCGGCGGCCTGCACGCGACCGCCGGTGACCGCGTACGGCCGAACCGCGTAGGTCTCGTCGTCGTGAGGTGTCTGAGCGTCGGTCATGACAACCGCCTAAGCGCGGAGCTGCCCGTCGACGGGAAGGTTCTGCCGCATCTCGGTGATGAGCTGCGGGGTGAGGGCGTTCTCCGTGCGTGTCACGAGGAGCGTCATCTCGTAGCCCACGAGGCCCACGTCGCACGTGGAGTCCGCCGCCACGGCGAGCACCGACCCGTTGGACACGGACATCAGGAACAGGAACAGCTCATCCATCTCGATGATCGACTGCCGCACCTCGCCTGCCTGCAGCTGACGCGCGGCGCCGCGGGTCAGCGAGGCCATGCCGGAGACGACTGCCGCGAGGGTGTCGCCACCGGTGCGGTCGAGGTTCTTCGACATCGCCATCAGCAGGCCATCGGCGCTGACGACGAGGGTGTGGCGCGTGCCGGGCACCGTCTGGACGAAGTTGTCCAGCAGCCATCCGAAGTTGGTGGCCTCGGGACTCAGTTCGGTCACTGCTCCTCCTTGGTGGTGTTGCTGCTCCATCGGCGGAGCTGGTTCGTGGTCGTCGTCGGGATCATGCCTGCTCCCGATCGGACGCGGGTGACTGGCTCTGGTACGCGGCCACGTCGGAGCGTGCCCTCTGCGTGCCGGAGTAGAAGTTGGAGAACCTGCGTCGCACGGCGTCGGCGTCGCGCGGCGCTGCCGCGATCGTCACCTCTGCCGACAGCGGCTGGGGCGCCTCCTCGGTCTTCACGGGCTCGCGCTTGACGAGGCCCGCCTTGGTCTTCTGGATCTTGGGCCGCTCAGAGGTCAGCGAGCTGAACTCGGAGAACACCGCGGAGGTGACGTCGGAGCGCTCGACCTGGTCGGACTCGGGCTCGGGGTCGATCTGCACGACGGGGCGGTACCCCAGCCCGCTGCCGGCGGCCTCGAGCGCGCTGGCGCCAGCGGCCTCCCACCCGACGGGTCGGGCGAGCTGGTCGGGGGAGTAGAAGGCGGGCTCGGCCGGCGTCTGGTGCATCTGCTGGACGGCGACCACGTCGTCCGACCACGAGCTGCCGCCGGTCTCCGCGGGCATGAAGCTCTCCTGCGCCGACGGCGCCGAAGGCTGCGGCGCGAAGACGGCCGCAGGCGGCGTGTACGAGGGCGCGACAGGGGCGGTCGGTGTGGGCTCGGGCGCGAACGCCGCGGGCTGCTGCGGGAACGGCTCGGGCTGGACCGGCGTCGGCGGCGCGGCGAAGCTCACCGGCTGGGGCTGGGGCTCCGGCTCCAGGGCGGGGCTCGGCGCGAACGACGACGGGGCGACGGTCGGCTGGGGTGCATACGCCGTCGGGCCCGCTGCCGTGGGCGCGGACGCGGCCGAGGGCGCCGAGGCGAACGGTGCCGAGGCGGCCGACGGAGCGGAGCCGTACGGCGCCGCCGGCGCGGATGCGGCCGAGGGCGCCGAGCTCAGGGAGCTGGGCGCGGGTGCCTGGGCCTCGATCGTCGGCTGAGGGGCGTCGTCGCGACGTCCGCGACCGAAGAGCCGGTTGAAGAAGCCTCCACGCGCTGCCTCGTCCGCGACGTCCGCGTGGATGAGGTCGTCGAAGCCCACCGCGGGCGACGCGGCCTGAGCGGCGACCGGCTGCGGCGCGTACGCCTGGGGCTGCTGGGCCTCGGGGACGTCGTACGCCTGAGGCTGCTCGACGGCGGCCTGCGCGTGGTCCTGAAGGGCCGGTGCCGGATGCGCCTGCGGCACGACCGCAGGCTGCTCGGGTGCCTGCGCCCACGCGGCGGCCTCATGCTGCGGCTGCTCGACGAGCGGCTGCGCGGCGGGCTCCTGCCACCCCTGTTCCTGCTGCCAGTACGGCTGCTGCGCGGCGAGCTCGGGTGCGGCGGGGGCGGCGTCGTCCACCAGGGAGACGGACTCGACGCCGACGAACGGCTCCTCGTCGTCCTCAAGCGTGGGGATCTCGAACGCACCCGGGTCCGTCCATGCCTGCTCCTCGGCGGCCTGCGGCACGCCGAAGCCCTGCTGGATCAGCGGCGACTGTCCCGTGACGACGGGCGCCTCCTGCGCGGCGTCGGCTGCGGCGATCCCCGCGGCGAAGGCCGCAGCGATGCCGGGGTTCGCGCGCGGGGCGGGCGCTGCCTGCTCAGGTGCGAGGGCACCGGACTGTGCGGACGGGGCGAAGGCGTCGTCCTCCGGCTCGAACGAGGGGATCGCCATGGGCTGCTCGGTGGCGGCGTCCGCGGGCTCGACCGCCGATGCGGCTGCGGGCGGCATGTCCACGGCGCGCGAGGAGCGGAATCCGCGGAACATTGCGGCGCGCTGCTCGGCGCTCTGCGGCGCCACCTCGGCGGCGGACACCATGGGGGTGAACCCGCTGCCGGCCTCGCCCTCGAGCGCCGAGAGCTGCTCGGCGGTGGCGCGCTGGGGAAGGCCGATGACGTTGGTGCCGTGCGGCTCGGCGCCGGCCGGGGACTCCTGCTGAGGTGCGCGACGACGACGAGCGGGAAGGCCGGCCGCCGTGGCGCCCGCGATGAGCGTGGCCGAGTCGATCGCGGTGCCCTCGGGGGCGGCGGCGGCGTCGTCGGCGATCAGGCCCTGCACATCCTGCGGCGCCGCGACGGGGGTCGGCGCTGCGGGCGCGGGGGTTCCCGCCGTGGGCGCGGGCGCGCCGCGCGTGGGCATCGCTGCGCCGCGCGCGGGGAGCTCGCCGCCGCGTCCGGAGAGCGAGGCGCCCTCTTCGAAGTTCGAGGGCGCATACGAGTCGCCGGTGGCTCCCGCCGCTGCGGAGCGCGTGACTCCGGCGGCCTCGGCGGGACCGGTGAGCGGGTTGTCGATGACCTCGTCCGCGACCATCGACGAGGGCCTGGACGCGGCGGGGCGATCCTGCACGCGGTCGTCGAACAGCGCGGACGGGAGCACGACGGTCACGGCGGTGCCGCTGCCCTCCGCGGAGGCGATCTCCACCTTCGCGCCGATGCGCCGGGCGATGCGGCCGACCACGAAGAGGCCAAGGCGCTGCGCACCGAGGATCTCGGACGCGGCATTCGAGGAGACGCGCGCGTTGGCGTTGTGGAGCTCCTCGGGGTTCATGCCGATGCCGCTGTCGATGATCTCCACGAGGAAGCCGCCGGGGCGGGACGTGGTGCGCACGATCACCGGGCTGCCGGGGTCGGAGAAGACGGTGGCGTTCTCGAGGATCTCGGCGAAGAGGTGGGCGGCGGTCAGCGCGGAGTGGCCGACCATCTGCGGGTCGGCGTCGAGCTCGAGCTGGACCCGCTCGTAGAGCTCGATCTCGGACGACGCGGTGCGGACCACGTCGGACAGCGGCATGGGGCGACGCAGGCGCCGGCCGGTGTCGATGCCTGCGAGGACCAGCAGGGACTCCGAGTTTCGACGCATCCGGGTGGCGAGGTGGTCGAGCGCGAAGAGCTTGGTGAGCGTGTCAGGGTCGTCCTCGGAACGCTCCATCTCGTCGATCGACGCCAGCTGGCGGTTGAGGAGCACCTGGTCGCGGCGGGCGACGTTGACGAACATCTCGGAGATGGAGCCGCGGAGCGCGGCCTGCTCGGCTGCGATGGAGAGGGTCGCGGCGTTGACGCCGTTGAACGCCTCGGCGAGTCGGCCGACCTCGTCCTCGGACTCCACAGGGATCTGGACCTCGGAGAGGTCCACCGTCTCGCCCGGCATCGCGACCCGCTCCACGAGTCGCGGGAGCTCCTGACGGACCGCGGTGGCGGTGGTGGTCAGGCGTCGCAGCGGGTTGACGATACGGCGGGCGATCGCGTTCGCGACGAGGACCGCGACGAGGAACGCGCCGACGACGGCGGCGATGATGAGGAGCAGCTGGGTGACGAGCGCCTGCACCTCGGACTGGGCGTTGCTGACGATCTCGCCCCAGACCTGGTCCTCGATGGGCTGGTAGCGAGCCTCCTCGAGGTCCACGACCTCGGCCCAGGGCTGCGACTGCGCGGCGACGAGCGAGGAGTCGAGGCCACCGAGCATCGCGGTCTGCATCGACACGTAGTTGGTTCCGGTGTCGCCTACCGACAGCGAGGAGAACTCCGGCACCGCAGGCAGCGTGTCCACGGCGGAGGCCGTGCCCTGCGCACGGTCGAGCTCGAGGCCCGCGCGGACGGAGAGCGTACGGAGCTGGGCGTCTCCGGTGGCGCCGAACTGGCCGGCGCGGATGAGGCGCTGGACGACGATCTTCTCGTACTCCAGGGCCTCGTTGAGGACGTCGAGCTGGCCGTAGGCGGCGATCCGGTCGGTCAGGCCACCGTTCGCGGTCGCCGCGGTGGACGAGAGGGAGGCGGTCTCACCGAGCGTGATGATCTGCGTGTAGTAGGCGAGCACCGTCGACGAGTTTCCGGCGCCGCTCTCGACCGTGCCGCGGACGCCGTCGAGCTGGTCGAGCAGCGCCGAGCCGGTGGCGATCGTCGCCAGGACCGCCTGGTTCTCGGAGCGGTTCGGGATGTTGTTGGCGGACACGGTCAGCGCGGCGATCGCGTCGTCGACGGCACCGAGCGCCTGCTGGAACTGCTCCAGGTAGGTGGGCGGCTCGGTGAAGAGCTGGAGCGCGGCGAGGCCCTCGGCGTTGAGGCTGTTCGCGAGTCCGTTCAGGTAGATGGTGGTGCCGGTGACGCTCGCGCGGTCGGTGGCTGCGAGGCTCTCGACGGCGTTGGCGATGTTCGAGTAGTTGATGCGGAGCTGGGTCGCCTCGGAGCTCGTGGGGAACGTGAGCGCGTTGTCGGCGCTGGTGACGCTGACGGCGCGGAGGTCCGGGACCAGGCTGCCCCGCGCGCCCACAAGGGTCTGCACCTCGGCCGCGAGCTGGGACGCCTCCGCACTGCCTGCGGGAAGGTTCGCCATGACGGTGTCGTATGCCGCGTTGGTGTCCTCCTGCGCGCCGCGCAGCTTGTCGCGGCCGAGCTGAAGCGAGTCGAGGAACGTGACACCGGAGTACCGCTCGTCCTCGATCGCGTCGGACATGGTGCGGGAGTCGCCGAGCGCGGTGACGACCGCCTGCGCGTTGCGAGCGGAGCTCAGATCCAGCCAGGAGAATCCGACGATCGCGATACCTGTGAGAAGCAGGACGAGCAGAGGCACCGCGACGGTGAGCAGCATCTTGCTGCGGATACCCATTCTCTGGAGCATCGAATCTTCTCCCTAGGCCGCCGGATCGTCATCCGACGGCTTCCGCCCTGCGCACCCGGTGTGCGCTGGCAACTCCTGTTATCGGCTTGACCCCCGAGAACATGAGCGCGTGTGGCCGGACTCACGCTGAGACGCTATACCGTCATGGCTATGACGAAATAGGCCGGAGGATGTGATGAATGTCACTGAATGCAACGGATCCGGGGGCCCCGAGGTCCTGAGGTCCGCATCCGCTCCGGACCCTTCGGTGGCACCCGGAGTGGTCATCATCGACGTGATGGCATCTGGTGTCAACCACGCTGATCTGCTGCAGAGGAGAGGGCGGTACGACCCGCCCGTCGGAGCTCCCCGGTGGCCCGGGCTGGAGGTCGCGGGCACGGTGAGAGCGGTGGGCGACGGGGTGACGCGCTGGCGCGTGGGCGACTGGGTGTGCGCGCTCCTGCAGGGCGGCGGATACGCGGAGCAGGCAGCGGTCGACGAGTCTCTGGTGCTCCCTATCCCTCCTGGTATCAGCCCTGTTGAGGCGGCTGCGCTGGTGGAGGCGGCATGCACCGTCGCGTCGGCGTTCGAGCAGGCGGGCGCCGGACCGGGCGAGACCTTGCTGGTGCATGGCGGTCTGGGAGGTGTCGGCACGATCGCGATCCAGGTGGGGGCGGCGCTGGGGATGCGCGTGCTGGCCACGGCCGGCGGTCGCGCCCGGGCCGACCGGTGCGTCGCGCTGGGCGCGGAGGCGGCCTTCGATCACAGGACGGACGACTGGGTGGCGGAGGTCCGGTCGAGGGGCGGCGCGGACGTGATCCTCGACGTGGTGGGCGCGGCATATCTCGCGAAGAATCTGTCTGCGTTATCCACAGGCGGGCGCCTCGTGGTGCTCGGGATGCAGGGCGGGGCGCGAGGCGAGCTCGACCTGGGCATGCTGCTCGCCAAGCGGGCACGGGTGATCGGGACCACCCTGCGCGCACGTCCCCTGTCGGAGCGCGCGGCGATCGTCGCCCTGGTCGAGCGGACGGTGTGGCCGATGGTGCCGGACCAGGTGAGGCCGCTGGTGCACGCGACGTTCCCCCTGGCGGAGGCCGCGGCGGCGCACACGATGCTCGAAGCGGGCGGCGTCGCGGGATCGCTGGTGCTGCTCCCCTGAGCTCGCTTCGTCCCTGAGAGCCGCTAGGCCTTGCCGAGGTTCCCTGCGGCGAGCGAGGCGGCGAGCGCGGGCGAGGCGGGCAGACGTGGCAGCAGGGTCGCCTGGAGCGCGTGGTAGATGTCGGGCTTGCCTGGCCACACGGTGGCGGAGGGCTCGTTCGACGTGGACAGCTCGTGGTGCCATGAGCCCTTGTCCAGGTCGATGAGGTGCTCTCCGATGTAGTCCCACCACTGCTGGTACTGCTCGGCATACTCGGCCGCCCTGGTGGTGCGCCAGAGCACGGCCGCAGCGCCGACGGCCTCGGCAGCCACCCAGTGCATGCGCTCGCGGACCACGGGGGCGCCCTCCCAGTCGGTGGTGTAGACGAAGCCGGGCTGTCCGTCGACGTTCCAGCCGTCGCGGATGGCGGCGGCGTACAGGTCGCGTGCGGCCGGCACCATCCATTCGGGCGTGGCGCGGCCCGTCTGCTGCAGCGAGGAGGCGGCCTGCAAGGTGAGGCGCGACCATTCGAGGGCGTGGCCGACCGTGGCGCCGTACGGACGGAAGGGGTGCGCGGGCTCGTCCTCGTTGTAGTCGAGCCGTGGGTTCCAGTCGAGGTCGAAGTGCTCGGGCAGGCGCCACTCGTTGTCGCGCCCGTACACGTCGACCACGCGGGTCACGATGCGTGCGGCACGGTCGAGCAGGTCGCGGTCGCCGAGCACGTCGGAGGCGGCGAGATAGGCCTCGACCGTGTGCATGTTGGCGTTGACGCCGCGGTACTGCTCCTCCTCGGACCAGTCACGGTTGAAGGACTCACGGCTCATGCCGGCCTCGTCGTCCCAGAACCGCTCCGTGTGCACGGCGACGGCCTGGTCGAGAAGCGCGGCCGCACCGGGGCGACCTGCCGCGGTCGCGGAGGCGGCTGCGAGGATCACGAACGCGTGGCCGTACGCCTCCTTCGCGGTGTTCGTGGGCCCGTCGGCCCCGATTGCGGCGAACCATCCGCCGTGCTCCTCGTCGCGCAGGCGTCCCAGTAGCGAGTCGACGCCATGATCCACGTAGGCGGCCGCGCCCGGGCGTCCCATCATGGACCCCAGCGCGTAGACGTGGGTCATGCGGCAGGTGATCCACAGCTCGACGTCGCGGGAGGCGTCGATCCGCCCGTCGGCGTCCAGGTAGCCGAACCCGCCTCTCGGGTCCTGCGCGTACCGCCCGAAGGAGAGCAGCCTGTCCGTCTCCTGCTCGAGCCAGCGGTGATGCGAGTCAGAGGTCAACCACGTCGTCATGCCGCCACCCTAGCGACCCCGGCGGCCCTCGACCAGGGCGGACGCCGTGTCAGAGGACGGCGAGCCGCTCGGGGTCGATGAGGGTGTGCAGCACCTCGAGCACGCCGTCCTCGTCCACCGAGCCGACCACCTGATCCGCGACGGCCTGCACCGCGTCGGGCGCGTTCCCCATCGCTGCCGAGAAGCCCGCCCAGCGGAGCATGTCGATGTCGTTGTTGCCGTCCCCGACGGCGACGGTGTGGTCGGGGTAGACGCCCAGCTGACGCCGCAGGGCCTCGAGGGCGGAGGCCTTGGTGACGTTGGGCGGGGTGAGGTCCAGCCAGGCGGAGTAGCCGACGGCGTAGGTGACGTCGTTGAGGCCGATGCGGTGCACGAGCGAGTCGAAGTGGCTCACGTCGGCGTCGGGCTTGCGGATGACGACACGCGTGACCTCCTGCGAGGCGAGCTCCTCGAACGAGTCGACGACGATCTGGCGTCCGTCGAGCTCGCCCATGGGGAACTCGCGGTTCACGCGGAAGCCGACGCCCAGGTCCTCCACGGCGAAGAACGCGTCGGGCATCTCCTGCCGGATCAGCTCGAGCGCGGCGGTGGGGTCGAACGTGGTGGTCTCGACGATGTCGTAGCCGCCGGGCGTCTGCGGGTTGAGCTTGACGGTGACGGCGCCGTTCGCGCAGACGGCCCAGCCGCGCCTGATGCCGAGCCGTTCGAGCACGGGCATGGTGCCGATGACGGTGCGACCGGTGGCGAGGATCACGTGGGAGCGGCACATGCGCACCTTCTCCACGGCCTCGACGACGGCGTCGGAGATGTCGCCGCCCCAGTGCATGAGGGTGCCGTCGATGTCGAGCCCGACAAGGCGCCAGGCGTCGCGATCGAGCGGGGGTCGCATGCTTGCCGGGTCGCGCGTCATGCGAGGCACCCTAACCCAGGGGCGCGACGGAACGGTGAACGCGCTCCGCCCTCAGGCGAGCGGCTCGAGGCGCTCGACGCCGCCGAGGTACGGGCGCAGCACCTCGGGGACGTGCACCGAGCCGTCGGCCTGCTGGTGGTTCTCCAGGAGCGCGACGAGCCAGCGGGTGGTGCCGATGGTGCCGTTGACGGTGGCGACAGGCTCCGTGCCGCCCGCCTCGGAACGTTCGCGGATGCGCAGGCGTCGGGCCTGATAGGTGGTGCAGTTGGAGGTGGAGGTGACCTCCATCCAGCGCTCCTGGCTGGGCAGCCAGGCCTCGCAGTCGAACTTGCGTGCGGCGCTCATGCCCAGATCACCTGCGGCGGTGTCGATGACGCGGTACGGGAGCTCGAGCGCCTGGAGCATGGACTCCTCGGCGGCCAGGAAGCGGGCGTGCTCCTCGGCGGCGTCCTCGGGGCGCACGTAGGCGAACATCTCCACCTTGTGGAACTGGTGGACGCGGATGATGCCGCGGGTGTCGCGGCCCGCCGAGCCGGCCTCGCGGCGGTAGCAGGCGCTCCAGCCGGCATAGCGCAGGGCGCCGTCCTCGAGGTCCAGGATCTCGTCGGTGTGGTAGCCCGCGAGCGCCACCTCGGACGTCCCCGTGAGGTACAGGTCGTCCTTCTCGAGGTAGTAGATCTCGTCTGCGTGCTTGCCGAGGAAGCCGGTGCCGCTCATGACCTCGGGACGCACCAGCGTGGGAGTGATCATGGGGGAGAAGCCGTGATCGATGGCGGTGGCCATGGCCGCGTTCAGGATCGCGAGCTCGAGCCGTGCACCGATGCCGGTGAGGAAGTAGAAGCGGGCGCCGGACACCTTGGCGCCGCGTTCCATGTCGATGGCCTTGAGACCTTCGCCGATCGCCAGGTGGTCCTGGACCTCGACGCGCTCGGCGGCGAAGTCCCGGGGGGTTCCCACGTGGCGCAGCACGGCGTAGTCGTCGGCACCGCCGGCGGGCACGCCCGGCTCAGGGATGTTGCCCAGCGACCTGGCGAGCTCGGTGGCGGTGGCGGCAGCCGCGTCGGCGTCGGCCTGGAGCTGCTTGACCTTGGCGGACAGCTCCTTGGTGCGGGCGAGCAGGTCCTGCTTCTCGTCGCCCGTGGCCTGCGCGACGAGCTTGCCGAGCGACTTCTGCTCGGCGCGGGCGGCCTCGAAGTCCTGGAGCGCGGTGCGGTTCGCGGCGTCCGCGGCGAGCACCTGGTCCACGATCGCGGGGTCGTCCCCGCGGGAGATCTGCGACTGGCGGACCAGGTCGGGCTCAGCGCGCAGAAGCTTCACGTCGATCATGCAGGCGAGTCTATCTGCGCCAACGTAGGCTCGTTCCATGGTCGCCGAAGTGCTCGCGGTCATCGCGGCACTGCTCGCGGTGGCGTCCCTGTCCCTCACCGTGGTGATCACGCGCCGCATCGGCTCGCGCGACCCCGTCGCGGTGCCGCTCATGTGGCGTCGGATCCTGCGCATCCAGCCGCTGCCGTCGGCTGCAGGCTCCTTCATGACCCCGCGCGACGGGAACGAGAAGATCGCGTTCATCGCGAACCCCACCAAGTCCGGCATCGAGGAGCTGAGGGAGCAGGCGTTGCGCGCGTGCTCCATCCGGTATCTGCCGCAGCCGCTCTGGTTCTACACGACGGCCGACGACCCTGGCACGGGTCAGGCGGAGGCGGCCATCGAGGCCGGGGCCGACGTGGTGGTCGCCGTGGGCGGCGACGGAACCGTGCGCGCCGTCGCCCAGGCCCTCGCGGGGCGCGGCATCCCCATGGGGATCGTCCCCATGGGCACCGGCAACCTGTTCGCCCGCAATCTTGACCTCCCCCTCGGAGACACCCAGTCGATCCTGCGCACCGTGCTCGAGGGCGCGGAGCGCAAGGCGGACGTCGGGTGGATGGACATCCGCCGCGCCTACCCTGGCCACGGCGAGGATGGACGGCACCTGTTCCTGGTGATCGCGGGCGCCGGCTTCGACGCGGAGATGGTGGCCGGTGCGGACGACCGGCTCAAGCGTCGACTTGGCTGGTTCGCCTACTTCTTCGCGGCGATCCGCCACCTGGGCGAGAAGCGCATGAAGGCGTGGGTGTCCGTCGACGGCGGCGAGGAGATCGTGGGCCACATGCGCACCGTCCTCATGGCGAACATCGGCAAGCTCCCCGGCGGCATCTCGCTGATCCCGGACGCGACCATGGACGACGGCAGGCTCGACGTCGCGACCCTCGACGCCCGTGGCGGTCTGGTGGGGTGGACCGAGCTGTTCGGGCAGGTCATGGCGCAAGGCGCAGGCATCAAGGACACGCGCCTGCTTCGCATCCTGAGGACGTCCCGCATCGACCATGTGCGCGGCACGGAGTTCGACATCCGGATGGACCAGCCGCAGAAGGTGCAGGTGGACGGGGAGTCGCTGGGGCGCGCGTCGCGGATCCACGCTTTCGTGCAGCCTGCCGCGCTGACGCTGCGCGTTCCTCAGGGCACCGTGCCGCAGCGGACCGACGAGCCGAAGACCGCCGACGGTGCCTCGGACGACGCGGACGCGTCGCCGAGCATCTAGGACGGGTTCCGGTCCGCTCCTCACGCGACGGTGTACAGGCGCGAGCCCGTGCGGCCCCTACGCCCGTCCGTCCCGCAGCGCCGCCACCCATGCGGTGGCCTCCGCGAACGACTCGTCGGTCGTCTCAGGCTCGACCGGCGTCACCTCACCGTGGAAAGCCGGGTACGAGCCGAGGAACAGCACCACCGGGCAGGTGCGCTTGAGGCCGATCAGCGCCTCCGCCACCCGCGCCTCCGCCACGTGACCCATCGCATCCATGGAGAACGAGTACTCACCCGGCCGGTCGCCGCGCGGGCGGGACTCGATGCGAGACAGGTTCACACCGCGCGCAGAGAACTGCTCCAGCATCTGCAGCAGCGCGCCGGATCGATCAGAGGGCAGGTGCACCACCAGCGTCGTCTTGTCCGCGCCCGTCGGCTCGGGGAGCTCGCCCGGGCGGCCGATGCGCACGAACCGCGTCATCGAGGAGGCCCGGTCGCTGACCCCGCTCACGAGCACCTCGAGACCCAGGCTCTCGCCGATCCCAGGAGGCGCGAGCGCCGCATCGAACTCCGCCGACCCGTCCGCGAGCGCCACCGCCGCCGCCGCGTTCGACGAGGCGGGCACCTGCAGGGCACCTGGCAGATTCTCGGCGATCCAGCGACGGCACTGGTTGAGGCCATGCGAATGCGCCGACACGCGCGCCACGTCCTCGATCCGCGTGCCGGGCCGGGCCACGAGCTCGAAGGAGATCGACAGCACCACCTCGCCGAGGATCACCAGCGGCTCGCCCTCGGCGAGCGTGTCGAGCGTGGCGGTCACGCCGCCCTCGACCGAGTTCTCGATCGCCACGACCGCGTAGTCGGCCTCGCCCGAGCGCACCGCGCCCAGGGCGGACGGGACGTCCACCATCGGCAGATGCTCGGCCGTGCCCTCGGGAGCCATGACGCGCAGCGCCGCCTCCGTGAACGTGCCGGCAGGACCCAGGTACGCGTACCGCGGCAAAGTCACTCGTGCTCCTCCTGGGCTTGCGAGCGCCCGACCCCCATCGCCCGACCTGTGTCGGTGAGGCCCTGACGCATCCGACGGCTCCCGATGGCCATCAACACGTCACGGTACTGGTTGGCACGGCCTGGCGCGGTGCGCGCGACGCCCGAGCGGCTGTTGCCCGCGATCTCGCACTCCACCTCGGTGACGGTGAGACCGGCGTGCAGCACGTCAAGGGTCATGGCCGGCTCGAGGCCTGAGCCGCGCGCCAGCGGCAGGCACTGCTCGAAAGCCTCGCGGGTGAGGCATCGGATGGAGCTCATCGGCTGGCGCGGCTCCCAGTTGGAGGCCTTCTTGATGGCCTTGCGAGACGCCTTCGTGCTGAGGCCGAGCGCCCGTCCACCGCCCGCGGTGAGCGCCACGGCCATGTCGCACACCTTCTCGGTGACGGCGGGCACGAGCGGCGCGGCGCCGATCGCCTGGTTGCCCAGGCGGCCGTCGAGGATCAGCAGCGCGCGGGGGGGCACGGCAGGGTCGTCGCGCATGGCGGCCACGGCGGCGCCCGTCTCGATGGCGGCGCTGCGGCCACGCGGGTGCGGGTGACGGACCACCACCGCACCCGACTTGCGTGCCAGGTCCTGCGTGTTGTCGGTGGAGCCGTCGTCGACCACGAGCACCAGGTCCACACCGGGGATCGCGACGGCGGCGCGCACCGTGGCGGCGATGCGGCGGGCCTGGTCGTGCGCCACGATCAGCGCGGCGCACCCCTGTTCGGGTGTGGGAGCGACGATCCGGGAGGCCGACGGACGGCGTCGAGGCGCACGTTTACGTGCGGCATCGCCGTCCGGGGGCTGGGGTGTCGCGACCACGCTCTCAGCGTAGCGATTGCGTGCGGCCACGCAAACTCCCTTTTACCTTCTCGTGAAGGTTCTGTGACCTGGCCGGGCCGCCTCGTCGCGACCCGGCGCACCGATTCAGCGGATCGTGACCTGACGCGAGACCAGTCCGGCACGCGCCCGACGCTCGTCAGCCGTGAGCGGGGACTCGTCGGCGAGCGCGGCGGCAAGCTTGGGCGCGAACGCCGCGACCGGCTTCTCCAGCTCGTCGGGCTCGGTGCCCGCGACCATCTCCCACACGGGGATCTGCAGGCCGCACGCGCGGAACGCGCCCAGCAGCTTGGTGCCCTCCTCGATCGCGGACTCGCGGCGGGCGTGCAGCCGGGCGAGCGCGTCCAGCAGCCTCTCCTCATCGACGGACTGGCCCCAGCGCAGGAATTCGCGGGCGCCCATGCGGCACCAGTACGCGCCTTCGGCGGCCTCGAGCTTCACCGTGGGGAAGATGCCCGTGTTGGCCTCCTCGAGCGCCGCCTGCACGTCGGCGTCACGGTCGCCCTCAGGCAGCCAGTACTCGTAGCCCTCGTGCACCGTGACCTGCCACGGCACCGTCAGATCCAGGATGTCCTGCAGACGCGGTCCCGCCTCGAGCGCGCCCAGCGGCGCCAGCAGGTCGCCGTCCTCAAGGTCCTTCGCGGCGAGCGCGGCCCACGCGATGTCACGCGACGGGTCGCCGGACGCGCCGGCGCCGCGCATCGCGATCATCAGCAGGCCGTCCTTGCGGCGCATCGCCGGACGGTCCAGGGGCAGCACGGTCACGAGCAGGATGTCGTCGCCGCCGAACTCCTCCGTGAGCCTCGCGGGCGCGCTGGCCGCGGGCACGATCTCTCGCATCGCCACGAGGTCCACCTCGCCGGGCAGTCCCTCGAAGGGACGGGGAACGAACGGGACGCGGTTCTTCTTCGCCATGGTGTCCAAGGGTAGTGCCGCGCGACGGCCACGGCTCTCGCAGGCCCCCGACAGCCCGAACCACTCTCACCGGCGACGCGCCGGCGTGTCGTGAGACGACGCGGCATGTCGCCCGCGTGTCACAGCTCAGATCGGTTCCGACTGCGAGGAGCGGGCGCCTGGACGATGCGGGCTCGCGCGGGCGCCTGGACGATGCGGGCTCGCGCAGGCGCCTGGACGATGCGGGCTCGCGACGGACCCGAGACACACGGGCCGTTCGCCTGCAAGACTGGCGGCATGCATGAGCGCGCAGGCACAGTTGCCCTTCCCGAGGATCTGATCGACGTCGACGCCCTTCTCGGCGCGTACTACGACCTGGTGCCGGACCCGACCGTCGCCACCCAGCGTGTGGTGTTCGGCACGTCGGGCCACCGAGGCTCCGCCTTCGACACGGCGTTCAACGAGGCCCACATCGTCGCCACCACCGCGGCGATCGTGGAGTACCGCCGCGGCCAGGGCACCGACGGTCCGCTCTTCCTGGGCAAGGACACGCACGCGCTCTCGGGCCCGGCCTGGGAGACGGCGCTCGAGGTGCTCGCCGCGCACGAGGTCACGGTGATGATCGACGCGCAGGGCGGCTTCACACCCACTCCTGCGGTCAGCCACGCGATCCTGGTGGCGAACGGTGCCACCAGCGAGAACGGCCTGCGCACCACCGGCCCCGGCCTGGCCGACGGGATCGTCGTCACCCCGTCTCACAACCCTCCGCGCGACGGCGGCTTCAAGTACAACCCGCCGCACGGCGGCCCTGCGGACTCCGACGCGACCACCTGGATCGCGAACCGCGCGAACGAGATCCTGGCCAAGGGATGGAAGCAGGTGCCGCGCATCCCGCTCACCCGCGCCGCGGGTGCGGACACCACCCGCTACTACGACTACATGGCCGCGTACGTGCGCGACCTCCCGTCGGTCATCGACCTCGCGGCGATCAAGGACGCGGGCGTGCGCATCGGCGCCGACCCGCTGGGCGGCGCGGCCGTCGAGTACTGGGGCGCGATCGGCGAGGAGCACGGGCTGAACCTCACGGTCGTCAACCCGAAGGTCGACCCCCGCTGGGCGTTCATGACGCTCGACTGGGACGGCAAGATCCGCATGGACTGCTCCTCCCCGTCGGCCATGGCCTCGCTGCGGGGCCTCATGGCCGGCGCCGACGCACCGTACGACGTGGCCACGGGCAACGACGCGGACTCCGACCGCCACGGCATCGTCACCCGCGACGGCGGCCTCATGAACCCCAACCACTACCTGGCCGCCGCCATCGCCTACCTCTACGGCGGCGCGCGCCCCGGCTGGCCCGCCGGCACCGCGATCGGCAAGACCCTTGTGTCCTCCAGCCTGATCGACCGCGTCGGCGCCGAGCTCGGACGCAAGGTCCTCGAGGTCCCCGTCGGCTTCAAGTGGTTCGTGCCCGGCCTCATGACCGGCGACGTCGCGTTCGGCGGCGAGGAGTCCGCCGGCGCGTCGTTCCTGCGCAAGGACGGCCGCGTGTGGACCACGGACAAGGACGGCATCCTGCTGTGCCTGCTCGCGTCCGAGATCACCGCGACCACGGGAGCCTCCCCGTCGGTCCTTCACCAGGGGCTCGTGGAGCGTCTGGGCGAGTCCTGGTACGCGCGCGTCGACGCCGCCGCCAGCAAGGATGAGAAGGCCAGGCTGGGCGCGCTGTCCCCCGAGCAGGTTCCCGCGACGACGCTCGCGGGTCAGGACATCACCGCCAAGCTCACAGCCGCGCCGGGCAACGGCGCCAAGATCGGCGGCCTCAAGGTCACCACCAAGGACGCCTGGTTCGCCGCGCGCCCGTCGGGCACCGAGGACGTCTACAAGATCTACGCCGAGTCGTTCGTCTCCGAGACCCACCTGGGCGAGGTCCAGGCGCAGGCCCGCGACGTCGTGTCCGAGGCGCTCGAGGGCTGACCGCGCGCACCTGGGGGCGTCCCCGCGACTCTGAGGAGACTCGCAGGGATGCCTCCTAGGCTGTGCGCCATGCGACTCGCCCCAGCCCTCGTCCTGGTCCTCGCGGCCGCCGCCGTCGCGACCGGCCCCGTCGCGATCGCCGTCGACGGTCCCCAGTACACGTTCCCTGACACCTGCGACGCCGACTCGATCTACAACGGCAGCTCCGACTGCGTGAACGGCTGGATCGACATCCAGCTGCACGAGGACGGCTCCGCCACCTGGATGCGCGAGACCGCCTACCCGCGCGCCGCATTCGAGGACTACATCGCGCAGTACGAGTCCTGGACCGGCACCACCCAGGAGTACCTGGACGACCAGCTGGCGGACACGAACACCGACACGGTCACGGCGACATCCGAGCTCACCGACGACCTGCTGCTGGTGCGCATCACCTCGGAGCTCGCCTCCGACAACGAGGCGGCGCTCGTCGGGTTCAGCGTCGCGGACGACGGCGCTCTCGCAGCCGCGATCCCCATCGCGCAGGTCACGGGCGTCTCGCTCGTCACCCTCACGGCCCCGGGCCCGGTGCAGACGTCCAACGGCACGATCGCAGGCGACACCGTCACGTGGAACGCCGACAGCATGACGGACCTGACGGAGCTCGACGCCACGGCGTCCGCGACCGCGGCCCCCGCAGGGCTGCCCGCCTGGATCGTCCCGAGCGGCGCGGGGCTGCTCGTGCTGGCCGGCGTGGCAGGGGTCCTCGGGTTCGCACGGCGGTCGCGGTCCACCCACCGGGCCGCATGAGACGAACATCGCTACCGGGTGCCACATTCGTGCGCTAACGTGACACCCAGCCGGCAGGGGGGCTGCCGGCATCGATGAGGGGATCACAGCACCATGCTTCGCCGCACTCGCACGCGCCTCGGCGCGCTCGCACTCGTCCTCCTGAGCGCCGCGGCGCTCTCCGGCTGCTACACGATGAAGTCGACCACCGTCTTCCACGCTGACGACACCGTCGACGTCACTGCGTCCATGGCGTTCGACGAGTCCGTGCTCACCCAGCTCGGCCAGACCCAGGACAGCATCGTCCAGCAGTTCCAGGACAGCCTCGCCGCGCAGCCGGACCTCGCAGGGAAGGTCACGGTCGCGCCGTACGACGCCGACGGCCAGACCGGGTTCTCGGTGACCGCGACCGGCCTCACGCCAGCTGAGGCCACCTCGCTCCTGTCCTCGAACATCGGCGTGTCGAGCGACGACACCTCCGCCGACGGCTCCTCGAGCACCGACCCCGGCACCGCGGCCACCCAGCTGTACAGCCACTCGGGCGGCACCATCACGCTGTCCTCCACCCCGTCGACGCCGTCGACCGATGCCACGCCCGCGGGCGCGCAGTCGTCCGGCGCCACGGTGACGACCTCGGGCGACGCCTCCGTCGACCCGACCGCGCTCGGCATCGTGATCGAGGAGCGGTACACGTTCCCGGGGCCGGTGCAGTCCACCACGATCGGCCATGTGGACCCCGACGACCCGAACACCGTCGTCGTCGACGACTACAGCCAGGCGCAGGGCCTCACCGCGTGGCAGATCGTGGCCGCCGACGCGGCGCCCGGCTTCTCGTTCGGCAACGTCGGGCTGCTGGCTCTGTGCGGACTGCTGGTGGTGGGCGCGATCGGCGCCTTCGGCTACGCGCTGACGCAGATCATGGGGGCTCGTCGCCCGTGATCTGCTCGGGAGGTGCGGCACGTGCCGCACCTCCCGCGACACAATGGGTTCATGAGCATGACTCGCACGAGCCCGCTGGTGCGCCGCGTGCGCGAGGCCGTCCTCGTCGGCGTCACCGCGCTCGCGCTCGCCGGGTGCGTGCGGCTCGACTCGTCGACCGAGCTCGGCAGCGACGACACGTTCAGCCAGCACACCGTGATCGCGTTCGCCCCGGACCTGGCGGATCAGCTGCGGACGCAGCTGGGCAGCGACGCGGGATCCGCGCTCAGCTCCCGGCTCGGCGCGCTGGCGGAGGGCGTCTCGCTCGACTCGCTCGACCCGGCGCAGCTGTACGACGAGCTCTCCGCCAGCAGCCAGCTGCAGACGCTCGCGGCCGACCACCCGGGCCAGGTGGACCTGAAGCCGTACGACGACGGGCAGCTGGTGGGCGTCGACCTCACCCTCACGGATCTGCCGCTCGACGTCTACGACCAGGCCGCGAGCGCGGCCGGCGGGGCGCTCGGCATCTCAGGAAGCATCGTGCACGAGGACGGCCGGTACGTCGTCACGATCCCGGCGGACGACGCACGCGACCCGTCGGCCCTGGGTCTCACTCCCGCGAACCTCGCGCTCGTCGGCAACGCCGTCGACGTGTCGGTGAGGTTCACGTTCCCTGGGCTCGTCACCGAGGCGCCCGCAGGCACCGTGGAGGGTCGCACCGTCACGCTCGGCATCGCGGATCTGCTGAACCCCGCCGAGATCCGGATCGTCGCGTCGGACTCCCACCAGATCTACTGGACGCCCATCCTGACCTGGGGCGGCATCGTGCTGGCAGCGATCGTGATCGTGGGCGGCGCGACCCTGCTGGTCCTGCAGGACGTGCGCGCGCGCCGACGCTCTCGCCTCCCCGCACCGGACGCCAGCCACGAGAGCAGGATCGGCACGCTGCCGGACGAACCCGACGCCTCGTCCCCAGCCGGACCCGAGCCACCGCCCACAGGATGACGGCCTGCTCGGCGCTCTCCAGACGCTCCCAGGTCTGAGACGATGCGGGGGTGCTGACCACCTACCGACGCCTCCTGGCCCACCCAGGCGCGCTCGCCTTCGCGCTCGCGGGACTGTTGTCGCGGTTCCCCACCTCCATGTTCAACCTGTCCGTCATCCTGCTGATCGAGGGGACGTACGGAAGCTGGGAGATGTCGGGGCGGGTCGCGGCCGTGGGTGTCATCGCGTGGGCCGTGCAGTCGGTGCCGACAGCGCGGCTCGTCGACCGCGTAGGTCAACGCAAGGCGATGTGGCCGCTCACGCTGATCACGGTCCTGGGCGCCGCGATCATCACCGCGACCGCGCTCACGCGAGGGCCTGAGGCGCTGCTGTGGCTCGGCGTCATCCTCGGCTCGCTGTCCGGCCCGCTCGGCTCGCTCACCCGTGCCAGGTGGTCGTACCTCCTCAAGACCGACGACGAGATCCATACCGCGTTCTCACTCGAGGGCGCGCTCGACGAGACCCTGTTCGTGCTCGGGCCGACCGCCGTGACGCTGCTCGCGACCGCCGTCCATCCGGTGGCGGGTCTCGCGGTCGCCGTCGCCGGTCTGCTGGTCGGCATGTCCCTGCTCCTGTCGCAGACGTCCACCGAGCCGCCCGCGCGAGGTCCCGAGGGAACGAGCGGACTCGGCTTGAAGGTCCCGGGCGCGGTCACCGCGGTGTCGCTGCTGACCGTGGGCGTGGGCTTCACGTTCGGGACGCTCGACATCACGACTGTCGCGTTCGCCGAGGAGGTGGGCCACGCCGCGCTCGGAGGCCTGGTGCTCGGCATCGTGTCCGCAGGGTCGTTCGTGGGCGGCCTGCTCTACGGCGCGCGGCGGTGGCGCACGCCCCTGTGGGGACGGGTGGTGGTGCTCAGCCTGCTCTTCGCGCTCGGCTTCGCGCTCGTGGCGCAGACCACGCACCTGGCCGTGTACGCCGCTGTCGGCTTCGTCGCGGGTCTGACGATCGCCCCGCTTCTGGCCTCCGCCGACACGGTGGTGCAGCGGGTCGTCGCGCAGGCGCAGCTCACGGAGGGCATGGCGTGGGTACGCATCGGCATGGGCGCGGGCGTCGCTTTCGGCGCGTGGGCCGCTGGTCGCGGGATCGATGCCTCCGGACATCACGCCGGCCTCGAGGTCACCCTGTGGGCCGCGGCCTCGGTCGCGCTGCTCGCGCTCGCCACCGCGTGGTGGATCAGGCGCGACACGCTGCCCGCACGTCCGTCCGCCGAGGAGCTCGAGACGCCGCCCGAGAGCCACGTGGACGGCCCGCCGGTGCCTCCGGGCGTGTAGGTGCGCTCCGCCGGCGGTCGGCCACGATTCGGTATCGCATGCCGCCAGCCGGCACCGCTGAGAGCGTTCTCAACACCTGTATTCGCCTTGGGGACCAAGGTCCCGCGCAACCGCCCGGAACGGCTCGTAGTGTCTTCCTCAGACGTGACGGCGACTGAGAGGTCGCCCGACATAGAACGTGGCCCGGACGGTCATCCGGGGACTTGACCGTCCGGGCCGCATCTTTTTTCTGGCGCCGTGATCTCGCTCCCTCCCCTGAGATCCGGCGCCAGAATTTTGCGTTCTGGGCCTTCCGGCCTGCGCACCCAACTGGCCCGCGCACCCAACTGGCCCGCGCACCCACCTGGCCCGCGCACCTACGACGCCTGGCCCGATCGGATTCGACCCGGCGGAAGCACCTCACCGTGGGGTGGCGGCGACCCCCTCCTCCGCGTGGAGCCAGAAGTTGGCGCTGCCGCCATCGCAGGTCGCAGGGATCGGACCCGGCGCCTCGTAGGAGCCACCGTCGATCACGGCCATGTCGGTGACCGACTCGTTCAGCACCGGCGCGCAGAAGGTGCTCGGCAGCGTCGCCCCAAGCCTCCTCGACTCTCCGGTCGTGAGGTCCACCACCAGCCACTCGCCCGCTCCCGTCGCGGCGGTCCAGTCCTCGGGGGTCGCCCCCGGATCGCGCTCCTGCGCGAGGAACACCGCGTAGGACCAGTCCGGGGCATGCCACGCGGTCACGCCGGGGTCCCCTGACCCGTTGCGAGCACCGGCGGCGACGAGCCCATTCAGCTCCGACTGAGCCGCGAGCTGCTGGAATGTCGCGCCTCCAGTCCGCACGAACAGCGAGTCGTACTCGCCCAGGTACGTGCGTCCGGCCCAGATCTCGCCGAGCGGGGTGGTGGATCCGGTCGGGTAGACGCTCCACACGGAGCCGTCGCCGTTCACGTGACCAGCGGGGATGGCGTCGCCGCCCCAGTCCTCCACGGTGTCCCCGGTGACAAGGTCGTACTGCACCACCTGCACGGCATCTCCTGCATCGGCCCACGAGAGCCACGCGAGACGCGCACCCAGATCGGTGGCGACGAAGTCGACGTACCGGTCCGTCCCCAGCGAGGCGAGCCTGAACACGTCACCGTCAGGTGCATCCAGGTACAGCACCTGCTCCGCGTACGGCGGTGCGGACGCGTCCGTGGAGTCGCGGCCGACGGTGAGCGACCAGCTGTCATCCACGTAGTCCCACACCCAGCCCTCCATGGCGCGCACCGGGTCGACCTGCCCCGGCTGCGCCTGGTCGAGCACGGGCGGCCGCTCGGACTCGGGCACCCCGTCCCACCCGGTCGCCACCGCGGTCGGGGCGGGCGACGACGACGCGGTGGGAGAGGACGATGCGGACGGCGACGGCGTCGCGGCAGGGTCGTGCCCCGCGCCGTCGGGGCGCAGGAGCGCGAACGCACCGATCGCCGCGATCGGCACCGCGACGGCGGCGACCGTGCCGATCACGCGCGCGCGGCGGCGCGAGGCGACCGCGCCGGACACCGCCACGAGCAGGTGATCCGAGGGAGCCGGGAGGTCAGCCGCCCGTGCCTCGTACGACTGCGAGAACAAGCGCTCGAGGTCATCCACGACGCGCCCCCTTCCTCACGGCGACCGTCTCGCCGGGTTCCTTCAGCTCCTCATGGGTGCCCAGCAGGGCGTTCAGACGGGTCAGCCCGTCCGACAGGTAGCGCTTGACGGCGCCCTCGCTCAGTCCCAGGGCCTCCGCGGACTCGCGCGTCGACAGCTGCTCCAGGTAGCGCAGCACCACGACTGCGCGTGCACGTTCGGGGAGCCGTTGAAGCGCGTGCTCCAGGTCCGTGGCATCCGGCACGGATGCGTCGGGGCCCGGCGTCGTGGCCCGCGTGAACGGCACGACCACGGCCGCGTTGCGGCGGCGACGCGAGGCACGACGGCGCTCGTCGAGGAACCGTGAGGCGATCGCCTTGCGCACGTACGCCTCCGCAGCCGGCACCGCCGCGAAGGTCCGTCGACCCCCGAAGGCAGCGATCAGCGCATCCTGGACGATGTCCTCCGCCTCCATGCGGTCGCCTGTGAGCATGCACGCGTACGCGACCAGGTGGCGGTGCCGATCCTCGACGAGTTCGCCGAGCGTGCGTTTCCAGTCGTTCATGCCTCACCCCTTCTCCACCTCACACAACGTCGGCGCCGCGCGATCGGTTGGCAGCAGACGGTACGGCGAGCCCGAGGCCCGGCGCTACCGTTCACGCATGACCCGCATCGCCCTTGCCACGACCGCCGCGCTCACCGACGTCGATGTGGACGACGCGGCGCTGCTCGCCGCGCTCCCCGAGGCGGAGCTCGCCGCCTGGGAGACGCCCACGGACTGGGCCGCCTACGACCTGGTGGTGCTCCGTTCCACGTGGAACTACATCGACCGGCTCGACGAGTTCCTGGGCTGGGCGGAATCGGTCGCCGCCGTGACACGACTCGTCAATCCTGTGCCGGTCATCCGCTGGAACACCGACAAACGGTACCTGGCGCAGCTCGCGGCGGCGGGTGTGCCCGTCGTCCCATCGTTGTTCGTGGCACCAGGTGAGCAGCCGCCCGACGACGCGCTCGCCGGCCGCATCGTCGTCAAGCCAGCCGTGGGAAACGGGTCGAACGGCGCCGCCCTGCTGGACGGCGACCCCACGGCGGCGGCCGCGCACGTCGCGATGCTGCATGCAGCGGGCCGCACCGCGCTGATCCAGCCCTACCTGGAGCAGGTGGACACGCTCGGTGAGAAGGCGCTGGTGCACCTGGGCGGAAGCTTCTCGCACGCCGCGACCAAGGGTGCCATCCTGTCCAAGGAGATGTCCTTCTCGACCGGGGTCTACGCGGACGAGGAGATCAGCCCAGCCACTGCCAGCGACGCCGAGATCGCCGTCGCACGCGCCGTGCTCGACGCGACCGCCGTGCTGCTGCCTGACGCGGCGGACCTGGCGTACGCCCGCGTGGACCTGCTGCCCACCGACGACGGACCCGTGCTGCTGGAGCTCGAGCTCACCGAGCCCAGCCTGTTCCTCACCCAGGCGGACGGAGCAGCGGACCGCGCCGCCGCTGCGATCCGCGACCTGCTGCGCTGAGCCGTCCCGCCGCGTCGACAGACACCTCTCTCGTCGCCTACGATGTGCCACACGAGGGGAGTACTTCCCAAGCTCCGTCCCGGTCAGTACGAGGTCCCCATGGACCTCCCGGGCGGACGCCGCGCGAGCGGTGAAGGAGACCTCAGGCTCACGCAGTCCTGAGGAGACCCATGTCCCCGTCCCTTCCGCTCACCCTCGCCCTCCCGTTCGAGTCCGACGCGCCCGCCGGCCTCCACTCCATCGCGACGCCGGGCCTGTGGGCCGTCACGATCATCGGGGTCGCCGCGCTGATCCTGCTCGACTTCCTGCTCACCCGCCGCCCGCACGAGGTGTCGTTCCGCGAGGCCTTGGGCTGGAGCGCGTTCTACATCGCGCTGCCGCTCCTGTTCGGCCTCTGGGTGTGGGCAGAGCACGGTGGCGAGACCGCGACCCGCTACTACACCGGCTACGTGGTGGAGAAGAGCCTGTCGATCGACAACCTCTTCGTCTTCATCCTCATCCTCTCCGCGTTCGCCGTGCCGCGCGCGCTCCAGCAGCGCGTCCTCCTGGTGGGCGTGGCGGGCGCGATCGTGCTGCGCGGCGCGTTCATCGCCGTGGGCGCAGGCCTCATCGCGACCTTCGACTGGACCTTCCTGCTGTTCGGCGCGATCCTGCTCGTCACCGCCGTGAAGGTGTACCGCGACGCCCGCTCCGAGGATGACGAGACGATCGAGCCCGGCGACCTGGGCATCGTCCGGGTGATGCGTCGGCTCATGCCCGTGACGGACGGGTACCACGGCACTCGGGTCACGGTGAAGGAGGGCGCGAGGCGCGCGCTGACACCGTTGGCGCTCGTGATGGCCGCGATCATCGTCACCGACGTGATCTTCGCCGTGGACTCGGTGCCTGCGGTGTTCGGCATCACCGCGGACCCGTACCTCGTCTTCGCCACGAACGCCTTCGCGCTGCTGGGTCTGCGGGCCCTGTACTTCGTGCTGGAGAACGCGCTGTCGAAGCTCGTGTTCCTCGGCTACGGCCTGTCGGTGATCCTGGGCTTCATCGGCGTCAAGCTGGTGCTGCATTGGGCGCACGGCGTGTGGCCCGCCACGCCCACCGTCCCGACCGACGTCTCGCTGATCGTGATCGTCGTGGTGCTCGCCGTGACCACCGTCGCCTCGTTGCGCCACGTGAAGCGCCACGGGTCAGACGAGCCGGCGCGCGTCTCGCAGTAGAGTCGAGCCGACGCGGCACCTTGCACCGTCCCTGAAGGAGAAGAGATGGCCGACGACCAGCGCCCCAGCCCTGACGATCCGTGGGTGGCACCCCCGCTCGGCAGCGACGGGACCGCAGGCGCGTCCTACACCGATCCGTTCGCGCAGCCGACGGCGGCATCGATCCCGCCACCCATGCCCGCGCCCGCGGACCCCTACGCCCAGCCGGGTCAGCCGTACCCGTCCGCGCCTGCGTACGGGGCGCCCTACGGAGGCGCGCCGTACCCGGGCCAGCCGTACGGGCCGCGCTCCGACAAGAACTGGATGGGCATCGTCAGCCTGGTGACCAGCCTGCTGGGCATCTCGCTGATCGCGGTCATCCTGGGCCACCTGGGGCTGCGCGCGGTGAAGCGCGGCGAGGCGGACAACAAGGGCATCGCGCTGGCGGGCACCATCATCGGGTGGCTGGGCATCGCGGGCTCGATCCTCGTCGTCATCGCGCTGATCGCCTTCAGCGCCACGTTCAGCTCGGCCTTCGACGACTCCGGCTCGTGGTCGTCCACCGCGGGCCCGAGCACCAGCTTCTCGGCGGATCCGGCGCCTCTTCCCTCGCAGGATCCGGCTCAGGATCTGGCGCAGCCCGGCGACGGCGTCTTCGGCGTCGATGAGGCGAACAACTACTTCCTCATCTACGTGGACGGCGCCCCGGCCGCGGGCACGTGCCTCTCCCCTTCGTCGGTCGAGGGCTACGACCTCGACGTGGTGGACTGCGGTGCCTCGCACGTCGGCGAGGTGTTCCTCTCCGAGCCGCTCACGGACGTCACCGTCGACGGCGACTTCACCAGCGACGCCACGTGGTCGGAGATGTACACGGCCTGCAGCGAGGCATTCGACTCGGCGACCTCGGGCACCGATGCGGCGTACGACCTTGGCTGGTGGGTCTTCGCCGCCTCCGACGACAACGAGCTCTCCGCCGACGACACCTTCCTGTGCGTCGCGTCCGTCGACTTCACCGCGTCGACCGGCTCCGCGCTCGCCACGTCCGGAGGCCAGGCGCTGTAGGCGGGGGAACACATACCGCGCGCCTCGTCGCGCCGTGGGGTCACAGGGTGACCGTTCCTGTGGACAGAAGGGACATGTCGACCTACGATTGTCCTTTCCTCCGACAAACCCGGAGGTCACGAGGGCCGCACCCGGCCCGCACCCCGCACCCCGCGCCGCGACCCGGCGTCGCCTGAGAGGACCTGCTGTGCCCGCTTCATCCCCTTCGGACCCGCCCACGTCGTCGCTCGACGTGCAGAGCGTGCGCGACAAAGTGGAGATGCCCCAGCATTACGCGTCCTGGCAGGACTACGCATTCAGCGGGACACAGCCCGACGAGGTCGCGCCGGGGGCCTGACCAGGCTTCACCGGCACCCGCGCCCAGCCTTAGGCTGACAGGCGTGAACCCCCTCGAGCAGCTGTCCCTCGCCGACCTTCGCGCCCGCCGCTCCGCCAAGTGGGCGCGGTACGAGCCTGACGTGATCCCCATGTGGGTCGCCGAGATGGACGTGCCGCTCGCGGAGCCCATCCTCACGGCGCTGCAGGAGGCGCTGACCATCG
Organism: Demequina capsici; assembly: GCF_032102965.1. Taxonomy (NCBI): domain Bacteria; kingdom Bacillati; phylum Actinomycetota; class Actinomycetes; order Micrococcales; family Demequinaceae; genus Demequina; species Demequina capsici. Next base: position 66,083 of record NZ_CP134880.1, on the reverse strand, counting down.
GTGACACCGGCTATCCCGGCTCGTGGCCGATGGTCGACGAGTTCGTCGCGTTCGCCGCCCGGCATTGGGGCTGGCAGGTCGAGCCCTCGCTCGTAGTGCCCGCGGCCTCCGTGATCTCCGCCTATGTCGAGGCCTTCGTCGAGGACGTCGCGCCCGGGGAGGAGGTGGTCATCACCGCGCCCGTGTACCCGCCGTTCACCACCTACCTCCACCAGGCGGGCCGCGTGGTGCGCGAGGCACCGTTGACCGACGACCTGCGCCTGGACCTCGACGCCTTGGAGACGGCCCTCGCCGCGGCCACCGCGCCGGCCGACGGCTCCACGGAACGCCGCAAGGCGGGCCTGCTGCTGTGCAACCCCCACAACCCGGGCGGGACGGTGCACACCCGCGAGGAGCTCACCGCCGTCGCAAGTCTGGCGAACCGCTACGGGGTCACGGTCGTGTCCGACGAGATCCATGCGCCGCTCGTGTACTCGGGCGCGGAGTTCACCCCGTACCTGTCGGTGCCGGGCGGCGAGACCGGCATCGCGGTGCAGTCCGCCTCCAAGGCGTTCAGCCTGGCGGCCATGCCCGCCGCTCAGATGATCGTCGGCACGGAACGCGCGGCGTGGCTCGGCGAGTTTCGCAAGGGTGCGCACGGCCACCCCACCTACCTCGGCTCCATCGCGTCCACGGTCGCGTACCGGGACGGCGACGCGTGGCTCGCCTCCCTCCTCGTAGGGCTCGAGGCCAACCGGGACACGCTGCGCGCGTTCGTGGCGGAGCGCCTTCCCGGGGTGACCGTGTCCCGCAACGCCGGCACCTATCTGGCCTGGCTCGACTTCGGCGGGACCGTCGCCGCCGGCGGCAGGGACCTGGGCGGCGAGCCGGCGGACGTGCTCCTGGCCGAAGGCCGCGTGGCGCTGAACCAGGGCACCCACTTCGGCGTCGGTGGCGCCGGGCATGCGCGCCTGAACTTCGCCACGCCGCCCGCCGTGCTCGCCGAGGGGCTCGAGCGGATCGCCTCGGTCGTGGTCGCGAAGTAGCGATCCGGACCTGCGCAGAGGAACGAGGAACCCATGAGCGACATGCGCGTCCTGCTGCTGCACGGGCTTGGCAACCACCGTCCTCGCGTGCATTGGCAGTGGTGGCTCGCCGAGCATCTTCGCCGGGCCCACGTGCCGGTCCAGCACCCGCAGCTCCCCGCCCCGGACGCACCGACGTTCGAGGCCTGGAGCGAGGTCGCGCTGGCAGAGCTCGAGATGCTGGCAGGCGGGGGCGAACGGGTGGTGCTGGCCCACTCCCTGTCATGCGTGATGTGGGCCCGCCTGGCGCCTCGGCTGCCCGCGCGGCTGCGACCCAGCCGCGTGGCGCTGATCGCGCCACCGTCGCGCGCGAGGCTCGCGTCCGTCCTGCCCGACTTCCCGTTCGACGAGGGGGTGGACCTGAGCGCCGTGAGCCCTGGACGCGTCGTGGGCCGCGCGGACGACCCGTATCGCGACGCGCCGCTCGCGCAGGTGGCCGCCGCATGGGGTCTGCCTGCGATCGAGGTCGCAGGCGAGGGGCACCTCAACCATGAGGACGGCCACGGGCCATGGCCTTCGGTGCTCGCGTGGACGCTCACCGGGGATGATCAGGCATGGAGCGCGACTGCAGGCTAGGGTGGTCGCATGCCCACGGGCCTAGTCCCGGACGCCGAGGTCCGGATCTCCGACGACCTTGTGTCGCGTCTTCTGTCTGCCCAGCATCCTGACCTGGCGGACCTGCCACGAGGCGAGCGCCATGAGGGCTGGGACAACATCACGATCCGCCTGGGCGAGGACCTCGCCGTCAGGCTGCCACGCAGGCAGCTGGGCGCGGACCTCGCCTCCCGCGAGCATCGCTGGCTTCGTGAGCTCGCCTCCGGGTGGGACTTCACCGTTCCCGCACCCGTCCGGTTGGGCGCGCCGGGCGAGGGCTACCCGTGGCCATGGTCGGTGGTGCCCTACCTCGAGGGCGATCGCTGCTTCGACGCGCCGCTGACCGACGCGGGAGCCAAGGACCTGGGCAAGGCGCTGGCGCAGGTGCACCGGCCCGCGCCGGCCGACGCGCCGAGGAACCCGGTGAGGTCCGCGACCCTCGCGGAGCGGGCCGAGCTGTTCGACGCGCGGCTGAACACGCTCGTGGCCATGGCGGACGCCCCGGCCGACCTGTGGGAGGACGACGCGCGGGCGGCGTTCGAGGCGGGCGCGCGAGCCGGCCGTGAGCTGGAGACGTGGGCGCACCTGGATCTGCACGGAGGCAACGTGCTGACGAGCAAGGGTCGCCTGGCGGCGCTGCTCGATTGGGGCGATCTGGGAGTGGCCGACCCTGCGACGGACCTAGGGCAGGCGTTGTGCCTGGTAGGAAGGCGCTCATTCCGGCCGCTGCTCGATGCGTACGCGCGCGCGGGTGGCGCCGCGTCGCGTCGCAAGGGGCTGCTCCTGGGCGGCGGCCTGGACGAGGTGACCGCGCTGCGGGTGGAGGCGGAGGCGCTCACCTATGCGGCGATGCTGGCCTGCCACGAGCGCGCGATCCAGCCCGGCGCAGGGTGGGATGCGTTGGTGGACCTGGGGTACGCCCGTGCCCGCTGACCTGATCGGGCGCCTGGCTCTCGGGTTCCCGGCGGTCGGGATCCTGGCACCTGGGAGTCGCTCATGGTGCTCGGCCGACGCGCGGGGTCAGACGCCGAGCGATCTCAAGAACGGCTCGTAGTCGACCCAGTTCTCCTCGTCGGTCCGGTCCTCACGCCAGATCTCGGCGGCCCGCTCGCGCTGGGCTTCCGTGAGGTTCGCCCACGCGCGCACGACTCGCTCGTGGTCGCCGTGCCAGTAGCCGACGATCCGCAGCACGGTCATGGGCAGCTGCGCCTCGTGGCGGGCGAACTGGCGGATGCGGCGGGACTCGGCCGCCTCGCAGGCGACCCACAGGTACGGCTCAGCGTCCGCGTCCCGGAGGCGCGGCAGCAGGTCCGCGAGCGCGGAGCGCAGCACCGACGGTCCGATACCGTTCCCGCCAAGGCGCCACTCGAGATCCACGGCGGCGGCGCTGGGCAGCTCGCGGGAGTCCGCGATGGTGGCGAGCTCGATCACGACGGCGAAGCGCTCGTCGGGGTTCGCCTCGGCGAGGATGCGGGCGATCGCGGGCAGTGCTGTCGCGTCACCGAGCAGTACGCGTCGATGCGCGGACGACGGCGGGGCGTAGTAGGCCTTGGGCTCGGACACGGCGACGGCGTCGCCGGGGCGCACCCTCTCTCCCCACGCGGCGCCCGGGCCCTCGCCGTGGACCGCGATCTCCATCTCGAAGCCGTCGGACAGGACCTTGCTGATCGTGTAGTGGCGGGAGGCGTGCCCGTCGGAGGCGTCCGCGTCGGCCTCGCCGACGTCCACGTGGACGAACTCGTCAGCGGCGCCCGTGGAGCGCCACGAGTCGCCCGGGGTGGTGACGCGTACCCTCACGAATCCTGGCGTGACCGGCTCGACACCGGTGACGACGGTCGTGATGGTGGTCTCCATGGTTCCTCCGGGGGTCGCGGATGCCCGGTGAGTGCCGGGGTAAGGCTCACCTCACCACAGATTACGAAACACGTCAATGTCGTAAATGCCTTCTCGGGGCCGAGTGCGATAATCCACAGATGCGCGTGTCCCCCTGGCGCCGAATGGCCCGTGCCCTCGGGGGATCCGCGCTGTCCACCTTCGCCGCGCTCGGCTCCCACGTGCTCGCCGGCGGCCACTCTCCCACCGTGATCGGCGTCGCCGTCCCGCTCGCGCTCGCCTTCGTCGTCTGCTTCCACCTGGCCGGTCACGCGCTGACGCTGACGCGGCTCACGCTCGCGGTGCTGCTCAGCCAGGGGTTGTTCCATCTGCTGTTCGCGTGGGGCACGGCCGATGTGGCGCTCACCGGTCAGACGCACGCCCACCACCTGGAGCCCGGCGCCCTGGGCGTCACCGCCACGCACGCGGCGCACTCCGGCTCGGGCATGATGCTCGCGCACGTGCTCGCCGCCGTGGCGACCATCGCCGCGATCCATCGCGCCGACGACCGGTGGCGCACGCTCGGCAGGGCGCTCGGCCATGTCCTCGATCGCTGGCGCGACCGACTCGTGGTCCACGTGCCCGCGGTCGAGGCCCGGCCTGCCACGACCATCCCTGCACACCGTCCCGCCGGCACGCAGCTCGCGATCGCCACCCAGCCCGCGTTGCTGCGCGGCCCCCCGCAGCTCTCTCTCCCGCACCCGCGCCCGGCCTGACCGCCCCAGCGCGGTGCTCGCACGCGCCCTCACCGGGCGCGCTGCACCACCAGGAGCCAGCCCGCTCGCGCACGCGTCTGCGCGTCCGCGTCCCCGCGGGCACCCGTTGAAGAGAGAACCATGAAGAAGTCCCTGATCGCGCTGATCGCCACCGCCGCGCTCGCGCTCACCGCCTGCTCCACGTCCACCTCCACATCCACCGACGCCGGCGGCGACACCGGCACCAGCCCCGCCGTCACCGTGACCGACGCCTGGGTGAAGGCCGTGGACGACGGCATGACCGGCGCCTTCGGCATCGTCACCAACGAGACGGACGCCGATGTCACGATCGTGAGCGCCGCCACCGACGCCGCCGCGATGGTGCAGCTGCACGAGACCGTCGTCGACGCGTCAGGAGCCACCGCCATGCAGGAGGTCGACGGCGGGTTCACCATCCCCGCCGGCGGCACCCTGACGCTCGAGCCAGGCGGCAACCACCTCATGCTGATGGATGTCGCCGACCCCCTCCAGCCAGGCGACCAGGTGACCGTGACGCTCACGCTCTCCGACGGCAGCACCGTGCCGTTCGACGCGGTGGTCAAGGAGTTCACCGGCGCCCAGGAGTCCTACGCGCCCAGCATGGACGGGATGGACCACGGCTCCGCCTCGCCGAGCAGCGACGTGCCGAGCAGCGGAGCGGACGGCTCGTGAGCCCCGCAGACGCAACCACGTCGCACGGCCCGAGCCGCCGCGGATTCCTCACGGGTTCCGCGGCGGCGGTCGGCGTCGCGACGGGCGCCGCAGGGGGCTATGCGGCAGCGCGCGCCGTCCAGGTGGACGAACCCCGCGACACCACCGGCGCGAACGGTGGTCGCGCCGCCGCCTTCGCGGGTGCGCACCAGGCCGGCATCACCTCGTCACCGGGGGCGCACGGCACGTTCCTCGCGTTCGACCTGGTGGACGGCTCGACGCGGGACGACCTCAGGCGCCTCATGCGCCTCTGGTCCGACGACGCGCGTCGACTGATGGCAGGGCAGGGCGCCCTCGCAGACACCGAGCCCGAGCTCGCCGCCGCACCGGCGGGCCTGACCGTGACGTTCGGCTGGGGCCGAGCGGCCACCGTGCTCGCGGGCGGGGAGGATGCGGCGCCGGCGTGGCTCAAGCCCCTGCCCGCGTTCTCGATCGACGCGCTCGAGAACCGCTGGAGCGACGGCGACCTGCTGGTGATGATCCATGCGGACGACCCCGTGACGGTCAGCCACGCGGCACGGATGATCACGAAGGACGCGGCCAGCCTCGCCGTGCAGCGGTGGCACCAGACGGGGTTCCGGCAGGCGTACGGGACGCACGCGTCAGGCACCACGATGAGGAACCTGTTCGGGCAGGTCGACGGCACCACCAACCCGCCGGTCGCCGCCGAGGAGTTCGCACGCCGAGTCTGGATCGCCGACGGCTGGCTGACCGGCGGCACGTCCTTCGTGCTGCGCCGCATCCGCATGGACCTCGCCGTATGGGACCAGGTGGACCGGATCGGCAGGGAGAACGCGGTGGGCCGCACGCTGGACACCGGCGCACCCCTGACCGGGACCGTCGAGCATGACGAGCCTGACCTCGATGCCGTCGATGCACGCGGCTTCCCGATCATCTCCGACGTGGCGCACCTGCGGCGCGCCCGACCCGGCGAGCCGGCCCAGCGGATCGTCCGCATGGGATTCAACTACGACGAGCCTGCCCGCGGAGGAGCGGAGGCGGAGGCGGGGCTGCTCTTCGGCAGCGTCCAGGCCGACGTGGATGCGCAGTTCGTGCCGATCCAGGAGCGGCTCGCGCAGGCGGACCTGCTCAACGTGTGGACCACGCCCGTCGGCTCAGCCGTGTTCGCCATCCTGCCTGGCTGCTCCCAGGATGGCTACCTGGGCGACGGTCTGCTCGAAGGATGATCACGGAGGCGAGTGACGCATCCGACACGATCTGTGCAACGCCACCGCGGGCCGCTAGCCTGCACTCCATGACTGGTAGCCCCCACCGGATCATCATCACCGACGAGCTCGTGTCGGCGCTGGTGCGCGACCAGTTCCCCCACCTCGCAGACCGTGAGATCGGGCGCCACTACGTGATGCCCGACTACACGGCCGTCCGCGTGGGCGACGACCACGGCGTCCACATGCCCACCGTCCCCGGCCTCGACGTCTACTACGAGCGCTCGACCCGGCTGATCGCTCCGTTCCTGGAGAGGTGGAGCTTCCCCTTCGTGCCGCCGCTTCGGACCGGTCGGCCAGGTCACGGCTACCCGTACCACTTCGAGCTCACGAGCTGGATCAGCGCCTCGACCGCAGCCATCGTGCCGCTCACGCCGAGCGCCGCCGGTGCGCTCGGCGACGCGCTGCACCAGATCCACCTCCCCACGGAGTCGCCGCTGCGCAACCCCACCAGCTCGGTGCCGCTGTCGACGTTCGCATCGTCCATGAGGCGGTGGCTCCCGCTCGTCGACGCCATGGAGTCCCCGGACCGCGCGCGCGTGAGGACGGACCTCATGCGCCGCACGTGGGAGTCCGGGCTGGTCACGCCTGTCGACGTCCCCTTCACCTGGACGCACGGCCGCCTCGCACCCCGCTTCGTCATCTCCGACCAGGGGGCCTTCGCAGGGCTCGTCGAATGGTGCTACTTCGCTCCCGGCGATCCCGCCGCCGACCTTGCCGGCGCGCTCATGCTGCTCCCCGCCGACGCGCACGAGGACCTGCTCGGCTCCTACGGCGGAGCGACAACGGCCACGAGGACCCGCATCGCGGCCATCGAGATGTTCCTCGCCGCCTACTACCTGACCGGAGAGGACCCGTTCACCCGGAACCTCGCGTGGCGTCGGCTGCGGGAGCTCGAGATGCTGGACGGGACATGACCATGGACCCCGAGCCGTTCCGGCCGACAGAGATGACCGCAGGCCGCATCCTGCCGGACGAGTTCGTGCGCGCGCTGCTGCTGGAGCGTTCGCCTGAGCACGCGAACCTTCCCTTCGGTCGCCGGTACACCGACATGGAGGAGCACTTCTCCGTCCGGTTGGGCGACGAGCTGATCATCGAGCTGCCCCGGCAGCGCCGCCTGCCCTCATGGGATCCGGTGGCCATGGACCACCTCCACGCGGCTGCGCAGGACTGGGACTTCCGAGCGCGCCTGCCGATCGTCATCTGCGAGCCGGCGCTCGGCTACCCGCACCGCTTCGAGATCGCGCGATGGTTCGACGCGTCGACAGCCATCAGGTCGCCGTTGCGCACCGAGGCTGCACGCGACCTCGGACGGGCGCTCGCCCAGGTGCATGAGAGGCCGACAGGCGGCGCGCCCCTGCATGAGGCGACCGGCGGCAGCCTCATCACCCGCTCGGGACAGACGTACGAGCGGCTCGCCCAGTCCTCCACGCTGCGCTCGCCGGAGGGCGCCGGCGTGATCCCCGAGCGCATCCGCCGCGCCTGGGACGACGCCGTCGCTGTGCCGCCGGCCCTGGAACGCACCTGGATCACGGGCACTCTCGACCCGCGCGCGGTCATGGCCAAGGACGGCGAGTTCGCGGGGCTCGTCTACTGGCGCGAGCACTCGGTAGGCGATCCCATCAACGAGCTCGGCATCGCCACCCTGCTCTTCGGTCCCGAGGGCGTGGACCTGCTGCTCGACGGGTATGGCCACGACGGCGCGGAGCTGCGCGTGCAGATGAAGGCGATCGCCACCAAGCGCGCCCTCCTCTACATCCACTCGGACAATCCCGCGATCGCGCGGCTCGGCTGGACGCGGCTGCAGCAGATGGGCATGCTCACGGACCCGACGCAGGAGTGATCGCTCTGGACGCTGTCGGCGTGCCAAGGTAGGCGTATGGACATCTACGAGACGCCGCTGCCCGGGGTGGGCGTTCGCTACGAGTTCACGGCGGAGAGCGGGGACCGCGTGGGCATCGTGGTGCGCCGCGACGGCAAGCGCGACCTGGGGCTGTACGACCGTGAGGACCCCGACGCCTGCACCGGGACGCTCGAGCTGTCCGAGGGTGACGCCTCCGCGCTGGCCGAGCTGCTGGGCGGCACCAACATCACCGCGCGGCTCGAGTCGTTGCGGCATCAGGTGGAGGGCCTGGCGATCGAGTGGATCACCATGCCGACGTCCGGCGGCCTGGCGAACCGCACCATCGGCGACGGCCATATCCGCACCGCCACGTCGGCGTCGATCGTCGCCGTGATCCGCGACGAGGTCGGGGTTCCCGGACCCGGCCCGGACTTCGAGCTCAGACCCGGGGACACCGTGCTGGTGATGGGCAGCGAGCACGCGGTGGGCCACGCCCGGCAGATCCTGATCGGATAGGGCCATGCTCCTGGACGGCGGCGTGCACGCGCTGAGGGTCGCTGCCGCCGCCCCGGCAGGCACGAGCGCCGTCCTGCTCGAGCTGGGCGTCGTCCTGCTGGTGCTCGCCGTCCTGGGACGCATCGCGGCGAAGCTGGGCATCCCGTCCATCCCGTTGTACCTGCTGGCAGGGCTGCTGATGGGCGACGGAGGCTTCATCCCCGTGTCCGCAGGCGAGGACTTCCTGGCAGTGGGTGCGCAGATCGGCGTGGTGCTGCTGCTGCTCCTGCTGGGGCTCGAGTACTCGCCGCAGGATCTGCAGCACGGCCTCAGGACCACCTGGCAGGCGGGCCTCGTCGACGGGCTGGCGAACGGCGCGCCCGGCTTCGTGCTGGGGCTGCTCCTCGGGTGGTCCATGACGGCGTCGCTGCTGCTGGCGGGCGTCACCTACATCTCGTCGTCCGGGATCATCGCCAGGCTGCTGGACGACTTCGACCGCTATGCGAACCGTGAGACCCCGGTGATCCTGAGCCTGCTGGTCATGGAGGACATCGTCATGGCGGTGTTCCTGCCGATCATGGCGGTGCTGCTGGTGGGAGCATCGCTCGTGCAGGGCGCGGTCGCGGCGGGCATCGCGATCGCGATCGTGGCGGGCGCCTTCTTCATCTCGCTGAAGTTCTCCGCGCACGTGTCCAAGGTGGTGCACTCGCATTCGCGCGAGCTGCTGCTGCTGTCCGTGCTGGGCCTCGCGTTCGTGGTCGCGGGGCTGGCGGAGGCCGCGCAGGTGTCGGCCGCCGTCGGCGCGTTCCTGCTCGGCCTCACGTTGTCGGGCCAGGTGGCCGACGACGTCCGTACCCTCATGCCGCCCCTCAGGGACGTGTTCGGCGGGATCTTCTTCGTGTTCTTCGGACTCACGATCGACCCGCGCGATCTGGTGCCCGTGCTGCTGCCTGCCCTTGCGCTCGCGGTCGTGACCGCCGCCACCAAGGTCGCGACGGGCATGTGGGCTGCGAGGAGGGTAGGCATCGGCCCCAAGGGCCAGTGGCGCACCGGCGTCTCCCTCATCCCGCGCGGCGAGTTCTCGATCGTCATCGCGGGCCTGGGAATTACCGCCGGCATCCAGCCGCAGCTGGGTCCGCTCGCCGCGGCCTACGTGCTCATCCTCGCCGTCGCGGGCAGCCTGATGATGCGGTTCGCGGCACGGATCGGGCCGCCGTCGCGATGGGTGCCGGCGGCGCTGTCGAGGAGCTGACGGTCACCACCGCGGCGGCTGGCCACGGGGCACCGAGGACGCTCCCCGATGTGAGAGCATTGGTCATCGCTCCGAGAGGCTGAACCGGACCAGGGTCGAGCCCGGGGCGATGCGCCGGTCGCATCGCGCAGGTGGTGTGGCAGACGTGCGGGGTTGCACGTCGTCTCTTCATCGAGCGAGGTGTGCATGTTCTCGCGCTACGGCGACATCCTTGCGCTGCCTGGCGCCCGCACGTTCTTCTGGTGGGGGCTGTTCTCACGGCTGCAGATCGGGATGACGTCTCTCGCGACGTTCCTGCTGGTGCAGATCGAGTACGGGTCCTACGCCACCGCCGGCCTGGTGGTGGGCGTCCTGTCGATCGGGGCGGCGATCATCAACCCGCAGGTCAGCCGGCTCGTGGACGAGCACGGGCAGTCGCGGGTGCTCAGGTTCGGCTTCGGGATCGCGGTGCTCGCGCGGCTCGTGTTCGTCGCCGCGGCCCTCATGCATGCGCCCACATGGGCGCTGCTGCTCATCCTTCCGTTCTTCGCCGCCGCCGGCGCGCAGTCCACCCTGACCCGCGCTCGCTGGACGCACATCGTCCCCGACCGTCACGCCCTCAACTCGGCGTTCTCCCTGGAGAGCTCCATGGAGGAGGTGCTGTTCATCGCCGGGCCCGCGCTGTCCACCATCCTGGCCACGCAGGTGGCCTCGTGGCTCCCGTCGATCGTCGCCGCGGTATCCCTCCTGGTAGGTGGCTACTACTTCCTCTCGCTTCGCGACACGGAGCCCCCGGCCCGGCGCGGCGACGGGGGCACGTCCCCCCTGACGTCGGTACCGGTGATCGACGGCTCCCTTCCGCGCGTGGGGCTCGAGGCACAGCCGCGTCGGGTGCGCCGCTACCGTCGTCCCCTCCGTGGCCACCTGCTGGTGACCACGCCCGCGCTGATCCTCACGTCGGTGATCTTCGCGACCCAGGGCGCGCTGTTCGCCTCAGCCGACGCGTCGACCGTGGCGTTCTCCGAGGAGCTGGGACAGAAGCAGTGGTCCGGCACGGTGCTGGCCATCTTCGCTCTCGGATCGCTGATCGGCGGGCTGCTCTACGGCTCGCGCGTGTGGAGCCGGACGCTCGCCTCCCGCCTGCTGTGGGGAGTCACCGCGTCCGGCATCGGCGCCCTCACCTTCCATCTGGCGGGCAACCTCGCATGGCTGGCCGTCCTCATGTTCGTCACCGGCCTGGCCATCGCGCCGACGATGGCTGTGGGCGACGGCGTGGTCCACGCCCTCGTGCCGCGCACCCGCGTGACCGAGGGCATGGCATGGACGCGCGTCGGCCTCGACATGGGCGTGGCCTTCGGTGCGTGGGCCACCGGCCTGGCGATCGACTCGATCGGATCCCACGGCGGCTTCATGGTGACCGGCTGGGCCGGCGCCGTCGGCATCGTGCTGATGCTGGGCGGCTGGCGCTACCTGCGCCGCAAGAAGGCGTACGAGGAGAAGGTCTCGCGCGAGCCGGCCGCTCGATTGCTCAGCTGAACTCGCCTACCTCGTAGATCTCGTCGGCCACGGCACCGTGCGCCTCGCGATGGACCGCGACCGCGGCCTCCGCGGACGGAGCCTCCGAGAGGCAGAAGACCTTGCCCTGCGCCTCGTCGACCCAGTACTTCAGGAACTTCACGTCGTGCACGTGCTGATGGGCAAGGTCCTTCTCGTGTAGGCCCGCCACGTCGGCGGCCGTGACGCCGCCGTCGATGTTGTGGACGTCCATGTACTTCGGCATGGTGTACCTCCGGGTGGTCTGCCGAATGCGTGCGATGTCGTTGCGGGGCCATGCGCCCCGGGGCGGGCCTCAACAGGGCCCGGCACACGGACGGTGCGTGCACAGCGGGCCTCAGCACCCGCATACGGCGAGGCTAACCCCAGATCGTCATCTCCGCCGGGCAAGGTCACCCGGTGCCCCGCGTGGATGACACGCCGGCGGGGAGGCTGAGAGGATGTCGGCATGGCTCCGACCCATGTGATCCGCGACGCGACGCCCGCGGACGGCGCCGCTCTGGCCGCCATCTACAACCCCTACGTGCGCGACACCGTCATCACGTTCGAGACCGATCCCGTGGACCCCGAGCAGATGGGCGCAAGGGTGACGAAGGTGCTGAGCGCAGGCCTGCCGTGGCTCATCGCGGAGGACGCCGACGAGGGCACGATCCTCGGATACGCGTATGCGGGACCGTTCCAGGAGCGGCCCGCCTACAGGTTCGCCCTGGAGCCGAGCATCTACCTCGACCTCGACGCACGCGGCCGTGGCGTGGGGACGAGCCTGTTCGGTGCGCTGATCGAGCGGGTCCAGGACCTCCCTGCGTCGTCCGTGCACGCCCCGGCGCACGGCCTGTACTCGCGCGTCGCATTGCCCAACGAGGCGTCGGCCGCCCTGCATGAGCGCTTCGGCTTCGTGCAGGTGGGGACCTTCGGCGAGTCCGGCCTCAAGCTGGGGCGCTGGATCGATGTGGGCGTCTGGCAGCTGCTGCTGGAGGAGTGAGGGCCCGAGCCCCACGCCCCGAGCCCCACGAGTGCCTGGCGAGCGCCCACCCTCGCGCTCTCGTTGTTGCGAATGCGTGTGACCTACGCCACACTGGGGGCGTCGCTGACCCCGGCGACGAGGGCCGGGGCGACCGCCACCCATGCACTGGGGGCGCGCACGCTGGGGGGCAACGTGAGGACATTCGCAACGCGCCGGAACGCCGACGGCGGGTTCTCGCTGGTCGAGCTGCTCGTGACGATGGTCATCATCGCCATCCTCGTAGGCATCGGCATCCCGATCTTCCTGAACCAGCGGACCAAGGCTGCCGACACCGCCACGCGCTCCGACGCCGTGAACCTGGGCCTCGCGATCCACACGGAGAACGAGCCGATCCCGGTGGTCAAGGTCGAGCGCCGCACCGACGGCTACTACATCGACGACAAGTTCGCCATGCCCGCCTCGAAAGGCGTGCAGCTCGTCACGTTCACGACGACCGGCCTGCATTGGTGCATCCAGCTGAGCCACCCGCAAGGAGCCGTCGCCAAGTCTCCCGGCATCCGGTACGACTCGGAGCGCGGCCTGGAGGACGGCCTGGCCTGCGGCTGACCGCCCCGGGCGTGTGCGGGGCGCCGTACCGACCGCCCCGCACACGCCATCGACTAGCGGACCGCCTTGGTGGCTGCGACCAGGTTCTCGAGGCTCGCCACGGTCTCCCTGTAGCCGCGGGTCTTCAGGCCGCAGTCGGGGTTGACCCACAGCTGACGGCCGGAGATCGACTCCTTGGCAAGGGTGAGCAGCTCGGTCATCTCCTGCGTCGAGGGGATGCGCGGCGAGTGGATGTCCCACACGCCCGGCCCGATCTGGCGCTCGTAGCCGTGGCTGCGGATCGCGGGCAGCACCTCCATGCGGGAGCGTGCGGCCTCGATCGAGGTGACGTCGGCGTCCAGGCCGTCGATCGCGTCGATGATCTCGCCGAACTCTGAGTAGCACAGGTGGGTGTGCACCTGCGTGTCGTCCTTGGCGCCGGCGGTGGACAGCCGGAACGAGCCGACGGACCACTCGAGGTAGGCGGCCTGGTCGCGCCTGCGCAGCGGGAGCAGCTCGCGCAGCGCAGGCTCGTCGACCTGGATGATGCCGATGCCGGCCGCCTCGAGGTCGGTGACCTCGTCGCGGAGCGCCAGGCCCACCTGATCTGCGGTCACGGCCAGCGGCTGGTCGTCGCGGACGAAGGACCACGCGAGGATCGTGACGGGGCCCGTGAGCATGCCCTTGACCGGCTTGGTCGAGAGCGACTGGGCGTAGGTGGCCCAGCGCACCGTCATCGGCTGGGGACGCGCGACGTCTCCCCACAGGATCGACGGGCGGGTGCACCGCGAGCCGTACGACTGCACCCAGCCGTTCTTGGTGACGGAGAAGCCGTCGAGCAGCTCGGCGAAGTACTGCACCATGTCGTTGCGCTCGGCCTCGCCGTGCACCAGCACGTCCAGGCCCAGGTCCTCCTGCAGCTCCACCACGGAGGCGATCTCGTCCTTCATCGCCTGCTCGTAGTCGGCGTCGGTGAGGTCGCCCTTGGCCCACGCGGCACGCGCCTTGCGGATCTCGGGCGTCTGCGGGAACGAGCCGATGGTGGTGGTGGCGAGCTCCGGCAGGTGGAAGCGCTCCTCCTGGGCGGCTGCACGCACCGCATACGAGGTGCGGTCCCGGTCCTCGGGGGTGACGGCGGCGAGACGGTCGCGCACGTCGGCGCGGTTGGTGCCAGGGTGCGCTGCGCGGTCCGCGAGCGCTGCGCGGGCCTCGGCGAGCGCGTCGGCCACGGCGTCGTCGCCCTCGCGGAGCGCGGCGGCGAGGGTCACGACCTCGGCCACCTTCTCGTCGGCGAAGGCGAGCCAGCTGAGCAGCTCGGCGCCCAGGTGCTCCTCGCCCTTCAGGGTGTGGGGCACGTGGAACAGCGATGTGGAGGTGCCGACGGTGACGGCGCCTCCGAGCTCGGCGACGGCGCGGGCCTTGACAAGCGCCTTGTCGAGGTCGGTACGCCAGATGTTGTGGCCGTCGACCACGCCGGCGACGACGGTCAGCCCGGCCAGGTCCACGTCGGTCGGCAGGGTGCCGCGCACCAGGTCGAGCGCCACGCCCTCCACGCCGGACGCGGCGATCACCGGAAGCGCATCCTCAAGGCCACCCATGGGCGCGGCCAGCAGGATCTGCGGACGCGCCTCGACGGCGGCGAGCGCGGCGTACACGTGCTCCGCCTGCGACAGCAGGTCGGCGTGCGGCGCGTCGATGTCGGCCACGAGCACCGGCTCGTCGATCTGGACCCACTCGGCCCCGGCGGCCTTGAAGGCGCCGAGCAGCTCGACGTAGACCGCGACAAGGTCGTCGAGGCGCTCGATCGGCGCGAAGTCGTGCGGTGCGTCGTCGGAGGGCTTGGCGAGGTGCAGGTAGGTGAGCGGCCCGGTGATGACGGGGCGCGTCAGGTAGCCGGCGTCCTTCGCCTCGACGAACTCGTCGACCCAGCGCGTGGAGGACAGCGCGAAGACCGTCTCGGGGCCGATCTCGGGGACCAGGTAGTGGTAGTTGGAGTCGAACCACTTGGTCATCTCGAGCGGCGCGTGCGCGCCCTCGCCACGGGCGATGGTGGAGTAGCCGGCCAGGTCGACCGAACCGTCGGCCGCCCGCAGACCCTTGAAGCGGGTGGGGATGGCACCGAAGGTGACGGACGCGTCGAGCACGTGGTCGTAGAACGAGAAGTTCGAGGGGATCGAGGAGTCGTCCTTCGCGAGGCCGAGCCCGGCCATCTGACCGCGCGTGAACGCGCGGAGCTCCTTTGCGGTGGCCTCGAGGTCGGCCTCGGTGGTGGTGCCCTTCCAGAACGACTCGAGAGCCTTCTTCAGCTCACGGTTCCGGCCGATCCGCGGGTAGCCGAGGATGGTTCCACCGGCGAACGCGGGGGCAGGGGCGGCAACAGGGGTGTTGTCAGACATGAGTTCCTCATGAGGGGTGTGCGCGGCGGGCTCGCCATTGCGCTTTGTCGACGCGCGACTGCGTGCGCCGAGATGGTGCGCGCGAGTTTACCTGCGCGAAACACCCGTGTGAAGGGGTCTGCCTGCGGTCATGGTCCTGCCAGGCACCTTGGACAGGTGTCACCCGCCCCGCACGCCGTCCCGAGGGTTGGTCAGACCTTCTCGACCAGTGAGACGGGCACGCCCGCTTCGATCGTCCGCGACACCGTGCAGAACCGCTCATGCGACGCGTGGAGCGCCGTCGTGACACGGGCTCGCGCCTTGTCGCCGTCGTCGCCCTCAGGGAAGGCCAGATCGAACACCGCCTGGATGTCGCGCAGGATGTTGCCGGTCTCGTTCTTCACCTGCTCCGCGGTGACCGTCACGTCGAACCGCGCGGGCTCCGCGCGCCGCGAGGTCATCATGTCCACGTCGATGCTCGAGCAGCCGGCGATCGCGGCGAGCATCAGCTCGACCGGAGAGACCAGTCCCTCGCCACGACCGAACGTGAGGGTCGCGCCCGATGCGGTCGTGACGGTGTAGACGCCCTCCGACTCGCGGGTCATGTTGATCGACTTGGGCAGGATCTCGTCGGGCATGGCTTCCTTTCGGCGGGGGCGTACGACGAGGCTAACGCGCGGCGAGGCCCATCGCGTCCACCAGCTCCAATGCGGCGGCCGACTGGTTGAACGTGATGACGTGGATGCCAGGGGCGCCCGCCTCCAGCAGCTCGCGCGACAGCCGTGCCGCATGGGCGACGCCCGCGGCGCGAGCGGCATCGTCGGACTCCGCCGCCTCGAGCGCGTTCACCAGCTCGGCAGGAGTGGGAACGCCCGTCAGCTCGGAGGCCCGCGCGGCCCGACGCGATGACACGATCGGCATGACCTCGGGGATGATCGGCATCGTGATGCCCTGCGCGGCCGCGTCCTCCACGAGGGCCGTGTACTGCTCCACCTCGTAGAACACCTGCGTGATCGCGAAGGCTGCGCCCGCGTGCTGCTTGTAGCGCAGCACGTCGATGCTCGACTGACGCCAGCGCGGCATCGCGTGGGTGGCCGGGAAGGCGGCGACGCCCACGCAGATGTCGCTCACCCCGTGCGCTCGCGCGACCTCGTGCACCAGGCCGACGAGCTGGCTGGCGTAGTGCAGCCCGTCCGGGTGAGGACTCCAGTCGGTGGCGCCGCGCGGCGGGTCGCCGCGCAGCGCCAGGAAGTCGAGCACGCCCTCCGCGAGGTACTCCTCGATGACGGTGACGAGCTCATCGCGCGACTGGTCCACGCATGTGAGGTGCGCGAGCGGCGGGATCGTGTGAGCCTCCGCGAGCATCTGCACCACGCCGCGCGACGTGGACCTGGTGGTGCCCGACGCCCCGTAGGTGATCGACATGAAGTCGGGCCGGGTGACGGCCAGCACCCGCATCGTGGCGCGCAGCGTCTCCTCCGCTGCAGGCGTGCGCGGAGGGAAGAGCTCGTAGCTCAAGGTGGGGCGCCCGTGGCGCAGGAGACCCGCGATGGTCATGGCGGAGAGGATACGCACAAGTGGCATCCCATGGAGTGGACACGTGTCGGGAAGAGCGCGTCCCCAGGTCGCACAGCGGACGCGCCGGTCCCCACCCGGCCGCCGTGTCGGCTCGGTGTCACAGGCGCCCGGCACACTTGAGCCATGACGAACCCCACCGAGCTCGCCGTCCGATGCTTCGGCAACGACGACCCGCTGTACGCCCGCTATCACGACGAGGAGTGGGGCCTGCCGGTCCATGGTGATACGGCGCTCTACGAGCGGTTGGTGCTCGAGGCCATGCAGTCAGGACTGTCGTGGCTCACCATCCTGCGCAAGCGGGAGGGTTTCCGCACCGCCTTCGACGGCTTCGACCCCGCGATCGTGGCGGCGTACGGTCCCGACGACGTGGAACGGCTCATGGCCGATTCAGGGATCGTGCGCAACCGCCGCAAGATCGAGGCGGCCATCACCAACGCGCGGGCGCTGATCGCGCTTCAGGCAGACGGGGGCAGCCTGGATCAGATCGTGTGGGCGCACGCGCCCGAGCCGCGGCTCGACCCGCCCGCGACGTGGATGGATGTGCCGGCGTCCACACCGGAGTCGGTGGCGCTCGCGAAGGCGCTCAAGAAGGTCGGATTCGTCTTCGTGGGACCCACGACCATGTACGCCGCGATGCAGGCATGCGGCCTGGTGGACGACCACATCGCCGGGTGCGTCGCGCGGAGGTGAGGACGGTGACCCGCCTTCACGCCCGGCCGCTCAGCACCAGCCCTGACGCATCCGCCGGATCGCGTCGTCCAGCAGCGCATCCACGATCCGCGTGTCCGCCGGCAGCCACGAGACGTCTCTCCACGCGCCAGGCTCCAGCCAACGGAGCATGTCGTGGTCCTCGAGCGGCTGCGGCTCGGCGGCCACTCCGTCCGGGCCAGGGATGATCCTCGCCCACCACACACGCATCACCAGGCGCGGGCCGTCCGCATCCGCGGCGCGCAGCTCCCAGGCGGAACCCGTCTCCGTGCCATCGGGGAGCACGATCCCCGCGTCGGGACCAGGCACCTCGTCGCCCAGCTCGACCACCACGCCGAGCTCCTCGTCCAGCTCGCGGTGCAACGCCTCCTCGGGCGTCTCACCCGGATCGACCTTGCCGCCAGGGAACTCCCACAGGCCCGCGAAGACCGGCGGCGCCGACCGACGTGCGGCGAACAGCAGCCGCGGCTGATCCAGGTCGTCCGTGATCGCAGCGGCGACCACCAGGCGCGCCTCGCCGTTGACGGGAACCTGGCCGGAAGGCTCGGAGCCGTCTGAGGGGACGGGGCCTGACGTCACTCGGTGATCGCCGAGTAGGCCTCGGAGTCGAGCAGCCCCTTGGGGACCTCGGAGATGCGCGCCTTGTAGATCCAGCCCTCGCCGTACGCGTCCTGGCCGATCAGCTCGGGCGAGTCGCTGAGCTCCTCGTTGACCGCCACGACCTCCCCGGACACCGGGGAGTAGAGCTCGCTGACGGCCTTCGTGGACTCCAGCTCGCCGCAGACCTCACCCGCCGACACGGTGTCACCCACCGTGGGAAGCTCCACGTACACGATGTCACCGAGCGCGTCAGCCGCATGCTCCGTGATGCCGACCGTCACGACCGAGTCCTCGGTCAGCTCGCCGGACACCCACTCGTGCTCCTCGGAGTACTGGAGCTCATCGGGAACGTTCGCCATCAGTGGTCCTTCCTTGCAGTGAACTCGGGGCTCATGCGCCCCTCTTGTAGAACGGTAGCGCGGTCACCGTCATGGACTCACGCCTTCCGCGCACATCGATCAGCACCTCGGTGCCGTCGGCCGCGAGCGCGAGCGGCACGTACGCCATCGCGATCGGCCTCCCCATCGTCGGCGACGGTGCGCCGGACGTGACCTCGCCCACCTGCGCGCCGGCCTCGTCGACCACCGCATAGCCAGCGCGGGCGGCGCGTCGGCCGTCACCCACCAGGCCCACGAGAGTGCGAGCCGACGCAGCGGAGGGCTCCGCACGCGCCGCCTTGCGCGCGTCGCGCGCCGCCTCCAGCGCTGCACGGCCCACGAAATCACCGCGCGGGCTCTTCTCCGTGCCGAACACGACGACGCGCCCCAGCCCAGCGTCGAACGGGGTCGTGTCGCGAGTCAGCTCGTGACCGTACAGCGGCATGCCCGCCTCGAGCCGCAAGGTGTCGCGTGACGACAGCCCGCACGGGATGATCCCGTCGGCCGCGCCCTCGGAGAGCGCGAGCCGCCACACGGCTGCGGCCTCGTCCGCGCCCACGAACAGCTCGAAGCCGTCCTCCCCGGTGTAGCCGGTGCGCGCCACGAAGGCGTGGATCCCGCCCTCGAGCACCACCGTGCCGAACGAGTAGTACCTCATGGCGACGATGTCGTCCGCCCCGCGCTCCGTCATGCGAGAGACGATGCCCTCCGCGAGAGGGCCCTGCACCGCGATCAGCGCGATGTCCGCGGAGATGTCGTCGAGCTCCGCATCGAAGCCCTCGAGGCGCTCGTCGAGCTCGGCCAGCACCACGTCCTTGTTGGCGGCGTTGGCCACGATCATGAAGTGATCCAGGTCGCGGCGGTACACGATCAGGTCGTCGATCACGCCGCCGTCGGCCGCGCACAGCATCGTGTACTTTGCTCCGCCAAGAGGGATCGCGCTCATGCGGCCCACGAGCGCGTCGTCGAGGAAGGCGTCCGCCTCCGCGCCGCGCACCAAGATCTCGCCCATGTGGCTCAGGTCGAACAGGCCCGCCCCGGCGCGCACCGCCCTGTGCTCGGCGATGTCCCCCGAGTAGCGGACCGGCATCTCCCAGCCGGCGAAGTCCACGAGCGTCGCGCCGAGGGCGACATGCTCGTCGTGCAGAGGGGAGCGGAGCGTCTCAGAGGTCACGGGCTCAGCGTAGCCGCGGACACGACGCCGCCGGGCGATTCAGGGTCAGGCGCCCACCCGACGCAGCATCATCTCGAAGTCGCCGAACATGACCCTCCCCGTGATGGGGGTGGGAGCATACGGAGGCACGACGGTCTCGCGGCCGGCCCCGTCGATCAACAGCGTGCCGTTCGTCGAGCCCAGGTCCTCGACCATCCAGATGCCGTCGATCCACACGAGCCTGGCATGCGTCTTCGACATGGTCCGCGTCGGGTCCGCGATGTCCACGCGCCCTGCGCCATCGGCGCTCGGGAAGCCACCGATGCGTCCGACGATCGTGACGGCGTCCACCAGGCGGTAGGCGATCCCTTCACGCGTCACCAGCTCCCACGGCTCACGTCGGCGCGGACTCACACGCGTCTCGTCGAGGTCGTCCTCCTCGCCGAACCCGCCGCCCAGCAGCGCGGCGATCGCGGCGTCGTCGAAGGCACCATGCCAGGCGGCGCCCGGCTCCTCGGAACCTGGTGCGCCGATCGCGGAGTCCGGCTGCTGGGAGCGCCGCTCCGACAGCGACGGGGTGGGCGCGGTGACCAGCCCCTCCGCCGCAGTCACCTCCGGCGGCGCAGAGTACGGGGAGACGGGCTGCGTGGGAGCCACGCGCGGCGTCTCAGACGACGGCGGCGTGGCGGACCCCGGGGCGGGCGCCTGCGCGGCGTCATCGGCCCCTGGCTGCGGTCCGGCTGTCCACGGGGTGGGGAGATCGGGCTCGGACGGATGGGTCACAGGAGTCTCCTGAAGAGGTTGGGGCGGCTGAGGCTCGCCGGACACGACAGTGGGCGGGGCGAGCGGCTGTCGCTGCGAGGCGAACGGCGCCAAAGGCTCGGGCGAGCCCCCGGCAGGGGCGACGGGGGCTTGCGACTCGGACGGAGGGGACTCGAGACCCGAGGATACCTGGGGAATCGATGCCGTGACGGGCGCGAAGATCGATCGGGGGGACGGCGGTGCGGCGACCTGGGGCACGTAAGGGGCGTCATCGTCGGCCAGCGCCTCGAGAGGGACGGACGCGACGTCCACCGAGGCGTCTGGCGCGTCCACTGCGGCGTCGGGCGCGTCGACCGCCTCGTGTGGCGCATCCACGACGACGGTGGGGACGGATTCGGTGGACTGCGGGCCAGGATCCGGCGCCTCAGGGGCGACCACCGGGATCGCGCCCGTGAGCGGCTTCACCTCGCGCGCAGCGCGCGGCGCGGCGACGAAGCCCCAGATCGGCGGGAGGAACGCGGCGAGCACCGTCAGGCTGCGCGGCAACCTGAGGCGCAGCCCCAGCCAGCCGGCCTGCTGGATCCAGAGGATCCAGCCGACCAGACCCGCGAGCCCACCCACGAGCAGCGGAGCGACCCACGCGACGCGCGGCGCCTCGACGCCGGCCGACAGCGCAGCGAGGGCGACGGCGGCGAGCACTCCCGCGAGCGCCTCCACCGATCGCGTCACGGCGGTGGGGGCGAGCGGGGCATCGGCGGCTCGCGCCACCTCGACCCAGCGCCTCACAGGCACCCATGCGGGGCCTGCAGGACGGTCGAGCTGGCGGAGCACCGCGCCGAGGCTGAGCCCGAAGAGGACCAGGTGGACGGCATACACGAGCGCTGCCGCGCCGAGCGCGACCGCGTACATGGCCCCGTCAGCCATCTGATCGTCCTCTCCTCAGCGCCCGTCCGATCAAAGGTCAGACACTAGCGGTCCGTCGAGGCGGACCCAAGGGATTGTCAAGTAATGCACACGATCCGCGTCGTCCCTTGAAGGACGACGACGCACCGCCGAACGTTCCCCCGAACTGCGCGACCGTCAGCCCTCGGCCTGGTCGTACTCGTCCAGCGGGGGGCACGCGCACACGAGGTTGCGGTCTCCGTAGACGTTGTCGATGCGACGCACCGGCGGCCAGTACTTGTCCACCTTGAGCGACGGCAGCGGGAACGCGGCCTGCGCACGCGGATACGCCTGCTCCCACGCGTCCCCTGCGACGGAGGCGACAGTGTGCGGCGCGTGCCGCAGCACCGAGTCCTCGGCAGAGATCTCACCGCGCTCGACGGCGCGGATCTCCTCGCGGATCACCTTCATCGCGTCGATGAACCTGTCGATCTCGGCGAGGTCCTCCGACTCGGTGGGCTCCACCATGAGCGTGCCGGGCACCGGGAACGACATGGTGGGCGCGTGGATGCCGAAGTCGATCAGGCGCTTCGCGATGTCCTCGGCCGTGATGCCGCTCGTCTTCGTGAGCGGGCGGACGTCGAGGATGCACTCGTGCGCCACCAGCCCGTTCGGGCCCTTGTAGAGGACGGGGTAGTCCTCGTCCAGGCGCGCCGCCACATAGTTGGCGGCGAGCACTGCCACCTGGGTCGCGTGCAGCAGGCCGGGGCCGCCCATGAGCGCGATGTACGCCCACGAGATGGGCAGGATGCCCGCGGAGCCGTACGGCGCCGCGGACACGGGCGCACCACGGCGGAGCAGCTCGGCGGGACGACGCACGGTCTGCTGCAGCTCGGGCAGGAATGGCACCAGGTGCTTGGCGACGGCAACGGGGCCCACTCCGGGGCCACCGCCGCCGTGAGGGATGCAGAAGGTCTTGTGCAGGTTCAGGTGGGAGACATCGCCGCCGAAGTGGCCCGGCTTGGCGAGCCCGACCAGCGCGTTGAGATTGGCGCCGTCGATGTACACCTGGCCACCGGCATCGTGCACGGCCGCGCACACCTCGCCCACGTGCGCCTCGTAGACGCCGTGCGTGGACGGGTAGGTGAGCATGATGCACGAGACCTCGTCGCCGTGCTTGTCGAGCTTGGCCCGCAGGTCCTCGATGTCGATCTCGCCGTCCGCGGCGGTGGCGACGACGACGACCCGCATGCCTGCGAGCACTGCGGACGCGGCGTTCGTGCCATGCGCGGACGCGGGGATCAGGCAGATGTCGCGCTGCTCCTGCTCGATCGAGCGGTGGTACGCGCGGATCGCGAGCAGCCCCGCGTACTCGCCGCGCGAACCGGCGTTGGGCTGGACGGACACGGCCGCGTAGCCCGTGATCTCGGCGAGCCAGTCCTCCAGCTGCCCGATCATCTCGCGGTAGCCGCGCGTCTGCTCCGCCGGGGCGAACGGGTGGATGGTGGCGAATCCGGGCCAGCTGATGGCCGCCATCTCCACTGCGGAGTTCAGCTTCATGGTGCATGAGCCGAGCGGGATCATCGTCCGGTCGAGGCCCAGGTCGCGGTCCGCGAGGCGACGCATGTAGCGCATGAGCGACGTCTCGGAGCGGTGGGTGTTGAAGATCGGGTGGGTCAGGTAGTCGCTGGTACGACGAAGCTCACGGGGGATGGCGACGCGCGGCGGCGAGTAGATCGGGTGGCGCTTGGTGGCGGTGAACGCCTCCACGACCTTGTCGAGGATGTCCAGGCGCGTGACCTCGTCGCAGGCGATCGCCACGGAGTCGGCATCCACCCGGCGCAGGTTGATGCCGACGGCCGCCGCGCGCGCCACGACGGAGTCCGCGCCGCCGGGCACCTCGCAGATGACGGTGTCGAAGAAGTGCTCGTGGCGCACGTGGATGCCGGCGGCGCTGAGCGCATCGGCGGCTGCGACGGCCGTGGAGTGCACCTTGAGCGCGATCTCGCGCAGCCCGTCGGGCCCGTGGTAGACGGCGTACATGCTGGCGACCACCGCGAGCAGCGCCTGCGCCGTGCAGATGTTGGAGGTGGCCTTGTCGCGACGGATGTGCTGCTCACGGGTCTGGAGCGTGAGGCGGTACGCGGCGTTGCCGTCCGCGTCGACCGAGACGCCCACCAGGCGACCAGGCAGCTGGCGCTCGAGCCCGTACCGGACGGCGATGAATGCCGCGTGCGGTCCACCGAAGAACAGCGGCACGCCGAAGCGCTGCGCCGAGCCGACGGCGATGTCAGCACCCAGCTCGCCCGGTGCCTTCACGATGGCGAGCGACAGCAGATCCGCAGCCACGGTCACCAGGCCGCCCGCCTCGTGCACCTTGTCCACCAGGTGCGACACGTCACGCAGCACGCCCGACGCGCCCGGCTGCTGGACCACCAGGCCCACCAGGTCAGCGGGCGCCTCCCAGTCCTCGTAGAGGTCCTCCACGCGCAGCGGCAGCCCGATCGCCTCACACTGGGCCCGCACCACGGCGATGGTCTGCGGCAGCGTCTCGGAATCGAGGACGACGACACCGCCCTCCTTGCCCTTCACCGCGCGACGCATGAGCAGCACCGCCTCGGACACGGCGGTCGCCTCATCGAGCAGCGACGCGCCAGCCACCGGCAGCGCGGTGAGGTCGGCGATCATCGTCTGGAAGTTGAGCATCGCCTCGAGACGGCCCTGCGAGATCTCGGCCTGATACGGCGTGTAGGCCGTGTACCAGGCGGGGTTCTCAAGGATGCCGCGCTGGATCACCGCCGGCGTGATCGTGTCGTGGTAGCCCTGGCCGATCATCTGCACGGCCGTGCGGTTGCTTCCCTCGAACTCGCGCAGCGCCTCGAGCACCGTGTGCTCGTCGCGAGCCTCCGGCAGCTGCAGCACGTCGTCCAGCCGGATCGATTCCGGCACGGCCGCCTCCACGAGGGTGGCGAGCGACGAATAGCCGACGGCGGAGAGCATCGTCTCGACGGCGTCGTCTGAAGGTCCGACATGGCGATCAACGAACGAGGTCACCCGCTCATTGTGTCGCAAAGGCCCTCGCACGGACAGGGCGCGCGCCGTGCGGAGGCAGGAAGACGCCTGCTGACATGTGCGCGGCTGACGCGTAGATTGCCCCATGTGAGCGAGAACACTCCGCCGCTGGCGGTACCTGAGCACTCCGTCGAGAGCTTCACGCGGGCATTCCTGCGCGAGCTCAACTACGGGCGAGGCGTCGACCTCGACCGTGCGAGCGCGAACGACAAGTACTACGCGCTCTCCCGAGCCGTCCGCCACTACCTCACCACCCGGTGGCTCGAGACGCTCCGCAACCAGTACCGCGATCAGGCGAAGACCGTCGCCTACCTCTCAGCCGAGTTCCTGCTGGGGCCGCAGCTCGAGAACGCCCTGCTCGCGGCCGACCTCGAGGACATCGCCCGCGAGTCGCTCGCGAACGTGGGCCTCGACATCGACGAGCTTCAGGCCGTCGAGGAGGAGCCCGGGCTCGGAAACGGGGGCCTGGGCCGCCTCGCCGCCTGCTTCATCGACTCGCTCGCCACCATGAACGTGCCGACCGTCGGCTACGGCATCCGCTACGAGTACGGGATCTTCAAGCAGACGTTCGTCGACGGCAAGCAGGTCGAGAAGCCGGACCACTGGCTGCACCTCGGATCCCCGTGGGAGCTGCCGCACCCCGAGTACTCCGTGGACGTCCACTTCGGCGGGCACACCGAGGACAAGCCGGACGGCTCCGACGGAGCGCGCACCTGGATCCCCTCCTGGCGCGTGACCGCCAAGCCGTACAACTACATGGTCCCCGGGTACCGCAACGGCCGCGTCAACACGCTGCGCCTGTGGAGCGCCCGCGCCCGCCACGACTTCGACCTGCGCGAGTTCAACGCCGGCGAGTACACGGAGGCGGTCCGTGCCCGCACCTTCGCGGAGAACATCTCCAAGGTGCTGTACCCCGAGGACTCCACGCCGCAGGGCAAGGAGCTGCGCCTGCAGCAGCAGTACTTCTTCGTCGCCGCGTCGCTGCACGACTTCATCGAGCACGTGCTGCCGCGGGACTACGACCTCAAGAACCTGCCGGACCGCATCATCTGGCAGCTCAACGACACGCACCCCGTGATCGCCGTGCCGGAGCTCATGCGCATCCTCGTGGACGACAAGGGCTGGGACTGGGCCGACGCCTGGGCCGTCACCCAGAAGTCGTTCGCCTACACCTGCCACACGCTCCTGCCCGAGGCCCTCGAGGTGTGGCCCGTGGACCTCATGGGCAAGCTGCTGCCGCGCCACCTGGAGATCATCTACCGCATCAACGAGGAGTTCCTCGAGGAGGTGCGGGCCGCGTTCCCCGGCGACGAGCTGCGGGTGCGCCGCATGTCGATCATCGCCGAGCAGCCCGGGCGCGCGGTGCGCATGGCGCACCTGGCGACCGTCGCGGGCTTCAAGGTGAACGGCGTCGCCGAGCTGCACTCCGAGCTGCTCAAGGACAAGGTGCTGAACGACTTCGCGCAGATGTGGCCGGAGAAGTTCACGAACGTCACCAACGGCGTCACCCCGCGCCGGTTCATCCGGCTGGCCAACCCGGCGCTGTCCGAGCTGATCACCGCGGCGATCGGCGACGGCTGGATCACCGACCTGGAGCAGCTGCGCGGCCTCGAGCCGCTGGCAGACGACGCCGAGTTCCGCCACGCGTTCCGCGAGGTCAAGGGCGCCAACAAGCGCCGGCTCGCCAAGGTGCTCATGGACCGCGACGGGATCGAGCTCGCCGGCGACGGCATGGTCGACGCCATGGTCAAGCGTCTGCACGAGTACAAGCGTCAAAGCCTCAAGCTGCTGCACATCGTGTCGCTGTACGAGGGCATCAAGTCCGGGCGGATCCCGCTCGAGTCGGTCACGCCCCGCACCTTCGTGTTCGGCGCCAAGGCCGCGCCGGGCTACGTGCGCGCCAAGGAGACCATCGAGCTCATCAACGCGGTCGGCCGCACCATCAACGCCGACGCGTCGCTCAAGGGCCGCCTCAAGGTCGCCTTCCCGCCCAACTACAACGTCACCCTGGCGGAGGTGCTGATCCCCGCCGCCGACCTGTCGGAGCAGATCTCCCTGGCAGGCAAGGAGGCGTCGGGCACTGGCAACATGAAGTTCGCCCTCAACGGCGCGCTCACCATCGGCACGGACGACGGCGCCAACGTCGAGATCCGCAAGCTCGTGGGCGACGAGAACTTCTTCCTGTTCGGCATGACCGAGCCCGAGGCGTCGTCCCTGGAGTCCCGCGGCTACGACCCCGGCGAGTACTACGAGTCCGACCCGGAGCTGAAGGCCGCTCTGAACCTCATCGCGTCCGGGCACTTCACCGACGGCGAGCGGGGCGGCGCCGTGGCGTCGATCTTCGCCTCGCTCACCGAACGCGACCGCTTCATGGCGCTGGCCGACTTCCGCTCCTACATGGACACGCAGAAGAAGGTCGAGGCGGCGTACCTGGACCACGAGTCGTGGAGCCGTTCCGCGATCCTCAACGTGGCCCGCAGCGGCTACTTCAGCTCGGACCGGTCGATCCAGGACTACCTGGACCGCATCTGGGGCGCGAAGCCGATCGACCAGAACGCCTGAGCACCCGACGCGCGAGGGCCCTGGGGATCTCCCCCGGGCCCTCGCCGTGTGAGCGCCGGTGTCGTGCAGAGGTAGCGCCCACCGCCCGATCCTGGTGACGCGGGGACGTGGCGCCCGCCGCCCGATCCGGATGGCACGGGGACGTGGCGCCCGCCGCCCGATCCGGATGGCACGGGGACGTGGCGCCCGCCGCCCGATCCGGATGGCACGTGAGTGCACAGATCGGCGCGAGAACGTGCACTGAGGTGCCAATAGGACCAGTGCGCCGGGACCACCAGTGCGCCGAGACGAGCGCGGAGGGCTGGGCGGGCGGGGCGGGTCAGTACGTGAAGTACTCCACCTTCGCGCGCAGGGTCGCGGACAGCTCCGCGAGCTCGTTCACGGACGCACCGATCTGGTCCAGCACCTGAGCCGCATCAGCACTCGCCTGCGCCACGGACGAGATGTTGCCGGCGATGTCGCCCGAGCCGTGCGCGGCCTCGGCCACCCCGCGGCTCATCTCGTTGGTGGTCGCGGTCTGCTCCTCGACCGCGGACGCGATCGTCATCTGGAAGTCGTTGATCTGCTTCACGATCTCGCTGATCTGCTCGATCGCCTCGACGGCGCCCCCGGTGTCCTCCTGGATGGCGAGCACGCGACGGGCCACCTCCTCGGTCGCCTTCTGCGTCTCCTGCGCCAGATCCTTGACCTCGGACGCGACGACGGCGAAGCCCTTGCCCGCCTCACCGGCCCGTGCGGCCTCGATCGTGGCGTTCAGCGCCAGCAGGTTCGTCTGCTCCGCGATGCCGGTGATGACCTTGATCACGTTGCCGATCTCCTGGCTCGAGACACCCAGCTTCGCGACCTGCTCGTTCGTGGCCTCCGCGACGTTGGTGGCCGCGGCGGCCACGCGTGCCGCCTCGTTCGCGTTGTGCGAGATCTCCTTGATCGACGCGCCCATCTGCTCCGCTCCGGACGCCACCGCCTGCACGGACCGGTTGACCTCCTCGGCCGCCGACGCGACCACGCCCGCCTGCGCCGACGTCTCCTGAGAGCCCGCAGCCACCTGCGCGTTCGACGCCGACAGCTCCTCGGCAGCGGCGGCGACCGTCTGCGCGGACGCGATGACCTCCGCCATCGTCTCCCGCAGGGCACCCTGCGCTGATCCCAGGGCCAGGGCCATGTCGCCCATCTCATCGTTGCTGCGCACGACCGCGTCGGCCGTCAGGTCACCCTCGGCGAGCGCCTCGAGCGAGCGCCTCACGATCGCCGCGGAGCGCGAGATGCGGCGCGTGGTCCACCAGCCGACCGCGACACCCACTGCGATGCCGACCGCGAGCAGCACGGTGATGAGCAGGATCACGAAGTCGGCGTGGCTCTGCGTCGCCTGGGTGGAGGCCGCGATGCGCGTGTCGATCGCGTAGTCGAACTCCTCGACGAGCGAGGTCATGGTCACGTCGTAGCCGTGGATGGTCGCCGCGGTGGCGGGGTCGACGCCTGCGGTCGGCACCCAGACGGACAGCACGGCAGCCTTGTAGCCGTCCCACGTGCTGTGGATGAGGTCGAGCCCGTACACGTCCTCGCCGAAGGTCGCCTGGTAGTCGGCGACGAACGCGTCGAGCTGCGTCTCGAAGCGGGTCTGATGCCGCTGCAGGTCGGCCACCAGGCCGTCGATCTTCGAGTCAGGGGCCCCGTTGAGGTTGTACTCGGTGGCGCGCGCCTCCCACAGGGAGTTCTCGAGGTCCTTCACCGCCTTGGCCATGCTGGCCTGCGACGCGACCAGCGCCATGTTCTCGGAGTCGATGCTGCGCAGCGTCGAGACCGACATGGTGCCGACCACCGCGAGCGCGACGATGACGGCGCCTACCGCGGCGAAGATCTGAGCGGCAAGGGTGAAGCGTGGGCCGCGTCCCGGGTGAACATCCGTGTTCATGACTCTCCAGTGGTGAAGCGGGGACTTCCTGATGGTTCTCGCCGCTCTCATCGTCTGGAAAGGCGCAGTTGTGAGCCGTGTCCACCAGCAAGGCTCCTGCGTGATCGCCACAGGGAGGCTCAGGCGCGGCCGCGCAACCTGTCGAGCTGGCGCCGTTCGCGCTTGGTGGGCTTGCCCGCGCCACGGTCCCTGACCGCGAACGCGGCGGCGTGCTCGCGCCTGACGGGCGGGGGGCTGTGGTCCTCGTAGGCTTCGCGGGCGGGCTCGGCGCCGACGCGTTTGAGCAGCAGCCGGGTGACGACGACGATGCGGTCCCGGTCCCCTCCCTTGACCACCACCTGGTCGCCCACGCGGACGGGCGTGGACGGCTTGGCACGCTCGCCGCGCACCCGGATGTGACCGGCCTTGCAGGCGTCGGTGGCCTGCGTGCGGGTCTTGGCGAGCCGGACAGCCCACACCCACACGTCGGCGCGCACCGAGTCGGTCATGGATCGAGGGTACGCGGACGGCCATAGGCTGGGGGCATGGACGCGATGTACGAGGTCTTCGGCTGGATCGGCTCGATCCTCATCGTGATGTCACTGATGCAGGCGCGCATGCTGGTCTTCCGCTGGATGAACCTCATCGGCTCGCTGATCGCCACCGGCTACAACCTGATCTATGGCATCTGGCCGTACGTCGCGATGAACGTCGCGATCGTCGTCATCAACGCCTACTGGTTGAACCGCCTCTACAAGGAGGCCCGGGATCCGCACGTCTACCAGGTGCTTCCCATGCCTGCGGATGGCCGCTTCCTGCAGCACGTGCTGCACGTGTACCAGGAGGACATCGCCCGGTTCGCGCCCGCCTTCACGGTGGACCCGGCCGCGGGGACGACGCGCCACTCGTTCATGGTGGTGCGTGGCGACGAGGCGGTGGGAGTCGTCGCGGTGCGCGAGGCGGGCGACGGCGTGGGGGAGGTGGAGCTGGACTGGGTGAAGCCGCGGTTCCGCAACTTCACGCCGGGACAGTTCGTGTACCAGGACTCGCGCGCGCTGCATGACGCGGGCTTCCGCCAGCTGCGCCTGACACCGCACGAGATGACCGACCGCGAGTATCTGCGCAAGGCGGGCTTCCGCACCGAGCGCACCGAATGGGTGAGGGACCTGACCGCATGACCGACCGTACTATCCACTTCGCGTCCGACAACTACGCCTCGGTGCATCCGGAGGTGATGGCCGCGATCGCGGCGGCCGACGGAGGGCACGAGCCCGCCTACGGGTCCGACGCGGTGACTGCGGCGTTCGACGAGGCGATCCGGGTCACGTTCGGCGAGCACGCCGTCGGCTTCCCCGTGTTCAACGGGACGGGCGCGAATGTCACGTCGCTGCTCGCGCTGAGCCCCCGGTGGGGCGGCGGCGTGGTGGCGTCCGAGCACGCGCACATCCACAACGACGAGGGCGGCGCGCCGGAGAAGGTGGGCGGCCTGAAGATCCTGGAGCTTCCCGCTCCCGACGGAAGGCTGCTGCCGTCGCAGCTGCACCGCTACACGGGCGACCTGGGCGACGAGCACCGTGCGCAGCCGCTCGTGCTGTCGCTCACGCAGAGCACCGAGGTCGGCACCGTGTACTCGGTCGAGCAGATCACCGCGCTCGTCGACGCCGCGCACGCGCACGGCATGAAGGTGCATGTGGACGGCGCGCGCATCGCGAACGCCGCTGCCGCGCTCGGAGTGAGCCTCAAGGAGGCGTGCGGCGGAGCGGACGTGCTGTCGTTCGGCGGGACCAAGAACGGCGCGATGCTGGGCGAGGCGGTCGTCGTCCTCAACCCTGAGCTGGCGGCGGGGCTGGGCCACGACCTGCCGTACGTGCGCAAGCAGACCATGCAGTTGGGATCCAAGATGCGGTACGTCTCCGCGCAGCTGACAGCGCTGATGACGTCGGCGGATGCGGCCGGGGATCCCCTGTGGCTGCGCAACGCACGCCACGCGAACCGCCGTGCCGCACAGCTCCGCGAGCAGCTGGAGCCGCTGGCGGACGAAGGGTTCCTGCACTTCACCCAGTCGACGGACGCGAATGCGGTGTTCGTGGAGATGCCGCGCGCCATGGCGGAGCAGCTTCGCCGCTCGTACCGGTTCTACGACTGGAAGCCCGGCCGTAGCGAGGACAAGGTCGAGGTGCGGCTGATGTGCGCATGGGACACGACGGCTACGGCATGCGAGCAGTTCGCGGTCGCGGCGCGCATGGCGTCGCGGCCGGACGTGTCGTGGGTCGCCGACGTCCAGCTGCCTGAGGAGGGCTGATGGTCGCGTGCCCGTGCGGTTCCGGCAGGTCGTTCGCCGACTGCTGCCGACCGTTCGTGCGCGGCGAGCTGGAGCCGCCCACGGCTGAGGCGCTGATGCGCTCCCGCTACACGGCATACGCGCGCCGTGACGAGGACTATCTGTTCCGCACGTGGCACGAGTCCTCGCGTCCGATGACGCTGGACGTGGACGCGGTGGACTGGCGCGGCCTCAACGTGATCGGCACCACCGGCGGCGGCCCGGACGACGTCGAGGGCACCGTCACATTCGTGGCGCACCACAGCACGGGCGCGATCTCCACGGGGTCGATGCGTGAGACCAGCAGGTTCGTGAAGCAGGACGGCCGCTGGCTCTACGTGGACGGCGACGTCGACTGATCGGGCGCGTGCGCCAGCGCTTGCGCCAGCGCCAGCGCCTCGCGCACCGCCGGGCGGCGTCCGTTCCCGCAGCAGCCATGATCGCGGGGCGACGCGCTCTCCGCGGTTGACATCATCACAATTGCTCAACGATGATTGAGGCAATGAACTTCTCGTCCTCCCTCGCCGCCCGCGCCGCGCGCCACGCAGCGCTGGCCGACCCCATCCGCCTGCGGATCGTCGACCTGCTCACTGCGAGCGACGCGACCCCAGGCGAGCTGCGCGAGCAGGTGGGCATCACGTCCAACCTCATGGCGCACCACCTGCGGCAGCTCGAGGCCGCAGGCCTCACCACCAAGCGCCGGTCCGATGCCGACCGACGCCGCTCGTACGTGACCCTCGCACCCGGCTCTCTCGAGGACCTGGTCCCCGCTCCACGCTTCGCCGCCCGCCGCGTCGCCTTCGTGTGCACCGGCAACTCTGCGCGCTCCCAGCTGGCCGCGGCCCTGTGGAACGAGGCGCAGCTCAACGAGAGTCACCGGAGCGGCACCGTCCCCGTCCCCGCGGCGTCGGCCGGCACCCACCCCGCCGACCGCATCGCGCCGGGAGCAGTCGCCACCGCGAACCGTCACGGGCTGAACCTGCCCGACGTCCTGCCCCGCCACGTCGGCGAGGTGCTCGCGCCGGACGACCTCATCGTCACCGTCTGCGACTCGGCCCATGAGGAGCTCGACGGCGCGGATGCGATCCACTGGTCCGTCGCCAACCCGTCCGTCGACGGCTCCGATGCCGCCTTCGACCTGGCGTTCGACGTGCTCGCCGAGCGCATCGCCCGCCTCACCCCCACGCTGACCCCCGTCCCGGAAGGAAGCCCCGCATGAGCGAGGACACCGCCACCAAGCCCTCCGCACTGTTCCTGTGCGTCCACAACGCCGGTCGTTCGCAGATGGCGCTCGGATTCTTCAAGCACTACGCGGGCGAGGGCGCGATCGCGTACTCGGGCGGCTCCGGCCCCGCCGAGGCGCTCAACCCCGTCGCCGTCGAGGCGATGGCGGAGAAGGGCATCGACATCTCCTCCGAGCGCCCCAAGCGCTGGACCGACGCCATGGTGCGCGAGGTGGACAACGTGATCTCCATGGGCTGCGGCGACACCTGCCCGTACTACCCCGGCAAGAAGTACGAGGATTGGATCCTCGACGACCCGGCGGGCCAGGGCATCGAGGCCGTGCGCCCCATCCGCGACGAGATCGAGCGACGCGTGCTGGCGCTGCTGCGTGAGTTCGGGGTGGAGCCTGCGGGGGCGTAGCTCCCACTCAAGCGTCGCCCGAAAGCGCCCCAGAGTGCAGTCTCGAAATCCCCCAAAGTGTAGTTCAGAAAGTCCTCACAGTGTAGTCTTGCCTGATGAATCGCATGGTGGGGACCGACCAGGAGTACCAACCTCGGATCCTTGACGACATACTTGTTCGGCGCCTGAGGTCGGCTGGCGCCGTGCTGCTCGAAGGACCCAAGGCAAGCGGAAAGACCTTCACCGCCGCACGCTTCACAGCGAGCCAGACCTACCTCGATACCGACCTCAAGGCTCTCGAGGCCGTCCGCATCGACCCTTCGATCGTGCTCAACGGCGAAGCCCCGCAGCTCGTGGATGAGTGGCAACTCGAGGCCACAAGTGTCTGGAACCACGTTCGGAGCGAGGTCAACCGTCGGGGAGCCCCTGGGCAGTTCGTGCTCACGGGCTCGGCAGTGCCCGCAGACGACGCACGACGGCACACCGGCGCCGGTCGTTTCGCGCGGCTCACGATGCGCACCATGAGCCTCTACGAAAGCGACCATTCGTCGGGAGCCATGTCGCTCGCGTCTCTGTTGAACGGCGAGCGCCCGACTTCCGGTGCCACGCTGTCCGTCGATGCGGTCGCCGCCCTGATCGTGCGTGGAGGCTGGCCCCTCAACCTCCACCTTCCGCTCGACGCGGCAGCGCAGGCGAATGCCGACTACCTGCTCAACATCGCGGAGGTCGATGTCTCGCGCCTCGACGGCGTGCGTCGAAGCCCCGCGATCGTCGCGCGACTCCTGCAGGCGCTCGCGCGCAACGTGGCGATGGAGCAGAAGGCTGCGCGCCTCGCTGCACAGGTGGAGGGAGAGGGAGGCACTGTCGCGAGGAGCACCGTCCACACCTACCTCGAAGCCCTGGAGAGGCTCATGGTCGTTGAGACTCAGCCCGCATGGAGCACGCACCTTCGCTCCCGGTCCACGCTTCGCACCGCTGCGCGGACCCACTTCGTCGACCCTTCGCTCGCGGCCGCCGCGCTCGGCGCGGGACCCGAGCGACTGCTCTCGGACCCCAACTATCTGGGCCTGCTCTTCGAGTCGCTCGTCGTCAGGGATCTGCGCGTGTACGGCTCACCACTCGACGCGACGATCCATCACTATCGCGACAGCGACGGTCTGGAGGTCGACACGATCGTTCAGTTGCGCGATGGCAGATGGGCGGCGTTCGAGGTCAAGCTCGGCGGCGAGAAGGCCGTCGAGGACGCGGCTGCCAACCTGCTGCGGTTCTCGTCCAAGGTCGACACCAGCAAGATGGGCGACCCTGCCGCGCTCGGGGTGATCACAGCCAGCGGGTACGGCTACACGAGGCCCGATGGCGTCGTCGTCCTCCCCATCGGCGCCCTCGGGCCGTAGGCCCGAGGGCCTGCGCGCCCGTCACGCCGCCAGCCGGTAGTGCATC
The DNA here is from genome assembly GCF_032102965.1 of Demequina capsici. NCBI lineage: Bacteria > Bacillati > Actinomycetota > Actinomycetes > Micrococcales > Demequinaceae > Demequina > Demequina capsici. Next base: position 31,867 of record NZ_CP134880.1, on the reverse strand, counting down.
GCCTTCGGCACCTTGGTGAAGACCCAGGCCGCGACCGACCTCGCGAGCTGCGGGGAGGCGCCGAGCGACGCGAGCGTGAAGTCGTCCTGCCTGGCATCGGCTCGGGCAAGGCCCAGGGCGATCGACACGCTTGCGACGACCAGCAGCAGGGCGACTCCGATCACCCCGGCGTAGACCACCATGAGGTAGTCGCCGTTCGGCCCATCACCTAGGTACACGTACGGGGTGGAGCCGTCGGGCATCCGCGCTGCGGCCGTCAGCTGCGCCACCTGCTGGTCGGTGATGGACTCGGGCTCGTCGACGAGCACGGTGGTGGGCTGGTGCGGCCAGCCGATGATCGCCGCCGTTTGCGGCGACACCATGGCTAGGGCAATTCGTGCCGCGCCGGGAGTCACCTCCTGAGAGGCACCAGGCAGGTTCAGCGATTCGGTGGGCGTCGCACCGAAGTCGGGGTACTCGCCGTGGTCGACGTCGTAGAGTCCGACGGTGACCGAGTCGCCGTCGAGGAAGGTGTCGTTGAACACCACCACGCCCCCCCGACTCAAGCACGGCGACGGCGTCCGCATCCGGTTCGCCTCCCACGAGCGCGGCGAGGTCGCTAGCGTCGCCTACCGCGACCTGCGACGCCCACATTCCCGCGTCGAGCGTCTCCTCATCGCAGCGCGGATCGGCCGCCATCTCCCGGGCGGACATGCGCTCCTCAGGGTCGATCGCGATGGGACAGACCTTCTCCTCCGGCGCAAGCAGGAACGGCACCGCGGACATGTCGATCGTGCCGGGCTCGACTCCGTTGAAGTTGAGGAACGCGTCGAACACGGTGACCGCGATGGCGGTGATGACCGGCACGGTCCGTCCGATGCTGCGTGCGGCGTCGCGCGTAGCGATCCGGGCCGCGACGGGCGCGGTCGTGCTCGGCGGTGTGGCGTTGGCCGAAGCGGCGTGGGAAGGGACCTCCTTCACCAGCGCCGGCGCCGTCGTCTTCGTGGCTGCGGCGATCGTGGGCACGCTGCACGACACCCTCATTCGCACGCAGCACCCGACGCCGTAGGCGGGACCAAAGTCCCGGCTCTGAGGGGACTGTGCGGGTGCTCTGAGCGGTCCTGAGGTCACGATCTCCGCTCCTGGTCCCCGCCACCTTGCGGAGCGGGTCACAATGGAGCACGTGAACGAACCGGTGCTGCTCGTCATCGTCGTAGTCACCGCGCTCGCATTCGACTTCACCAATGGCTTCCACGACACCGGCAACGCCATGGCCACGTCGATCGCGACGCGCGCTCTGCGCCCCAAGCAAGCTGTCCTTCTGTCGGCGACCCTCAACATGGTTGGCGCCTTCCTGTCCCTGACCGTCGCGGCCACGATCGCCAAGGGCATCGTGGACTCCGGCGCCATCACGCTCGAGGTGGTGCTCGCGGGACTCGCGGGCGGCGTGGTGTGGAACCTCGCGACCTGGGTGCTCGGCATCCCCTCGAGCTCCTCGCACGCGCTCGTCGGCGGCGTGGTCGGAGCGGTCCTCGCCGCGGTCGGCACCAGCGGCGTGCTGTGGGACGGCCTCATCTCCAAGGTCCTGCTGCCCGCGCTGATCGCGCCCATCGTCGCGATCCTGGTGGCCTCCGTCGGCACCGCGCTCGTCACCCGCATCACGGGCAACGTGTCCCCCGAGGAAAACAGCCGAATGTTCCGCTGGGGCCAGATCGGCTCCGCCTCGCTCATCTCGCTCGCGCATGGCACCAACGACGCCCAGAAGTCGATGGGCATCATCCTGCTCGCGCTCATCGCGGCCGGAGCCGTCGACCAGAGCGCCTCCGTCCCCGTCTGGGTCATCATCGCCTGCGCCACCGCGATGGCGCTCGGCACGTACACCGGTGGCTGGCGCGTCATCCGCACGCTCGGCAAGGGCCTCGTGGAGCTCGAGTCGCGCCAGGGCATGGCCGCCGACACGTCGTCCGCCGCGGTGATCCTGCTGTCCAGCCACTTCGGCTACTCGCTGTCGACCACGCACGTGGCAACCGGCTCCATCCTCGGCACCGGCGTCGGCAAGCGCGGTGCGAAGGTCCGCTGGAACGTCGCGGGGCGCATGTTCAGCGCCTGGCTCATCACCGTCCCCGCGGCCGCCACCGTCGGCGCGCTGTTCTACGGCGTCGACTACCTGGTGGGAGGCACCGCCGGTTCGTACGTGGTGTTCGCGCTGCTGCTCGGATGCGCGTGGCTCTTCTACGCTCTGTCGCAGCGCCAGCCCGTGAACCACGACAACGTCAACCACGAGTGGGAGCCCAGCGAGCAGGTGGTCGCCGAGGCCATCGAGGCGCACGAGGTGAGCATGCTCGCCCAGACCGTTCCCCACATCCCCGCCGATGAGGCCGAGGAGCGCTCATGAGCACGTACGTCGAGTGGGATGCGCTCGCCAACATCGTCATCGTGGGCCTGCTCGTGGGCGCTGGGCTTCCCGCGCTGTTCGCGCTCGGGGTCCGCGCGCTCGCCGGCGACGGCGCCAAGGACGAGTCGGGCCAGATCCGCAAGATCCGTGTCGCAGCCGCCGTCGCCTGCTTCACCGTCGTGGTCGGCGCGATCATCACCGCCATCGTCTACATCGCCGCCGGCGGACACTAGCCTCCCGGAGGGACGCCCATGACCGACGCACTGCCGGACCTTGCCGCGAAGGTGGACGCCCTGCGCGCACAGGAGAGCGGACTGCACCTGCCGCGCTTCACGTTCGACGAGGCGTGGGAGCTCGGTCACTGGATCGTCGACCGCGGCATGAGCGACTCGCTCCCGATCGCCGTCGACGTCCGCAAGGGTGACCATCAGGTGTTCCACGTCGCGCTCGAGGGGACCACCCCCGACAACGACGACTGGATCGAGCGCAAGATCCGCACTGTGCGACGCTTCGGCACCTCCAGCCTGATCGTCGGGCTCACCCACAAGGCGAAGGGGCGCGACTTCAACGACGCCACCCGGCTGCCGTTCACCGAGTACGTGGCCCACGGCGGCTGCGTGCCCGTCCTCGTCACGGGCGTGGGGATGGTCGGCACGCTCACGGTCTCCGGGTTGGCGCAGGAGGATGACCACGCGCTCGCCGTGGAGGCGCTCACCTGGCTCCGCAGCGAGACCCGCTAGCTCGTCGTCCCTTCAGGCACCGCGTGCCTGCGCAGTAACTGCCGCGAAACACCGGTGTGGTGGACTTCTCGCCGACGCGAGGAGGTCCCCATGACCGTGCAGATCCTGACCGCGGACGTGATGGTCCCCATGGACCAGGCGCGTTCCGTCCACACGCATGCGGGCTTCGCCCACGAGGACGGTGGCATCGTCGCCATCGGAGGCGTGGACGAGCTGCGAACCGCGTATCCCGCCGCGCCCGCTCGGCACCTGAGCGACCACGTGCTCATGCCAGGGCTCGTGAACGCCCACCACCACTCGGGCATGCTGCGCGGCACGGCCGAGCACCTGCCGGTCTGGGAGTGGCTGCGACTGCATATCGACCCCATGCACCGGGTGCTCCGCCCTGAGGACGCCGAGGCCGCGTCGTGGCTCTGCTACGCGGAGGGCCTGCTGTCCGGCACCACCACTGTCGTGGACATGTGGCGCTACATGGATGGCGCCGCGCGGGCCGCATCGTCGCTCGGCAATCGCGTGGTCACCGTCAACTACGTGGGCGAGCACCCTGACTACTACTACTTCGACACGCTCGACGACAACGAGCGGATGCTCGCCGAATGGACCGGCGCGGCGGGCGGTCGCATCATGCCGTGGGTGGGTCTGGAGCACCCCTTCTACGCGGACGACGCGGGCCAGCGGCGCGCGATCGCGCTCGCCCAGCAGTACGGCACCGGCCTCTACACGCACTGCAGCGAGTCGTCGCTGGATGTGGAGCTGTTCCTTGAGCGCACCGGGAGCCGACCCATGCACGCGCTCAAGGACATGGGGTTCATGGACGTGCCGCGGCTGATGATCGCGCATGCCGTGTGGCTGGACGCTGGTGAGATCGCGCTCATGGCGGATCACGGCGTGAGCGTCTCGCACAACCCTGTGAGCAACATGAAGCTCGCCAGCGGGTTCGCGCCGGTGGCGGAGCTGCTGGACGCCGGCATCGCGGTCGGCATCGGCACGGACGGCGAGAAGGAGAACAACAACCTGGACATGTTCGAGGAGATGAAGGTCGCCTCGCTCATGGGCAAGCTGCGCGCCATGGATGCGGCGGCCATGGACTCCTGGCAGGTGCTGGAGATGGCCACCAAGGGCGGCGCGCGGGCGATCGGCCAGGGCGACCGGCTCGGTTCGCTCGAGGTGGGCAAGCAGGCCGACGCGGTCGCGGTCCGCACCGACACCCCGCGCATGACCCCGCTGCTGCCGGAAGGTCCTTACGCGAACATCCACCACAACCTGGTGCACGCAGTGCGGGGCGGCGACGTGACGCTGACGATGGTGGCCGGCGAGGTGGTCGTGGACGACGGTCGGCTGGTCAACGCGTCGATGCCCGAGCTGATCGCGCGGGTGCGCGACCTGGTGCCCGGTCTGTTCGCCCGTCGCACCGCCTATCTCGAGGCTTCAGGCGAGCAGTCGGGGTTGATGTCCGCCCACTGACGGGCTCACCAGGGACGATGCGCGGCATCGCGAGCGGTTGAAGGAGGCGACGCGGCGGGGCACGTCGTCTCGCCGGCACGGCTGCGGAGGGTGCCGACGCGAGGCCCCACCCGCGTCCCGTTGCGCGCGGCTATACATGCGTATAGCGTGTTGATCATGCGTATAGCCGACCCCGAGGGCGGGCGACCCGACACGGACCTCACCGCCCGCGCGCGCATCCGCGACGCCGCCGTCGCGTGCTTCGCGCAGGACGGCTTCGACGCGTCCGTCCGCACCATCGCGCAACGCGCCGGCGTCTCACCCGGCCTCATCACCCACCACTTCGGCTCCAAGGCCGCGCTGCGCACGGAGTGCGACACCGAGGTGCTGCGCCGCTACACCCAGGTGAAGCACGACGCGATGGACAGCCCCACGACCAGCTTCACGCACATCCTCTCCGCGCCTGGAGCCACCGCCGACGTGACGGTGTACATGCTGCGCGCCGTCCAGGCCGGCGGTCAGCCGGCCCGCGACTTCATCGAGATGCTGATCGACACTGCACGCGAGGTGATGGCGTACAGCGTGCAGACGGGCATGGTCCGCCCGTCGCGCGACGAGGAGGCACGCCTGCGCTACCTCACCTACCAGACCCTCGGCGCGATGCTCGTGCAGTTCATCACCTCCCCCGGCACCACGCCCGAGGAGTTCATCGCGTCGATCCAGGCCGGGGGCCGGGACCAGATCCTGCCCACGCTCGAGCTCTTCACCGACGGGCTGCTCACCGACAGCACCCTGCTGGACCAGTACCTCGCCTACACCCAGGAACACGAAGAAGGAACCACCAATGAACGCTGACAGCGCCGTCAAGATCGAGGGCCTCCACAAGAGCTTCGGACGCGTCCATGCGCTGCGGGGCCTCGACCTCGACGCCCCCACCGGCCAGGTCACCGGTTTCCTGGGCCCCAACGGCGCCGGCAAGACCACGACGCTTCGGGTCCTGCTGGGCCTGCTCCGGTCGGACGCCGGCACCGTCACGATGCTCGGCGGCGATCCCTGGACGGATGCGGTGCGGCTGCACCGCCACGTCGCGTACGTGCCCGGTGACGTCAACCTGTGGCCCAACCTCACCGGCGGCGAGACGATCGACATCCTCTGCCGACTCTCAGGCCCGCTCGAGCCCGACCGCAAGAAGGCCATGCTGGAGCGTTTCGACCTTGACCCGACCAAGAAGGCGCGCGCCTACTCCAAGGGCAACCGCCAGAAGGTCGCGCTCGTCGCGGCGCTCGCCTCCCGCGCACCGCTGCTGCTGCTCGACGAACCGACGAGCGGACTCGACCCCATCATGGAGGCCGCGTTCCAGGAGTCGATCCGCGAGGTCAAGGCGGAGGGCCGGTCGGTCCTGCTGTCCAGCCACATCTTCACCGAGGTGGAGAAGCTGGCCGACCGGGTGGTCATCATCCGCGACGGTGCCACGGTGGAGTCGGGGACGCTGGCCGAGCTGCGGCACCTCACCCGCACCCAGGTCAGCACCGTGCTCGACGGCGGCGCGAGCCCGCTGGCCACGCTGCCCGGCGTGCACGACCTCACGACAGTGGACGGCCGCACGTCGTTCTCCGTGGACGACGACTCGCTCGCCGACGTGCTCGCTGCGGTGGCGTTGCTGCGTCCGCAGTCGCTGGTGGCGAACCCGCCGTCGCTCGAGGACCTCTTCCTGCGGCACTACGGCGACGAGCTCGCGGCTGTGGGCAACGGAGGCACGCGATGAGCACGCGCATCGACCCGACCACCCGGTCGGGGCCGCCACGCGCGACCGCCGCCGCGACCGCGCATCGGCCCCCTGCCGACGGCCTGGCCGGGCTCCGCACCAGCATCGCCTTCATGGTGCGGCGCAACCGGGTGCGGCTGCTGGTGTGGTTCGTGGTCATCGTCGGCCTGTTCGCGTACGTCGGCGACTACTACCGGTCGATCTTCACCACCCAGCAGGCGCTCGACGACTTCGCGAAGATCTCCGACAACCCTGGTATCAGGGCCCTCACGGGGCTCGCGGCCGCCCCGAACACGCTGGGCGGTGCCGTCTGGACCAAGATCTGGATGACGTGCGCCCTCTCGCTCGCGCTCGGCATCGTGTTCCTGGTCACCAGGAACGGGCGGGCCGACGAGGAGCTGGGCCGTGCCGAGCTGCTCCGCTCCCGCATGCTCGGCAACCACGCGTCGGCCGTCGCGACATGGACGGTGCTCGCCGTGCTGTCGGTCGCGATCGGACTGTTCGTGGCGGTGTCGTCGATCCTCCTGGGGCTCGACCCCGACGGCGCGGGCACGACGGGCTCGTGGGTGGTCGGGGCCTCCCTCACCGGGGTGGGGCTCGTGTCCGTCGGCGTCGGCGCGCTCGCCGGCCAGCTGGCCTCCACCTCCCGCGGCGCGAACTCGCTCGGCGCGATCGTCGTGATCGGGTTCTACGTGCTGCGCATGATCGGCGACCTGGGGGGCGGCGCGCTCACGTGGGCGTCGCCGTTCGGCTGGGGCCAGGCGATGGCACCGTGGGGCGCGAACCGCTGGTGGCCGCTGGGGCTGATGCTGCTGCTCGCCGCCGCGCTGCTCGGGTCAGCGTGGCTGATCGAGGAGCGCCGTGACCACGGCGCGGGCCTGCTGCCGGACCGTGCGGGCCGCGGGGGCGCTCCGAGACGCTACGCCTCGCCGGTGGGCCTGGCCCTGCGGCTGCAACGGGGGCCGCTCATCGGTTGGAGCGCCGCAGTGGTGCTGAGCGCGCTGCTGTTCGGTTCCGTCGTGGATCAGATGAACTCCCTGCTGAGCGATTCCGGCGCGGACATCTCCGCGCTCCTGCAGGGCACGGGCATCGATGCGCTGCTGGGCATGCTGTGCGGCCTGATCGCGCTCCTGGCAGCGGTGTTCGCCGTGCAGTCGGCGACGCAGCTGCGAGCGGACGAGGCGAGCGGCATCATCGAGCCGCAGCTCGCCGGCGCGGTCTCGCGCACCAGGTGGGCGCTGCAGCGGCTCGCGATCCCGCTCGTGGGCGCGGCGCTGCTGCTCCTCGTGGGCGGCTGGCTCATGGGAGCCGGGTACGGCTCGACGATCGGCGACTCCTCGCAGGGCGTGCGCCTGGCGGGGGCCACCGTGGCGTACCTGCCGGCGGTGCTGGTGATCGTGGGGATCGCGGTGATGCTCTTCGGCTACCTGCCGCGGCTCGCGGTCGCCCTGTCGTGGGCGCTCGTGGGCGCCCTGTGGATGGTCATGATCATCGGCGACGCGTTGCACCTTCCGGCCTGGGCCCTGAACCTCATGCCGTTCTCCGCCACGCCTGCGCTTCCGGCGGAGCCCATGACGTGGACGCCGCTGGTGGTCATGACGATGGTCGGCGTGGGGCTCGTCTGGGCAGGGCTGGCACGGTTCGTCAGGCGCGACATCCAGGTGGGGTGACGACGCGACCGACGCCGGTCACCTGAGGCGCGTCAGCGCGCCTCAGCCCACTCGGGACCGCCGAAGAGCGTGCGCTCGACGCGCGCCCACAGGTCGGCCATCGTCTCGTCGGGGTCGGTGAGGGCCTGCACCTCGGTGCCGTCCATGGCGCAGAACGCGGTGCGCAGGAGGTCGTCGAACGCGGCCGGTGCCTGGAAGCGGGGCGGGAGGCGCCACGGCAGCGCCCGCATCACGGACAGCAGGCGCTGATGCCGGTCGGCGTAGTACCGGTGGGCCGGGTGAGAGGGGTCGTGGGCCTCGACGGCCAGGCGGATGAACAGCCCGACCAGCTCCGGTCGCGTCGTGTTGCTGTCGACCATGCGCGCGAGCGTGGCCGGCAGGCTCAGCAGACCGTCGGCGTCGCGTGCGCCGGACTGTCGCAGCTGGGCGGCCATCGTGGCGTCGTCCGTGAAGTCGTCGTAGAAGGTCTCGATGATCAGGGTCAGCAGCTCGTCACGGCCGCGCACGTGGTGGTTCAGCCCCGGCAGGGTGAGGCCCACGGCGTCGGCGACGGTCTGCATCGAGACTCCGTAGGAGCCGTAGCGGGCGACCAGCTCGGCCGCCTTGTGGGCGATCTGGCGACGTCGCTCGTCGACTGGCATGCGGGTCCGGGAGTTGATCGGCACCGTCGTCGACGCGGGAGTCATGGCACCATCCTGACATCGACCGAGATTGACATGCGCATCCCCTTACCTTATAACTCTCAAGTATCAGGTAACGCGCGGTGTCGCGCACCGCTCGGATCGAAGGAGATCTCCCGTGGCCGTACTGATCGATCCCACCCGCACGATCGCGCGGATCAACCCCGCCTTGCACGGGCAGTTCATCGAGTTCCTCGGCGAGTGCATCGACGGCGGCATCTGGGTGGGCCCGGACTCGGAGATCCCGCACACCGCTGGCATCCGCCAAGGCGTCCTGGACGCACTGAAGGAGCTCGAGCCGCCCGTGCTGCGATGGCCCGGCGGCTGCTACGCAGACACCTACCACTGGCGTGACGGCATCGGCCCACGCGAGCAGCGCCCCACCACGTTCAACGAGAACTTCGGCACCTACGAGCTCGACGACCACGCCTTCGGCACCGACGAGTACCTGGCGCTGTGCGAGGCGATCGGTGCGCAGCCCTGGATCAACGTCAACATGATGACCGGCACCCCCGCCGAGGCACGCGAGTGGATGGAGTACTGCAACCGCAGCGGCGGCACCGACCTGGCCGCCCTGCGCGCCGCGAACGGCCACGAGGCGCCGTACGGGGTCCGCCTGTGGGGCATCGGCAACGAGCCGTGGGGCGGCGGAGGCACCATGACGCCCTCCAGCTACGTCGACGCGTATCGCGCGTTCGCGTCGTCCATGCCGCGCTTCACGGGATCGGTGTTCGAGACGCCCGCGACCTACCCCATCGCGAGCGGCCCCGACGGCAACAAGCCCCAGGAGCGCGTCACCTGGACACGCGACTTCTTCCGGGCCCTCACCGCCTACCGCCAGCCGCCCATCGCCGGCTACGACCTGCACTTCTACAACTGGAACATCGACCACGAGGACGACACGCCCACCGCCTTCGACCAGGCGGGATGGGATCGCGTCATCGCCGGCTGCCTCGAGCTCGAGGACGTGATCGTCGAGCAGTGGGGGCTCATCGAGGAGGGCCTCGACGCCGTCCCGATGCCCGAGTCCAGCCTGGACACCCGGCTGGAGCGCATCGACCTGGTGGTGGGCGAGTGGGGCAACTGGCATCGCGACGCGTTCTTCGTCCGCCCCGCACTGCGCCAGCAGGTGACGATGCGCGACGCGATCACCACCGCTCTCACGCTCGACATCCTGCAGCGCCACGCGGACAAGATCTCGATCGCGTGCAACGCCCAGACCGTGAACGTCCTCAACTCGCTGATCCTCACCGACGGCGACGCCACCGTCCTCACCCCCAACTACGACGTGTTCATGATGTACAAGGCGCATCGCGGGGCGACTGCGCTGGCCGTCGAGCCGGTCGATGCCGCCAGCGGCGTCCACGCGTTCGCGTCGGTCGCCGACGACGGAACCGTGCTGGTCAACCTCACCAACCCGTCCATGACGGACCCCGCAGACGTCACCCTGGAGTTCGCCGCACCCGTGCGCATCGCCCGGCGGGAGACGCTCGCCGCCCCGACGCCCACGCTCCACAACACGGTCGGCTCACCCGACGCCGTGCGACGCGTGGTCGAGGCTCTCGACGGGGACGCGGCGACCACCCACGTGGTCCACCTGCCTGCAGGCTCGGTCACCGTGCTGCACGCAATGCCGGCACGTTCCCTTTGACAAGCGCCACCAGCGCGCGCACCTTAAGAATCGTCGGTGTTCCACTGCAACGACGCGGAGGTCCCCATGGCCACACACGACGACGCCACGCTCATGACCCAGATCCTCCAATGGCACACGGCTGCCGGCGGCATGGACGCCTCGATGGAGCTCATGTGGGACCGCGTGGGCGCCGCGGCGCTTCGCCAGCGCCAGCAGTACGGCGTCGCCGCGCTGTGGGAGAACTTCGAGGCGCTGGCGAACGGCCAGCTCCGCTGAACCTCACAGCAGCAGGTAGACGGCCCCCACCACCGTGAGCACGACGACCACGCGCTCGAACGCCGCCTGGTCGAACCGGTCCGCGAGCCTCCTGCCCGCGAGCGCGCCGACGAGCACCGCGGGGACCAGCACCAGGTCCAGGAGCGCGCCGGCCGGGGTGAGCAGTCCGAGCGAGATCGAGAACGGCAGCTTCACGATGTTGACGGTCGCGAAGAACCAGGCGGCCGTCCCCAGGAAGGTCTTCACGGGGAAGCGCGCCGCAAGGAAGTACATCGACATGACCGGACCACCGGCGTTCGCGACCATCGTGGTGAAGCCGCCCAGGGTGCCGTAGAGGACCCGGCCCCCAGGCGGTGGCCCCTCCGACGCGCGCCGGCGCCGCCAGAGCGTGAACGCGATGAGGACCAGCAGCGTCACGCCGATCACCCGCCGCACCTCCGAGTCGTCCGCGAGCGCCAGGAACCCCACGCCCAGCAGCACGCCCGCGAGCACTGCGGGAGCCAGACGCACCAGCGCCTTCCAGTCGGCATGACGGTGGTACGACCACAGCGCGAAGACGTCGCCCACGACGAGGAGCGCCAGCAGGGCTCCGGTCGACTGACGCGCCGGCAGCACCGCCGCGAACGCGGCGACCGACAGGGTGCTCGCACCGGGCAGCGCGGTCTTCGAGACGCCGACGACCGCTGCCGCCGCGACAAGCAGCACCCACGCCGCCGCTGACAGCTCGGGAAGCATCGGCCCTCCTTGATCGGGACGCGCACGCGTGGGCGCGCGGTCGCCGCCCCGACGCAACCTACCGCACCCGCCTTCCCGATCCCGTGGGACCTTCCTCGCGTGGCCGGTTCAACCTCGGTGGACGGAGCTCCGCCCCCGTGGGCTACGTTGGCCCCATGCTCACCTGCGCCATCGCCGCTGCCTGGCCGCGACCATGAGCACCGCGGCCGTGAGCACGGCGACCGTCATCGGCGGCGGCCCTGCGGGACTCTTCGCTGCCCAGACCCTGGCGTCCGCAGGCGTGACCGTCACCGTGCACGAGCGCATGCCGTCGCCCGGCCGCAAGTTCCTGCTGGCGGGGCACGGCGGGCTGAACATCACGCATTCGGAGGACCGCACGCCGTTCCTTCGCCGCTATGGCGCCTCAGCGGCAAGGATCGCGCCAATGCTCGACCGGTTCGGTCCGGACGACCTGCGCGCCTGGTGCGAGGACTTGGGGGAGCCGACGTTCGTGGGCACCAGCGGACGCGTCTTCCCGCAGGCGTTCCGAGCGACTCCCCTCTTCCGCGCCTGGCTGGCGCACCTGACGGACCTGGGCGTGAGCGTCGAACGGCGCTCCACGTGGAGCGGGTGGGAGGCGGACGGCAGAGCGCTGATCACGGATGCCGCCGGGCAGACCCGGGCGATCACGAGCGACGTCACGGTGTTCGCGCTCGGCGGTGCCTCGTGGCCGCACCTGGGTGCGGACGGAGCGTGGGTGGAGCCGTTCCGGGAGCGAGGCGTCGAGGTGACGGCGCTCAGGGCCGCGAACGTGGGGCTCCGGGTGGAATGGTCCGACGTGTTCGCCGAGCGGTTCGCCGGGAAGCCGCTCAAGAACGTGTCGCTCGCGGTGCGCGGCTGCGAAGTTCCGCCTCAGCGCGGCGACGCGATGCTCACCCGCTCGGGGCTCGAGGGCGGACCCGTCTACGCCAGCGGAGCGGCGATCCGCGCGGCGCTCGACCTCGCTGCGGACGGTGGCGGCGCCTGCGTGCTGGAGGTGGACCTGCGACCCGACGTCGACGAGGCCCAGCTGGCGCAGCGCCTCGAGCGGCGGCGACCCAAGGACTCGGCATCGTCGTGGCTGCGGCGCGCGGTGGGGCTCGACCCCGCGGCGATCGGCCTGTTGCGGGAGGCGGGTGCGGGCGCGTTGCCCGGAGGGCCCGCCGAGATGGCCGCACTCATCAAGGCCGTGCCCGTGACGATCGCGGACACCATGCCCATCGACCGCGCGATCTCCACAGCGGGCGGCATCGCATGGTCCGAGGTGGACGAGCACCTCATGCTGCGCCGCATGCCCGGCACATTCGTGGCCGGCGAGATGCTCGACTGGGAGGCTCCCACGGGCGGCTACCTGCTGCAGGCGTCGTTCAGCATGGGAGCGACGGCGGCAGACGGCGCGCTGGCCTGGCTTGGACGGGACGCGTAGAGGCACCTCACGCCACTGTGCGTCGGACCCCGGAATTGCCGAAGGCCCCCGATCTCTCGGGGGCCTTCTTTCACGTGCGCGAGGGGGGAGTTGAACCCCCACGCCCTTTCGGGCACACGGACCTGAACCGTGCGCGTCTGCCTATTCCGCCACTCGCGCGTGCCGGGAAATGTTAGCACGGTCGGAGCCCGGCGAACGAACCGGGCTCCGACCAGCGCTCACGCGCGCGGGTCAGTACGTGAAGTACTCCACCTTCGCGCGCAGGGTCGCGGACAGCTCAGCGAGCTCGTTCACGGACGCACCGATCTGGTCCAGCACCTGAGCCGCGTCTGCGCTGGCCTGCGCCACGGACGAGATGTTGCCGGCGATGTTCGCCGACCCATCGGCAGCCTCCGCCACACCGCGAGACATCTCAGCCGTCGTCGCCGTCTGCTCCTCGACCGCCGACGCGATCGTCATCTGGAAGTCGTTGATCTGCTTGACGATCTCGGAGATCTGGCCGATCGCGTCGACCGCTCCGTCGGTGTCGCCCTGGATCGCGGCGACCCGACGCGCGACCTCCTCGGTCGCCTTGGCCGTCTCCTGCGCCAGATCCTTGACCTCGGACGCGACGACGGCGAACCCCTTGCCCGCCTCACCGGCCCGCGCGGCCTCGATCGTGGCGTTGAGCGCCAGCAGGTTCGTCTGCTCCGCGATGCCCGTGATCACCTTGATCACGTTGCCGATCTCCTGGCTCGAGACACCCAGCTTCGCGACCTGCTCGTTCGTGGCCTCCGCAACCTCCGTGGCCGACGCCGCGATCCGCGCAGCCTCGTTCGCGTTGTGCGAGATCTCCTTGATCGACGCACCCATCTGCTCCGTGCCCGACGCCACCGCCTGCACCGACCGGTTCACCTCATCGGCCGCCGACGCGACCACGCCCGCCTGCGCCGACGTCTCCTGAGAGCCCGCAGCCACCTGCGCGTTCGACGCCGACAGCTCCTCCGCCGCAGCGGCCACCGTCTGCGCCGACGAGATCACCTCAGCCATCGTCTCCCGCAAGGCACCCTGCGCCTTCGACAGCGACGACGCCATGTCGCCGAGCTCGTCGTTCGAGGTCACGTCGGCCTTCACGGTCAGGTCGCCGTCGGCCAGGCCGTCGAGCGCACGCTTGACCGTGGTCACCCCCCGCTTGGTGCGGCGCGCGAGCCAGAAGCCCATCGCGATGCCGACTGCCACGGCGAGCCCGGAGACCACGCCGAGCACGATCCTGATCACGGTCGTCTCGTGCGTGTTCGCGGCGATCTCCGCGATCACCTGGGTCGCCACCTGATCGGTCAGACCGTCAACCGTGGCGACGAGCGCGTCGCCCAGCTGGGTGCGGGTGGCCGCGTCGACAGGCGTCGCGGTGGAGGTCGGGTCGTACATCGCCGCCTGCGCGTCCTGGTACGCCTGCCAGTTCGCCAGGTCCTGGTCCGTGAACTCGGGCGCGACGCCGAAGTAGCCGGTGAACGTGTCCTGGAAGGCGGTGATCTTGTCGGTGAACGCCGTGTAGTTCGCCTGCTGCGTCGCCCAACCGTCCACGAGGTCGCTGCCCTCGAGGTCGCGCAGACGCAGACCCTGCATCCGGACGTCGAACAGCGCCTGCTTCACCTCCGCGATGGAGGCGTCGGACATGTAGATCTCCTCCATGATGTGCTGGTCGCTCGCGCCGAGCCTCGTCAGCTGGACGATGGCGGTGGCGGCGACGACTCCGAGCAGCACGATGACGGTGCCGAAGGCGGCGAAGATCTGAGCGGAGAGCGGGAAGCGCTTGAGGCCGCGACCGCTCTTCGAGGTGACACTGGTGAGCATGGTTCTCCCCGGGGAATGGTTGAGCTGACGCCGTTCACATCGTCAGGACCATCCCCCGGGTGAGAGAACCGGCACCGAATGCCCGGAGACGTGCTCAGTACGTGAAGTACTCCACCTTCGCGCGCAGGGTCGCGGACAGCTCCGCGAGCTCGTTCACGGAGGAGCCGATCTGGTCCAGCACCTGGGCGGAATCCGATGCGGCCTGCGCCACCGAGGAGATGTTGCCGGCGATGTTCGCCGACCCATCGGCAGCCTCCGCCACCCCGCGGCTCATCTCGTTGGTGGTCGCGGTCTGCTCCTCGACCGCCGACGCGATCGTCATCTGGAAGTCCGAGATCTGCTTGACGATCTCCGAGATCTCCCCGATCGCGTCCACCGCTCCGTCGGTATCGCCCTGGATCGCGGCGACCCGACGCGCGACCTCCTCGGTCGCCTTGGCCGTCTCCTGCGCCAGATCCTTCACCTCGGACGCGACGACGGCGAAGCCCTTGCCCGCCTCACCGGCCCGCGCGGCCTCGATCGTGGCGTTGAGCGCCAGCAGGTTCGTCTGCTCCGCGATGCCCGTGATCACCTTGATCACGTTGCCGATCTCCTGGCTCGAGACACCCAGCTTCGCGACCTGCTCGTTCGTGGCCTCCGCGACGCTGGTGGCCGCGGCGGCCACGCGCGCCGCCTCGTTCGCGTTGTGCGAGATCTCCTTGATCGACGCGCCCATCTGCTCCGCTCCGGACGCCACCGCCTGCACCGACCGGTTGACCTCCTCAGCCGCCGACGCGACCACGCCCGCCTGCGCCGACGTCTCCTGAGAGCCCGCAGCCACCTGCGCATTCGCGGCGGAGAGCTCCTCGGCAGCCGCGGCGACCGTCTGCGCAGAGGTGACGACCTCCGCCATCGTCTCCCGCAGCGCCGACTGCGCCTTCGACAGCGACGACGCCATGTCGCCGATCTCGTCCTGGGATCGGACCGTCGCCTCCCGCGTCAGGTCGCCCTCGGCCAGCGCGTCGAGCGACGCCTTCACCGTGGTCACGCCGCGAGTGATGCGGCGAGCCATCCAGAGGCCCACTCCGATGGCCACGGCGACCGCAGCCACAGAGATGAGGACCAGGCTGATCTGCACCTTGGCGGTCTCCGCCTTCGACTTCGCCACCTGCGCCGTGATCTGCTCGGCCACCACCGTGGTGAGATTGCTGACGGATGCGCTGAGCGTCGCGCCCAGCGCGTCCTGCGACTCGGAGTCGATGACCGCCTCGGTGGAGGCGGGGTCGTAGAGGGCGTCGAGTCCGGCCTGGTACGACTGCCATGCGGCGACGTCGGCGTCGTCGAACGCCATCTCGGTGCCGAAGTAGTCCAGGTACAGTGCGCCGAACTCGTTGAGCTTGGCGGAGAACGCATCCATGTTCTGCTGCTGCGTGGCCCATGCTGACGGGATCTCCGCCGGGTCCATCGAGCGCATGCGGAGCGTCTCCATCCGCATGGTGTCCAGCGCCTCCTGGACCTCGGCGATCTTCTGATCGGAGAGGTAGATGCGCTGCATGATCTGCTGGTCGTCGGCGCTCTGCTTGCTGAACTCGGCCACTGCGAGCGCCGCGGTGGCGGCGAGCAGCAGCACGACGGTGCCGAAGGCGGCGAAGATCTGTGCGGCGAGGGGGAAGCGCCGTGCGCGCCCGCGCGTCGTGGCCTTGGTGGTCATGGTTCTCCAGGGACGTGTGATGATGTCGCCCACCCGATCGACTACACGTTCGCATTGTTAAGAATCAGAATTGAAACCAACCGATCGGCGCGAGTCGAGCCGGATTCGAGAGTCCGAATGCGTCCGTTTCGAGCGACGCCTTGCCCCGCGCCAGCAGGACGCAGACGCCCCCAGCCCGGTTCCGGCCTCGACGCATCCACGGATCACCGCTTCCGTCGGCGGCAGAGCGTCACTCGACGCTCGAATGCCACGCATGCGCCCGCTCCCCGACCTCACCGATCTCGACGCGCCGTTGACCGGCTTCCTGGCGTGTACCGCGACTCACGGCACGCGGCGCGCGCGACCGTGCGCGCTGAGGCGCTGAACCTGTGGCACCCCGCGGGGCTGGTGACCGGCCCGCTCACACTGCACCTGTACAGGAACGCGCTTCCCCAGCCCACCGTCGGGCATCTTCGCGTCACGAACGGTCAGCACCTCCGCTCGCGCGCCCCGCATCGTGGCAGTACATGAGGGTCGTATCCGAGCGCCAGATCTTGCTCTCATGTACTGCCACGCCGCGCAAAGGGACCCGCGGGCCTCGCACGCTCTCGAGGCGCGAACGGTGCACGCGCCTCGAAGATCCTCCCTCTCTAGAACGCGACGACGAACGAGATCCGGCCGTCGCCGTAGCCCTGGATCGCCAGCGCGCCATCGATCCGGCCACCCTGCTGAAGCGCCAGCTCGTTGACGTCCGCCGGCAGGGTCTCGCGAGGCGCGAAGGTCTCCTGCAGCTTCAGATGGACGGTGTCCTTCTTGTTGAACAGCGACGCGGCGACGTTGAGGATCTCCGCCATGTTGTCGAACTGCGGCGGCGTGACCAGCCCGCTGGACACGGCGGCCTCAGCACCGTTCTGCGGCATCAGCGCGATCGCCGAGCCGGCGCGCGCAATCAGCGGGATGTCCGCGAGCGCGATCGCCTTCACGTTGCCGAAGTCGTCCACGTATGTGGCGCACGCGGCACCGTCCAGCGGGTCGACGCGCTTCGCGTCCCCCCACTCGACGGCCCGACCGAGCATGCCCTCGAACAGCTCCCTCACCTCGAACGCCGTGGGCACCGGCGTCGGCTTCATGGCCCCGTTCATGCGAGCAACGGGTCGATGGTGTCGCGGAAGGTGTCCGCGGTGAACGGCTTGGCGATCAGGAACAGCGCGCCGGCCTGCTCGGCCATCTCGCGCATCTGATCCGAGCCCTCGGAGGTGACGAACGCGAACGGCGTCTCGTTGCCCTCCCCGCGCAGACTGCGCAGCAGCTCGATGCCGGTCATCTCCGGCATGTTCCAATCGGACAGGACGAAGTCGGGCTCGTTCGCCCGGATCTTCGTGAGAGCATCGGCGCCGTTCTCGGCCTCCTCGATGTCCCACCAGTCGTAACCCGCTTGGCGGAGCGTGCGGATCACGATCTGCCGCATGACGCGGCTGTCATCGGCGACGACAACCTTCATGTCGGCCACCTCTCTTCCTTAGTTAGTCGGGTTATGACCTGAGCTGAGGACCCTGCGGGAGGGTCCAGAGACTGACGCACACGAGCGCGCCACGCCACGTGACGCAGGCATCCATGACGGGTGCCGCGTCGGCCATACTCGGTTGCTCGTCGGACACCTTGGGCATCGTGAGGATGCCGGGGTGGGTGACGAGGGACTTCACGTTCCCGCCGACGACGTTGACCAGCTCACCGACGGCATCGGTGAAGTCGGCGTCGGTGACGGGCTCGTCGTCCCCCAGCTCGAAGAGCACGCGGGCGAGGTCCTCGCCCGTGTCGCGCGCCATCGAGATGAGGATGCGGGCGTCGTCGTCGCCACCGACGACGTCCACCCACGTGTAGCAGGGACGAAGGATCGCGGGGCGCTCGCCGTACCAGCGCATCAGGTAGCCGGGCTCGCGGTCGATCATGGTCGCGAACAGGTCCTCAGCCACGGTGAACACGGGGTCCGGGTCGGCGAGCACCTCCCACATGGTTGTGACGGTCACAGCGTCTCCTTCGCGTCGACGAGGCCGAGGAACTGGAGCTTGTCCACGATCACCTCGGGCGTGAACGGCTTGATGACGTACTCATGCGCACCTGCGGCGAGCGCGCGCACGATCTGCGACTGCTCCCCCTCGGTGGTGACCATCATGAGAGTGATGTCGCGCCACTCGTCGCGCTTGCGCGCCTCGACCACGAACTCGAAGCCGGTCATCACCGGCATGTTCCAGTCGATGCAGCACAGCTGGACGTCGTCGTGCTCCTCGAGCCGGTCGAGGGCCTCCCGGCCGTCCCCCGCCTCCACCACGTCGAAGCCGACGTCGGTGAGGATGCCTCCGACGATGCGTCTCATGACGCGCGAGTCATCGATGACAAGTGCCTTCATGGCGTCTACTTCCCTTCGCGAGGCCTGTACACGGAGCTGCCACCTTCGTGGACACGCTCCCAGGAGTCGTCGATTCCGATGGTCGTCTCGGCGGCGCCGAGGAACAGGTACCCCCCTGGTGCGAGCGAGCGCTTCACCCTGGAGAGCACCTCGCGCTTCGTCGCCACGTCGAAGTAGATGAGGACGTTGCGAAGGAACACGATGTCGAACGGGCCGCCCATGGGCGGCTGGTCCAGCAGGTTGTGCTTGCGGAAGGTCACCTGCTGACGAAGCGGGGGGGCGATCTCGAAGGTCGCGCCCTTGCGCACGAAGTGCTTCACGAGCACGGGCGCCGGGAGGCCGCGGTTGACCTCCAGCTGCGAGTACGCACCGAGACGGCCCTTGGCGAGCACCTCCTCCGACAGGTCGGTGGCGACGATGCTGAGGTCCAGGTCAGGATGGTGATCCTTGACGGTCATCGCGATCGAGTACGCCTCCTGGCCCGTGGAGCACGCGGCCGACCACACCTTGAGGCGGCGCGTGCCGCGGTTGCGCAGATCCGGCAGGACGGTGTTGCGCAGCATCGCGAACGGGGTGATGTCACGGAACCAGGAGGTCTCGTTCGTCGTGAGCGCCTCCACCACCTGGTCGTGCAGGCCCGCGTTGGCCCGCAGGGTGCGCACATATGCGTCGACGCTCGCGGCGCCGGCGGACCTGGCGAGGGGCGCCAGGCGGCTCTCCACCAGGTACTCCTTGCCCTTCTCCAGCTGGATCGCGCTGCGCTGGCGGACGAGGGTGGCGACGAAGTCGAAGGCCTCGGGGGCGATGGTCATCGGGCCACCCCCACCCGGGCGGTACGGCCCGCGAAGACGCCTGCGATGGCAGGCGCGATCTCGCTGATCGGCAGGATCTGATGGGCGAGCCCGGCGGTCGCGACCGCTCCCGGCATGCCCCACACCACGGAGGTCGCCTCGTCCTGCACGATCACGCGGCCGCCGGCGTCGTGGATCTCGCGGCAGGCCTCGCGTCCGTCGGAGCCCATGCCCGTGAGGACGACGGCGAGCAGGTCCCCGCCCCACACCTTCACGGCGGAACGGAACATGACGTCCACGGCAGGGCGGCAGAAGTTGACCTGCGGTCCCTGATGGACCACAGCCTTCACGAGCGTGCCCTGCGCCTGCGCCTCCAGGTGGAAGTCGCCGGGCGCGATGTAGACGGTGCCTGGATCGAGCCGGTCGCCCGCCTGCGCCTCGACCACCTTCGACGGCCCCAGCCGGTCGAGCCTCGCGGCGAGCTGGGCGGTGAACACCGGCGGCATGTGCTGGGTGACGAGCACCGGCACCGGCAGCGCGGCGGGCAGCGCGCCGATGACCCGCGAGAGCGCCTCCGGACCGCCCGTGGACGATCCGATCACGACGGCACGCGGACGACGCATCGGGCCGCGCGGCTCCGCGATCTGCGCGGGGCGCAGGCCGAGCCGTGGACGGCCGCACAGCGCCTTGATCTTGGGCAGCAGCTGGTCCTTGATGACGGCGACCGCCTCGGTCGGGTCGGCGACGCGCGTGGGCTTGGTGACGTAGTCCGTCGCGCCCGCCGCGAGGGCGTCGAGGGTGGACGACGCGCCGTGCGAGGTCAACGTGGAGAACATCACGATCGGCGTGCGCACGCCACGACGACGCAGCTCGGTGACCGTCTCGATGCCGTTCATCACCGGCATCTCGATGTCCATGGTGATGAGGTCCGGCTTGAGGGCCGCGACCTTCGTCAACGCGATCGAGCCGTTCTGCGCGACGCCGACGATCTCGATCGACGGATCCGCCGCAAGAGCATCGGTGACGATGCGGCGCACGACCACGGAGTCGTCGACGACCAGGACCTTGATGGTGGCCATCGTCGCCGCCTATCCGGCGGTCGTGACGTTCATGGCGAACGTCCCGCTCTGCGTTGACATCGTGTCTCCTCTGCTGGCGCATCCTGCGCCGAGGTGGTGCCGGCCTGCCTCGCGACGGTCGGCGTGGGGAACTGAGAAACAGGGTGCGGCGCTAGACCTGGGCCGCGAGGTCGACGTCGAGCGACAGCAGCAGGTCGTTCTCCAGCGAGTACACGCCGGTCACCACCTCCTGCAGCGACGCCTCCAGGGTGGGCGGCGGCGGACCGAAGCTGTCCGAGTCGAGCTCGAGGACGTCGCCCACCTGGTCCACCAGAAGCGAGACGGGCTCGCCGTCGATGTTGACGACCATCATCATCGGCTCGTCATCGGGGCCGTACGGGGCTCGCCCCAGGCGGGCGCGGAGGTCCACCATGAGGACCACCTGACCGCGCAGGTTCACGAGGCCGGCCACAGCCTCGGGCGCGTGGGGCACCGGGGTGTGCGCCTGCATCTTGAGCGCTTCCTGCACCCGGGACACGTCGACGCCGTAGAGACGGTCGTCGAGCTTGAACGTGGCGAGCTGGTGACGCATGTCAGGCTCCCTTCCCTGCGCCGATGAGCTCGGCGACCTCGGCGTCGTTGAAGACGTGCTCGTCGACCTCGTAGAACGACGCGTCGGCGGCGGTGACCGCTGCCTCCAGGTCGAGCAGCTCGGTGACGCGGTCCTTGACCACGATCGAGCCGAGCAGGCCGTAGCCGGACACCTCCGAGCGCTCCTCCGCGCGGGAGTCGACGATGTCGACGACCTCGTTCGCGATGAGCGCCACGGTGCGGTCCCCGCGCGTGCAGATGACGAAGGCGAGCTCCTCACGGAACGTCGCACCCGAACCGAGCATCTGCGCAAGGTCGACGACAGGCGTGATGCGGTCGCGATACTGCATGACCGTCGCGCCGCCCACCGTCTCGAGGACGTCGGCAGGCAGTCGCTCCAGGCGTGTGACGGCTCCCAGCGGCATCGCGATCTGACGGCCCTCGCCGATCGAGACCACGAGCATCTGCTCGGTGTCGCCGCGCTGCGCGTTGTCGTGGCCGGCGTCGATCGTCGTCTCCTGAAGATCGAGAGCCCGACGCGCCACCGCGGGGACGTCGAGGATCAGCGTCACGGAGCCGTCGCCCAGGAGCGTCGCGCCCGCATACAGGCCGATCCCCTTGATCGCGGCGGCGATCGGCTTGGCGACGATCTCCTCCGTGTTGCGGACCTTGTCCACCAGCAGCCCGAAGCGTCCACCGTCCGCCTGCAGCACCGTGATGACGGCGCCGGTCAGCGACTCGCGCCTTCCCCTGCCCAGCACGTCGCGCAGGTCCACGAGCGGCAGCAGCTGGCCGCGCAGGCGGTAGACCGGGGCCTCGCCCACGTGGTCGATCCCCGTCAGCTTGTCGTCGATCGCGAGCAGCTCGAGCAGGTTCACCTGCGGGATGGCGAAGGTCTCCGACGCGCACTCGACGGTCAGCGCCGGCATGATCGCGAGCGTCAGCGGGATGCGCAGACGCCACGTGGTGCCCGAGCCCGGGGTCGACTGCACGTCCACGACGCCGCCGATCGAGTCGATCTTGGTCTTGACGACGTCCATGCCGACGCCGCGGCCCGACACGTTCGTGACCTTGTCCGCGGTGGAGAAGCCCGGCAGGAACAGCAGCTGCAGGATGTCCTGCGGGCTCATGTTCTCGATCTGCCCGGCGGTCTTCAGACCCTTCTCGACCGCCTTCGCGGACACGATCTCCGGGTCGATGCCCTTGCCGTCGTCGCTGATCTCGATGACGACCTGGCCGCCCTGGTGGTAGGCGCGCAGGCCCAGCACGCCCTGCTCCTCCTTGCCCGCCTTGACACGGTCCGCCGGCGTCTCGATGCCGTGGTCGATCGCGTTGCGGATCAGGTGGGTCAGCGGGTCCTTGATCGCCTCCAGGACGCCACGGTCGAGCTCCGTCTCCTTGCCGACCATGTCCAGGCGCACCTTGCGACCCAGGGCCGACGAGATGTCGCGGACCATGCGCGGCACCTTGTTCCACACGTGGTCGATCGGCTGCATGCGGGTCTTCATGACGCCCTGCTGCAGCTCGGTCGCGATCAGCGACAGCCGCTGCGAGGCGCGCACGAGCGCCGGGTCGTCCATGTCGGCTGCGAGGTTCGTCATCGCGTTGCGGGCCAGCACCAGCTCGCCCACGTGGCGCATGAGCGCGTCGAGCACCTCCACGTCCACGCGGATCGACTGCTCAGCGGCGGACCGCACGGGCGCCTCGTCGGCGGCCTTCGGGGCGGCAGGGGCGGCAGCGGCGGCAGGGGCGACGGCCGCCGGAGCGGGCTCCGGCTCAGGACCTGGCTCAGGGGCCGTCTGCGCCTGGACGACGGGCTTGCGCCCGATCTTCGGCGTCCGCTTCACGGCGGGGGCCTCGGCGACGACGGGCTTCGGCTCTGCGTCGGTCGTCTCCTCGACCGCCAGCTCCTCGTCCTCGTCGTCGTGGGCGTCCTCGTCGTCGTGGAGCGCGGCGATCGCGGACTCGATGACGTCGTCGGCGTCGCCCGTCGGAGCGTCGGCAGGCTCGGCCTCGGCGGCCGCACCGCCGGTCGGGTCGTCCAGCACGGACTGGATCTCCGCGGTCACGGCGGTCGTGTCGATCGAGCCCTCGTTGCCCGTGGCCTCGATCGTCGCCAGCAGCTCGCGGACCGCGTCGACCATCTTCAGCAGCACGTCGGCCGTGCGGGCCGTCATGGTGCGCTTGCCGTCGCGCAGCTCGGCGAGCAGGTTCTCACCGACGTGGGTCAACGACTCCAGGTTGTTGAAGGCGAGGAAGCCGCTGGTGCCCTTGATCGTGTGGATGGTGCGGAACACCGAGCTGAGCAGCGCACGCGAGCTCGAGTCGCTCTCCAGTGCGACCAGGTCCTGGTCCAGCTGGTCGAGGTTCTCATAGCTCTCGACCACGAACTCGCGGACGATCTCATCCATCGCGTCCATCGGTACGCTCCCGTCACGTGTCTGGCGATCCTTCGCCTTGTCACGGGACTCATCGGCCGGGGGCGCGTGTTGGTGAGCAGTCGGTGACGGGACGACGCCGAACGGCCTGAGCCGGGAGCGCGGCCAGGTGCGCGGGGCGGGCCGGCTGGCGCGCGCTGGTCGTCAGCGCGCCAGGGGGCAGCCGGCGCACGCGATCCTCGCGCCAGGAGTGCAGCCGGTGCCGCACGCCGTGCCTGCGGAGACGACGAGCCCCAACCGCTCGGCCTCCGCCGCGACGGCATCGGCCAGGTCCTCGCGGATCCCCAGCTCGCGCGCCGCCGCGCGCGGCGTGAACCCCCGTCCGAGCAGCGCCACCACCGAGCCGAAGATCCGGCCGCTTCCACGCGCCGGGCCGGTGCCACGCGTCGTGACGGTGCCGCGTAGCGGGCCTGACGACGCGGCCTCCGCGCGCGCGCTCACAGCCTGCTCCCGATCTGGAAGACCAGCGTGGCCAGGACGTAGGCGCCGGTGAACGACGTGGCGGCCGCACCCGTCGTCCACCTCCAGCCGTAGAGGCGGCGCTGCTCCGCCAGCGTGGCCAGGCACGGGAGGTAGGCCAGCACGAACAGCATCAGCGCAAGCGACGCCGCCTCGGGATGCCCGCCCGACGTCTCCGTGACGGTGGCACGCACCTCATCGCGCAGCGCCACCACCCCCGTCGCCGTGGTGCTGTCGATCGCATACGACTGCGCGAGCGCGCCGACCACGGCCTCCTTCGCCGCCACCCCCGTCACGAGCGACGCGGCGATGCGCCAGTCGTCCAGGCCCATCGGCGCGAGCACCGGTGCGACGCCCTGCGAGACCACGCCGTACACCGAGTCCTCGACCGGCACGTCGGCCACGCTGTGACCCCCACGGACCGGGATCGCCTGGAGCACCCACAGCGCGATCACCGCCATCAGGATCACGGTGCCCGCCTTGCGGACGAACGACACCACGCGGGACCACACCGACCTGCCCAACGTGCGCAGATGCGGCCACTGGTAGTCCGGCAGCGCGATCACGAGCGACTGGGGGACCAGGTCACGCATCACCGTCGTCCTCGCGAGCAGACCCCCCGCGACCACCAGCACCACCGACGCCACGTACATGCCGAACACGACCGTGCCCGCATTGCGCGGGAAGAACGTCTGCGCCAGCACCAGATAGACGGCCAGGCGCGCCGTGCACGACGTCAGCGGCACCAGCATCCCCGCGAGCAGGCGCTGGCGCGCATGCGGCAGGACCGACGTGGCCGACAGGGCCGGGACGTTGCAGCCGAAACCCACGATCAGCGGCAGCATCGCTCGACCGTCCAGGCCGATGCTTCGCAGGGCCTTGTCCGCCACCACCGCCACCCTCGCCAGGTAGCCGGAGGCCTCGAGCGCGCTGATCGCCGCGAACATCAACGCCATCAGCGGGATGAACGACACCACGGCCGAGATTCCCGCCAGCACGCCTCCCACCAGGAACGACTGCCACCATGCCGGCGCCGCCACCGCCTCCAGCAGCGCCTGGACGCCCACCGTCACCGGCCCGTCGACGAACCCCGACATGACGCTCATCAACGGAGCAGCCAGCACGGTCGTCAGCTCGAAGACCGCCCACACCACCAGGCCGAACACCGGGATCCCCGCCCACGGGCTCAGCAGCACACGGTCGAGCGTGTCCGACACGGTCGACCGCGCCTCCACCGTGGGAAGCACCTGGTCCACCACGTCCTCCACCCAGTCGAACAGCACCTGCGCGCGTTCCAGCTCGGAGGTGAGCGTCGCGTCGTCCTCCACCACGCTCGGCAGACCGCGCACCGTCCGCGGGCGCTCCAGGGACCTGTGCACCGCATGCGCCAGAGCCTCCGAGCCCTCGCCCGTACGGCCGTTCACCGCGACGACGGGCACCCCCAGCACCCTGCCGAGCACCGCCAGGTCCGGGCTGAGGCCACGCAGCGCGGCGAGATCCGTCATGGTGACCGCAGCGACCGCCGGCGCGCCCGTCACCGCCAGCTGCGCCAGCAGGTAGAGCGACCGGCTCAGCGCCGTCGCGTCCAGCACCACCACGTGCACGTGACCCTCGCCCTGCGCCACCGCATCCGTCGCGACCTGCTCATCCGGCGAACGCGCGATCAGGCTGTAGGTGCCCGGCAGGTCCACCAGCGAGACATCCATCGTCCCGCAACGCCACGTGCCCTCCGCCACGGCGATCGTCGTGCCAGGCGCATTCACCACATGCTGGCGCGCGCCTGTGAGCGTGTTGAACAGCGTCGACTTGCCCACGTTCGGGTTGCCGACGAGCATCACGCGGGGCGCAATCGTGGGGGTGGGGTGGGGGCCGCCCGGGGCGCAGTGGTTCGCGCCACTCATGCGTGGGCCGCCGACGTCAGAGCGTCAGGCACCGGCTCGACGCCCACGCATCGGGCCGTCTGCAGGTCGACCGCGATCCGTGCCGCCCCGATTCCGACGACCCGCGCTCCCGCCGCCGCGATGCCCACGACCCTGACGAGCGTCCCGGGGCGCAGGCCCATCTCGCGCAGGCGGAGGGCCGCGTCCGCCTCCGCGCTCACGGCGCGCACCCGCGCTTGCGCTCCGCGGGGCAGGTCAGCGAGTGTCACGAGCACAGGCTAGATCAATGGGTGAGGCGACCCTTACCTACCAAGGTCCCGATTTTCGCAACAACTGAGGCGCGAAATGTCCCCAGCAGCCGAGGGAGGCTCAGACGGCGTCGGCACCTGCCGCGTCGGCATGCGGCTGCGGCTGCGGCGGCGGCGGCTGCTGCGGCGGCTGCTGCGGCTGCTGCGGCGGCGCGATCCTCTTGAGCGCCTCCACCGCGCTGTCGTCCATCGCGGCAGCCTCGGCGTTCTGACGCTCGACCGCCTCGAGGATCTCCGCGCGCGTCACCCGCACCTCACGGGGAGCGTCGATGCCGATGCGCACACCATCGGAGCGGACATCGATGATCGACACGACGATGTCCTTCCCGATGACCAGGCGTTCGCCGACGCGGCGCGAGAGGACGAGCATGGGACGAGACTAACCGGTGCGCACCACGTGCGGGACGCCCCCGCGCCCGACACGCGCGCATGGCGCCCCTCGACGCCGCCGACGAAGCGTGGCCCGTCCGGGGCCGCGGGGATCGCGCACGACACCCGGCACCGCCCCTGAGCCTGTTCCACTCGCACGCGCACGCCTCAGGACCGCGGTCAGCTCAACCACGCGCCGCTTTCCGATATGCCCCATTTGTCAGACCCTGATGATGGGATGGAGTCATGACGCAGACAGCCGCCGAGCTCCCCGACGGCGCGGCGCTGCGTGCGAACATCCCCGACCTCACCTCCCTGCCCCGCCCCGAGCTGCTCGCTCTGCAGAGCCGCGCAGTGGTGATGCGACGCGAGGCCGACATGCTCCTCGCGCGGGTGGCGGCGGAGATCGCCCGCAGGTCCGAGCCGGCCGACGGCATGCCCGGGCTCGCGCGCCGCGAGGGCCATCGGAGTCCGCAGGCGCTCGTCGCGGCGGCGTCCGGCAGCAGCCAGGCCGAGGCGAACAGGCTGATGCGCGTGGGCCAGGTGCTTGCCCGCGACGCGCAGTCTCGGGAGGTCGATCCTGTCGCCGCGTCCGCTCGCTGCACCTCGGAGCCCCTCGAACCACAGTTCCCCTTCCTCGCGTCCACCCTTCGCGCCGGTCGACTGTCCGTGGATGCGGGCGCCCTGCTCGCGGACGCGCTCGCACGCACGGCCGACGCGCTCGACAGTCGGGCGCTCGCCCAGTGGGAACGGGAGGTGGTCAGCAAGGCGGTCGGGCTGCCGCTCACCAAGGTGCGGCGACTCATCGCCTTCGCCGAAGCGCGGGTGCGCCCCGCCGATCTCGCACGCAAGGAGGAGCAGCAGTACGCCGAACGCTCTGCGACCCTCCGCGTCGAGCCCGACGGAATGGTGACCCTGACAGCACGGCTCGATCCCGTGTCGGCTGCACCCGTTCGCACCATGATCGACGCGTATGTCCGGGACGCCTTCCAGCGTCGACGCGACTCGCAGCACACGTCACACGCGGACACGTCAGCCGCCGCCTCGGCATCGCAGTCAACCGCGTCGTCGGGCCCTGCACCGTCAAGCCCCGCGTCGTCAAGCCCCGCGTCGTCGGGCCCCGCTGGCGACGCCACCGCACCGCAGCTCCGGGCCGATGCCGTCGTGTGGCTCGCACGCCACGCACAAGGGTGCAACTCCGGCCACGACGGAGTGAAGACCACCGTCGTCGTGCGCATGTCCCTCGACGACCTGCGCGGCAACGACGGCCTCGCCGAGATCGACGGCTCGGAGACGCCCGTCAGCATCACCGCTGCCCGCCAGATGGCGGCCGACGCCGAGGTCATCCCAGCGGTCCTCGGCACCGACGGAGAGGTCCTCGACTGGGGGCGTCGACGACGGCTGTTCACCCAGGCCCAACGGCTTGCGCTCGTCGAACGAGACGGCGGCTGCGCACGCTGCCATGCTCCGCCAAGCTGGTGCGAGGCCCACCATATCGCCTGGTGGGAACGAGATTCAGGGCCGACGGACCTGTCGAACGGCGTGCTGCTCTGCGTCCGATGTCATCACGACGTGCACCGAGACGGATGGGGAATCGAGGTGCGCCGTCAGAGAGTGTGGTTCATACCGCCTCGCCACATCGACGCCACACGCGAGCCGATCCTTGGTGGGCGCGCACGCATCGACACGGCGAGATCGTCACCGAGCGAGGCGAACGCGGCGTGACGACAACGTCACCCACCGGGCCGAACGCGCCGCGACGGGATCGTCACCCACGGAGGCGAACACCACGTGACCGCAGAGCGACCGCCCGCCTTCGCCGCTGTGCGATCCGCTCCGCCAGACACGTGACTCAGCGTGCGTCCGCGACCCGCTCGGCCAACAGTGCCGCCCACACCACCGGAGAAGCCGGCAGCCCATCCATCCACGCCACCGGAAGCGAAGCGTCGAGCAACGCCGCCGGCGCAGCCGCTCGACTCACGCCTTCCGCCGCGATCCCGTCCAGCCTCGCCGAGATCTCCAACGGCTCCAGCAGTGCGGCAGCGCCGTGAGCCTCGGAAGCGTCGAGCGCAGCCCACGCCGTGTCGGCCTCGAACGCGGCCAGCAGAGGCGCAGCCGCGATCGCGCCTCGACGGCCCGGCGCGATCCCCAGGGCCACCACCAGCGGCTGACCCTGCCTGGCGGCCTGCTCCGCACGCACCCGCGCGGAGCGCGCCGCAGCCTCGGTCCGCACGCGACGGCCGTGCCCCCGGATCGACTCGCACTCGCCGGCGAGCACCAGCGACTCCGCAGCCATCCCCATCCAAGCGGTCACCTGACGCGCCACCGCGAGCGCCCGCTCAGGCGGACCCGCCACGACCAGCAGCTCGCCCGGCTCGAGCCGACGCTGCGTCGGCACGCCGAGCCGCGCCACCACCTCGAGCAGCGGCACACGGTCGGAGAGCACCTGGTATCCACCGAGCAGACGCGGGGGAAGGCCCAGCGCCAACAGGTCCGCGACAGTCGGCCCGTCACTCACCGTCGACACCATGTCCGCCTGCACACCCCACCGATGCAGCACGACACCGGGCGCCTGACGTGCAGTGGAGGGCGCCGCCACAGGCGCGGCGACGGACGACGGGGCCGAAGCCACGGCGCGCGACTCGACGACGGCAGGCAGCTCGGCGGCGGAAGGCGACTTGGCGGCGGAAGGCGAGTCCGCCACGACCTGCGGCTCAGCGGAGACGGCGAGCGATTCAGCGCCGGCAGGCAACTCGGTCACCACCTGCGATTCAGCGGCGAGCGCGGACGCCGCCGCGCCGGCCGCCTGCGCCTCCGTTTCCGAAGGCTCGGCTCGCAGCACCGGAAGCACCACCTCGGTGGCCTTGTCCGCCACCGGAAAGGCAGCCGGCGTGTACTCACGCACGGTCCTCGCGGACGAAGGCGTGACCTCGGCCGCCGGCGTGTTGGCGGAAGCGGACACCTGCGCAGCTTCGGAGGCCTGCCCCACCACCGAGGCCTGCCCCACCACGGAGGCCTGCGCCGCTTCGGACACCTGCCCCACCACGGCCGACGGCTCCGGCGCAGACGCAGCGACCTCCGGGATCGAGATCCTCGGCATCGCCTCGTCGAGCGCCCGCTCGAACGCGGCAGCGGTACCCGACTCGATCACGAACCGCTCCACGAACTCGGGCTCCAGGGGCGTCCGCTCGACCGACACGGCGGGCCCGACCGACACGGCGGGTGCAGCAGGTGCGATCGACGCTGCGCGCGCAGTGGGTCCGACCTGTGCAGCCGCCGCGGCGCCCAGAGTCGCCTCCGGCACGGCCATGCCGAACATCTCGGCCCTAAGCGCCTGCGCATCGGCGATCTCTTGAGCCAACTCCGGATCGGCGACCGCCGACTGAGATGAGGAGGGGAAGACCTGTCCCGTGCCACCGACGCCCGGCCTCGCACCCGGCTCCGACCCTGCCGACGTACGATCCGACTCCACCGCGAGCGCCGCGTCGGGCACCTCCAACGTGAGCTCGTACGTCTCCTTCGTGAAGAAGCCCAGCACTCCCCCCGAGCGCACACGCTCGGCGCGCACCACCGTCACATGCGGGCCGTACTGCTCCCGCGCGCGCATCAGCAGCTCGTGCGGGTCGGACCCCTCAAGATGCAATCGCTGCGGCATCGCTCACGACTCCCACGCTCTCGACCTGCACCGACGCGCACGTCACCTCTGAATAGGAAAGGACAGGGAGCTGCGGCATGGCAAGCGCAAGTGTCCGACGCAACGCCGGTCGGAGCACCGGCGCGCACACCACCACGGCCTCGTGACCCGCCCGCTCGACCTCGTCGATCCGGTGACGGGCACCTTGGATGAGCCGCTCCAACCGGTCCGGGTCGACCGCCAGCTGCATGCCGTCGTCGCCAGGGCGGCGGGCCTCCACCAACTGCTGCTCCAGCAGCGGCTCCAGCGTGACCACCCGCAGGATGCCGTCCTGCACGTACGGCGCCGCGACCGCCGGGCCGAGCGCCGTGCGCGCCGCCTCCACCAGACCCTCCGGGTCCGTCGAGTGCTTGGCCCTCAGCGTCAGTCCCTCGAAGATGCGTGACAGGTCGCGGATCGACACCCGCTCCGCCAGCAGCCCCTGCAGCACCCGCTGGACCTCGCCCAGCGACAGCAGGGTCGGCACCAGCTCGTCCACGACCGCAGGGTTGACCTGCTTGACGCCGTCCACCAGCACGCGCACGTCCTCCCGGGTCAGCAGGCGCGGCGCGTTCTCCGTGATGATCGAGCCCAGGTGCGTGACAAGCACCGACACGCGGTCCACGACCGTGGCGCCGGCCAGCTCCGCCTGCGCGCGTGCCTGCAGCGGCACCCACTTGCCTGCCAGGCCGAACACCGGCTCCCGCACGGTCTCGCCCGCCAGCGACTCGAGGTGGTCGCCCAAAGCGAGCAGGCGGCCGACGGGCGCCTCGCCTCGCGCGACCTCCACGCCCGCGATGCGCACCACATAGGTGGAGCGCGGCAGGTCCACCGAGTCGCGGGTGCGCACCGGCGGGATCACCAGACCCAGCTCCATCGCGATCTTGCGACGCAGACCCTTGACACGCGCGAGCAGGTCCTGGTCGGTGCCGGCGCCCACCAGGTCCACCAGGTCCGGCGCCAGCTGGATCTCAAGCGCGTGGACGCGCATCTGCTCCATGATCGCCTCGGGCGAGTCCGGTCCGGGTCCGGCTGCCGCGGCGGCGGGCTTGGCCTGCTCGGCGGCCTGCGCCTTCTCCTTCGCACCCACCCGCTGCCCGATCGCCAGCAGCGCGACGCCCAGCACCAGGAACGGCGGCTTCGGCATGCCGGGCACGAGCGCGAGCGCCACCGCCGCACCGCCGGCGATCAGCAGCGCGGTCCGCGACTGGGTCAGTTGCGCGCTGGCTGCGGTACCCATGTCGGCCGACGCCGTGGCGCGGGTGACGATGATGCCTGTCGAGACGGACAGCAGCAGCGCGGGGATCTGCGAGACGAGGCCGTCGCCGATCGTCAGGAGCGAGAACCGTTCGATCGCCTGGCCCGGGTCCATGCCCATCTGCAGCATGCCCACGCCGAACCCGCCGAGCAGGTTGATGATCGTGATGATGATGCCCGCGATCGCGTCGCCCTTGACGAACTTGGAGCCACCGTCCATGGCTCCGTAGAAGTCGGCCTCGGCGGCCACGTCGGCGCGGCGCTGACGGGCGGTGTCCTCGTCGATCAGGCCGGAGTTGAGGTCGGCGTCGATCGCCATCTGCTTGCCGGGCATGGCGTCGAGGGTGAAGCGGGCGCCCACCTCCGCGACGCGG